>NZ_FNKL01000002.1 GCF_900100115.1 Chryseobacterium soldanellicola
CTCTTTATAGTAGTTTCTAATAATAACGCTTATCTAAAAGCTCTCCTGCGCTACCGAACTCTTTACGTTTTCAGTGCGGCAAAAGTACACCCTTTATCCCTTATCTTCCAAATACATTTAACTTAAAATAATCAATTGTGGGAAACTTTTATTTTAAACTACTGATATATTTACTGTTAAATAATGATTAACACTTATCCACAATGAGCAGATGTATATTATACCCGTGTTTTAAATGATTTTAAATGGAGTTGTATTGTTTAAATGTCCTTTTGCCTTGAAGCAAAAGCTTACTATCAATTAAAGAACGGCAAAAGAAAATGTGGACATGGTATGGAGAAGGTTCTTGTATATAAAGTGTAAAGTGTAAACCACCGTCAAAAATTCCTTGAATTTTTGAAACTCTACTTTGGAGGGGAATTATTGCAGCAGACGTTTTGTTGTTTCTTATTGGAACCTGCGGAGTTTTATTTCTAATACTTTATAATTTATTTTTGTTGTTGAGATCCTTTCAGGATGACAAAGTGAATGGCAATTGGATTGATTGAGAGCCTCGTCAAGGTTTGAAACCTCCCAAGGCTTTGCAAATAATGCGTTGAATTAGCTGTGACAGATTGAAAAAAGACAAATACCCTAGCCCCGATCGAAACGGCATCCTTTTTTGTGCGGCCGGAGCGTAGCGGAGGCCGTACAAAAAAGATATAGTGGAGAGTGGGAAAAAGCTCCTAAGAAAAGAGAGTAGATTAGGAATGGAAATTTAAATGGTTATGGGTATTTTTCCTGTTCTAATTTTGAATAAGGAATATTTCCCCCACAAAAAATATAGATTCTTGTATCGACTGAAATGCCGTCTTAGAAAAAGCGTTTGATAAGTGCCTTATATATAGAGTAGCCGATGAGACAACCGATGGTATCTGCGACAATGTCTAAAGTTTCCATGGATCTGCCCAGACCCATTTCTTCCTGAAGGATCTCAGTGAGGAATGCATATATAAGGATAATATGAATGAAATAATAAAATCTGATCCTCGGAAAGGAGGCCATAAATGTGAACCCAAGCATTGCGAAGATGCTCAGATGTAAAATTTTGTCGATGCCGTTGAACATAAACCAATATTCGTTGTTCTCCTCACCCGGCTTGAGCAGCATATAAGTAAGAAATGCCCAATAGATGGGCAAAATCTTACTGAATATTTTTGAAATCTTATCCAATGATCGCCTGGTATTCTTCTGCAGAAAGCAATTCTGCGTGATCAGCACCATCAGCGATTTCTAATTTAATGATCCATCCGTTTCCATAAGGGTCTGTATTTAACAGCTCCGGCTGATCTTCTAATCCTGAATTAAATTCAATAACTTTTCCTGAAATAGGCAAGAACAAGTCTGAAACCGTTTTTACAGCTTCTACACTTCCGAAAACCGCTCCTCCTTCCAAATCATCATCTACAGTATCTACGTCTACATAAACGATATCTCCAAGCTCGCCCTGCGCAAAGTCTGTAATACCTATTGTAGCCACATTACCGTCGATCTTAATCCATTCGTGATCTTTCGTGTACTTTAATTCTGATGGTGTGTTCATTTCTTAATTTTTATTTTTACAAATGTATTCAAAATTCTATAAGGTTCAAATAACAGATATAAAAAATGTCCCTCAAAATTGAGAGACATTTGATTTTATTATATTTTATCTTTAGAATCCGCCTGAATCCCCGAACGTAAACGTTGCTGAAAGCCCCGCTCTGATCGTTGATAACGGAAATGCCGTTGAGATCTTGTATTTGGATGTCATCTGCTCGTAGAATACTCTTAAATTAAGGTTTTCCGAAACATTATAGTCTGCAGAAATTTTAATATTTAATAATTTCTGACCTCCTGTTACCTGAGAATCATCCAGCAAGATATTTGTAATGCTTGTTTTACTGTCTCTCAATGAAAAATCTCCTCTGATATTCAGGTCGCTTCCTTTTCCTTTACCTCTTCCTCTTACATTGGTCATTCCCATTCTGAAATTTCGGATGATATATCCTAATCTTACAACATATTCCGTATTTGCATCTTCGGTAAGAGTCTGGTTTACCAATCCTAATAACAACATTCTGTTTCTGTTGTACTGTAAACCGAACTGCATATTATTTCTCATCGTAACATCGATACCGATCAATGGTGAGAAAGATTCGATATAACCGACCTGGGAGAAAGTATAAGGATTAATTTTATCACCATCCTGAACACTACCTGATAAATCTGTTAACTGATAAAACCCTCCCGGATTATTAAAATAATCAGCATTGCTCTGAATTCCCGTAGCGGTATAAGTTGCAGTATATCCATGTAAGATATCAAATTTCGAAAACTGCCCGTTAATGATCGGAATATTTTTCAGACCTGAATAGGTAATCTTCCAGTTTGGCAGTGGCAATCCTGCTTTTTTAACATCACCCATCTGTTTCATTGTCTTCCCTTCTACTGCCGCTCTGAACGCAGGAATCAGGATATATGGATTAGACTTACTATAGCCTTTTGCAAAACCTTCCCCATCAAGCTGAGTTGTACCTCCGATTTGCTGTGAAAGAATTCTTGCATTTTCCCTGATCGCCTGATAAAGTGCCTGTCCGTCACTGAAAGCCGTTTTCAGAAGAACTACCGAATTTGAATAGGTAATCAAATCATTGGCAAATGTATAATTCGGATCAGCTAATCCCGTATTTGGATCGCGGTAATTAAATCCAGTCTGCGAGAAGTTTCTGTTATAATTATGTAAAGCATTAATATCAATCCTGAAATCATTGATCGGTACAATTTGTAAGTTTGCCCTCAATTCTTTCGTCGACATCCGGACATACGGATCAGTCATATAACCGGAATCACTTACCCAACCGTTTTCCATAACCGTTCGTCTGATATCGGCCTGTGAGCCTAACAAGAATCCAATGCTAGGACCTCCCAAAGTCTGGCCGTACCCGTACCAGTTTGGCGCAGATAATAAACCAGGAAGTACGGTTCCGTTGTTTTCGGAATAATTAATATCCAATTGCTTAAATGAAGTCAAAAAGAAGGCTGCGCTTTGAAGCGGCGTTAATTTATTCTTGAACTTATATCCCTTGTATTTAAATCTTTTCTTTTCCCATTGCTGCGTGTAAACGTTGTTTAAAGAGTCGATTTCCTGTCTTCGTTTCTGAAGTTTTGATGAAATATTTTTGAAATATTTAAACTGACCAAAGAACTTCGTAAAATCTGCCGTAGCCGTAGCCTGAATCACATTCGTATTCTGACCGATCGATCCTAAACTTGCCGGCTTATTTGTATCAGGATCCACAAACCCCAGCATTGAAGTAGATCTTGCATTCCAGTTATAAGTAAAGCCGTAGCCTAATTCAGCATCAATAAAATCCAAATACGGAAGATACTGGAACGGTAACTTATAATTTAACTGTACTCTGTGGTTATACAAAACAGGTCTTCCTGATCTGAACACGTTTCCGAAGATCGAATTGGTATCCATCGTATTCACATCCATATTATCATTCAGCGTTCTTGTTGCTGAGTTGATTTCTAATTTTAATGATTTGGTGAAATTAAATCCTAAACCATACTGCCATCCGAAATAGAAGTTCCTGTTTCTGATTGCACCAAAATCTTCTCCCACATTTCCGTTCAAAATGGCATCGATGTTTCTAAATTCAAGCTCATTATAATTTCTGTCGATCTCAGTTCTGAAAGAAAATCTTGTCGGGATCGGGTTGATATTAAATTCTTTAACCCATCTCAAATACTTGGTAGATTTTGCCGTATCACTGATCATTTTGTTGAAAGGCTTAATGACCCAAGGCTTGAAGGTGTAATTGTAATCAATATACCCTCTCAGATATTGTCTGTAATTTCTTTTCGTATAAATATCTCTGTAGAAATCATCGTTATAAACAGCAGTTACGGAAACGTTTTCAATGTCATAGAATTTAGGTTTTCTATTCTGATTCATTCTTTCCTTATGCATATTAACAACTCCTAAACTCCTTTGTTGTGTATATGTTCTTGCTACTTTTTTAAGCTCTTCCTTATTCGCGGCTTTGCTAAATTCTACATCGGTATCCAAAGGATTATATTTCGGATCTTCGATTGTCTGTGAATAAGAATAGTTCAACGGAATCTTTACTCCGCTTTTTTCAGGAAGTAATTTATCAACGTTGATCGCTGTATTGATACTGAATGCTGATTGTGTTGACTGGTTTCTTTCTGCCGGTTTAGAATCAATATTTCCGAAACCTACTGAGGTATAAGAAGCACTTGTATTAACCGTTGCAAAATCTCCCAAATTAAAGTTTAAACTTGCATTACCTGCGTAACCTCCGTCATTTTCGATCTCGGAAAGACGAATTTCGTTTACCCAAAGAATTCTGTCTTCTATAGTTGTTCCGCTACCACGATCATTACCATTTCTAATTCCTATCATAATGGTTGTGACATTTCCTAAGCTTGGACGACCCTTAATATAGATCTTTTTCAACGTAGTTCCTGCATCAAAAATAGGATCCACTATTCTTTTTGCAATTTCAGTCGGATTATTTTTATCTCTCCTGATTTTTGCATCAACAAAATCCTGAATATTAAGTTCCACATCATTATCTGTTGGCCAGATTTCTAATGGTGTAGTTGCCGTTTTTGGTGTCAATGTCAGAGAAGCCTCATATTCATAATAGTTATCTGTAGCATCATTACCAAAACGAATAAAGAATTTTGTTTTCGGATCAAAACCTCGGTCTCTGTCTTTAGGATCTTCTGCGTGCACAAAAAGCTTAAGCTTTTTGTATCTTCTCATATCCAGCGTTGTATTTTTGAAAACCCCTCTTGCTTCTGAGGTTGCAAGTTGTTTAGCTCTTAAATATAAAGAAGCTTCATTTTGTCTTTGCGCTCCTGCATTTCCACTTAGAACCTGTCTGTCAATTCCCGGAGGCAATACATAAGGAGGTTGATTTAATGCATTTTCTTCAATATTTACACTTCCAACTTCAAAGTTACTATTGTCAGCATTTAAAGTTCCTTCATCTGTCGCAGGATCTGTTCCAGTTATTGCAATATTTTTAGGATATGTTCTCCAGTCTGATCTTACAAGATCAAATGTTCCAAATCTCAAAGTTGAAGTCTGGTCGAATCCTTTTAATAATAATCTTGCAAATCTTACATTGTTAAGAACTGCCGGATTACTATCCCCTGCACCTGCTACATATTTAGAAACCGGAATTCTGAACAGATACCATTTTACCTGCGATGTTGCTCCGTTCTGGAAAGTAACCTGAACTGTTTTAGCATCAGCAATATTATTTTGTCCTAAAGTTAAACTTCCCGGCGTTAAATCTACTTCATACTGGTTATAACTTTCACTCTGGTCTAAGTTGTAATCTCTGTTGATATCTTCCGCGTCCGGTGTTTGAGAAGCCACTTCCAAAGAGTTACTTTGAGAGTTGCCTTCAGGGTTTCTGAAATATTTATATCTCTGAATAATCGAAGCAGCCTGGCTTCCCGTAAATTTAGTTGATAAATAGAATACAAAATCATCCACTGCAGGGTCAGCTAAATTCGTCACAGGATTTACAAAAGTATTCCCGAACTTCATTGCTTCCTGATCTGAGCTTAAGCCATCGTATCCTACATCCTGAAGTCTTCTGTCATCTCCTTCACTTGAGAAGGCATATAAAATCGGTGGCTGTTTTGGCTGAGTCCCCCAGTTTGAGCTTGAAGTTGTAGATTGTGCTCCAGGAGTCGGCAATCCGTTTTCGTATTGCATTAATCCGTCTTTCAAAATATCTTCTGAAACGTTTCCTAACTGCAGTAAAAGCTTTGGATTTGTCCCTAATGTATTTCCGTCAGCGTAAGGATCCATTAACCAGAATTCTACATATTCAATATTAGAATTCACAAAGTTGGAAACACTGATCGGTCTCATGATACCCGCCCATCTTTGCGCTGTTGTTTCGGCAGCCGGATTTACGTTATAAGGTCCTTTTTCCTGAGGATAGTATGAAATATCGAATGTATTGGTGAAAGTCTGCTCGCCCGCTACAAA
Organism: Chryseobacterium soldanellicola; assembly: GCF_900100115.1. Taxonomy (GTDB): domain Bacteria; phylum Bacteroidota; class Bacteroidia; order Flavobacteriales; family Weeksellaceae; genus Chryseobacterium; species Chryseobacterium soldanellicola. The sequence goes on from NZ_FNKL01000002.1 coordinate 6,065, forward strand.
ATCTCTGTTGTTAAAAATCTCTGAGAACTGCACCCTTCTTGAAGCGTGATTAGAAACCGACTGCGGAGTAATACCTGCCGGAGCCCGTCCTCCAACGCCCCAGAATCTCGGGTCAATATTATACCAGGATAATAGCCCTCTTCCGTATCCGTTGGTAAGGTCGTCATTTGTTCCGGCTCCGTTGAAAAGAGGATCTGATTGATTCTTTTCCGGTTTTGAAGCTAAACTCCATGCGGTGGGTTCTTTCAGGGATATTTTTGAAGTTGTCTGTTCAAAATCGTCAATGTATGACTGATCGTTTGTTCCTTTATTTAGTCCAGGAAGTAAATAAGCCGCTTCCATTTTGAAATTCAAATTAGAAGGCGCTTCTGTATTTACCAAAGGAATCTTATCTGTCAATCTCGTCAGGAACGGCAACTGATTATTGTACATCAGGTTGATTCCGGCCATGGTGTTGTTTACAGCTTCCTGACCATAATTTACCTTCTGAGTAAGCGGTGATTCGGAATAATTAACAACAGTTCCGCCCAAGATGAAGTTTTCGCTAAACCTTCTTTCGACATTTAATCCTAAAAATCTTTTTCTCTGTGTATTGAACGTTAACTGGTTTTCCAGTGAAATATTTATCGCCTGACCCGATTGTTTTACACTTTCATTGATGATCGTTACAGTTCCCAGCATGTAATCAACGGTATAGTCGATACCTTCTGTCAGCTGAACTCCATTGGCGGTAACTTTTACCGAACCCTGAGGAACGTTTACCGCGCCCAAAGAAATTCCCTGTCCCTGGGTTCCTTTGTAGCGGCCTTCCATCGTGTATCGCTGCGCAAGGTTATTTGAGCTTGCGACCTGCTTTTGCTGGGTATACAGCTCATTGAACACATATTGCGGATTACTGCTTCCCAATACACTCTGCATATAGCTACCGAAGGGCTGCGCTTTGGTAAAAATAATGCGCCCTGTTTCCGGCCTTATGGTAATTCCGTTCACAAAGTCAAAAATACCGTCACCTGTGGATGTGCCATTGTTTTGTAAATCGCCGTTCATATTGAGGCGGTCCCAATTGAATAATTTCAATAAATTGATATTCTCAACAGAGGTGTTCGGAAGATAATTTACTTTCCCTCCGGTTTGTGCGTCTCTGTAGAAAACATTAAGAATAAATCCATCAGGATTTACCTGCCCTGCATCCAAAGCATAAATATTTTTCATCATCAAATCCCACATTGGCGAACTTACATTCACTTTATTATTGGGTTTCAATAATTTTGTAACCAATACCGGGCTTTCTTCTGAAAATTCCCCAACTTTATACACCTGATTTGTCCCGTTTACGGTATATGAAAACGAAACGGCTAAAAGCTGATTATCATTCAGCTTCTGATTTAATGAGATGTATCCTAACTGAGGCTGTAAGATATACTCGTTTGTATTTAACCTTCTTGCTTTTGTGTTATAAATAAATTGCTCTCCGTTATCATACGGCTGTGCACTTCCCGGAAAAGTTTGTCCCTGAAAATTCGGAAGATAGTTTTTTCCCTGCTCTCTAGGTGTTCCTATTGCAGTGGTTACAGCCTGATAAAGACCATTTTGCGTATTATCAGGAAGCCCTGAAGGCCCTTCTCCTAAATCTCGGATACCAATAATCCCTTTCTGATAAGCCAAATTGCTGTTTCCCTGATCCAAAACCCAAACTTCCATTCTTGTAATGTTGATTTTGGAGTTGATCTGAGGATAATTTAATAATGAATTATCATAATTATTCAGGAAATAATGTCCTAAAAAGTAATGCTGATTATCTTCATAATCGATGGCATTTAATTTGAAAGTACTTACGGCACCACCACCCTGTACAACAATATTCCTAGCTTCACCCTGTTGTTGAGAAAGCACCACTGTTCCGTATGTTTTTCCCAGCTGAAACTCGGTTTTTACCCCGAATAATGATTGCGAACCGCGTATCAAGCTTGTTGAAAGCGGCATATTTACGTTACCGAATTCAATTCTTTTGATAATTTTATCTTCACCTCCGGCGTTGGGTTTATCTACGTCATTCAGGCCTTTCTGCTGAAGATCTTTCCAGCTTCCTTTTGCCTGCCAGACCAGATTCATCCTGTTTTCAAAGGCAAAACCACTTTGGGTATCATAATTGGCTTTTAACTGTAAATTTTCACCAACTTTTCCAATTAATCCCAACTGTATTCTCTGGTCAATATCAAATGTAAAACTCGTTCTGTTTTGAGGTAAAATTAATGGATTATCAATTTTCTGATATAGACCCGCAAAGTCGAAAGAGGCAAATCCTGAAGGAATAATTTCGATCTTATTACTTCCGAAAATGGTCTCAAAAAGCCTGTTTCTGATCGTCAGCGAAGGAATAAGGCCTTTTTTTGCAGCATCGGTTTTATCTTTCCGGAACATCAAACTGTATTTGTTTGATTTTTCTCTGTAATAATCCCTGGACTGCGTTGCCAGCATGAATTCTTTATAATCTTCCGGAGACATCGCTGTAGGAGGTCCCGTGATTGTATTTCCAATTTTCGGATATACAAAATACATCCCTGTTTTTATATCGTAATACGCTTCGTAATGAGTGGGGTCTGCCACTTCATACTCTTTTTTAATGATCGCTGTGTCACGCACCGGTGCCTGCCTAGGTCTTTGTTGTGCAAAAGCACTTACTGACATACACAGGAACGACAGGAACAAAAATATATTGAGAAACTTATTATTTGCCACCAAATGTTAAATGTTTTTTAAAATTTGTTTTACCAGTTCTTCTACCGAAATACTTGGATCTTGTTTTATTATTCTATCTGCAATCTTCTCGCTCATTCGTTTAGGAATCCCTAAAACTTCTAATGCAGATAACGATTCTTCCTTGATTTTATTATTCGCAAATGTAGAAATATTTTCCTCTGAATTGCCGAATTTCTGGACTTTATCTTTTAAATCCACAATGATTCTCTCTGCAGTTTTTACACCGAGACCTTTCGCTTTCTGAATCAGTGCGCTGTTCTTGGAAAGTATTGCCGAAGCGATCTCATCGAGGCTTAAAGTTGATAACAAAATAAGCGCTGAAACCGCCCCTACTCCGTTAACGCTTATTAACAGATTAAACATTTCTTTTTCCGAACGAGTGTTAAACCCAAACAAAAGATGGGCATCTTCGCGAATGATCTGCTGGATAAAAAGAAAAGTTTCCTTATGTAAAGTAAGTGTCTGTGAGGTCATTAAACTGATCCCCACATAGTAGCCAACACCTTGTACGTTGATCACCGCGTAGGTAGGCGTAAGTTCCTGAACAATGCCTTGTAGTGAAAATATCATTCTTAAGTTTTAAAACTCCCAAATATAGTAATTTAAACTAAGTAATGTTTTCATTTAACACACGAATGATTTTTAACTTAATTTTTGAGGCCGGATTCAACGATTTACCGCAAAAGCAAAAGACTCCAAAATTTGGAGTCCTTTTTTTATTTTAATACAATTAAATTGTAAGCTTACTTACTTTTATCCTTTTTCTCTCTTCTCTGAGCGTCAAGAACCGCTACTGTAGCCAGATTTACGATTTCATCGACGCTTGACCTCATCTGCAGAACGTGTACAGGCTGTTTTAACCCCATCAGGATCGGCCCGATCACCTGGGCTACTTTCATTCCTCTGATGATTTTGTATGATAAATTAGCACTTTCAAGGTTCGGGAAAATGAAGGTATTGGCAGGCGTTGTTCCTAGTTTTGAGAAGGGATAATCGCTCAAATGATCAGCATTCATAGCAAAATCAGGCTGAATTTCTCCGTCAACGACCATTTTAGGATATTTTTCGTGAAGAATGCTTACTGCTTTTGCCACTTTTTTCGAAGTATCGGAAATTGCTGCGAAGTTTTCAAAACCTAACATAGCAATTCTTGGCTCAACAGCAAAAGTTTTCACGGTAATTTCTGCCATTTTAGCGATATTTACCAAATCTTCGGCTGTCGGATTTTGATTAATTGAAGTATCGGCGAAGAAAATCGGTTTCTTTTCAGATAAAATCATCATCATGGCCGCCACTTTATCTACGCCTTTATCTTTTTCAATAACCTCTAAAACAGGACGCAAAACAGAAGTGTAATTTTTAGAAAAACCTACGATAAGCCCGTCTGTATCCCCATGTCTCAACATCAAAGGACCGAAATAATCTCTCTGACGAACGAATCTTTTCGCCTTGTATTCGTTCATTCCCTTTCTTTGGCGAAGCTTCCACAGTGTTTCTCTGTATTTCTGTCTGTTTTCCTTTTGGTCATCATCACTTGGATCGATAATCGGAATATCAAGCTCAATTCCGAAACGTTCCATTTGCTCTTTGATGTATTTTTTGTTTCCTAAAAGACTAGGAAAAGCAATTCCTTCTTCGTAAAGAATCTGTGCCGCTTTTAATACGTTGTATTCTTCGGCATTTCCTAACGTAATTCTCTTCGGATCGGCTTTAGCACGGGTTTGCATCATTCTTACCAGCTTCTCGTCTCTTCCCATTCTGTCAAGAAGGCTGTTTTCGTATTCGTCGAAATCGGTAATCGTTTTTCTTGCAACTCCACTTTCAATAGCCGCTCTTGCAACCGCGCTTGAAACTTTGGTAATCAACCTGTTATCAAAAGGTTTCGGAATAAAATATTCTCTTCCGAATTGTAAATTCTGAACATTATAAGCCAAAATTACAGCTTCAGGAACCGGTTCTTTTGCCAGATCAGCGATCGCACGAACGGCAGCCAGTTTCATTTCTTCATTAATTCCTTTCGCCTGAACATCCAATGCACCACGGAAAATGTACGGGAATCCCAATACATTATTAACCTGATTAGGATAATCACTTCTACCCGTCGCCATAATCACGTCTTTACGGGTTTCAAAAGCCAAATCATAAGCGATTTCAGGATCCGGATTTGCCAATGCAAAAACAATTGGATTTTCGCTCATGCTTAATAACATTTCAGGAGTCATTACATCTCCTTTTGACAGTCCGATAAAAACATCTGAACCTTTTACGGCATCTTCCAGGGTGTCGATATCTGTATTGGCGATGAAATCTATTTTTTCAGGGGTAAGATTTTCTCTTTTATGATTGATCACCCCTTTGCTGTCACACATAAGGACGTTTTCTCTTTTTAATCCTAAAGAAATATAAAGATTTGTACAGGCAATAGCCGCAGCTCCTGCTCCGTTTACCACCATTTTTACTTCTTCAATCTTCTTGTTTGCAATCTGCAGAGCGTTGATCAAAGCAGCCGCAGAAATAATCGCTGTTCCGTGCTGGTCGTCGTGCATCAACGGAATATCTAATTCTTCCTTTAATTTCTGCTCGATGTAGAAAGCTTCAGGAGCTTTAATATCTTCAAGGTTGATCCCCCCAAACGTAGGCGCAATCCCTTTTACAATCTGAATAAATTTATCCGGATCTTTCTCATTAATTTCAATATCAAAAACATTGATATCTGCAAAGATCTTAAATAAAAGACCTTTCCCTTCCATTACCGGCTTTGAAGCTTCGGCTCCGATATCACCCAAACCAAGAACAGCAGTACCATTAGAAATTACTGCCACCAAGTTTCCTTTTCCTGTGTAATCATAAACTGTTTCAGGCTTTTCGTAGATCTCCATACAAGGTACAGCTACTCCCGGAGAATATGCCAAAGACAAATCTCTCTGAGAAGAGTGTGGTTTTGAAGGGATAACTTCGATTTTTCCTTTAGGTTCAGCCTTATGATAGTCTAACGCGGCCTGATTAAAGTTCTTTTCGTCGCGGTGAGTTTTATTTGACATAAAATTTTAATTTTTAAAGTATGTATTTAATATGGTAGTTGACCAGGCTTTCGATAGGCTTTTGAACAACGTGTCCCACATTTAAATTAAGCTCTGCGGCTGCAGAACGTAAAATATCTTCGTAATAATAAGCAATAGAGCCTATAAAATTGATTTCTGCTTCCTTAGATTCTTCGTACGGAAGAACCTGGTAGTCGAAAAAAGTCTTCATTTCCTCTAAAACCATGTTTCGGAGATAAGGATGATTTTTTCTTTCTACTACAAATTTATTGAAATCTGCTAAATAAGCATTGGGTCTTGTCGTATGATACATGTTTTTTAATGCATCATCGATGGTTAAATGGTATATTTCCTGAAACTCCTGATGAAGATCTTCCGGAAGTCTCTGCATAAAATACCTGCGCACCAGTTGTTTGCCAATAGCGCTTCCGCTTCCTTCGTCTCCCATTAAGAAGCCTAAAGAAGGAAGTTTTATTTTTAAATTTTCTCCGTCGAAATAACAGGAATTGGAGCCCGTTCCCATGATACAGACGATCGCAGGCTTCCCTTGATAAGCAGCATAAGCAGCGGCCATAAGATCTTCTCTCACGGTAATTTCAGCATCAGCAAAAACTTTGCTCAGCTCTTCAACAATCGTATCGCAATTTTCCTGAACGCCACATCCGGAGCCATAGAAATAGATTCTCCTGATGGAGTTTTTTACCGAAGCTAAACTTGTATTTTTTTCAATTTCGGGAACAATAAGCTCTTTGTTGATAAAATTCGGGTTAAAACCAATAGTTTCCGTCTTTAGAAAAACTTTTTTGAAGTCATCTAATATCACCCAGTCTGATTTCGTAGAACCACTATCAACAATAGCAACCATATTTTACATTTTAGTTTAAGGATGCTAAATTATGAATTTATCTTTAAATAGCCTTTAAAATCAAGCCGGAAGGTGCCGAAAAGACTAATGTTTTATATCATCTTTCTTTTCATTGAATTGAATTAACCAATCTTCGATTTCATCTTCCAAATATGAAGTCTGAAGAAGCATTGCATTAATAAAATCATCAGGAACAGGCTCACCTTTAGAATTTTCCATATCCCAAAGCTCGTTTGACATATTTTCATACTCTGAATACACCCTTTTAAAACGTGAATTCTCTTTTTCCAGGACTTCAATATTTTTCTGTTGGAGCTGGAATTTTCTGTACTTGTTTTGACGTTCCATACAAATATTTAGTAATTAAATGGCAATAAAGTGGTAATAAATTAGGCAGGATGGCGCTTGGCCATGCCTTACAAGATAGAAAAAACCATCAACAGAATTAGTTGAAAATGAATTTATTATCAGGTAAATTTACATCATTCTGAAAATTAAATTTAGAAATAATTTTGAATCTAAAAAAATATTTAACATCTTTTTTTAACTGTTTAACATATAGTTATAAATTTGCATATTATCAAAAATACATGAGAGAATTAATACTACGCCAAAGACAGGTCTTGTTTTTTATTATTGCAGGAGGGCTGAGTGCAATTGTAGAAATCGGCAGCTTTAAGATTTTCAGTACTTACCTTCCTCATATTATCCACAACGAGCAAAACTTCCACGGGATTCATTATCCTTTAAGTAATATTCTTTCGACAAGCTGCGGGATTATCAGCAATTATTTCCTGAGCATCTGGTTTGTTTTTGAAAGAGGAAAACATTCCAAGAGAAAGGAATTTGCTTATTTTATGGCGGTTTCTTTTGTTTCTACCTTATTAAGCCTTGGTTTCTTCCAAATATTCTACAGCTTTGTATTTAAAGATAATATTGATTTAATTTTTTATACCTTGAGCCCTGAAATAACCAGTAAAATTGCTGCAATTCTATTGGTTTCCATTCTTAATTATTCTATAAAGAAGAAAGTAATTTTTAACGGTTAGCCTGTGGTAAAGATCTTAAATTATCTCTGGAGATTCTGGCTGTTGTTATTGGCATTTGTCTTAACAATAACGCTCGGAATACCTGTTTACATTTTATCATTCAATAAAAAGCACTATAAATACGCTTACAGATTTATCCGTATCTGGTGCTACGGAATGTTCTACGGAATGGGGCTGCGCTATGAGCTCACAAGGCTTTCTGACCAGAAAATGGACAAAAACCAGCAGTATGTTTTCATTTCAAATCATACTTCAATTATGGATATTATGCTGTCCTGTATTTTGTTGCCGCACCATCCCATTTGCTTTGTCGGAAAAAAAGAGCTGGTAAAAATCCCGATTTTCGGTACCATATATAAAAGAATATGTGTAATGGTCGACCGCAACAGTGCCAGAAGCCGTGCCGACGTCTACAGAAGATGCGCCGAAAAAATGGAAGAAGGAAACAGCATTGCCATTTTCCCGGAAGGCGGTGTTCCGGATGACACTTCGATTATTTTAGATGAATTTAAAGATGGCGCTTTCACTTTATCTTCAAAACATAATTCTCCGATTGCAGTATACACTTTCATCGGTTTAAAGGAAATTTTCCCGTTCGACAGCGGAAAAGGTTATCCCGGTAAAGTAAAAGTTTATTTTAACGGAATTTTACAACCCTCTGATTCTCCAAAAGAATTAAAAAAGTCCGCTTTTGAGACAATAAAAAAAACATTGGTAGAACGCGGTTAATCAAAGAAATGATTTATATTTGTTTTCTTAATTTATCATAAATATATGGAAGCAAAACAGCAACAGACCAAATGGTCACAATTTCTGTCTTTAATTGTAGTCTTCTTTTTCTGGGGATTTGTCGCAGCAAGTAATGACATTTTAATTCCGGTTTTCAAGAAATGGTTTGTCCTTTCCCAAGTGCAGAGCCAGCTTGTAGCCTGGGCATTTTACGTAGCTTATTTCGTAGGATCAGTCATATTTTTCCTGATCTCTCTGAAAAGCGATATCCTCCAAAAATTCGGCTATAAGAAGACGCTGGCTGTAGGGCTTGGGCTATCCGCTCTTGGGGCCTTCCTTTTTGTGCCGGCTGCTGCTGCTGCCAACTTCTGGTTTTTCTTAACGGCGCTTTTCATCGTTGGATTAGGATTTTCCGTTCAGCAGATTGTTGCCAATCCGTTAGCTATTAAAATGGGAAGTCCGCAAACCGGAGCTCACCGTTTGACGCTGGCAGGAGGGGTTAACTCTCTGGGGACAACCATCGGACCCATCTTAGTGGGAATTGCTCTTTTCGGAATGGGAAAAAAAGAAGATTCTGCTCCAAAAGATGCCCGTCTTTCTAAAATCGAAATCGTAAAACACGAATATCAGACTCACAAAGACGAGCTTTCTAAAAATATTATTGAATTAAAAAAAGATACTCAGGATGATCCTGCCACAGTCAATAAAGTAATTTCTACGGTAGAAAAAAACATCGCTGATCTTGATACTCAACTATCATCTATCAATCAGACTCCTTCTGCTACAGATTCGCAGGTTGAATTATATACTACAAAACTTGCCGAAATCAAGCAAAGATCAACCAATATCTCTTATCCTCTGGAATTTGTAAAAGAGAACTTAAAAATGGTGAAAGTTCCCTTTATCGTTCTGGGTGTAGCATTTATTTTGGTGGCCATCTTTATGCTATTCTCAAAAATTGAAGATCCGGCGAAGGAAGAAGAAGCTCAGATTGATAATTCAAGTAAATTCAGCATCTTTAAATATCCACAGCTTTATTTGGGAATGCTTGCTATTTTTATTTACGTGGGAGTTGAAGTTTCTATTATCAGTAACCTGCCGGCTTTATTACATACAAAAGAATTCGGCGGCGTTCTGGAACATAATATCGCTCCGTTTGTTTCCTTATATTGGGGAAGCTTAATGATCGGAAGATGGAACGGGAGTATCAACGTATTTAATATTTCTAAATCTACCAACGTTATTTTAAAATTTGTAGTTCCTTTTATTGCATTCGGAATTATCATTTTTGCCAATGAATTAAGCGGTAAAGATGTTTCTGCATTCTACATTTATGCATTATGGATTATCGCATTTGTCATCATGAGCTTCATCGGTGGTAAAAACGCAGGAAAAACATTAATGATATTCGGAATTGCGGGCATAATAATGATGTTTTTGGGGCTTATTTATCCTGATAAAGAAATTGCAAAATATTTCTTCATTTCCGGAGGTCTTTTCTGTTCCATCATGTGGCCTTCAATTTTTGACCTTGCCATTGCAGGACTTGGAAAAAACACAGGAAAAGCTTCATCTTTCCTAGTCATGATGATTTTAGGAGGAGGAATTATCCCTTTAATTCAAGGGTGGATCTGTGATTTTGACAAAGCCAGCCCTGGAGGAATTTTGGGAATTACCTGGACTCATTTTTCATATGTAATTCCTATTCTATGTTTTATCTATCTTGCTTTTTATGGTTTCATCACTCCGAGAATCCTTAAAAAACAGGGAATTGAGATGGGAGAATCAACATCCGGCGGTCATTAATATGATTACATTATATAATAAAAAAAGATTTTGGGCGGGTATATTACTTGCCCAATTTCTTTTGTTTTTTGTTTTCTCAAAACTTAAAATAACAGTCTCTTTTTTTGACAGCTTTTTTGAAATCCAGAAACAATTTCATCAATTACTATTTGCCTGGATTCCTTTCTCTTTTGGCGATATTTTGTATGTTTTGACCGGTATCCTTGCTTTATACTTTATTTTTAAATTATTCAGAAAGAAGACCAGAAAAGGCGCAACTTTAAAGCTGTTAATTCTTATTAACATATTTTATTTCGTTTATCAGATATTTTGGGGAATGCTGTATTTCCAGACTCCGATTCTCGAAAAGCTTCCAAAAAGCGAGATCACTTTACATCAGAGAAAAAAACTTGCCCTGAAATATCTTGAAATATGTAAAACTACCAGAAATATTGTCACACAAGACAAAAACGGGATTTTTGTGGTTAAAGATGTGAAAATCGTACAGAACGAGATTCTTGCACGGCAAAATGAGCTTCCAAGTTTCATTTCAGACAAAAAAAATACCGGAATAAACTCTTTTAAACCCAGCTTATTTAAAAATGTAATGAGTTTTACGGGAATTCTGGGATATTATAATCCTTTTACCGCAGAAGCCCAATATAATGACGAGCTTCCCTCTTCTTTTTTGCCTTTTACCCTGGCTCATGAAAGCTCGCATCAATTAGGTTTTGCAAGAGAACAGGAAGCCAATTTTGTGGGATATCTGATCGGTATACAATCTAAAAATACAGAGCTAAGATACAGCACGGAATATTTTACGTTAAAAAGCCTTTTAAACTCAATTGTTGGGGAAGATCCTGAATTTGTAAAAAGCATCATCAGAAGCTATTCTCCCCAAATGAGACGAGACAGATTGTATGAAAAAGTTTTTGCGATGAAGCACCAGGGCTGGCTGGATGATTTTTTTGGTTTTACGAATAATCTTTTCTTAAAAAGCAACCAACAGGAAGGCTCTATAACGTATTCCTACTTCATAGATTTATTGGTACATTACGAAAATATGAATACAAAATAAAAAAGAATCGTATCAGGCGATACGATTCTAAAAACACAAATGATGAAAAAAAATTTATTACCTTGACTTGTTCCCTCATTCAAGGCGTTGTAAAAGTACAACATATTTTATAAGTACAAAAACATTTTTCCTCTTTTTTTAAACTTTATGAAAACTTTAAGATTTTTTAAGTTCCTTTGAGTTCACCTGCCATTAAATTACTCATTAAGAAATAATTAATTTATTATAAAAAAAGTATTTTATAGTAAATTTTACACATAAAAAAATATAAAATTAGGCAATTACATAAAGATTGAATTTTTCATGAATTTAAAATTAAATTTAAGTATCTAATTATGAATTTTTTCAGACCTGAAATAAATTGACATATAATTAATTCAATCATCTAAAAATTTAAAGCTTTTATTTAAAATAAATTTAATTAAAAAAATACAATGGCTGTAAAAATTTAACCTGATACGCATAATATTATTACAGATTTTCAACAACTGGAATTTCCATGTAGCTGTTATTATAAAATTTAATTTCTAAAGGTTCTTTTGCGTCTGAAATATTTTCATCACTTACCTTTTTTCCCGTACCATAATTGATTTCCCAAAACGGACTTTTAACGACACCAATCATTACCACAATTTTACTGCCTTTATTGATTTTTTTACTTACAAAAGTATTATTATCACTAACGCGAATACTTTCTTTTTTGTTGGGAGTCAGCAAATTTCTACTTTCAGTATTTTTAGCATAACTGATCCGTTTTACATAGCTTGAAAGAAAAAACCTTCTCCCGTCCGGCATTAGCTCATACAAACTGATGTAAAGATCGACATCTTTCTTATTAAGCGACATCGTAAGATTTCCTGAAAAACTTCCTGAAAGCTCAAAATCATTTTTAAAAGCATCGCTGTAAAACAGCAGATTATTTTTAGTATAAAATGTGCTGTCGATAATATTTCCTTTTTGATTCAACAGTTCATCGGCATCGGATCTGTCTGAAAGATCAACTTTTAAGCTTGAAAAATTTTCATCATTCCCTTTTATTTTTGATGCTATTAATGCTGAATTTTCATTTTTAAGATAAAATTTAACTTTATTTTTTTCAAAAGCATCAATAGAATTTACATTCCTCCACTGGTTGGTTCCCATGACCTGATAATTGATCTTATCTTTTAAAAAATCCGGCTTTTGCTTATGTTTAAAAATATAATCAAACCACCCGATCCATATTTTATATAAATCTATCTTTGAAACAGGATCAATCGTATAATTTCTTAATGAATTTTTTATGTCCCCCTGCGCACCAGAATGATCATATGGACCGATAATTAAATAATGATCGGCGTTGGCATTGTATTTATAGTGTTGCCGGAAATAGTATAAAGCACCGGAAATATTTGCATCAAAATACCCTGTAGTCGTCAAAACAGGAATATTTATCTTCGAAAATTCATTTTGATAAGGTATCATTTTTTTCCAGTATTCATCGTAGTTGGGATGATCGATCCACCGTTGAAAAACAGCATTGGGCTTTCCACTTATAGAATCCAGCTTTCTGAAAGATTTTCCGCTTTCATACCATTTTTTATAGACAGAATTCCATTTTTTCGTATCGTTAAAATCTCTGTAATCGGTCATTTTACCATTGGTCACCTGATGTAGCCATCTTAAAGAATAAGCCATAAAAATATGATTGTTCATCGGGAAATCTATGATCCCGGCACCGACTGAAGCTTGAGGAACAATCGTTTTTAAAGCCGGATGCAGTTTTTTCGTTGCTGCCCATTGAGAAAAACCGAGATAACTTCCACCAATCATTCCTACATTTCCGTTGCTCCAGGGCTGCTTTATGATCCAATCGATGGCTTCGTAAATATCATTTGCTTCATGCTCAAAAGGTTCAATTTCATTTGTGCTTAAAAATTTTCCTCTTGTATTTAAAATAACGGTTGCGTACCCGTTTTTTGTAAAATATTTTGCGCCCTCAATATTTTTCACATCTGAATATATGGTATTGATCAGAATTGTATTTTCCGGCTTTTGATTTTTATTGATAACAACACTTAAGCTTAATGTAGCATTGTCTTTTGTAGTAATTTTTATACTGTCGTAGATTATAAACTGATCTTTTACATCTTTTTGGGCAAAGACATGAGAAAAAACAAATAGAAAATTCAACAATATAATTTTTTTCATCTTATAATATTAGACAAAAAAATGATAATCTTTACATGATTTTTAATATCAAAAAGATACTCATGTGTTTTAGTTAAAAACTTTTGTTCCTTTTATCATTAAAAATAACTAATCCATTTTATTCTGAAAAACCATTTTCTTGTAATGCCGATGAAGATAATCATAAATTATCATTTCAAATAAACGTTGATGAGACACAAACATTCTGTTGATATTCAAATGAAATATGCTTTGAAAAAAAGCGGGCAGCAAACTATCGGAACTTTTAGAAACAATATTACCTAAAACGTTTTCGCTTTCTTCAATCGTAGAAATAATGAGATTTCTAAACTCCAAATAATCATTCGACTCAAAAAATTCAAAATATTTCGGAATAAAATTTCTGTATTTTTTATCTAACTGACTGTTCAGTTTTTTATCTGCATTAAATTCTTTCTTAAAACCAAGGTTGAAATCTTTTATCCATTCCAGTTTTTCATTGATGGAGAGATTTAATTGATCTAATAATTGTTCAATATAAAAAACTGTTGCAATAATTTTCTCTTCATCATCAAGCTGCAGACATTCTAGAGTAAATTTACTGTTTATATGGAATAGCTTTTCGGCAAAAACCATTGTTTTGGTTCCATACCTTTCAATTTCCCGGTTGTAGGTATCAACTACATAATTTGAAATTTCGCCGGATGCAACAAACTCTTTCAGCGATTCATGAATTTGTATAAGAATTGAATCATTATCTTCTGAATTGATTAGCTCAAAACGAAGTCTTATGTGAGGTTTTGGATCATTATAACGAATAAAAAACCATTTTGAAATACAATTTTCCTGCTGGAGATTTTCTGTCAACGGTTTTATTACTTCTTCTAAAATAATATCTGCGGTTTTTATTCCTGTATACACCTTTATATATAACCACTCACTTCCGGGAGGAAACTTTCTTGTTGTTTCCATCTAACTTGATTGATGCATTGAAAAAATGAATTGACGCATGAAATCATCATTTTCGTTGTAGAGAAATTCTTCGATCATAATTGATTTTTCTTTCTGGATAATTTGAATAAAAAGTTTGGCAAAATCATAATTTTCTAAATTCATCGTCAAAGTATTATCAGATTGTGCCCATTGGATCCAAACCGGAATTTTTCTTTTGCTTCTCCAGGAAGTCAAATCCGAAAGAAATTCTTCTTTATTTATTGATAATTTTAAAGGCTCAATATCTTTTTCTGTAATTTTCCATGCGGCTTTAGACAAAATTATATTTTTATATTCCAGCCTTGGAAAAAATTTATAAATATGCTGCAGATCTCCCCAATTGAAGTATATTCCTGTTCGCTTATTATCCGAATGTAAGTCAGCCAGAAAATGATACATGGGCAAAGAATTGCTGTAATAATTATGTGCGTTGGTTAAATAAGGTTTAATTTCTTTATCCAGTTTTTTAGAACGTAGAATAATTTTATCGTTTTTTAAAGAAATATATAAATCATCAACTGAAATTTGATTTTCCTCCGGCAAAACAGATGTTGCGAGATAAGGAATTTCATAATTTCTTAAATTTGGCCTTCTGATCACATTTCCAATTCTTGCTTCCGGCAGATGAATAATTTCCGCCAGGATCTTATCTGGATTCAATTCTGCTTCTTTTTTTACAATCAATTTTGTAAAGTTTTGCACTTCTGATTTTTCGAAGCAAAATCTTCCCAGCAAATTGGCGGCACTGCTTCCTCCTCCACTGTCTAAAACCATTTTTTCATGTTGCTTTTCTGAAATAATAGTGGCCAAAAAAGAAATGGTATCCGGTAAATCGTTCCAGTTTTCCTCAAATTCTTTAAAATCTTCATCTGTTAATTCAATGATTGAATGATTTTCCAGCAAAGCTTCCTGCAATTTTTCATTAAGGATTTTGTGCACCGCACTTAACTGAATTGAAAGATCTTTTTTACTTTGAGAAACAGAAATCACCACATCTTCTAAATAAGGATGAACTCCTTTTGAAATTACATCTTGCCTATAACCAATCCCAACTTCGGCATCAAGAACAAAAGATAAAGGCATTTCCTGATCTTCAAACCTTTCATAAAGTGCTTTTTTAAATCTTTCAAGGTGAGAATCTTTATTCAGTAAAGTGATTTTATTTAAAAAGCTTATTCCTTTTTTTAATTCTTGTTTCCAGAAAGTCGGAAGTACTTTTGTATGTTCAAAATACAAATCTGTCTGAAAAAGATATTTTTTCTCATAATCAGTTTCAAAGGATTTGATAATTTCTTCAATTTCTGTATAATGTGAAACAGGATTCACAAAATTTGAATCTAAATTATTAAGTTTATCTTTTATCAGTTTTAATTTTTCCCCTTCTTTATTAAATCCGATTTTATTTAAAACGGAAATCAGTTTGTCTAAAAAATCATTTCCTGAAACATCAGGTTCGAGTTCACTAACCAATAGCTGATTATCGATCAATTCATCAATAAAGTCTTTTGCATCTTCCTCTTCTATTTCATTATTAATGAGAATATCTGCAATTTCCTGAATTGTTTTTCCCTGAATTGAAAATTGCAAAATATTTTCCAATTCATTTGAAAGTGGAGCTGTTGAAATAATATAATCTCTTTTCCCGTTGATATTTTCATATTCAACATACCGGATTTTGTCTCCGACTTTATAGATACTGTTATTCGGAAAAAATTGGATTTTGGTTCTTACTAAAGGATCTGCATCAAAATGCTTTGCCAAAGAAACCAGAAAATGCATATCTAATTTTGTATCCCTTGTCACACTGAGCGGAATCGAAGTGTCTGAACTATTAGTAGCCAGAATAGAAATCTTATCCCTAAATTTTCCCAACCCTACTCCGGAAAACAACCCGAAAGGAGTACATCGTGTACTCATTCGGCTATAGTATTTTAACAGAGTGTTTTTTAGTTTTCCGTTTGAAAGTAAAGAATTTCTTTCTGACCTAAGCCATTGAGCAAGTTCCTCATAAAGATAAGGCGATGCCAGATAAATGGCTTCCTGAAAAACGGAATTGCTAAAGATTTCTTTTAATTCTTGATCCGATAATGTGTTTCCATTAATTTTCTCCAGAAAATCTCTGCACGAAAGCAACGGAGTACGAACTACATACTCGTCAAAAAACTGATAGGGAAAGCGGGACATTTTATTTTTTCGTGTTTTCTATAGGTTGATAGTCTGGATGTCCTACTTGCCATAGTGCAAATGCATAAATATCTGCATATTCTTTAAAAACAACATCCTTATCACTGGTGAAATGCCCATTTTCATAATTTACATATAATAGAACAGGTTTTCCAGATGCCGAATTTTTCTGTAAGGTAGCTGCAAATTTTCCGGGTTCCCAAGGCACAACTCTAGAATCATTCATTCCAGTACGTATGATAACTGCAGGATATTTTACTCCTTTGCTTACTTTGCTTTGAGCGTCCATTTCAAGCAAATGTTTTGTATCTTCTTCATTCTGCAATGTTCCTACTTCAGGAATTTGATTAGGCCCGTTTGCCGTTGTTTCCGAACGCAATGCATTCGTCATGCCTACTTCAGCAATGGCAACAGCAAATAAGTCGGGTCTTTCCGTAATCGCTCTTCCGATAAGAACCCCTCCCATACTCACTCCGTTTCCTATTAATTTTGAAGAAGAAGTATATTTCTGATTAACCAGATATTCTGAACATGCAATAAAATCTTTCCAGGTATTTGGTTTGGTGGCTTTCATACCTGCTTTGTGCCAGCCTTCTCCCTTTTCACCACCACCTCTCACATGAGCTACAGCAATGACAACACCCTGCTCCATCAAAACAGAAAGCCGGGTTGAAAAACGAGGTTCATAAGAAATTCCATATCCTCCATATCCTGTAATGTAAGCCGGAGTGCTGCCATCCATTTTTATACTCTTAGGATACATAATTGAAAGCGGGACCATTACGCCATCATGGCTTTTCACTTCAATTTCTTTTACCGTGTAAAGTTTATTATAATCAGGGAAAGTTGTTTCAGAATTAAGATACTTGCTTTTTATGGCTGTGCCTTTTTCCGGATTGTAATCATAAGTTGTCAACGGAGTCAGCCAATTAACATTATTACAATAGATATTATCATTCTCGCGTGAATTTAGAGGCATCGAAGTGTTTACCCCTGTCGGAAGATCAATTTTTTTTGTAGCTAAATTATTAAGATTTACCTGATATTTATCTCTTGTTATTCCGTTTCCTAATGAATAATACATGTAATTTTTCGAGGTGTGAATTGAAATAATTACGGCATCTTTACTTTCAGGAACAACCACTTTTGCGTTATTTAAATCAGGTTTTGAAAGACTTGTAAGGGTGATTTTATAATTGGGAGCATCTTTATGGGTGAGGAAAAAAAGCTTATCTCCGGAAATAAATAGGTCGGTAATATCATCTGAAGGTTTAATAATCTGCTTCCAGTTGATTTTCTTATTTTTTAATTCTGAATAAGGTGCAATAAAAATCGGATTTTCTGATTTTACAGAGCCTAATCTAAGAACAATATATTTATAATCATCCGTAAAATAAATCATTGGGAATTGCTCTGTTAAAGCATTCAGTTCAGTATATTCTTCTCTGGAAGCTAATATTTTATCTGTTTTTGTATCGGTTCCAATTACATGGAGCATTGCTTTCATGTCTTTTAAAAGCATATTACTATCCGGATCTGCGGTACTCATTTTAGTATAAATGATGCCTTTGTCATCCTGCGTAAATTCAAAACCAAACTCACTCCAGATAGGACCTATTTCATTCTTCATCAATGTTTTCTCTGTGAGGTCTAAAATTCTAAGATTGCAAATTTCGCCACCGGATTTTGATAACAATATGGCAATTTTTTTTCCTTTTGAATCAACGGTAAAGTTGGTTATTTGTGTGTTTTCACCAATAGTTTCGGGATCAAA
Organism: Chryseobacterium soldanellicola; assembly: GCF_900100115.1. Taxonomy (GTDB): domain Bacteria; phylum Bacteroidota; class Bacteroidia; order Flavobacteriales; family Weeksellaceae; genus Chryseobacterium; species Chryseobacterium soldanellicola. The sequence goes on from NZ_FNKL01000002.1 coordinate 24,492, forward strand.
TAGTAAGGTTTCCTTTCCTGTAGAAAGATCTCTTGAATAGAGTTTGGAAAGGTTTTCTTCTTTTTTTGTTTTCGTGTAAAAGTATGTATTTTGTCTTTGTTGGATAGCTTCAAAAGAATCTCCGTTCATTTTCTGCACCTCTTTCATACGGTTGAAAAGGTCTTCACGATGAGGAATCTTATTTATAATATTATGGCTGTAATCTGATTGAGCCTTAAACCAAGATTGTACTTTAGTACTTTTCAAATCTTCCATCCAACGGTAGTTGTCTGTAATTTTTGTTCCGAAATAATCATCAACAACGGCTTTCTCCGGAGTTACCGGATAGTTGTACTGAGCAGAAATTATTTGACTTAAAAATAAACCTGCGACAAGAAAAATATTTTTCATCAATGTATTTGTTTTTTTAGGTGATAAATTTAATTAATAGAAATTTATTCTTGAATAATTTAGGAATTATTATTTTTTAATCTCTTTTTTTGGTTGGTAGTCCGGATGTCCTAATTGCCATAAAGCAAAAGCAAATATATCTCCTAAACCAGCATATCGTTGGGCTACGGGAACATTAGCTCCGTGCCCTCCTTCAAAATCTATTTTTAGTAATATAGGATTAGCAGAACCATCATCAGCCATTAATTTAGCTGCAAATTTTACAGGTTCCCACGCAACCACCCTTTGGTCATTTATTCCTCCAGTGATAAACGTAGCAGGATATTTAACTCCTTTTTTAATGTGATGATAAGCATCCATTTCTAATAAGGCTTTAAACTCTTTCGGATCTTTTACACTTCCAAATTCTTTTGGCTGACTATTCATTGTTGCTTCATCCCTAAGCATATTTAATGATCCTACCTCTGCAATAACCGCTTTAAAAAGATCTGGTCTCTCGGTCATGGCCCTTCCTACTGTAATACCTCCTGCACTTGCTCCCCAAATAGCAACTTTATCTTTTGAAGTATATTTTTCTTTTATCAAAAATTCTGTACAATCTATTAGATCTCTCCAAGTATTAGGTTTAGTTTCTTTATATCCTCCCAAACGCCATTTTTCTCCTTTTTCTCCTCCTCCTCTTACATGAGCGATTGCCATTACTCCTCCTTCGCTTACCCATAATAAATAAGCTTTGGCAAAAGCAGGACTATCAACTACTCCATAAGAACCGTAGCTTTCTATTAGTAATGGGGATTTACCATTTCTAATTAAGTTTTTATCATAAATTAAAGATAATGGGATTTCCTCTCCATCTCTAGCTTTTACGGTTATCTCTTTTGCTATTATATCTTTGAATTCAGGATATTCTACAATTGGCATAAGATTTTCGGGCTTAAAAGTATTAGTTTTAACATCATATCTAAAACGTTGCTCATCATTTGCCCAACCAGAACATGTTATCCAAATATCAGAGAAATTTTCTCCCTTTGATTCCAAGTCAATATTTCCTGATGGATAAGGAAGTTGAATATGATTATCTTTTCCATCTTTATATAAATAGAATTTAGCTTCTACTCCATTTTTCGTGGTAGTGTAATAAATACCATCTTTAGTTATCCTGTAACTTTTTATAATTTCATCTTTTTTTTCTGGAACTAGAGTTTCCGCATTTTTAAAATTTGGAGAAGCAATACTAGTTCTACATAGTTTATTAAGAGGTGAATTATAGGATGATTCAAAAATAACTTTATCATTCCAAAAATCTAAATTTTTAGCTTTATCACTTGATTCAGCAAATGGTGTCCAATTTTTTTTACCTGCTAATAAATCTTTTTTACTAATTATAAATGTTTTTCTATAGGATTGAAAATCTACCAGCATTCCTTTATAATACTTATCCTTAATGTCATAATTTAAAATCATAGGAAACTGGTCTTCGGTAATTTTTAAATCAGGATTATTTTGCGCAGAAAAAACAGCAATTATTTTTTTTGGATCTGCTCCTAGCTTATATAAAACAGTCTGAGTATTCTTATAAAAATCTGTAGACTTTGAATCAATCGTAGAAAAAGCGACATAAAAAAAACCACTATTATCATCTAGCCATTTCACCCCGTCTAAAGTAGCAGGCGCTGTATTTGCAATAAATTCCGGATAGACTTGCTTTTTTTTCACATCGATGATAATCAAATCCGAGAGTTCCACTCCTTTTTCAGCCATTGAAACAGCAATTTTACTACCGTCCCAGCTTGGGCTAATGTAATTAATGACAAAATCGTGATTTTGTTCATTGCTTTTATAATTAATAGGATCATAGAGTAGCTGCTCTTTTCCTGAAAGACCTTCTCTATAATATAATTTTGCTATTTTTTCATCAGCATTTCTCTTTAGATAAAAATATTTATCATTATTAGTTATTTTCAAATCGGAAATAGAATAGCCTCGTCTTTTATCAAACTCTAATCTTTTTTCTACATAATAGTTCTTTTTTGGAATTAGATCAAGAATAGAATTGGTATAAGCTGTCTGTGACTTCATCCAATTAATTGTACTAGGATTTTCTAAATCTTCTAAATTTCTGTAATCATCAACGATTTTAATTCCAAAATATTCATCCGTAACTGGTTTTGATGGAGCTGATTTTGTTTTTTGGGCATTAATAAAAGCTGATAGTAAACAGATAATAATAAATATTTTTATTTTCATTATTACTAGAAATTATTTATTACTCGCTGTTTGAAAAGGAGTAGGAAGCGGATCATCATTTCCACCAACATTAAAACCAGCTTGGATACCGCCACCTCCAGTAATTGTTTTCATGTTATTAAGTTTCATTAATGGTGTTTTTTTTAAAGACAATTTCTTTTTGTCTTGATTTTGTTTTTTCATTATTGAATGTTTTTAAATTTCTTTGCAAAGAAAGTAAATATTCTAAAACTACACACAAAATAGATATATAGATTTATAAATCCACATCACCCGAATCAACATAAAGCATTGATATTATTAAATTTAAATAATAATTATTTTATTTTATATTGTATAGATATTAAATGTGAAAATTATATTTTTGTAACATATTTACAAATGATGAGATTTATATTTCCTATTATTTTATTGTTTACAAATTGTTTTTTTGCTCAAGGTAACAAAATTGACACTTTAAATAAATTCGGCTACTCAGAACTTAAAAACAAATTTTATAACTATAATGATAATATTAAAACCGATAAAGCTAAAATTATAGCTCAATACTATCTGCAAAAAGCCAAAAATGAAAAAAATACTCTTCAAATAGCTGACGGCTATGTTCTTACTCACTTTAATGAAAATTTCTCCAATGCACTAAAATACTTGGATAGTGCAGCCACAATTACGAAAAATTTAAAAGGAACAATATATCCTTCTCAGACATATTTAATGAAAGGAAACCTTTATTATAAATATGACAATTTAAAAGTTGCTTTGGATAATTATATTTTAGGATTACAATATGCCAAAGAGCAGAAAGATCAGAAGCTGACTTCATATGCTAATATGAATATTGCATATCTGAACAGCTATATTGGTAAAAATGCAGAAGCTGCCAAAACATTCAGGTACTATTTATATAATGGAAAGAATATTACAGATGAATCTCAGCATAATCAAATGCGTGTAAGTCTTATATATTGCTATATTGAAATTAATAAATTGGATTCTGCCAAATTATTAATTAAAGAGGGTCTAAGATCACAATTCACAAACAAAAACAAATATATAGTTAGCCAATATTCTTATTATTCTGGGTATTTAGATCTTAAACAGAAAAAATATAAGGCTGCCATAGCTGAATTATCAAAAGCTTATACATATTACTCCAGTATCAATGATAATAATGCAAATTATGCGCTTTTTAATTTAGGTAAAGCTTTTGATGGATTGGCAAATAAAGAAAAAGCAGCAGAAAATTACACTAAACTTGATTCTATTACTGTAAAAAGTAATTACACTTTTCCAGAACTTCGGGAAGTCTATACTTATCTCATAGATTATTATAAGGAAAAAAATAACAAAGAAAAACAGCTTTATTATATTGACCGCTTTTTAAAAGTTGATAAAAAGCTCGATGAACAATTTAGGTATTTGTCAGTAGAGCTACCGAAAAAATATGATACACCAAATCTTATACAACAAAAAGAAAACATAATCAACGATTTAAAAAATAAAAAAATAGTTCTATATGCTTCTATTGTTACCCTATTATTAATTCTTTTATTACTAACATATCTTTATTATAAAGCTAAAAAAACCGAAAAAAAACACCAAAAAGTTGCGCAAGAGTTAATCAATTCTATTGAGATTAGAAATTTTGAAATCCCTGAAGGAAAATTAGATACAACTTATATCCAAGAAACAGAACCTGTTAATATAGAAGATAAAGCAATTAAAGCGACTCCGGAAGATGTAATCCAATTCATTTTAAAAGAATTGGAAATTTTTGAAACAAAAGAACTTTTTTTAAAAAAGGGTATTACATCTGCTAGTTTAGCAAAAAGCATAAAAACAAATACTTCCTATTTATCAGAGGTTATTAATACTCAAAAAGAAAAGAACTTTGCCGCTTATCTTAATGATCTTCGAATAAACTATGCATTAAACAGATTAGTAAGGGATAGAAAGTTTCGCTCATATAAATTATCTGTAATTGCAGATGAATTAGGGTACAATAATGAGCAGGCATTTTCTTTAGCTTTCAAAAAGAAAACAGGAACTACTCTCTCGATTTACATTAAAGAAATCGAAAAATCAATTAATCCAGAATAGATATCCAAATCAATATAACAATTTGACTAACATCATTTTAAATATTCTACATTTATAAATTAATACCCCTAAATTTATAAATGTAGAATTCAATTGCTTTTTTTTGTGGCCTGCTCTTTTGCATCTTTGCTCCAGGTAAAAACACAAATGTTTATTTTTTGTATGTGTACAGTACGAAAATATAAATATTAAATGCTGATCAGCGAAACCGAGTCACGGCATATATGACAAAAATAAATTATTAAAAAATTATCAAAAAATGAAAAAGCAGAAATTAGAGTCCCTTAAAGGGAAAAAATTTGACAAACAAGCAATGCATACGATCAAAGGAGGTAAAATAGGCTTCCAGGATTCTATTGGGGATTGCACAACTTTAAATATGACTAAAGTTATGTCAACAGGAGAAGTTAAAAGAGACCAAGATACTGATGATTCTGATTGGGCTTGTTAATTTAAAAAAAATGAAAGGAGGAGCATTCCTCCTTTCTATTCTTTTTTGTTTTTGTTGTGCTCCAAACAAAAATGTTATTATAACTGATCTAAATAATGTTGAAAATACATATTCGAAAACACTATCTAATCAAAAATATGGAATCACATTTTATAGCTTAGGAGGAAAGAAATACAAAAAAGTAAATAAATATCGTTTCTACAATCAAAAAAAGAATGAGGAAATTTTTGTCATCCGAAATGATATTGGAGGGAACTTAATATATGAAGGATTATTTAAGATAGAGAATCCAGAAAGCTATTTAACCAGACTTAAAGAAATTAAAAATTGTAAAATCGTAAAAAAGAATACTATTATATATGATGAAAAAAGTATTGACGGCACCGAGTATAGTTATATTATAGGCAATAAAAAAATAAAAGAATTTATTTTTAATAAAAATGAGTCCCTTTTTACTTATGTCGTACAAATTAACAAACAATCACCAACAATCAAATATAATATTAACAGATACCTTGAACAAGCGTTGGAGGGAATAAATTTAAATAATTAATGATTTTAATTCTTTCGAATTCAAGATTTGAATCGTCAACAGATTCTGTTTGTGATTGGTTAATACATCTAAATGCTGATTTTTTCAGATTAAATATTGATGAGCTATTTAGTGATAAATATAAAATATATTTTGATATTGATAATGACTTCATAACAATTACAAACACACAGCTTAATAAAGAAATCAATCTAAATGATATAAAAATTGTATGGTGTAGAAGGAAATCTGAAAAAAGCTTTAATACTATTATTGATAATATTAGCGATGATAATATTACATATAATAGGATTGTGTTTGCTCGATTCATGTCAATGGAAAGAAATACTTTTTTGAAAACAATATTGAAAAGGATTGAAAAAGGGAAATGGTTTGATTATTATGAGACAATTAATGAACTTAATAAAATTGAAGCCTTACAACTTGCAAAAAAAGTTGGCTTGAACATTCCAAAGTCGTTTATCACAAATTACTCAGAATCATTCTCACAATATAATCATATTAATGAAGAATCAATTACAAAACCACTTTTCGAAGCAACAGGATTTATCGGTGAAAAAGGCTCTTACATAACTCATACAAAGCAACTTGATAAGAGAAATAAAATTCCGTCTTATTTTACTCCTTCTTTAATTCAGGCTAAAATTAATAAAAAATATGAGTTACGTATTTTCTATCTTGATAATCAATTTTTTGCAATGGCTATTTTTTCTTCTTCAAATTCTAAAACAAAACTTGATTTTAGAGCCTATGATTTTAAAAAACCAAACAGAACTGTCCCATATAATTTGCCAGATAACATTAAAAACTCTCTAAATGAGTTAATGAATAAACTTAATTTATATAATGGTTCAATTGATATGATTGTTGACACAGATGGAAATTATATTTTTTTGGAAGTTAATCCTATAGGTCAGTTTGGCATGGTTTCATTACCATGTAGATATTATATAGAAAAAGAAATTGCAATGTTTCTTATAAATAGATCAAAATGAAATCAAATAAAGAACTCAACAAACTAATCAAAGAATATAACGCGCCTTTGATTTTACAAAATATTAATCGATTGTATATTCCGGAAGATGATCTTTCAGAAAACACAAATAGACAAGTTTCTGGGAGCAGTATTTTACAGTGTTCAAAAAAATTTAAATATTCCTTTTTTAAAAATATATCAAAACTTTGAAAACCTACAAATTATTTTCCAATTGTATATTGGTCAAAGGCTTTACAAGATCATCAATTATTGATACTCAAAGAAAAGAAATCTTTTTAATTCCTAATGATTTATATAAGATATTAAATGATGAGAAATTAATTAATTTTGAAAAGTTAGAAAAGGAATTTTATGACAGTAAACAAATTATTAAAGGATATAGAAAGTTTCTGCTAGAAAAAGAGTTAATATTTGAATGTAATCAAAATGAAGTTGATTTTTTTATTCCGATACAAAAGGGTTATTCCACTCCTTCCAGTATTACCAATATGATCATTGATATATCTGATTCTTTAGATCCTTTTCTAAACAAAATAAAAAAAGAAATAGAACATTTGGGTGTAGTTGCGTTACAATTAAGAGCTTTTGATTTTCAGGAAAAAATCATATGTGATTTTCTAGATTTATTAGAAGAAGACAGCAGAATATATGACCTTCAGATTATTTTAAAATATGAAAATAATATCGATTCTAAATTGAAAAAGTTACTAAGATATACTCGGATCAACAAAATATTAGTATTTGGAGGTGAAATTAATTACAAAGATGAGAGAGTTATATTTATTCAAAGATCAATAAGTAATGCTAAAAGTTGTGGTTTAATTGACGAAAATATCACATATATAAATTCTGATATTGCACACGAATCAATGAATTTTAATTCTTGCCTTCACAAAAAAATAAGTATTGATAAACAAGGAAATATAAAGAATTGTCCTTCAATGTGTCAAGGTTTTGGGAATATCAAAACCAATACTTTAGAAGAAGCATTAGAACACAAAGATTTCAAAAAATACTGGAATCTCACCAAAGACAATATAGAAGGGTGTAAAGATTGTGAATTTAGACATATTTGTACAGATTGCAGAGCTTACACGGAACGTACTCATATCAATGGTCTGGAATTTGACACCTCAAAACCATTAAAATGTGGTTATGATCCTTACACCGGAGAATGGGAAGAATGGAGCAAAAACCCATTAAAACAAAAAGCAATAAAACATTATGAATTGGAAAATTTTATTTAGAACAGGCGTACTTATGATATTATTTTTTAATATATCACAAGGACAAAATCATAGAGTTTATTATCAGATGACCTACAAAGCAGATTCATCGAATGTAGAAACCACTAAAAAAAATATGGTTTTATTAATAAAAGATAATAAATCAAAATTCTATTCTCAAGAACAGCTCGCAAATGATTCTCTAATTATTGAAAAAGAAAAAACTGGTGGTAAAGCTCAAAAAAAATTTGATTATAGTTTTATGACAATAAAGGATAACCAAGAAAAAAAGCTTTATAAATTCACGTCTTTACTAAGGGATTTTTACAAAACTTCCGAAAACGCACCTTCATTTAATTGGAAAATTAGTAATGAAACTAAAAAAATAGAAAATTACACCTGTCAAAAAGCTACCCTTAATTATGCTGGTCGTTTATGGGAAGCTTGGTTTACTACAGATATCGCTTTGCAGGATGGTCCATTTATTTTTAACGGATTGCCTGGTTTAATAGTTTATATGAAGGATTCTAAAAATAATTATGAATTCAGTTTTACAGGAATAAAAAAAGATGAAACTACAGATATTAATTATTTATCCTCAAAGCCTTTGGAAATATCAAAAAAGCAACTCGACAAAGTTCTTTTAGACCATTATAATGATCCATATCGAGAAATGAAAGCGGGCAGTATAAAAGTACGTTGGCAAGATGAAAATGGAAAAGAGTTTACACCTGATTACAAAGAACTCACAAAAACCGAACAAAAAGCAATCAAAAAGAATAACAATCCCATAGAATTATCTGAAGCCATAAAATATCCTTAATTAATATAAATCACTATTTAAAGAAAAACTATTTGTTTTTTTAAAACATCTACGTATTTTAGTTAAAAATATTAATATGCTTTTGGACAAACTAATCACCTATTTAAAATTAGACAAACAAGAATTTCTTTTTCAATTTAATTCGCACCCCAATTACCCTTCAGCATTGGCTTTTAGTGATACTCTTAATTTTATGGGCGTGAGAAATGATGCTTACGAACTCGACAAAGAATATTGGGACGAGCTTCCTGAAGAATTTATCACCATTGTCGATAATTCCTTTTCTTTGGTTAAAAAAAACGGAACGCAATATTCCATATATTCTGATAAATCGAAGACTATCAATAAAGAACAGCTTCATAAAAACTCAACAGATTTTGTTTTATTATTTGAAAAATCGGAGAAATTGGAAGTCAAATCAGTATCAAACTTTCAGTCAATTATTTATGCTGTTTTGGGAATTATCGCGATTTATTCGCTTGTTAACCAGACGTGGTATGAGGCTGTTTTTAATGTACTTTCATTAATTGGCGTATATATTTCTTTAGAGATTTTTAATCAAAAATTCGGGAATACCTCTGCGGTGATCGGAAGTATTTGTGGTGACACCTCCGCCAATCAAACGGCAAATTCGTGTAATAAAATTATCACCCAGGACAAAACAAGTATTTTAGGTTTAAAATTTTCAGATTTTTCTTTGATTTACTTTATAGGAATTACCGTCTTAGGATTATTTTTACCAAGTACATCATTTATTATTAAAGGTTTTACGTTTGTTTCAATAATTGCAATAGGCTATTCATTATATATACAGGCTTTTGTTGAAAAAACTTTTTGCCGGGTGTGTCTTTTAATTATTTCGATTTTAGTGGCACAATTGGTAATAAGCTCGCTCTTTTTTGAAAATACATTTTTAGATTCTAAAATTCTTGTCTTAACAGCGGTTTTATGGATTGTGACCTTTGGGGTTGTTTTGTTTTCCGATACTATTCTTCAGGAAAAAGAAACTTTACAGAAATCAAATACTAAAAATTTAAGATTTAAAAGAAATTACGAACTTTTCAAAAGAGAATTAACAGAAGGTGAAAGGGTCAACTTTACAGACAACGAAACATTTTCGGTAGGAAATAAAGAGGCTAAACTTCGTATTTCCTTAATTTCAAACCCTTATTGTGGTTTTTGTAAAGACGCTCATAAAATTCTGGAAGATTTACTGGAAAAATATCCGAACGATATTTCTGCCCAGATGAGATTCAATTATTCTCCGGAAAGAGCCGATGAAAAATACAATAATCTGATTTCAGATTTTACTCATATTTATAAGAACAGATCTCAAAATGATTTCTTAAACGCCGTTGACACATGGTTTCAAAATAAAGATGAAAATAAGATCAGAGCAATTGCAGGAACCAATTCCAACCTTGAAGATTTGACTTCATTGATTGAAATGACAAAAGAAAACAGTGAAGCCGGTTTAAATTTTACTCCGATATTTATTATCAATGGATACCAGTTTCCTGATAAATATGATCGTGAAGATATCTGGTTTTTTATTAGCGAATTGCTTGAAGACGAAGAGTTTTAATGAAAAATATTCATTATTAAAGAAAATTCACTAAATTAGGATAAATTTAAAGCGGACTCCGAAAAGCTTATAAAAGAGTAGGAAACACCAAAATCTTTAGTATGAAAAACATCAAAAAACTTAACAGAAATCAGTTGAGATCGGTTACAGGTGGATTAGCCTGTCGATTTGACGACGATTATTGCCCGGGATCTTCCGTTTGCTGCAGAAACGGCGGACCATTAGACGGAATCTGCAGAACGCCTGAACAAATGCAGACTCAATGCCCATTTTAATAACTAAAACCTATCATCATGAAAAATCTTAAAAAATTATCAAAAAAAGACATGAAATCTATCCAGGGATCTATTCCTGAATGCCTTGCGGGATATTATTGGTGCAATATTACCAAAAAGTGTATTCCTGTTGGGACAACTTGCGGTATATTAGAAGACTAAGCTTTTAAAGTACCTTTTTACACTAAAAAATTCAAACCAAACCATTTTAAAACAATTACTATGAAAAATTTAAAGAAAATCGGAAGAGAAGATTTAAAATCCATCAAAGGAGGATTAAGACAATGCCCTGAAGACGGCCAGTGCGGAAACGGCTGGTGCTGTTCAGGTGGCGCCTGCAGATTAATTTCCGGAGCCAGCCCAAGCACCTATCTTTGTGATTATATTCCACCAATCGATTAATCATTTCTAAAAAAATTTATATCTTAGAAAAACAGTAAATCAATATTTTAAACTATGAAAAATCTTAAAAAACTTTCAAGAGAAAATCTGAAAACAGTAAAAGGAGGAATTACTCCGGAATGTGCCGCAGGCCAGGCTGCATCTACGAAATGTTATATTTCAAGCGATGAATGCACAAGTGATCCGAATTCGGACGGTTTCTGCATCCGTTACTGCAACAGATACTGCTATTAAAAGTAAAAAAACTTTTAAATAAAGAATAGTTGTCGTCAAAATGGCGGCAACTTGTTTTAAAAATAAAACATAAATCATTGAAATCTTTTCCTTTCTACCGCCAACCAGATTCCAAAGACTGCGGCCCTACCTGCCTCCGTATTGTAAGCAAATTTTACGGAAAAAGTATATCACTACAACAAATACGAAACCTTTCTGAGACCACCAGAGAAGGAAGCAGCCTACTTGGTTTGAGCGATGCTGCTGAAGATCTGGGTTTCCGCTCATTAGGGGTACAGATTGATTTTAAGACACTTGCAGACGAAGTTCCTTTTCCCTGCATCGTTCACTGGAACAAAAATCATTTTGTTGTTGTTTATAAAATTGATAAAAACAATAAAGTTTACATTTCAGATCCAAGTTACGGTCTGATCACCTACAACCGGGACGAATTTATAAAATTATGGATCGGTGAAAATGCCAACGAAAACACAGAAGAAGGTATCGCTCTGATTTTGGAGACGACCCCTGCGTTTTTTCAAACTGAATTTGACGATAAAGAAAGTAAGGCAAGCTTTACATTTCTCTCAAAATATTTATTAAAATACAAATCTCTTGTCATTCAACTGGCAGTCGGCCTTTTGGCGGGAAGTTTATTATCACTGATTTTCCCTTTCCTTACCCAAAGTATCGTCGATGTCGGGATTCAGAATCAGGACCTGAATTTCATTTACATCATTTTATTGGCCCAGATCATGCTTTTCATGGGAAGAATGGGAATTGAGGTTATCCGAAGCTGGATTTTACTGCACCTTTCGGCAAGAATTAATATTTCCATCATTTCTGATTTTTTCATTAAATTAATGAAGCTTCCCATCAGTTTCTTTGACACCAGGATGACCGGCGATATCATGCAGAGAATCAATGACCATCACAGAATCGAGCAGCTTTTGACCAGCTCATCTCTGAATACATTATTTTCATTGGTTAACCTTATTATATTCAGTATTGTCCTGCTTTTTTATGATTACAGACTTTTCGTTGTTTATTTGGTCGGAGCAGTTTTGTACATTGCATGGATCAGCTTTTTCCTTAATAAAAGAAAAGAGCTCGATTATAAAAGATTCTCACAGGTTTCACAGGAGCAAAGTAAAGTGATTGAACTGATCAACGGAATGCAGGAAATCAAAATGCACAATGCCGAAAAACAAAAGCGTTGGGACTGGGAATTCTTACAGGTTAAATTATTCAAGATCAGGATAAAATCATTGTCATTAGAACAATGGCAATCCGTGGGCGGGAATTTTATCAACCAAATGAAAGATATTCTGGTAAGTTTTCTTTCTGCAAAGCTTGTTCTTAGTGGAAATTTAACACTAGGGATGATGCTTTCCGTTCAATATATTATCGGACAGTTGAACAGCCCTTTACTACAGTTAATAGATTTCATCAAGCAAACTCAGGATGCTAAAATTTCATTGGAAAGATTAGGTGAAATTCATGATAAAGAAGATGAAGAAAGCACAGAAGAGCAATATGTACACGATATTCCCGAAAAAGATATTGAGATTGAAAATCTTTCGTTCAGATATATCGGTTCGGATGCTATGGTTTTTGAAAATTTAAGTTTAAATATTCCATATCAGAAAACAACAGCCATTGTAGGAGCCAGCGGAAGCGGAAAAACGACTCTTTTAAAATTATTAATGAAATTTTACGAGCCTAATGAAGGCGATATAAAAATCGGAAATACCAAATTAAAAAATGTCTCCCCAAGATTCTGGAGAGACCGTTGTGGCGTGGTGATGCAGGAAGGCTATGTTTTTAATGATACGATTGCCAATAATATTGCCGTCGGAGAGGATTTTGTAGATAAGCAAAAGCTAAGAAAAGCTGTAGAAATCGCCAATATTAAAGATTTTATTGAAGAATTACCGTTAAGTTATAATACAAAAATCGGTAACGAAGGTTTAGGAGTCAGTGGCGGACAAAAACAAAGGTTATTTATTGCCCGGGCCGTTTACAAATCTCCGGAGTACATTTTCTTTGATGAAGCGACTTCAGCCCTGGATGCCAACAACGAAAAAGTGATCATGGAAAATCTGGAGCAATTTTTCAAAGGAAAAACTGCTATTGTTATTGCACACAGACTTTCAACGGTAAAACATGCCGATAAAATCATTGTTTTAGACAAAGGAAAAGTCGTGGAAGAAGGAAATCACCAGGAATTAGTCGCCATAAAAGGTGAATATTACAGATTGGTAAAAAATCAGCTGGAACTTGGAAATTAATTAGTAATTAATATGAAAGAAGATATATTAGACAACATAGAACTGCGCTCCGAAAGCGTTCAGGACATACTTACCCAACCTCCACACTGGATGATCCGTTGGGGAAATACCATCATATTAATTATTTTGATGCTTGTTCTGGCAATGAGCTATATGATCAGATATCCGGAATTTATTCCAGCTCCAATCGTTGTTACCTCACAAAACCCGCCGGAAAAATTAGAGGCAAGAACTAATTCCAAAATCGAAAAAATATTCATCAAAGACCATCAGGAGGTTAAAAAAGATGATGTTTTAATGGTCATGCAGTCTACGGCTAATTATAAAGATGTTTTAGAGCTTAAAAAGATGATTGACTCTATTGCTCCCAATCAATTAAGCTCTTTTCCGATTCATCAGACTTCGCATTTTAAATTAGGTGAATTACAGGGAGATTATAATAGTTTTGCCAAAGCATTTCAGGATGAGGAACTTTTTACGAGATTACAACCTTACGCACCTGAAAATATCGCCGCCAATCAGAGCATTTCTGAATACAGGGTAAGAATTGCCACTTTAAAACAGCAAAAGAATTTAGAAGCAGCAAAGTATGATTTAACAAAGAAAAACTATCAAAGGTCACAAGAACTTTTTAACCAGGGCGTAATCGCAGCCATGGAGCTTGAAAATGAAAAAATAAAATACCTGCAGGCCCAGCAAAATCTGGAAAATATTACGATTTCACTTTCTCAAATGGAAGAAGGTATTTCAAATTTAAATAAAACAAAAAGCGGAACTGCCATCAATACAGAAAAAGATAAAATCAACTACTCTTCTCAAACCCTACAGCTATTTGAACAGTTAAGAAAATCCCTGAAACAATGGGAGCAGGATTATCTCATCATTTCTTCAACGGATGGTGTTGCGAGCTTTCAACAGTTTTTTGGTGAAAACCAGTTTGTAAAGCCCGGAGACGCTATTCTATCTATTTTACCGAAAAATAAAGACAAATTGGTTGGTAGAATGCAGGTTCCCGCAACTAATTCAGGTAAGATTATCGCTGGAGAAAAGGTTTTAATTAAATTAGACAATTACCGTTTCCAGGAATATGGTATTGTGGAGGGAAAGGTTCAAAATATATCGCTTTCTCCTGATGATAAAGGAAATTATTACGTAGATGTTAGTCTTCCCAAAGGTTTAAAAACAAGTTATAATAAAACGCTTGTTTTTGATAAAGAACTTAAAGGTAATGCAGAAATTGTTACCCAGGATTTACGATTAATTGAAAGATTCTTCTATCAAATCAGAAAACTGCTGGGATATCAAAGTTAAATAATATAAATCTATAGAAAATAAAAAAACCGAAACGTACTGTTTCGGTTTTCATTTTTGTAGCGAAGACGGGAATTGAACCCGTGACCTCAGGGTTATGAATCCTGCGCTCTAACCAACTGAGCTACCTCGCCTTTTTGGTGGTGCAAATATAGAAAAATATTTACTATCACCAAAATAATTTTTACTTAAAATAATCTAAAACATCGCCTACATGCTCTGGTTTACTGATTATCTTATTGTTAGCATCTAAAATAAAATACGTCGGAGTTGCATGTACATTATAGGTATCAACATAGCTGCTGTTCCATCCTCTTAATTCAGAATCATTCACCCAAGGGAATGCTGCAATTTTCTTAGAATATGAATCTTTATCAACATCTAACGAAAGACCGATAATCTGAATATTTTTCGCTTTTAAATCATTATATTTTTCCAAAAGTTTAGGAAGTTCACTCTCACAATGTGAGCATGTTGACGACCAGAAAACAACTACCTTTTTATCCGCTTTTACATCATAAAGAGATTTTGCTGTTGTATTTACTGCAGACTGGAATTTGTAATTTGGAAAAGCAGCGCCCAATTCTACATTTAAGTTAGACTTAATCGTTGATGCCAGTCTATCCGTGATTGTACATTTAAGGTTTTTAGCCTGAGTAAGGTATTTATCCTTAAAATCTTTCATATCATAGACATCAAAAATATCGATCAGCTCAGATAAAACGGTCTGACCTCTTGGCGTTTCTACTTTTAATCTGTCTAAAAGCTTATCTACCGAAGCCCCAACATTTGTATTTCCGCCTGTATTCAAATAAGCAACCAACATTGGTCTCAATAAGGATGACGTTTCCAGCATGTCATTAGATTTATCTATGAAATTAATCATTTCGTCCTGAGTGATTTTCTTGGCCGCCTCATTATTACCCAAAAACTTACTGTAGTTGGCATTATAATAAGCGATAAACGGATGCTGTGCCTGATCAACATTATTAGAGGTCCCTGAAAGTCTGCCTATTTCATCTTTTAAAGCTTTCCCGAATTCTGTATTGTCTTTATAATATTCTTTAATCTGGGATAAGGCAGGTAATATGAGATCTTTCTTTTGAGAACCTTCCTGCAGCTTGCTCATGATATTATTAGCTTCATCCTGATAAACAATATCTTTAATCTTATTATTCTCAGTTTCCAGCTTTACAATCACATTTTTATTTTCAGAAATAAAATTAAATGTATTATTTGTATTCGGAAAATAGATTTTCATCATTCCCATATAATTTTTGGGATATTTAAAAGTCCATGTATTATTTTTACTTTGCTCTTTTGTAAAAACAATATCTTTCGAACCGTTTAAAGTATATAGAATTGCATCTTGCTCTTTAAAATCTGCGGGTGCCTGAATCGTAACAGAAAATTGTGCCTGTAAAGAAAACGCTGATAATGCAGCTGATAATAAAAATATCTTTTTCATAATGTAAAAATAAAAAAACTCTCTGATTAATCAGAGAGTTTAATTTTATTTTAATAAAAATTTATATTTTTTGATCTTTGTATCTTTTTGTAAAAAATACGATAAACATCACTGCTACAACTCCAAGTGCATAAACATACATATCGATTGGTGATGAAGGAGCTCCGGGGCCTACTACTCCACCTCCTCCTGGATCCGGGGGTTGAGCATTCATGATTAAAGTCGCAAAAACAAAAAGAAGAGTGACTAGTTTATTTATAGCTTTCATATATTTTATTTTAAGATTTTAGTGTTAACAGTTTCTCCTTTATCAGAAACAATTTTTACTACGTAAGAATTTTTAATTTTATTATCTAATTCAATTACAAAATCTGTAGAAGTATTAACTGATTTCTTAGAGACTACAAGTTTACCACTCATATCATAAACCTCAATATCTGCTTTTTTCCAATTTGGATCAAATCTAACAATATAATTAGTAATATCAGGATTATAAACCACTACTGTTCTGGAAATAGAAACAGAAGGAGTAGCTACAGCTAATACTCTATCCGGCTCTCCATAGTACAAGTCATACTCTGAACCTGTAACTGGTATTACATCTCCTTGTTTTGCTTCAAGTGCAGTTCCGTTAGGTGCTTTGTAATAAAAGCCAGTACCCGAACTTAATTGGTGAACACCGTTGGCAATTAATGCAGCATTTTCTCTAACTTCAAATTTATAAGAAGCAATGTTATTACTATAATTTTTTAATTTAATGTTTTTACCTTTGAAGTTATTTTCATTAGCTTCATTGATATATAACCAATATGAATTGATATAATTCATATCGTAACCTCCAGTCGGTGCTTCTTCGTAAGTCCCAACAACACTTGTATTAAATGCTGTGGTCTGCGTTTTAGCATCAGCTGAATGACCTGTTGCCCCGTTAGGATATACAACATAATACGTTCTGCCTAATTCATTTCCGCTGGCATCAAGAGCAATAACTCCCAACTGCTTTACAGATCCTGATGCTGCATTTTTATTAGCTGCAACATTATAATCAGTATTTGCATCCCTAGTGTAATAATTAAATCTTCTAAGATTAGCAAAATTTAACTGATCAGCCGATGTATTGTCTAATAATTTAATTAAAAACGTCCCCATCGGTCTTACCATCAAATAATCAACATCTCCTGTAGGTACTCCTGCAGTAAATGTCACAAATTTAAATGATGAAGAAGTAGTTCCAGTTCCACCAGAAGTAGTTTGTACAGCATTTGCTGAAATCTCTAGTCTTGCACCTTGAATTCTACTAATATTTACACCATCACCGTTCGCAGCTGGCTCAGCATAAGCAATTTTTGACAAATCCAGATTTGTTAAGAAAGGATTTGATAGCTCATACATATTTTTACCAAAGCTGGTTTGCCAAGCCGTACCACCAGTTGACATGTGGAAAGGATCTGAAACATACGTATTGTACTTTTCATTGTACATATTAGTAGCATTTCCGTTCGTACCAAAATTAACAGAGTTTCCTGCATTTTGCAAAGTAACAGCTAATCCAATATCACTTACAGGACGTCCTTTAAGTGTTCTTGTAGAAGTACTCACATTAAGTCCTGAACCTCCTACCATATAGTAAGCAGTTGCTGGATTTGCCACTCCTAATTTTGTTGTAAGAGGGACATTTTTAGACACTACGGTTGCATTATCATAAGTAAGAATCTCATTCTGAGAATATCTTACATTAGAAAATGTTTTACCAAGTTCTGCACTTAACGTAGATGCTGTTTTGTCATAGAATGGTAAACCTATCTGTTGATAAGTACCATGACTAACCTGTCTGTATTCCTGATCAACAATACCTGTGATCCCAGTTTGCGGAATACCCGAAATAAACAATTGTCCGTAAGTATACGTAGGAGTCGCAGCAGGATTGTTGGTATTTGCAGTATTAAAAGCGGTTGGTTCATTTAGTTTGTTAACAAAATTACTACCTCCGTTTGCCTCTGTTTTATCAACGTTCGCTGCGTCAATTGTTTTGAAAAGATCGGTACCGGTTCCGGAAACCATAACATTTCCGTGATTTTCGATGATACCATCACCTTTCATTTGCATGCCTCCACCACTATAAACTAGCGTGCCTTTACTCACATACATATTAGCATTAGTGTCAACATGACATAAGATCTGCGCCTGAACAGAATAACTAATTGCTAAAAGACCTATAGCAAATAAACTTTTTCTCATTGTATATAATTATTTGTGTGTTAATACAATCTTCACCCGCAAAGGTATGATTTTTTTTTCAAGAAAAAAAATATTTTTATTTATTAACAAAAATATTATCTTCCGTTAATATTATTTCCTTCTCTTCTCCTATCGAAAACATGTGGTCTTCAAGCACTTTTTCAGTGGTTCCTCTCAGTCCTCTGGCGCCTAAACCTTTTTCAATAGTCTCGTCTACAATTTTTTCAATTGCTCCGTCAGTGAAGACCAATTTGGTGCCATCCATCTTAAAAAGCTCCACAAATTGATTCACGATAGAGTTTTTTGGCTCTTTCATGATTCTTACCATCACCTCTTTCGTGAGTTTATCGAGATAAGTGATGATCGGAAATCTGCCCAAAAGTTCGGGAATTAATCCGAAAGTACGAAGATCAATTGCATTAATATTTGTTAATACATAATCATCTTCATCTACTTTATTGATCTTTTCAGAGCTAAAACCTATTGCCTGCTTATTCATTCTTCTTTCGATGATCTCTTTTATCCCGTCAAAAGCTCCGCCGGCAATAAATAAAATATTTTGAGTATTTACCTGAATATATTTCTGATCAGGATGTTTTCTTCCCCCCTGAGGCGGAACGTTCACAATACTTCCTTCCAGTAATTTCAATAAACCCTGCTGTACACCTTCACCCGAGACGTCTCTTGTGATGCTCGGATTATCAGATTTTCTTGCAATTTTATCAATTTCATCAATAAATACGATTCCTTTTTCTGCTTTTTCCACATCATAATCTGCTACCATCAACAGTCTTGATAAAATACTTTCAACATCTTCACCCACATAGCCCGCTTCTGTAAGAATTGTAGCGTCAACAATACAAAATGGAACATTCAACTCCCTTGCGATGGTTTTCGCTAACAAAGTTTTACCGGTTCCCGTTTCACCGATCATGATGATGTTTGATTTCTCCAGTTCGACTTCTCTGTTTTCGTCCTGAGCATGAAGCAATCTTTTATAATGATTGTAAACGGCGATGGAAAGCTGTTTTTTAGCCTGATCCTGTCCGATTACATATTGATTGAGAAATTCTTTGATCTCTTTAGGTTTTTTAAGCTCATTTATATTTTCTGCCGGTGAAAATCCTTCCTTAGAAACGCTGTCTTTCACGATGGAATGTGCCTGTTCTATGCAATTTTCGCAGATAAAGCCGTTCTGACCGGAAATCAGCATCTGTACTTCACTTCTTTTTCTTCCGCAGAAAGAACATTGGTTTGAGTTCATACTATATAATATATATGGTAAAGAAAATCGCAAAAATTTCTTTTCACGACTTTCTTATTTTTTTAAGAATTAATAATTGAGTTTTGAATCTCCGTATATTCTTCATCTGATAATTTTAATCGTTCGTTCCTGAAATTCATATCCTCCATTTTATTTAACGGAATGAGATGAATGTGCGCATGAGGAACTTCAAGTCCTACAACCGCCACTCCCACTCTGACGCAGGGAACGGCAACTTTAATCTTCTTCGCCACTTCCTGAGCAAATCCCCAAAGGTTTTTATATTCTTCGCTTTCAAGATCAAAAATAAGATCAACTTCTTTTTTAGGAACCACCAAAGTATGTCCCTTCACTAAAGGCATTGCATCCAAAAATGCAATAAAATGATCATTTTCCGCTATTTTATAAGAAGGGATTTCGCCGTAGATGATCTTTGTGAATATTGTGCTCATTTTTTATCGAAATTAGATTTTAGAAGTTAGAAATTAGTCAAAATTTATTCTGAGAAATTTATCTTTTATCTTTTATCTTTTATCTTTTATCTTTTATCTTTTTATAAAGTAATTTCCAGAACTTCGAAAGACAATTTGTTTCCGTTTGGTAACACGATATCAGCTGTTTCACCGATAACTTTACCCAGCAAACCTTTTGCAATAGGCGTGTTTACAGAGATTTTTCCATTTTTCAGATCACTTTCGTTATCAGGAACCAATGTAAATTTCTGTTCCTGGTTGGTTGCATTATTTTTAAGTCTCACTGTTGTTAAAATGGAGACTTTTGAAGTATCTAATTGGCTTTCGTCAATAATTTTAGAAGAAGAAATAATATCTTTTAGCTTAGAAATCCTCATTTCAAGCATTCCCTGAGCTTCTTTAGCTGCATCATATTCTGCATTTTCAGACAAATCTCCCTTATCTCTTGCCTCTGCAATCTGTTGAGTAATTTTGGGTCTTTCCACAGCTTCCAACTGTTCCAGCTCAGCTTTCATTTTCTCTAACCCCTCCTTTGTAACATAGCTTGCCATAATTTTCAAAATTTAGTTTTAGTATAAAAAAATAATCCGACATTTGCCGGACAATGTTTTCGTGTTGTATCATTTAACTTTTACAAATATATAAAAATTTAAATTGAAATGAAAAAAACTTTTTCAATCTTATCTATTTTCACTATACTGATTTTCAATTGTTTAACCATTAATTCTTGTGGAAGTACGGAAGATACGGTAAGCTGTTTCCCGAACAGCCCCATTAACGTAACTTTAAATCTGAATCTGCCTGCTTATAACAACCTAAACCAGGTCGGAGGCTGGATTTACGTCAATGAGCAGCAATCCGGGACAAGAGGACTTATTGTGGTAAGAGCATCCAATACAACTTTTAAAGTCTATGACAGAAATGCCCCTCATATTTGTCCTGAAAGCAATACAACACTTGAGGTAAAAGACAATATCAGCGTCGTTTGCCCAAAAGATAATGCAACCTGGATTTTGATTACCGGGCAGCCAACATCCGGAGCTTCTGTTCCTCCGAAAACGTATCCTTATAATTTTGACGGGAATTCTAAAGTTTTAAATATTTATTATTAATTCATGAAAGTTGTCGTTCAAAGAGTTTCCGAAGCAAATGTGAAGGTTGACGGAAAAATTGCCGGCGAAATCAATAAAGGCTTTATGCTTTTGGTTGGGATTGATGAAGGTGATTCTACAACGGATGCAGATTGGCTGGTTCAGAAAATTTTAAACCTAAGAGTTTTTGCCGATGCCGATGAAAAACTCAATCTTTCCGTTAAAGATATTTCGGGAGAAATTCTATGTATCAGTCAATTTACCTTAATTGCTGATTATAAAAAAGGAAACCGCCCGTCTTTTATAAAAGCGGCAAAACCTGATAAAGCGATCCCACTTTTTGATTATTTTAAAGAAGAAATTGCAAAATCAGGATTAAAAACCGAAAGCGGAATTTTCGGGGCAGACATGAAAGTCTCTTTAATCAATGACGGACCCGTAACGATTGTTTTGGATTCCATCACAAAAGCTTAAATTTACAACAGATAATAATTTATAACAAAAATGAAAAAAACCTTAGTTACTTTAGTTCTTCTGACAGGAATCAACTTATCTTTTGCTCAAACTTATACCGATGAGCAAAAAGCATCTTATTATATCGGTCTTGATATTGCTCAAAATATGAAAAAGCAATCATTTTCAGTAGATCCGAATCTTATGGCCCAAGCTATAAAAGACGAATTCACAGATAAGCCAAGATTATTTCCGAAAGAAGAAATGCAGACTTTTCTACAGGGTTTCATGCAGAAGCAAAATGAAAAAAAGCAGGCAGAAGCAAAAATAAAAGCAGAAGAAAATAAGAAAAAAGGCGCTGAATTTCTTGCTAAAAACAAGCTAAACAAAAAAATAACAACTACAGCAAGTGGTTTACAATATGAAGTTCTGACACCGGGTGACGGAAAAGCCAAGCCTACCGCTTCAAGCACTGCCAACGTAACATACACAGGAAAACTGATGGACGGGACTGTTTTTGATTCTACAGATAATCACGGCGGAAAACCAATCGAGCTAAATCTTTCAAGTGTAATTAAAGGCTGGACCGAAGGTATTCAATTGATGACCAAAGGCGCAAAATACAGATTTTACATTCCATCTGATCTGGCTTACGGAGATAATGGAGCCGGAGGGGTAATTCCTCCCGGAGCAACTCTTATTTTCGATGTCGAATTGGTGGATTTTAAATAATTCTTAATGATGAGTCCCGAAGGGACGATTTAACAAAAGATTGGATAAAATCCAATCGATAAAATTACAGGATTCAAATAAAAACGTCTCTCAAAATTTGAGAGACGTTTTTTATATAAACTTTATAAAAATTATTTCGCAGGAACGCTGCTGAAATTAAGAGCTATTTTTAAGTTCATGTCAGAACTTGTCTGATTTTTCAATTCATAAACGGTTCTTACCGTCAAGCCCGAGCTTTTTACAACACTGTCTAAAAAGCCGGTATCATTTAAATCTAAATTTAAGCTCGCCGCGTTGGTAGAAATATCCGAGCGCGATGCTACCAGTTTTTCACCTGTTCCGCTTGAAGAAATATAGACTTTTACTGTTTTCAAAGCGCTTAAATTCCCTCCTGAAGGACTGACTACAGAGATTTTAGCATCAGAAATTCTTACATCTTTAATTTTCGCATCATTATTACCTCCAAACCATGTCTGTACATTAGAAGCTGTAGCCGTTGATGAGACTTCTTTATCCGCAGGCACACCTGTAGAAATCAAAACATTGGCTGTATAAGGAAATGTATTTTGAACCAATGACTGCACCGTTCCGCAACTTACAAGTGCAGCTGAAGCCACCACTGCTGTTAAAAACATATTTTTCATAATAGTAAATCTTTGAGAGTACATCTTGCAGAAATTATACCAAAATTATTCAACACTTACTGTAAAATGGCCTTTTGTATTTCCAGAAGCCATGTTGCTTTTTCCGATAATCAGCCAGACTTCGCCTTTTCCCGGAGTTTCATATTCCATTTCCCTTGCGAACGGTCCGTCGTAATCTCCATTGGGTAGTTTTATCTGATTAAACCTGATGTTAAAATCATTTTCTTTGGTCGAAATTTTAGCTTTAATAGTAGGCTGATTGTAGTTTGCAATTTTCAGAATTAATTGTTGTCCGTCTTTTGTAAACTCTTCACCAAGCGTGAACGGAAGCTGTGATGCATCCGCAGTTCTTACGATTTTCCCTTCCTCTTCACTT
Source organism: Chryseobacterium soldanellicola (assembly GCF_900100115.1). GTDB lineage: Bacteria > Bacteroidota > Bacteroidia > Flavobacteriales > Weeksellaceae > Chryseobacterium > Chryseobacterium soldanellicola. Next base: position 48,095 of record NZ_FNKL01000002.1, read on the forward strand.
CTCATCACTCCTGTTCGCAACACCTCTTTGGTAACCGGAGCATTGTTGATGATCGAATCTTTTTTTCTAAGCGCCGCAGAATCTACTTGAGAATGTGCCGCCGATTGCTCTGTAACCGCCATTGAATCTTTTGAAGTTTCCGTTACGCTTCCTTCTTTTTTACAAGAAATAATAATCAATGGGATCAGCCATAAGGATTTTTTCATAATAGTTATTTTTAAAATTTCAGAGTTGAGGACTCATGAGAAAATTTAAATGCCAAAATTGTTCCATAAAACCTTTAAAAAACAATTCTATTTTACAATTTCGGGAGAAATCATCTGATTATTTTCTTTTCGGATCATCTTTATCATAAAGTACATAAAATTCAATAAAATACCCATCAGTATGGTAACACCCCACGTTTTTGTATGCTCTAAAGGATTAATAAACCGGTCGACAATATCATTAAAAAGTCCGAATGGATTATTCAAAACATCCCATGAATTCCATCTTAAAAATCTGCCGAGATAAACCCCAAAACCGCTCAGAAAAAGAAAGAAAATAGTAATCATATTAATTGTAATTCTTTTAAAATAGTTTGAAAGCAGTTTTTCAATATCCAATAGGCTCACAAAACCGCACATCAAACCTGCCCATGCGAAAGAAAGAATAACCACCAAATCATACCAGATAGGAACTGAGCTTCTTGCCTTCAAGTGAAAAAGATCTGTTAAAATATAAGGCGAATTTGGAAAAAATAAAATCCAGATAATGACTGCAAAAACTATCGAAATTTTACTTTTAATATTAAAAATCAATAAAAAACTGCTTATTATCAAAGGAATCCAGGCTAAAAATAAATTCCAGTTTAGAAAGAAAAAAACTTTTGTGTCACTAATATAATATCTAAATATAGAAAGCGCAAAGCAAAATAACGTCATCAAAATCAGCAGAAAACCAATCTCAAATCTCGGATATTCTTTTATCTTTTTGATCATTGTATTTTATTTAATGGTTTGATAATACATTGCTTTCGACAAAAAACTTTCATTTTTTTGCGGCTGAACCTGCTGCAGAATCTCTTTTCTAAGTTTTTCATCATGTTTTTCTGCGGCATATTCTAAAAGCTCTTTTTTATTGAAATAAAATTCTCTTTTATGATAATTTAAGGCAAAATCTTTACGTTTCATATTTTGAGCGGTGATGAATCCGCCCCAATTGATATAACTGCAAATCAGGATCGTAGCATAAAAATACCAGGTCATTGAATTGAATAAAAACGCATTTCTTTTTTTATACTGAATTTTAATGAAAGTCATGATCAAACCGATCAAAGACAACATAAGAAAAGCATAAACACCCAATCTTTTGTAGGTAAAACCGGAATTGACGATGTATTCAGAATTTTTCACCATCGCAGAAAAAACCAAAACCGCATTAAGTAAAATCCAGATTTTAACTAAAATTTTCATTAAGCCTGCTTTGGGATCAAAATTGAAATTTGATTTAAAATAAAACATGATTACCAAAATTGCCATAACAATAGAACCAATCACGGCTCCAACTCTTTCATGCGTTTCTTTCGAAAGCTTAACCGGAGTTTTTACGGCTTCATAAAACTGTTCGTAATTAAAAGTAAAAATGAAAAATATCAACAAAATATTTAATAAAAAGAAAGAAATTACACCACTCATTCTTTCAGCATTTAAGTCTAAAAAAGAATAGGTTGATTTCTGAATTTTATCTTTCTCCTGAAAATCATTATCCAAGATGTGATTTTGTTTGTAGATCAGCTTTTCGACCGAGTAATTCCAATAATTGAAAGCAATAAAAAACCCTAAAACGGTAATGCAGAACAGTTGCCAGAAATTAATATCAAGCTCAAAATTGGTAAATAAATTCGCAAAATGATCGCTTCCTGCAGAATAAATTCCAAAGAAAATGCCGACAAACAGTAAAGGAATCAGCACAAAAGCAAATATCTTCTGCCACAATCCCGGAATATTTTTTTTCGGAAGCCACCTGTCGAAACTGAAAAACCGGCAAATGAATGTGAAGCAATTAACGACAAAAACCGGGATCAGAAAAAGCGGTTTCATCCTTTTATTTTTTGATCGGTAAGACAGCAGTAAAAGAGAGCTTACAACAGCCAGAAATGAAGGAAAATCGCCGTACCAGGCAAATGCGATGCTTGAAAGAATGCTGGTCAAAAAAAGGATAAGAAATGTTCTCGTCCTGTTCTTTTCAGGGGTTTTAAAAATAGTTAATACGGAATAAATAATGCCTAAAATTCCAAGATTCAGTCCTACATTCTGATTGTAAAAAAGAGCGATAAACAGTGCTGTTGTAAGAAATATATAATGATGTGTTTTCATAATAACTGAGTTAAAAAATTAATATAAAACCGGAGTTTGTTTTTGTTGGACAAAATCTTTCAGGTTGTCAAAATTCTGCCATAAAAGACATTCAAAATCCCATTGATAAAAAGGCCTCATATTCTGACCTTTTTTATAGGCTTCCCAATACATTTTTAAATATTCAGGGAGAATCAATGTGCCCAAAACTATTGCTGCCAAAAGATGGGCATTGAGTTTTCCGTTCCCGAGAAGGAGAAACTGCATGGCTATTTCGTCCTCAAAATTTGTCCCGCAACCCGTAATCAAATGATGTACATCGTGATCTTCCATTTTGGGGATCATCGTAAAGCCGTGCTTTTTATAAAACTCTCCCAATTTTCGGCCTAAAGAATCTTCCTGAAAGCTGAGAAGCTGCTTTTCATTGAACTGCCATTGTCTTTTTTTCTTTTTAAAATATTTTCTGTACAGTTTCTGAGTATGATCGTACACAAAAAGCAAGAATTGAACGCGTATTTTTTTCATAATTTACTTAATTAAGGTTAATTAATTATATTGAGTCCTATTACAGCATACACAATAGCAACAGGAATATTGATCAGCAATATCATGGAAGATTTAATGCAGGTTTCGAGCTTATTTTTATGTAAAAAACCATAAATTAAAAGTCCTGCGATAACGCCGAGATTTAGAATTGATCCAAAAAATAAAAGTATGAGCCCGGCGAAAGCATATTCTTCATTTTTCGTGAACAGATATCCAAAAAGGCAAAAATTACCCAATAAGAATGAAAATGCAAAGACGGTTTTCCCAATGTTGATGATAGAATTTTTTTCCATAATTAATTATTTTAAAACAAAGAACTTTGAATTACAAAGTTAAAATTCAAAAAAATATAACGCTTATTTTCCTAATAATTTTTCTAAAGCATTTAAATGCTCCGTAAAAGCTTCTCTTCCACTTTGAGTTACACGGTAAGAAGTTTTAGGTTTCTTTCCTACAAATTCTTTTTTTACTTCAATATAATTAGCTTTTTCCAAGGCATTGCTGTGGCTCGCCAAATTACCGTCAGTGATTTCCAAAAGGCTTTTCATTTCAGAGAAATCAACCCAGTCGTTCACCATCAGAACGGACATAATGCCCAACCTTACACGGCTTTCGAATTCTTTATTGAGTTGATTTATATTGATCATGAGGGTTTTTGAGTATTAGAGTTTTAGAGTTTTAGAGTTTTAGAGTTTTAGCGAATATAATTCATAATTCATAATTCATAATTCATAATTCATAATTCATAATTCATAATTCATAATTCATAATTTATTTATATTTCTTATGCATAATCAGGCCGTAAACAATATGCAAAACGCCAAAGCCGATTGTCCAGAAAACCAATCCCCAACCCAGGAAAAACATCGATAACAGCCCAAGAACAATCTGGCAGTATCCTAAATATTTGATATCGGTTAAAGTATATCTTTCAGCGCTTACCAAGGCTAATCCGTAAAAAATAAGTGTTGCAGGTGCGATCCATACAAAAAGATGATGAAAAAGCAACGCAAGACAAACAATTCCGCCCGTCACCAAAGGCACTGCAAAAGTAAAAAGAAGGCGCTTTGTTGTGCCGTCCCAGATTTTGAGACCTTTTCTTTTGCTTTTATTAGCTGTAAAAATATATCCGCTTAAAATGGCTGTTAATAAGATCAAAGTTCCTATCACGACCAATTCACGAACCAATGCCGGGCCAAAAAAATTTCTCTGACCCGCAAAATAATCGATTCCTTCTCGCTGAAAAACAAAATAAACATAAGCTGCACCAATGATCGCTGCCAAACCGGCAACCACTCCAGACAGTCCGCTCAGGGAAATAAATCTGGAAGAACGTTCCATCATGGAACGAATGTGCGATAAGTCTTCGTGATAGTTTTTTGAATCCATATAAAGAACTTTGAATTGCAAAGTTATAATTTATTTTTAATCTTCAAAATATTTTTGGAAATAATTTTTACTAATACCCACTTTTAAACATAATGCTTCTTTTTAATGCAAAGCAACAAAGATTTTTAACAACTGACTGTTTTTATGATTCGCAAAGGTATTCTACTCGGAAACAAAAACATCCTGTATTTTTTTGAAGCATAAATTAAAAAGCCGCTGATTTCTCAATGGCTTTTTTATTAGAATTAAGATTATTTTGCTCTTAATTTTTCTTTAATTGATTCTATATTTTTCTTTGCAGAATCTTCCAGGATCAAGCTTGCGCTCATGTGAATTCTGGCAGGCATCAATTCGTTAAAATGATCCGTTCCTTCCCAGGATACTTTTTTAATTAAAGCCAAAGCATCTTCACTTCTTGAGGCCAGCGTCTGCAAAAATTTTTCAAGTTTCACATCCATTTCAGCAATATTTTCTGAAACTGAATGGTACACATTATGTTGCTCTGCCCATTCTGCGGATCGGAAATCTGCATCGATTGCCATGGCAGAAAACTGAGATTTCCCTATTTTTCTTTCCACATACGGCCCGATTACGAATGGCCCGATTCCTAAATTAATTTCTGTTAAAGCCAATGCAGCATCTTTTGTAGCAAAGCAATAATCGGCTCCGCAGGCAATTCCTACTCCACCTCCCGTTGTTTTTCCCTGAACTCTTACGACTACGATTTTTCCGCAGTTTCTCATGGCATTCAAGACTTTAGCAAAACCTCCAAAGAATTTTGTAGACGCTTCCAGCTCTTCAATTGCCAAAAGCTCGTCAAAGCTTGCTCCTGCGCAGAATGCTTTTTCGCCTTCACTTTTCAGTAAAATAGCTTTCACCTCATCTTTTTTGCCTTCATCCAAAATGGTCTGTGCTAATTTTTCAAGGATGGCTCCGGGTAAAGAATTACTTTTTGGGGTTCCGAAAGTGATCTCGGCAATATTGTTTTTAATCTCAGCTACTACAAATTCGTTCATTATTTAGATTTATTTGAATTCTTACAAAAATACTAAATGTGCCGCTTTTGGAGAAGGTTTACGTAAGATAATTGATTTTTCTGTGATGCCATTTATTTGTCTGCAATTTTTAAGGAGCTGTTTCCCGCTATCCACTTTTACTCCTCGCGCCAACGTGCTCCAACACCTAAACCCTCAACCCTTCCCCTCCCAGCTGCGGGGTAGTCGTTACTATCGGGGCTAGAAAAGTGAATTGTCAATGAGTGAATCGTGAATTTATATGCAGCTGAAAAATTAATTATTAACGATTTACCTTCAAAATGTATACTGTTGAAACCGACTCCGTATAAATACTGGAAAGATAATTTGGTAGTATTTACGCTATAACTTACTGTAAACCAAATGTAAATTTGTAGTGTTCATTTAAAGAAGCTTCATAAAAAACATGAACAGGTGAATCCGAAAAACCATAAAAGAGTAGGAAATAAAACTAAAAAAATTAACACCATGTCTTATCCATTAGTAGAAATCAAAAATTCAACAAATTACATTGTATCAGGTAAAGTTTCTTATGCAAGTATTTTTTGTTCAGACGATAATTATACAGTAACTCCGCTTACCACCTGGAAAGCAAGCAGCAGAGGTGTATGTTTATTAACGAAAATTACAGCGACCGTTAAAACTCCATCCGGTGATATTGTTGCGACACCTTATGAATCGTCCGGGACATCATACAGTCAGTTTGCAATTTTACAGACAGGGCCTAATTCTTTTGCCGTGACAAGAATCGTAAACTTAAGCGAGGACGCTGTTCCGGAAGATTATGTTGAGCCAACTGTACAGCAAAAATAATCAACCGTAAAGTGGAATTATTGAATTATTTTCAATTAAATATTCATTTTATTATAAAATTATAAACCTTCAGATTAATCTGAAGGTTTTTTTTCCTATCTTTAAAAGGTTGATTACGTAGAAATACTGAACCGTTAATTTGGTGTTTTATACTCTACCCGGGGCTTTGCATATGTTGTTCCTTTGAATTGTCAATAAAGACGAAAAAAAGGTTCTTAAAAATATGGCGACATCCGAAAAGCCAATAACAGAGTAGGGAAATTTATAACTGAAAAATATATCATCATGGAAGAAATGATCGGAGTAATCAAATTATTTGCAGGAAACTTTGCTCCCAAAGGCTTTATGCTTTGTGACGGAAGCTTATTAAGCATTGCTCAGAACTCGGCACTTTTCTCAATCCTGGGAACAACTTATGGCGGAGACGGAGTAACAACTTTTGCTTTACCCAACTTAAAAGGCCGTTACCCAATAGGAACTGGAAATGTAAATTCTAATGAATATTACCCTTTAGGAGTACAGGCCGGAACAACACAAACAACTATAACTACACCAAACCTGCCAAGCTTTATCAGCCAGATGATGGTTTCCAGATCCAATGCCAATTCTATAACCCCTTCATCAAGCACGTCTATTGGTGTTACCGGAACTACTGTAGGAAGAGACTTTACAGCCGTTCCCAGTTTTGTAAACGGAGATCCCGATACGGTGATTAACGCAAAATCTGTTTCTTTCGTTGGCCAGAATATTCCGATCAACAATATGCCTCCTTATTTAGGATTAAATTATATTATCTGTGTACAAGGAATTTACCCTTCAAGACCGTAATTAAAAAACATTATAAAAAATAAATTAATAACTGAAAAATTATACTATTATGGAAGAAATGATGGGAGTTATCAAATTGTTTGCGGGCAATTTCCCTCCAAGAAACTTTATGTATTGCAACGGAGCTCTTTTAAGCATTGCTCAAAACTCGGCACTTTTTGCAATTTTAGGCACTACTTACGGTGGTGACGGTGTCACTACTTTTGCATTACCGAATCTAAACGGCCGTTACCCGATCGGGGCAGGAAGCTCAAGTATAGGAACATTCACGCTTGGTCAAGCGGCAGGATCTCCTCAAACTACGATTCTTTCCTCAAATTTGCCAAGCATCAACAGCCAGCTAAGAGTAGCGAATGTAAATGCCAATTCTTCAACACCTTCACTGAGCACATCGATTGCCATTACCGGAAACACGGTGGGCAGAGATTTCACGGCAGTTCCAAGCTTTGTAAACGGTGACCCTGACACAATGATTAATGCAAAATCGGTTTTCTTTCAGGGACAGAATTTACCGATTAACAACATGCCTCCTTACTTAGGATTAAACTACATTATCTGTGTTGCAGGAATATTCCCTTCAAGAGATTAAAAAAAAATAAATTTAAAACAACCTAAAACTTAAAATCATGAAAAGCACTACTTTTTTATTAATCTGTAGTCTGCTCATTTCTACTTTCACCTTTGCGCAGACAAGTACAGAACAATTTGAGACAGAATCTCAAAACAGTACAAGTTTTACTGACAACGGAGTTATTTTCAACATCCTGACTCATGTAGGAGGATTCGACATCCAGGCGAATTATCCGGGAACAGGATGGAGCGGAACGGCTAATGACAACAGATATATTGACAATTCCGGAGCGGGAAACATTGCAGTAGGAGCATCATTCAGCATCAAAACAACTTCAAATTTATTTAAAGTTAACAGATTCTGGATCTTTTTATCTGATACAAGCTTAAACCAGACCGTTTCAGGAACACTTACTGTTACCGGTAAATTATCCGGAGTAACCAAATTTACACAAACAAAAACCACAGGTTTTGCCACTTCCTTAGGCTCTACAAACGGTTATACATTAATTGATTTAACGAATCTTAACGGGCAAAATTATTCCAACATCGTTATCGATCAGCTTCAGGTTACCCTTGGTGGTTTATACACTTACGGCGGCCTTGATTCCTTTACCTGGGTAAAAGACACAGGGATTGTTTTGGGGGCAAACGATGTAAAAGCTTCTAAAACCAAAGCAACAAATATATATCCTAACCCCACAAACGGCCCTCTTACGATTGAAACTGCCGAAAGCGCAAAGTTTGAGGTGTATGGACAATCCGGACAGCTGGTAAAAACGATCGAAGCTAAAAAAGGGATCAACGAAACCAATATTTCGGAACTTCCAAAAGGAGTTTATATAATAAAATCTTCTTCGGAATCTTATAAAATCATTAAAAAATAGGTAAAAGCTTATCATTAAAGTTGAATAACCATGAAAACTTTTAATATAAGTGATTATCCGTGATAATTTAATGCTTAAGTGTGATGTAATCCCTTGATTTTTCAGGGGATTTTTTATTTAAAAAAAGTAATCAATCATTAAAATATTAATTAAAAACAAAAACCATGAACACATTTACCCAAAATTGGATGAGTTATATTGACGGTAAAAAGAAACTCACAGAGCTTACCATACCGGGAACTCACGACAGCGCAACATACGACACTGCTTTTATGCCTGCACAATGCCAGACGATGAGCTTTACAGATCAGCTGAATTCAGGAATCCGTTTTTTGGATTTTCGCCTGAAAAGAGGATACGATGCGGATAAAGATCATGTTTTATGGTTTTATCACGGCAGCCTGGGCTTAAATCTTCACTTCGGACAGGTTATCAATATGCTTGTGGATTTTCTGAAAAAGAATAAAGAAGAAACCATCATTATGTGTGTAAAAAATGAATCTGATCCCACAAACGAAGACAAACAGGAGAAATTTTACAATGATTTTAATATTACTATAGCCAACAATTACCCTTCTTTTTTCTGCAGGGAAAACAAAATCCCCACGCTGGATGATGTAAGAGGAAAAATTGTTTTTGTAAAAAGGTTTGCAACAGGAAAAGTGAACAGCTCACATGACGGACTAAATTTATTTGACAATTGGCCCAATGATGCCACAGCTCCTTTTGAAAATAATGGTATTAAATATTATGTACAAGACACTTATTACAGCTGGGGTAAAGAAAGGGAAGATAAATTTACCCAACATGTAAAGCCTGCTTTAATTGCTGCAGCAAACGGAGAACAAGACAGATTATACTTTAATTTTTCAAGCGGAACAGGCTTTTCAGGAGGTATTTTACCTGATACAACAAGACCTTGGGACCTGGCAAAAGTGGTGAATCCTTTATTTTTAGACTACATAAAAAATCATTCACGGGGAAGATACGGAATCATCCCGATGGATTATCCGGAACATCCTGATAACAAAAAACTGATCACCGCTCTCATCAACTGCAATGAATTTAAAATTGCAGCTCCGGTTTCCGCAGAAGCTTAAAAACGATTAAACACGAATGAAAATCCCTCGATTTTTTCAAGGGATTTTTTATCTTGTCCATTTGTGAAGATGTTCTATCTGTACATTTCTTTTCATTAAAGATTGAAATCTTAATTTTAATAAGATTTGTCTGCCTTCGATTGTTCTTGTAAAAATTAAATCAGATTTATCGAAAGTCTTATGCCACGTTTTTTGGAAAAATTCTGCATTTTTTTTATTTTTCGCAAAAACTTCAGGAACGGGAAAATATAAACTTTTCTTCCAAAAAAAGAATTTATTTTTCTGTTCTAATAAATATCTCGGATTATCAACCGTAGTTATCAGCTCCTGTAACGTCTGAATGAATTGTGATTTTTCATAGTTGGTTCCACCTTCCAAATGACAGATCGAATTTTTATAAACATCACTTGAAGTTATTATTTTTAATTTTTCAATAGGTGTTTGAATAATTTTTTGATTGATAAGACTTTTTAGCACAACATTTCCTATTAGTTCAAGATGTTTTGCAATGTTTTTATATTTTAAATATTGTTTTGTTGCTCTATAAAATTTTCCTCCATAAACAACCATTCCCATAATACCGGCAATCAAAGAAACCTTGAAAAAACCATCCATCGAATGAATATCATCGAATGATTTCGCCACTTCTGAAACAACCTCATACAAAAACGTAAAGAAAGTCGAAAGCATTATTCCTGAAAAATTTCCTATCATTTTTTTCAAATAGTTCATTTTCATTTCTTCATTTTCCGGCAACTTTCCAATCGGGATTTGTATTTCTTCGATTAAAATACTCCCTTTATCTAAAGCTTTTTTCCAACGTTTAGAAAGATTTTCTCGATCTCTCGCAAAAGAAAATGTTTGCAAGTTGATCAATGAAAATTCTTTCTTTTCTTCATTTATTTTAATATTTAGTCTTTCAAAACTGTTTTCAATAGAAGGATCATGATTATTTGAAACTCCAACGAAAGTTTTAAATCTTCTTTTTAAAATATCAAAATCCTGTCCTCCGTTTTCACTTTTTTCGTCAAAACACACAAGATGCCAAATATTTCCTGTTTTATGCGGATTATCTTTATCCGTCCGAATTACTCTTCCCCTCATTTGGTTTGAAAGAACGAATGAGCTTACGAAACTTGCGAGAATTAGGGAATTCATTTTCGGAGCATCCCAACCTTCTCCTAAGAGTGATTTTGTCCCAATCAAAATCTGAATTTCACCACATTGAAAAATCTCTGTGATCATGTGAACAATATCGTGTCTTACTTGATCTGTAATATTGATTAAGAAATAATCCTTGTCATACGGAAGTTCAGAAATTGAAACATTAAAAATTTCTTTTTTATTACAAAATTCAATAAAAATATTTTTGGACGTCTTGGGAATAATTACAATGCTTCCCGTAAGAACTCCTATCTTTTTCTTATCAGGATTTTCTCTTCTTAATTTTTCAAAAATAGAAATTGCTCCAATTTTATCCAATTCAAAATTATTTTGAATATTATTCGTTAGAAATTCTTTTTTAATGAAATCTGTAAGAATTACCATCTTTAAATTATCCCTGAGTATTGAATATTCAAAGTCCACCACTTCTTTTATTCCCTGAAGCTTTCCGATACTTGAATTAAAGATTTGCGTTAAATTTTTATTATTGAAAAAACTCACCATTTTTTTCTCCAAAAAACCATTTCTTCTTAATCTGTTTTCGAGATTGGTGCGATGTTTTTCAAATTGTTTAAAATTAATTTCATCTACAAAAAGATAAAAATCAATTAATTCTTCAAGCCAGAAAAAATCAAAATGAGGAACAAATTTCTGTTGATCACCAACGATTTCAAAATGAATATCTTCAATTTTCTTTCTTCTGAAATTTAAATAAACCAACCCCGAAGTATATGAAGACAGATTTTCGTAAATCCAATCAAGATAGAGTTCTGGGTTCCGATAAACAGGATGATTTTCTAAGGCATGGAGAAGAACTTTATCATTTTTAATTTCCTCGAAAAAGTCCTTGGCATGTTGATAATAATTTTCAATTTTATTTTGTTCAGCCTTAGTTGGCAAAGTAAAATAGACAAGATCCTGATGTGGACAAAGATCTCCTTCTATCATCAATTCCGGAACTGAAATTTCTACGTTAACATTTCCATTTAGCTGAATATATTTTTGCCATTCCGCAATAGATACATCGAAGGGAGGGGTCGCAGTAAGTGCAACAAGCGTTGGATTAATTTTAGTTTTAAGTTCAATCAAACTTTTCCACCATGCATTTTTCAGGTGATGAGCTTCATCAAGAATGAAGGTGCCTATTTTTTGCTTCTTTAGATTTTTTAAAACACTTGAAAGGTTGCCGTCGAAAGAAATTTCATCCAAATTTTCGTTCTCAGTTTCATTTTCTTTAATGTTATTACATGCTGAGTGAATACCTTGGTATGTTGTGACCGTAACAAAACCTGGATTTTTAATATCTGTTGAGATCCAATCGGGAACATTTTCCTGATCTAAAAACAATTCGCAAAATCGATGAACCCATTGATTTCTTATTGCTAAAGTTGGCGCAACAATGAGCGTAGGTTTGTTAAGACGTAACATGACTTCCAAACCAAGAATGGTTTTCCCTGAGCCAGGAGGCGCAACAATATGTAAATGATTATCAGATAAATAATCTTTTGCATTATCTAGAAAAGTTTTTTGGTATTTTCTCCAGTTATATTTAAACTTTAAATCTTTTGGAAATGAATTCATTCAGTAAGAACTTTATTAGAACCCTTTATGTTTTGCTTCTATTTTTTCAAAGCTAAAATATATTTATCAATATACAATTGTTTATCCTTTAATTTATATTGCTGAATATATCTCGGATGTTCCAAAACTGTCATTTTATCAAAAAGCTTGGCTTCTTTATTAAGTTTTGCAATAAAATCTGCATTTTTCTTTCCTAAAATAAAAACTTCTGACGTGTCGAGATGTAAGCTGATATGTTTTTTTAAAGAATCAATCATAAAATCTTTTACCTCATCAAACAATCTTTTATCATCATAATAATTGGCATTAAGCCAGCCCGTTTTTGTTTTTCTGACAATCGCAAGAGGAAAAGGTGAATTAATATAAATATCGTTATAAAATTCTTCGGCGCCTCCATATTCTGCAATCATGTCATACATAAATACTGAGGAAATCTCGTGCGTGTGAGCGGATTCCATTTTAATGCCGCAAACGCTTTCCAGACGTTTTGTATCTGTGAACGGAACCCCCGTAACACCTGCTCCGTGACGGCTCGGATTGATGCCAACAATGAATTTTCTCCGGTTGGAATCATTGTAATATTTTTCATAAAACTTTTGCATGACTTCCATCGTTTCCGGATTATCCAGATAAGGATTCAGGACCTGAAAATCATCGGGAAGATTTCCGTCATATTTTAAATTCTGGTTAAAATCAATAACTTTATCAGCAAAAGATTTATTCATGATTAATCCTTAAGAAACACGAAATTTTCAGGTTGATCATCATCATAATCTTCCTCATCACCTTCTTCACTTAAGGCCAACTCAATGTCAATAAACTGAATATATAGTCCGGAAATTTCTCCATTTTCATCGTAGCCAAAATAAACGGGATAGCTTCCGTCACCAAAACCGCTTGCAAACATCGGAATCTGATAATCTGTATTGGGAATCACCCAATTGATCCAGTCACCGGCATCTCTCTGATTGTTGGGATGATCTTTATAACTTTGTGCGAAAAGCTCTGCAAAATAATCATCATACATATTGTCGACCTCTGCCTCAGCTACAAATTTATCTACATAAGGAAGCACGTGTGCATCAGTAATACAACCCAAACCGGCATCTACACCAAAACCAAAAAAATCATCTTCGGTTACGCCTTCCAATTCTTCAATCCCGACTAAAGCTTCTCTGTAGATAACGGGTTTTTGTTTTGTAAATTCAACTTTTACCACTGCATATCTGTCTCCCCAATCTTCAGATTTCACAACGGCAATGGTAACAGGGAAATTTCCTTTCGGAGCCTGAATAAAATAAGGCGATTGATTTGCATTCAGAGAAACAAGAGGATCTCTCACCACAACTTTCCCGGAAGGAAGAGAAACGTTCCCGATTTCCATGGTTTCTAATGGCTGTCCCGCGATTTCATGTAAAGTAAAATAAGTTTCCAGGTCGGTCGGGCAAACCAAGATATCTTTAACTTCCTCATACTTCTGCATCCAGTTTTCGTTCATTTTTTTACTATTTTAAATTGAGTTAATAATTAAAAGTACAGTTTATTTATTCGGTATCAAATTCTTCTTCATCCTTTAAGCCTTTAATAAAAGTTTCAAAATCTTTAGCTAAAAATGTCTTTCTGTAATCATTTTCCTGATCGATATGCACCACTTCGGGTTCGCCGTCTTTTCCACATTTTGAATAATCTAGTAAGATCATATCATGCCCTGCCGAAGGGCAATCTGCAATATAAACCCCGGTTGCAGGATATCCCCATTCATCGATCATAAACTGGCTTCCGAGCTCTCCGCAAACAGAATATGTTTTCTCTCTTCCGATTCCCATAATTCCTGTAATCGCAACATGATCTTCTGCCCAGGAATTGCCTTCTGTTGTCGGAAAGCAGGATTTATCAACCAGTCCGCCATTTTGAATTCTCATTAATTCAATGTAGGACGCAGGCAATTTATAGCCCAATTCTTTTTCGATTGAGGCAATCATTTCATCATCCGGATATTCTTCGATATAATCTCTTACCGAATAACTGCTTTCATTCCAGAAATCTGTAAAATCGAAGTCTTTGAAAAATTTTAATTCCATATTTTGTTTTAGATAAATGAGATTCTGATTTTACTGTAAAAGTAACTATCATTTTTTAATAAAACACTTCTTCAACTAAGATTTTGTATGGACATTAAAGATGCTTAGAATCCTTGTCAAGTTTTTAATCCTGACAAGGATCTTGAAACTCATAAACTATTTAATCATCAGTAATAACGACATCTGCAACACCAGAGATAAGATTGAATTCAGCTTTGATACCACCTGCCGTAATATTATAAATTCCTCCACCCATGCATCCTCCACCCAAAGTATAATCTTGCCCGTTTGGAGCATAGATAATTACCTGATGCCAACTAACAAGATCGGTATCAGAAGTACTTAATGGTGCTAATGTAAGATCATAAGTTTCTTCAAAACTACCTCCTACAAGATGCCAATATCTTATTGGCAGATCGTTTACAAGACTGTCATTAATCTGACTGTACGAAATTGAATGCCCAGCCGGCAATACAGCAGGAATTTCATTGTATATAATAGGAACACAATTCATTAGTGGTTCCGAAAGATTCATACTTACTGCTACAAACGAAATGTCATGTGAGGAAAAATTTGTTATTTTAAAATGATTAGTCTGTGCAAATAAAAGAGCATTGAAGCACAATAGAAAAAGTGATATTATATTTTTCATGTTAATTTTAAATTTAAGCGATTAGTTTTTATGTTTTGAAGGTTTTGTATTCTCAATATAAATATCCAAAGCCCAGTTTATAATGGCTCCTTTATCTCCTGAAGTTTCTGTATTTATATGAGAATCGCTGATTCCCGTAGATTGTATAAGTTCTTTTGCAACCGGTAAAAGCAAGCTTTTCCTTCTATCACTCATTTCCGGAAAATTTTTCATTCGTTGTTCCTCAGGCGTTGCTAAATTTTCAGGTTTGCTCATATTAATCATTGCCTGTCTGAAATTTTTCATTGCATCAGTCTGCAAATTCTCCTGAGATGTAATGGCTAAGCTCTCATTACTACAGGATGCAAAAAATAATGCACCTGCAATTATTAAAATTGTTTTTTTCATGGTAAAAATTTTTTAGTTTAATAAAAATATAAATTTTCAATAAATATTTCAATAATTTGTGAATAAAAACCCCTTTCAGTATAAAACCAAAAGGGATAATAAAAAAATTATATTTTAAATTAAATCAATCTAAATTTAAGAATCAGCACATATATAACATGCTCTCGGAATATCTGGCCATCTTCCAGGGAGGCAACAACTTCCCGGAGGACAAGAATTAGGCAGACAAGCCCAGTTTGGACCGGCGCCTTTAAGAGATCTCAATTCATTTCTTGAAAGTTTTTTTAAATTTTTCATAGTAATAGTTTTTGATGTTCTTTCCTACTCTATACGCTTTTCGGATTCCGCCTACTAAAGTTACTCATTTTTAATATAAACTTCACATAACTATACAATTTTTCAGCTCATTAGATTTTATTTTGATTCTTAAAAATTCTCATTGCAAAAAAAATGCAGCAATTTATTGTTAAACTGCTACATTGTTATACTGTAAATTAATTAGATTAAACCAATCCAAACTGCTCAAAATGATGCGTAAAATGTTTTTTATGAATCAGTTCCCACATTTCTTTATTTAATGTTCCGAAAACAAAATTCATATGCTCAGCCTGCGGATTTTCTTTATAATAAATGGAGAACTTCTTCAAATTATCCATGAAAGACTGTTTGGCAACTTCAAGGTTTTTATGTCTTAAATCCAGCAACTTTTCATCTTCCGCTAAGAAAGGCGCAGGAAAATCTTTCGGCATTTTTCTGTGATTGTACAGAGAATCCTGCCATTTTTCCAACTGCTCTTCAGGAGTGAAACATTTATCGGCTTCCGGCTCGCCAATGCTTACCAAAACACTGTGCTCTAAATGCTCTATCATTTGCTGAGGAGACATTTTACCCCAATTTGGCTGCGTATTTTCGGTTAAACCATTTACAATTTTCTGAATATTTTTTATGTTTAAATCGATGAAAGGGGATTTTTTTGCCACCAACGTCAAAATCGTTGCCACACAAACAATCTCATCTCTCTGATTGACAACCTCAACCAGCCATTTTACAACACCGGAAGGTATATTTCTTCCTTTTACTCCACGATTGATTTTCTCTTTTGCCGTTAAATAAACCGTAATTGTATCTCCTGCATAAACAGGCTTAAAGAACGAACAGTTTTCTAATCCGTAATTGGCGATAACCGGTCCTTTTTTCCCTGAAACAAACAATCCTGCTGCCGCAGAAAGGATGAAATATCCGTGAGCAACTGTTTTATCGAAAATAGTTCCCGTTAAACTCGTAGCATCCGTATGTGCATAGAAATGATCCCATGAAACATTAGAGAAATTAACGATATCGGCATCAGTAACCGTTCTACCGGCTGTTTCAAGAGAATCCCCGACCTCAACATCTTCAAAATATTTCTGGAAAGGATGTTTGTCAGCAAATTTTTTCTCTGCTCCTTGCTGATATACTTTCGTAATGGCCGTCAAAACGTCCGGCGAACCTTGAATGGCCGTTTTTTGAAGGAAGAAATGAAGACCGTTCAGTCCGCCCATTTCTTCACCACCACCTGCTCTTCCGGGACCTCCGTGCATCAAAGTCGGAAGTGGTGAACCGTGACCTGTACTTTCTTTAGCGCTATCTCTGTTTAGCACGAAAATTCTACCGTGCTGAGAAGCCATTTTCCAGGAAGTTTCTGCCACAAATTCATTATCATAAGATACAATTGAACCTACCAAACTTCCTTTTCCTCTTTTTGCCAACGCTGCAGCTTCTTCCGCATCTTTGTAAGGCATTAATGTAGAAACCGGACCGAAAGCTTCGACATCGTGAGAGATATTTTTAGTGAAAGGAGAATCATTTAAGAACAATTTCGGACTCATAAATGCGCCATTTTCATAGTTGGCATCTACTAATTCGTGCTGTCCGTCATAAACAAGCTCATTTTCAGTTTTTAAGATATTTATTTTTCTTAGAACTTCGTCATATTGCTGTTTTCCTACCAAAGAGCCCATTCTGGTTTCTCGGCTTAACGGGCTTCCGATTTTAGTTTGATCTAAAGCTTTAGATAAAGCATTCTGAACATCTCCAACCAGGTTTTCAGGAACGATAATTCTTCTGATCGCCGTACATTTCTGTCCGGCTTTTGTCGTCATTTCGTTACGGACTTCTTTGATGAATAAATCAAATTCAGGCGTTCCCGGTTTTGCGTCCAAACCAAGAATTGAACAGTTCAAAGAATCGGCCTCCATATTGAAACGAACAGAATTCCCTGAAACAGAAGGTAAAGACTTCAATTTTCTACCTGTCGTTGCAGAACCTGTAAACAATACAGAATCTCCATCTTTAACATAATCCAGAATATTTCCCGGTTCACCACAAACCAATTGAACGGCTCCTTCAGGAAGAATTCCGCTTTCGACCATGTCCTGGAAAACTGCGTTGGTTAGATATGAACCATACGGAGAAGGCTTTACGATACTTGGTACACCCGCCAATAATGAAGTGGATAATTTTTCCAACATTCCCCAAACAGGAAAATTATAAGCGTTGATTTGTACAGAAACGCCTTCACTCGGTGTTAAAATGTGAGTTCCTAAGAAAGTTCCGTTCGCAGAAATCTTCTGCGTATCACCATCCACCCAAAACGGGGTATTTGGAAGCATTCTTTTCGCCAACCCGGAATAGGTGAAGAAAGTACCGAAACCTCCTTCAATATCCACCCAAGAATCAACATGTGTTGCTCCGGTTTTATATGATAATTCGTAATATTTTTTCTTTCTTTCTAAAAGGTAAAGCGCTACTTTTTTTAACATCTCCCCACGATCATAGAATGTCATTGAAGAAAGATTTTTGTAACCTACCGTTCTACCGTAATCCAGCGCCTGCTCAAAATTAAGCCCTTCCGTATCTGAAACAGCAACCTGCTCTCCTGTCACGGCATTGTATAAAGGAATTCCGTTTCCGGTACCTTCTACCCATTCGCCGTGGATATAGTTTTTTAATTTTTCCATATAGTTTTTTACTTTTTACTTGATTTTAATATTTTAGGTTTAAAAACTTCTCTAATGATCAGATAAGGAATAAATACTATTAACCAACAATCTAAAATAAAGAGAAAGCCGAAAAAAATTGAATAAATATTTTCTTTCGTCTTAAACTTTTGGATTACTTCTTCAGGTTCTGCATGCTCATATATATCTAAAAAATCTGGTGAAGTTTTAATTAAATAAAATCCCAAAAAATTAATTGCAATAAATACAATCAGAATTAAAAGCCAATATTTCTTTAAAACAGTTATCATTCCAACGTTGATTTATTTCGGTTCATGATAAGGAAACATTTTCACCAAACCTTCATACAAACTTCTGTGAAGAATCGTTGCGTGATTATCTCCTTCCATCATTTTATATTCTACCGTCCAGTTTTTTTTGTTTGATTTTTTCAGGATATCAAATAAATTTTCGCCATCTTTAATCATCACCGGATGTTCACCTTTTCCTACAGAAACGTAAATAAATTTCTTTGTATCCGGTATTTTAGTTAATAATTGATTGGCCTGCTTTAAAAGACTTTCATCATCCCACCATAAACTCGGGCTGATGATAAAATAATTGTTGAACATTTCCGGTTTTTTCAATAAAATTTCTGTTGCCAGAAGTCCGCCAAGTGATTGTCCGAAAATGTAAGTATCGGTCGTTTTAAACTGACTTTCGATATATGGTTTTAATTCTTTTTCCAGGAAATTAATGAACTTATCAGAATGTCCTGTCGTAGGATAATCTTTCTGTAAATCTTTTAAATCGATGTGAAAAGTGAAATCCCTTTTTCTGTCAATATTGGCAATTCCGACTACAATTGTTTCCGGCATGGAATACATTTGATTAAAGAACTGCACCAAACCCGTTACGTGAATAAAATCCTCATTCATACTTCCATCCAAAAGATAGATAATCGGATACGATTTTGTTTTGTCGAAATTTTGCGGAAGATAGATGTTTAAGATTCTTTCTTCATTTAAAATTTTAGAATTTATTGTTCTGATTTCTCCAATAGTTAATGGTTTTACATTTCCGTTTTGGGCGAAAACCATACTTTGAAATGCAAATAAAATACTACAGAAAATAAGAATCTTTTTAATCATATTTAATTTTGAAGTTGAATTATTTCACATCATCCCAAATGCTGTAATCAACAATTTTTGTTGGGATCTGCTGTACATATTCTGTAAACGGTTCGCAAGGCAGGATCGCATCCTTTCCTTCTCTTGCCAACTCCTGATAGAGCTTTGTTCCTTCCGTTTTCCATTTAATCATTTCATCCGAAACATCACGGATGATTTTTGCCGGACTTCCTACAATTAATTTTCTCGCTTCACATCTGAAATTGGCAGGCACAAAAGCCAATGCGCCGATGATACATTCATCACCGATAACGGCTTTGTCCATCACAACAGCATTCATTCCAACCAGACAGTTTCTACCAATATGCCCGGAATGGATAATCGCACCGTGACCGATGTGTGCAGATTCTTCCAAAATCGTTTCAATACCCGGAAAAACGTGAAGTGTACAATTTTCCTGAACATTTGCCCCGTCTTTGATGATAATCTTACCCCAGTCGCCACGGATTACTGCGTTTGGACCGATGTAAACTTCTTCACCGATTTCCACATTTCCGATAATCACCGCTTGAGGGTGAATGTAAGCGGATGGCTTTATGATGGGGCGAATGCCGTGATATGAGTAGATATTCATCTTATTTAATTTTATTATTAAATTCTTTTGTCTTGAAATCGAAGATTCGACGTAGTCAAACAAAAGAACCAAAAATTCAAGACTGTAAACTTTTATGCTACAAATTGAAAAATTCCCTAAAAAGTTTAAAACTTGCTTCGCTCAAACATAAAACTTTTCTTAACGGTAATTTTGAAATTTGCTTAACGCTAAAAGTTTAAATGTCATTTTTAGACACGCTCAATTACCATTGCATAGCCTTGTCCGACGCCGATACAAAGGGTACACAATGCATATTTTTTATCTTGTTTTTGAAGTTCTATGGCTGCAGAACCGATGATTCTTGCTCCGGAAACTCCAAGTGGATGACCGATTGCGATCGCCCCTCCGTTTGGATTTACTCTTGAATCGTCATCTTTCAACCCTAAACTTCTTGTTACTGCTAAAGATTGAGCAGCAAAAGCTTCGTTCAGTTCGATAACATCCATATCTTCTAATGAGAGATTTAATCTTTTTAATAATTTCTGAGTCGCTTCAACTGGTCCGATTCCCATAATTCTTGGTTCAACACCGGCAACAGAAGATCCTAAAATCTTAGCTTTTGGCTTTAAACCATATTTTTTAACGGCTTCTTCGCTGGCTAAAATAAGAGCTGCCGCTCCGTCATTCATTCCGGAAGCATTTCCTGCTGTTACCGTTCCTTCTTTTCTGAAAGCAGGACGAAGTTTTCCTAATCCTTCCATTGAAGAAGTCGGCTTGATAAATTCATCTTTATCAAAGATTTTTGGATCACCTTTTTTTTGAGGAATTTCAACTTTTACAATTTCTTCTGCCAGTCTTCCGCTTTCCTGAGCTTTTGTTGCTTTCTGTTGTGACCAAAGGGCAAATTTGTCCTGATCTTCACGGCTGATATTATGCATATCTGCTAAGTTTTCAGCGGTGTCGCCCATTCCGTCAACGCCATACATTTCTTTCATTTTTGGATTAACGAATCTCCATCCGAAAGTCGTATCAAACATCTGGCTGTCTCTACCGAAAGCTGCGCTTGGTTTTGACATTACATAAGGCGAACGCGTCATGTGCTCTACTCCACCTGCAATGTAAATTTCACCTTCTCCGGAAGCAATCGAACGGAAAGCATTTGCTACCGCGGACATTCCTGAAGCGCAAAGTCTATTTACTGTTTCACCTCCGATTTTGTAAGGAAGTCCGGCCAATAAAAGTCCCATTCTTGCTACGTTTCTGTTATCTTCACCTGCTTGGTTAGCGCATCCGAAAATAACGTCCTCGATTTCCTCAACAGGAACTTCAGGATTTCTTGCAACAATTTCCTTAAGGACAACCGCTGCCAAATCGTCTGCTCTAACTTCTGATAATCCTCCCTGTAGTTTCGAAATAGGGGTTCTGATGTAATCTATGATATATACGTTGTTCATAATTTTGCTTTAGGCTTTAAGCTATATGCAGTAGGCTTTACCAGCTTTGAACAAAGCTTACTGCCTATTGCCTGAAGCTTACTGCTTATTTATAATTCTGTTACTTTTTTTCCGATTTTATAGACTGTTCCGACAAATTTTGCAATCAATTCTTGATTTTGATTGGTAATTTTAATATCGTAAACAGCGGTTTTTCTGGTGTCGTTCACCAAGATACTTTCTGCTCTGAAAACATCGCCTTCTTTTCCGGCTTTGGTAAAATTGATGATACAGTTCAGGGCAACAGCCGCATCTCCGGTGTTGTTGGACGAAAATGCCAATGCAGAATCCGCAAAAGCAAACGTAACACCTCCATGAACCGTTTTCAGCCCATTAATCATGTCTTTTTTAATGGGCATTTCCAGTAAACAATAATTTTCTTTGACTTCGATCAGTTTGATATTCATCCATTGGGAAAAATAATCCTGATCGAACATATATTCTGCAACCTGTCTTGGATTCATTTTTAATTTACACTTGTTATTTTATCATATAATTCATCAACCAATTTGTCGTAAATACTCATGGTTTTACCAAGAATCATCTGTTCGTTTGAAAGATTTTCGGAATTTGACGGATGTTCGGTTGAATAAGAAGCATTTAAATCAATTCCTTCTTCATTGGCAATTCTTTTAATCAATTGTTTATATTTTTCATTAAATTCCCCCAATAATTCAAGTTTTTCCTGATCATCATTCATGGAAAAAAGTCCCTTAATGATGTATTCTTTTTCAATAAGAAGTCTTGTTTCTAACTCGGCTCTGATTCCGTCTATATTCATTTTTTTTAATGCAATAATTTAGCAATGTAACAGTTTACCAATGAGATTCTCGCTTTGCTCACAATGACAAACAAATTGCTACATTGTTAGATTGGTATATTGTTACATTTTACGCAGTAACGGGCTTTGTTTATATCTTTCCTCCTGATATTCTTCGTAAAGATTCTGCAGGATTTCGGAGATTTTTGAATAACCGATTTCTTTTCCCCAAGCTAATAATCCTTTTGGATAGTTTACTCCTTTCTGCATTGCCAGTTCGATATCTTCATCATTCGCAATACCTAATCTTTTTGCCTCCACCGCTTCATTGATCAACATTGAAATAATTCTTAAAAATATTTGCTGATACAATGCATCATCTTTTTGAGCGACAGGTTTGTCAGCCCCTTCACTGTAATCGTAGAAGCCTTTTCCGGTTTTTCTACCGTGAAGTTTTGCTTCGGACATTCTTTGTTGAAGAAGAGAGGGTTTGTATTTTGGGTCGTAGAAATATTCGTTGTAAACTGTTTTTGTAACTGAGAAATTAACGTCAACACCAATTAAATCCATCAATTCAAAAGGACCCATTTTGAAATTACCTAATCTTTTCATGGCATCATCAACCTGTTCTACTGTTGCGATGTTTTCTTCAACGATTCTCAACCCTTCACCGTAATAAGGACGGGCAATCCTATTCACGATAAATCCAGGAATATCTTTGGCAATTACAGGAGTTTTACCCCAATCTTTCATTAGATTGTAGATTTTTTCCGCTAAAGATTTTTGTGTTAATAAAGATGGAATAACCTCAACCAAAGGCATTAATGGAGCCGGATTGAAGAAGTGAGTTCCGATGAAACGCTCCGGTTTCTGTAATTCTGCACCGAGAGAGGTGATGGAAATGGATGATGTATTAGAACCGATCACGCAGCTTTCTGAAACGTGTTTCTCTAATTCCGTGAAAACTTTGGTTTTAATTTCTTTGTTTTCGATGATGGCTTCGATGATTAATTCACAATCTTTGAAGTCCTTCAATTCTGTAGCGATGGAAATATTAGCTAAAATTTCAGTCATTTTTTCTGCCGAAATTTTTTGCTTATCCACCAATTTAGTCAGTGTTTTTTCCAACCCTACGGTTGCGGTTTCCACTTGTTTTGCGTTGGCGTCATAGACCCAAACTTGGCATCCGTTCGTGGCGGCTACTTGTGCGATGCCGATTCCCATCGTTCCGGCACCGATAACTCCTATATTCATAATGTAACAGTGTATCAATGTAACAATGTAACAATCACGTCCTATTATGCTGAGCCTGTCGAAGCATCTCAATTGGTAAACTGCTACATTGGTACATTGTTATATTAATTCCTATTTTCCTTTATAATCAGGTTTTCTTTTTTGTAAAAAGGCACTTACGCCTTCTTTAAAATCTTCTGTTTCAGCTGCTTCCTGCTGTAGATCACCTTCTAATTCAAGCTGTTCTCTCAATGTATTATGGTATGATTGAGCAAAAGCTTTTTTAGTTAATTTAATTGCTGCAGTCGGCATATTGGCCATTTTCTCAAGGATTTCCATTGATTTTGGAGCGAATTCTTCTTCGTTGAAAACTTCTGCAACCAAACCATAAGATTTTGCTTCTTCAGCAGATAATCTTTTTCCTGTGAAAGCCAAATAATTCGCCAATTGTCTTCCCAATAATTTTGGTAAGAAATACGTTCCTCCCGTATCTGGAATCAAACCGATATTGGAGAATGCCTGCGCAAAATATGATTTATCAACCGCTAAAACGAAGTCACAAATCAACGCTAACATCGCTCCGGCTCCCACTGCAGGACCGTTTACCAATGCGACAACAGGTTTTTTACATTTTGTAATTTCCGTCACCAAAGGATTGTAATAATCTACTACAATTTTTCTGATAATGTCATTGTCATGGTGCTCATTGCCCTGTACGAAAGCATCATCCAGGTTCTGACCGGAGCAAAAAGCTCTTCCTCTTCCTGAAATGGCAACACATCTTACAGTTTCATCTTCGCTGCATTCTTTAATAAAATCTTTCAGATCTGATAAAGATGGTTTTGTAAGCGCGTTCATTGTGTCCGGTTGATTCAGATAAGCAATTTTCAGCTTTCCGTCAAAATGCGATTCGATATCGAGTTGTGTGTACATAGTTTAATTCTTTAATTTAACAATGCTCTAATTTAGTCATAATGTAACAATTTATCCATCTAACAGTCTAACAATTATAATGTCATGCTGAACATATTGGTCAATTGCTACATTATTATATTGTTATATTAAATTAGTGGCATTTAAAATAATCAAAAGGCTCCAAACAGTCTAAGCACTGATATGAGGCCTTACATAGCGTAGACCCAAATCGGCTAATCTGTTTTGAATTCATAGAACCACAACGCGGACATTTTTTCGGTTTCCCGATGTGATGTTCATCGGCTCCTTTTTCGGGAGGTGAAATTCCGTAAACACGAAGTTTTTCTCTCGCTTCATCCGTCAGCCAGTCTGTTGTCCAAATCGGAAACATTTTGGTGACTACTTTCGCATCCCAACCATTTTCTTTCATGATTTTCATGATATCTTCCTCAATGGTAAACATAGCGGGACAGGCAGAATATGTCGGCGTAATCGTTATTTCACAAGAATTCTCGCTGGTAACTTTCGCTTCTCTTACAATGCCCAACTCCACGATATTGATTACCGGAATTTCCGGATCGGGGACTTGTTTTAATATTTCTAAAGGATTTTTCAATCTTTTTAATCTGAAAGTTTATATTAAAAATAAATTTATTAATTCAAACAAGTTTATCAATTTAAAATAGTATAGTTTATTATATATTCTGATAAAATCTGTAATAAAAATAGAATCTTGTTATAAAGATTATTTATTTAAAAGGTACTCAAAAAATAGAATCCCAAATTTTATTCTGTCTTAAAATTAAATCCTCAATGCTTATTTTCTGATACAATTCATTAAAAATTTCAAATTTTCCAAACCAAATTTTTATTTCAATATCTTCATCAAAATCATCTTGAAATAATTCAATCGAATCTTGCTCGTCATAACTCTCAGATGTTATATAATCGAAGCTAGAATTCTCAAAATTAAAATTTGATTTTTCTATATTTACAAAATCCCATCCGTAAATATCTTTATTAATAAATTTTTCAACGTAATATGAAATTTCATTTGGATTAATTTTTTTTACCTTGATAATATCTTCTACTTTCTCAGAATATTTCGCAACAAATCTAAAAATATTTTCAAATTTAAAATTTGCAATATTTGGAGTTTTATTGTCTTTTTCTCTTAAAAGTTCGAATTTGCAGAATATATAATTTTCGATTTCATTAAATTCAATATTTATGATTGATGCTTCATTAAGAATTATATTTAGACCCTCTCTAATATCTTTTGATATAGCCATTTCATAAATTACTTTTAAATCTGTTAGGTTTGTATTTTTACCATGTACAACCCGGATATGCTCTCTGCATATACTGCAATTCACAAAGCATAAATCCGAAATATTCTGTATGATATCCTGTTCTTGATTTTGGCTGCATGAAAGGATTCGCAGGATATTCTAATCCGAAATCTGTAAAATCTCTTTTGGTAATAGCAAGGAAATCTTCATAAAGAGCATCAACATTTGGAGCGATATTTAAAGCAATTAAGTCATCTTCTCCTTCCACTTTTGCGAATAACCCTTTTGAATATTCCCAGATATTTTCGATTGCTTTTTCTAAACGGGTTTTACTTTCTTCTGTTCCCTGTCCGAAAATTTTCATCCATGATGCAGCGTGAGTATAATGATATCTTACTTCTTTTAAAGATTTCTGAGCGATGGCAGAAAGTTCTTCATTAGCAGAATTGGATAATGCCTCGTACATTAATTTCTGATATACGGCGAAAACATACACTTTAAGAATCGTCTGCGCATAATCTTCATTCGGAAGTTCAACCCAATGTGCGTTTACGTATTCGTGTTCGTATCTCAAAAATGCTAAATCATCCTCACTTTTACCGTTGTCAATCACTCTTGAAGCATAAACGTAAAAGTTATTCGCCTGTCCAAGTTCATCCAACGCGATGTTTGTTAATGCAATATCTTCCTCTAAATAAGGACCTTCACCGCACCACGCAGACAAACGCTGTCCCATGATGAAACTGTCGTCCGCTAGTTTTAATAAATAATTATATAATGGGTTCATTTTTTATAGAATTTAGAAATTAGAGGTTAGAAATTAGACTAAATTCCAGAATCTAACTTCAAACTTCTTTATTACATATTTTTTACATCGTTTGGAATATCGTAGAACGTCGGGTGACGGTACAATTTGTCATCAGCCGGATCAAAGAAAGCTTCTTTATCAATTCCTTCCGAAGTCACAATATATTTACTTGGAACTACCCAAACAGAAGTTCCTTCTTTTCTTCTTGTATAAACGTCTCTTGCGTTCTGCAAGGCCATTTCTGCTGTTGGCGCCTGTACTACTCCAACGTGTTTGTGAGATAATCCCGGTTTAGTCTGAATAAACACTTCCCACATATCTAAATTTGCCATAGTCAAATTAATTTAACAATGTAGCAATGTAGCAGTTTACCAATAAGATGCTTCGACAAGCTCAGCATGACAGTGATTGTTACATTTTTACATTGGTATATTGTTACATTATTATATTACTTCTTTTCCTTGTTTTTCCGCAAAAGCAATAGCCGCTTCTTTTACCCAAAGGTTTTCCTGCTGTGCTTTTACTTTTGTCTGTAATCTTTTCTTATTGCAAGGTCCGTTTCCTTTTAAGATTTCCATGAATTCACCCCACGGAAGTTCACCGAAATCATAATGCTGTCTTTCCTCATTCCATTTTAAATCTTTATCCGGAATGGTTAATCCTAAGAATTCCGCCTGAGCAACGGTAACATCAATAAATCTCTGACGAAGGCTGTCATTGCTTTCTCTTTTCACTCTGTAATTCATAGAGATTTTAGAGTTGGGCGAGCTGTCATCATTTGGACCAAACATCATTAAAGCCGGCCACCAGAAACGGTTTAGCGAAGCCTGAGCCATTTGTTTCTGCTGTTTTGTACCACGGCAAAGCGCCATCAAAATCTCGTAACCCTGTCTTTGGTGGAAAGATTCTTCTTTACAGATTTTCACCATCGCTCTTGAATAAGGACCGTAAGAATTTCCCATCAACATTACCTGATTCATGATGGCTGCACCATCAACCAGCCAGCCGATGGCACCGATATCTGCCCAGCTCAATGTCGGATAGTTGAAAATACTTGAGTATTTCGCTTTTCCTTCCAACATATCTTCGTAAGTCGCGTCTCTATCCGCTCTGATAGTTCCGTTTCCTAATGTTTCGGTAGCGGAATAAAGATATAATCCATGACCCGCCTCATCCTGAACTTTAGCCAATAAAGCCATTTTTCTTCTCAACGAAGGCGCTCTGGAAATCCAGTTAGCTTCCGGCAACATTCCGACAATCTCAGAATGTGCGTGCTGTGAAATCTGACGAACCAATAGTTTTCTGTAATCATCGGGCATTACATCTTTTGGCTCAACTTTATTTTCGTCGTGTACGTATTGTACAAATTTTTCTAAATCCATAATTTTTCCAATTTAGCAATGTATCAGTCTAACAATGTACCAATGATTGTTACACTGGTAAATTGATATATTGTTACATCAATTTAATTATACATCATAATTAAGCATCACCACATTCGTTGTCGGGTGACATTGACACGTCAGAACGTAACCTCTGGCTACTTCGTCTTCGGTAAGCGCGTAGTTTTTCTCCATAAAAACTTCTCCTTCCAGAACCTGCGCCTTACACGTACAGCACACTCCTCCTTTGCATGCGAAAGGCACAGGAAGATTGTCTTTCAATGCTTTATCTAAGATACTCTCTTTTTTAGAATTAAGGTGAAACGAATATTCATCATCATCGATAATGACCGTTACCATACTTTCCAAATTAGCAATTGCCTTGAATTCATCGCTCATTTCTTCCGTATTTTCTTCATCCGGAGCGGTGAAATATTCAAATAAAACCTGAATAGCAGGTACTTTTTTATCTTTCTTTAAATAATCTGCAATCCCTTTAATCATTTCTGAAGGACCACAGATGAAAAATGTAGATTCTTTTACATCGATATCTGCATATCTTTCAAACAGCTGATCTAATTTTTCAGGAGAAATTCTTCCTTCAAAAATCGGATCTTCATGCTGCTCACGGCTTACTAAATAAACGACTTTTAATCTTCCGTTAAAAGTTTCAACCAATTTATCGATTTCAGCCTTCTTCATCACATGATTCATGCTTCGGTTGCTGTAGAACAGATAGGCGTTTGAATTTGGCTCTTGATAAAGACTTTCTTTAATATTTGACAACACCGGAGAAATTCCGCTTCCTGCCGCTAAACCAACGTAAGTTTTTACATTTGTCGGGTGATAAGACGTATGAAAACCGCCCATTGGAGGCATCACTTCAAGAATTTCATCCATGTGAAGATGCTCGTTGAAATAACCTGAAACTTTTCCGTTTTCCAACAATTTCACCAATACTTCCAGCGTGTTGCTTTTTTCACTCGGAGCGTTGCAGATAGAATAAGAACGTCTCTCTTCGTTTCCGTCGATCATCATTCGGAAGTTAAGATACTGCCCCTGCTTAAATCTGAATTTATCTTTCAGTTCCTCAGGAATTTCAACAGCTACATTCACTGCGTCGTTGGTATCTTTCTGAACCCTTACCGTTTTTAATTTATAAAATGAATTCATTTTGTTTTTAGTATTCTATTAATTTTTCCACCTTCACACTTAGGCAAACTGTCCTGAGCATGAATTTTCACTTTTGTGGTTATTCCTACTCGTTTTTTTATTTCGTTTTCTATACTTTTTGCAAAGTTTCCGACAAAAATAGCATAATCATCGGTATTTATTTCAATTTGTTGAGCTTTCACAAATTCATCATCAATTTCCAGATCGATATCCAATGCTACACACATCTGTTCTTTCTCAATCGGTGTCAAATAATAATTCGGAACCACGCCTTCCACATGAGAAAATGCCTCTTCAATCTGACTTGGATATACATTTACTCCTCTTACGATCAGCATATCATCGGCTCTTCCAAGAATTGGTTTCATTTTAACCATTGTTCTTTTTGAGTTTTCTTCATAATAAAGACTTGTGATATCATTCGTCCAATAACGTAAAAGCGGCATTGCTTTTTTCGTTAAAGTCGTAATCACCAAAACGCCTTCTTCTCCGAAAGGAACGGGCTGTTTTGTAATCGGGTCTAAAATTTCAGGATAAAAATGATCTTCCCAAATGTAAGAACCGCCTTTTTCCTCAAAATCCTCCATCGAAACTCCGGGTCCGATAATTTCACTCAATCCATAAATATTGGTTGCATGAACGCCTAATCTTTCTTCAATATGATGTCTTATTAATTCCGTCCAAGGTTCTGAACCTAAAACGGCATATTTTAAACTGATTTCGTCTGCCGAGATTCCTCTTTTTGCAAATTCATCAGCGATTGTTAAAGCATAAGACGGTGAGCAACAGATCACTTCCGGTTTAAAATCTATAATTAAATCAACCTGTCTTGAAGTCATTCCTCCCGAAATCGGAAGAACACTCATTCCTAATTTTTCTGCTCCGTAATGAAGCCCAAGTCCGCCCGTGAAAATTCCGTAACCGTACGCGTTGTGTAACTGCATTCCCGGTTTTGCTCCGGCTGCATTTAATGATCTTGCTACTACTTCACTGAATAAATCAACGTCTTCTTTTGTGTATCCTACCACCGTTGGTTTTCCCGTTGTTCCGCTTGAACAGTGAATTCTCTGCAATTCATTCTTCGGAACAGTAAATAATCCGAACGGATAATTATCTCTTAAGTCTTGTTTATATGTGATCGGCAATTTTGAAATATCTTCAATTGTCCTTATTTCCTCAGTTGATATTCCTAATTCATCAAATTTTCCTTTATAAAAATCCGACTTCTCCTCAAGATAACCCACCAAATTCACCAGTCTTTCCGACTGAAGCTGTCTCAATTGGTCGAGCTGTAAGTATTCAACTGAAAAATCCACATTCATGACTAACTAACATTTGTTAGGTGTAAATTTAAAAAGAATTTGGGAGGTGACAAAATTTTTATGATTTTCGTCACATTTTGAATGATTCTAAATGGTTTTAAGGTTGAATTTAAGGTTTAATTGAGACAAACCTTTGCATCGAGATTGTCATTCAGAACGGAACAAAGCGGAGTGAAGAATCTATTAATATAACTTAAATTAGATTTCTCCTTCGTCGAAATGACAAAGAGATGTTATAAAAGCTTATTAAATAAAATTACTGTTTGTGATTTCCCAAAAGTCCAAAAAGAATCTTATCTCTTATTTCATCGGTAATTTCAGTAGTCGATTCAATGTTTCTTTTGAACCAGAAATAGGAATTATTTAAAGTATGAAGAATAAATCTTGTTGTAAAAGTCGGTGATTTCAATTCCCAATTTTCGGCTTTATAAATTTCAGAAATCAATTCTTCAACCTCCTGTTGATATTTTTTTCTTAATTCTACAAATTCGGGAAGTCTTTCTTCCAGATGCTTCCATTCATTAGAATAAATATGCGTAACATCACGATTTCTGAGAACTATTGATAAATGTTTATCGATGAATAAATTTAATTTATCTTTTGGATTGATGTCCGTACTTTTTATAGTTTGAAGTTCGGTAAAGAAATCATTGGCAATTCCGAAGCAGATCCACTCCAAAATTTCTTCTTTAGAACGGATGTGCGCATATAATGAAGCCGCTTTAATATTGAGTTTTGTCGCCAAATCCCTCACAGAGCTGCCCATATACCCTTTTTCTTTGAAAAGCTCTACGGCAGCGTCTAATATTTTCTTTTGTTTTTCTTTTAACTCCATCTAATATTCACAAAAGTAATTATTTTGATTTTAATATTTGATTTTACGGGATGTTTTTTAACGTTTTATTGTCATTGTGATGAAGGAAGATCTATTAATATTATTAAAATCTGACTGTTCTTCCTATAATTTTATTAAATCCCATATGAATCGGAAATTTTGTCTTTCCAAAATCAATATTAAATATAAATTTCGGAAATTTTGTCCATTATTTTTAAAAATTTAATAATTGAACACTTTTTGCGATATAGCTATCAGAATTAAATGATTAAATAAGATTAAGGACATCAGAAATTAGAAAATCGGATTTAAAAATTAACATTTAATTAGACTCTTATGGTCTGAAATCTGATGTCTAAAATCTAAAATTGAAAACTAAAGATTAAAGAATCAAAAATATACACAATATGAACTTAAACCAATATACTGTAAAATCACAGGAAGCCATCCAGGCCGCACAGCAAGTGGCTATGGAATTTGGCAACCAAAGCATTGAACCTCAACATCTCCTGGAAGGAATTTTTCAGGTAGATGAAAATATATCACCTTTTTTATTAAAAAAATCTGAAGCAGATGCCACTTTGGTAAGAGAGCGCAACCGTGAAAATTTAGAAAAGCTCCCAAAAGTGCAGGGAGGAAATATTTACCTTTCACAATCAGCGAACAAAGTTTTGCTTGATGCTCCTAACATCGCTAAAAAAATGGGTGATGAATTTGTAACGATCGAGCATTTATGGCTTTCCCTTTTAGAAACCAATTCAGAAGTTTCAAAAATGCTGAAAGATATGGGCGTAACCAAAAGTCTTTTGGAAGGCGGAATTAAAGAATTAAGAAAAGGAAGCAAAGCTACTTCTGCAAGCTCGGAAGAAACTTACCAATCTTTAAATAAATATGCTAAAAACTTCAATGAATTAGCAGCAGAAGGAAAATTAGACCCAGTTATCGGGCGTGATGAAGAAATCAGGAGAGTTTTACAGATTCTTTCAAGAAGAACAAAAAACAATCCGATCTTAATCGGTGAGCCAGGTGTTGGTAAAACTGCCATTGCAGAAGGAATTGCACACCGAATTATCAGTGGAGATATTCCTGAAAATTTGATGGATAAGACCTTGTATTCCTTAGATATGGGAGCTTTGATCGCTGGTGCAAAATATAAAGGAGAATTTGAAGAAAGGTTAAAATCTGTCGTTAATGAGGTGATCAAATCAGACGGACAAATCATTCTTTTCATTGATGAGATTCACACTTTGGTAGGAGCCGGAGGTGGTGAAGGTGCGATGGACGCTGCCAATATTTTAAAACCAGCTTTGGCAAGAGGAGAATTAAGAGCAATCGGTGCGACAACTTTAAATGAATATCAAAAATATTTTGAAAAAGATAAAGCGTTGGAAAGACGTTTCCAGAAAGTGATGGTGGAAGAACCTGATACTGAATCTGCGATATCAATTCTTCGTGGAATTAAAGATAAATATGAAGCTCACCACAAAGTAAGAATCAAAGACGAGGCGATTATTGCTGCGGTAGAAATGTCTCAACGATATATTTCGGATCGTTTTTTACCGGACAAAGCGATTGACTTGATTGATGAAGCTTCAGCTAAGTTGAGAATGGAAATCAATTCAAAACCTGAAGAATTGGATGTTTTAGACAGAAAGCTGATGCAGATGGAAATTGAATTGGCTGCGATTTCAAGAGAAGGCAATCAGACGAAAATTGACCATTTAAAAGAAGATATTTCGAAAATCTCTGAGGAAAGAAACGAAATTAATGCTAAATGGCTTAAAGAAAAACAAAAATCTGAGGATTTAACACAGATTAAAAAAGATATCGAATCTCTGAAACTAGAAGCAGAAAGAGCTTCAAGAGCAGGGGATTACGCAAAAGTTGCTGAAATTCAGTACGGAAAAATAAAAGAAAAGGAAGATGCTTTGCAGAAACTGGAATTGGAGATGCAAAACCATCAGAATGAATTGATTAAAGAAGAAGTAACTTCCGAAAACATCTCTGAAGTGATTGCAAAATGGACAGGAATTCCTGTCACCAAGCTGCTTCAATCCGAAAGAGAAAAGTTATTACATCTTGAAACCGAGCTGCATCACAGAGTTGTAGGTCAGGACGAAGCCATCCAGGCGGTTGCGGACGCCATCAGAAGAAACAGAGCGGGATTGAGCGACGAGAAAAAACCAATCGGATCATTCCTGTTTTTAGGAACAACCGGAGTTGGTAAAACCGAGCTGGCAAAAGCTTTAGCAGAATTTTTATTCGATGATGAAAACAATATGACCAGAATCGATATGAGTGAATATCAGGAACGTCATTCGGTGTCGAGATTGGTCGGTGCGCCTCCGGGATATGTTGGATATGATGAAGGTGGTCAGTTGACGGAAGCAGTGAGAAGAAGACCGTATTCAGTCGTGCTTTTAGATGAAATTGAAAAAGCGCATCCTGATGTTTTCAACACTTTGTTGCAGGTTTTAGATGACGGTCGTTTGACAGATAATAAAGGAAGACTTGTGAATTTCAAAAACTCGATTATCATTATGACTTCGAATTTAGGTTCGCACATCATTCAGGAGAATTTTGAAGATATTACTGAAGAAAATCAAGACGAAATTGTTGAGAAAACTAAAATTGAGGTTTTTGATTTGTTGAAACAAACGTTACGTCCGGAATTTTTGAACAGAATTGATGAAACGGTACTGTTCCAGCCTTTAAGAAAAAAAGAAATCGGAAAAATCGTTCAGTATCAATTGAGAGGTTTCAATGATTTATTGCTGAAAAGAAATATCATTATGACGGCAACTTCTGATGCTTTGGAATATTTAACCAACAAAGGTTACGACCCAAGTTTCGGAGCCAGACCGCTGAAAAGAGTCATTCAGCAGGAAGTTTTGAATAAATTGTCAAAAGAAATCCTGGCAGGAAATGTAAATGACGGCGACAGAATTACGCTGGATTATTTCGAAGAAACAGGTTTGGTATTCAGACCTGCAGAAAAATAAGTAGTTTTTTTTCATATATATTATTTTTGTAGTAAGTGCCGCAGACAAAATCTGCGGCACTTATTTTTTTTGTTAAAATCTTGATTTTTCTTTATAATTTTAATATAGAAAAACAATCCGTAAAAATACGGTGAAGAAATGGTGTAAAACCGTGTCATATTAACGTAAAAATTTTGCGAAATTTGCATTACTAACTAACAACATTACCCTATAAAGCTAACATTATGAAAACAAAACCTATTTTAGAAACTGAAACACTCGAACTTACTTCAGTCCCAAACACAATGACCTGTGACTTTATCCAGAAATTAGTTGACAACTACAGAACCAATCACTTAGTGTCAATTAAGGCTAAACAAGGGATTGACGATGCACATTCTATACATTTTGACCTGCCCACGTTAAAAAAATTCATTTCTGATATTGAAACAGAAACTCAAAAAAATAATCCAGCCGTTACAGATCAGGATTTAGGGATCAGATTTTATTATGCTGCCTATCCGAAAGCTACAGACTGGGCGATCATGGCAGATACCCCGATCGGTGTAGAATATGCTGAAAAACATACACTTGTCATGGTTCCGACCATGAAAATGGAAGATGAAGGCGGCCAAATGCTGAGCTATGATTTTAACCCGTTGGAGAATGACAGCAAAATTCTGGCAATGGCATCAAGCAAGAATTCAGGAATATCAGGAGAAGTGATCTCACAAAACCACGGAAATCTTATTCCGCCGGACAGCACAAAAACTGAATCATTTTAAGATAAATACATTAAATTATAATTAAAGATAACACAATGGTAGAGTTCCAATTAATGGTACAAGAAGTAATGTTTTGGACAGAAGGGCTTGCAGCCGTCGTAGCACTATTATATTACAATCGTATAAAAAACCAGTATTGGAAGTACTTTGTCTATTATCTGATCTTTATTTTCCTTGCTGAAGCGGTTGGAAAATGGGGGCTCAATTTTATAGAGTTTGACAAGAGCGCCTTTTATAATTATCTCGTAATCCCGGTACAGTTTATATTTTTTTATTGGCTGTATGCTGCAAAATCTTTTAACAGGCCAAAGCTTTTCGTAGGATTATCTTTAATATATGTCCTTTCATTTATTCCGAGTGAGATATTTTTCCCTTCAGCTCATAAAATAATGCTCTCGCTCAACTATACTTTAGGATGCCTTCTTCTTATGATTCTGGTAATTATGGAATATAATAAACAGATTAATTCCTCCAATATTCTGGATTTTGACAAAAACAGAATGTTTTACATTAATTTAGGAGTCACTTTATTCTACATCGGGACCTTACCTTTTTGGGCGTTCTTTGAATGGCTCAAATTTTATCGAAAACTCTCTGATATCTATCACGAAATTTATGATATTTATTATGTCGGGTTTTTAGCAGCCATAATTGTTATGAATACCTTATTTTCAATTTCATTCATATGGGGAAAACAGAACTCTTAATAACACTTATTCTATTCAACATTTTTTTCGTGTTGTTTGTTGCCGCTGTGATCGTTTACATCCGTAAATACAAACAGCGAAAAAAGGAATATATTAATGAAATTGAAGTAAAAAACGAAATTCATAAACGTGAGCTTCTGGCCACACAGCTTGAAATTCAACAGGCCACCATGCAGCAGATCGGGCGCGAATTGCATGATAATATCGGGCAAAAGTTAACCCTCGTAAGCCTCTACACCCAACAGCTTTTATATGAAAATAAAGTTCCCGAAGTAAGCGAAAGAATAGATCAGGTATCACAAATTATCAATCAATCGCTTCAGGATTTGAGAAGCCTTTCAAAAACCCTGACCGATGATAATATTAATCAAAAGGAAATCGTAACTTTAATCCAGGAAGAAGTAGACAATACCAACAGCTTTAAAAAGTGTAAAGTAAGCTTTCAGCACAATTTTAAACAGCTCGATTTGGGATTTGCACACAAAAATGTACTGCTCAGGATCACTCAGGAATTTATTCAGAACAGCATCAAGCATTCAAAATGCAGGAATATTCTCATCAGTCTAAGCACTTCTGAAGAATCTCTCTGGGAGCTCAATATTAAAGATGACGGCGTAGGATTTGACAAATCACAGACAAAATCCAACGGGATCGGGCTTACCAACATGAAAAACAGAGCCGAGATCATCGGGGCCAATTTCAGTCTCGAAAGCCAGAAAAACGTAGGAACAATGCTCAATATTATTTTAAAAAGACAGCCATGAAAAAAACTATCGTTATTGTTGATGATCACGTGCTTATCGCAAAAGCTTTAGAAGGAATCATTGATAATTTTAAAGAGTTTGAGGTCATCTATGTCGCAGAAAACGGCAAAGACCTCATCCAGAAATTTGAAAGTAACAGCAAGATTCCGGATATTATTTTAATGGATATCAGCATGCCGATTATGGATGGTTTTGAAACTGTTCTCTGGCTGAAAGAGCATCATCCGAATATTAAAGTAATGGCTTTAAGCATGCAGGGCGATGATAAAAGCGTCATTAAAATGATCAAAAACGGAGCAAAAGGCTATTTACTAAAAAACACGCACCCAAAAGAGCTGGAAAACGCCCTGACAAAGCTTAATAACGACGGATTCTTCTATCCGGAATGGGCCTCGAAAATCATTTTTTCAAACATGAATAATG
This sequence comes from Chryseobacterium soldanellicola, assembly GCF_900100115.1. Lineage (GTDB taxonomy): Bacteria > Bacteroidota > Bacteroidia > Flavobacteriales > Weeksellaceae > Chryseobacterium > Chryseobacterium soldanellicola. The sequence continues at coordinate 85,039 of NZ_FNKL01000002.1, forward strand.
ATAAAGCCGATGGCGTAAAGATTTCCGACCGCGAAAAAGAATTCCTGAAATACACCGTCACCGAGCTGAGCTATAAAGAAATTGCCGACAAAATGTGCTGCAGCCCGAGAACCGTAGAAAGCTACCGCGACCAGCTTTGTGATAAATTAGATCTCAAAACCCGTGTCGGCCTTGCAGTTTTTGCCATTAAAAACGGCTTCGCAGAATCATAAGTAAAACACATTCACTCATATTTAGCTTAAACAAAGTCCTTTCTCAATTTCCGGGAAAGGATTTTATTATTAATACCATTGGATGATATACCCCCGGCAGCCCATCCCTCCATCTACCCCTTCTCCAACCATCGGGAGACACTTCAACAAGTCACCGTACCCCCTTCACCAAGTATCCATGGGTACTTCTGAAGTCCCTTACCCCCTTAGGTACCCCCCCTCGGAGGCTTCCGTAAGGCCCACGGCCACTTGTACAACCCTCCGAGGATACTTATGAAAGTAGCCATAGGGAGTTCTGAGGGGCCTTTACCCCCTTTATTAAGGGTCTGTTGATACTTGTACAACAGGGTGCATAGGCTTTAGAATATGCTAAAGCAGATTTTTAATAAATAAAATGATCTGCAAAGCCGCAGCTCTACAGATCATAAGGGGAATGAATTTATATGGATGTGTTTTTAAATAATTTTTCTTAATAATTTATCATTATTCACCTAAATAAATAAAGGTATTTACCGACAGATACGGAGATCTGTTATCCAACGTCTCACCCGCACCACCCGTAGGAACCGATGCTCTTACATTATCCAGGGAGTGTCTGTGGTTGCCGCTTTCGGTTGATATAACATTAAAGGCGTGGTTGTGGGCTCCTGCCGCCTGAGCGGTTCCATCCAGGGTGTGTCTGTGATTTCCCGCAGGCGCTGTTGTTGTTGCGGCACCTACACCACCCCATGAGGAAGGATTTGCCCAGTCACCGTGATAATTTCCTGTATGGTTATTTCCAAGGGTTGAATTTCCGAATAAAAAGAGCGCATCTCCGGTGTTACCCGCTCTTGGCCTTGATGATTCGTGCGGTGTATGTCTGTGCTCACCGGTAAGATTGGTGGTTCCTACAACGTTGTGACTGTGCTGTCCGCCGTTTCCTGTATTTCCCTGTACCCTGTGCTCGTGAGCGCCCGCCATATCCATAGCTCCGGTAAGGGTTCCCGTAAAATTGATATTGGGCAAATTAACTCTATTAATCGTTATGGTGCTTATTCCACCGGTAGCAGCCATGGCTTCGGCGGCTGTTTTAGTTTTCAAAACCCTGTCTGTAGCATTCGGAATATTTCCTGTAAATCCTAAAGCAGCAGCTGCAGTACGCGCAGCAACGGGCAGAGATGCTATGGCTCTTCCGTTTAGCAGATACCATCCGCCGTGATCTGCAGTTCTGGCAGAATGTTTAATATCTCCGGTAAAAGTCCCGTCCTGTGACATGCTTTGCCATATGGTTCCATCGAAATAGTAATATCCGGGCGCAGTAATCTTAATTGTTTTTGCCGTAGGACCGCTTACGGCATTGGTCGCATAAACGAGGGTTCCTGTTTGCGGGGCGGTATACCTTGCATCGGCAGATTTGATCTGGTTTCCCGTAAGCCTCGGAGCGATGATCCCTTCTGATGTTGTGCCATCGGTTTTTATAGCAACAACGTCGAAAGTTGCCTGAGGTGTGGCTGTGTTTAATCCTACCTGGCTTAATGCCAGTGTGGAAATAAGTGAAGTCGTAATAATAAAGATTTTTTTCATTTTCTTGATTTTTTTTAATTAATGTATAATCGTATTCAGTTAGTATAATAGCTGCTGACTCCATCATCCGGAATCAGGGAAATGCATAGAAATATCCCTCACCTTGTGCAGGCGAAAATTTTCTAAGTCTGTTGTTGTGGATTTCCTGCTATTTAGGAAGGATACGGGTTTAAGCCTGTAAACCTTTAGCAGCATTGTAAAGATTATGGAATGTTGATTGTTTTCATCGGTATAATTTTTTGGTTCATCCTTAATTGAGTTGTGTTTATTGCAAATGTGTTCTGTGTTTTCTTGTGATAAGCGTACCAGTTTTTAACGCTGATAAGCTTCACATTTTCTTCGGGCTACGAATTTTCAGCAGCTGTACTATTGTCTTATCATGTATAAGACCTATTGCAGGAAGTTTTACAGCTTGCGCCGTTTCCTTTGTGTAGTTTGGGCGACACGTTTAATTATTTTTTTCATAGTTTTTTTTAGACTCCAAAGGTATAAGATTTGGTTTCGAGAACAATAATTAAAGCTGTAGTAAAAACACGATGACCCGTACTAAAACTACTACAACGGCATCGATAAATATCTATAAGACTTACACTTACAAAAAGCCTTCAATATTTGAAGGCTTTTAATTTATATTGCTTTTGCGTTGTCTTCGGGGGTGTAATCCATAAAAAGGCCACCGTCGAGCGTTACAGATTTCACTTTTTTCTTGATAGGAATCGTTAAGGTGGCCTGCTTTTGATCCTTCTCCCAGATCGAGGGTGAAAAGTGAAGCTTCTCAACAGTTCCGTCTTCATAAGTGAGCATGGTATCAAAAGGGATGGCAAAACCTCCCACATTATCTACATTTATTGTAAGAAGGTCATTTTGCTGAGCTGTGGCGGCCACTTTCAGGTCGATATAATTATTGGTGTAAAACCAGTTGTTGAAAAACCAGTTCAGATTTTTCCCCGATCCGGTATTCATAGAATAAAAATAATCCCACGGAATCGGATGTTTCCCATTCCAGTTATCCATATAATGATGTAAAGCTTTTTTGAACAAATCATCACCCAGATAATCTTTTAAAGCTAAATAAGACAAAGACGCTTTTACGTAAGAATTGTTTCCGTAGCCTGCTCCGCTCACCTGTGTGCTCATTGTGATAACCGGTTGATCCTGTTCTGAGGAAGGATCATTGATCCATCTTTTAACCCTGAAATTCTGATAAAAATCTTTGGCTGCAGCCTCGCCGTTTTCATCGATTCCGATTAAATATTCCAGTGTGGTAGCCCAGCCTTCATCCATAAAGGCATAACGTGTTTCGTTAATTCCCATGTAGAAAGGAAAATAGGTATGCGCGATCTCATGATCTGCCGTAAGCCTTGCATCCTGAAAATTATCCGGAATGGTTGAATCATTGATCATCATTGGATATTCCATATCTGCATACCCTTGAATTGCTGTCATGACATTGTACGGATATTCAACTCCGGGCCAGTTTTTTGAGAACCAGTCGAGGTTGTAGCGCATCCATTCCACATAATGTTCAAAATCTTTTGCACCGGCTTTATAACCCGCCTGAACGCTTGCTCTTTTTGTTTTAAGCTGAACGCTTGCCGCATCCCAAACGTAATGGTTGCTCAATGCAAAACAGAAATCTGTGATATGAGCCGCTTTGAATTTCCAGACATTCCATTTATTGGGTTTTGTGACTTTTCCGGACTTCATTTCCTGTTCGGTCGCGATATGCATTACTTTATCGCTTTTTAAGGAAGCTTTATATCTTTTTACATATTCGGGCTGCAGAACGGCATCAGGATTTAAAAAATCTCCTGTCGACCAGACGACATAATTTTTCGGAGCTGTAATTGCGAAATTATAATCATTAAAATCATTATAAAACTCCTGTCTGTCGGAATGCGGGATCATATCCCAGCCGTTATAATCGTCATAAACAGAAATCCTCGGGAAAGAATACGCCACGTAAAAAGTTTCAGGATCGATTTGCCCTTCTCTTCCACTTTGCAAGGATAACGGATATTCCCATTCTATTTTAATTTCAGCTTTAGCTTTTGATTGTAAAACTGAATTTAATTTTATTTTTTCAACGGTTCCCCAATCATCACTGTCTACGGAATATTTTTCGTCATTTACGATAAAAGACTTAATATGTAAGCCAGATGATAAAAAATCTTTGGAAACAAATCCTGACCTTGGAGACTGAGGCTTATGGAGGTTATTAACAAATCTTATTGCTAATTCATCAAGATCATTCGGGCTGTTGTTAGTGTAAACGATCGTTTCTTTGCCGGAAACTGTCTTTGAACCGGCATCCACTTTCACCTCAACATTATAAATCCCTTTATTCTGCCAATAATTTTTCCCCGGCGCACCCGACAAATCACGTGTCCCGTTTTCGTATGCTTTTTTAATATTTCTCGGCATATAAAGTTCCTGCGCGGAAAATTGACTGGAAACAGCTAAAGCAAAAGCTAAAATTATCCCTTTCATTTGAAGTTATTTTACAATAAGTACTTAGTTTAACATAAAAGTAACAAAAAAGAGCCATAAAATGCTCTGTTTTTACCCGTAATCTGGTATCAGAAAAATTTTAATTATAAATAGATTTACTAAAAATATTTTACAATTTTAAATCTACCAAAACCGGAAAATGATCTGAAGGATACAAAAGATTCGGTCTTCTGTCGTTGATGTGCCTGTGGGACTTTATTTCAAAGCCTTTTACAAAAATATAATCAATTCTGTCTTTTGGGATTTCATTGACATTAAATGCCGTGAAGGTAGCTTTTGGCCCGTAATGTTTCGTTTGTGAATGATAATAAGTATCCTGAAGGTTTTGTGAAATAATTTTAACCGGTTCAGAATCTTCTGTTAAATTAAAATCACCACTCAAAGTTACCGGTAAATTTTTAGGATTAAGCTCTTTGATTTTCTTTAAAATTAATTCCGAGGATTTTACCCTTGCTATATTTCCGATGTGATCGAAGTGAAGATTCATTGCTAAAAATTCTTTTTTTGATTTTTTATCTTTGAAAACCGCGTACGTACAAATTCTGTTCAGCGCTGCATCCCATCCTTTAGAAGGAATATCGGGAGTTTCGGAAAGCCAGAAAGTTCCTGATTTTACAACATCAAGCCTGTTTTTATCATAAAATATCGCGGAAAATTCGCCTTTTGCTTTCCCGTCATCTCTTCCGACTCCTACATAATCATAGTTTTTCAATCCGGTTTTGATATCTTCCATCTGCTCCGGCAGCGCTTCCTGAACGCCGAAATAATCGGGATGGTAATAGTTTAGAAGATCCATGACATCTGGTTTTCTGTTTGTCCAGGAATTTTCTTTGTCAGAATCTACATTAAGCCTGATATTGAAGCTCATTACCTTAAAATCCTGCGAAAAACTTAATGCAAAAGCCATCAGGAATACGATTGAAAATCTGAAATTCATTATTTTTAATTTAAAAATTAAACAAAAATAAAACTTCTGTATCAGAGAAAAGCTATGAATACAAAAAGTTTTATCATTAAATTAAGTTCATGAAAAACTCCGGAAAATTATCGGAGCTAATGCTTAATTTGAAGATTTGAGTCATTAAGATGATCATTAAGATTTTAAGCCTTAAAAGATCTTAATGGTTCAAAAAAATTATTGAGAATTTGATTTTTTGACAAACGTATTATTTTTTTCCTTCTGCAGAGGTCCAGCTATTATTTTCACTGTTAATATCTGGAATCTGATAATTAGGATCAAGTTGTACTTGCTCTATTTCTTTGGTCGAATTGATTTTAAATGTCCATTCTTTATTTCTTTTCCAGACTTCAATCGGTAATTTTACGATCTGCTGTGTTCCATCCTTGAATTTAATCTGAACGGTTGTAGGCATCGGCAATTGACCGATATTCTCTACCGTAATCTGAGCGCCATATTTGGCATCGCCATTTACATATTTTACGTTTTTAACAGACTGGTCAACTTTCCATTTATTCATAAACCAGCCTCTCCAAAACCAGTTTAGCTCTTCTCCTGAAACATTTTCCATCGTGTGGAAAAAATCCCAAGGTGTTGGGTGCTTGAATGCCCAACGCTGAATATATGTTCTGAATGCTTTATCAAATTTTTCAGGTCCGAGAATAGATTCTCTTAACACCTGCAAGCCAAGCCCTGGTTTAAAATAAGCTAAAGCCCCGATGCTGCCTTCTTTCATATTGTCCGGACCCACCATAATAGGTTCAAAACCATCGCCCAAAACATAAGCCCCCATTGCAGCTATGTTTTTCTTTTCATAATATTCACCTTTATTGAAAGCTTCCGTTGAAAGCTCGTTGATAAATGTGTTAAAACCTTCATCCATCCATGCAAATAATCTTTCATTAGAGCCCACAATCATTGGAAACCAATTGTGCCCGAATTCATGATCTGTAACCCCCCAAAGAGATTCACCTTTAGAATTCATATGACAGAAAACGATTCCCGGATATTCCATTCCGCCTTCATTTCCGGCGACGTTTGTTGCTGCGGGATATGTATATTCGTACCATTTCCCAGAATAATGCTCTATTGCCGCTTTTGTATATTCTGTAGATCTTCCCCACGCTTTTTCTCCCGCACTTTCCACAGGATATGCTGAGATTGCCAACGATTTTTTACCGCTTGGAAGATTAATTTTTGCTGCGTCTACAATAAAAGCTGAGGAAGATGCCCACGCAAAATCTCTTGCCTGAGTGATTTTAAATTTCCATGTTTTTGTTCCGGTCTGCTGATTTTTGCCGACTTCAGATTCAGAATGGATCATTACCGTTTTGTCGCTGTTTTTCGCCTGTTCCCATCTGCTGTTTTCTTCTTTAGAATACACTTCTTTTGCATTCAGCAATTCTCCGGAAGCTACGACATAATGATTGGCAGGAACAGTAATATTCGCAGTAATATCTCCATATTCAAGATAAAATTCGGATGCACCTACATACGGCAACGTGTTCCATCCCAAAACATCATCGTACACACACATTCTCGGATACCACTGTGCGATAGTAAAGATCTTTCCGTTTTTAGTATTCTGAATTCCCATTCTGTCGGATCCATATTTTGGGGAAACGAATGAATATTCAATTTTAATTTTTGCTACCCCTCCCTGAGCTTTCAATTCAGAAGGAAGATCAATCTGCATTCTTGTATCGGTGATGGTATATTTCACATTTTTATCATCGAGTTTTACAGATTTTATCTTATAGCCGCCTTCAAATTCTTCACCGTGAGCTCCGTTTCTGCTTCCTGACTCAGGAACCACCGCATTTCCTCTAGAATCTTTTGCAAATAAGTTCTGGTCCAGCTGCAACCACAAAAACCCCAGCTTATCTGTACTGTTATTGGTATAAATAATTTCCGCCGTTCCTGTGATTTCATTTTTAGCTTCATTAAGACTGACATTCAGGTTATAATCAGCAGAGTTCTGCCAATAAGCATATCCCGGCTGTCCGCTTGCAGACCTTGTCGGTGTTCCCGTCTGGGGATAGAAAAATGGCTTAAAAGCTTCTACATAGTCATATTTTGGAGTTTCCTGGGCAAATGCTGATGGTGAAAAAAACATCACGGCAAAAGCAGAAACAAGCGTTGGAAATTTGAAATTCATAATCATTAATTTAGATTAGTAAAATAACAAAAATAAGACTTCTCCCGAACAGAAAAGCCTTAGCTGTCAATTAAATTGTTAAATTATCTTTATCTTCTTCCACTGAGATAAAATAATCATGAAAATCTTTCGCGGAAACCGACGACTCACTTTCCAGTTTTACTACTTCAATGGTTTTGTAGTGAGCCGCCAGTTTTATGTTTTTCTTTTTAAGTTCTTTTTCGAGATCTTTAATATTGATATTTTTCTTTAAAACTGCTAAATATGTTTTCATTTTTTATGCTTGTATTAATCCGCTTCCGATGTCTCTGTATTTCAAACCTTCGATGGGTTTTGCTTTGGTTTCTACCAATTCCCAAATCTCTTTCGCCGATTTCTCAGGAAACTGCTCCATATATAATGCTACCAATCCCGAAACATGTGGTACTGCCATACTTGTTCCGCTCATTGCGTAATAATTGCTTTTATTTTTTGAATTTTTGGGATATGAACTAAAAATATCAACTCCAGGAGCACAAATATTGATATTTCCTCCTGTTGAAGGATTTAAGCCTCCGTTAGAAAATTTGGCGACTCTCATTTGTCCGTCAATCGCTGCAACCGCCATGATCGACATTGAGTTTGCGGGCGAAGAAACGGGTTTCGGCAATGAAGGCCTGCTGCTGTCATTTCCGGCGGCGGCGATAATCAAGCAATTATTTTCCAATGCTCTTGCTCCGACGGTTTCAAACAAAGGTGACGGTACGTCATTTAACGCTACCGGCGATGCCAGCGAAAGTGATAATATCCTGAATTTCTTGGTGATTGCCCAGTCTATCGCATCAATTACGCTGCTTGTTGTTCCTTTTCCTGTATCGGAAAGAACTTTTGCGATTTTTAAATTGGCATCTTTTGCAATTCCGTAACGTTTTCCGGTGTCTGTTCTGATATTTCCGGTTGAGACGCCCGCGCAATGCGTTCCGTGACCGTTGGGATCGCGGTTCCAGTCTTCGCCGCTAATGAAAGATTTCCCTTCAATTTCTTTTGACAAAAAATCGGGGTGAGAAAGCTCAATCCCTGTGTCCAAAATACAGATATCGACGCCTTTTCCTGTGTATGATGATTTTTCAAGACCGATGGCTTTTAAGCCCCATTCCATTTCTACCAAAGCTTTTGGAGGCAATGGTTTATTATTTATATATTTTTCTAATTCTTCAATTTTACCTGTCAATTCAGCAGATTGTTTTTTTAATTCATTAATAATGGATAGTTCATCCGTAGAAAAAAATTCTCTTTCTTTTTCGAAATAAACAATAGGATTTGCCTCGTTTTTTACCGCACTTTTCAGTTGTGCTTCATCCATATTTTCGACGACTAAAATGCCTAAATTTTTATATAAAACTCCGTTATTATTATCAATTACGTCATATGAACGATTTTCTGAGGAAAGGAATTCAGATGAGGTAATGGTCACTTCCAACTCATTCTCCACTTTTTTAAGGGAATTTTTCTGTTGATCTTCGAGAACAACAATGTATCTTTCTTTTTCCATGGCTTTTGTTTTTTAGATTAATTTCAAAAGAACTTTTTCCAGAATTAAGAAAATATCTTCCGAAATCATGGTCAATCTTAGTTTTTTATTAATTCCGGAAATTGTGGTGTTTTGAGAGACAAGCGATGCCCAGAAGACCTCAATTTTAGCAACAGAACTTAAATCTTTCACTTTATTATCATCCAAAATACCGTTCTGATACAGCGAAACGATTAATCCGGAAAGGATTTCTTCTGCTTCGTCCAGTTTCTTTTGTTCTTTAGAAAACATTTCCATTAAAAATCCGTGAATGCTTTCTATCCCGTTGAATGAAAATCCCCAAAGAAGCTCACGTTTTCCGTTGGCAATTTTTTCCATTTGCACGGGGTTAAAACCTCTTTTTACCGTGGAAATCATGTTCATGACTTTCAAAACCTCGGATTCGTAGGTTGTGTTTCCTTTGGTTTTTAAATATTCTAAAAATTCATAAAGAAAAATTTCAAACTGCGCATCAAAATCAAAAGATTTCGCCAGATAAAGCTCCTGAACTTTATTAAAACGCTCAAGCAATTCCTGAATTTTCTGTAGAGTATGATGGATAAGTTCCTGCATTATTCAAAAATTATCTGTTCGATTTCTTTTCCGTCTTTGTCTGTGTATGACACAATTCTGATTCCTTCCTCTTCCATTTCCACATGAAGATTAATGAATAATTTATCCCTGTCTTCCGCCGAATTGGTGTTGGGATCGATAAGAATTTCATTAAGCTTAGAATTGAGTAAGCTGTATCTGTTCAGAATTGAGGCATAAATTTCTTTCAATGCCAAAGATTCCGTTTCATTGGTTGTTCCGTCGATGGGTCTGTCTTCAACAGGTCGTGCAACATTGGCAGCAACAGCTCTTGATGGTGCGACTTTAATATCCGGTGTTTTTGATGTTTCCGGGTTTGTTGTTGACAATCTGCTTGTTGGGATTCCGCCGCCAGCTCTTACAGAATTTAATAATGTTTTGAAATCATCGCTCAGAATATTTCTTGTTGAGATCGGCTGCAGATTTAGCTGTCTTTCTTTATTTACCACCAAAATCCTTTCATTGACGTCTTTTATAAACTTCATTTCATCGAATTTAAAATCATAATCCGAAGTAGAATCAATGTCAGTAATTTTGATAGGAATATCCATTTTTACGCTCGGCAAAGAATATCTCGGAACCTTAAAATACTTTAAATACTCGTGTTGAGCATACTCTTTTGCGATGGCTACCGCATTTTCGTCTGCTTTTTTACGAGCCTGAATTATCTCATTGTTGAGATAATTCAGGTAATCTGATAATTTAATCATTTCTCGTAAAAGTTTTTATTGAGCAAGCAATCCAAGAACTTTTTCTAATCCTGCAGGCATTTCGTCGTTCGTGGCCTTCACTTTTACGCCAAGAGAATATTCTTTTTCCACTTTAATTCCTGTGCTTGAAGTTCTTTTGTAAGAGACGTCAACATTGAATTTTACCGGACCGAAACCTCCTGAAACTCCAGCTTTGATACCGAATTCGTCGCTTACGTCTTTTGTATACGTTGAATTTAATTTTACGTTAAAATCAACCTCGCAAGTTTCAATTCTAAAGCTTGGAACGTTTAATAATGCAATGAAAGGAACAGAAATTTCAACTTCTTCTTCAATCGTCGGCTCTTCGTTCGGTGTATCCGTTTCATTTTTGTAAGCAGGATTTGGTACATGTTTTTTGTATTTAAATTCCGCCATACGAAGTTTGTCTTCTTCCCCATCTTTTTCGAAACCAACTTCTTTGATGAAGTTTACGGTACTGATCGAAGCGTTTGACTGAGCGGTAACGCAAGCGTTAAGCGGTCCTCCGATGATTTTTGCGAAATCAATACTGCCTAATTCTGCTGCAAAATCTGCACTTTCTGCACCCGAAGTTTTAAAAACCTGATCATCTGCAGCCATTTTACCTGCGATCATTTTCATTACTTCTGTAGAAACGGCTGCAAAAGATTTTTCCCATTTGCTGTCGTAGTTTTTCTTAAAATCTTCGATGATGCTCAACAATTCTTTGCTGCTTAGATTGGCCAGCTCAGAAGTTTCGATACCTGAAACTTTTTCGTAAACCGCTGGTGTTAATGACTTTTCCAGTCCTGTTAAAAGGTCAATTAATTCATTTTTTGTTTTCTTGGTGTAATTTGCTTCTAACACCGACTTTAATGTTTCCATGTTTTTGTTTGTTTTTGGTTATTAAAATTTTGTACTGCAAATTTATGTCGCACCACAGTGAACTATTTCAGTAAATAACCTAAAACTTATACCGTAAATTCCCCCAAATAAAAAAGTAGATTCCCTATGAGAATCTACTTTTTACTTTATTTAATTAAAGGCTTTTCCAAATTTCAATGTAGAAAACCTTCTTCTATTTTTATCGTATTGTCATTCTGACGAAGGAAGAATCTAAGCAATTTTTAGAGATTCTTCACCTCATTCCATTCCATTCCATTCAGAATGACAAACACATATTGACTCAGTTTAAATAATTAATTTGATTTTTTCGCTTTAATCATTGCTTCCAAGGTGTCCCACATTTCCTGCGGAATATCTTCAAGCATATTAAATTCACCTGCGCCCTGCAGCCATTCACCGCCGTCAATTGTTACGACTTCACCATTCACAAAAGATGAAAAATCCGAGACCAAATAGGCAGCAAGATTTGCCAGTTCCTGATGCTCTCCAACTCTTTTAAGCGGATTTTTTTTAGCTAAATCAAACTGATCTTTCATATTCCCCGGAAGCAGTCTGTCCCAGGCCCCTTTTGTTGGGAATGGCCCCGGCGCGATCGCATTAAACCGGATATTATATTTTCCCCATTCTACGGCAAGAGATCTTGTCATGGCTAAAATTCCTGCTTTTGCACAAGCTGATGGAACGACATATGCTGAGCCTGTCCATGCGTACGTTGTTACGATATTCAAGACTGTGCCAGAATTTTTTGAATCAATCCAATGTTTTCCGATGGAAAGTGTACAGTTTTTTGTCCCTTTTAATACAATATCCAAAATAGAATCAAATGCTGAATGCGTCAATCTTTCGGTTGGAGAGATAAAATTTCCTGCAGCATTATTTAATAAGATATCGATTTTTCCGAATTCTTTTAAAGCTGCTTCTTTCATTGCTTCTACTTCATCCCAGTTTCGTACGTCACACGCAACGCAAAGAACTTTTCCTCCTGTTTCTTCTTCTAATTCTTTTGCTGTTACCTGTAATTTCTCCAAATTTCTGGAAGTAATTACCACTTTTGCACCCAATTGAAGAAAATATTTGGTCATTGCTTTTCCAAGACCGCTTCCTCCGCCCGTTACAATAGCTACTTTATCTTTCAGTGCATCCTCACGCAACATCGGTTGTGTATATAGATTCATATATTTTTTATTATTTCAGTAAATTTAAGATTTTAAGTTATGCGACCAATCATAAATTATATGCTCAAAATAATAGATGTACTTAAAGGTTTAAGATTTCGGCGGCGGCTTTGCCGCCGCCGAAATCTTAAACCCAAAATAAACTAAAAAAAACACTTTAAAATTATTTAAATTTACTCTCCTAAAAATATTCATTCATGAAAAAATTTGAAACTACTATTTTACTGTTTCTTTTATTTTTTAGTTCACATTTGAAAACTCAAACATTTGAAAAATTAATTCAATACGTCAATCCATTAATCGGGACTGAAAAAATGGGACATACCTATCCCGGAGCAACCGCGCCTTTTGGAGCTGTTCAGCTAAGCCCCGAAACGGATTCCATTTCTTATGAGCTTAATGGGAAATACAATGGCGAGGTCTATAAATATTGTGCAGGATATCGATATGAAGACAAAACGATTGTCGGTTTTAGCTCGACACACTTCAGCGGAACGGGGCATTCTGATCTGGGTGATTTTCTCGTGATGCCGACCGTTGGAAAATTACAATTGAATCCCGGAACAGCTTCCCATCCCGAGAATGGCTACAGAAGCAGATTTTCCCATCAAAATGAAAAAGCAGAAGCAGGATATTACAAAGTAAAATTAGACGATGATCATATTTTGGCTGAATTAACGGCAACCACGAGAGTCGGAGTTCATCGCTATACATTCCCAAAGTCTAACCAGGCTCATATTATTTTAGACTTGATGGCCGGAATTTACAATTATGATGGTAAAAATGTATGGACTTATGTTCGCGTAGAAAACGGAAATACAGTTACCGGATATCGACAAACCAACGGCTGGGCGAGAACAAGAACGGTTTATTTTGCTATGAAATTTTCAAAACCATTTAAATCTTATGGTCAGAAAAATTATGATGCAAAACAGGTGTATAATGGTTTTTGGAGAAAATTTGACCAGACCAAAAACTTCCCGGAAATCGCCGGAAAAAACCTGAAAATGTATTTTGATTTTGACACCAATGAAAATGAGGCTATTGAAGTTAAGCTAGCTATTTCACCTGTAAGTCAGGCCAATGCATTGGAAAATTTAGAAAAAGAAGTCGGAAACTTATCTTTTGACCAAGTCAAAGCACAAACGCAGGAAAACTGGAATAAAGAATTAAATAAAATCGTCGTAAAAGGCTCTGAAACAGATAAAACGAACTTTTACACAGCAATGTATCATACTTTTATCAATCCGACAACCTATACGGATGTCAACGGAGAATATAAAGGTTTAGACCAAAACATTCACAAAGCGGAAGGTTTCACCAACTACACAACCTTCTCAATTTGGGATACTTACCGTGCACTTCATCCATTTTTCAACATCATTCAACCCAAAAGAAATGGGGATATGGTAAAATCGATGATGGCACATTACGATCAGTTTTCAATGAAAATGCTTCCGATTTGGTCACATTATGCCAATGACAATTGGTGTATGAGCGGCTATCACAGTGTAAGCGTGGTTGCAGACGCGATTATTAAAGGAAATTATGACGGTGATGCAAAAGCAGCCTTACAAGCATGTGTTGAAACTGCCAACAAAAGGGATTATGAAGGCATTGGACAATATATAGATTTAGGATATATTCCTGCTGAAAAAAGCGGAACTTCGGTTTCCAATACGTTGGAATATGCGTATGACGACTGGGCAATTGCTCAACTGGCGAAACATTTGGGTGAAACCGAAATTTATAATCAGTTTATCAAACGTTCTGAAAACTGGAAAAACAATTTTGATAAAACCATCGGATTTATGCGTCCCCGCTTAGCAGACGGAAGTTTCAAAAAAGATTTTGATCTGTTGAGTACGCACGGACAAGGCTTTATTGAAGGAAATTCCTGGAATTACAGTTTCTTTGTTCCTCAAAATCCAGATGAATTAATGAAGATGATGGGCGGAAAGAAAAAATTCGCTTCAAAACTGGATGAATTGTTCACCATGCACTTACCAGACGAGTTTTTTGCAGACACTGAAGATATTACGAGAGAGGGAATTATCGGTGGATATGTTCACGGAAATGAGCCTGCACATCACGTTGCCTATTTTTACAATTGGGCTGGACAACCGTGGAAAACTCAGGCGCAGATCAGACGAATTTTAGAAATGCAATACAAAGCGGCACCCGATGGATTGGGCGGAAATGATGATGCCGGACAAATGAGTGCCTGGTATATTTTGAGTTCGCTTGGTTTTTATCCTGTAGCTCCGGGTTCGGAAGATTACGCCATCGGAAGTCCGGCAATTGACAATGCCGTTTTGAATTTAGAAAACGGAAAAACTTTTGAAATTGAAGCTATCAATCAAAGTCCGAAGAATGTCTATGTTGAAAAAATCCTATTAAATGGAAAAGAAATAAAAAACTTTACCTTAAAACATTCTGAAATTATGAATGGTGGGAAATTGAGTTTTTATATGAGTTCTAAAGCTAAAAAATAGATTTTTAACAAGAATTATGCTAATGTTTTTGCACTAATTTTCACAAATAATTAAATGTAAGTTTGTCATTCAGAGCGGAACGTAGTGAAGCGTGGAATCTATACATAGCTTTATTACGTTGTTTAGACTCGTACCGGAAAGACAAAAGTTAGATAAATCCTCCTACAGATTTCTCAGATTTTCACAGATGATTGTGTTGTATCTTTTTAAAATTAAAAAATACAATCCGTAATTTGAATACGACAATCATGGTTTTGCATACATCAGATTCTTAATTTCTGTTGAATTTTGTATCAATAAAATTTAACAATATGAAATTGAATCAAGTAAAATTAGGAAGTCAGGGTTTAATCATTCCCAATATCGGTTTGGGATGTATGGGAATGACCGGTTTTGGTGACGCAGACATGTATGGAAAAGCTGATGAAAAAGAAGCGATCGCAACCATTCACCGCTCTTTGGAATTGGGTGGCAATTTTCTGGATACTGCCGATTTGTACGGACCTTTTACCAATGAACGATTAATTGCAAAAGCTATTGAAGGAAACCGCGACCAATATATTATCGCAACAAAATTTGGTTGGGAAATTGATGATAATGAACAAATCACCTGGAAAATCAACGGAACTAAAGATTATGTAAAAAAATCGATTGAACGTTCTCTTAAAAATCTGAAAACTGATTACATCGACCTTTATTACATGCATCGCCTTGATAAAAATGTTCCTGTTGAAGAGACTGTTGGAGCGATGAGCGATTTGGTAAAAGAAGGAAAAATCGGTTATATCGGCTTGTCTGAGGTTTCTTCTGAGACTGTAAAAAGAGCGCACGACGTTCATCCGATTTCTGCAGTTCAGAGTGAGTTTTCTCTGTTTGAAAGAACGGTTGAAGAAAAAGGTGTTATCCAGACATTGAATGAATTGGGAATTGGTTTTGTGGCATATTCTCCATTGGGAAGAGGATTTTTGTCCGGAAATATCAAAACAGTCGATGATTTGCCTGAAAATGATTTCCGAAGAGGAATTCCACGTTTTCAGGGAGAACGTTTCCAAAAAAATATCGAATTGGTAGAAGCGATTGAAAATATGGCGAAAGAAAAGAATATTACTTCTTCTCAGTTAGCTGTGGCTTGGATCATCAGCAAAGGAATTGTACCGATTCCGGGGACGAAGCGCAGAAAATATGTTGAACAAAATATTGAAGCAAGTAAAATTATCTTAAGCGAATCTGACATTCAGAAGCTGGAAAGTATTGTACCGTTGGGAACAGATACCGGCGCTCCTTATGATGAATTCAGTATGGGATTGTTGGATTATTAATTTGTAACTTTAATTGCTGAAAGCTCACGCAAACCTCATAGTTTTTGAAACCTGTGAGGTTTATTTTAAAACGCAAAGCTTTATCGAAGCTTACGAACGAAGTTCTAAGGCGCAAAAAAAATTACTATTAAAACTTAAAAATTATGAACACGATACAATCTATTTCTGCATTTCACAGATTGCTTTCACTCCCTGAACCGAAGCATCCGATGGTAAGTGTTATCAACCTTCATGAAAGTGTTTTTATTGAAGATGATGTCTGGAAAGGTTTTGTCAGCAGATATTACTGTGTCGCCCTGAAAAGAAATGCGAAGGGAAAAATAAAATACGGACAGCAACATTATGATTACGATAAAGGGGTATTGAGTTTTACGGCGCCGAATCAGGTTCAGTATCTCGATTTGAAGACGATGGATTGTGAGAACACAGGTTATTTATTGATTTTTCATGAAGATTTTCTATTGAAACACCCATTAGCAAAAATAATTTCTTCGTATGGATTTTTCTCTTATGCAGTGAATGAAGCTTTACATTTATCTGAGGATGAAGAGAATGACCTGTTAGAAATTTTATATAAAATCGATAAAGAATGCCAACACATCGATCATCATACACAGGAAATTATTCTGTCTCAGATTGAATTGCTGTTAAATTATTCCAAGCGTTTTTATGAGCGACAGTTTATCACCCGAAAAAGTGGAAGCCACCAGCTTTTAACGAAATTTGAATCTTTTTTAAATGATTATTTTGATCAACAATCATCTGATAAAGGACTTTTAACCGTTCATCACATTGCAGAAGCAATGAATCTTTCTCCGAATTATCTAAGCGATCTTTTGCGTGTTCATACCGGGCAAAACACACAGCAGCATATTCATGAAAAGTTAATTAGCAAGGCCAAAGAGAAGCTTTCAACCACCGAACTTTCGATAAGTGAAATTGCTTACGAATTGGGTTTCGAGCACTCGCAGTCTTTTTCTTCACTTTTTAAGAAGAAAACGAATATGTCGCCTTTAGAGTTTCGACAGTCATTTAATTAAAATTATATTTCTCGCTGATTTCTCAGATTACGCAGATCTTTTTTTAAACATTATCATCTGTGAAAATCTGAGAAATCCGTGGGAAATAAAATAAGTTTTGGCTAAAGCCAATTTTATCACTACAAATAAAAAAACGGGCTAAAGCCCGTTCCTATTGATGATTATTTTACGTTTTATTTTAAAAATCTTCTTTAATTTTCCGTTTATGCGTTTTTCCCCATTGTGAAAGTGCGATGATAACAGGCTTAAGTGTTCGGCTGTAATCTGTTGAAATATATTCTACAACAACAGGAGTTTGCTCTGCATGAACAACTCTTTTTACAAAACCATTCAGCTCCAGATCTTTCAGTTCATTGGAAAGTACTCTTGCCGAAATTCCCTGAATATTTCTTTGCAGCTCATTGAAACGGATGTTACCGCTTTCCTGTAAAACTATAATGATCTTCAGTTTCCATTTTCCTCCGATAACATAGATTGCATCTTCAACAGAAGAAAGATTTTCCGAACATTTCTGGGCAGTTATCGGCTCTTCTAAAATGACAGTATTTTCCATATGCTTCAATTTTCAACTAACCTGAAGGTTACTACTAACCTTTTGTTTACTACTAACTTTTGATAAGCAAATGTACATAATTTTGCTGTAGAAATTTTAATCATTAAAAAATGAAAAACATACTTCATATCATTACAAGTCCGAGAGGAGAAGTTTCTGCAAGCAGAAAATTGGGAAAAGCTATCGTTGAAAAAATTCAGGAAAAACATTCAGATGCTGTTGTAAAAGAACGCGATCTGACGAAAAACTTGGTTCCGCTTTTAGAAGAAGTTCACATCAATACTTTTTTCTCTCCGCCAGAAAGCCATTCTTCTGAACAGCAAGAAATCAACAAATATTCTGAAAATTTAATTTCTGAATTACAGGAAGCAGATATTATCGTAATTGATTCTCCCATGTACAATTTTTCGGTTCCGGCAACTCTCAGAGCATATTTTGATTTTACTTCAAGGGCAGGATATACTTTTAAATACGATGAAAGCGGGCCAAAAGGTCTTTTAAATAACAAAAAATTATACATCGCGTTCACATCAGGAAATATTTATTCTGAAGGTCCTTATCAAATTTATGATTCGAATGTACCTTACATTAAGAATGTTTTTGGTTTCTATGGTGTTACGGACGTGAGTGTATTCCGCGCAGAAGGTCTGTCGATTCCCGGGATTCAGGAAACTTCATTAGAAAAAGCAATTGAAGGCATTACTATTGATTAATTTTTTAATAAGTGTTAGTAAATTAATCCTTGTCAAGATTCAAAAACTTTGACAAGGATTTTTGCATCATTAAGTTTTGGCTAAAGCCAGTTATCTTTGAAAATGAGAAAGCGGGCTAAAGCCCGCTCCTATTGATATAATTATTTGGTTATAATTTATTCCTGAACTTCAAAAAGCAACCGCTCCCCGAATTTCTGTTCATTAATTTTTCCGTTATCGTAAACTAGGTTTCCGTTGACAAAAGTGTGGGTCACTTTAGAATGAAAATTCATGCCTTCCAGTGGGCTCCAGCCGCATTTGTAAAGGATGTTTTCTTTATCAACCGTCCAGTTTTCATTTAAATCCACCAAAACCAAATCTGCCTTATAACCTTCTCTTACAAAACCTCTTTTTTCAACTCTGAAAAGAATCGCAGGATTATGAGACATTTTTTCGACAATTTTCTCTAAAGAAATTTTTCCGTTTTTATAATTTTCAAGCATTACAACCAAAGAATGCTGTACCAAAGGCGCTCCGGAAGGACATTTTGTGTACACATTCTGTTTTTCTTCCCAGGTGTGAGGTGCGTGATCCGTTGCAATTACATCAATTCTATCGTCAAGAAGCGCTTCCCAAAGTCCATCTTTGTCTTTTTGGGTTTTTACAGCAGGATTCCATTTGATTAATCCACCTTTTGTATCGTAATCTTCATTGGTGAACGTCAGATGATGAACGCAAACTTCCGCTGTGATCTTTTTATCTTTTAAAGGAATATCATTCCTGAAAAGTTCCGTTTCCTTCGCAGTTGACAAATGGAAAACATGAAGTCTGGCTCCTGTCTTCTTTGCCAGTTCGATTGCTTTTGACGAAGATTTATAGCAAGCTTCTTCACTTCTGATTAAATGGTGAAATTTTACCGGAATATCTTCCCCATATTCATCCAAATATTTTTGAGTATTGGCTTTAATTGTCGCTTCATCTTCGCAGTGAACGGCAATCAGCATTTTTGTATTGCTGAAAATATTTTCCAGCGTTTCAGGATTGTCGACTAACATATTTCCTGTGGAAGAACCTAGAAACAGTTTAATGCCGGGAACATTTCTTGGATTTGTTTTTAAAACTTCCTCTAGGTTATCATTCGTTCCGCCCATCATAAAACCGTAGTTCGCGTATGCTTTCTGCGAGGCAATTTCATATTTATCTGCCAATAATTCCTGAGTCACAGCATTCGGAACAGTATTTGGCTGGTCGATAAAACTTGTTGTTCCACCTGCAATGGCCGCACGGGATTCTGTTTCGATGTCACCTTTATGGGTTAATCCCGGTTCACGGAAATGCACCTGATCATCAATAACTCCCGGTAAAAGATATTTTCCTTCACCATCAATAATTTGATCCGCATCTTCAGAAATTTGAGAATCTATTTTAGAAATTAAATCATTTTCAATTAAAATATCACCTTCAACAATCTTTCCTTCGTTGACGATTTTTACGTTTTTGATTAAGGTCTTCATTTTTATTTAGAAATTAGATGTTAGAAATTAGAAGTTAGTTTTAAAATTATTAATTATAAATAAGGCGTCATGCTGATCACTAATTTCTAACTTCTAATCTCTAACTTCTATTAAACACAAAATTAAGGTTTATGAATGAATTTTAACGTTGCTGATAAAAAATCAATTTCTAAATATTTACATTTGCAAGAAATTTCACATTTTGAAAAAACTTCTCAACGAGACAATTATATATGGAATTGGAGCAATTATGCCTAGGATAATTGTCGTATTGCTTAATTATTTATTTATCAAAAACATTAATAACAGCGATTTTGCGATCTTTACCAACCTTTATGCGCTGATTTCATTCATTAACATCGTTTTATCTTTCGGTTTTGAAACAGCCTATTTCAGATTTTCCTCTGATAAAAATAATGAACAGAAAGTTTTCAACACATCGTTTTGGTTTCTGACGGGTTTATCGACTATTTTTTTAATATTGGTTTTATTATTTAACCAGCCGATTGCCAACGTTTTCGGATATGAAAAAACTCCGGAATTCATCAGATGGTTTGCCTGGATTGCTTTCTTTGACAATCTTCTTGTGATCCCTTTGGCTTGGTTCAGATTTCATAACAGACCAATAAAATATACTGCAATCAGAGTAATACAGGCCGTTTTTCAAAGTATTTTCGCGATCGCATTATTCCTATATATTCCACAGGAATTCAGTCTAAAATTAGGCCTAAAAGAAAAAGTAGCTTATCCTTTTTACAGTAATCTGGCGGCAAGTTTTTTAGGATTTTTATTGGTTTTACCGATTATTTTAAAGGTGAAATTTCAATTTTCAAAAGATCTTTTCCTACAGATGATTAAATATTCATGGCCAATTATGATTGCTGGCCTTGCATTTATGTTTAATGAAAATTTTGATAAATTCATCCAGAAATTTATTATTAATGACGGAGATGCCGGAGCTTATGGAGGCTGCTATAAAATGGCAGTGTTAATGACGCTTTTTGTGACGGCTTATAGAATGGGAATTGAGCCGTTTTTCTTCAAACAGATGCAAAATGTGAATGCTAAGCTAACCTATGCTAAAGTAACGGAATATTTTTCTTTTTTTGCTTCAGCGGTTGCATTAGGAATTATCGCTAATGTTTCTTGGCTGAAAATGTTGCTGATTCCTAACAGTTCATACTGGATTGCTCTTAACATTATTCCTATTATTGTCATTGCGAATTTATTTTTTGGAATTTATTACAATCTTTCGACTTGGTATAAAGTAACTGACAGAACAAGGGTCGGGACTTATATTTCCTGGACGGGAGCAATTATTACAATCGTTTTAAACCTTTTGTTATTAAGAAAATATGGCTTTATGGTTTCCGCGTGGGTAACTTTAGCAGCGTATTTCGTTATGATGGTTCTTTCGTATTTTTTAGGTCAGAAATATTATCCGATTCCTTACAGGATGAAAAAAATATCATTTTTTATTGTTCTTTTGGTCGTATTCAGTTACCTGATCGTCCAATTCTTCAATTACAATTTTTGGGCAGGAAACCTCTTATTTTTAACCTACACCGGGATTTTAATCTATTCCGAAAAAGACATGCTATTATCAAGAATTAAAAAGAGCTGAATTTTGGTCTCTAATTTGATGATAATGATTTTTATTTTTAAATTAAAAAACGTTTAAGATAACAAATATTACTCTATTGAAATGGTTTTAATTATTATCTTTAACAAATTAAATTAACAAAAACATCCTTCTATAATTTATGAAAATTATTGTTCCTATGGCTGGACGCGGTTCCAGATTACGTCCACATACGCTTACTGTTCCAAAACCTCTTATCCCGATTGCAGGAAAACCGATCGTTCAGAGATTGGTGGAAGATATTGCTAAAGTTGCCGGAGAAAAAATTGAAGAAGTAGCTTTTATCATCGGGGATTTTGGTCCGGAGATTGAAAAATCTTTAATTCAGATTGCTGAGAAATTAGGAGCAAAAGGAAGCATTTATTATCAGAATGATCCATTGGGAACGGCTCACGCTATTAAATGTGCAGAACAATCGATGAGCGGAGATGTTGTGATCGCTTTTGCAGATACCCTTTTCCGTGCCGATTTTGTTTTAGATAAAAATTCTGACGGGGTAATTTGGGTAAAAAGTGTGGAAGATCCTTCCGCTTTCGGGGTTGTAAAATTGGATAATTACGGCTTTATTACAGATTTTGTTGAAAAACCTCAGACTTTCGTTTCAGATTTAGCGATTATAGGAATTTATTACTTTAACAGCGCTGAAAAACTGATGAACGAAATCAATTATATCATGGATAATGATATTAAAAACGGTGGTGAATATCAATTAACTACAGCGTTGGAAAACCTTAGAGCAAAAGGAGCTAAATTTTCTTTAGGAAAAGTAAACGACTGGATGGATTGCGGAAACAAAAATGCAACCGTAGAAACCAACAGCAAAATTCTCGAGTACGAAAGAGAAGAAATGTCAACATTCCC
Organism: Chryseobacterium soldanellicola; assembly: GCF_900100115.1. Classification (GTDB taxonomy): domain Bacteria; phylum Bacteroidota; class Bacteroidia; order Flavobacteriales; family Weeksellaceae; genus Chryseobacterium; species Chryseobacterium soldanellicola. The sequence goes on from NZ_FNKL01000002.1 coordinate 107,488, forward strand.
AACTTCTGCGACCATTGAAAATTCTTTGATTATTCAGCCGTGTTTTATCGGTGAAAATGTGAAAATCTCAAACTCAAAAGTTGGGCCGGGAGTTTCTTTGGGAAACAACACGATTATTGTTAATTCAAATATTGAAAACTCTTTAATTCAGGAAAATACAAGAATCAATCACGGGAATCTTTCCAATTCGATGATCGGAAATTCTGCTCAGTATTTCGGAGTTGCAAGAGAAATTTCATTAGGAGATTATTCAGTTTTGGATTTTTTATCTAAATAAGAAAAAGAGAGTAAATAATTTACTATAAATAAGATATCTTCAGACCACACAAAATGTTTTGTGTGGTTTGGCGTTAATATTGCAACGTATTTTTAAAAATTGAAAAGGTAAATACATGAAAAACTGGATTCCGTTACTATTATTGCTTTTCGTGGTAACTTCTTGTAAGACAAGAAACGCCAACAGAAAAAATGACAATAATGGTAAAACAGACAGCACCATCGTAGCAGAAAACGACCGAGATCCAAAAGATGCCACAGAACCTGTAAGAGATAAGCTTACATTCTACGAACATGTACTTATTCCCCAAAAATTTGATCAGATCAAGATCAACAGCAAAGTGAATGTAGAAACCGGAAGTTTCGTTCCTACTCTTGATGCAACGATTTATATTGAAAATAATCAAAAGGTCTGGATGAATTTATCTGCTTTATTCATTAATGTTGCAAGAGGTATTGCCACGCCGGAAGGAATTAAAGGGCTGGACAGAACCAGTAAATCTTATATTGACTCGGATTTTGAATATTTAAATAATTTACTGAATGTTAATTTCATTGATTATAAATCTTTGGAAAAAATATTGATGGGACGGACTTTCGTGAAAATCAGCGACTCCCAGTTTACCCTTACAAAAAATGCGCAGGGTTTCAGAATGGCATCCAATTCTAATCAAAAAATTGTAACAAACGAGAAAACAAGGGAATACAAAATTGTTTTAGACTATGATACAAATTACGATCTGCTGAATGTCAATTTAAAAGATGTTTTATCTCCCGACGAATTAGAAATTTCTTACAGCAATTGGGATGAATTCAATGGAATTCGTCTACCAAAAAATGTTAAAATAATTATAAAAGGGTCAAAAAGCAGTCAAATCTTACTGGAAAATACGAAATTTGACTTTTCGAGGATGGATACACCGTATTCTGTGCCATCTAGTTACAAGAAAATTGAGATTAAATGATTAAAAAATTTAGCTTTTTAATAGGTATTTTGCTGTTCTCGTTGCAATATGGGCAAAAAAACAAAGAACAGTTACAGAAGCAGAATGCTGAACTTAAAAAACAAATTGCACAAATAAATTCGGATTTAGCTAAAACTAGAAGCGAATCTAAGCTTTCCATATCTTACCTTACCAGTGTAAATCAAAAATTAGCCTTAAGAGAAAAGGTTTACAACAACACGCAAAAAGAGAAAAGATTCATCGAAGATGAGATCTATCTTCGTCAGCTGGAAATCAACCGCCAAAACAGAGAATTAGCAATTCTTAGAAAAAATTACGCTGAAGTTCTGGTCAATGCTTATAAAAATAAAGGCGTACAAAATAAGGTGACTTTTATTTTATCTGCAAAAAATATGGGCGAAGCACTTAGAAGAGTTCAGTATTTAAAGCAATATTCCGATTATCAGGAAAAAAAGGCGGCAGAAATTACAGATGCTGCCACACAGATCAAAAAATCGATTGCCCAGAAACAAAATTCTGCCAGGGAGAAAGCAAATTTGCTAGCGAATCAGCAAAAAGATTTAACAACCATCAATGCTGAAAGAGCTCAAAAAGAACAGCTTGTAACAGAATTCAAGAAAAATGAATCAAAATTAACGGCTGAGCTGAAACAAAAGCAAACACAATCAAAGGCGCTTGAAGGGCAAATCAGAACCATCATTGCTGAAGAAATCAAAAGAGCAAAAATTGAGGAAGAAGCAAGAAGAAAAGCGGAAGCAGAAAAAATCCGTTTAGCAAAAATCGCTGCCGACAGGGAAAAAGCAAGAATCGAAGCCGAAAACAAAGCCCGGGCAGAAGCACTGGAAAGAGAAAGACTGGCCGCAGAAGCTGAAGCTAAAAGAGCCGCTGAATTTGCCGCCAAAAGAGCAGAAGAAGAGAGAAAACGTACGGAAGACGCCGCAAAAGCCGAAGCCAGCTCCAGAGATGAAGCCAGAAAATTAGCTGCCAAAAAAGCATCTGACGAAGCCGCTGCAAAATCAAAAGAAGCGAACAATAAATTAGCTGCTGCAAAAGCCGCAGAAGCAGCACTAGAAAAGAAAAAAACAGAAGAGAAAAAAGCTGCCGAAACCAAAGCAATGACAAGCTACGGCGTATCTACATCATCAGGAAGCAATTTTGCTGAAAACAGAGGAAAGCTAGGTTATCCGGCAGACAGAATCGGGCAAATCACTCACCGTTTCGGAAGACAGCCACACCCTGTTTTTAAAAATATTTATGAAGAAAATAACGGGATCAAAATATCCGTCCCTTCAGGTACACGTGCAAAATCAGTATTTCCGGGGACAGTCTCTTCGGTTATTGCGAGTACTGACGGAACAAAAACCGTTATGCTGAAGCATGGGAACTACTTTACTATTTATTCAAACTTAGGAAGTGTAAGTGTTTCCAAAGGACAACAGGTTTCTGCAGGTACGGTTGTCGGCACAATAGGACAGGATTTTGACGGCTCTTATACCCTTGATTTCCAGGTATGGAACGGAAGTACACCAGTTGATCCATTAGGTTGGGTTTCTTATTAAAAAAAGACTAACTTTGTAAAAATTTAAGAGATGAATACATTAACAATACTATCATTATCTTGGCAGCATATCCTTATTGTTGCAATACTTTTATTATTACTTTTCGGAGGTAAAAAGATTCCGGAATTAATGAGAGGAGTGGGTTCAGGAATTAAAGAATTTAAAGATGCGGTAAAAGAAGAAGACAAACCTGGTTCTGAAAACAAGAATTCTTCAAATAATAATACACCCGGCAACTAAAAATTCTTCAAAATTAAATGAATTTTACTGAGACTGCATGGCAGGTCTTTAATCAAGCTATTGAAGATTATCATGTACACGATGACGTTAACACTCTAATTAATAACCCGTTCGAAAAAGACAGTTTGGAACGGATTTTGTATGCTAAGAACTGGATTGATACCGTTCAATGGCATTTGGAAGATATAATTAGAGATGAAAATATTGATCCGACCGAAGCTCTTCAATTGAAGAGATCTATAGACGCCTCGAATCAGAAAAGAACTGATCTTGTGGAATTTATAGACGGTTGGTTTCTTAAAAAGTTTGAAAATATAACTCCTAAATCTGATGCAAAAATCAATACTGAAACTCCCGCTTGGGCAGTAGACAGATTATCAATTCTTGCATTAAAGGTTTATCATATGTCGTTAGAAGCTAATAGAGCATCAGCTTCTGTAGAGCACCGCGCTAATTGTCAGGCAAAATTAGACGTGCTTCTTATACAGAAAGAAGATCTATCAACTTCTATAAATCAGTTGCTTACTGATATTGAGAACGGTGATGTTAAGATGAAAGTGTACAAACAAATGAAAATGTACAACGATGAAAGTCTTAACCCAATCCTTTATCAAAAGGGGCAACAAAAATGAAACGACTACTTTTTTTTGGAGTACTACTACTAACAACTTCTTGCGCAACAGAAAAGCTCAACTTTTCTCCGTTGTCAAACAGTTTTTATAGTGAAGCTAAAGGGTCGGATTCCGACAGGGCAAAGAAAAGCATTGATATCAACGTAAAAGAAAATGTAAATGCTTCCGAAATTTCAAATTTAATTTCCACTTTCCCTACATTTAAAAATACCGATCTCAATAATGAAGTTACAGCTCTGAAATATAGTTTGCAAAATTATCTTTACGCAATTGATGCCAACAATCTTTCAGGGAAAAACAAAGCCATCAAAAGCTTCGAAAAATCTTATAAAAAAATTCAAAAACTCAGACAGCAGCTTAATAAAGATGATGATGAAGTGCTTAACAGGTATTTGGTTCGCTTAAAAACCAATATTACCGTTATTGAAGATTCTTTAAAAGGAAGTTAAAAAAATAATTGAGATTATTAATGATTAAAACTCAGGCGGAAGCCAACGTTCCTACAGAACACGGCACTTTCCGAATGATTGCTTTTTCCGAAAGCGAAAATGACTGGATGCCTCATATGGCAATTATCGCAGAAAATACAGATTTTTCAAAACCTGTGAATGTGCGTTTCCATTCAGAATGTATTACCGGAGAAGTTTTCCATTCAAAAAAATGTGAATGCGGCCAGCAATTAGACGCCGCAATGAAATATATCCATGAAAATGGCGGAATTATAGTCTATCTTCGACAAGAAGGCAGAAATATTGGAATCATCAACAAATTAAAAGCATATTCCCTTCAGGAAAAAGGTTTTGACACGGTAGAAGCTAATTTAAAGCTTGGGCTTCCCGCTGATGACAGAAACTTTGGAGTAGCAATTGATATTTTAAACCTTTTGGATGTAAAAGATATCAATCTTCTTACCAACAACCCTGAAAAGGTGAAATACGTAAAAGAAAGTAATATTAATCTTAATTCAAGAATTCCTTTACAAATCCCTGCTAATGAAATAAGCAAAGGATATCTGCAGACAAAGAAAGATTATTTTGGTCATTTGCTAGATGATAATGATAATTAAAGATAAAATAAAAGCTCCGGAATAAATCCGGAGCTTTTTAATTATAAAAAAACTGAAAAGATATATTTTTAATTAGCCTTAATCTTAACTACTTTAGACTCATCAAGATTATAATATTTAACTACAGCATTGTAATCACTATAATCTACTTTGGCATTTTTGCCGCTAGCAGGAACCAATACAATTCTAAAAGTTTGATTATTTAAGTAATTACCAACTTCTGTAGAAGACATAGATGAAAGGTTAAAGTTTGCATTATCAATTCTGATTTGAACATTTTGAGAATCAAAAACAAAATTATAATCAAATTTTCTCGCTGAAGGAGAGGTTGACGAATCTAAATACCAGGTATATGGAACTTGTTGCCAAGCACTTCCCGCTTTTCTGTAAACAAGAACAACATCAGTGCCCTGAATATTAATTCCTTGTGTGAATGCGTAAGAATTTCCACTGTTAAAAGATCCCGTCACATCTTTCATCTGAGAATAGGTATCATGATCTACAAAATTGTCATTATTATCATCATCACAGCTAAATAGGAATAAGCCTACAAAAGCCAGAAGTAAAATTGGAAGAAATTTTTTCATTTTTATAAAGTTTAGTATTATATATTTTACATATTCAAAACATATACCAAAAAACTCAAAAACATTGTCTATCGTGATTTTTTAATTGTATTTTTGTTCTTATTCAAAAAACATGAGCAGAATAGTTTTTAATTTACTCTTCATATTTTTATGTATCGGTTCAAATCTCGGAGCCCAATATCAGCCTAAAAACATTTCTCAGGCAGACTTAAATAAGGCAAAACAATGGGTTGACAAGACCTACAATTCCCTTTCACAGGACGAAAAACTCGGACAACTCTTTATCGTGGCGCTTTATACAAATAAAGATGAAGCCCATATCAATCAGGTAAGAAATATTGTTGTAAATGATAAAATCGGCGGATTAATCTTAATGCAGGATGATGCGGCAAGAGAAATTACTCTCGTTAATGAGTTTCAGCAAAAATCAAAAGTCCCGTTAATGATCGGAATGGATGCCGAATGGGGACTATATCAAAGAATTGCCGCCGCTCATAAATTTCCATGGGCAATGACATTGGGAGCAATTCAGGATAAAAAATTAATTGAGCAGATGTCTGCCAAAATTGCCGAAGACTGCCATAGAATGGGCATTAACTGGGATTTTGCGCCAGTTGTTGACGTAAATACAAATCCTGACAATCCGATTATTGGAAACAGAAGTTTTGGTTCTGAAGTAAATAATGTGATTAGTTCAGCATTAGCCTATTCAAACGGGCTTCAGGACAACAATATTTTAGCCGCGATCAAACATTTTCCGGGACATGGAGATACAAGCACAGACTCTCACCTTGACTTGCCCGTGGTTTCTCACAATTTGGAAAGATTAAATGCAATCGAGCTCGCTCCTTTCAAAGCTTTGATGGATAAAGGAATCGGTGGTGTGATGGTGGCGCATTTATATGTTCCGGCTTTAGAACCCGCAAAAGGAATTCCGGCTTCGGTTTCTAAAAATATTATTACCGGTTTATTAAAAGAAAAATTAGGATATAAAGGTTTAATTATCACAGATGCCCTAAACATGGGAGCTGTAGCTAATAAATATAAACCCGGCGAACTTGATGCTCTGGCTTTCAAAGCAGGAAATGACATCATGCTTTTTTCGCAAGGTGTTGCAGACGGTAAAAAATTAATCCAAAAGGCAATTGATAATGGAGAAATTTCACAATCAAGGGTTGAAGAAAGTGTAAAGAAAATTCTATTGACGAAATATTTCTTAGGATTATATCAATACACACCAAAAAATCCGGAAAATATTAATCAGGATTTAAATAATGATTCTCACAAAATAGTAGTTCAGAATTTATATTCAAATGCTTTAACTTTATTAAAAGATGATAAAAAATTACTTCCGTTAAAAGAAGGGAAACAGATATATTATATTCCTTTGGAAGAAGCTCCTTATCAGACCTTTGCGAATCAATTAGGTTCAAATGTAATCATAAAAAAAGCGGGTGAAATCAATTCAATTCCGAAAAACTCAACCGTAATTGTAGGTTTTCATAAAGACAATTCAACAGCTTACAAGCCCTATAAAATTTCAGCAGAATCAAAAAAAATTCTGGCTGATCTTACAAAAAAACAAAATGTAATTTTAAACGTTTTCGGCAGCGCTTATGCATTGAAAGATATTGATATTTCAAAAATTTCGACGGTTCTTGTTTCTTACGAAAACAATGACGATTCAATGACTGCAACAGCAAATGCTTTAAACGGGAAAACAAAAATCTGGGGAAAACTTCCAGTTCTGGTAAATGACAAATTGAAACCGGGAATGGGAATTGACCTTAATGCAACAAGATCAAATTCAACGGTGTTTACAACGTCCAAACAACAATAATCCACATGAAACGCTCATGACAAAATTCTTTAACAAATAGAAAATTAAGCATTAGCGTTCCATCTGACTTTTTAAAACAATAAAATTAAACAGATGAAAATAGGCATACTTTGCTACCCAACATACGGCGGAAGCGGAATCGTGGCAACAGAATTAGGAATGTCGCTTGCCAACAAAGGCTATGAAGTGCATTTCATCAGTTCTGCGCTTCCTGCGAGATTGGATATCACAAATCCCAACATTTTCTTTCACAGAGTCAATGTTCAGACCTATCCGCTTTTCCAGTATCAGCCTTATGATATTGCTTTGAGCTCGATGATTTACCGTGTCGTAAATCTTTACAAACTTGATTTACTGCACGCTCATTACGCGATCCCTTATGCATATGCGGCGTTTACGGCAAAACAAATGCTGCAGGAAGATAATAATGATATTCCGTTGGTAACGACACTTCACGGAACAGATATTACGCTTGTCGGGCAACACCCAAGCTACAAACACGCGGTGGAATTTTCTATCAATCAATCAGATGCAATCACTTCCGTTTCTGAAAGCCTTAAAAGAGACACTCTTCAGTTTTTCAAGATTAAAAAAGAAATTCAGGTTATTACCAATTTTATTGATAATTCAGAATTTGATGAACTTAATGAATGTCAGAGAACACAATTTGCAAATCCTGACGAAAAAATCCTGATTCACGTGTCAAATTTACGTCCGGTAAAACGCGTTGACGAAGTCCTGCAAATCTTTAAAAATGTTCAGAAAAAAGTAAAATCCAAACTAATTATCATCGGTGAAGGCCCGGACATGGAGAAAGTTAACCAGTTTTTGGAGGAAAATCCGGATTTAATTTCAAAAATTCGTCTTTTAGGTAAGGTTAATGATTTGTACAGAATTTTACAGCTTTCAGACGTATTTTTACTTCCTTCCGAACAGGAAAGTTTTGGTCTGGCGGCATTGGAAGCGATGGCGGCAAACACTCCGGTGATCAGCTCAAATGCCGGGGGAATTCCGGAAGTAAATATTCAGGGAGAAACGGGTTATCTGGCAGAAATCGGAAATGTAGAGGCAATGAGTAATTATACGATTAAATTACTGAGCAATGAAGAGCTTTTAACCAAAATGAAGAAAAACGCGAAAGAACAGGCGATAAAATTCGATTTAAAAAACATTCTTCCTATATATGAAGAAATGTATAGAACAACCATTGAAAAGTTTAAAAAAGAGTTGACAAAAGTATAATACATCTATTATATTTGCGTCACACTTATGACGGAAAAACTACTTCAATATCTTTGGAACTATAAGGTTTTCAAACATTTTGACTTCAAGGATATTGAAGGGAATTCCGTTGAAATAATAGATTTCGGGAAATGGAACACAGATTCCGGGCCCGATTTTTTATTGGCGAAAATTAAAATCAATAAGGTAATTTTTGCCGGAAATATTGAACTTCACGTAAAATCTTCCGACTGGATTTTTCACAATCACTCTCAAGATCCAAACTATCAGAATATCATTCTTCATGTTGTTTTTCAAAATGATACAGACATTGAAGAACTCAGCAAAAAGAATATTCCGACCCTAGAATTAAAAGATTATATTGATCCGGATATTTTTCATCGATATGAAAAATTATCAGAAGAAAATCAATTTATTCCCTGTGAAAAAATTGTAAGCCAAAATAAGATTCCGGTTAATTTTCATAAAGAAAATATTCTAAAAAAGCTGGAAGCAAAATCAAAGGAAATTGAGAAAAGTTTAGAGCAATACAAAAATAATTTTGAAGCCGTACTTTTCCATCATCTCGCCTACTCTTTCGGATTAAAAGTGAATGCATTTATTTTTAAGCAGATTGCAGAAAATGTCGATTTTACGATTATCAATAAAATCCGGCAAAACGAAACACAGCTTGAAGCATTATTTTTCGGTATTTCCGGCTGGCTTGAAAATCCGGTTGATGATCAAATGAAAATCTGGAAACGAGAATTTGATTTTATTACAGCTAAATTTACTATTTCTGATGTAAAAATTCATCCTAAATTTTTAAGACTAAGACCACCGAATTTTCCAACTCTCCGTTTGTCACAACTTGCAAATCTTTATTATCAGCACCAAAATTTGTTTTCAAAATTAATTAATTCCAAAAATTCTGATGATCTATTTGAAATTATAAAGAATGTAAAAGCTTCTGAATATTGGGATAATCATTTTAATTTCGGGAAGATTTCAACGGTAGACCAACCAAAGTTTTTAAGTAAAGACTTTATGGAATTAATTATTTTAAATGCAATTCTTCCCGTAAAATATACTTATCATAAATTTCATCGTGAAGAAATTTCAACTGAAATCCTCGATTTCTATAAAAAAATTTCATCTGAGAAAAACTCAATTATTGACAGCTGGAAAAATTTAGGAATACAATGTAAAACAGCGTTGGAAAGTCAAAGCCTTATTTATCATCATAAAAACTATTGCGAAACAAAAAATTGCTTAAATTGCGGTATCGGATTTAAACTTTTAAAAGAATAACCTCAAATGTTTGATAATATTCGTCATAAAATGGAAAGAGAATGGTTTGGCGTTCTCACAAGAATGGGAACCAAACTCGGAATTCCTGTTTCTAAACTTCGCGTTTTCTTCATTTATTCTACTTTTGCGACGGCAGGTTTTTTCTTTCTAATCTATCTTGGATTGGCTTTTATCTTATGGATAAAAGATATGTTTATTACCAGACGTCCTAGCGTTTTTGATCTATAATTATGGAATTTTTACCGATTACTTCAGCGGACGATTACAGAGTCCAAGAGATTTACAGCTCATATTCAAAGACCTTTCCGGAAGATGAAAGAAGGGACCTGAAAGAATTTACAGCACTTTTTTCTAAAGAAAATGTGAAAATAATTTCTGTTTCACATGAATCCAAAAATATCGGTTATCTGATTATCTGGGAACTGAGCAATTTTACTTTTGTGGAACATTTTGAGGTTTTTGCAGAGTTTAGAAGTCAAAAATTAGGTCCGTATATCACTAATTATTTATTCGAAAACTATCCCAGAATTATATTGGAAATTGAGCCCGAACATTTGGGTGATGATGCCAAAAGACGGTATTCATTTTATCAAAAAAATGGTTTTAATTTAATTGATGAAATGTACGTGCAGCCAAGTTATGGTGAAGGAAAAAATTCTATTAAATTATGGCTTCTGGCGAATTATTTTCCTGAAAACCTGAGCGAGGTCAAAGATGAAATTTACGATATTGTTTATCATTAAAATATAAATCCGAAGAGTGAATCTTCGGATTATCCATAGTAAACCTTGAAGGTTTGATTGTAATTAAAAATTAATTCACTTCATACTCCAATTTAATTGTAATACTCGCTTCTTTATCTTTAGAAGACGTGTTGAAAGTTCCGCCATAAGAATAATCTTCATTGGAATTGGGCGCTGTAATCTGAATCACTCCCATCGTTGCTTTTTTAAGACCACCTAAATGACTTCCTGAATTTTCCGCAATTTTTTCAGCACGTTCTTTTGCGTCTTTTGTTGCAGAAGCGATCATTTCCTGTTTTACGGTGGCAAGTTTTGTGTAAAAGTATAATGGCGATGAAGATGTAAATTCTATTCCGCGGTTAATAATTTCCGTAATATTCCTGGAAAGGTTTTCAATTTTCGCTACTTCTTTACTTTCAATGGAAACTGTTTGTGTAAGATTGTATCCCGAAAACTCGCCCTGAACATTATTTCCATTAGAATCCGTATAGTTTCTGAACTGCTTTTGAATATCTACCGAAGAAAAAACGATCTCATTTTGCTTAATTCCTTTTGACAGCAAATAGTCGTTGATGACTTTTCGATCCATTGCCAGTTCGTCGTAAGCTGATTTCAAATCAATATTATTTTTTGAAAAGCTTCCTGACCAGGTTATTAAGTCTGAGGTAAATTTTTTGGAACCAAGCCCTGTCACAGAAATTGTATTTTCAGATTTATTCCTGTTTTTAATCGCGCTTCCCAGAAGTCCGAGGCCAATGATAAATCCCAATGCCCCGATTGCAATCGCAATAATAGTTTTATTCATAAATATTTGTGAATTAGTTGATTTATTTTAATGAAAATAATATATCAATTCTCATTCCGAATTTTAAGATTTCTTTAACATTTAATTATTTTTGTTTGTCAATCTTAAACTTACACAAACAATTACTTCTTATATATTATTGTGTCGATAATTTCCGATAACTATTTTGAAAAATGCAAATCCACATAAAACTAATAAGATAAAAATTAGCCTTTTATTGTTACCTCTGCGTTTGAGGAGCGCGATACGACGAAATTCTTACAAAAACAGCTCTTTGAAACCTCATTAAATCTGCATCACTGCAAAATCCGTATTTCAAAATGTTCTGTCTTTCAAAACCACCGGCAAAAACGTAGTAAATAAAATTCTGAATCATTGACTTATCTACTTTTAAATCAGTGAAATACTTTTCACCTAAAGAACTTATCAGATAATTCATAAAATCAACATCGTCCCATTTATTTTTCACTTTTCCGATCGAAAAGCCTTGTCCTTTTGGCTGCACAAATTCTCCGGCTCTCGCTGCCAAAACCCGCGGATCAGATTTCTGAGCGATATAAGCTCCTAAATCACCTTTCAGCTTTTCAACTTTTCTTGGAGGATCAAGGTTTTTGGAATCTATTTTAAGATCTCCGGTAATTCCTTTCTTAATTTCAACTTCGGCAATTAAAGTGGCGGCTCTTGTAAGCATCACATTAAGCGGAGAACCGATATTTTCTTTGGTTACACTCTTATTTACACGCTCATACCCGGTTTTTACAAAACGAAGCTCATCACCTGCACGTCCTGAAACCATAAAATGGCCGTCCCGGTTAGAAACCACCCTTTCATCTGTTCTGATGTTGATAACTACAACGTCTGGCATCTCAATATTCTCTTCGGAAGTAATTTTTCCGAAAATATAATCCTGAGCATTGATGTTGATGAAAAATATAAATAATAAGAGAGAGAATAGTTTAAATTTCACGGACAGTTTTTTATAAAGCAAAACTAAAGTTATTTTTAAATATAATGATAAGTTTAACCACAGTTAACGTGTTTTAGGATTTCTTTTAGAGTTTTGTTTTTAAAACTGTTAAATCCGGGTTCAAAATTGTTAAAATTTCAGGTAAATTTTAGCTAAATTGCAGTTCCAATTGTTCTAAAAATGCAAAATTCTTATACAGTTATCAATGCTTCTGCAGGTTCGGGCAAAACGTATGCGCTCGTGCAAAGGCTTTTGATGATCTGTCTCCGGTATCCTAATCAGCAACATTCGATCAGGAATATTCTGGCACTGACGTTTACCAACAAGGCTGCCAATGAGATGAAAGAAAGGATTTTAACATGGCTGGGCAATTTTTCTGCCGATAATTTTGCTGAAAATCCTGATTTGAAAAATATTCAGCAGGCATTTGAACAAGAAGGATTAAAAATTACAATTGATGAACTTCATTACCGTTCAAAAAAACTGCTGGATTATGTTCTTCATAATTATTCTACTTTAAATATCGGGACGATTGACCGCTTTAATTCCAGATTGGTAAGAAGTTTTTCTTATGAGCTTGGTTTGGCGAAAAATTTTAACCTTAAAATTGAGGCAGAACCGTTTTTGATCGAAGCGGTAGATAAAATGCTGGATCAGATCGGGGAAAATGATGCTATTTCCAGTTCTTTTATGGATTATGTGGATTACAGTCTCGAAAATAATGAAAGAATTAACCTTAATAAAAACCTTTACGATTCCGCAAAAGAATTTGTAAAAGACATTCATTATGAACATCTTAAAAGCAATAAAAGCTTTGACGACACCAATTATGAAAATATAAAAAATACAATCCGGAAAGAAATTTCATTCAATAAAAAACAGGCTATTGAGGTTGCTACAAATTCAATTCAATTATTTCAATCGCGTAATATTGAGATTGAAGATTTCTCAGGGGGTAAAAAAAACGGGCTTGGACTTTTCTTTAACGAAATTATAAGGTTTTATAATAAAGAAAGAGCCACTTTCCCTTTTCCTACCAATGAAGAAACAGCTTTAGCAAATTATCAGAAAGGTGCTGCAACAAAATCCAAAAGCAAAGAAACGGATATTCTGGAAATTCTCGATCAGCTATTGGAAAACAGAATGCAGCTAATTATTTTATTCATCGAAACGCAGAAAAAAGAGAAAATTTTATCAGCACTTTTACCCTTAAAGGTAAATAAAGATATTCAGGATGAACTGCGAAAAATTGAAGAAGAAAATGATCTGGTTTTACTTTCAAAATTCAATATTCTTATTAATGAAAACCTCCGGAATGAGCCTTCTGCCTTTATTTATGAAAAAGTAGGTTCCCAATTTCAGCATTATTTTTTTGATGAATTCCAGGATACTTCAGAATTACAATGGCAAAATTTTGTTCCGTTGAGAGATCATTCTGTTTCAACCGATAATACTTCATTTACGCTCGTTGGCGATCCAAAACAGAGTATTTATCGATTTCGTGGTGGGGAAAGTAAGCTGATGCTTGATATTATTAATAAAAAAGAAATTTCGCCAAAAGAAGCTGAATTGCTTGTTTTAAAAGACAATTGGCGAAGCGCAAAGAATATTGTTCAGTTTAATAATGAATTATATCAATATCATTCAATAAATCTTGAAGAGGAGCATAAAAATATTTTCGGAACAGATGGCGAGCAAAGCTCAAAATCATCAATTTCAGGGCGGGTAAAAGTAAATCTCATAGAAAACCTCACCAATGAAGATTTCTACAACGATACATCCGAAAGAATGCGGAAAGATATTCAGGAAAGTTTAGATAATGGTTTTAAATTTTCTGACATTACGATTCTTTGCCGTGGAAATTTCGATATTTTCAGTTATTCTCAGAAATTAGGAAACTTGAAAGTTAATTACAAAGGTGAAGAGACAAACATTAAAACCATTTCTGACAAAGGCCTTACGCTGGAATTGTCGCATACTCTAAAAGCTGTTATTGAGTTTTTAAAATGGGAAACCAATCCGAAGAATAAGCCGAATCTGATCATGATGATGTACCATTTAAACAAATTGGGAAGAATTCATATGCTAGATTTTACGCTGGAAATGAAAGAAATCCTCGAAATTGGGTCTCATGAAGAAATTTTGCAGTTTATTCAGGAGAAATATTCTTTAAAGCTGAAGCAGGATAATTTCCCGAAGTTTAATTTATACAATTTTGTAGAATATTATATCAATGAATTTTCAGTTGAAAATAAAGAAACCGATTTCCTTCTGAATTTCCTGGAAATGCTTTTCAATTTTACACAAAATGCGGGAGCAAGCACGAAAGAATTTTTGAAATACTGGGATGAAGAAGCTTCAACTTATACTATTCAGGCTTCGGAAAATATTGATGCGATCCAAATTATGACGATTCATAAGGCGAAAGGGCTGGAATTTCCGATCGTTTTTATTCCGATGATGAATAAAAACCGTGATGCTGAATTTACCAACTGGTTTGAGACGAATAATGATGACGCTTTAAAGTCGGTGAATATCAATCAGTTTAATAAAAACCTGGAAGTTTATGATGAAGAAATTCAAAAGTTTAATAAAATCAATTCTTATAAAAACTTAGTCGACAGGCTTTGTTTACAGTACGTTGCGACGACGCGACCTGTGGAACAGCTGTTCTTTTATATCCAAAAAGCAAATAAAACATCAAATAATCTCGAGCTTCTGGAATTTCTTCAAACTAAAAACATCAATGAAAGCGATGAATTTGATTTATATGAAGTGCATCCTGAAATGCTTAAAAAATATTCAAAAGACAAGACTTCATCTTTTAAGACACAAGATATTCGTAATCTGAAAAATATTAACGAAAAAAGCACTTCTATAAAAATTGCTACACCTTCTAAAAATTATCAGGTCCGCAATGAAAAAGTAAGAATAGGGCTTTTTGTTCATGAATTGCTGTCAAAGATCAATACTAAAAAAGATGTTGAGAAAGTATTGGAAAGCTATGTTTTGGAAGGCCAGATCACAAGAGACGAGAAAAATGAAATTCAGGAAACTTTACAGCAGATCATTCATAATTACACTGAATTTTTTGATGAAAAATGGACTGTCATTAACGAAAAAGACATCATGATTTCTGAAAATGGAGAAAGCAGAATTTACCGTCCCGACAGAATTTTGAAAAACGATGAAGGTTATATTATCGTTGATTTTAAAACAGGAGAAGAAACGGAAAAAAATGATAGACAAATTGAAAATTATAGAAAAATTCTCGAAGGCCTCGGAAGAAAGATTTTAAAAACACAGCTTATTTATTTGTAAAAGTCAAAAATTTGCATAATATTTGCAACTATATTTACGGAATATTTCCAAACTATAAAAAAACATATAATGAGAAAAATTACGCAAGGCTTATTAATAGCTTTACTTGCATCGTGTTCTAATCCTAAATCCGATTCTGCAACGACTGACCAAAAAGATACTTCAGCTTCTGAGATGTCTACACCATCTACTTCGCCAATTGCAGGTAATTGGGTATCTGATCAATATGTAGAGAATGTTAAAAAAACAAAATCTGTATTTCAGAACAAAATATACGGAACAAAAGTTTTGTTTTTTAGCCTTAATGAAAATGAATTACAGACCGGTTCGGCAACACTTCACGGTTTTACAGATCATGAAGGTGGCTCTGATGTAGCAATTACATTCGACAAAGAAAAGAATGAATTTGTAAAAGATGATTCTAAAAAAACGGATGATCCTACTTTTAAAGATTCTTTTGAGGCAAAACTGAACAGTCAGAACAAGCTTGAAATGTATTTCCCTAAAACCAAAAAAACGGAAACCTATCAAAAATTAAGCACAGATCTGGATACAGAATTAAGAAAAATATTAATTGCAGGAAGTTATACTGATAAAGATTCTAAATCAAAGATTGACTTTTCTGCAGACGGTAAAGTTAATTTTGAAGGCTATAAAAGCTATAAGGTAATTTATGATTTTACTACAGGTCCTGGTTTTGACGGAATTATTTTCTATAAATCTGATCAAAAAAACACAAACGGAGATGTATATCAATTTAAAATAATTGCAAATACATTAGAGCTTCAGCTTATGAAAGGCAATGACAAGAATCCTAACTATACTCCTTCCGGAAAAAAATATATTTTAACTAAATAGTTTTAAAAATTTCGGCGGCACCTTTGGTGCCGCCGAAATTTTTTCATTCATAACATAAAAAAAGTACAATCCTTACATTGTACTTTTTGTTTTAATAAATGTAATCTTAAGCTGTAGGATCTGGGACAAAAACTCTTTGTGCCAATTCCTGGTCAAAAAGATATAACGCGGAAGGATTATCGCTTACCATTTTGATTTTAGTTACATATTGTGAAGCACTTGCTTCCTCTTCCACCTGCTCGTTAATAAACCACTGGAGGAATGAAGTTGTAGCAAAATCACCTTCGTCATTAGCATTTTTTACAATATTGAAGATACTTTTCGTTACCTTTTTTTCGTGTTCCAACGCTTTTTGAAAAATATCGATTGCGTTTTCAAATTCGTGTGGTGGTTTTGCAATTTCCCCTATGATAATTTCCCCGCCTACATCGTTTAAATAGTCGAACATTTTATCAGCATGCATTAATTCTTCTTTGCTCTGTACTCTGAAATAGTTGGCGATGCCATCCAGATCTTTGCTGGAAAACCAGGCAGACATTGAAAGATAATATTGTGCGGCGTATTGTTCGTGTGCTATTTGTTCGTTAATTAATTGTGCAATTTTCTCGCTAACCATAAGTAATAAATTTGTAGTCAAAATTATGGAATAAAACCCCGAAATCAAAAGATTTAATACTATTTAATAGAAAAAGGACAGAATCTCTTCTGCCCTTCTAACATTAAAAAATCAAAATTATAAACTATTAATTGGCTGCAGGAGCTGCCGTATTCATTTGTTTCTTCATCATTTTTCTGTCTTTCATCATTCCTTTTCTCTGCTCCATTTTGGCTTTTCTGTCAGCTTGCCATTTATCATATTGCTCGGGAGATAAAATTTTCTTCATGTCTGAATCCATTTGAGCTCTTTTTGCCTTCATTTGCTCCATTTTTGCCTGTCTGTCATCTTTGTTCTTATCAAACTCGGCTTTCATTTCAGCTTTTTTGTTTGCGTGAAGTTCTCTGATCTGCGCTACCTGAGCCTGACTTAGGTTTAGATCTTTCTGCATCTGTGCTAAATGTTCCTGCTCTTTTTGTTCTCTTTTTTGTTGGAATTCAGCTCTTTTTGCTTGTTTGTCCTGAGGAGTGGTTTGTGCCATTGCAAAACTTCCCATTCCGATAAATGCTATTGCCAAAACTAATTTTTTCATCTTATTAAAAATTTTTATATTATTAATTAATTGTTATACATCTGTTTGATTATTAATTAAAAGAGAAGTTAAGCGGAAATATTCATAAAAAATGTTAAATTTTACTATCAATAATTTAATTACGAAAATAAAAAAAAGAGCAGACTATAAAAATCTGCCCTCACACCACTTAAATATAATATATGAAAATTAATTCTTTGCAAATCCGCTTCGGAAACCTCCGTTTCCTCTATTTTCCCCACCTCTGCTTTCTCGTCCTCTATTTTCTCTTGGAGCAGAATTTTCGCTTCTTCTTGAACCTCCCTCATTTCTGAAGCCGCCTCCGTTATTTTCTCTTTTAGGAGCTTCTCTTCTTACCTCACTTCCTCCACGGAATCCTCCGTTATTTCTTTCACTTCCGTTATTTCCGTTGTCGGCTCTTTCAGTTCTGAAACCACCATTGTTTCTCACTCCATTATCAGTGTTTCCTCTGAATCCCCCATTATTTCGCACACCATCGTTATCTCTTCTGAATCCTGAATTATTAGTCGACCTATTTTCATTTTGGTTACGGAAACCTCCAGAATTATTTCCGTCTCTAACTCCACCTCTGAATCCATTATTTGGTCTTTGGCTTCTTACAATATTGAAAGTAGGATTATCATTTCTACGGAATTTCGCTCTGTCAACTCTGTAGATATTGATGTTCACGCTTCTGTAACGAGGCATTGGTCTGCAGATTGAAGCATAATGCGTTCTTCTGTAATTCTGAAAATAAACTACCGGGCTGTAACCGTGATAATAGCTGTTCTGGAAAGTCACAAAAATCCTCGGTCCCATAATTCTCTGCAAAGCGTAGAATCTGTCATAATACCATCTGTCCGGGTTATATCTGTAATAATTGTTCCAGCTTGAGAAGCTTACATACAAATTATTCAATCTCAGGATCTGATCGATTTGCCAGCGATTTAATCTGTTTTGAGCAAAAAAGCCATTCCAGTTGATGCTGATAATACTGTTTCTGTAATCATTATAATTATTCTGATAATAATCATTTTGATAATAATCCTGAGGATAGTTGTAGTAATAATCATCAGGGAAATAGTTCTGATCATCTTCATCATCATAATAGCCGTCGTCATATCCGTTATTATTTCCGTATCCGTCGTTATATCCGTTATTTTCGTAACCGTTATTATTTGGATACTGCTGAGCAAACGACAAAGTCGCCAGACTCAAAGCAAAACCTATTAATATTTTTTTCATTTTTATAGTCGTTAATTGGTTAGTGTATAGTAGAATATCTTTATTCTATCTTTTGGATATAAATAAAAAAAAGAAGTTAAATCTTTTGACATAACTTCTTTTAATTTATCATTAACTAATTGATAATCAAATGTTAAATTTACAATCTTCCACTATCTTTTATCCAGTTTGCTATTTTTTGATTAAAATTCGTCTGATTTTTGAGATCTTCAAGATTCAAATGCATTCTGTAGCGCCAATAATGCGGAAAAACTGCAGGATTATTGATTCTTTCATTCTCCATCTTAGGATTGGTAAGCTCTGTATCTGTCGCCAAAAATTCCTGTATCGGGAACACGGCCAGCATGGCATCATTATAAAGATGCTGCTTCATAATGATTTCCGCAAGATGGGCGTCCATTTCTTCCGGTGATTTTCCGTATTGAATCAATTGCTGGTTAAAATATTTCTGCGTCAAAGCAGGATCTTCTTTCCACCATTGCCTCAACGTAGAGCTGTCGTGCGAAGAAGCCGTCACTACATTCAGATAACTCGCATTTTTTGGATTATAAAAAGGAATATTATCTGATGGCATACGCTGCACTTTCAGGGCAACAATCGCCAGTTCATCCATTACCACAGGAACACAATCCGGAACCATTCCTAAGTCTTCTCCACAGATCAGCATTTTCGTAGCATTCAAAATCACAGGAAGTTTTTCCATGGCTTTTTCGTACCAAAGATGATCCTGTCTTCTGAAGAAATAATCGTGGTATAAATCGTAAATTGATTTTTTCTCCCAATCAGACAAATATTTATAAGAATCTGTATTATAAACATT
Source organism: Chryseobacterium soldanellicola (assembly GCF_900100115.1). Lineage (GTDB taxonomy): Bacteria > Bacteroidota > Bacteroidia > Flavobacteriales > Weeksellaceae > Chryseobacterium > Chryseobacterium soldanellicola. The sequence goes on from NZ_FNKL01000002.1 coordinate 127,131, forward strand.
AAATCTCGGATGATAAACCGTTTCGCCATTTTTTTCTTCCGTTAAGAAAAGGACATTCGCGCAAAGTGCAATTAATTTATCTTCAATCAAATCAACAGGATTTTTCTTGAAATAATCAGCTAATTTTCTCTGTGTATCAAATTCTTCTTTAAATGAATAGGTCCCGTCAAAATTATTATTCAAAAACTCAAGAGCATTCGCTTTTTCTTCTCCGAAATAATCCCAAAGAATCTGTTCGTTAATAAAAGGCTTACAATATCTGTCAAAATTAAACGGAATATGCAACGCCCTGAATTCATCCAGACTAACGGGAACCGAAGGATAAAAATATCCCAAAATCCCTTGTGTAGCTGAAATCGGCATTCTCCAAATTCTGAAAAACCCTAAAATATGGTCAATTCTCATCGCATCAAAATACTGTTCCAATGCTTTGAATCTGTTTTTCCACCACTTATAATCATCGGCTTTCATGGCTTCCCAGTTGTACGTGGGAAATTCCCAGTTTTGCCCTAATTCCGTAAACTGATCAGGCGGTGCGCCGGCTTGAAAATCCATACCGAAAAGTTCCGGTTCTGTCCATGCTTCCACCGAATGCCTGTAAATACCGATCGGCAGATCTCCTTTCAAAGAAACGCCTAAACTATGCGTATAATCTACTGCATCTTTCAACTGCTTATGAAGCTGAAACTGCACCCACGCATGAAGCATCGAAGCATCATAATCTTTACTTTTTGCCGTAAAAAATGGAGAAATTTTTCCTGCGATATATTTTTTATGCGTCTTCCATTCGTTAAAATTCGGTGTTTTGTATTTATCTCTCAACACGCAGAATGCAGCGTAAGGAATCAGCCAGCTTTCATTGTCTTTAATGAACTTTTTGAAGTTTCTGTCTTTGTAAATCTTTTCCTTTTCAGCTGTAAAAACCGCCTTCAGATATTTCCATTTTCCGGAAATCATCTTTTCGTAGTCGATTAATTCTAAAGAATTTAATTCTGCTTTTTCAGCTTCATATTCCTCAACTAAATCTTTCGGTAATTTAAAGTCGAGATTTTCCAACGAAATATATTGCGGATGCAAAGCATACACAGAAACGGCTGCATAGGGATAAGAATCCGTCCATGAATAGTTTGCCGTTGTATCATTGATCGGCAAAATCTGAATAATTCCAAGATTGGTTTCTTTGTTCCAGTCTGCCAGTTTTTTTAAATCTGCAAATTCACCGACCCCAAAACCACTTTCGCTTCTCAACGAAAAAACAGGAACCGCAACGCCCGCATCGTGATACATTTGATATAGCTTAAACCGGAAATAATGATTCGCAACAATCTGCAGAACATCTTTTGCGTGATTCGGTAAAGCAAATCTGTTTTCGCCTGTTTCAACATCGATTACTCTTCCTTCATTGATATCGTAAAGGCAATATTTAAATTGAATAAATTCATTCTCAGGAATCTCAACCGAAGTTTCCCAAACGCCAAAATCCGTTTGAGATAAATGAATTGCCTTTTCGTAATCCCAACTTCCTAATGAAGGAACGTTTCCAAACAAAACAAGCTTCCAGTTTGGGTTATAAACCGGAGCTTCAATTCTGAATAAATGCGTATGTTTTTTTAACACCGAAATTTTTTCCGGACGGAATTGATTCTGTTTATTATAAAGGATTTTATTGTTTAAATAATTTTCGGGAAAATTTTTATTATTCCATTCGTCGAAAATTGAAAACTCCTTATAATTATGTGGAAAATTAAGCTTATGTGGGACAAATTCTTCTCTCACAACATTTTCTTTTTCATCCACAAGCCGATAGATATAAGAAATCGATTTTGAAAAATAATCTACTTCACATTTCCACAAACCGTTTTCCGTGTAAAACATTTTATGAGCTTTAGACAATGCTCCGTCCTCATGAATCAGCAGCTGTAAAGCTTCTCCGGCTTTTGCATTGTACCCCAAATTAAAGTATAGCTTCATCTATATTTTTTTATAAAAATACATTATAAAATTGAAAAATAAAACTTCCTGAATATCAAATATTCATTAAAAAACCTTTCCGAGTGACATTCGGAAAGGTTTTTAGTTGTTATGTTCAATTGAAATATTATTCAGTAACCAGAATTTTTTTGTTCATCAGAATCTTGCCGGATTCCGAAGCAATGCTTACAATATAAGCTCCATTAATTAAATTTTTCAAATAAACCTGTTCATTTAAAGAACCATCTTTTACAGAAAGCGTTTGTTTAAAGACATTTTTACCTGAAATATCAAAAACATTTAATTTTATATTTCCTTTTACATTTTTATCATTGACAGCAACATTGATAAAATGCTCATCAACTCTTGTAGGATAAATATCAATTCCTGCCAAAGCATTCAATGAATTCGCTCTATCATTGGCAAAATATTTACTTGCTAAATCATAAATATGTAAATTTTGTTCGCCCGGAATTTGTTTTGCCTGTAAAGTTTTTAAATCGACTTCATATAAAGCAGCTCCTTTTGCACTGGCAATAACTACATTTCCTTTGACATTCACTGCAGAGCCGTTCACCGAATAATTTTCAGGAAGACCTGTAATTTTTCCAACAAATTTTGCCTTTAAATCTTTAGTTGAAACTTTAAAAACATTTCCTGAAGTTGCAAAAACATAGAAATTATTGTCCGCATCCGCAATCATATCACCTCCAAACCCAGATTCGATCGTTGTGAAAGAGTTTTTCCCGTTGGAAGCATCATCCTTAACGATTCCAAGGTCGTTAACAATGTATTGATTATTCTTTTTACTGATCTGTAAAAACTGTGTTCCGGAATTATTCATGGCATAAATATTTCCGTCATAACCTGTTGCCATTCGCGTTATATGAGAATTGATGTCGCACGAAGTGACTCTTGCAACACTGTTTTCGATCAAAGTAATTTCTTTGGTTTTCTGATTCAATACATAAATATTGGAAGAAAACATCGGCATATACAGCAAATTGTTATTGGATGCATCAAAAGCCAGGGCTGCCATCGCAACTGCCTGAGAATTATTGTAAGAATTTTTATCTTCAGTTACAGCTCCGTTTCTGGTTTGTGAAAAAACTTTTGCAGCAGTATCAGCCGTAAAAATTTTCTCTCCGGAAACACCGTTAGCGGCATCTATCGCACGGAAATCATTGAAAATAATACTTGGTGTATCTTTTCCGGCCAATGCAAAGAAATCTTGTTGTGCATAGGCATTTGCGCCAAATAATAACAAGAATACAGGGAATAAATGTTTTTTCATATGATAAAATTTTAGATTTGTAATTATTTTAGTATGACTAAGTTACACAATTTTTAAATTGAATAATAAAAAATTCCCTTGTTTGAATAAGAATTTTATTTAAGCGGATCGTTTTCATTCTGACGGAGGAAAAATCTATCGTACTAACAGATTCTTCATCACGCTTTGCTCCATTCAGAATGACAAACTTAATGCATAAAAAATTCCCGCAGATTCCATGGATTTCTCAGATTTTTATTTTCTGTGAAACTTTGTGGAATCTGCGGGAGATTATAAATATTTTTTTTAATATTAGTTTAAAACATAAGTTGTTCCGTCTCTGCCGTCTTTTAATTCAATGCCTTCTGCAAGCAATTTATCTCTAATTTGATCCGAAAGGTCAAAGTTTTTCGATTTTCTTGCCTGATTTCTCAGTTCAATTAAAACCTGCAATGTCTGATCCAGCTTTTCATTGTTATTTTCTTCGATCATCTGCAATCCTAAAACGTCAAAGATCAAAGCATTTAAAGTAGATTTTAAATCCTCTAAATCTTTAGTTGAGATCGTTTCTTTCTCATCCTTTAAAGCAAAAATATATTTCACGGCTTCAAATATATGAGCAATAAGAACCGGAGAATTAAAATCATCCGTTAGTGCATCATAGGCTTTATTTTTCCATTCTTCAAGACTAAAACCTGATTGTTTTTCGTCATTCGGAGTAATTGAATTTAAAACTTTTACAGCTTCCATTAATCTGATAAAACCTTTTTCGCTGGCAATCATCGCATCATTAGAAATATCCAAAACACTTCTGTAATGCGCCTGCAAAAAGCAGAAACGAACAATTGACGGATGGAAAGGCTTTTCAAAGAAATCATTTTCTCCTGTAACCAACTGCATCGGCAAGATGTAATTTCCTGTTGATTTACTCATACGCTGAGAGTTCATTGTCAACATATTAGCGTGCATCCAGTAATTTACAGGAGCAATATCATTGCAAGCTTTCCCTTGGGCGATCTCACATTCGTGATGTGGGAATTTTAAATCCATTCCACCTCCGTGAATATCAAATTTTTCACCTAAATATTTGGTGCTCATCGCAGTACATTCAAGATGCCAACCCGGAAAACCTTCTCCCCAAGGCGAATTCCATCTCATGATGTGTGCTGGTGATGCTTTTTTCCAAAGCGCAAAATCCTGTGGATTTTTCTTTTCTCCTTGCCCGTCAAGATCACGGGTATTGGCGAAAAGTTCTTCGATATTTCTTTTTGAAAGTTCGCCGTAATTCAGACCTCTTTTGTTGTATTCAAGAACGTCAAAATATACAGAACCATTGCTTTCGTAGGCAAATCCTTTTTCAATTAATTTTTGGGTCAATTCAATCTGCTCAACGATATGACCGGTTGCAGTCGGCTCAATATTCGGTGGAAGCAAATTAAACATATCCAGAACTTTATGAAAATCAACCGTATATTTCTGTACAATTTCCATCGGTTCTAATTTTTCAAGACGCGTTTGCTTTACAAACCGGTCGTTATTAACGTCTCCATCGTCTGTAAGGTGACCTGCATCGGTGATATTTCTTACATATCTTACTTTGTAGCCCAAATGCGTCAAGCTTCTGTAAATAAAGTCGAAAGAAAGGAAAGTTCGCACATTTCCCAAATGCACATTGCTGTAAACGGTAGGTCCACAAACGTACATTCCAACGTTTCCTTCTAATATTGGTTTAAAAATTTCTTTTTCTGAGGTAAGCGAATTATATATTTTTAATTGCATTATCTTGTTTTTGGTTAATGATTTTAAATTTAGTTTAAAGTTTTTCTAATTAAAAGACCGAAGTCTTTTAACAACAGCATTCACAGCAACAACAAATAATCGTTGTGATGAAAATTTTGTCTGAAACTTTTTTAAATTTTATCATTATTAATTTAATTTATCAATAATCCAATTTTGCATGACTTCCTACATAATGTAAGAATTCCTGTCTGGTAATAGGATTTGTTCTGAAAATACCGCTTAATTCCGCGGTAATCGTCGAACTGGACGTATCTTTTATTCCTCTGCAATTTACGCAAAGATGTTTTGCATCAATGATACAGGCGACATCTTTTGTTCCTAACGCTTCTTTCAAGGCATCCACAATCTGCATCGTCAATCTTTCCTGAACCTGAGGTCTTTTCGCATAATAATCAACTATTCTGTTGATTTTGGAAAGCCCGATTACTTCACCGTTTGAAATATATGCAACGTGTGCTCTTCCGATAATCGGCAAAAAATGATGTTCGCAGAATGAATATACGGTAATATCTTTTTCCACCAGCATCTGGCGGTATTTATATTTATTTGAAAAAGTGGAAATTCCCGGCTTATTTTCCGGAAGAAGCCCTCCGAAAATTTCGTTTACATACATTTTTGCCACCCGTTTCGGAGAGTCTTTTAAAGAATCATCGGTCATATCCATTCCCAAAGTTTCCATGATTTCCCCAAAAAGCTCCGTAATTTTTTCTATCTTTTCCTGTGGCGATTTATCAAAAGCATCTTTCCTTATTGGCGTATGTTCTTTTCCCGTGAAAATATCATCGTCGTTATCAGTAAAATCAACCATTTTCATTTAATTTGCCACAAAAATACGGATAATATTTATTGATTTATTTCAATTTTAAACTAAAAATATTATCTTTCAGGTTCTCATCTGTAATAAATACTATGATTATCGTTGAAGAAGTACAAAATGAAGTACAGAAAAAGGAATTTTTAGAGTTCCCATCAAGGCTTTACCAACACGACAAGAATTATATCAGACCTTTAAACAAGGACATCGAAGAGATTTTTACTCCCGAAAAAAACAAATTCTTCAAAACCGGAGAATGCAAAAGATTTTTATTTAAAAATAAACAAAACGAAACCCTTGGAAAAGTGGCGGTTTTTGTGAATAAATTTTATAAACAACACCAGCCAACCGGCGGAATCGGATTTTTTGATTGCATTAATAATCAGGAAACCGCAAATTTTATTTTTGATTATTGTAAAAGCTGGCTTCAGGAAAGAGGAATGCAAGCGATGGACGGGCCGATAAACTTCGGTGAACGCGATAAATTCTGGGGACTTCTGATTGATGGCTTTATCGAACCTTTGTATGGTATGAATTACAATTTTCCCTATTATCAAGAGCTTTTTGAAAATTATGGTTTTAAAATATATTTTGAACAGCTTTGTTTTTCAAGGCCGATTTTTGCTGAAGTTTCAAGAGTTTTTACGGTAATGCATGCAAAATACAGCAAAAACCCGAACATTTCTGCAAAACCTTTGAAAAAAAATAACCTGGAAAAATTTGCCAAAGATTTTACTGAAATATACAACAAAGCCTGGGCTGTACATGGAGAAGGCAAGCAAATGAGTGAAGGCAAAGTCCTGAAAATGTTCAAGACCATGAGACCTATTATTAATGAACATATTTCGTGGTTCGTCTATGAAAACGAAAAACCAATCGCCATGTGGATGAATATTCCTGATTTAAATCAATGGTTTAAATATTTGAACGGAAAGTTTGGCTTTTTTGAAAAATTAAAATTTTTATGGGTTAAAAAATTTAAAAAAAACGAAAAAATGGTGGGCCTTGTTTTCGGAGTCGTTCCCGAATGGCAGAAAAAGGGGCTTGAAGGCTATATGATCTGGGAAGGAACGCAACATTTAAGAAAACACACTGATTTTAAGACCACTGAACTCCAATGGATCGGTGATTTTAATCCTAAAATGATAAAAATTGCTGAAAATCTTGATACAACTATTACAAGAAAGCTAGCCACTTACCGTTATTTATTCGATCAATCTAAAGAATTTGAAAGACATCCTTATTTATAGAAAATTTTTAAGCATATTTTTAAATTTAAAAAAGAATATTTGTATTTTTGATAACAATTTGAAAAACAATTTATAATCATAAAAATGAAAAAAACAATTTTAGCTATATTATCAGTAATCTCATTTAGCTCTTATGCACAAAATACGGTAAGAGTTAATGAAGGGGCACATCAAGTTTTTTATAATGTAAATTCTAAGGGAGCAGGAAGAGCATTAACTTATGATGAAATTACAGGCTCTCCTTATGTGACGAAAGATTTTAAGGTAGCCAAAGTCGCTGATGATTATGAAAAAGTACCTGTAAGATATAACAGCTATAAGGATGAGATTGAGTTTCAGAAGGATGGAACAACAATGGTTCTTCCCAATGAGCCAAAATTTTCAAGAATAGAAATCTTGTCTCCAAAGCAGACATTGGTCTGGGCTGATACCGGTGATGATATGAAAGGATATTTCTTTGAACTTGCAGGCGGCAAAAATGCTCTTTACAAAAAGGTCAAGACCAGATTTAATGACTTAGTTCCTGCCGCTAATTCTTATTCACAAGAAAAACCGGCTTCTTTTTCAAACGCAGAGCCTGTTTATTATATTAAAACAGAAAAAGGGTTTATTAAAAAACCTAAAAGCGTAAAAGATATTACAGAACAATTCCCTGATAAAAAAGAGGCAATAGAAACATTTGTAAAATCTAATAAAATAAAATTCGGTAAAGAAGAGGACCTCATAAAATTAGTCAATTTCTTAAATCAATAAAAAATAAAGCCTTGTAAAATTTACAAGGCTTTTTATTTTAAAACAGCTCCCCTGCCACTTTTTTAATATTATCGCTTTTTCCCATCGAGTAAAAATGCAGAACAGGAACTCCAAAATCAAGCAATTCTTTGCATTGATTAATTGCCCATTCGATTCCGATTTCTTTTACGGCTTCATTATTTTTTGCACTTTCAACTTCGTTGATTAATTCTTCAGGAAGATCAATTTTAAAAACCTGCGGAAGCAATTTTAAATGTCTTTTTGTCGCAATCGGCTTAATTCCCGGGATAATCGGAACTGTGATTCCCATTTCTCTTGCCTTGGTAACAAATTCGATATATTTTTTATTATCAAAAAACATTTGCGTAACGATATAATCTGCTCCGGCGTCTACTTTTTGCTTTAGCCATTTCAAATCATAATTCATCGAAGGAGCTTCCATATGTTTTTCAGGATAACCGGCCACTCCGATGCAGAATTTATTATGTTCATCACAAATCTGATCATCATCATGAAGATATTTTCCACGACCTAGATTATTAATCTGATGAACTAAATCCATCGCGCTCGAATGCCCTCCCGGAGTGGCTTCAAAATATTGGTGCCCTTTCATCGCGTCTCCACGAAGCGCCATAATATTATCAATTCCCAAATACATACAATCTACCAGAAGATATTCCGTTTCTTCTTTGGTAAAACCTCCGCAAAGCAGGTGTGGAACAGTATCTACGTTATATTTATGCTGAATTGCGGCACAAATCCCCAATGTTCCGGGACGCATTCTGGTGATTCTGCGTTCCATTAATCCATTTCCTTTGTCAATATAAATATACTCTTCACGGGAAGTTGTAACATCAATAAAAGGAGGTTTAAACTCCATTAAAGGATCGATATTTTTATATAAATCTTCAATCCCAATTCCTTTTTGTGGCGGAACAACTTCGAGGGAAAATAAAGGTTTTCCGTTTGCGTTTTTTATGTGGTCTGTTATCTTCATGTTATATTTTGTTGCTTGTTGGTCGTTACCAGTTGATCGTTAAAACTAGAAACCAACAACTGTCAATCATTAACTTTTAAATTAATCTGCTAAATTAGGTGACAGCCATTTTCTGGCTTCCTGTAAAGAAATTCCTTTTCTTTTTGAATAATCTTTCAATTGATCTTCTGCAATTTTTCCCAATCCGAAATATTTTGCGTGCGGACTTCCAAAATAATATCCGGACACCGAAGCGGTTGGGAACATGGCTAAACTTTCCGTCAAATAAACTCCGATATTTTCTTCTACCTTTAAAAGATCCCAAATCGCGTGTTTTTCCAGGTGATCGGGACACGCCGGATAACCCGGTGCAGGGCGAACTCCTTTGTATTTTTCGGCAATTAAATCTTCATTGCTTAAATTTTCCTGATTGGCATAACCCCAATATTCGGTTCGGACTTTTTTATGTAAAAATTCGGCATAAGCTTCTGCAAAACGGTCTGCCAAAGCTTTTACCATGATGGCGTTGTAATCATCGTTTGCTTTTTCATATTCCTCTGCCATTTCATCGGTTCCGAAACCTGTTGTAACGCAGAAAGCTCCCATATAATCAGTTTTTCCTGAACTTTGAGGGGCAATAAAATCGCTTAATGCCAAATATTCTTTACCTTTTGATTTCTGAAGCTGCTGTCTTAATGTCAAAAATTTAACCTGCTCTTGGTTATTTTCATCAAAAATTAAAATATCATCAGTTTCGGTAGAATTAGCCTTGAAAATTCCGAAAATAGCTTTTGCAGTTAATGCTTTTTCATCCAAAATTTTCTTCAAAATAACCTGCGCATCTTTAAATAATTCTTTTGCCTGAGCTCCGACAACCTCATCATCAAAAATATTGGGGTATTTACCGTGAAGATCCCAGCTTCTGAAAAATGGTGACCAATCGATGAAAGGCACCAACTCGTTCAAATCCTGATTTTCAAAAACCTGTATTCCCAATTGGTTGGGAGTGAAAATCTCTTCGCTTTCCCAATCAATTTTAAATTTATCTCTTCTGGCATCTTCAAGCGAAACATATTCTTTGTCAATCTGTCTGTTTAAAAACTTTTCCCGGAATTCCGAATATTCGCTTTTTAAATCATCAACATATTCTTTATTTCTGTCACCGAGCAAAGAACTCACCACATTTACCGCCCTGGAAGCATCGTTAACGTGAACTACAGCATTTTTATATTTCAAATCGATTTTTACGGCAGTATGCGCTTTGGAAGTTGTTGCACCACCAATTAATAAAGGAAAATTTAAATTTTGTCTTTCCAATTCCTGAGCGATATAGACCATTTCATCCAAACTTGGCGTGATCAATCCGCTTAAGCCGATAACATCAACATTATGATCAATCGCCGCCTGAATTATTTTTTCAGCAGGAACCATTACTCCAAGATCGACAATTTCGTAATTGTTACATCCCAAAACAACGCTCACAATATTTTTACCGATATCATGAACGTCTCCTTTTACCGTTGCCATCAGGATTTTGCCGTTTGCAGGCCTTGTCCCATCTTTTTCAGCTTCAATAAAAGGCTGTAAATATGCTACGGCTTTTTTCATTACCCGGGCTGATTTTACCACTTGTGGAAGAAACATTTTTCCACTTCCGAAGAGATCGCCGACAACGCCCATTCCTGTCATTAAATTAACTTCAATAACGTGTAAAGGTTTGGCCGACTGTAATCTCGCCTCTTCCACATCTTCTTCAATAAAACGGTCGATTCCTTTTACCAAAGCGTGCGTGATTCTTTCCTGCAAAGGTCTGGTACGCCATTCGAGCTCTTCGACGACTTCTTTTTTGACAGATTTATGCTTCTCGGAATAATCTAAAAGCCTTTCTGTGGCATCTTCTCTTTTATCGAGAATTACATCTTCTACAAGACCTAATAATTCTTTATTAATTTCATCATAAACCTCCAGCATGGCGGGATTTACGATTCCTATATTCATTCCGGCCTGAATGGCGTGATAAAGGAAAACCGAGTGCATCGCTTCTCTTACGGTATCATTTCCACGGAAAGAGAACGAAACATTGCTCACGCCGCCACTTACAGACGCATACGGAAGGTTTTGACGAACCCATCTCGTTGCTTCAATGAAGTCGATTGCATTTCTTCTATGCTCGTCCATTCCTGTTGCCACAGGAAAAATATTTAGATCGAAAATGATATCTTCAGCAGGGAATTTCACTTCATTAACCAAAATATCATAAGACCGTTTTGTAATTTCAAGCCTGCGATCGTAGGTATCGGCCTGCCCGTCTTCATCAAAAGCCATGACAATAACCGCGGCACCGTATCTTTTAATTGCTTTTGCCTGTTTGATAAACTCTTCTTCACCGCCTTTTAAGCTAATGGAATTTACCACACATTTTCCTTGCGCAACCTGAAGTCCTGCCTCTAAAATTTCCCATTTTGAGGAGTCGATCATGATGGGAATTCTGGAAATATCGGGTTCGGAAGCAATTAAATTTAAAAATTTAATCATAGAAGCTTTTCCGTCGATCAATCCGTCATCGAAATTGACATCAAGGATCTGTGCGCCCCCTTCAACCTGATGACGGGCAATATCGAGTGCTTCCCCGAATTTTTCTTCTTTTATTAATCTTAAAAATTTCTTTGATCCGGCAACATTGGTTCTTTCACCAACGTTGATAAAATTACTTTCCGGGGTAATAATCAGAGGCTCAAGCCCCGATAATCTTAAATATTTCATCAATTTATTATTCTTCTAAAATAAAATATGCATTGTTTGCATTTTGCTTCAGCAAATCAACATGTTTGCCCAAAGCGGTAAAAATCGGAAACCTTTTATATGCCAAATTGTGTTCTTTGGCAAATTTTTCGATTTCGTCTGTAATTTCATTATAATATAAATAACTGTAATTCGGAAACAGATGATGGGCAACATGAAAATTGAAATTCCCTAAAATATTTCTTACAAACCAGTTATTTTCCTGTAAATCATTGGTAACTTCAAATTGGTGATGCAGCCAGCTGAACGGCAGTCCGTTTTTCTCATCCAATTTTGGAAAAGCATTGTCCGGAAGCGGATGCAGGGGTAACAAAACAAACAGTGCAAAAATACTTGCTGCAATAACCTGTAAAAACCAGGCTCCGAAAGCCAAGCCAGGCGATACCTTAAAAAACAAAACCGGAACGGCAATTTGATAGAAAAAATAAAATAATTTATAGCTTATCATTTTCACTTTTTCAATAGCCGGAATTTTGCCCTGCGTTTTTAAAATCACTCTTTCTTTATCAAAAAAGTCTCTGAAATCTCTGATAAACATCCAATTAAACAGATATAAAGGATAGACTAAAAAGAAAAAAAAGTGCTGATACTTCTGAACTCCTTTTGCTTTAATCCAGGGAACGATTAATAAAAGTCCGCTCTGCTCGATATCTGTGTCCCATCCATCCACATTCGGATAAGCGTGGTGACTTGCAATATGTCTTTTTTTCCAGATGTAGGAATTGGCGCCTACAAAATCGAAAATCTGCAAAATAAGTCCGTTTAATTTTTTGCTTTTATAAATATTATTGTGGGCAGCTTCATGAATTAAGTTTAAATAAATCAACACTAAAGAAATTCCCATCAAGACAAAACTCAAAATATAAATCAAAGGTTTTTCGGCATTAAAAAGCGCAAATACATATAAACCAAAATAGACCAAAGGCAAAATAATGGCTTTGATCTGTATATAAATATCCCTGTTTTCGGGAATGGCTTCTACACGTTGGTTCACTTTTTTTCTTAATTCATTAAACAATTTTGCATCGTCTGTATTTTTTAAATAAATCGGCTTTTCCATAATATTAAATTTGTGTGATATTTAAATTTAATATAAAAACCGTTCCTTTTATTATTGATTTAATAAAAAAAATCTATTAAATCAGACAAATTCCTTCAATTTTCTTGGCGGATATTGTGCAACCATATCTGCGATTGCTTTGATGTGGTCCGGAGTCGTTCCGCAGCAGCCTCCGATAATATTGATTAATCTTTTTTCTACGTATTCTTTGATCTGTGCCGCCATATCTTCGGGCGTTTCATCGTATTTCCCGAAAGCATTTGGAAGCCCTGCGTTCGGATAAGCTGACACATAAAATTCTGAATTATGCGCCAACGTTTCCAGATAAGGTGTCAACTGATTGGCTCCCAACGCACAGTTGAAACCTACACTTAGCAAATTTAAGTGTGAAACAGAAATCAAAAATGCTTCTGCTGTTTGCCCGCTTAACGTTCTTCCGGAAGCATCGGTAATTGTCCCTGAAACCATGATCGGAATATTAATTCCTCTTTCTTCATTAATTTCATCGATGGCAAAAAGTGCTGCTTTTGCATTTAAGGTGTCAAAAATGGTTTCAACCAATAAAATATCTGCGCCACCGTCTAACAATGCTTCCGATTGTTGTTTGTACGCAATTCTCAGTTCATCAAAAGTGATGGCTCTGTAACCGGGATCATTTACATCCGGACTTAAACTTGCCGTTCTGTTTGTCGGACCGATTGAACCCGCCACAAATCTTGGCTTATCCGGATTTTTTGCGGTATATTCGTCACAGGCCTTTCTTGCGATTTTTGCAGACTCAAAATTTAGTTCATACACCAATTCTTCCATGTGGTAATCTGCCATCGCGATGGTCGTTCCTGAGAATGTATTGGTTTCTATAATGTCAGCTCCAGCTTCCAGATATTTTTTGTGAACTTCTTCGATCGCATGAGGTTGCGTCAATGAAAGTAAATCATTGTTTCCTTTAACCGGATGTTCCCAGTCTTTAAAACGCTCGCCGCGATAATCTTCTTCCTCGAATTTGTATCGTTGAAGCATCGTTCCCATTGCCCCATCAAGAATTAAAATTCTTTCAGATAATGCTTTGTATAATTGTTCTGAATTTTTCATTTTATTTATTTTTTCATCGTTGAATTAATGATTACTATTTTTGCCATACGTTTCACATATAGCTATTATTGTTGAACCCTTCGGGTTCTGTTTTATCTATGGGTTTCGGCGGCGGCTTTGCCGCCGCCGAAACTTTAATCCAATGCCTGTTTTAAATCTTCAATGATGTCGTCTACATTTTCCAGCCCTACCGAACAACGAACCAGACCAGCCGTAATTCCTACTTCATTTCTTTCTTCGTTTGATAATTTGGAATGCGTTGTAGATGCAGGATGTGTTACAATTGTTCTGGTATCTCCAAGATTTGCAGAAAGAGAACACATTTTTATTGTATTTAAAAATTTTCTTCCGCCTTCAATTCCGCCTTTGATTTCAAAAGCAACAATGTTTCCACCCAGTTTCATTTGTTTTTTTGCAATTTCATAATTTGGATGAGAAGGTAAAAATGGATATTTCACAAATTCTACATTTGGGTGGCTTTCTAAAAACTCAGCAACTTTTATAGCATTTTCACAATGTTTTTCCACACGGATGGCTAATGTTTCCAAGCTTTTTGATAGAACCCAAGCGTTGAAAGGTGACATTGCGGGTCCAGTATTTCTTGCGAAAAGGTAAATTTCACGAATCAAATCTTCTCTGCCAACCGCGACTCCACCTAAAACACGACCTTGCCCATCAATTAATTTTGTTGCGGAATGCACCACAATATCTGCTCCGTATTTTATCGGCTGCTGGAGATAAGGTGTTGCGAAACAATTATCTACAATAAAAATCAGATTATGCTTTTTTGCGATTTTTCCAAAAAACTCTAAATCTAAAATCTCAATTGCCGGATTTGTAGGCGTTTCCAGATATAAAATTTTGGTGTTGGGCTGAATATATTTTTCAACGTTCTCCGCATCTTCTGCTTTGAAATAAGTTGTTTCGATATTCCATTTCGGGAAATATTTTGTGAACAACGTGTGGGTAGAACCGAAAACCGACTGACAGCTTACAATATGATCTCCAGCATTTAACAAAGCCGCAAACGTTGAATAAATTGCCGCCATTCCTGTTGCAAAAGCATATCCAGCTTCTGCACCTTCCATTTTTGCAATTTTATCGGTAAATTCGGTGACATTCGGATTTGAAAACCGGCTGTATAAATTCTTCGCTTTTTCTTCTGCAAAACTCGCACGCATATCTTCCGCATCCTGAAAAATAAAGCTGGACGTCAAATATAACGGCGTTGAATGCTCATCAAACTGGGTTCTTTCAGTTTGCGTCCTTATGGCGAAGGTTTCAAAATTTTCGTTTTCCATTCTTTTATTATTTTTCCATAGGTTTCACCTACGGCTATTGATATTGAACCCTTCGGGTTCAAATGGCTGTTTTATTTAGTTTCACTTAGTCTTAAAATATCTCCGAAAACCCCTCTAGCCGTTACTTTCGCTCCGGCTCCGGCTCCCATGATGACGATGGGATGCTCGCCATAACTTTCCGTATAGATTTCAAAAATTGAATCAGACCCTTTTAACTGTCCTAATGCGGAAGTTGCAGGAACTGAAATTAATTTTACATCCAACTCACCTTTTTCTTTTTGTAAGTCTCCATGTAAATCACCAACATATCTCAACACATGTCCTGGCTCTTGGTTTTCTTTAATTTTTTGATATTCTTCATCCAATTCTTCCAGTCTTGACAGAAATTCCGGTTTTGAAATAGATAATAAATTTTCAGGAACTAAATTTTGAATGTTGATATCATCGAATTCATTAATTAAATCTAATTCTCTCGCTAAAATCAATAATTTTCTTGCCACATCATTTCCTGACAAATCCTCTCTCGGGTCCGGTTCTGTATATCCTTTTTCCAATGCTTCATTGATGATGGTGGAAAATTTATCGTCTCTTAAAGAAAAATTATTAAAAACATAGCTCAGTGTTCCGGAGAAAACTCCTTTAATTCTTGTAATATTTTCTCCTGAAAGATGTAACAGCTTTATAGTATCAATTAATGGCAAACCTGCGCCAACATTGGTTTCATATAAATACCGTCTGTTATTTTTGTTCAACGTATATCTTAGTTTACGGTATTCTTCGATCGGAAGTGTGTTAAAAATCTTATTGGAAGAAACCAAATCAAATCCATTTTCTGCTAAAGCATGATAATTATGAACAAAGTCCTTGCTCGCCGTATTATCGACAACGATGAGGTTTTCCAGTTGATTTTCTTTTGAAAAATTAATTAATGCATTGATGTTTGATGAATTTTCGGCCACCAAAACCTCATCGTTCCAATTGCTGTCAAAGCCTTTTTTATTGAAGGCTATTTTTCTTGAATTGGCAACCGCCACCACTTTAAGATCAATTTTTTTACGCCTTCTGATTTCTTCCGATGACTGTAAAACCTGCTCTATCAAAGTCTTTCCAACATTTCCGTGACCGATGATTGCTAAATGAACTGTTTTTGGTTTTTTAGAAATTTCGGATTCGATGATATTTTTTGCTTTTTCATCCTGGGAAGAAGTTACAACAATATTTACCCGTTTTTCACTTGCAATTTGATTTAAAAGTAAAGGAAAAACGTTATTTCTGGCCAGTTCTGCCAGGACTTTGTTGAAATCTTCCGCAACAAAGCCTATTACAGAAACATTATTTATGCTGTAAATCTGAGAAACTTTCCCTGATTTTCTTTCTGCTTCAAATTCGTCAATCAGACAATTTACGGCTTTTTCGGAATCATTTTCATGGACTAAAATTGATAATCCGTTTTCGATTGCCTGTTGAGAAATTACTCCAACACTGATTCGCGCTAAAGTCAGCGCTTTAAAAATTCGTCCGTCAATACCGATTTCACCTAAGAAATCTTCTCCTTCAAATTTGATGATTGATCTGTTTTTTAAAAATTTTATTTCGTTAGCATTAATCTTACTCATTTCTACAAAATATTTTTAATGATGTTATTTAATTGTTCGTATTCCATTAAAAAGGCGTCGTGCCCGTGAATTGATTGGATCTCGTGACAGAAAACATTTTTCTTTTTTTTTGTAAGCTTTTCAAAACACATTCGGATTTCAGAAGCCGGGAAAAATAAGTCTGTATCAACGGAGATCATGTGCATTCGCGCCTGAATTTTCTCCAATTGATCTTCGTTGGCATTAATATTCATCAGCAGATGATTCATCAGCTTGTAAGACTTTAAACTAAATCTTTCGTTTAAAGCATTTCCGTGATAAAAAAGCCAGTCTTCTGATTCTAAAATCTGTTTTTCCTGATTGTATTTGTTTTGAAATCTATTGTTTAAAGATTGAGGCGTTCTGTAGCACAACATCGCATGAATTCTGGCTTTTTGTAGCGGTTCATCATTTTGATTTAATAAAAATTTCTGAACCAGGCATTGTGCATGCAGCCAGTCATGGGTTTTGAAATCGCAGGCAATAGGAATGAAAATTTCGGCAATACCAGGCTTTTTTACCAGCATTTCCCAGCCGATTCCGCCACCTAAAGAACCTCCGATAATGGCGTATAAACTTTTAATATTTAAAATTTCAAGACCTTGTAAAAAGATATTGGCAATATCTGCAGTCGTAAAATCTTCGTATTCATCAATAAAAAAACCATCATAGCCGTTTCCGGGAATATTGAAGCACAAAACAGTATATTTATTTGTATCGATCACCTGATTTTCACCGATCAGCTGCTTCCACCAGCCTTTTTGTCCTGAAACATCTGAATTTCCGGTCAAGGCATGATTAACTAAAATTATCGGTGCCGAAAACAGGTCTTTCCCGAAAAGCTGATAGCTCAACGGGATATTGTATTCCTTTTGGGAATTTGTACGATACGAAAGATTAATATAATTTAGTTCTGTTTTCAATTCTATTTATTTTAAATACAATTGAAAATGCCATGAGAAATGGCTGAAAAGAACTTCAGTAAGTTATCTGTCCAAAATAAATTTATTTGGTAGAACGTAGCACCTTCTTCGCTTGCGCAAAGGGTTGCTAAGGTTTCACAGGGTCTGTCCCTCAACCTTTCTTGATAACATTTTCAATATTTGAATGAACGAATGCCGCAAAGATAAAACATTTCTTTTAAATATTTATAAAAAATTAATTTAATATAAAAAAGCCTGCAATAAAAAGGCTTTCCGGGATCTGTTAAGAATTATTCAGATTAAAAGAATTGGATTTTTTTTTCAAAAAAACTACCTTCGTAATGAAAAATGATGAGATATGAGTGCCGAAAAACAAAGATTACAAGATAATAACTGGAAAAACTGGGGGCCTTACGTAAGTAACAGACAATGGGGAAATGTACGTGAAGATTACAGCCCAAACGGGAATGCGTGGGATTTTGCCAATCATAATAATGCCGAAAGCTATGCCTATCGATGGGGAGAAGAAGGTATTGCCGGAATTTCTGATGTGAAGCAGCTTTTCTGTTTCGCTTTGTCATTCTGGAACAAGAAGGATAAGATGGTAAAGGAGCGCTTTTTCGGGTTGAGCAATCCTCAGGGAAATCATGGTGAAGATATTAAAGAGATTTTTTATTACTTAGACAACACCCCTACTCACAGCTATATGAAGATGGTGTATAAATATCCTATCAACGAATTTCCGTACGACGATCTCCTTAGAGAGAATGGGAGGCGCAGCAAAAAAGAGCTCGAATATGAGCTTTTCGATACAGGGATTTTTGATAATGATGAATATTTTGATATTTTTATTGAATATGCCAAAGCCGATCAAAATGATATTTTAGTAAGGGTTACGGTTTGCAACAGAAGCCAGATCGATGCCCCTATTGTGGTGGCTCCGACCGTTTGGTTCAGAAATAACTGGAAATGGGGGTACAATACCTATAAAGGCCAGACCAATGCTTCAGATAATGGCTGTATTGATATTAATCATGACAGTATTCCTATTAAAAAGTTTTACTCAAGAAACAATAATGCCGAAAGCGTTTTCTGTGATAATGAAACCAATACCCCAAAGCTACATGGAGCCGTGTATTCCGGAAATACCTATTTTAAAGACGGTATCAATGATTATATTATTTACGGAAGTAATACCATAAATCCTGAAAAAAGAGGAACCAAAGCATCTTTTTTAATTGATGAAACAATTGCGGCCGGCCAATCCAAAACATTTGATTTCCGGTTGTCTCCCAATGAATTGGACGAACCTTTTTATCAGTTTGATGAAATTTTTACTACAAGAATTGATGAAGCGAATGAATTTTATAGCGAAATTCAAAATGACGTAACCAATGATGATGAAAAAAACGTGCAAAGGCAAGCGTTTGCAGGATTGCTCTGGAACAAGCAGTTTTATCATTATAATGTCGGAAAATGGCTCAAAGGAGACCCTAATTTTGTTGCTCCGAGAGATTTCAACAATTATGTCAGAAATACGGAATGGAATCATATGCACAACAAAGACATAATTTCCATGCCTGATAAATGGGAATATCCTTGGTATGCAACCTGGGATCTGGCCTTTCACTGCGTTCCGTTTTCCATTATTGATGCCGAATTTGCAAAAGGGCAGCTTCTTTTACTGACCAAAGAATGGTATATGCATCCCAACGGGCAGCTTCCGGCTTATGAATGGAACCTCAGCGATGTAAACCCGCCTGTACATGCGTGGTCCTGCTTCCGGGTTTTTAAAATTGATGAAAAGCAGAACGGAAAACCCGATCTTTTATTCCTTGAAAAAGTTTTCCAGAAACTGCTTCTGAATTTCACTTGGTGGGTGAACAGAAAGGATAAAAACGGTAAAAATATTTTTGGAGGAGGTTTCCTCGGGCTCGATAATATCGGAGCTTTTGACCGCAATATGAGCCTTAAAGACGGGCAGCATCTTGAGCAGGCCGATGGGACAAGCTGGATGGCAATGTACGCTTTGAATATGATGCGAATTGCGATGGAGCTGGCTCAGTATTACCAGGTTTATGAAGATATGGCGATCAAATTTTTTGAACATTATCTTTATATTGCCGAAGCCATGGAAAATTTGGGAGAAGGAACAAAAGGCCTTTGGAACGAAGAAGACGGTTTTTTCTATGACGTCCTTCAGCTTGGAAACGGCGAGAGCGCTTCTCTTCGACTGAGAAGTATTGTCGGGCTCATTCCTATGTTTGCGGTAGAGATTATTGATCATCATTTACTGGAAAAGATGCCGAATTTCACTGCGAGAATGGAATGGGTTTTAAATAACAAGCCTGAACTCACCAAACTGGTCTCTCACTGGGACGAAGAAGGCCATGGCAGAAAGCATTTAATGAGTATTCTCCGTAAAAACAGACTGTCAAAAGTTTTGTCAAGAATGCTTGATGAGAAGGAATTTTTGAGCGACTACGGCATTAGGGCAATGTCTAAGGTGTATGAGGAAAACCCGTTTATTTTTTCCGTTCATGGCACCGAAAATGTAGTGTATTATACTCCCGCGGAAAGTGACAGCCGAATGTTTGGCGGAAACAGCAACTGGCGGGGCCCGATTTGGTTCCCGATCAACTTTTTGATTGTTGAAAGCCTCCAGCGTTTCCATTTTTATTACGGAAACAGCTTAAAGGTTGAATTGCCTACAGGAAGTGGTAACAAGCGGAATCTTGATGAGGTTGCTCAAAATATCAGCGCAAGGCTGTGCTCTATTTTTTTAAAAGATGAAAATGGCGAAAGAGCTTTTAACGGCGGAAATGCGAAATTTAATTATGATGAATATTTCAAAGATTACATCACATTTTATGAATATTTTCATGGCGACAATGGCCGCGGAGTCGGTGCCTCTCATCAAACAGGCTGGACAGCAACTGTTGCTAAGCTCATGAAACCCAGATTAACGATATAATGTAAGAATCTCCGAAGTTTTCGGAGATTCTTTATTAATAATCAATTCTATAATTACTGTTTTAAAATATTGATTTCATGAAATATTTACGGAAATAAGCTATTCGTTTTTTATATTTTTCCGATAAAAATTGATTGTCTTATCAATAATATTCACTTTTAGAATTCCACTTCGCATACCTACAAAAATATTTCTTTCATCAAATGCTACAATTGAATTAGGATAAAGACTTTCCCAAAATTGATTCTCAAAAATTTTTGTTACTTTATTACTTTCCTCTGTATTTATCTCATAAAAATTTTTGTGAGAGATAATTAAAATTTTGTTCTGAAAGCTTGTTATTGCAGCTGGTGCGTCATCAAAATCAGTTACTTTTATGCAAGTAAATTTATTTTTTATCCTTTTTAGTTCATATAAGGCACCATCAGATATTCCCATATGCGATAGTCCTTGTATGAAATAAATTTTGTTTTTAAATTTTAAAATATCTACTGTATTTCCAGGCTGAATTACTATAAGTTTTTCCTGCAAATTTTTTGTTCTAAAATATAGTGCTCCTCCCCATTCTCCTTCGTCTATACCAATTAGTTTTCCTCCTTCGATTTCTAATTCAGACCTCTCGCCTTTTCCTTTTTTTTCAATTATTAGTTCTTCTTTATTTTGTTTTCCTAAATAAATATCCTTTGAATGATTCAAAGAATCCCAATCTCCCGAATATAATTTTGGAATAGAAGCTTCAACAAAATTATCCGGAATTTTTATTTCTTGACTAAACCCGTAAAAACAAATGGGAAACAATAAAAGTATTAACATTTTTTTCATAGCTCATGTTTTTTATAGATTAAACCGCAGATTAGATCTGCGGTTTAATTTTTTATTTATTTTGCAGAATAATCTGGACTGTCATATCCTCTAACACCAATGAATTTTATTTTTTCAATTTTCATATTGGAAAAAAATTGGGCAAAAGTAGTATTCCACTGACCATGATATTGTAATACCATATCCTTTATCTGGCTTGGTATTTCATTTTCAAAAGCGATTTCTAGCCATGGATACTGAAATGAATTATCTGATGCAACATTAAGCATGTTTCTATCACAAAAATATAAATAAAGAGTATAATAATGAGGATCATTAAATATTTTGCTATCATAACTTATCATTACAATATTTACATTTTTGTTCTGTAATTCATTATAGAAGCTTGAAAAATTCTGACCGTAAAACTGGGTTTTATTTGGTATTATTGATTTTAATTTTGGTACCACACCATTATAAAAAGTTATATAATCGTTCGCTGTCTGCGCTTTGCAATTATAAATAAAAAATAGATTTATTATAAGTAAAGCTTTGATGAATATTGATTTCATATCTACTTAAGACTTCTATCTGGACTATTATATCCATTGACACCTATGAACTTTATTTTTTCAATTTTCATATTAGCAAAAAATTGGGCAAGAGTAGAATTCCATTTTGAACCAGATTCTTCTACCATATTTTTTATTTGTGATGGAATTTCATTTTCAAATGTAATAGCAATACTTGGAAATTGATATGTATTATCGGTTGAAATACTCCACATATTAGTATTAGCAAAAAATAATCTCAAAATGTAGTATTTCGCTCCGGGATCTGTCTTAGTGTCATAATTTAACATAACGATATCGATGTGTTTAGTTAATAACTCATTATAAAAATTTGAAAAGTTTTGCCCATAAAATTGGGTTTTATTTGGAACTATAGAGTTTAATTGAGGAACTACACCATTATAAAAAGTGATATAATCACTTGTTGTTTGTGCTTTACAATCGTATATAAAGAATAAATTTGATATAAATAAGATTTTTAATAATGTTTTCATAATATAATTATTTAGATATTGGGCTTGATTATGGACATTTAGAAATTTTTGCTCTTTCATCCTTTAATCCATTTACTGTTATCGGTTCTATTGAAGCATTAATTTTTTTTAAATTACCATTTCCATCAACTTTTGCAATACTCATACCAGCGTTTAATTGTTCAAAAATGTGCGCTAAGCCAACAGCTCTAGAGTCATAAGTTTCACCTGAAGTATCTATTGTTGTACTTTTATTATTAAAAATAGCTTTCATTTTTTCAATTTCATTCCACAATACACTATTTTCTAAAAAGCCATGAGTATCGGGATCATAATTTTCACTTCTAGGATATAATGCTAAAAAAGCACCTGCAGCTGCCTTATCATTTAATATTAAAGAATAAACCTCTTGTACACCATTGCTCATTCCATACACAAAACGTACCTGAAAAGTAGAATTAGGTTTTATAATCTCCTCCAGCATCCCATAGAGATCTCCGGCAGAAGGTACTCCGGGAGTTCCGGGATGTGAATGCCCATCACCAATATAAGGAGTTGATAATAAATTGGTAGGAACATATGAATTAGTCGAATCCCCTTCTTTAGCGGGCGTTACTTGGTATCCACCATTGGCATTCTGCCCTAATGCTAAAGCCCATTCTTTTGGTCCGATTGCTTTCGGCCTTAAAATATCATCCATCTTGGTTTTTACTTCACTGTTTTTATAAACTACGTTGGCTTTTGCTATTGATGTTTTTGCTTTCTCGCAAGGGTCTGTAGAAGTCGTAGGATTTGTAATAATCACCCCAGAACCATCGCCATTACAATCTGCCGAAAGGTTATCGGTTTCGCCTGTTGAAGATGTCTTGTGGGCAATTGGGTTGAGGTGAGTTTCATTCAGGCAGTGGTCGTACCATCCTATAGTATTCCCATGACTATCTAAAATAAGATCTGTACAATCTGTCGGATTATCACCCCACGGTACTTCATCTTTAGGTCCGTTTCCGCCATTATACCATCCTCCGTTAGGCGGGGGAACATCACCGGGATCTATAGTCCCGCCGGAATCACCATTTCCACCGGGAGTACCGGGGATGGGAGGACAATCACCTACACCATCATTAAATCCTACCGTAGAAGTCACACTCCCATCCAGAGAATAGGAAGTCACGCTCCCTGTAAAATGTTGAAAATCTAAAGGACTTCCATCTTTGGGATCATACTCAATGATCTCTGCTTTTATTACCTGTCCGTTGGTTTTCTTTACTTCAAG
This sequence comes from Chryseobacterium soldanellicola, assembly GCF_900100115.1. Classification (GTDB taxonomy): domain Bacteria; phylum Bacteroidota; class Bacteroidia; order Flavobacteriales; family Weeksellaceae; genus Chryseobacterium; species Chryseobacterium soldanellicola. The sequence goes on from NZ_FNKL01000002.1 coordinate 150,873, forward strand.
ATTGTAAACGGCATCAGTATCATTTATATTTTCAACCTTGAAAACATAATAAACATCAGTGCCATAATTAGCTTCTACAATCGCAGAAGTTTCTATATTTCCGATCGAAAGGTCTTGCTTCCCTGAAATGGAAACAGAGCTTAAAGGAACTTTCATGTCTTTTCTTCCCGATTCTTTGTAGATAAAGTTTTCTACATTGGGAATATCTTTCAGCTTTACCATTCTGAATTTTGAAGCATTGGGATTCACCGCACTGTGCTGTTCATTAAGAAGGTCATTCCGGCAGGAATACAAAAAAATAGAGATCGCTACCAATAGGAATAGCCTGAGAATAAATTTTTTGTTCATACATTTTGTTTTAAAATAGAAAATATAATTTTCTTATTCACCTCGAAGTGAAGTTCGCAAAGCTAAAACTTAATTATATCTGAAACAATCGATTATGCGTAGAGGTTAATACTTTACAAGTATTAGCTTTATCTGTTTAATAATGATAACAGAAAACATTTTATGAGTTGAAAAAATGCTGAAACCGGTGATCCTGTCGGTAATAGTTTGAAAATATTCAATCTAAGAAACAAGCCCAAACTTTACCACTCATCAATTGAGGGGTATTTTTATTTCCTTCTTATATATGCCAAGAATATATTGAAAATAAATTCTTTTATTTTCCAAACTTAAAGTAAAAATTTAATGTTATTTTAATCATTATTGTGAATTATTCATAACATATTAACTAAATTAGCACTCAAATAATTAAAAAAGTATTTTTTTATGAAAGGAAAATTACTACTTACAACATGCTCGATATTATCTGGTGTGTTGTTTAACCAGATTAATGCCCAAGAATATCAGCCCATTTCTGTACAAAGCGGATTTAATGCTGATGTTATCGCAAACGGCATCGGCCCGTCTGCTTCATCTACAAACAATGATGTTGACGGAGTAAGCTATGCATTTATCTCCACTGATTTTCAATTGACCTCTTCCAGCACGCCGCTTACTTACGGACTGCCTGCAAACGGCCTGATCAACTCAGTTGTGGGAAGCACTCCGGGATTAAGCTATCAGCTGGCATCTTACAGCGCCAACAACGCATTAAGGCTTCAAAACCCCAATGACGCGGGTACCATTACTTTTACAACTCCTATTGCTGCAGTAAGCTTATATATGCTGGCAACAGGCGGTAGCGGACAATGTACGGTAGATGTTGTAGCAAATTTCACAGACGGAACATCACAGACTTTTTCAGGAATAAATATTGACGACTGGTATTACGGCCCGAATTATGCCATTCAGGGAATCGGGAGAATCAACATTATGAATGATAATCTGGAATCAGGATACGGAACGGACCCGAGATTGTACCAGATTCCATTAACGATGGATGTTGCCAATCAGTCAAAACCGATACAAAGCGTTACGGTAACCAAATCAGGAGCCGGCGGAATTCCAAATATCTTTGCGTTTTCAGCTGATGCCTATACTTCTTGCCCGGCGCCTACAAACATCACATATACTTCTGCCATGGCAGGCGCCACATTAAGCTGGGCAGCGCCTACTGTTATCCCTTCATCAGGATACGATTATTACTACAGCTCATCATCTACTCCTCCAACTGCGACAACTACGCCGTCAGGAAACGTAGCAACAGGAACTTCTGTAACATTAAACAGCCTGGCAACAGGACAAACCTATTATTTCTGGGTAAGATCAAATTGCGGCGGCACAGTGGGATTGTGGAAAATGAAACCTTTTACAACCGGACAGATTTCCAGCACATATACTGCGGGTGATATCAACACGATGTTTAGCTCAAGCTTCCCTACTCCGACAGATGTGACGAATTGTCCCGGAGCTATGACCATGACGGTTCCTGCAGGATATAAAATTAAATCAACCAGCGTTTCTTACACCATGTCTACAGAATCAAACGGCTGGATGTCTGAGCAGAGAAGCATACTGGTTTCATCAAATAATTCAATGGCAGAGGCTCAGGTAACTTCCGGTTCGGGATCAACATCAGGTACATATTCTTACGAAAGAACAAATATTCCTATTGCAAACGGATTAACGGGCGACGTTATTTTCGAGCTTAGAGCCTGGAGAATGTATGGCGGATCTGACTGTAATGCTGATTACAACAAAGTAGATAACAATACCTGGAAAGTAACGTTAACGCTTGAGCCTGTTGGTCTGGCTGTTAATGAAGTGGCTGCCGGTAAAAAGGAAATTCTGGCATATCCAAATCCTTTTGTTGATGTGGTAAATATCCAGAATATCGAAAAGGTGAAGCGTCTTTCTGTAACCGATCTTTCAGGAATTACAATAAAAACAATTGATAATCCTTCAGCAACATTACATTTAGGTGATCTGAAAACAGGATTATACATCTTAACATTAACAATGAAAGATGGATCAGTTAAAAGCACAAAAATTATTAAGAAATAATGTAAACCTTCAATAAACAAAAAACCGGATTCATCATCCGGTTTTTTTTATTTAATTTATTTTGAGATTAAGCTTTTTCACCATTCACATAGACTTCATAACCAATTTCAACATTAGGTTCTAAAGTTTTTGAAACGGAGCAGTATTTTTCGAAAGACAATTCTGCCGCTTTCAGCGCTTTTTTAGGGTCAATATTTCCTTCTAAAAAGAATGTAACCTTCATTGACTTAAAAGGTTTTGCATCCGCTACAGGTATTCTTTCACCTTCTACTTCAGCTTTGAAACCGGTAATTTCCTGTCTTTGCTTTTTTAAAATAGAAACAACGTCTATTCCGCTACATCCTGCAACTGCCATCAAAACACTTTCCATCGGGGAAACTCCTTTTGCGCCGGGCTGCGTTGTGTTATCTAAAAGAATTGAATTCCCTTGAGAATTGGTAGCTTCAAATAAAAAATCGTCGTTTATTCTATTAAGTGTTATTTTCATTTTTAAGTCTTAATTAATTTTAAATATTTTGAAACGCTTTGACTCCGCTTAGCGTGACACCGGTTAAATATTGTGCTTTAAACAGATAGTATTAGAAATGTCACGCTAAGCGGAGTCGAAGCGTCTAAATCAATTTTATCTTACAAAATTATAAAATTCCCCGCGCTTTTATCTCTAAATATTTATTGATAACATCGATATTCAAATTCTCGGGAAGCGTATAAACCGTGTAAATCCCATATTTCCGAAGTTCCTGGATGATTAATTTCTTTTCAAACTCAAATTTTTCAGCGATAATTTCATCATAAATTTCCTGCATGCTTTCAGGGTTTTTATGAATTAAGGTCTGAAGTTCTGCATTTTTAAAGAAAACCACGACCAATAAATGGTTTTTGGCAATTCCGCGGAGATATTTTAACTGCCGGTTAAGTCCGTCAAGGGTTTCAAAATTAGTAAAAAGCAAGATCAGGCTTCTCTGATTGATTGAATATTTAACATCCTGATACAAACGGTTAAAATCACTTTCAAAAAAGTTGGTATTAATATTATAAAGAGCTTCTGAAATCTTTTTAAGCTGCCCGGATTTGTTTTCTGCGGCGATCTTATTCTCTGTTTTTTTTGAGAAGGTCATCATCCCGGCGCGGTCACCTTTTTTGAGGATAATATGAGAGAGTGCCATTGTTGCATTGATGGAATAATCCAGCAGGCTTAATCCATTAAAAGGCATTTTCATCGTTCGCCCTTTATCAATCAGCATAAAAATACGTTGTGCTTTTTCATCCTGGAACTGGTTTACCATCAATCGATTGGTCTTGGAAGTCGCTTTCCAGTTGATCGTTCTGATATCATCACCCGGAACATATTCTTTGATCTGCTCAAATTCCATGGTGTGGCCCAGTTTTCTGATTTTCTTGATTCCGCCTAATAAAAATTCGCTTTGAAGCGCCATCAATTCATACTTTCTCAAATGAATAAAAGACGGATAAGACGGTAGATTCGCATCTTTCTGAAACTTGAATCTCTTTGAAATAAAACCTACCGGTGATGATGCGTAAATATTTAAACTTCCAAAATGATATTCTCCTCTTTCTTTTGGTTCTAAAGTGTATTGAAAATAAGTATTCTTTCCTGATTCAATCTGCTTTTTAATCATAAAATCCCTTTTCTGAAACTGAAACGGAATTTCATCAATAATCCTCGCATTGATTGTAAAGCCATAATTATTTTTAACATCAATTTTCACTGAATTTTCATCGCCGTTGGATAATTTTTCGGGCAAAATTCTTTGTGCTAAAATCCCTTCTTTTTGGTTAAAAATAAGAAGATAATCCACCACCGCCATCAAAAAGCAAAGCAATAGTAAAATATGTGCAACAATCATAAAAAAAGGAAAGAAAAATGCCAAAACATAAAGCATTCCCACTCCGGTGAGCGCGAAAAAAAAGCGTGTATTGATGTATAAATTCTTCATGTTGTAAAGGGCTAGGAATTAGGTTTTAAAATTTAGGGATAGACTGCAAATTAAACAGTGTAATTTTTCTAATCTTAAGCCTTAATTTCTATGATCTACCTCGGAATCTCTATTCCTTCTAAAATTTGTCTGATAATCTCGTCGGCGGTTAAGCCTTCCATTTCTCTTTCCGGCGAAACGATTACACGGTGTCTTAAAACGGCATAACTTGCCTCTTTGATGTCTTCAGGAGTGACGAAATCTCTTCCTCTTAATGCTGCAAAAGCTTTTGAAGCCGTCAATAACGCTAAACTCGCTCTTGGAGATGCGCCAAGATACAGGAACTGATTTTCTCTTGTATTAATGATGATTTTCGCGATATATTCCATCAACTGACTTTCAACAATGATTTCTTTAACCAAATGCTGATAATTTTTCAGTTGCTGAGCCGTAATTACGCGATGTACAACTTCTGTTTTATCTTCGTTTTTGCTTTCGTGCTGATTTTTGATGATAGAAATTTCCTGCTCAAGATTCGGATAACCGACATTAATTTTGAATAAGAAACGGTCTAACTGCGCTTCCGGAAGCCTGTATGTTCCTTCATGCTCGATCGGGTTCTGAGTGGCAATTACAAGGAACGGCTCTTCCATTACATAGCGCGTTCCGTCCATTGTGATCTGTCTTTCTTCCATTACCTCGAATAAAGCGGCCTGAGTTTTTGCAGGTGACCGGTTGATCTCGTCAATTAAGATAAAATTAGAAAAAATCGGGCCTTTTTTAAATTCAAATTCAGAATTTTTCATGCTGAAAATTGATGTCCCCAAAATATCAGAAGGCATCAGATCCGGCGTAAACTGGATTCTGCTGAAATCTACATCGATCGTTTTTGCCAATAATTTTGCAGTGATCGTTTTTGCAACTCCCGGAACGCCCTCGATCAAAACGTGGCCGTTTGACAGAAGCGCAACCAAAAGATGCTCGATCATACTTTCCTGACCGACAATTACTTTCCCGATCTCAAATTTTACTTTTTCTAAACTTGCACGAAGCTCGATCATATCAATTCTGGATTGAAATTCGCCTTCTTTTTTATCAATATTTATAGAACTTTGATTTTCTACATTTTGATTTTCAAGGTTTTCCATAAATTTTATTTTTTTTATTTGGCTCTACAACCAATTATTTTTAATGTTATTCAAATCGCGTTATTAATCGGATTTCATCCGATTCTCCTTTAAATCGTCCCTTCGGGACTCTTTTTTATTATTTTAAAATCTCGTCTAAAAGCTTATTCATTTTTGCAAGATCTTCTTTCAGCACGTGGGCGTACGGATCCTGGGCTTTTTTAATAAAATTTATTGCTTCATCAATCATTTCCATGGTTTTTCCTGTTTTTAGCTGAAGCTTTTTTGCAAATTCCTCATCTAAATTCTGAGTATCAATCAAAAGATCAAGCCTTACTTTATTTAAGAAATACTGTGCCTTTTTCACCATCATATCATGAAAATCGCCTTCCTGCAAATACAGATTTCCGATACTTTTCACAAAATCTACGGAAGTATTTCTCAACGGCTCAACAATCGGAACAATACGCTGCTTTCTTTTGGCATTAAAAAAAATAAATAAAAGCAGGCCTCCTAAAAGTACCCACCAGGCGTATTTCAGAGCTGGTTTTGAAAGGATAAACCTCATAAAAAACTGAGATTCTTTGGTGGAGCTTTCTACAAACCAAACTGTTTCTTTATCATCAAGATAGGAAAATACATCTGCGGCATATTTTACATTTCCGGGTTTAAGAAGATAATAATTAGTGAGAAAAAGCGGCTCGCTATGAACGTAAATATTTCCTTTTCCAAATTTTACTTTTATGAAATTTGCCTGATCGTCATTTTCTTTTTCAACCGTTTTTCCGAGAACCTCAACATTTGGTTTAATGTAAGAAAAGCCTCTTCCAGACGGGAATTTATCTAATTCAATAAAATCATTCTGGTATTTTTTATCCGTTAATTTCAACACATTTTGCTCATCAAAAGAAATCTCAGAATCATAAAAACCGATACTGTCTGAAATATCTTTCGGCATATTGCTCACGATCAGCATTGCATCAGAACCATGGGAAACTTCATCTAAAATTTTCTTCCAGGAAGGAACATCGATATCGTTTTCAACAACTAAAATATTATGCGGGGACTTTTTATTTTTATTGTAATAATCGAAAGGAGATTCGCTTGTTTTTTTCAGGTTATTTTTAAAAAGATCTTTTATTTCCTGATTAAAGATATATAATCCGAAGGGTGATTTTTCGTTTATGTCAAAATTCTTCCGCCAGTCTGTGATTTCTTTTTTATTAACTTCAAGCAATGCCAGGATCACCATAACAATGATGAAAAGGATAGCATATATTTTGAAAGTTTTATTCATTTTATAAAAATTTAATTACGGTTTAAAAGCCTGATACTGATCTTTAAATTTAAGGTACTCTTTTTCTTCAACATTGAATTCTCCGTACCAGACGTATTCAAAAATGTAAGAAAGATTATAAAATTCATCCTTCAGCAGTGGAGCTTTTAATTCTGCTACATAATCTTTATTGGTTTTTTCTGGATTCCAGCTGATGAGTTTTTTATCGCTTAATTTTTTAAGTATAAATAAGAAGTGATACCGGATGGCAGAGCGGTAATCTCCTTCATTTTCAAATTTTGCTATGCTTTCCGGAAAATTTATCTCGTGGATATTTTCATGAAGCTCTTCATCTTTAATAATCACCTTTTTATTTTTCTTTCCGAAGAAAAAGCTTCCGTTTTTATCTAAAATATTTTTCACGATAACGTAAAGTAAAAAACCGACAAGCAGAATTCCGAAAAGACGGACAATGACCCATGTTGCATTCACTGACTTACCGAAGCTTGTTTCGCCGAAAATGCTTTCTATTATTTTCCTGATTTTCCGCTGTAGCTTTTCCCAAAAAGACTCGGTAGGCTTTGTGGTTGAATAATCAAACTCCGGCCCTTTATATTTTGACTGAAAATTATCTTTAAACTTTTTCGGATAGACCGTATTTTCGGAAACGGGATGATTAATCAACACAGAATCTGCACGGTACATATTTTTGTAATGCCCTGTGCTCACAGAATCTACATAGTCTTCGACAACCGTTGGAGGCGGCTCTGTTTCGTCCTGGGCAAATATAAATCCGGTGGAAGAAAAAATCAGTAAGAAAAAGAAGATTTTACTCATTGGTACCTATCGTGTCTATTTCTGCTAGCTCTATTTTCTGATGAAGATCTGTTCTGCTGTCATAATACATTAATCCGGAATTGATGTATAATAAATTCATGACAATTAATGAAACCAAAGCTGCTACGCCATAAATAACAAAAAATAACACCCCGAAAGTTCCCGTCATAGGATTTTGCTCAAAACTGCCGTCCGGTGCAGAAGTGAGAATCGAGCTGTAAAACATCATCATCGGAACAAATGTAAAGATCATGCTAATGATATAATAAATAATCATAAAAATAATTGTTGATCCCCAATATTTCCAGTAAGGGGAAGCTTCTCTGCCGTTCGGGTAAGAAAACTGTGACCTTATTGCATAGCTTAAGCTTTCAAAAAAACCTCGGTTGCTATTGAAATAATCATATGTAAGAAATGTAATGACGTTAAATAATGCCGGGACCAGAAAAAGCATGATTACAATTCCTATTAAAAGAAAAATTAAAACATAAGAAATTAAAAATAGTATGAATGATACAGGAATGACAAGAAATGTCAGCCCTAAATACAATTTAAAGATCTTGCCCGAATTTTTTTTAAAATCGCTAAGAATTTCATCGGTTTTTATTTTTGTCTGTCCTTCAGAAACTCTTTTGGAGTAAAAAACGGGAAATAGAAAATTCACAACCGTTAAAGCCGAATACAAAAGGAATATTAAAATCATGGTCACGATAAACATCCCCATATTATCTTCAAAATATCTGGCCATATAATCGCTTTGACCGGCCATATTTCCGTTGATAAATTGTCCGAAAAAGTTTCGGAAGCTAAATACACCGACCGCCACAAGGAGAATCAGCAAAAGGCCGTTGATCAAGAAATAATTTTTGAAAAAATTTTTGCCGTATGATTTGAAAAAATTGAAGGTATCAGTGATAAAAGCTCCAAAATCTCTTTTTTTATAAAATTGTATCATTTATCTGGTTATTAAGTTTTTTATTAACGATAGATGGATATACGAAATAGTAAAATCCGATAATGGCCAAAGAGCCGAAAATAATGATTAAATTAAGGATCAGAGGCATTTTTAAGGCATGTCTTGTAACGTAACCTTCGATAATTCCTGCGCAAACCGTAAACGGAACGGTACTTAAAAATATTTTAAAAGAATCTTTAAACCCTATTTTAAAAGAATTAAACCTTGAAAACGTCTTTGGAAATAAAATGGAGGCTCCCAAAATCAATCCGCACATTGCTTCAACGACCATTGCAAAAATCTCAAAAACACCGTGAAGCCAAATTCCTCTTGCGCTGTCTTTTAAAGCTCCGTAATCATAGAAAAAATACTGAAAAGACCCCAACATGATACTGTTTGAAAGCAAAGCATACAAAGTTCCTACTCCGGCAAAAATCCCATACGCGTATAGCTTGGCACCGACGCCGATATTATTAAAAATTAGCCCGATCGTGCTTCCCCACGTTGAGCCGCTTTGATAAACTCCTACTGCATTGCCTTTTTTGATATTTTCGATAGTCTCATTGACATAGCCTTCGCCGAGAATAATATTGGCGAAATTTTTATCATAAATAGCAGAAAGCACCCCCATCAGCGTAAATAAAATAAAAAACAAAAATGCGTACATCAGATATCGCCTGTATTGATAAACCAATAAAGGGACTTCTGTTTTGAAGAAATATAAAAGCCTGTTTTCTTCAATTCTCTTTGTTTTGTAAATTTTCTGGAAAATCTGGGCAGAAAGATGGTTTAAATAAACTGTGGTATTGCTTTTCGGGTAATACGTCTGGGCAAAAGACAGATCATTAATCAGGTTAATATATAACGAAGACAGGTCATCAGGATTTTTTTTAATTTTCCCTTGAATAACCTGTTCAATTCCCAACCATTTTTCTTTATTTTGTTTAATGAAATAAACCTCTCTCATAATTGTCAGGCTAAAATAATAAAAATTATGTCTCAAATTGCGATTAATACATCACAAAATGTAAATATTAATTTCAACATCGCCGGTGTTGGAGAAAGAATGCTTGCGTTTATTATCGATCTCCTTATAAAAATAGCTTTCATACTGATTATACTTTATATTTTTTTTAATCTTTTAAATTTAGACGGCCTGTTAAACGGGCTTGATTATTGGTCTCAGGCAGCAATTATTATTGCTATCACATTTCCAGTTTATGTTTATCCAGTTGTTCTGGAAAGCCTGATGGAAGGACAGACGCCCGGGAAAAAAGTCATGAAGATAAAAGTCGTAAAAATAGACGGGTATCAGGCGAGTTTTGGTGATTATATGATCCGATGGTTTTTCAGATTAATTGATACTTCTTTTTTAGGAGTTATTGGATTAATTTCTATGATTGTTTCAAAAAACAACCAGCGTTTGGGCGATATTGCATCCGGAACGGCGGTAATTTCTCTAAAAAACAGCATTAACATTTCTCATACCATTCTGGAGAACATTCATCAGGATTATGTCCCGTCCTTTCCTCAGGTTATCGCATTGAGTGACAATGACATGAGGATTATTAAAGATAATTACACAAAAGCTTTGCGTATCGACGACCGGCAGATTATTACGAAGCTTTCTGATAAGATAAAAGGTATTTTAAAGCTAGAAATTGATCCTACAAAAATGACGGAACGGCAGTTTATCAATGTTATTATTAAAGATTACAATTATTATACAGGAAAAGATTGATTAGTGAATTGTCAATTTTGCTTCGCAAGGAATTGTTAATTATCTTCACGATAAAAATTCACGATAGAATCGAATTGACCGTTCACGATTCACATTAAAAGCTTTTCTTGATTTACATCAAAACTGATACGGTTCAGTTTTTGTACTTTTATTCTCAATTAAGATTTAAATTATGAAATTTGAAAACAATAAATCAGGAAACGGCGGAGTTCTTACGTTAAATAACGAAATAAAAGAAATCGGCAGATTGACATATACCATTTTCCCTGAAGACAGTAAATTTATTATTTCTTTCGTATTGGTTCACCCTGAATTTGAAGGTCGCGGAATGGGAAAATTTCTGGTTGAAGAAGCCATCAAATTCGCCAGGGAAAACAACTGGAAAGTTTATCCTCACTGCTCTTATGCAAGATCTGTGATGATGAGAATGAATGATGTGGATGATGTTTTTTTAAAGAATTAACACTTCATTTACCAATATTTCTTCAATATTATCTGGATAGTTTACTTTGAGATGATGGTCGGAAGCTACCCAATCCATTATTTCATTCATGTCTAAAATCTTAGAATTTGGAATTCCCATTTTATCTAAAGCGCATGCATTGCATTCCTGTTCGTATTGATTGTGAATCGGGATTACAAATAATTTTTTATCCATAAAAAGCGCTTCTGCAGGAGTTTCAAAACCTGCGCTGCATAAGATCCCGTCGCAACTTTCAAAATATTTTAAATATTGAGTCTCGTCAATCGGGAAAACTTCAACATTTTTAACCTTTACATGAACTTTACTGTCTTTTGAAAACACTTTCCATTCAACAGGAATCTGTCTCAAAACTTTAAAAATATTTTCGTCTGAAAAACTCGGTAAATACACCAAATAGTAACCTTTTTTATCGGGATTTAAATTTCTGATCTTATGTCTGATAACCGGTTTTTTGATTTGCGGATGATAATTTTCAAAATGAAAGCCAATTTTCCTTTCGCTCGGAACATAATATTTCAGGATCATTTCACCTAAAAAATCCTTCTTCTCCGGTTTTGGCGTTTCCTTGAAGCTCATTGAAGCCTGATGACTCAATTCGATCATCGGGAATTTTTTTAATTTTGAGGCCCAACCTGTTAAAGGCTCATAATCATTGATAATTAAATCATATTGTGAAAGCTCTAATTCTTTTATTGTTTTTACCGCATGGAGAAATTTATTCTCTGTAAACGTTTTTCGATAGGATAAACCTCCCGTTTTATTGTAAAGCAGCGAAATACCTTTATGCTGGAAATTAATGTCAAAATCAGCCTTTAATTGCGACTGATGACCACTGATTAATGTATCAACCGAAGCATATTTTTTAAGAATGGGAACAATTTCCTGTGCTCTTGCCACGTGCCCGTTTCCGGTTCCCTGAAATGCGTATAATATTTTCATTTAGAAAAATTGGTTACTATTTTCAAAAGCTCATCACTATCCATATCCTGAATTTCCTCAACATCATCTTTCAGCAAATGTTTGTGATCGTCATAATAAAAAATCTTCCATTCGCCTTCGTTGTATTCCAAAGCAGATAAATTTTCGATCCAATCCCCGGAATTCAGATAAGTGCAGGATCCTTTTTTATTAACAACCTCACGAATCTGCGGCTGATGGATGTGTCCGCAAATTACGTAATCATAATGATTATCGATAGCTAATTCGGAAGCTGTCAATTCAAAATCACCGATATATTTTACTGCTTTTTTTACGTTATTCTTAATTTTTTTTGAAAATGAATATTTTTCCCTACCCATTTTCTCTAAGAACCAATTTACAACATTATTGATTACAATTAATAAATCGTAGCCTTTTCCGCCGAGTTTGGCGATCCATTTTGAATGCTGTACGGATGCGTCGAAAACATCCCCGTGGAAAATCCAGGTTTTCTTTTGATTTACGTCTAAACAAATTTTATTGCAGACTTTAAGCTTACCTAATTCGAAGTCGGTAAACTTTCGGAACATCTCGTCGTGATTGCCCGTAATGTAGTAAACATTTGTGTTTTTGGTGGCAAATGAAAGGATCTTTTTGATCACTTTCAAATGAGGTTTAGGGAAGTAAGACTTTTTGAATTGCCAGATATCGATAATATCACCATTCAAAACTAACGTTTTAGGCTGAATAGAATTAAGGTATCTCATTAATTCTTTAGCCTTACATCCATAAGTTCCCAAATGAACATCCGAAATAACAACTAACTCAACGTCTCTTTTCATAGTTTTATGCAAAGAAACTAATTGAAAGTTAACTATATATGAATGTTATATTATTTTTTATAGAGAGTTCATCAGCTCTTCAGTGATTTCCATGTTGTGATACACGTTTTGTACGTCATCATCTTCCTCAAAACGATCAAGCATTTTCATGTTTGCTTTGAACTGCTCTTCTGTAACTTCTTTAGTATTGTTTGCAATTCTCTGAAGCTCTGCGCTTTTGGCTTCGATTTTCAATTCGTCTAATTTATGAGACAAAGAGCCAAAATCTTCAAAAGCCGTTGTGATCATTACCTCATCTTCATCTTTTTCAACTTCTTCCGCTCCACCGTCGATCATTTCCATTTCGAAATCATCCCAATCCATTTTTATTTGTGCTAAATCAATTGTGAAAATTCCTTTTCTGTCAAAAATGAATGCTAATTCACCATTTTTCCCCAAATTTCCGTCAAACTTATTGAAGATCGCTCTAACGTTGGCTACAGTTCTTGTGGTATTGTTGGTTGTACATTCTACGAAAAATGCAACACCACCTTGTCCGTATCCTTCATAGGTAACTTCTTCATAGTTTTCAGCATCTGCACCGCTTGCCTTTTTAATCGCTCTTTCAACGTTATCTTTTGGCATGTTTGCACCTTTCGCATTTTGGATGCATCTTCTTAATGCGGGATTAGCTTCCACATCCGGACCTCCGGCTTTTACTGCCAAAGCAATGTCTTTACCTATTTTAGAAAAAGTTTTGGCCATTTTATCCCATCTGGCCATTTTAGAAGCTTTTCTATATTCAAATGCTCTTCCCATTTTTATTTTTAAATTTTCAACAAAATTAATTAAAAGTAAACGAAAAAAAAATACCTCCAAAAAATTTGGAGGTATTATTTATTTAGAAAAACTTAATTATTTTTTCTTTTTAGCTGTAGCTTTTTTCTTAACTACTTTTTTCTTAGCAACAGCCTTCTTAACTGGAGCGTCAGTGTAATCTTTCTTAGCGATTGCATTCCACTCGTCAGCATTTGTAATAGCTTTTACAACTACTTTTCTGTCAACTTGTCTTTCAGCATCAGTTGCTTTTTCAGAAATTGTAGCTTTAGATTCTCCAACACCGATAGATTTAAGAGCATTAGCATCTACACCTCTTGCATCTAAAGCAGCAACTACAGCAGCAGCTCTTTCTCTAGATAATTTTAAGTTGTAAGCTTCAGCACCTTTAGCATCAGTTCTACCTTCTAATAGATAGTTACCTCCGTCTTTTTTAATGATTTCAGAAGCAGCATCTAGAGCTGGAGTAGATTCAGCCTTAATAGTCGCTTTGTTGAAGTCAAAATAAACGCTTTTTAATCTCGTTTCAACCTCACCAGCAGTTACTTCTTTAGGTTTAGGACATCCGTTGTACTCAGGAAGACCTGGAACTGTAGGACAAGCATCATCTTTATCAAGGATACCGTCACCGTCTGTATCTGGCCAAGGACAACCGTTGTTTTCAGCAGGACCTGCAACTGTAGGACAAGCATCATCTTTGTCGATTACACCATCACCGTCAGTATCTGGCCAAGGGCATCCGTTGTTTTCAACCGGACCAGCCACTTCTGGACATTGATCGTCTTTATCTGGAACTCCGTCACCGTCAGTATCAGGACATCCCTGGAATTCTGGTAAACCTGGTGTATCAGGACACAAATCGTCTTTGTCTAAGATACCATCCTTATCTCTATCTCTGTTACCAAATCTAAAGTTCAAAGATGCAGAAGCTTGCCAGAAGTTTGCCACTGTAGATTTATCACCTGGAGTTGATACGTAATCTCCCTGTACTCCTAAACCGAAGTTTTTAGTTAACCAGAAGTTTACACCAGCACCAGTAGAAACTGTAAAGAAGTTAGCTTTACCGTTTTCGTTACCATCTTCTCCGTTTGTTACCCACTCACCGTTTACATCAGTTCTTGGGAAAGTAAGAGCAGTATAGTCGTGTCTTAAATAGTTAGCACCAACTCTCAAATATGGATCGAACCAAGATTCTTCATTCCATAAAAGACCAGCAGCTTTAACTTGTAAACCAAGACCTGTCATTAAGAAAAACTCTTTACCCATGTTGAATCTTTTGTTTTCAACATTTCCTACAGACGTTTGCCAGTCTACTACAAAACCTTTAGCAACGTTTCTTGCAACTGTAAGTTTAGATAGTGGAGGTGTAATAGAGAAGTTGTTCGTATTGAACATTGTCTTCGTCAAATTGTTAGCAGAGAACGTATTACTGAATTTATCACGTACTGCTGTATGATTTTCCGCGTGAGCACCAACTCCGATCATCCACGGATTGTTGGTAGTCTGAGCGAATACAGTAGAGGCAACCGTAAGCGCCAATGCTGAAATTCCTAATTTTAGATTTTTCATAGAATTAAATGATTAAATAATTGATAATGCAAAATAAATATAATTTTTCTTTATATACAAAGTTTTTCAAATGATTTTTAACTTTTCTTTAATATTCTGTCCAGGTTTCGTTTATTTTCTCTATCTTTTATGCTCTCCCTTTTATCGTATAGCTTTTTACCTCTTCCAAGGGCGATCCATACTTTGGCTTTTCCCCTGTCATTTATATATAATTTCAAAGGTATGATAGTATTACCTGCATCTTTTAATTTTTTTTCAAGCTTTTGTAATTCTTTTTTGTGCAAGAGCAATTTTCGTTCCCTTTTTGTCTTATGATTGTAAAAAGTTCCTAATTTATACTCGTCAATCATCATATTAATGATGTACAATTCCCCATCAATAAACTGACAGAACGATTCTGTGATTGATGCTTTTGAAGAGCGCAAAGATTTTATTTCGGTACCGGTTAAAACCATTCCCGCTTCCATTTCTTCGATGAATTCATATTCGAATCTCGCTCTTCTGTTTAATATATTGACTGTTTTCTCGATCTTCATTTCGTGTATGATTCTTTTAATTACGGGTTTAATTGAACTTTATCCAACTCTTTATTAAATCGTCCCTTCGGGACTTTCCCAGCTTTATCTTTAAATTTCGTTAATGAAATATACAAAAATACCTTTCATTTAAAAACTTGACTATTACATTATTATAAATTACCCAAATTCTTTTCGTATTTTTGCGCCAAATTTACAAAACTATATGTTAACAGTATCTAACTTATCTTTACAATTCGGGAAAAGAATTCTTTTTGACGAGGTAAATATTATGTTTACCAAAGGGAACTGCTACGGTATCATCGGAGCAAATGGTGCAGGAAAGTCTACATTCCTTAAAATATTAACGGGAAAGCAGGATCCAACAACAGGACACGTATCTCTGGAACCAGGGAAAAGAATGTCTGTTCTTGAGCAGGATCACTTTGCTTATGATGAATTTACTGTACTTGAAACTGTTTTGAGAGGAAATAAGAAATTATTTGAGATAAAAGAAGAGATGGACGCTTTGTATGCCAAAGAAGATTTCTCTGATGAAGATGGTATTAAAGCCGGTGAATTGGGAGTAATTTATGACGAAATGGGCGGCTGGAACTCAGAATCTGATGCACAAACCATGCTTTCAAACGTTGGAATTAAAGACGATATGCACTGGCAGATCATGGGCGAGCTTGAGAATAAGGACAAAGTAAAGGTTCTTTTGGCCCAGGCACTTTTCGGAAATCCTGATGTTTTGATTCTCGATGAGCCTACGAATGACCTTGACATTGAAACAATTGCCTGGTTAGAAGATTTCTTGGCTGATTATGAAAATACAGTGATCGTGGTTTCTCACGACCGTCACTTCCTGGACACGGTTTGTACGCACATCGGAGATTTAGATTATGCTAAGCTTAACCTTTATACGGGTAACTACTCTTTCTGGTATCAGGCCTCTCAGCTAGCTACAAGACAAAGAGCTCAGGCTAACAAAAAAGCGGAAGAAAAGAAGAAAGAGCTTCAGGATTTCATTGCAAGATTCAGCTCAAACGTTGCAAAAGCCAAACAGGCAACTGCAAGAAAAAAAATGATCGATAAACTGAATATCGATGACATCAAACCTTCATCAAGAAGATATCCTGCCATTATTTTTGAAATGGAAAGAGAAGTGGGAGATCAGATTTTAGATGTAAAAGGTCTTGAAAAAACAAAAGACGGAGAATTATTGTTCTCAAATATTGATTTAAACCTTAAAAAAGGTGATAAAGTAGCTGTTTTGTCTAAAAACTCTTTGGCAATTACAGAATTTTTTGAAATCTTAGCCGGAAATACGGAAGCAGACAAAGGAACAGTTGCCTGGGGAGTTACAACAAACCAGTCTCAAATGCCTTTAGATAATACTAAATTTTTCCAGGAAGATATCAGTCTGGTAGATTGGCTGAGACAATTCACTAAAAATGACGAAGAGCGCCATGAGGAATTTATAAGAGGATTCTTAGGAAGAATGCTTTTCTCAGGTGATGAAGCGTTGAAATCTTGTAAAGTGCTTTCAGGAGGTGAAAAAATGAGATGTATGTTCAGCAGAATGATGCTTCAGAAAGCAAATGTTCTGTTATTGGACGAGCCGACCAACCACTTAGACCTTGAAAGTATTACGACTTTGAATAATTCATTATCAAACTTTAAGGGAAATCTTTTATTATCTTCTCATGACCACGAGATGCTTCAGACGGTCTGTAACAGAATTATCGAGCTGACTCCAAAAGGAATCATCGACAGAGAAATGACTTACGACGAATATCTTGGTGATAAAAAGATTAAGGAATTAAGAGAAAAAATGTATTCTTAATAAAAAGAATAATTTATAAAAAATAGCTACTCAATTAAGAGTAGCTATTTTCATTTTATATATATTTTAATTATCATCTATTTCTTAATGAAATTATGTGTTGATGATGTGCCATCAGAGTTTTTCATTGTTAAAATATACGATCCCGTTGATAATTGAGAAACATCTATTTTCTGATCTATTTTATCCTTTGAAATAACCAGCTTTCCTGAAGCATCAAAGATTTTAACATTTACAACTTTACGATCAGTTTTTACATATAAATAATCGCTTGTCGGGTTTGGATATACTTTTACACCATTTGACAGCTGATTTTCTGAAGTTGCTAAGCTTACGCCTGTCAACGATATATTATCTACCAATACATAACCCATATTTCCGGTTGCAGGAGAATGGTTATTAAACCCAAAGTAATAAACACCCGTTGAAGCCGGCGTAATGGTAAAAGATGCCGGCGTAGATGTTCCTACATTTAGATCAGGATAATCCTGAATAAGATTTACCATTGATGTATTTATAGGTGATGTACCATATGCGACCTTAAAATTTTGAGGAGAAGCAAGATTAGAATAATCAAAAGTAAAAGTATAATTAACACCTGCCTGTAAATTTATCCCCTTAGTATAGAACCATGCATTCGTATCTTCAGAATCTGTATAAACAAATATCACATTAGACGAAAAGCCTGCAATTCCTGTAACATCTCCGACAGACCAATCAATTCCTGCACTCAGGTTTTGAGATGAAGTACATGTAGGAAGAGAGGCGATTGCTGTAGAATCAAAATCTTCACTGTAAGGAGCATTTACCGCTCCGCAAGGCGTTGTAAAATTAACCCCAACAGCATTCCAGTCACTTGTGCTCGCTCCACAATTTGATCTTACCCATACATAATATGTTGTTGCTGAAGTTAAACCTGTAAGATTTGTCGTTGCTCCCGTTATTCCCGTGCTTGTAGGTGTAGCAGAGCTGCTAGGAGGTGTATTAGAAGTACTTTGATAAATCTCATATGAAGAAACACCGGAAACAGCACTCCAGGAAATAGTTGCAGAATTAGTCGTTATATTTGAAGCGGAAACATTATCCGGCTCAATACAGCTGTTCACGATCTTATAAGAGAAGCCAAAAACACACAACATTCCTGTAGATACCGATGTTTTTTTTACCGATACGTTAGAAATATTTTTAATCTGATTTGCCGCATTAATTGGTAGACCAATCTCATATAATCTCGGATCATTTGAGTTATTTTCTATATTATCTGTAACTCTACTTACTCTCCCTATACCTTTTATAGCATATGAAGAACCGCCATACCAATCATTTATTGAAACATTTGTAAAGGTTTGAGTCGTGTTATCTGCAAAAGTTACAATAATATCAGCTGTAGAATTCCCGCTTCCGGTAGTTGCGAGCATGTATAATTTTGAAGCTTTAGGATTTGTACTAAAATTCAAAGTTCCCATATCATTGGCATTCACCAACTTTAAAGCATTACTTGAGCTATAAGAAGCTAATTGAAATGATAATCCTGCTGTATTTGCAGAATTGATTAATCCGCTACTTGGCAAACCAGAAACAGGAGAAACCCCTAAACCGTTTACAAAATCAGCTGACATAAATACATACCCGTTGGCAGGAGAATCTACACTTTCTGTAGTACTTGAAGATGAAGCACCAGTACCATTTGCAATAAGATCCGCACCATAACCGCTCGTCACATTCAATGTTTGATAGCTTTGAGCATTAACTTTACAAAATAATGAGGTCATCATTAAACAAAAGAAACCTACTGTAATTTTTTATTCATAATTTATCTTTTTATGTTCCACAAATATAATTTTCTTTTGCGTTAAATCAATAATTTAACTATATTTAACAAATTATAACAAATAATACCTAATAAATTTTATAATATATATAAATAAAACACGAAATTATTATAAATCATTTTCTAATTTTAAAGAATAAAATTTTATCGTTCAGTTGTATCTGTTATTTTCAAGATGGTGAAAATATTTTTTCAGCAAGTTATATTTCTCCTTTTTACGTGATTAAATATTTCATTTTTTAAGAAAAAAGCCACCGAAAAAACACTTGTCAGACACAAAAAAAGCCTCAAATTAATTTGAGGCTTCCTATTTTATTAAAAGTTAATTTATTTTGTAAGTTTTGTTGTTGGTAAAGTAACGGTTCCCGGATCTTTCCACAAACCATCTTTTTCGGCACGTTTTTTCACGGCTTCCGCCCTTTTATTGCTGTCCGGGTGTGAATTAAACATTTTTTGGAATCCCGACTGGGCTGTTCCGCCTTCAGACAATAAAGCCAGCTTTTTAAATGCAGTATAAGCTCCCACTACATTATATTTATTTGCCTTCATAAAATCATAAGAATACATATCGGCCTGAGATTCCTGCTTTTTACTGTGGGAAGCGTCTAAAAATGCATTTGCCATTTTACCTACCTGGCTCTCATTGAGGGTTGCCACCGTAGACGAAGCGGAAGAAGCCGCATCAAGAGCTGCAGCTTTTAAGTACGCCGATTTAATCGCGTCTTTTGTATCCTCATTTTTTACGTGACCGATTTCGTGACCGATTACAGCCAATAATTCATCATCCGTCATAATATCCATTAAAGACGAGAAAACACGCACACTTCCGTCTGCACAGGCAAAAGCATTGATGTCTTTTACTTTATACACTTTATAATTCAGGGTAAGTCCGTCTTGTGTTTTATGTTTCCCGAAAAGCCTGTTAAGTCTCACGGTATAAGGATCTTTTGGCCCTGCAACAGGATTATTTTTGTCCATATAATCTACAGACTCTTTGGATAATTTTACCGCATCGGCATTGCTGAAAGTAAATACTTTTGCCCCTTTGGAAACAACATCGGCCGCCTTTCCGAGGTTAATTTTTTGTGCATTAACAGAATACATCGCCCCCAGGAAAAGAAGGCAGAGACTAACTTTTTTCATAATTATTTTTAATTTGGACAGTGAAGATAACTTTTTTTTAACAATTTTCAGGTCAAAACTTCAGACCTATGATTTCAAAATCCTGTTTTTTTTCCCTATTTTTGTGAAATGAGTCAAAAATGGATTTACAAGCCCGAACCTGATGAGGAAATCGTGGACGGATTAAGTTCGTCACTTGGTTTTGGAACTTTTGAATCTAAACTTCTCGTTCTTAGGGGAATTGACAATTATCAAAAGGCAAGAGAGTTTTTCAAACCAAACCTTACTGACATTCATAATCCGTTTTTAATGGCTGATATGCAGAAAGCGGTGGAAAGAATTGCCACTGCGATCGAAAACGGAGAAAAAATATTAGTGTACGGAGATTACGATGTAGACGGCACCACTGCCGTAGCTCTGATGTACCTGTATCTCAGCAAAATTGTTCAGAAAAAATATTTAGACTATTATATTCCCGACAGAAATTCTGAAGGGTACGGAATTTCAACGGAAGGCATTGATTTTGCCAAAGAAAACGGCTTCTCACTGATTATTGCTTTAGACTGCGGGATCAAGGCTTTGGATATGATTAATTATGCCAAAACGCTGGATATTGATTTTATCATTTGCGATCACCATTTACCGGGAGACGAAATTCCTGATGCGGTAGCCGTTCTTGATCCAAAAAGAAACGACTGCAGGTATCCTTTTAAGGAACTTTCCGGATGTGGTGTTGGTTTTAAGCTTTGTCAGGGGCTAAATACGATCTACAAGCTCCCTGAAGCTGAATTATTTGAATTAACAGACCTTCTCGCCATTTCTATCGCTGCCGACATCGTTTCGATGACGGGTGAAAACAGGGTTTTAGCTAAAATGGGACTTAAAATTCTCAGAAAAACCAGAAACTTAGGATTAAGATTATTAATTCCTGATGATAAATTATCACATTTCGAAATCTCAAATATTGTTTTTGAAATTGCTCCGAAAATTAATGCTGCAGGAAGAATTTCGCACGGGAAAGCCGCTGTCGAGCTCATGGTTTCCGATAATCTGAAGCACGCTCATCAGATCGTAAGCGACATCATGAACCTCAATGATGAAAGACGTGAATTGGACATGAATTCTACACTTTCCGCATTAAACCAAGTTATTGAATCGCAGCAGGAAACAAAATATACAACCATCGTTTATCATCCAGAATGGAACAAAGGCGTAATCGGAATTGTAGCTTCAAGATTAATTGAAACCTATTACAAACCGACCCTGGTTTTCACAGACGGAAATAATGGTGAAATGGTAGCTTCTGCCAGATCCGTTTCAGATTTTGATGTACATGAGGCATTGGATCTTTGTTCGGAATATTTCCTGAAATTCGGTGGGCACCACGCTGCGGCAGGGCTTTCAATGGAAAAAGATAAATTCGAGGCATTTAAGCTTAAGTTTGAGCAAATCGTTTCTGAAAAAATCAAGGAACATCAAAAAGAACCTTCCATTACGATCGATTCTGTGATTGAAATTGACGAGATCAACCGTGAATTCATCAATTTTCACAGAAAACTGGCTCCTTTCGGACCTCACAATATGAAACCGATTCTGGCATTGACCAATCAAAAACTTTCGGGGTATGTAAAAACGATGGGGAAAGATAATAATCACCTTAAATTCTACATCAAACAAGAATCTACCGGAAGAAATATTGAATGTGTCGGTTTTAAATTGGGACAGTTCTCGGAAGATTTTAAGACCAAAAGATTTGATATTGTCTTCACGTTAGAGGAAAATCACTGGAAAGGAAATGTGACGCATTATTTGAATATAAAAGATGTTAAGTTTAGGGATTAACTAAACCCTACTACCTAAAAATGAAGAAAATAGGTTTATTTTTTGGCTCGTTTAACCCAATTCATATTGGACATTTGATTTTGGCGAATTATATTCTTGAAAATTCGGATATGGATGAATTGTGGTTTGTGGTAAGTCCGCAAAACCCTTTTAAGGATAAAAAAACGCTGCTAAAAGATCATAACAGGCTTGATATGGTGCAACTTGCCGTAAAAAACTATCCGAATATGAGAGCTTCCAATGTGGAGTTTTCTTTACCAAAGCCAAGCTATACGATCGATACATTAACTTATCTTCATGAAAAATATCCTGATCATTCTTTCAGCTTAATTATGGGTGAAGATAATCTGGCAGGTCTACATAAATGGAAAAACTCTGAAACTTTAATTAAAAATCATCACATTATCGTTTATCCGAGAGTTTTTGATGGTGAGAAAAAGGATTCCGAATATCTGCAACATGATAATATTTCTTTAATAAAAGCGCCTGTTGTGGAGCTTTCTGCCACCGAGATCCGGAATATGATCAGAGACGGCAAAAACGTAAGACCAATGCTTCCTCCCGAGGTTTTTGAATATCTGGATGGAAGTAGCTTTTATAAGTAATTTAAATAACAGATAATAGGGACCAGGTCTTAGACAAAACTCATAATTTATAACTTATCATTCATAATTCAAGACATGAATTTCATCGAAAAATTTTTCTCAAAATATTCACAGGAAAAAATCATAAAATGGTTTAAGCAGGTCTGCGTTGCTGAAGCAATTACTTGTTTTCTGCTTTACGGAGTTGCCATGATCTGGAAAAGATATGATGAGGAAGGGCTTCTTTCCACTATTTTCATTATTATTATCGGAAATATTCATGGGCTTTTCTTTACCCTTTATCTTTTGCTTTGCCTTCCGGTGAGAAAAATTTTCAAATGGGATGATGAAGATTTTGTTTTTGCATTAATGTCCGCATTTTTCCCGTTTGCAACGATTTGGGTTGATAAAAAACTCGCCCGATTCGACAGGGAATAAATTAACATAATAAAAAGGGCCTTTTCGGGCCTTTTTTTATTCTATCTACACTAAATCTTTTGATTATGTGTATCCCATTACAGTTCCTAAAATTCAATTTACTGAATAAAGTTTCACGAAGAACTTTATATGAATTTCTTATTAATATTTTAAAAGTTTAGGATTTCGATGTAACAAAAATTAGGTCAGCATTGTCTTATTAAGTATAAAATCAAAGAAAGTAAATTTTTAATGTAAAATTTAACTACTGATAATCAAATAGTTAAATTAATTATTAAATTATTTTAAGTACTTTGTATTGCATAATACTAAATTATTTATATATCTTTGCAATGTTAAATAATAACAAATACAAGCTATTAACGACTTAAAAATAACATCATGAAAACGCCCATTCTCATCGCAGCTCTATTTTTCAGCGGAATGACATTCGCTCAGCAGAAAAAATCAGACTCTGTAAAAACTCAAAACATAGAGGCAGTAACGTTAACGAAACAGGTTTTCAAAAAACAAAGTGACCGTTTTGTATATGATGTTGCGGCATCACCTGTTGCAAAGGGGAACACAACATTCGATATTTTAAAGCAAACTCCCCTGCTTTCTTCTACCGATGATAAAACGCTGAAAATTGCAGGAAAAAACAATGCTTTAATCTATATCAACGGCAGAAAAAGCAATATGGATGCTGATTCTTTGGTACAGTTCTTAAAAAATACTCCTGCCGAAAATATACAGAAAATTGAAGTTATTACGGTTCCGGGAAGTGAATTTCAGGTAGAATCTTCTGACGGAATCATCAATATCGTTCTAAAGAAGAAAATGAGCGACGGTTTGAACGGAAACATGAGAATGTCGAACAGCCAAAATAAATACAACTCTAGCAATGCAAGTTTTTCTGCGAATTACAGAAAAGATAAATTAGGAATCAGTGCAAACCTCAACGGCGGCGAAAATATCAATCCTCAATCTTATATTTTAAGAAACGGAAATGCTTTATCTTCAAACGAATCCGTAGGGAATATTGACGATCCGAACAAAAATCTCGGTGGCTATTTAAATATTGATTATCAGCTTACTGAAAAAAGCAATTTAGGCCTATCATGGAATTCGTGGGCCAATAAAAGCTATAATTCGAGGGTGAATTTATTCAATACCGTTCGTTCATTTGATAATAAAACTAATTCTTACTTTGAAAATTACACCAAATCCCAAAACAAAGAAGATGCAAGATCTTACAACAACTCTGTAAATCTGAATTATGAGCTTAAAACCGATTCATTAGGAAGCAAATTAAACATAAATGCTGCTTATTTAAATTATAAAAGATTCCAGTTTACAGATAACAGAACCATTATTTCTGATATTAACAGAAACGACATCAGAATCGGAACACAGATTTTCCAGGATTTACCACAAATTATTAATAATTTCTCTGGAACCGTAGATTACATCCAAAAGCTTAAAAACGATTTTACGGTATCTGTAGGTGGAAATTATAATAAAACAAAAACCAATAACGACACAAAAAACAATACGCTGGATTATGTTTATGATACTAATGGTCAATTGATAAACGTAGAAAATACATCTGCTCCCAATCATTTTGTCTATAATGAAAATATTTATGGCGTTTATCTAACCTTAGAAAAGAAATTTTCTGATAAATTTTCCGGGAAAATCGGAGCCAGATATGAAATGACAAACAGCGTAGGAACCTCAGACAACGCCGCTCCGGAATACAGAAGAATTGAACAGAATTACAATAACCTGCTTCCTTATCTGACCTTTAATTATGCCATTAATGATAAAAATAATATTTCCTATGCATTTTCGAGCAGAATGAGAAGACCGAGCTTCTGGGAAATCAATCCTGTAAGAAATATTCTGACAGAGGATAATTACACGCAAAACAATCCGTTTGTAAAAGCATCTTCTACATACAATCAGGAGTTGACGTATATGTATAAAAACTCCTATTTTCTGATTTTAAACCATTCTTATTTTAAAGATCAGATCACTCAGGTTCCTTTGCAAAGAGATATTTTGAAACCGAGATTGGACGATATGGGCAATCCTGTAAAAGATGAAAACGGAAATATAATCATGGATCCTCACAAACAATTAAGATACATCAGAACAAACTTTGGCGACAAACAGGAAATGTCAGCCATGTTAGGAATTCAAAAAACATTCTTCAAGCAATATTTAACATTAAACTTTAATGCGGGAATCCAGCACAATATCAACAACGGAAGCTTAAGCGTTGACCCGACGTCAGGAGACGTTTTCCCGACTTATGAAAATAAAGTACGCTCTACAAGTATCGTCATTACCAGTAACAACACGATCCGTTTAGACAAAAAGAAAACTTGGTTTTTGGGGGTAAATTATTTCTTTGTCGACAAACAGCAAATCGAGCTTGGAATGTTGAAAAACTTAATGAGCCTGGATTTAAGCTTAAAGAAAAACTGGAACGACTGGACTTTTGCCGTAAATGTAAATGACGTTCTGAGAACAAACGTCGTAGAAATCGAAGATTATCAAACCAACGGAAATTACAATTACATCAGAAGCGACCAGTACAGAAGAAACATGACCGTGAGCATCACTTACAACTTCGGAAACCAAAAAGTGAAAAAAGTAAGGGACATCGAAGGCGCTTCTGACGCGATCAAAAGCAGAACAAGATAAAACAATCATTCATTCATATCAATTATTTTGTACAAAGCTCACTGAGAAATCGGTGAGTTTTTTATCTTTATAAGTATGAAAGCTTTCGTTACAATTTTTATCGGTCTCATGCTTCTTCTTTTCACTATTGATTGCAAAGAAAAGCCGATCATTATTAATAAAAATACATCTTTTGAGGTCAAGAAAAATATTTCTTACGGTAAAGATTATGAACAAAAAATGGATCTATATCTTCCAGATAGTAAAAATATGGTGCAAAAAGATATATTTATCGTTATTCATGGTGGCGGCTGGCGAGGCGGCGACAAATCTCAATTGACACCTTTCATTTTTTCAATGATGGAAAAATTCCCGAATTCTATTTTTGTTAACCTGAATTACAGACTGGCTTCTATTAACCATTTTGCCCTTCCGGATCAAACTGACGATATTACGGATGTCATTCATTATTTAGAAAAAACTTTACAGTATAATCCTAGAGTAATCCTTCTCGGAAACAGCGCCGGCGGGCATTTATCAATGTTGTATGCTTACAAATTCGATAAAAATAAGAAGGTAAAAGCCGTTGTCAATATTGTAGGTCCGGCAGATTTGTCTGATCCCGGATTTAAAAATTATGAAGATTATTCTTTTATTGAAAAACAACTGATCGATCCTAAAATTCTTCCACAAAATGCTTTAGCAATGGATTTCGGAAGCCCGACATACTGGATTGATAAAAACGCTCCGCCCACTTTATCTTATTACGGAAAAATTGATAAGGTTGTTCCGGTTTCACAAAAAGAAATTCTGGATTCGGTTTTTTCCAAAAATAATGTTTTTCACGAATCTTATGAATTCAACGGAGGCCATGTTGACTGGGAAAAAGGGAAAAATTCAATATTTTTAATTAATACCATTGAAAGTTTCCTCAAAAAAGTAGATAAAAAATAAACGCTCTGAAATTTTCAAAGCGTTTGATTTATTTAAATCTTTATTCTGATTTTACAATTTCCGTTCGTTCTGACATTCCATTTGAATTAAAAGCTTCAATTTGGAAATAATAAGCGTCTGTGCGGTCGGCTCCCGTGAAGAAATATTCATTTTTACCATAAACCATGATGCTTCCGTACATTTTATCAGGAGATTTACCCCAATAAATCACATATCCGTCGGCATCGGAATTCTGTTGCCATTTCATCCAGATGCTTCTTCTTTCTCCATATTTTTTAGGATCTGCTCTCAAAGGAACAAAATTCTGAACTTTCGGAGGTGCTGCTCCCGCTCCTTTTCCAAACACCCTGAAACCGCTTAATGCAAATTTTCCGGTTGGCATTTTTAAATTTTCCATTTTCAGGAATCTCGCCTGTGCAGGTTTTTCCAATTCTACATAATCATGAGGAACATCTTTGGTATTCTTGCTTTTATCAACAATCACATGCCATTTTTTACCGTCGTTTGAACCGTAGATTTTATATTGATGCATTTTTCCCAATGTTTTCCCTAAAAATTCCACATCCTGATCTGCATAATTAATCTGAATCGCATTAATTGTAGAAACTTCACCTAAATCCGTCTGAAACCATTCACCGGAATTTCCGGTTTTTGCGCTCCAATACGTTTTAATATCTTCATCCACCGCCAAATTGGGCTGATAACCACCCAAAGTCGATGAAACCTGAACAGGCTTATTGTAATTCAACAACATCCAACCTGCAAAAAGGCCTTTTGAGAAATCTTTTCCCTGCGCATATTGCGGAAGGTATGTCGGATAATCGCCGTAAGCTGTGTTACAGTACATGACATCATCTTTATCAAATCCGGCAGGCCAGATTCCAAGTCTTCTTTCAAAATTATTTTTAGTTGAAATGAAAATGGTTGAAATATGCCACCAATTTTTATAATTATCCTCAAAAGTTGCACCATGTCCTGCTCCTCTCGCAAAACCTCCCGGCTTGTAAGAAAACGGATTATGCTGCTGATATTCAAAGCCTTCTAAAGGCTTATCGCTTACATAGACTCCGTCAGAATATCCGCTGAACTCTGTCGCCGGAGCGCCGTATTGCATATAATATTTTCCGTTGTGCTTGGTCATCCAGGCGCCTTCTACGAAAGGCTGCAGGAAAACATTGTCATTATATTCCCCGAATCTTTCCCAACCGTGATCTTCGGGTTTTAGCTTAATAATTGGCTTTACAAAACCTTCTGACTGTAGCGTTTTTACTTTAACTTCAGTTCCCAGCAACGGCCATTCGTTGCTCGAGCCCCAATATAAATACAGCTTATTTTTGTCTTCATCATAATGAAAAGCAGGATCCCAAGCTCCGACTTTTAATGTATCAACAGCAATTTTCCAGTCATCTTTTGTGGGATTTGTACTTTTCCAGATCGGAAAATCCTGTTCCCAGGTAGAGCCGAAAACGTATAAAGTATCTTTCATCGCCCAAACCGCAGGAGCATTCAGATCGTGTTGGTATTTGTTGTCTCTAAGGAATTTTCTTTTCACAAATTTCCAATCCAGCATATCGTCGCTGTACCAGTATCCCTCCTGATTTGTTGAAAAAAGAAATAGTTTGTTTTTGAAATTAACAATCACCGGATCTGCCGTCGCACGGTGTTTTCCCTGGCTTGAAAAAGATTTAAACGGGGTATATCCATAATCAATATTGATCGGATTACAAAATGTTTTTTGCTGGGCGTTTAAACCGATTCCCAACAAAAAAGCAAACAAAAATAAATACTTCTGCATCTTCATTTTTTTTACATTAAAAGCAAATTTACTTAACTTTTTTCTTTTTTCTCCAAATAAAGCCGTCCAATAGGTAATGCGTTAATTGGGGAACAACAAGTAAGGGAATTAAGAATTGAAACCAATTTAATGAAAGTTGAAAATCAAATGAAAAATGTTCGCGCCAAATAAAAACCTCCCACAAAAATTCCTCGAAGAAGGCAAATACAACAATTACAACGATGAATAAAAAAATTCCGAAAGTTGATTTAAAAATAGAAAGTTTATTCAATTCCTGGGAGTTTTTCTGTTCAATTTCTCTGATATAGATCAAAGCAACGTAAGGAATTCCGTGTGAAATGACATTCATAAAAGTGAAGACTAAATCATTATTAAAATAGACAATCCCGAAATACCATGAAAGATAAGTTCCTGTAATTAAGGTGATTTTGGGAACATTGATCTGTTTGGCTTTAAAAACCTCAAAGACAGTTTTAATAATCCAAACGGACAGAATCAGGACATATAAAACGGTGATAAAATTTGTATAATCCGGTAAATTCTGAAATAAGTTAAATTCATTCTCAACAAACCAAGTGAACGCTCTCGGCGTTTTAAACCAATACAGCATCGGGAAAACTGTTGCAGAATAAACAGCAACCTCATCGATTCTTTTATTCCAGTTATTCGGTTCAAAACGCGCATAAATCCGCATAAACCCATATTGCTGACGGATAAAATGGAAGACTGCGACCAAAGCCAGGACCGACCAAAATGTCAGACTCCCGAATTGATATAAAATTAAGCCTAAAACCCAGCTCAAAATGGGAATTCCATAATATAAAAGTTTTCTTTTCTGAACTTCTTCTTTAACAAAATAGGTTTTAAACAACGTTGAATATACATGCGCAACATCCACAAAAACGATTAAAAATAACCATGTATAAAAAGAATAATGATTTTCCAGCCCCTGAATTTGCTTCTGAAAAAGAAAAATAATCAGCAAAATCAAAAAAGGCGGTGATAAAATAAACCATCCGTCTGTTTTTGCATTATGTATCCAGGGTTGTTTCATATCATTTTTTCTGCAGTTCTCCATCCCTGATAAAAGGCTTCTTCAAAAATTGAAATTCCTGATAAATCGGTATGGGCAAAGAAAATTTTTCCGTCAATCGGTTGTTTTGCTTCATATGCATTTCTAAAAATCTGATTCGGAATGGGCGCAATCATTGCATGACCGATCTTGTGAAACTGCATTTCAATAATAAAGTCTTCGATCAAAGGATGTGCTTTTTTCAGATCATCCAGAACAAGACTTTTAAGTTCGCTTTCCTTCATAGAATAGAGTTTTTTTCTTGCTTTTCTGCAATCATCTGTGGAAAAGCTTCTGTAATAAGTGATCACTTTCTCACCCAGGATTTGATCTACATTCTGATGCTGATCGTAAATATAACCCAAGCCGTCCGAACCGTAAATTACATTATCCCAGGCCAATTCTTCATCACCTCCGAATTCATTTTTCAACGTAATCGTTGTTAAAAGCCATGGAACATAATTAAAATATTTTGTGCGTTTATCATTAAAAATTCTTTCGTTGACAAACTGTGGCGTCGCAAAGAGAACTTTTTCTGCAATAATTTTCTTTGTCTTTTTTTGGATGTTATCAAAGCTTAAAACCTCAACTTTGTTTTCATTTAATTTTACATCAAAAACTAAATGTTTCGTTAAACTTTTTTCTTCTGTATATTTTGAAAAATGCTTTGCTAATCTTGCATTTCCTTCCGGCCATGTAAAAACCTGATCTTTATATTTTTTGCTCCAGTTGTTTTTTCTTCCTGCAAAATAATGGATTCCCGCCCAGGCTGAAACATAGTCAATTCCTAAACCATAGTCATCTCGACAGGAATAATCCAGCAACCAAAGTAATTCTTCTGATTTGAAATTTTCTGTTCCAAGAAAACTTTTAAACAACATTTTTTCTAATTGGATTAATCCAGAGTCTTCACTTGAATCTTCAACCGGAATTGCAAAAAAATACTTTTCATCTTCTCCTTTTTTATCACGAAAACCATCCATTAATTTGAAAAAACGGTCAAATTCTTTCTGAGTTTCTTCAGAAATTCCTTTTTGCGGAACAATATCGTTTTGCCATGAATTTTTGAAAAATAATCGTTCCTGCTGAGGAAAAGTCATTTGATATTCATCTAAAATCGGTTCGCCATTTTCATCGTCACCCTGATAAATGTTACATTCTTTTAAAAAATCGATGATCTCTGTATTTTCTTTATTCGGCAATGGTAAATAATGAGCTCCCAAAGGAAATTTAGAGAACTTATTTTGTCCGTTTGAAGAATTTCCTCCTAAATGATCTTCCATTTCGAGTAAAAGATAATCATTTTCATTATTTTGACTGAAAAATCTACATGCTGAAAGCCCGGAAATTCCACCTCCGACCACGAGATATTTTGTACGAATTTCTTCTGTAAATTTAGGAAAATCTTTAGCCCAAAGCTTGTGCCCGAGAACGTGATTGGTTCCGGTGATTTTAAGCAACAATGACTTTCCTTTTCTTTCACAATATTGTAGAAAAGGAAGCATCAGACTGCCCAAAAAGATCGTTTTAAGGAAATCTTTTCTACTGTACTTTTCCCCACTCTTCATCGAAATAGCGTACTAAAATTTGATTATCCAATCGATTGACCTCTACGTCTTTCGTCTTCATATCTTTTGTGAAATATGACATCTGAGAAAAGTTGTAATCGTAAAATTTTAAATCGGGAATTCTTCTGTAAATCCTATTGTTAACAGGCTCAAAAGATGCCATCGAAAAGCCCCACTCCCCGAAAGACGGAACATACGTATGATACGCCGAAGTAAACGGAAATATCTGATTGATCGTTTTCTCAATGCACCAGAAAGATTTTGGCGCAAAGTATGGTGAAGTTGTCTGAACAACGATTTTTGTGTCTAAAGTAGTCAGTTTTTCCAATTCTTTGTAAAACTGCAGAGAATATAATTTTCCTAAGCTATAATTGGACGGGTCAGGAAAATCAATGATAATAGCTCCGAATTTTTGTTTGTTTTCTTTTACCCAAATGTAAGCGTCTTTGTTGATGACCTTCACTTTCGGATTGGATAAAGAACTGTGATTCAGCTCGCGCATGGTTTCATTGGTTTTGAAAAAATCGGTCATTTCACCATCCAGATCTACCAATGTGATATCTTTTACTTCTTTATATTTTAAGACTTCACGAACGGCAAAACCGTCGCCACCGCCCAAAATCAGGACATGATCAATATTTTTTGACATTGACATCGCGGGATGCACCAACGCTTCATGATAACGGTATTCGTCGGTAGAGGAAAACTGCAGATTGTTATTTAAATATAAACGAAATTCACGATTATTCCTCGTTAAAACGATTCTCTGATAAGGTGAGCTTTTTGTATAAACAACATTTTCACCATATAATTTTTCTTCGGAATACGATAAAATTTTATCCGAAAAAATAAAAAGTACCAACAGAAAAATAAATGCTCCGATTGCTTTTATTTTCAATGAAATCGGTTTTGACAATTCTTTTTTAAGATAAAAACATAAGAAAATAGCGATTGAAATATTAATCAATCCAAAAAACAAAGGCGTTTTTACAATTCCTAAATTTGGAATTAGAACTAACGGAAATAGTATTGAGGCTAATAAAGCTCCGATATAATCGAATGCGAAAACATTAGAAATTAAATCTTTAAACTGAACTTTATCCTTTAAAATATTCATCAACAGAGGAATTTCCACGCCAACCAAACATCCCGTAAAAAACACAAAAAGATATAAAACCGCTTCAAAATGCGCCAACGTATTGAATAAAATAAACAGAACCACCGAACTTATTCCGCCGACAATTCCTACGAGAATTTCTATTTCAACAAATTTATCGATCAGATTTCCTTTAATAAATTTCGCAAAATAAGAGCCCACTCCCATCGAAAAAAGATAAACCCCGATGATGAAAGAAAACTGCTTCACGGAATCTCCCAAAAGATAACTCGCCAGAGCGCCCGCTACCAATTCGTAAATCAGCCCGCAAGTTGCAATGACAAATACCGAAAACAGCAACAAAAGCTCGAGAGGAATCCTCTTTTTATCCATGAATTGCCGCGCTTATGATAATTGAAATTCCAATGATAAATGCTCCGAAAATAATTGCCAATGCCGTATTTTTATTTTGAGAAATCTCGTGCCATGTTTTCTCCGGCGTTAATTTTTCAATGATAACATAGCAAACCAACAAAATTGCAATTCCTAAAAAAGAATAAATAATTGAGTTGATTATTGGTAAGAAGTTTATTTGATCCATAATTTATATTTTATTTGTGATAGTATCGGTAATAGCCCACTCCACCCGTGGAATGATGCCTTGTTGTTCCGTCTCTGTAAGTTTCTGTTTTCGCACAATCGCACACCTGATTTCCTGCGTAGGTAAGATAAACAAACCAGCTCAGGAATACCCCTCCCATTAAGCATAAAAACCAATTTTCTCTGATATAATTAATCAATTTTGCCATAATTTATGATTGAGGATAAGGTGAATTTGAACTATTTTTCCATTTTGAAACATTGAAAAGATATCTTCCCCAATAACAAGCGATGAAAAATACGATCATTAGAACTAAAACGATTGTAAAATTCCAGAATGACACAGGAAGCCATGTTGCTTTAATATCTACGGAACTGTCATCGGATGTTACACTCAGAGATGGCGTCTGAATTATAGGATTTACATTTAATAATGAATCTAAATTCTGATTAGGAAATGTCTGTTTTACTAATTTTCCCATATCGGATGAATCTTTTTCCAATGTTTTTATATCACCGAAGGAAACTGTTTCTTTAGTTGTATTATTTACTACATCAATAATTCCTGACACATCTCTTGATATTGTTACTCCATTATCTGAAGATACAGTGTTAGATGATATTGTTTCCATTGAAGGTTGTTTTTCCGCAGAAATCAAGAAATGATATTTTCCTGAAGAAACTCCGCAAAGATTAAAATCTTCCGTTGTATTTCCTTCCGACCAATGTTCTCCATCTTCGATTCCGTGATATTCTTCAATGTCTTTGGAAGTGTAAACTATTTCGTTTGTAGATTCATTAACAAGGCTTAACTGAACATTAGCCCAGGAATTATCAACTCCGGAATATACCTTTACCTTCAATGGTGCAGAGCCTCCCGATAATGTAAAGCTTTTGCTTACCATTTCCTTATTTTTTACATCTTCAAACTTTATTTTCTGTTCAAAAACAGGATAATTAGTTCTTGTGGTGTAAACATAAAGCTGTAAAAGGCAAATCAAAAGTGCAGCAACACAAAAAATATTGATCATTTGCTTAATGTTCACATAATAAGGCTGAACAATTCCGATTCCTGTATAGTTGGGAAGATTCTGAATTTTAAAAGCTTTTTGAACTTTATACTTTGAAATATGTTGTCCGAAAAAGTATTGGGTTTCACCATTTGACTTTTCCTCAGAAATCATTTGGGTTCCGTTTACATATTCTCTGTACGTGGAAAGTCCGAAATCTACACGGTCTTCAAAAAAACCGGCAGCCGCGTGAATGTGGCATTCCGTGGTTTCGTACCAGCGATAATTTAACAAATGAAATTCTACTACTCTGCTATTCCATGATTTTCTCTTTATGTCTTCTTTATGAATAGATTGAAGAAAAACCCAATGCCCGTCGCTTTCACTTAAAAAAGCATTGTTGGCTTTATTATCTTTCAAATAATATTCTCTCCAAAAAATATCTGACCCGTATTTTTTAACGATAATTCCAACAACACTGTATTCAACTTCATTAATAATTCCTTTTTGCCCAACTTCCAGAACGACACTTTCAATCGGTTTTTTAATAACTTTTGTTGATGTGTTTTTACTGACATCAATAAGATTAGAACATGCTTTGCAAACATATTCTACGACGTGAAAATTAGCATCAATCTTATTCTCAGTTTTGCATAAGGGACAAGTGTAATGCATTTTATCTATAAATTTTGTGTTTTTGAATAATTTTGGCGTTAAAATATTCGACAACCTCATCTGCAATTTTATCCACTTTTTCTGTGTTATCCTGTAAATAATTGCAAAGGAAAACATCAAAAGTCAACTGCTTAAATTCCGGCCAGGTATGAATGCATAAATGCGATTCTTTAAGACAAACCGCTGAAGTAAAGCTTTGATTTTCAAAAACATGGTCAGTAATCCCAACAATTTCCACTTCTTTTGAAGCTAAAATTTTCTCAATAAAATTCAGAAAACCTGTACTGTCTAATAACAAAGCTTCTGACTCTGTTTCCAAAGTCAGAAGAATATGTAAACCTTTGCTTGATAATGGGTTCAATTAAATATTTTTCGCAAATATATCATTTTTTCGGCAGGAAAACCTCCGCCAGCATACAACGTGCGCTTCCGCCTCCGTTTACTTCAATTGTATTTAAATCCGAATAAATGATCTCGCAGTATTTTTCAATCGCTGAAATTTGATTTTCGTTTAAAGATTTATAAGCCGTTTCACTCATTACTAAAAATTTTTCACCTTCTTTATTTTGTACCTGAAGCATATTTCCTGCAAACTGCTGCATTTGCTCTTCAGAAATTTCGATGATTTCTTTTCCTGAATTTTTAATGGTTTCAACAACTTTGCTTCTTTCCAGATCATTATCGATGCAGTCAAGACAAATGACCACAAATTTATCGGCAACACACATCATAACGTTGGTATGATAAATCGGAAGTCGTTCTGAACCAACCGTTTGAAACGAATGAAAAACAACAGGCGTAAAACCATATTTCTTACAAAATTCTCTGAATAACGCTTCATCCAATCGCAAAGAAACCGAGCCGTAAGCTATTTTATTATCATGATCGAAAATCATGCTTCCTGTTCCTTCCAAAAAATGTCCCTGAATTTCAGGCAGCGACCAATCATCGATTTCTGTTACCTCAAATCCCTGGTTTTTAATATTTTCAATAATATCGTCCCTCCTTTCTACTCTTCTGTTCGGAGCGAACATCGGATATAAAACCACCTTTCCGTCATTATGGAAGCTTACCCAGTTATTCGGAAAAATAGAATCCGGTGTGTGCGGGTCTAAGGTATCTTTTACAGTAATTACATTAATTCCTTTGCTTCTTAATTTTTCAACAAAAATATTGAACTCCGCCAAAGCTTTAGACTGAACATCAGAATTTTTCTGCTCAACCTGAAAATAATTATTCTCCGCTGTCTGCGCATTGTAACCGAATGCAGTCGGCTCTATCATTAAAACTGTATCTGTTGTTTGCATGTTTTCTTTGAGTTTGAGGGTAAGTGGGTTTGAGAGTCTGAGTGTTTTAGTGTAAAATATGTTTCTTCTTTTATTGTAAATGTACACCAACTTTGTGATTGACTCATCATATTGACCAACATCCCGATTATTTGATTATACTGATTGCTTAAATTATTAAACTGTTCCTGACTGATATAGTTGCAAGCTAATGAAAATTGAAGCCAGGTTTGAGTTTCTCTTGCTTCACCTTCTGAATCTGTGAGTTTGGCAACAAAAGA
Organism: Chryseobacterium soldanellicola; assembly: GCF_900100115.1. Taxonomy (GTDB): domain Bacteria; phylum Bacteroidota; class Bacteroidia; order Flavobacteriales; family Weeksellaceae; genus Chryseobacterium; species Chryseobacterium soldanellicola. The sequence goes on from NZ_FNKL01000002.1 coordinate 187,014, forward strand.
TTTTTCATATTTTCTTTTTCCCCAAGCTTCGCTAATATTTGCAGAAACTGATCGCGATGATCTTCTGATTTGATCTGTGAGAGAATAAAGCTCTTCTTTCGGAAAAGATTTTAAGAGCTCATAAATTGTCATTGCTGTTTCAAAAGACTTTTGAAAAACTTTTAAATCCTGATGAAATCTAATTGTTGACATATTTGTATTTTTAACTAAAATAAGAAAAAAAACAAACACTTTTCTAACTCTTAGTCTCTCAAACCCTAAGACTCTCTGACTATCAAACCCTAAAACTCTCCGACACTTTTACTCCCGAACAAGCGGCATCGTCGAACAACGCAGAAGACCTCCCATCTTAGAAATTTCTCTATAAGGAATTTCCTCAACCGTCATTCCCCATTCGTTCCTCAGGTGATTATTCATTCTTGTGAAAGCTTTATCTGACACTACAATTTCGGGAGAAATCGAGAAAATATTTGGGCACATATCGAACATTTCTTCTGCCGTTACGTGGAAACAGTTTTCTTCACCGAAAATATCGATGATCAGACGGTAATCACTTTCATCTACAAAACCATCCTTGTAAATGATGCATTTTTCTTTTCCTATCGGGTTGAAAGTACAATCCAGATGTAAAATACCTTCGTACGGGATCTTATCGTTTTTCTTTAATTCAAGGTCGATAATTCTCTTTTTAGGAAAATATTCTTTAAGAATTTCGATGGCGTATTCGTTAGTTCTTGCTGTTTTATAATTTCTGTAATCTTCGCTGAAACATGTTCCGATGAAAAGAAAATCATCCCAGACAATCACGTCACCGCCTTCTATATGGGCAGTTTCCGGAAGATTGATGATTTTTCTCCAGGCTACTTTTTCAAAAACTTTTTTGTAAGCTTCCTGTTCGTCTGCTCTGTCTGTGATCACGTTTGAAATGATCATTTTATCGTCAATTACAAAAGCTACATCTCTCGCAAAAACCTGATTATAATCTTTGATAATGCTTGGCCGAAGCACTTCAACATCATATTTTTTTAAAACCGCTTCAAAGGCGTTCATTTCGTTGATGATATCCTCTTCTTTAGGGTAGATGTTGTTTTGGATCGAGTGATATGATTTTGCATCATAGCTTTCTTCCAGTGTAGGAACCGGGCCCATAGAATTGGGTTGCCCCAGAACAACTGATCTTAACCTTCCCGTTTCGTTTTTTATATTTAGTTTCATAAAGATTTATGCAATGCTACAAATATAGGTAAAGGTCTGTATTTGGGAAACTTTTGCATGGTTTTTAGGCGTAGAATTTAATTTTATTCTGCAAAATCTTTTAATTATAGTTTTTTAATCAGGAACGCTTTATTTAAAAGGGCATTTCATCTCAAAAGAGCCTTGTTTCCAGATATTTTTAAATACAATTTATTATTTATTATAATTTTACAGTTAGAGATTTACTATCATAAATTTTCTGATCATTCGCTTTAAATAGAATGTTTTGTAACGCAAAGCATGCAAAGATTTCAGTAAATTATTTTTCAGATATATTATCCAAACGATTGAGAATTAAAGCTCGCAATTTCTCCTCATTTTCGTCTCCCCATTGTCCTAAAACGGAGATTACAGGAATCAGAGTTTTCCCAAAATCGGTAAGGCTGTATTCAACTTTTGGAGGAACGACGGCATAAATTTTCTTTGAAATCAATTCATGCTCTTCCAGTTCTTTCAGCTGGATATTCAAAACCCTGCGGGAGGCATCCGGAATTTTCTTCTGCAGCTCGCTTGGCCGCAGAAAACCTTCATTGATAAACCACAGCAAACGGATTTTCCATTTGCCGTAAAGCACTTCACCGATCAGGTCAAGTCCACAATTTAAATTAGGAGGAATTTTTCTTTCATACATGTCACAAAATTAGTCAATGTTCTAAAAATGACAATAGGGGAAAAAATTCTCCCTATATGAATCGTATTTCCGTACTTGTATAAACTCATCATACTCCTGAAATTTGTACTAAACTTTAAACGTATGAACGAACAATTTAATTTTAATAATGAATTAAGCAATAAAACAGCTTTAGTAACGGGCGGAACAAAAGGTGCAGGAAAAGCCATTGCAGAAAGATTGCTGGCTGCAGGTGCAACGGTAATTGTGACGGCAAGAAACCAACCGGAAATTATGAATGAAAAAATTCATTTTATCGCTGCAGATCTGAGTAAAGCTGAAGGTACACAAAAAGTTGTCGACGAAATTTTGTCAACATTCGGGAAGCTTGACATTTTAATAAACACGCTGGGCGGTTCTGAAACAAAAGGCGGCGGTTTTTCTGTTTTGACGGATGAAGATTGGGAAACATCTATTCAGACCAATTTGTTGGCTCCCGTTCGCCTGGACAGAGGCTTTTTACCACAAATGATCGGACAAAAACAGGGCGTAATTATTCATATCGCATCCATTCAGGGGAGATTGCCGCTTTATGATTCCACGTTGCCGTATGCGGCGGCAAAAGCGGGTTTGATTAATTACAGCAAGGGTTTATCGAAGGAAGTTTCATCAAAAGGAGTTCGAGTTTTAACCGTTTCTCCAGGTTGGATCATGACAGATTCTGCGACAAGAATGATGGAACGAATTGCTGAAAGCTCAAATTCAACAACAGAAGAGGCTACCCAAAGCGTGATGGATGCATTAGGCGGAATTCCCATCGGGAGACCCGCGCAGCCGGAAGATATTGCAGAATTTGTGGGATTTTTGGTATCTCCGAGAGCAAGTTATTTAACCGGAACTGAATATGTGATTGATGGCGGAACGATCCCAACAATTTAAATTAACCTTAAAAAATTTATAAAAATGGATTTACCAATTATTTTAAAAAATTTATTGAAAGCTCAGGAAAATTTTGACAGCATTTCCTATTCTGAATGTTTTTCTGATGATGCGATTGTGTTTGATGAGGGAAAAACTCACAACGGAAAAGAAGAAATAAAGCGCTGGAACGAAAAAACCAATGAAGAATACAAACCCAAACTTGAGGCTATCGACGTTTTTAATGAAGATCAAATTACTGTCTTAACAACTAAAGCTTCAGGAACTTTTGATGGCAGTCCGATTGTTTTAAAGTATAACTTTGAAATTGTGAATGATAAGATTTCAAGTCTGAAAATTACTGGCTAATATCCTGTTTATAGCGAAACTTTGTAGATTCGTAAGATCTTAAAACAAAAACTTTCGATAAAATCGAAAGTTTTTTACTATTTAAAATAAAGCTCTTTAAAATACTGTGTTCTCCAAAAAGGAATGAAGAATTTCCAAAAAGTCTTTTTATCTACAATACCTTTTTGATATAGTCTGTAAAAATCTGTAATTCCACGATAAAAATAGTACAGAAATACCAACAAAGCAAATATATTATAATGCCCTCGTTTTGCGACTAAAAACATGATTACTAACGGAAATAATATGCATAGATAATAAACTATTATATTCTTCATAAATTCTATTTTTATTCATGATGACAAGAATGTAAACAACCTCCTGCTACTATTATTGTTAATTCAGGGTAAAATATTGATCCAACTGTAAGCCCAAGAGAAGCCCAACCGTGGTTTGTATAAGCATTTGATAGACAGTTCATTGTTTGTTGTCCACTACATAATCTTGATGTATCATTCTGAATTACATAATTAACTTTTACTGTATCATTAGAAATATCTCCATCAACAGATAATAAAAGAAGATCATCAGTATCAAAGTATTCTAAACGTTTCTCATCCTTATTTATAGATGTAGTTTTAAGTACTATTACATTATAGATTTCTCCTTTTTCATCTTCTGTAAAGCTTAATGCATAATTAACCTCATTATTGTCAAAATCATAACCCTTTTGCCTTACAACCAAAATCTTATTATTTGTAGTGCTTTCATTAGTTACTAAACTTATATTATCATAGTCAAAAGCTACATCATCAATAATTTTACTAGTTTCCGACTGATGATTTGAGACGTTTATTTTTATATTTTCTTGAGATAAATACTTTAAGATTTTATCTTTTTCAAAATTCATGTCAGTAACCTTAGAAACACTAATACCTTTTTGATTAGCTTTGTTAGAATAAGCTGCGACATTTTCTTCTTGTTCATTTTGGCAAGAAATAACACTTACAGTTGTTATGATAATCAACTGACAAATTACAAAAATTTTTTTCATGGTATAAATTAATTTCTGTTTTCTTATGAAAACTTTGGCACAAAAATGATTTTTTTTTAATGTATATCCTATTCCGTTTTGGAATATATAAATCCTTAACATAGAATTAATATATACATTGAATGAAATTTATATTTTAGCGCCCTAAAACTAATTTCGATGGTAAATATCGGTTCTTCAATTAAAAAATATAGAGTGGAAAATAATATCTCCCAAGAAGATATGGCATACGAATTAAATATTTCTCAAAGTAAGCTTTCCAAAATAGAAAATGGAAAATTAAAAATAAGTTTAATTTTAGCAATAACTGTTTTTCGTCAATTATCTTTTACAGTTACTGAAATCCTTGAAATTCTTGAAAAGATCTCTTAATAAATTGCAAGCACAAATTAATCTTTGTTAAAAATAAAAAAAACGATAATATATCATATCTATAATAAATTTATTACATATCTCTTCATTATGAAATTAATGACATGATAACATGCTAATCTTCTGAAAGCTTCTTGAATAAAAAAAATCCCAAGTTAAAGCTTGGGATTTAATTTTATAGGTATCAAATATTATCTGTTGATCATATCGATATAATCTCTTTGCTGAGCTCCCTGGTAAACCTGTCTTGGTCTTCCAATTGGGTCTCCTTTCAATCTCATTTCTTTCCATTGAGAGATCCAGCCCGGTAGTCTTCCCAATGCAAACATTACAGTAAACATTTCTGTAGGAATTCCTAATGCTCTGTAAATGATTCCTGAATAGAAGTCTACGTTTGGATATAGTTTTCTTTCGATGAAATATTCATCTTCCAGCGCTACTTTTTCTAACTGCATAGCAATATCAAGAGCTTTGTCTTCAATTCCTAATGCTGCCAATAAATCATCTGCTGCTTTTTTGATGATTTTTGCTCTTGGATCGAAGTTTTTGTAAACTCTGTGTCCGAATCCCATCAAACGGAAGCTGTCGTTTTTATCCTTAGCTTTTTCAACCCACTTGTTAACATCACCACCATCTTTTTCAATTAGTTCAAGCATTTCGATAACTGCCTGGTTTGCACCACCGTGAAGCGGGCCCCAAAGTGCAGAAATACCTGCAGAAACAGATGCAAAAAGACCTGTGTGAGCAGAACCTACCATTCTTACGGTAGATGTAGAACAGTTTTGCTCGTGGTCAGCGTGAAGGATTAATAATTTATCTAAAGCTTCAGTTACCACAGGATTGATTTGGAAATCTTCATTTGGTAATCTGAAAGCCATTTTGTAGAAATTTTCTACATAGCTTAAGTTGTTATCTCCGTGGTTCAATGGAAGCCCCAGGGTTTTTCTGTAAGTCCATGCAGCAAGGTGAGCAAATTTAGCAATAAGCAATTCTGCAGCAAGATCCATTTCTTCTTTAGAGTTTACGTTAACAGCTTTCGGGTTGAAGGCCGTTAAAGCAGAAGTTAAAGTAGATAAAACTCCCATTGGGTGAGCAGAACGCGGGAAAGCATCGATGATTTTTTTCATCTCTTCTGCTACGAAGTTATATTTTTTAATATTCCCGTTAAAGGTATTGAATTGATCCTGAGTTGGTAGGTCACCGTGCAGTAAAAGGTACATTACTTCTGTGAAGTTGGATTTTTCAGCAATCTGCTCGATTGGATAACCTCTGTAGAATAATTCTCCTTTGTCTCCGTCTAAGTAAGTGATGTCGCTAAGGGTAGCTCCGGTGTTTTTATAGCCTAAATCTAAAGTGATTAAACCTGTCTGGTCTCTTAATTTTGAAATATCGATTCCTCTGTCTCCGATAGTACTATCTACGATAGGATATTCATATGAATTACCATCGTAATTCAATATTACTTTGTTGTCTGACATTATTTAATTTATTTTTTTTTAAATATACTACTTATTACAAAATACGGCAAACTAAAAATTTCGCTTGCCGTTATTTATAAATTCGATTAATTATCTTTTGATTTTAAAAGCCTCCAATCCTGGAAAAATTGCAGTTTCACCAAGCGCTTCTTCGATTCTTAACAATTGGTTGTATTTTGCCATTCTGTCTGATCTTGAAGCTGAACCTGTCTTGATCTGTCCGCAATTCATTGCTACTGCTAAATCAGCGATTGTAGAATCTTCTGTTTCTCCTGATCTGTGAGACATTACAGAGGTAAACTTGTTATGCTGAGCCATTTGTACCGCTGCCATTGTTTCAGAAAGAGAACCGATCTGGTTTACTTTTACTAAAATTGAGTTGGCGATTCCTTCTTTAACTCCTCTTGACAATCTTTCAACATTTGTTACGAATAAATCGTCACCAACTAACTGTACTCTGTCACCGATTTTATCCGTTAACATTTTCCAGCCGTCCCAGTCATTCTCCTGCATACCGTCTTCGATAGAGATAATCGGGTATTTACTGGCCAATTCAGCCAAATAAGAAACCTGCTCGCTGCTTGAAAATTGCGCTGCATCCTGAGTCTGGAATTTTCTATAATCGTAAATTCCGTCTTTATAGAATTCTGAAGCCGCGCAGTCTAATGCCAACATGATATCATCACCAGGCTTGTAACCGGCTTTTTCGATAGCCTGAAGCAAAGTATCCAAAGCATCTTCAGTTCCTTTGAAAGTTGGCGCAAAACCTCCTTCGTCACCTACAGCTGTAGACAAACCTCTTGAATGAAGAATAGATTTTAAGCTATGGAAAATTTCAGTTCCTTTTCTCAAAGCGTGAGAGAAAGAATCTGCTTTTACAGGCATTATCATAAATTCCTGGAACGCGATAGGTGCATCAGAATGCGATCCACCGTTGATTACGTTCATCATCGGAACCGGAAGCGTATTGGCATTTACACCGCCTACATATTTATATAAAGGTAATTTTAATTCATTTGCAGCAGCTTTTGCAGCAGCTAAAGAAACCCCAAGAATTGCATTCGCTCCCAAGTTTCCTTTATTGTTGCTTCCATCAAGATCGATCATGATCTGATCGATAAGATTCTGGTCAAAAACCGGAAGACCCACCAATTCAGGCGCAATTACCTCTCTTACATTTTCAACAGCTTTCAGAACACCTTTCCCCATGTATTCCGAACCGCCGTCTCGTAATTCTACCGCTTCATGTTCCCCTGTAGATGCTCCCGAAGGTACCGCCGCACGGCCCATTGCCCCGCTTTCTGTAAATACATCCACCTCCACTGTAGGATTTCCTCTAGAATCCAAAATTTGTCTCGCTTCTATGTAAGAAATGTAACTCATTGTTCGTTTTTTTATAGTTTAGACAAATTTAGTCAATTTTTAACTTTTTTTGCCATACCGGTCTTATCTTTTGGGGGAATTCAAAGTTAAATTTTAGTTAATATTAAAGCTATAGGCATCTATTGCTGTAAAGCGTATTAAACACTTACTTTAAAGATGACTTCAGTTCCATTTTCCGAGGATAGGATATTGCATTCTCCATTTTGCTCGTGCATCCTTTTTTTCATATTTCTAAGGCCGTTTCCTTCGGACTTTTCAGTAGAAATTCCGGTTCCGTTGTCTGAGATTTTCATTAAAAATTCCTTTCCTTTTTGCGAAAACGAAAGCTTTACATTTTCTGAGCGGCTGTGCTTGTAGGCATTATTTAAAGCTTCCTTTAAGCATAGGAACATATTTCGTCTTAAATCGGTAGAAATCGGTGTTTCTGAAATAATATCTTCGCTTACAGTTAACAGTTTGATCTTTGTCTTTTTCAAAAAATTCTCAGCATACACGATTGCATAATCTATAAAGCTTCCCAGCATATCGTTTCCCGAATTGAGGCTCCAAAGCATTTCCCGCATAGAAAGGTTCATTTCTTCCGAGGTTTTCAGCATTTCATCGATGTCTGTTTTTAAATTCTCATCTTGGGCTTTTTGTTTTAAAAATTCAGCCTGAAGCTTTAATGCAGAAATTCCTGCCCCGAGATCATCGTGCATATCGTGGGAAATCCGTTCGCGTTCTTTTTCTATTGATTTTTGTTTTTCAAGCTCTTTTTGGAGGAGCTGGTTTTGGTGTTCTGCTTCTTTGAGCTGTTTTTCTTTGATGTAGAGGAGTTGTTTGCGGTTGTACATCAAAACTACAAAAATGATGAATCCAATGAAAAAAATCATCACAATGGTAATGATAATATAGGTTAGCTTTATTTCATTCATATTTTCCTGATCCATGATTTTTACTGTATTTAATTAATGAAATTAAAAAAAGCACATAGAAAAAAATATTAATTATAAAGAAAAATGACTGTGAAATGATGAGCACTTCTTCATCTATTTTGTTAAACAAATATCTTGGTATAATCCTCAGTATGAAAAAAACTCCCCAGAAGAGCAATCCGGAAGCAATCCAGAATTTAGGTTCATTAGTAATCTTTTCAAGGCTGGGATTTTTTATTTTACTATAAAACCAGATCAAGCTGTAGAAAATATAAACCAATGCGAATGAAATCCCTATCACCTGATTGACCTCGCGATAGTTTTTAAAAATGTAAAAAACGTAGACAAAAACAAACCATGAAAAAATGCTCGTATTAAGTATTATAAGGCTTTTGTCCTGGTTTTTATTAAAATATTTCAAAAAGAAAAAAGCACAAAAAAGTATATAAATATTGTATAAAAAACCAAAATTTGCACTGCTTTTAAAGTAAATCTGAAAAATATACATTAAAAACTCCAGGGAGAAAGTGATCCCCAGATAAATACATAAAAACTTCTGTTGTTTTCTCCCGTTTTTTATCCATAAAAATACCGAGAAAGAAGCGACAAGAAATAAGACAAGCAAATATGCTAACTGTGTCCCGGTATACATCACGGCTGCATATTACCTATGTTGAAGAAGGCTGTTTTTTCCGTTGTTATTGGCTTATTACAATATTCCCTGTCAATTTGCAGAATAAGATTCAGTCTTAATTTTTGAGTCATAGGATCTGGTTTTGCCGCACATATCAATTGTGTATTAGGTTCAAAGCCCGAAAAATTCTCTAAAATATTTTTGTAATGAAAAGTGATGTATTGTGTATAAGCAGTCTCTTCTGTTCCAAAACCCTGATTTTCGTATAATTCTTTAAAAGTTTCTATAAAAGATTTTGCATTCTGAGGAGAAATATCTGACAGCTTTCCGTTTTTAAGCTCTAATAATTTCTCTTTTGCAGTAAATACTATTTCTGTTGCGCTGTTTTGTTCTTCTTTGTTGAACCTGAACAAAAGGCTTATTCCGTCCTGATTTTTAATAAAATAGATATGGATATACTTATTTGCAAGAATATTTAATGCGAAAGCAGGTTCTATTTGTTCAATAAAAAAAGAAGATGGCATCGCCAATGATGCGAAAGTACTCATATCCATTACTTCTCTTTCAATTTCCTCTCTGGAAATTTCGCTATCAAAGTCAATTGACTTATTATTTTTCAAATCATGGCAGTCATTCTCCAGAATATCTTTTATCAGCTGGATTTTCTTTTCAGCACAATTCATACTTGTTTCTGAGTTTTTCATGGTTTCTTAGTTTTTAAAATGGTTAAATTTATTAATAGCTTCTACTTTATTGTTTACGTGAAGCTTTCTGTAGATGTTTCCGACGTGCTTTTTTACGGTGTCGATGCTGATGAACTTTTTGTCAGCTATTTCTTTGTAGAGAAGTCCCTGAGAAAGAAGCTCGAGAACTTCCTTTTCGCGTTCCGTTAATTCATCAAATCCTTTTATATCAGCATTTTTCCTTTCAAAATGGCTGAGAACTTTCCTGGCGATAGAAAAACTCATGGGAGCCCCACCGTTGTAGACATCGCGAATCGAAGAAAGGATCTTATCCATGCTTTCACCTTTGATGAGATAGCCCATTGCGCCTGCTTTTAAGGAATTGAAAATCTTTTCATCATCTTCAAAACTCGTACACATGATGAAATGAGTTTTTGGCAAGTCTTTCTTAAGCTTTTCGATGATCTCGATTCCCAGCATATCCGGTAACTGGATATCCATCATGACAACATCGGGAGAAATATCCTTTAAATTCTTTAAGGCATCATTTCCATCAAAGAATTGAGCAATCACTTTCATATCGGTTTGATAATTAATGACCTTCTTCAACGCATTGTTGTAGTTTTTTTCGTCTTCTACTATGGCTATGGAAATGCTCATGCTTACATTTTATTTGAAAACAAATTTCGCTGGAAAACAAAGGATGGTCAATTACACGTTTGTGTAATTTTCAGGTTTGAGTTCAGGGTATTGGTTTAGTTTTTGTTTTTATTAAATTTAATGAAAATTCCATTATAATTAATATTAATTAATTTTCAACATATTAAAAAAATAAACAACATGAAAAACGGACTTTTAATCGCAGTTTCTTTCACTGCTTTATCACTTGTAAGCTGTGGAAAGAATGAAAATGGCAATAAAGGCACATTAAAATTAGACACTTCAGAGACGAGCATCGTTGACAATAATGGGAAAACAGATACTTTAACAACAGGTTCTTCTGTCACAGAAGTTGATGGTAAAAAAACAGAAACAAGATCGTCAATTTATAAAGCCGTTGACGGTACATTGGTAAAAGTAGTTTTTACAGAAACCCCTAAAGAAAGTACATTGGCAATTACCAACAACCATAAAACTTTCAAACTACCAAAAATAAAAACTGCTGCCGGAGAAACAACCTATCAAAAAGATGATATAAAAGCAACGGTAAAAGGTGACAGCCTGATTCTGGATCAGGGGAATAATCTTATTCAGCTGGTAAAGACTAAAATATAATTCACAAATCATTTTTGTGCACAATAAAAACCGTTCAGATTTCTGAACGGTTTTTATTTATATCTGAATGAATATTATTCTTCAGTTTTTTCCTCTGTAGAATCAGCTGCTTCAGCCTTAGGCTCTTCAACTTTTTCTTCTACTTTAGGAGCTTCCGCAACTACAGCTTCTTTTTTAGCCGTTGTAGCTCTTCTGCTTCTTCTCGTAGCTTTTTTCTCTTCAGCATTAGGATTGTAAAGTTCGTTGAAATCAACTAGCTCGATAAGAGCCATATCAGCAGCATCACCTGGTCTGAATCCTGTTTTGATGATTCTTGTGTAACCACCGTTTCTTTCAGCGATTTTAGGAGCTACTGTTCTGAAAAGCTCAGTAACTGCCTCTTTACTTTGAAGATATGAAAAAACAATTCTTCTATTGTGTGTAGTATCTTCTTTTGCTTTTGTTAATAGAGGTTCAACATATACTCTTAAAGCTTTCGCTTTAGCTACAGTAGTGTTGATTCTTTTATGCTCAATTAGAGAACAAGCCATATTAGAAAGTAAAGCACTTCTATGAGAAGCTGTTCTTCCTAAGTGATTGAATTTTTTACCGTGTCTCATTATTAATTATTTATCAGCGTCTAACTTATATTTTGCAACGTCGAAACCGAAGTTAAGACCTTTTGAATGCACCAATTCTTCTAGTTCTGTCAAAGATTTTTTACCAAAATTTCTGAATTTCATCAAATCAGACTTACTGTAAGAAACCAATTCTCCAAGAGTTTCTACTTCAGCCGCTTTCAGACAGTTAAGGGCTCTTACTGAAAGATCCATATCTGCTAATTTAGACTTAAGAAGTTGTCTTGTATGAAGAGTCTCTTCATCGTATTGGATAGATGCTTTTACAGCTTCGGTTTCAAGCGTGATTCTCTCATCAGAGAACAGCATGAAGTGATAAATTAATATCTTAGAAGCTTCTGTTAAAGCATTTTGAGGGCTGATGGAGCCATCAGTTTCTATATCTAATACAAGTTTTTCGTAGTCTGTCTTTTGCTCTACACGATAATTTTCAATGCTATACTGTACTTTCTTAATAGGTGTAAAAATAGAGTCAATCGCAATAGTACCTACCGGTGCATTGTTTGACTTATTTTGTTCAGAAGGCACATACCCTCTACCTTTTTCTACGTTGAAAGTAATTTCGAAAGTTACATCACTGTTTAGGTTACAGATCACCAAATCCGGGTTTAAAATCTCGAATCCGTTGATTGATTTACCTAAATCACCAGCAGTAATAACCGTCTGCCCCGAAACTTTGGCAACAACCTGCTCATTCGTCTGGTTTTCTGCCGTAGCCTTTAATCTTACCTGCTTAAGGTTAAGAATAATTTCGGTAACGTCTTCGATTACTCCTGGAATAGTTGAAAATTCGTGCTCTACACCTTCTATTTTGATAGATGAAATAGCGTATCCTTCCAGAGAAGAAAGCAACACTCTTCTCAAAGCATTACCGATTGTAAGCCCGAAACCTGGTTCTAAAGGTCTGAATTCGAATTGACCTTTAAATTCATCAGAGTTAAGTAAAATTACTTTATCGGGTTTTATGAATTGTAAAATTGCCATATTATTGGGTTGAGCAAAAATTTGATTAAAAAATTATTTAGAGTAAAGTTCGACGATAAGCTGTTCCTTGATGTCTTCCGGGATTTGGATTCTCTCAGGAGCAGATACGAAAGTACCCTGCTTTTTCTCATCGTTGAATTGTAACCACTCATAGTTTGCTTTAGAAGCTAACGCATCAGTAACAACTTCAAGTGACTTGGATTTTTCTCTCACAGCGATTACATCACCTGCTTTTACTAAATAAGAAGGAATGTTAAGGATCTCACCATTCACAGTTATGTGTCTGTGAGAAACCAATTGTCTTGCTCCAGCTCTGGTTTTAGAAAACCCTAATCTGTACACTACATTGTCCAATCTTGATTCACAAAGCTGTAATAGAACTTCACCTGTTACACCTTTACTTCTGTGTGCTTTTTCGAATAAGTTTGCAAACTGTCTTTCTAAAATACCGTAAGTATATTTAGCTTTTTGCTTTTCAGCTAGCTGAACTGCATATTCTGATTTCTTAGCACCTCTTCTTTTGTTAGGACCATGTTGTCCTGGTGGTTGGTTTTTTCTTCTTTCGAAGTTTTTGTCGTCTCCGTAGATTGCAGCACCAAACTTTCTCGCAATCTTAGTTTTAGGACCAATATATCTTGCCATAATGGATAAATTCTAAAAATTAAACTCTTCTTCTTTTTGGTGGTCTACATCCATTATGTGGCATAGGAGTCACATCAATGATTTCGCTAACTTCAATTCCTGAATTGTGGATAGTTCTGATAGCAGATTCTCTACCTGCACCTGGACCTTTCACAAACACCTTTACTCTTCTTAATCCAGCTTCGTGAGCTACATTAGAACAATTTTCTGCTGCCATCTGAGCAGCGAATGGAGTATTCTTTTTAGAACCTCTGAAACCCATTTTACCGGCAGACGCCCAAGAGATAACTTCTCCGCTTTTATTTGTTAAAGAAATGATGATGTTATTGAAAGAAGCCTGAATATGCGCTTCACCAATAGCCTCAACTTTTACTTTTCTCTTTTTAACTACTTTTGTTTGTTTTGCCATAATTCCTAACGATTATTTACTTGCTTTTTTCTTGTTAGCAACTGTTTTTCTCTTTCCTTTACGGGTTCTAGAGTTGTTTTTCGTTCTCTGGCCTCTTAAAGGTAGTCCTAGTCTGTGACGTATTCCTCGTTGGCATCCTATGTCCATCAATCTCTTGATGTTCAATTGCGTTTCAGATCTCAATTCTCCTTCAACTTTAATGTTTTCAGAGATATAATTTCTGATTGCAGCCAATTCATCGTCATTCCATTCGTTGACTTTCTTATCTTCGCTAATACCGGCAGCTTTAAGGATTTCAGAAGAAGTACTTCTTCCAACACCGTAAATATAAGTTAAACCGATAACGCCTCTTTTGTTTTTTGGTAAATCAATACCTGCAATTCTCGCCATAATTTAATATTAGCCTTGTCTTTGTTTAAATTTTGGGTTCTTCTTGTTGATTACGAAAAGCACACCTTTTCTGCGTACAATCTTGCAATCAGCACTTCTTTTTTTAATTGATGCTCTAACTTTCATTTGAAATATTTATATTTTTTTTACTGACAAACGGAATCTGCATTCATTTGGCAGCATTTATTTTTTAACAATAGCCAAATGGAACAAGAATTCCATTTGGCGTTTGTTTTTAATATCTAAATGTGATTCTCCCTTTTGATAAATCATAAGGAGACATTTCTAGTTTTACCTTATCACCAGGTAAAAGTTTAATATAATGCATTCTCATTTTACCAGAAATATGAGCAATAAGTATATGCCCATTTTCCAGCTCTACACGGAACTGGGCGTTCGAAAGTGCTTCCGTAATAACGCCGTCTTGTTCAATATGTTTTTGTTTCGCCATAAATTAATATCCAGTCGTTCTTGATAATTTAGACTGCATTAAGCCATCATAATGATGATTCAGCAGATAAGTATTAATCTGTTGAACGGTATCTAAAATAACTCCAACCATAATCAATAATGATGTCCCCCCGAAAAATAGGGCGAACGCATCTGTCTGAACAAAGGTTCCATGCACAATTGCCGGAAGGATTGCAAAGATAGATAAAAATATTGCACCTGGCAAGGTAATTTTAGATAAAATATCATCTAAATAATCAGCCGTCTCTTTTCCTGGTCTTACTTTGGGTACTAAACCTCCATTTCTCTTCAAATCATCAGCCATTTGGTTCACCGGGATTGTAATTGCAGTATAGAAAAACGAGAAGATAATAATTAATAGCGCAAACAATACGTTGTATTGCCAGCTAAAAACATTCTTGAAACCTGCAAGAAAAGTGTTAGATTCATCAACTTTAGTTAATAAACCAGGTACGAACATCAATGCTTGCGCAAAAATGATCGGCATTACCCCGGCTGCATTTACTTTTAATGGAATCCACTGTCTTGCTCCCTGCATAAGATTTCTGTTTACACCTCCTCTTGCTTGAGCTCTGCTTACATACTGGATAGGAATTTTTCTTACAGCAACGGATAATACCACTGCTAAAAGAACAACCAGCATCCAGAAAATTACTTCAATAAGGATCATGATAGATCCTAATCCTCCTTTTCCGTTCTGCACAGCCACCTCTTGTACGAATGCTTCTGGTAATCTAGATAAAATACCCACCATAATAAGGATGGAAATACCATTTCCGATTCCTTTGTCGGTAATCTTTTCACCTAACCACATTGCGAATACTGAACCGGCAACCAAAATAACGATACTTGGTAACCAGAACATGATAGAGTTTGGCTCTATGTAATATGCAGACTGGAATTGAGCATATGGTAAAAATAATTGAGTAATAGATGTTAAATACGAAGGCGCCTGTACTAGACAAACTCCGATCGTTAACCATCTGGTAATTTGGTTCAATGTATTTCTACCGGACTCTCCATCTTTCTGAAGTTTCTGAAGATAAGGAATAGCCATTCCCATCAACTGAACAATAATAGAAGCAGAAATGTAAGGCATGATACCTAACGCCATCACGGAAGCATGGCTGAAAGCCCCTCCCGTAAATGACGAAAGCAAGCCAAGAAGACCTGCTCCTTGCTTGTTTCCGCCTTGACTTTTATAATGCTCTAAGAGATCTCCCACTTGTGCAAGGTTAATTGCAGGCAGAGAGATATAAGATGCGAATCTATACACAAGAATAATACCTAAAGTGAAGATAATTTTATCTCTAAGTTCCTTTAAGCTCCAAATATTTTTGAGGGTTTGTATAAATTCTTTCATTAGTAATTATTATAAGGTAATTGCTTTTCCACCTGCTTTAGAGATAAGCTCCTCAGCAGATTTAGTGAATTTGTCAGCAGAGATTGAAACCGCAGATTTCAATTCTCCTCTACCCATAATTTTCACTAATTCGTTTTTAGTTGCTAAACCGTTTGCTACCAAAACTTCTTTGGTGATGTCTCCAGAAACAGATTTGTTATCAATCATAATCTGAATATCATCTAGGTTAATCGCTCTAAATTCTTTTCTGTTTACATTTTTGAATCCGAATTTCGGTAATCTTCTTTGTAAAGGCATCTGACCTCCTTCAAAACCGATCTTCTGAGAATAACCGGCTCTTGCCTTCTGTCCTTTGTGACCTTTTGTAGAAGTACCTCCTTTTCCAGTACCCTGACCTCTACCAATTCTTTTTGAATTGAAAGTAGATCCTGCAGCTGGTTTTATGTTGTTTAAATTCATTTTAAAATTATTTTAAAAATTATTTTTGAACTTCAAGTAAATGACTAACTGCAGCTATCATTCCTAAGATAGAAGGAGTAGCTTCGTGTTCTACAACTTGGTGAAGTTTCTTAAATCCTAATGCTTCAAGCGTTCTCTTTTGGGTTTTTGTTCTACCAATAGCGCTTCTTACTTGTTTTACTTTAATTGTTGCCATTGTTTATGTATTAACCGTTAAACACTTTACTTAGAGAAACTCCTCTCATTCTTGCAATTTCTTCAGGTCTTCTGATGTCTAATAACGCTTTGAAAGTAGCTTTCACTACGTTGTGAGGGTTAGAAGATCCTTTAGATTTTGAAAGGATATCGTGAATACCAGCAGACTCCAATACCGCTCTTACCGCACCACCGGCGATAAGCCCTGTACCGTGAGAAGCAGGTCTTAAGAAGATATCTGCACCACCGTATCTAGCAGTAGTTTGGTGAGGAATTGTATGGTTCATTACAGGAACTTTCACAAGGTTTTTCTTAGCATCTTCAACTGCCTTAGCAATTGCAGAAGCTACCTCTTTAGATTTTCCTAAACCAAAACCGATAACTCCTTCTTCGTTTCCTACAACAACAATTGCAGAAAATCCGAAAGCTCTACCCCCTTTAGTTACTTTTGTTACTCTATTAACAGCTACGAGACGATCTTTTAATTCTAATCCTCCCGGTTTTACTCTTTCTATATTATCTAGTCCTAACATATTTCCGAAATTTAATGATTAGAATTTAAGTCCTCCTTCTCTCGCACCATCAGCTAGAGCTTTAACTCTACCATGATATACGAAACCGTTTCTGTCAAATACAATAGCTTGGATTCCTGCAGCAACTGCTTTAGCAGCAATAGCTTTACCAACAGCGGCAGAAACTTCACTTTTTGTACCTTTAGCGTCAACTCCTTTATCTCTAGAAGAAGCAGATACTAAAGTTTTACCGTCCTTGTCATCGATTAACTGAGCGTAAATTTCCTTATTACTTTTATATACAGATAATCTTGGCAATTCAGAAGATCCGGAGATTTTTCCTCTTACTCTTCTTTTTATTCTTATTCTTTTTTCTACTTTACTTAATGCCATAATACTTATAATTTATTAAGCAGATTTACCAGCTTTACGTCTAACATTTTCACCAACGAATCTTACACCTTTTCCTTTGTACGGCTCAGGCTTTCTGAATGAACGGATTTTCGCCGCTACCATTCCAAGAAGTTGCTTGTCGTAAGACGTTAAAGTAATAATTGGATTTTTACCTTTTTCAGTCAATGTATCGATTACCACTTCTTTTGGAAGTTCTAAAACAATACCGTGAGAGAATCCTAAAGCCAATTCAAGTTTTTGACCTGAATGAGAAGCTCTGTATCCTACCCCTACTAGTTCTAACTGTTTTGTGAAACCTTCGCTGGTTCCTACAATCATGTTATTGATTAACGCTCTGTATAAACCGTGAAGCGCTTTGTGTTGCTTAGACTCAGATGGTCTGCTGAATGTAAGCTCTCCATCGTTTTGTTCTAAAGTAATTCCTTCTGTAAGCTCCTGAGAAAGTTCTCCCTTAGGACCTTTAACAGTTACTACACCCTCATTTTGAGTGATTGTAACTCCAGCGGGAACTGTTATAATTGCTTTACCAATTCTTGACATTTTCCTTTGATTAAAAATTAATAAACATAGCAGATTACTTCACCGCCTACTTTCTCTTCTCTGGCTTTCTTATCAGTCATTACTCCTCTAGAAGTAGAGATGATAGCTACACCCAAACCGTTTAGTACTCTTGGAAGCTCAGCTGAACCTTTGTACTGTCTCAAACCTGGTCTTGAAGCTCTTTGAATAGACTTAATTGCAGGCTTGCTGGTTTGTTTGTCATACTTTAAAGCGATTTTGATCGTCCCTTGAACAGCGCTATCTTCAAACTTGTAGTTTAAGATATACCCTTGATCAAATAAGATCTTCGTAATCTCCTTTTTGATTTTCGATGCAGGAATTTCCACCACTTTGTGGCCTGCGCTTTGTGCGTTCCTTACTCTTGTTAGGAAATCTGAAATTGGATCTGTTACCATTTTTCTTTTATAAATTATTGGTTAAAGACAATCAGTATTGAAAGGACTTAAAGATTAAAATATCAGACTTCAGAAAACTTCGGTCTGATATTTTTATTTTTAGTATCCAGACAACTTAATTGTCCCGATTTTTAATTAGTAATTATTACCAACTAGCTTTTTTCACTCCTGGGATAAGACCGTTGTTTGCCATTTCTCTGAAAGTTACTCTGGAAATACCAAACGTTCTCATGTATCCTCTTGGTCTACCTGTTAATTTACATCTGTTGTGTAATCTTACAGGAGAAGCGTTTTTAGGTAATTTCTGAAGTGCTTCATAATCACCAGCTTCTTTTAAAGCTTTTCTTTTTTCAGCGTATTTAGCAACGACTGCTTCTCTTTTGCGCTCACGCGCTTTCATTGATTCTTTAGCCATTTCTTAGTTCTTTTTAAATGGTAAACCGAAGTGAGTTAATAATGCTTTAGCTTCTTTATCTGTTTTCGCAGTTGTAACGAAAGTGATGTCCATCCCCTGGATTTTTTTCACTTTGTCAATTACGATCTCAGGGAAGATAATTTGCTCAGTAATACCTAAGTTATAGTTACCTCTACCGTCGAAACCATCCGCTTTGATACCAGAGAAATCTCTGATACGTGGTAAAGCAGAAGCCGTAAGTCTGTCTAAGAATTCGTACATTTTGCTAGCTCTAAGAGTAACCTTAGCACCTACAGGCATACCTTTTCTCAATTTGAAAGCAGCTTCATCCTTTTTAGAGATAGTGCCTACAGCTTTCTGACCAGTGATATTCGTTAATTCTTCAACAGCATAATCAATGATTTTTTTGTCTGCAGTAGCATCACCTAATCCTTGAGATAAGATGATTTTTTCTAATCTAGGTACTTGCATTACTGACTTGTACCCGAATTCTTCCATCATTGCAGGAACAATCGTTTCTTTATATGCTTTCTTGGGTCTTGCTATATATTCCATTTGTTATTTAAAATTATAAAGTTTCACCCGTTTTTTTGTCGATTCTTACTTTCTTATCTCCGTCGATTTTGTAACCAACTTTGATAGCTTTTCCGTCTTTACCAACTAAAGCTATGTTTGAGATATGAATAGAAGCTTCCTTTTCTGTAATTCCTCCTTGAGGATTTGAAGCTGAAGGCTTAACGTGTTTTTTAACGATATTAAGTCCTGCAACGATTACTCTAGGGTCTTTTCCTTCTTTTTTGATCACTTCAATAACTTCACCAGTCTTACCTTTGATATCTTTCTTACCGGTAGTAATGATTACGTTATCTCCTCTTTTTATTTTTAACTTTGACATTTTCTTTTAAAAATTTTAAAAATTAAAGTACTTCAGGAGCCAATGAAATGATTTTCATATATTCTTTGTCTCTCAACTCACGAGCAACAGGTCCGAAAACACGCGTTCCTCTCATTTCTCCACCAGCGTTTAGTAAAACACAAGCATTGTCTTCGAATTTGATGTATGAACCATCTTTTCTTCTCACTGCTTTTTTAGTTCTCACTACTACCGCTTTAGATACTTGACCTTTCTTTGCGTTTCCTGATGGTGTAGAATCTTTAATAGTAACTACGATTTTATCACCAACTGAAGCATATCTTCTTCTGGTACCTCCCAGAACTCTGATCACCAATACTTCTTTAGCACCTGTGTTATCAGCAACTTTTAATCTTGATTCTGTTTGTAACATTACTTAGCTTTTTCAATGATTCTTACTAATCTCCATCTTTTACTCTTGCTCAAAGGTCTTGTTTCTTGGATAAGAACTGTATCTCCTTCTGTGCATTCGTTGTTTTCGTCGTGTGCAGTATATTTTTTCGTTTTTAATACGAATTTACCGTACATCGGGTGTTTCACTCTCGTCGTCTCACTTACAACAATGGTCTTTTCCATTTTATTGCTGGAAACTATTCCGATTCTTTCTTTTCTTAAGTTTCTTTCCATAATGTATGAAAATCTTATTGTTGTTTGTTAGTTAACTCAGTGTTTAGTCTTGCGATTGTCTTTCTCAAATCTCTGATTTGGATAGGATTTTCAAGTGGGCTGATCTTGTGAGCCAATTTCATTTTAGTGAATTCAGCTTTAGCTTCAGTCAATTTAGCTTGAACATCTTCAGCGCTTAGATTTTTAATTTCAGCTTGTTTCATTGTATTCAGAGATTAAAGAGGTTTAACAAAATCGTTAGCAACTACAAATCTGGTAACTACCGGTAATTTTTGAGCGGCAAGTCTTAGAGCTTCCTTAGCGATTTCGTAAGGTACACCTCCAACTTCGAACATAATTTTACCTGGTTTTACTACAGCTACCCAATATTCCACGGCACCTTTACCTTTACCCATACGTACTTCGGCTGGTTTTTTAGTAATTGGCTTATCCGGGAAGATTTTGATCCATAGTTGACCTTCTCTTTTCATATATCTTGTAGCAGCGATACGCGCAGCCTCAATCTGTCTAGCAGTGATCCAAGCACCTTCTGTTGCTTTGATTCCGAAAGTTCCATAAGCAAGTTGATTACCTCTCTGAGCAATCCCCTTCATTTTCATCTTATGAACTCTACGGAATTTGGTTCTTTTTGGTTGTAACATAATTTCTTAAATTTTAGATTTTAGAATTTAGAATTTAAAAAAGTAACGGTCATTTAAAAACTATCCTCTAAAATTTTATTAATTATTTTTTTTATCTCTTGAAGGTCTTCTGTTATCTCTATCTCCTCCTCTGTTTCCGCCTCCTGAAGGTCCTTTTTTCTGTTGTCCCACTAGAGGAGAAAGTTCTCTTTTACCGTAAACTTCACCTTTCATGATCCACACTTTAACCCCTAGCTTACCATATTGAGTCAATGCTTCTCCGATATGATAATCGATATCAGCTCTGAAAGTAGATAAAGGAACTCTTCCGTCTTTGAAAGATTCGCTTCTTGCCATTTCAGCACCGTTCAATCTACCAGAGATCTGAACTTTGATTCCTTCAGCACCCATTCTCATTGTACCTGCCATTGCCATTTTAACAGCTCTTCTGTAAGAGATTCTGTTTTCAATTTGTTTAGCAATGCTGTCAGCAACTAATACTGCATCAAGCTCAGGTCTTTTGATTTCGAAAATATTGATTTGAATATCCTTACTTGTAAGTTTTTTCAATTCTTCTTTTAACTTGTCAACTTCCTGACCTCCTTTACCGATGATAAGTCCCGGTCTTGCAGTAGTGATTGTTACTGTTACTAATTTAAGTGTTCTTTCAATATAAATTTTTGAAATACCACCTTTAGATAATCTTGCTTCAAGGTATCTTCTGATTTTGTAGTCTTCCGCGATTCTGTCTCCATAATCGTTTCCGCCAAACCAGTTAGAATCCCATCCTCTGATGATACCTAATCTGTTACCAATTGGATTTGTCTTCTGTCCCATACCTTGAATTAATTTTCTTTTGTACCTAAGATTAATGTAATGTGGTTTGATCTTTTTCTGATTCTGTACCCTCTACCTTGTGGAGCTGGTCTCAGTCTCTTCAATTGTCTTGCACTATCCACAAAAATTTCCTTAACGATAAGATTAGCTTCTTCAATATCAGCACCTTCGTTTTTAGATTGCCAGTTGGCCATCGCAGAAAGTAATACTTTTTCTAACTTGTTAGAAGCGTCTTTCTTTGAATATTTTAGGATGTATAAAGCTTTGTCAACTTCTACCCCTCTGATGATATCAGCAACTAATCTCATCTTTCTTGGAGAAGAAGGGCAATCGTTATGTAATGCTTTTGCTACATCTTGATTTGTTAATTTACGTGCTAATGCACTTTCTCTTTTTCTTGATCCCATGATTATCTACTTCCTTTGTTTTTATTACCACCATGACCTCTGAAAGATCTTGTTGGAGAAAATTCGCCTAACTTGTGACCAACCATGTTTTCTGTAACATAAACAGGGATAAAAGATTTCCCGTTGTGTACAGCGATAGTTTGTCCTACGAAGTCCGGAGATATCATTGATGCTCTAGACCAAGTTTTAATAACTGTCTTCTTACCAGACTCTATATTTGCCTGAACCTTCTTATCTAAAGTATATGCGATGAATGGTCCTTTTTTAAGTGATCTTGCCATAATTATTTTCTTTTAGATACGATGTAACGGTTAGACACTTTGTTTTTCTTTCTAGTTTTATAACCTTTAGACGGCATACCGTTTCTAGATCTTGGGTGACCTCCAGAAGAACGTCCTTCACCACCTCCCATTGGGTGATCTACAGGGTTCATTACTACAGCTCTTGTTCTTGGTCTTCTACCTAACCATCTGCTTCTACCTGCTTTACCTGAAACGGTTAACTGGTGGTCAGAGTTAGATACTGATCCTATCATTGCATAACATTCAGTAAGGATCATTCTAGATTCTCCTGAAGGCAATTTGATGATTGCGTATTTCCCGTCTCTTGAAGTTAATTGAGCTGAAGAACCTGCACTTCTTGCTAAAATAGCACCTTGTCCCGGTTTCATTTCAACACAAGAGATTACGGTACCCAATGGAATATTTTTCAATTTCATTGCGTTTCCTACGTTTGGCTCTACGCTTTCTCCTGAAACTACTTTTTGATCTACTTTGATACCGTTTGGAGCGATTATGTATCTCTTCTCTCCGTCAGCATATTCTAATAAAGCGATAAATGCAGTTCTGTTTGGATCATATTCTACAGTTTTTACCGTTGCTTCAACATCATGCTTGTTTCTTTTGAAGTCGATAATTCTGTATTTCTTTTTGTGTCCACCTCCGGTGTAACGCATGGTCATTTTACCAGTTTGGTTACGTCCACCTGACTTACTAATACCAACTGTTAGAGATTTCTCTGGTTTGTTGGTAGTAATTTCCTCAAAATTGTTTACAATTCTGAATCTCTGTCCTGGGGTGATAGGTTTTAATTTTCTAACAGACATTACTATTATTTATAATTAATAATTAATTTACAGCAAAAATATCGATAACCTCACCTTCAGCAAGTTTGATTACCGCTTTTTTCAATTTGTTTGTCTTCCCTACTTGAAGACCTTTTTTAGTGTATTTCGAAGAAACCTTCGGAGCATAAATCATTGTATTAACGTCTGCTACTTTTACACCATAAGCCGCTTCTACAGCCTTTTTAATTTGGATTTTATTCGCCTTAGTATCAACTAAGAAAGAATAAGAACCTCTTAAATCTGTAAGATAGTTAGCTTTTTCTGAGATAACTGGTTTAATGATAACTGACATGACTTATTTCTTTAAATTTTCCTGGAATTTTTCAACTGCACCTTCTAAGAAAACGATCTCACCTGCGTTGATTAAGTCATAAGAAGAAATTTCGTTGAATTTCATAACTTTAGTCTTAGGTAAGTTTCTTGAAGATAAATATACATTCTTGTTTGTGTCAGGAAGAATGAATAAAGACTTCTTATCGTTTAATGCCAATGCATTTAAGATCGTGATGAAATCTTTAGTTTTAGGAGCAGCGATGCTCAAACCTTCCACAATTTTAATGCTGTTGTCTCTCATTTTCTGAGAAAGAACAGATTTTTTAGCTAATCTCTTAAGAGCTTTGTTCAATTTGAATCTGTAGTCTCTTGGCTTAGGTCCGAATACTCTACCTCCACCTCTGAAAGTTGGAGATTTAATATCACCGTATCTAGCAGATCCAGATCCTTTTTGCTTCTTAAGCTTTTTAGTAGAAGCAGTAATTTCGCTTCTTTCTTTTGATTTATGAGTTCCTTGTCTCTGTGCAGCAAGGTACTGTTTAACTTCTAAGTAAACCGCGTGCTTATTTGGCTCAATTCCGAATACTGTTTCGTCTAGAGTTACTTTTTTTCCGGTTTCTTTTCCTGATGTATTTAATACTACTAGTTCCATTTTCTGATAATTACATAAGAATTTTTAGCTCCCGGAACAGCACCTTTTACTACTAAAAGATTTTGTTCTTGATCCACTTTTAATACCTGAAGGTTTTGTACAGTTACCTGCTTACCTCCCATTCTGCCCGCCATTCTCATTCCTTTGAATACTCTCGAAGGATCTGATCCAGCACCGATAGAACCTGGAGCTCTAAGTCTGTTGTGCTGACCATGAGTCGCTTGCATTACACCTCCAAATCCGTGTCTTTTAACAACACCTTGGAAACCTTTACCTTTAGAAGTACCTGTTACGTCAACATATTCACCTTCCGCGAATAGATCAACTTTTACTTCTTCTCCTACTTTTACTTCATCAACGAATTCTCTGTAGAATTCTACTAATTTAGCTTTAGGAGCAGAACCAGCCTTTTTAAAATGACCAGCTAACGCTTTACCAACGTTCTTCTCACTCTTGTCATCGAAACCCAATTGAACTGACTTGTAGCCGTCCTTTTCTATGGTTCTGACCTGTAAAACCGAGCACGGACCAGCTTGAATAACTGTACAAGGAATGTTTTTCCCTTCTTCGTTAAACAAAGATGTCATACCGATTTTTTTACCAATAATACCTGACATTATTTATATAATATGTTATAAAATTTTCTTGTATTTTTCACCGTTTTAGGAAGGTTCGCAGTAATTTCTACTTCTGATATAGGCATACTCTACCCCTAAAATGAGTGTGCAAATTTATGAATAATTTTATTACTGACAAATATTTAAGGTAAAATATTTTGATTTTTAATCATTTAGCTAATTCATGAAAATTTTTAAGCTTATTTTATGAAGGAATATTTTTAAATTTGAGAAAAAAGAAATATGAAAAAGATTTTCAGCTTACTCATAATAGGCTTCAGTATTTTGTCTTTCGCACAATCCAAAGTTCCTTTTACGGGAAAGAGAGATTTTATGATTGAGCAGGGAGCAAGCGGTACAGGCACCCCTTCTTACTATGTAGATGTAAAGAAAAACGGCGATGTTTACTTTGGTTTCGTTCAGATTAATCAGGCGAACGGTGAAGAAACAAAGGAAGAAATCAATGCAGGAAAATATAATGCAAACGTGATGAAGGTCTATTTCAAAACTTACAATGAAACTTATTATATAAAATTTGATAAAGAAAAAATATATCTCACCGACGAAAAGGGAAATATCAAAAAATCAGAAGACTGTTGCCCGGTTTCCGAGATGGACAAAGGAAGTTGCACCTGTGAAAGCGCCTTATACGAATGAGAGCAATAAAAATTTTATTCATTCTTCTTATCGCCGTTTCGTGCAGTAAAAAGGAAGTTCATCCATACACGTTCTATTATTGGAAAACCAAATTGGCTTTAAATCCGACAGAAAAAGACGTTTTACAAAAATCAACGACACCTTATTTATATACACGCTTTTTTGATGTTAATAAAATAAACGGAAAATTTCAGCCGGTTGGGGTTATCACAAAGGATAAAAGTTTTGAAACCGACAAACACATCGTCCCGACAGTTTTTATCACCAATCAGACATTTTTATATATACATAAAGAAGAAATCACTTTTCTTGCGGAAAGCATCAGCAAATTAATCCAGAAGAAAGTATCGGAATATCATTTAAAAACCAACAATGAGATCCAAATCGATTGCGACTGGACCGCCGGAACCAGAGACGATTATTTTGAATTTTTAAAGGAGTTGAAAAAGATTTCAGGAAAAGAAGTTACCTGCACCCTCAGGCTTCATCAGGTAAAAGATAAAAGTATCATGGGAATTCCGCCTGTGAAAAAAGTCTATCTGATGTGTTACTCTACTTCTTCCCCTCTCGAAAATTCCGATAAAAATTCAATTCTTGATGTGAATATTTTAAAAAGTTATCTTTCCAAGCTTGAAGAATATCCTTTGAAACAAATCGAAGTTGCCCTTCCGATTTATTCATGGGGAATTATTACGAATCATTTGGGGAAACATAAATTAATCAATGCTTTATCTCAAAAAGATTTAAATAATCCTAACTTTAAGAAACTGTCAGAAAATGAAGTTGAAGTGGTAAAAGACGGTTTTTATTTTGGAAATTATCTTAATAAAGGTTTCATCATTAAAATTGAAGATATTTCTGATGAACAACTGAAAAACGTTATTAATTTTTTAGATAAAAAAATACCTAATTATAATATTATATATTATCAGTTAGACAGTAAATTTGTAGATCAGCAGAAATTTATTTTTTGATTTTCACAGCTATAAAAACAGAATTAAAACACCACTATCAATATGAAAAAGTATATTCTTTCTCTTGCCGTCGCCTCACTTTTCTACACGAAATCTGAGGCCTGCGCATGGGCAGATCCGGATTATGATTATTTCAATCTTTTTACGCAAAGTATTATTAAGGATAAATCTTATCTGCCATTTTTACACAGTTATTCAACAAGATTTTACACAGATTATAAGCCCAATCTGATTCCGGATGAGAATATTGAATCCTGGAAAAAGTTTTTCAACAATCAATTAAGTTATGCAGAAACAGATTTTTTGGTGAATAAAATCAACATTAATGATCTGAATGAGTTAAAAAAAGGAAATCCAGCCAATCCATTATTAAAAAAATTAGGAACGGGGTTTTATCAGAAATATGCAGAAGGAATAGATTATCTGATCGAAGCAAAATATCTTGAGCCGTATATGAGGATCAATTATGTTGAAAGTCCGGACTCTTTTTATTACAGTGGGAACCAAAATGATAAAAATGCTACCAATCTTGATTATACAAAAACCATTTCGGCGTTAACCTCTTTATATAATGCTGCCAAAAACCCGGAAATCAAGCAGCGCTACGGCTTTCAGCTGGTTCGTTTTAATCATTATACGAGAAATTATGATGCGGCACTTCAGGCTTTTAAAACTTATGTTGAGCCTATAAAACTGAAAGGTGCCCCTTACATTATGGCTCTTGACCAGTTTGCCGGTGCGCAAAGGGGTTTAGGAATGGGAAGTGATGCCAACTGGAACTTTTTTCAGGTTTTTAAAGACAGCAGAAGCCGTAAAGAATCTGCGTTTGTTTCGATGAAACTTTCAGATACTGCTTCTTTCAATAATATTTTGAAAAGAGCCGGAAACAACGAAGAAAAAAATATGGCATATTTCCTTTTGGGCTATGAAGATTTCACCAATCCGATTCCTTTAATGGAAAAAATGTATGACATTAATCCAGATTCGGAAATTTTAAAAGTAATGGCCGCCAGAAGCATCAATGAATTAGAGAGAAGCTATCTTCCCATTTATTATTATACTTCTAATGACAGTAATTCAACAACAGCCCAAAAATCTGCTTCAAACACTTCATCAGATCAGCCAAAAGCCGAAGCTGCGGAAACTCCTAAAAAAGAGCTTTCTTTCTGGCAAAAAATTGTACGGTTTTTCAGAAGACTGTTTGGAATGGATGATAAAAAAACAGAAGACAATAAAGCGGATCAAAGCGATGATGAATTGCTGGACAATCCCAACAGAATTCCTGTTTACACCAAAAGCAACAGTTATTTTTATGATGAAAAGTCTAAAGACTTTTTAGATGATCTTGAGAAATTTACAGATAAAACAAAAGAAAAATCTAAGGACGAATACTGGCAAATCGCTGATGCTTATTTGAAATTCCTGAAAAAAGATTACAAAGCAAGCTCTGAAATTCTTGAAGATATTAAAACCACAAATCCTGAATATCTGGAAGAAATTAAAAGAATGAAAGTCTTAAATGACATCGTTTCTCAACCAAAAATCGATGCAGAATACGAAGATCATTTAATAAAAGATTATGCTGAATATTTCATTAAAAAAGAACCGAAAAAAGACAGTACCAATACAGACTATGATTATTACGGTCCGGTTCCGTCAACCGCGGATTTCTTAAAAGATGTGTTGGCAAACCGTTATTTCCTGCAAGGCGAAGATGGAAAATCTTTTTTAATGAATAACAAGCTTTCTGACCTTCAGTACAATCCGAACTCGAGTTTGGTAAAAAGTGTCGAAGAATTTTACAGAAAACCGAATAAAACGCAATTTGAACAACAGATTATCGCTAAAAATATGGATGATGTCGGAAATATTGACGCGTTCTTTAATGTAATTTACGGTGACAGGGCAATGAGAATGGCGGATTTTGATAAAGCTAAATCTTACTATCAAAAATCACAGAGTTTTGTGGGCATTCCAAGGTTAAATTATGAATGGAACGATAATGCTCAAAAAATAACACCGCGTCAATATGGCGCTACGGAATACAACGGTTTCAGAAATATTTCGAATCTGATTTTCGGGCATAATGTTTGGGAAAGTTTTGGAAGCGCTGATAATGAAAGTATGGAAGCGGAAGATTATTCACAATTTCCTTTCATTAAAAACAGCATGAATAAGCTTGAATTGGCGGATGCTTTAATTCAGCTGAAAAAAATCGGAAACGGAAATGATGATAAAGCCTCACGAGCGAATCAACTTATCGGAAATCTCCTGTACAACACTTCAATTTTAGGATATTACAGGGAAGTATTCGTCATGGATGTTGACAATACCAATGGCGGAAAATATGACTTCTGGAGCACCGACAGAAAAAACCCGTACCAATATTATTATAAAAACTTCATGGATACGTCTTATATTGAGCCTGATAATTTTGATTTAGCGATTAATTATTACCAGAAAGCGCTTCAGCTTTCAAACAATAAGGATCAGAAGGCGAGAGTTCTTTTCCAGATGGCAAGCGCGGAACAGGGAAAATATTATCAATATGAGGCCAAAAATCCTGCAAAAATTAATTACTCCGATCCTAAATATTCTGAAAAAAGTGATGCTCATCAGAAGCAATTGGATGATATTAAAAATCAAAAATACAGAACTTATTTTGCCATGTTGAAATCACAATACGCGGATGCTGAAATTACGAAAAATCTTATGGGAAGCTGCTCTTATTTTGGTTACTTCATGAAAAGGTAATTAATATTTCCACATAAAAAAACCTCTGATTGCTCAGAGGTTTTTGTTTTATTTTGTTTGAATTACTTCTTAACAAATTTAGTTTTGATGTCTGTTCCTTTTTCATTAATGTTGATAAAGTAAACTCCTTTCACCAGATTTCTGACAACAATTTTACCGTCTCCTAAAGTTCCTTTTGAAATTAATTGCCCTACAGCATTATAAATTTCGTAAGGAGATTTTGAAGAAGCATTTGAAACATTTAAAATATCATCTACCGGATTCGGATAAACCTGAATGGTTCTCACGCCATCAACCTCTGAAGTTGCCAACGCTGAAACTGTAGCCTGTTTAACAGCATAAAACACATTCCCGATTGCAGAAACTCTTATGTGGCCGTTTTTACCCGCTAAAGCAGCAGGGATAAACACACTTGCAGAACCTGTATTCGGAACAGAGGCTGCCAAAACCGTCCATGTTGTTCCTCCATCAAAAGTATAATCGATTTTCACATTGGCCACATTATATGGTGCGGCGGTAGTTCCTGAAACCGTCCATGCAACTGTAGAATTTGTATTTGGAGACAAAGAGGTTGTATTTACGGTAAAAGCTGCAGCAGACCCTACAACAATCGTTTGTGTAGCATAAGCCGTTTGAGCCTGGCCTGCAGGTTTGTTATCTCTTACTGTAACCCGGAAATGAGTTGTTCTTTCCACATTAGAAGCTGATTCAAAATCTAAAGTATTTGCAACAGCTCCACCAAGAACAGTAGCTAATTTAGGGAAATATCTTGTAGGAGTTGATACCGCAGGCCATGATCTGAAAATAGCACCTGAAGTCTCGTTCCCGATATTTGTATTATCAATTCCGTCGTCTAAAATACAGGCATCCATTTGTTCCCAATTGTAGGTTAATGCATCTCCATCAGGATCTGTAGCAGAAGCTGTCAATACAAATGCCGTCGATCTTGGAATGGTATAAGTTGTTGGCATTGCTGCAACAACCGGCGTGTTATTCGCGATCGGTGTTTCTACATCTACCGTTACCGCCGCAAGATTTGCCTGAACCTGATCGATACTTACACTGTGAAAATAAGGATCTGAATGATCCTGTAAATCCGTAGCCGGGCCTGTAATTCCTGCATATCCCATAATCGTAGAACCTGATCCAGGCTCAACTTCAGTCCCCATGAAATCTTCAAAGAAACTATAGGTATGAGAATCTCCTAATTGATGCCCAATTTCGTGAGCCACATAATCAATATCAAAAGTATCACTCATCGGGATACCATCAGCAGGAGAAGTTATACCACTTCCTTTGTAATTATTAGGGGCTGTATATGAGTAACCACAACCTCCATTAGCCGCTGAGTATGTTGTTGTAGAAACATCATTACTGCCGATACAGCCAATACAACCTGCGTTACCACCGCCACCTGTTCTTCCAAACAAATGTCCTATATCAAAACTTGCATCCGTAACTCCGTATGCACCGTTATGTAAAGTATTCATTAATTCGTAATTCCATTTACACATTTGACTTGCATTACTGTAAGGATCAGAAGCAGCAGTTGTAAAAATAAGGTTGGGAGCGCTCACCATATTAAGGTGAAGGTTGAATTCCTGCTCAAAAACGCCGTTTACTCTTGTTAAAGTTGCATTGATTTGAGCTAAAGCATTAGCTGTTCCTCCAAAATAAGTAGTGTATTCACCAGTCACAGACATTGCCAATCTAAGGGTATGGTATTTTTTATCACTGGATTTTGCAGCAGCTCCCGAAGCCATCATCTGCTGCATTTTGGCAACAGATTCTTTGCTTTCTTTTGTGCTACAAGTAAATGCGTGGCCATTCTTACTACTTTTCCCGTGGATTGAATAGGCTGATTTATCCTGAGTTGCAGGTTCAATAAATTCATATTTCCCATTATTGATAATCATAGACTGAAAATCGTTGGGTGCGACACTGAATCTGATATATTTGGCAGGATCGTCGACACCTGTTCCGACATATGATCCCAATTGATACTGACCTGCTAATGCTTCGTCTACAACAGGTAAGCTATTCACCGTAAATTTTTCAATCTTACCGTTTAATGTTGGAATATTAACTGTAATACCGCTGCCTTCACCATATTTTGGAGCTGCCAGTAGCTGGGTTCTTATTTTATCAATATCAAGCTTGTAATATACTGAGTTATCGCTCTTTTTTACCACTTCTTTTGGTGGCATTACTTTACTCCACTGTGCGCTTGCCATAATAGCAGCTGTCACTGTTAATAAAGAAAATAATTTTCTTTTCATATACTTATTATTTAAAAATAGGAATGTAAAATTAGTATTTTATATAATATCACAATGAAAAGAAATGATTAATTTAAATTTTAATTTAAAAATTAAAATTTTTTACTAAATATCTGTGTTTTAATTTAATAATTAATCTATAAAATCTATTTCTGTTGCTTCTGCAGCCATTCTTCATGCTTTTTTCTGAAGAGGTCATTTTTATAATCTTGATTTCTTTTGGCCGCATCTATGGAATGTGAGGTGTGAATATCAGCATCTTCTTCTGCAAAATCTGATAATTTCTCATAATAACAATGAAGCTCGTCAAGCTCTTTTTCGGTGAGATCTTCAATATCTACAATTCTGTTGCTTGCTTTTTCGTTGGCGGCTATCAATTCATTTAATTTAATCTGAATTGCTTTTGAATCTTTATTTTGAGCCTTTTGAATAAGAAATACCATTAAAAAAGTAATAATGGTCGTACCTGTATTAATAACAAGCTGCCAGGTTTCGGAATATTTAAAAATGGGTCCGCAAACCGCCCAAATAATCACGATGAGAGTGGCACCGATAAATGCATACGGGCTTCCGGTAAATTTTGTTGCCCAATCTGAAAATTTTTCAAAAACACTTTGATTATTTTTTGACATAGTTTTTAATTTATGTAAGATTCATCAAAAACTCCGCCGAAATGGTCATAGCTTAAGATTAAATTAGTTTCCCTAACAAACATTTGACTCCATCTATTAAGAAACCCCAACTTTTCCAAGTTGGGGCTAAAAAAAATTAAATCTTAAATGTTTAATATCCTACATTCATATAAACTTTGCGGCCATTCAACGGTTGAATTGCTCTGAAGTTTGGTGCTGAATATATTGCTTTGTAAGAATCAAATTGTGAAGTTGACAGCTGTTGTTTATTTTTAAATACAAACCATGTCACCGGTCCTCCATTTGTAATTGACGAGCTTGCCCCGAAATTTGGAGTGGTTAATGAACCGTTGTATGTAAAATATTCTCTTGTATTGCCCGGAAGCAAACTGGAAAGATCAAAAGTTGTATTGGGTGAATTTATAGTATTACTCGTAGTTGGAGATTGAGAGAATAAATTCTGAAGAGAAGAATTCCCATTTCCAAGGTCAACCAGTACGCCAAGTACAGCATAAGAATTGTCTGCAGCTACATTCACAAAATGGATTTCCATTGTACTGTATTTGCCGTCCATCGTATGTTCGCTGCTATAGTGGAAGTGAAAATTGACAAGATTGTATTTTTTTCCTCCCACCGTAATATAATTGTTAACATTATCCGTTCCGCTCACATTTACTCTTAAATTCTCTCCTGCATTATTGGCCACGGAACTTAATGTCACTGTACCATAATGAATGGCAGGGTCTGCACTGTGAAAACCTATCGTTTTGGAAGGCTCAATATTGATCGGGGTCTGAGATTCTGCAACTGAAGCGGGAAAGTTAGAGGTAACAATCGGTGTGCTGATGATATCCGACGGATAAGAAGATAACTCGTGGGGTTCACTATAATCGCTTTGACATGAAGCCAGGAAAAGCAATTGACACAAGCATAATAAAATGCCAAATTTTTTGATACCGGATTTAGAAACCGGTACGATTTTTTTTTCTTTTTTCATTTGTAAATTTTTAAAATATATGGGTTTTAATTACGGCTAAACCCGCATCAAATATAGGATTACTTCAACGATCAAATACAAGAAAGGCTTCATTTTTAATTGTATTTTAATTAACTATAACTTTCTATAAAAGAGATAAAAATTTCAACAAAATCTCACCCATCGGTTAAAAATATACCTATCAATAAGCTTTAACTTTAAAACTATTTAACACAAAAAAATCCGCTCCTAAAAAAAGGAACGGATTTGATATAATCATTGCAAAATATGCAAGTTATCACACTTTAATTTCAACGTCTACACCGCTTGGCAACTCTAATTTCATTAGAGCATCCACAGTTTTAGAAGAAGAAGAATAGATATCCATCAATCTCTTGTGAGCAGAAAGTTGGAACTGTTCTCTAGCTTTTTTGTTAACGTGTGGAGATCTCAACACAGTGAAGATTCTCTTATTTGTTGGCAATGGGATTGGTCCGTTTACAACAGCACCAGTAGCCTTTACCGTTTTTACGATTTTCTCAGCAGACTTGTCTACCAAGTTATAATCGTAAGATTTTAGTTTTATTCTGATTCTTTGTGACATTTTTCTAATTTAAAAAATTAACCTTTTGCTTTAGCAATGATTTCTTCAGCAACGTTTTGTGGAGTAGCCTGGTACTTCTCTAATTCCATAGAAGAGGTAGCTCTTCCTGATGAAAGTGTTCTTAGAGTTGTTACATATCCAAACATTTCAGAAAGTGGAACTGAACCTTTGATTACAACGGCACCGTTCTTTTCTTCCTGACCACTGATTGTACCTCTTCTCTTGTTAAGGTCACCAATGATGTTACCCATATATTCCTCCGGAGTTACAACTTCCAATTTCATAATAGGCTCCATGATTACTGGCTTAGCAGCACGTCCCGCTTCTTTAAATCCTAATTTAGCAGCCATTTCAAAAGAAAGAGCATCAGAATCCACTGCGTGGAAAGATCCGTCTTTAAGAACAACTTTAATACCTTCAACTTCGAAACCAGCCAAAGGACCGTTCTTCATTGCAGCTTTAAAGCCTTTTTCAATAGCAGGAACAAATTCTCTAGGAACGTTACCACCTTTGATCTCATTGATGAATTCTAAACCAACTTTACCTTCGTCAGCAGGTCCTAGTTCAAATACAATGTCAGCAAATTTACCTTTACCACCAGATTGTTTTTTGTAAACTTCTCTGTGCTGAGCAACTTTTGTAAGATTTTCTTTGTACTCTACCTGAGGTTGTCCTTGGTTTACTTCAACTTTGAATTCTCTCTTCATACGGTCAACAATGATATCCAGGTGAAGCTCACCCATACCAGAGATAATCGTTTGTCCAGAAGCTTCGTCAGTTCTTACCGTAAACGTTGGATCTTCTTCAGCCAATTTAGCTAATGCGTTACCCATTTTATCCTGGTCAGCTTTAGTTTTAGGCTCAACAGCAATACCAATTACCGGATCAGGGAAAACCATCGATTCAAGAACGATTGGGTTTTTCTCATCACACATTGTATCACCGGTTTTGATAGATTTGAAACCTACAGCTGCACCAATATCTCCTGCTTCAATATATTCTACAGGATTTTGCTTGTTAGCGTGCATCTGATAGATTCTTGAGATTCTTTCTTTATCACCTGAACGGGTGTTTAAGATATAAGAACCTGCATCTAATCTTCCAGAGTATGCTCTGAAGAATGCTAATCTTCCCACGAACGGGTCAGTAGCAATCTTAAATGCTAAAGCCGAGAACGGCTCATTTACGTCTGGTTTTCTTGTAATTTCAGCGTCAGTTCTAGGGTCAGTACCTTTGATATCATCTTTATCCAATGGAGAAGGCAAGTATTTACATACTGCATCCAACATAAACTGTACTCCTTTATTTTTGAATGAAGAACCACAAGTCATTGGGATAATAGATAAATCGATAGTAGCTTTTCTTAGCGCTTCGTTGATTTCGTCTTCAGAGATTGAATCCGGATCTTCGAAGAATTTCTCCATCAAAGTCTCATCGTAGTCAGCCACAGCTTCTACTAATTTCTCTCTATATTCAAGAACTTCAGCCTTCATGTCTTCAGGAATTGGCACTACTTCGAAAGTAGCTCCTTGTCCTGCTTCATCCCAGATGATCGCTCTGTTTTTAATTAAGTCAACAACACCTTTGAAATCTTCTTCAGCACCGATTGGTAAAACGATTGGAACTGCGTTTGATCCTAACATTGTCTTAACCTGGTTTACCACGTTAAGGAAGTCAGCACCCTGTCTGTCCATTTTGTTTACAAATCCCATTCTAGCAACTTTGTAGTTGTCAGCAAGTCTCCAGTTTGTTTCAGACTGAGGCTCTACTCCATCTACTGCAGAGAATAAGAATACCAATCCATCCAATACTCTCAAAGATCTGTTTACTTCTACTGTGAAGTCAACGTGTCCCGGTGTATCGATGATGTTGAAGTGGTAAGGTTTAGTTTCAGGTAAAGCTTTTCCTTGATCCGTTGGAAAGTTCCAAGAACAAGTAGTCGCTGCAGAAGTAATAGTAATACCTCTTTCAGCTTCCTGCTCCATCCAGTCCATTGTAGAAGCACCATCGTGAACTTCTCCAATTTTGTGGTTTACACCTGTATAGAATAAAATCCTTTCTGTAGTGGTAGTTTTTCCCGCATCAATGTGGGCAGCAATACCAATGTTTCTTGTAAATTTTAGATCTCTACTCATTTCAGATTAGAATTTAAAGTGTGAGAAAGCTTTGTTAGCTTCCGCCATTTTGTGAGTATCAGATTTCTTTTTGTAAGCAGCACCTTCTTCTCTTGAAGCAGCTACCACTTCATTAGCTAATTTCAAAGCCATAGATTTATCATTTCTAGCTTTTGAATATTTGATTAACCATTTCATTGCCATAGAAATTTTTCTGTCAGCTCTGATTGGCATAGGAATCTGGAAGTTAGCTCCACCTACTCTTCTAGAACGTACTTCTACGTGAGGCATAACGTTAGTTAATGCATCTTTCCAGATTTCAAGGGCTGTTTTCTCAGTTTCTCCTTTTTTAGTTTCTACGATCTCTAAAGCATCATAGAAAATTTTGAATGCGATTGACTTTTTACCGTCAAGCATTAGGTTGTTTACGAATCTCGTTACCAATTGATCATTAAACTTCGGATCTGGTAACAACGGTCTTTTTTTCGCTTTTGTCTTTCTCATTGCTTCTGTACCTTATTTAATGATTATTTTTTCTTTCCTTTTGCTGGTGCAGCTGGTGCCTGACCTGGTTTAGGTCTCTTAGCCCCATACTTCGATCTTCTCTGTGTTCTTCCATTTACACCTGCAGTGTCTAAAGCACCTCTTACGATGTGGTAACGTACTCCCGGTAGGTCTTTCACCCTTCCGCCTCTTACCAATACTATCGAGTGCTCTTGAAGATTATGTCCTTCGCCCGGGATGTAGGCGTTAACTTCTTTACCGTTAGAAAGTCTTACCCTTGCAACTTTTCTAAGTGCAGAGTTAGGTTTCTTCGGTGTAGTAGTATATACTCTCGTACATACACCACGTCTTTGTGGACAAGAATCAAGGGCAGCCGATTTGCTCTTCTTGGCAAGCGTGGCTCTTCCTTTTCTTACTAATTGTTGAATAGTAGGCATTTAATTGCTTTTTATTTTAGGGTGCAAAAATAGTAATAATTTTTTAATCTACAAGCAGTTATAAAGAAATAATCTTTTTAATTAAAATTTAATTAATACTATCATCATGCATTTTCTATGAAAGAATACCGATAAAAGAAAGGTTGATTTAATTACTTTTTAATAATCTAATCAGTCAAATTTCAGCTGAGAAGTATACAAAACTTTAGATCTGTCTCGGACAGTATCATACTTTACCCATTTTATTTTAGGATTTACGGTTCCGGCAATGCTCTCTTTTAGTTTTCCTTTTTGACTGTTTGTATGAGTATATTTGAAAGACTTATTAATAATGGAAAAATGATAAGTTGTAACAGTAACATTATTTTTTTCATCATTATAAAGATATACCTTATCCTTAAACTTAGATATCTGTGGCTGAATTTTATCTTTATTTTTTAAATAATTTCCGGGATCTTTCATTCCATATGTTACAAGGAAAATAAAAAAGAAACAACTTATTCTCCAAACCAGCTTATCTGTAGAATTATTCTGGAAATAAAGAATGAGAAATGAAAAGAATAAACAAAAGTTAGAAGCCGCCATAAGTCTCACTCCCATTTCTTCAATTTGTTGAAGATACCCTGAAACTAATACTGCTACACCATAAACACACGCCATTATCCATAAAAGCATATGAAAATAATATAGCGATGTTTCTTTTGCCTTTTTATAATATTTAATTAAATAAAGAAAAATAAATACATCTATTATAAAGACAAAAAACTGAAAAGCAATACTTCCTACACTATTCGAAGCAGGTTTTATACCAATAAACGGATCTACTGCATTCGCAAGGCCAAGAAAATCTCTTACCACATATATATAGGATACCCAAACTGGTTTTCCTCTCAAATTTTCCCCGGTAAGACTGCCAAAATACATATGATTAAACAACAAATATCCACCAATCCCGAATCCAGAAACCACAAGAAACAACAATAAAGGTTTAAAGTATGTTTTATCCTTAAGTTTAAAAAACATTAAAACACTAAAAAGCAGGATTGATAAATAAATATAAATTCCGGAATATCTACACGCAAACATACAAAGAATCATTAGCGAGCCTCCTAAAGCATTCAAATAAAGATTTTTTTTCTCGGAAAAAATTTCATGTAAAAAATAAAACAAGAAATACATAAAGAAAATAAAAGGGCTTTCTGACATCGCTCCAAAAAAAACAAAATAAAATGTTTTTCCGGTAAACAACAAAACCGTTTCCCTGAAATAAAAGCTTTTTCTATAAGAAAACAACAAAATAATTGCTGTAAAAAGTAAATTCAAAATCTTCGAAGCCCAAAAATAATCTTTAGAAAATGTGTAAATAATTTTCAATAAAATAGGATATCCCAGAGGAAAAAGATCGGTCTGAGGATTTGGTAAATCCGCTGCAATACCAAAATACGACAGGCTATCCGAACCGATCCCTCCATATGAAATAAAAAAAGTTTGAAAAAAATAAACTACTACTATTATAATAGACAGTATCTTATATTTCATCATAATATTTAGGCTTTTAAACCGCAATATTAAGCAAACTTATTTAAATAATTTTGCCATAGTTATCATCTATTGACAAACATTAAAATCGGCACAATATTTCTTAACTTTGTTATATACAATAATAACTACTTAATAAATTATGAAAAATGCAAACATTATTGGCCTGAAAGAAGAGGATTGTAAAAACATTTCAGAAAAGTTAAATATACTTTTGGCCAACTATTCAGTTTTTTATCAAAACACGAGAGGTTCTCACTGGAATATTAAAGGGGAGCAGTTTTTTACGCTTCACCCTAAATTTGAAGAGCTTTATAATAGCTTAGTCTTAAAAATCGATGAAATTGCAGAAAGAATTTTGACTTTAGGCGCTACTCCTGCTCACAATTACTCTGACTATCTTACCGTTTCCACCATCAAAGAAAGCCAGGAAGTAAGTGACGGAAATAAAAGCGTAGAAATCATCCTTAATTCTTTCAAAGTGGTCATCGATTTACAGAGAGAACTTTTAGACATCACCGAAAAAGCCGGCGATGAAGGAACGAACTCCCAAATGAGCGACTATATCACCGAACAGGAAAAAGAAGTTTGGATGTACAATTCTTATTTAGGCAAGTAAACCTAAAAATCATCGAAATATCTCAAAAAATCGCCTTACATTTAGGCGATTTTATTTTTAATTTATATATTTGCGTAAATATTACACAATATGCACGATGTACGTTTAAACTCAATCCTAGATAATGATTTCTATAAAATAACCATGCAAAACGCTGTGGTGAAATTATTTCCAGGTTCAATCGTAAAATACGAATTCATCAACAGAGGAAAACATCAGTTTCCGGAAGGTTTTGATGCGGCGTTGAGAGAAGCCGTAAACAAAATGGCCGAACTTAAATTAACGAAAGACGAGAAAAAGTTCATGGCAAAAACCTGTCCTTATATCGATCTTCCCTATTTAGATTTTCTTGAAGGCTATCATTATGATCCTTCCGAAGTGAAAATTATCCAGAACGGAAGCGATCTGTCGGTTATTGTTGAAGGGCTTTGGTACAGAACAATTCTTTGGGAAGTGCCTTTATTAGCCTTAATCAGCGAACTTCATTATGAAATGAACCACATGGAAAGAGACTCCAATGAAGTGGTCATGAGTAAAACCATCGAAAAAGCAGAATCTTTAGCAAGATTAGGAGTAAATTTTGCAGAATTCGGGACAAGGAGAAGACATTCTTATAAAGTTCAGAACCTGGTTGTGGAAGCCTTAACTCAAAACAAACAATCAACATTTATCGGAAGCTCAAACGTCCATTTTGCTATGAAATACGGCGTAAAGCCGATCGGAACCCACGCTCATGAATGGTTTATGTTCCACGCTGCAGAATATGGTTTCAAAATGGCAAACGAATTAGCGCTGGAACATTGGGTAGACGTTTACAGAGGCGACTTGGGAGTTGCTCTTTCAGACACTTATACGACGGATGTTTTCTTCCAGCAATTTGACAAAAAATTCGCAAAACTTTTCGACGGAGTACGTCATGACAGCGGCGATCCTTTTGAATTTACAGATAAAACCGTTGCCCATTATGAGAAAAACGGTATCAATCCCTTATTTAAGTATATTATTTTTTCCGATGCCTTAAATCTTGAAAAAGTAGAAGAAATCACCAATTACTGCAAAGGTAAAATCGGAATTTCTTTCGGAATTGGCACCAATCTTACCAATGATGTTGGCTTAAAGCCAATGAATATTGTTATGAAATTAATCGGAGTACAAGCTCCAAACCAGGATTGGATCCCGACCGTAAAGCTTTCCGACGAACACGGAAAATACACCGGAGATCCAAAAATGATCGAATTAGCAAAAGAATTTCTAAGGATAAAAGATTAACACAATGAAACTAAAAATTATTTTGACAGCATCTCTTTTAGCAGCAACATTTTCGTTGGCTCAAAAGAAAACAGAAAAAGTGAAATTCAACCAAGAGCTAGCCACTTCTCTCGGCGCCGACAAATATGGAATGAAAGGCTACACCATCGTGATGCTGACTCCCGGAACAGCAAAAATTGAAGACAAAGGAAAAATGGCTGATTTAATGAAAGGTCATTTAGCTAACATCGGGAAATTGGCAGACGAAGGAAAACTGGTTGTTGCCGGTCCGTTTCTAGAGCAAAATAAAGAAAATTACCGCGGCATGTTTATTTTTAATACAAAGTCTAAAGAAGAAGCTGAGCAATGGGTAAAAAGCGATCCGTCTGTGCAAGCGGGAGTTTTCAGCTATGAAATTTTTTCCTGGTACGGCTCTGCAGCGTTGCCTTTATACCTAAAACATCACAAAGAGATTTCGAAAGAGAATCCTTAAATTATTTTTAAATTATAATAACCATCAAAAACAATTATTTATGAAAAAGACGAACTTATCAAAGCTTTCAAGAAAAGCTCTTAAAGACATCATAGGAGGAACTTTGTATCCCGCACTGGAGTGTTATTCTGACAGAGAATGCAGCCATTATGGAGAAGCATTAATCATGTGCCCAAATGGAACATCCTCAATGACAAATTATATATGCATGGGCGGAAAATGCATGATCAATACAGGTTTTTGCCCACCATTGGAAATCGAAGGTCCTATTACGATACAACCATAATAATTAAAAGTTTTAAAAATTAATGAAGTGAGTCTTTTGGCTCACTTTTTTTATAAATTATCCTGTTACTTTTAATTATATTTATGCAAACAAAATTACCATGAAAACCATAGAAGAAGTCCTGAAAAAGCTCGATGAAATTATCCTTTGGAGCAAAGAAAATCAAAGCCCCGCAGGATATTTTGCGTGCACATACAGAATTATGACCGCTCAGGTTTTAAAAGGAATTCAGCAGAAAAAATTTGAAGATAACCCCAGAATGACAATGCTTGACCTTGCATTTGCACAAAGGTATCTTGAGGCTTGGGACAACTACAGAAAAGGAAAAAAATGCACAAACGCCTGGTACCTTGCCTTCGAAGCTACAAAAAATAAAAACCTCCTGATTTTACAGCATATTTTCTTAGGAATGAATGCTCATATCAATTTAGATTTAGGAATTTCAGCGGCGTCAGTAATGCCGTACAGAAAGATCAATCCTCTTAAAAAGGATTTTGAAAATATCAATACAGTCATTGCTTCTATTAATCAAAAGGTACAGGATTCATTAAATAAAATATGTTATCCCGTAGAATTGGTTGATAAATTATCGAACGGAAAAGACAATGTCATTTTAGATTTTGCCATTTCAAAAGCGAGAGATACTTCCTGGGCCACGGCAGTTATTGCATCGAACACTCCCAACTTCATGAGAGAATCTGTCATTAATATTGTAGATTATGCTACTGCAAAAGTCGCTTCTCAAATTTTAAATCCGAAAATACTAACGCCTTCTTTAACTAAAGAATTAAAAAAATGTGAAAGCAGTGATGTGGTAAAAAATATAGAGATTTTAGCTTCAACGAAAAATGCTTAATCAACTATTTAGGTTAAATTTGGTAAGATGCTTCGACAAGCTCAGCATGACATTTCTAATACCAACTGGTCTATTAGACGTCATATTTGTAGCGATGTCATGCTGAGCTTGTCGAAGCATCTCAAAACTTATAAGTCAATTTTTAACGATAAAAAACTATTTCCAATGGAAAATTCTACGGTTTCCCATAAAGAAAATCAGGTTTTCTTTTTGTAATTTTGAAAAATGGAGATGACATATTTAATTATCGGACTTATTGCCGGGGGAATTCTTGGAGCGGTTATTTTGTATTTCGCATTGAAATCGTCTATGGTTTCAAGGAATTCTTATGATGAACTTAATAATTTACACATTAAAAACAATTCTAATTTAGAAAATTCAAATCTTAAAATTCAGGAGCTCAACCAGAATATCAATAAAGAAAAAGAACTGAATATTCAACAGACCGATCTTTTAAATGATCTGAAAAATGAGTTTGCAAAAATTTCTGCCGAACACGCATCTTTACATTCTCAATTTTTAGAATTAAAGCAAGTTAATTCTAAGCAAACAATTCAAATAGAAAATCTTTTAACAGAAAAACAGAATATTTTCGCGAAAAATTCTGAGCTTTCTGCCATTAACGAAAGTTTGCAAAAATCTCTTTCAACGCAAAAAGAAGAAATTACTAAAATTCAAGATGAATCAAAGCTTCAGTTTGAAAATTTAGCCAATAAAATTTTAGAGGAAAAAAGCGTAAAATTTACTACTTTAAATCAAAGTAACTTAAAAACCATCCTGGAACCGTTTCAGGAAAAAATCAATGATTTAAAAAACCGGGTGAATGAAGCTTACGAAAAAGAAAATAAAGAACGTTTCTCTTTGGCGGAAAAAGTAAAGGAGCTGGCAGAATTAAACCAGCAAATTTCCGAAGACGCCAAAAAATTAACCCGGGCTTTAAAAGGGGAAAGCAAAACGCAGGGAAATTGGGGTGAAATGATCCTGGAAAGCATTCTTGAAAAATCCGGTCTGGTAAAAGGAAGAGAATATTTTCTTGAACACGAGCTTCGTGATGAAGATAATAAAGCTTTATTTTCAGAATTTTCAGGTAAAAAAATGCGTCCCGATGCTGTTATAAAATATCCGGACGAAAGAAATGTCATCATCGATTCTAAAGTTTCGTTGACCGCGTTCACGGAATTGGTTGATGAAACCGATCAGGACGTTTATTTAATTAAGCTGAATCAGCATTTATCTTCCATTAAAAACCACATTACTCAATTAAGTCAGAAAGCTTATGATGATTACGGGAAATCTCTGGATTTTGTAATGATGTTTATTCCGAGCGAGCCGGCTTATATAGCGGCAATGCAAGCCGATCAAAACCTTTGGAATTATGCTTATGAAAGACGTGTTTTATTGTTAAATCCAAGCAATCTGATTACCTCTTTAAAACTAATTGCTGACCTTTGGAAGAGAGAATATCAAAACCGGAATTCTATGGAAATTGCGGAAAGAGGCGCAAAATTGTACGATAAATTTGTAGGATTTGTAGATAATTTAGATAAAGTCGGAAAGAATTTAGATCAGGCAAAAAACGTTTACAATGAAGCATACAAGCAGCTTTCTACAGGAAATGACAACTTAGTTATTCAAACTCAGAAATTAAAATCTTTAGGAATTAAGAATAAAAAAGACCTTCCGCCAAGCTTGATCGATAATTCCCAAATCACTCTGGAAACCACAGAAGAATAAAATTTACAGCCTCAGATCATTTCTGAGGTTTTTTATTTAAAGATAAATTTTCCATAATTTTGCGGAATGCTAATAGAAAGTTTTCAAAACGATAAAATAAAAAACATTACCAAACTTATTACAGACAACCGGTTCAGAAAAAAATCAGGTGTTTTTGTCGTTGAAGGTCAACAGGAAAATGAGCGGGCCCAGAAATATGATTTTGAACCTGTAGAGTTTTTTATTTGCGAAAAAATCTTTAAGGGTGAAATACCAGGAATAAAAACTCATTATGTAAATGATAAAGTTTATGAAAAAATAGCGTACAGAGGAAGTTCTGAAGGGATTATCGGCATTTATAAAACCAAAGAAGCGGAACTTACTTCTTTTAAGCCAAAAGAAAATTCCACCATAATTATTGTTGAAGGGGTAGAAAAACCGGGAAATTTAGGTGCCATTTTGAGAAGTTGTGAAGCTTTCGGAGTTGATTCTCTGATCATTACCGACACTAAAGCCGATTTTTACAACCCTAATGTTATTCGCTCAAGTGTTGGCTGTCTTTTCGGAA
Source organism: Chryseobacterium soldanellicola (assembly GCF_900100115.1). Classification (GTDB taxonomy): domain Bacteria; phylum Bacteroidota; class Bacteroidia; order Flavobacteriales; family Weeksellaceae; genus Chryseobacterium; species Chryseobacterium soldanellicola. The sequence continues at coordinate 231,089 of NZ_FNKL01000002.1, forward strand.
TGGATGTTTTTCAGGCTGAAAATGAAGAAGTCTTAAATTTTTTAAAGGAAAACAATTTCAATATCTACACAACCATCATGGATGAAAGCGCCGAAGATCTTTATAAAAGAGATTTCACAAAAAGATCTGCAGTTCTCTTTGGAACCGAACATTCGGGATTAAGTGATTTTTGGTCAGGTAAAGGAAAAAATACACTGATTCCTATGACAGGAAGCATTGATTCTTTAAATCTCAGCAATGCAGTAGCCATTACATGTTACGAAGCGTTAAGACAAAAGAAAAATTAAATTAGTTTGATTAAAAGGCATAAAAAAACCGCTTCACAAGGTAAAACGGTTCTTTTATTTTTTAGCTTACGCTAAGATTATTTCTTAGCAGCGTCTTTAGTTGCATCTTTAGCAGCATCAGCAGCACCTTTAGCAGCATCAGCAGCACCTTTAGCAGCGTCAGCAGCACCAGCAGCAGCTCCTTTAGCAGCATCAGCACCAGCAGCAGTAGTTGCAGCAGCAGCATCTTTAGTAGCGTCTACAGTAGCAGAAGCAGCAGAATCAACAACAGTAGCAGCAGAATCAGCTACAACAGCAGCAGAATCAGTAGCAGCAACAGCAGCAGAATCAGCACCTCCTTCAGTAGAAGTAGCTTCAGTTTTTTTACAAGCAACTAGAGAGATTGCAGCGATAGCAGCTACGAATAATGACTTTTTCATAATAAATTAAATTTAATTTTGTTAATATTGTTTTCTAAAATTATTTCTTTGTTCTGTTATTTGAACAAGACAAAGGTATATCAGATTGAAAACTTGTTTATGAAAAATAATTGTAATACCTTTGTAAAATAGTTTTACAAATAAATACTATTGAATATCAATAAATTAACCAATTTTTGAAAAATTGACAGATTTAGACTTATTACACTTTGAGCAACTAAAAAAGGATGTGCAGGCTCAATATTTAAAAGAATACACTCCTTCCTATGATGATATTTCAAAATGGAAAGGGATAGATATTATTTATTTCCAGGAAGACCTTCGTAAAAAGGCTAAAGGAAACATCAGCGAAAAATCTTTTTATACTTATTTTAAAAATTCGCCTGTAACAAAGTTACCACGTATTGACATGCTCAATTTGTTGAGTATTTATGCGGGATACGACTCATGGTACGAATTCAAAAAACAGCATCTTTTTGCGGGAGAATTATTGCAGGATGAGGAAGATGTAAGCCAAGAAGAAATCCAACAGCTTGAAAAAAATATTGAAAATTCTCCTGAAATCCCAAAAACTGAAATTCAGGCTAAAAATAGCATCCGAAATGAGCCTCAAAACTTTGATTTACAAAAATCAAATACTGAAAATCAATCAGTTAATAAAAATAGTGAGATTCAAAAAAATTCTGAAACTGAAGTCATTAAACCTAAGAAAAATTTCCTTAAAAAGAATGCCTGGGCAGTAGTGACTTCCATATTAATTGTTATTACCGGATTTTTAGGTTTTAAAGATGAAATTTTCTTAAAAGAATATACATATTGCTTCACCGATGCCGACAGAGGAACTGCTGTTATCAATACACTGGAAATACAAGTTATTAAAGAAAACGAATCTCCGATCGTATATAGAATAAAACCGGGTGAATGTTTTAAATATTCAACAAAGGATAAGATCTTGAAAATGCAGATCAGAGCACCTTTTTATGAATATATTGAAGTCAACAGAAGCCTGGAGAACGCTCCTGAAGAAGAGACCATAGAGCTGAAGCCCGACGATTACAAAATGGCGGTGAATTATTTCTCAGTAAAAGACGTTAAAGGCGGAAATCAGGAAGAACAGATCGCATTGATTAAGCAAAAAAGGAAGCAATTAGAAAATTTAATCAGCAATAATGCAATTATTTATCAGGTATATGACAATGCCACCTATGGTATAGAAACGCTTGATAAACAGAAATATATCACTTTAGTAACGACTCCTACCACATCTTTGAAAAACCTGAGTGTTATCGAGATGAAAAAAGACAATAAGGGGAAAATAATATCCATCAAATTTAAAATTGCTAGTACTGATGAAAAGAATAAATAACTTTTTGATTTTTACCCTCCTGATGCTGGCTTTTGTTGCCTGCAACAATAAAAAAACCGAGCCCAGTGACCTGGATAAGCTGAGAAACAGCAACAACACAAATAAAACCTATCCTGCGGTACAAATGGATAGCGCCCAGGCAATTAACTTCATTACAAAGCAAAAAGTTCAGGAGCTTCTGGACCTGTCAACATTATATTTATCGGGTAACAGAAATACGGAAATTGATACGGTAATCTATTCTCAAATGAAAGGGTATTTCCATAAGCCGGACAGCACAACGTTTAAAAACCTCTTTAAGGAATTGGATAGCCTGAAAGTAAAAGCCGTAAAAGTGAATAATCTTGAAGTTTATAAGGATTATTACCAGAAAGACACCTTAGATTTCGCGAAATTTAATGTTGAATATTTTGATGGGAAGAATAAATCTTTGGGAGTTTTTGAAAAAAATGCGCAATATATTCTAGTTTCGGCACCGATAAAGTTTAAAAAAGAGTTTAAATTTTACTTCCTTAATTTTTATTCCCCGCCTTTAAAGAAAGACAGCACATCAGTTGGCGTTACCAAATAGTCGAGCGGAATATCATTTTCCCAGACATCATCGATATTTTCATCGGGGTTAAAATAATTAATTCCGATTTTTTTTGCTTCAGAAGAAAGATTTTCAAAAAAACCATCATAAAAACCTTTGCCATAGCCTACTCTATTGCCTTTATCATCACAATATAAAAGTGGAGTAATCACATAATTAAAATCACTCTCCCCGGAATCTTTATTAGAAACAGGTTCTGAGATATTCCAATTATTAATTTCAAATTTTGTATCCTTAAAAATTTCTACAGAAATCAGCTTAGCATCAACGATTTTAGGAACAAAAACATGAATATTCCGGCTTAAAAAATAATTAATGAAGGTTTGAGTATCAATTTCTTTAAATTTTTCAATTGAAATAAAAATATGCACTTTATCTCCCGAAACAGGTTGAAAATAATTGATAAAATTTTCAAAAATCTTTTCTGATATCAAGAAAGCCTCATCAGTTGACAAGGCTTTTCTTTTTTGCATATATTTTTTCCTAAGCTCGGCTTTTAACATCGTTATTATGCGTTTTCAGCTTGTAAAATTTTATATAATTTATCAGACAAACGAACCCTGAACGGAAGTTCAAAAGTAATTTGATCGCCAATTTTTGCGGTTTCACAAGGACCTCCATTGGCGAAAATGTCGGTAATAGTAACTTCCTGTTCACCCGTTGTCGGACCAGAAATTAAGACTTTATCTCCAACTGAAAGTTCTTTATTTTCAATTAAAAACTGTGCAATTTTTGATTTTGTATAATAATGTTCTGCCCTTCCGATCAACACTTTTTTGATTTTTATTTTCTTACGGATATCTTTGGTTTCAACTGCTGCAGCTTTTGCCAAAGCTTGAGTTGACAGCTCGCCGGAATTTTTAAATTTCAGAGCATCAGATTTGCCTTTTCTGAAAACCTTATTTCCAACCTGCAGGCCTTTTCTTAATGCAACCTGCTGTTCCCAAGGCAAATGAATGGTTTCAAGACATTCCGTAGAACAAGTGTTTTCCATAGCTTCCTTACACTCATCACATTGAATAAACAATAAATGACAGGCATCATTGGCACAATTGGTATGGTTATCGCAAGGTTTTCCGCACTGGTGGCATTGCGCAATAATATCGTCTGTAATTCTTTCCCCCAAACGGTGGTCAAAAACAAAGTTTTTACCGATAAATTTACTTTCTATCCCTTCTTCTTTTATCTGGCGGGTGTATTCAATAATTCCACCTTCTAGCTGAAAAACATTTTTAAAACCCTGATGCTTGAAGTAAGCGCTGGCTTTTTCACAACGGATTCCTCCCGTACAATACATCAGCAGGTTTTTATCTTCTTTAAAATCCTGTAATTGCTCATTGATGATGGGCAAACTTTCTCTGAAATTTTCTACATCAGGAGTAATAGCGCCTTCAAAATGACCGACTTCACTTTCATAATGATTTCTAAAATCGACTACAATTGTATTCGGATCTTCCAGTAAATCATTAAATTCGCGAGCTTTTAAGTGAATTCCTTTGTTGGTAACATCAAAAGTTTCATCATTCAAGCCATCGGCAACAATTTTATGTCTGACTTTTATGGTTAACTTTAAAAATGAATGATCATCGTGCTCAACTGCTACATTTAGACGGATTCCTTTCAGAAAATCGTAAGCTTCCAATGTCTCACGAAATGCTTCAAACTGATCCGCAGGAACACTCATCTGAGCATTAATTCCTTCATGAGCAACATAAATACGGCCAAGCGCATCGAGTGCATTCCAGGCTATAAATAATTCATCGCGAAATTTTTTGGGATCTTCAATTTTGGCATACGCATAGAAAGACAACGTAAGGCGTTCCTTACCGGCTTCATCAATAAGTTGAGCTCTTTCTTCTGCGCTTAAGGTGTTATACAGTTGCATGCTATAAACGTTTTAAGTGAGAAAAATATTTTTGCAAAGATAAGAATTTTTCAATTAAATATATTCTGTGGCACGAGTCACACTAATGGGTGGTAATTTTGACAAATTATCGTAAATTATGAGTTTAAATTGATAGATTTATGGTACAGTTTGTCATATTGTCTTTAATATATTTTTAATTTTTGTTAATTGGCATTTTAACAATTATGACATAATGTATAAATTATTGCTATTCCTGTTAAATTTTAGTTAAAATTGAAACATTACATACTAAACACATACCTATTTAGCATTAAATTTGTTTACACTAAAACGAAAAATTATAACATAATTAAATAAAGAAGATATACAATGAAGAGTACTTTAAAAAAACTATTACCATTTGCAGTAGTAGGCATTATGTCGGGAGCTACTACCGTTGGAGCATTACAATATTTTAATCATGACTCTAATAATGGAGATCAGTCTTTTTTCACCAAATCATCAAACGTTTCTTTTGCAGGAATGAATTCCGGGGCAGTGGGCGATGATTTCGTAAAAGCAGCAAAAACTACGGTTCCGGCAGTAGTTACTATTAAAAATTATCAGAACAGAACATCAAGTAACAGAGCTTCTGAGCAGGATTTATTTGATTTCTTTTTCGGTGATCCGTTTGGTGGTGGTGGCAATCAAAGAGGCCAGCAAAGACAAAAGCAGCAACAGGCTCCGGATAATATGCCTTCAGGAATGGGCTCCGGGGTAATTATCTCGCCGGACGGATATATTATTTCAAATAACCACGTTGTGGCGGGTGCCAGCAAGCTTGAAGTGGTTTTAAGCAATAAAAAATCTTATATCGCAACCTTAATAGGAACAGATCCAAATACAGATATTTCATTATTAAAAATCGAAGAAAAAGGATTGCCTTATTTAAATTTTGCCAACTCGGATAATATTGATGTAGGACAATGGGTACTTGCAGTAGGAAACCCGCTTGGATTAAATTCTACGGTTACAGCAGGTATTGTTTCTGCTAAAGGAAGAGGGATCGGAATTCTGGGAGGACAAGGTAAAGCGGCTAACCCGATTGAAAGCTTTATCCAGACCGATGCGGCGATTAACCCTGGAAACTCAGGAGGCGCTCTGGTTAATACAAACGGAGATCTTATTGGTATTAACTCTGCAATTCAATCTACGACAGGTTATTATCAGGGTTACGGATTTGCAGTTCCTGCTAATTTAGCAAGAAAAATCGTTGAAGACATCAAGAAATTTGGTATCGTACAGAGAGGTTTCCTTGGCGTACAGTCTTTAGATTTATCTGATGATCAACAGGTTGCATTGTACAACAGAGATAAAAAAGCAAACATCAAGGCCGGCTCGGGAGTTTACGTTACAACGGTAACTGACGATAGCGGAGCGCAGGATGCAGGAATAAAAATAGGCGATATCATCACAAAAATAGATGGAATGGCTATTACAGATTTTGCTGATCTTTCAGTGGCTGTAGGCAGCAAACGTCCTGGTGATAAAGTTCAGGTAACTTACATAAGAAACGGCAAAGAAAACACAGCCAACGTTACTTTAAAAGATCAAAAAGGCGGAACTTCCACAAGAACCAAAGCCGATTTAAGCGTAACCGAAAAAATAGGAGCTGAATTTGAACCGTTAAGCGATAGATTTAAAACAGATTATGGCTTAAACAGCGGTGTCGTTGCTAAAAACGTGACAGAAGGAAGCGAAGTTGCCAAAATTGGGATTGTGGACAATTATATCGTGATCGAGATCAATGGTAAGCCTGTAAATTCACAGAAAGATGTTGAGAAAATCCTTGATAAATATTCAGGAAATGTATCCGTGAAATTTGTGGATGCTTACGGCCAGATTTACACGAGAGGCTTTAAAATGCCTTAATAGATTTAGATTAAACTAAATTTCATATCAACAAAAAAACCGCTGCAAAAAGTACAGCGGTTTTTTTTATTATTGTTACAAGCGATAAGATTTACTTATTTGTTACATATATTAGAATAATATGTAGATTTATTTCTTCTGCAAAATAATTGTCCAGCATATTAAATTTTCTAAAAAATATACCCAACGGAAATACCTAAATTGGAATTATAGATTTTAGGAGCTTCCTGCATTATGATTGAGTTTTGCAGATAAACCTCAGTATTTTTATAGACTTTTGTCATTCCAAAATAATACCCAACTGAAGCCAGATAATGTTTTGAGAATATATATTGTGCTTTTATCTTTAATCCAGCATCAAATTGCTGTACATTTTTAGGATTACTTGTGGTTGATCCATTAATAACCTTATCATACTCTAATTTATTTTTTAATAAAATTCCAATTTCAGGACCTAATGCAATGGAAAATTCTTCTGTCGCGTGATAATCAAAAAGGACAGGAAACCTTATATAATCATTCTTTACTTTTCCAGTAAGGGCAAATGTAGTATTATCTATAGTTGGGGCAGAGATTTCAAACTTAGCACCCATTTGAGCATAGTACAGCTCTGCATCTATGGAGATTTTATCAGACAGATAATTCCATAAAAATCCTCCAGCATGGATTCCTGTTTTAGAAGAAAATCCGTCTGGTTTATCTGAACCTGAAAAGCTACTCATGTTCAATCCAGCAGAAAGTCCATATTTAGGCTTAATCTGAGCCGAGATTGAGGTTGTTAATGCTAAAAAGCTTATTAAAATTGTTTTTTTCATAGTTTAATTTTAAAATTATTTGTTTACATATTTATCCAGAATGTTTATTCCTATTGAGAAACGAAATCCTTTTGTCTGAAAATGAGAATGTTCTTTAAAATTAAAATTATATCCAGCCTCTATTGAAAGAAAGTGATAACATACTATTCCTAATTTTAGTGAAACAAAGTTTGGAGATATTCCTCCTGAAGCATAAATCCCTGTAACTATAGTTCTATGGGCTTCCATTGGATAAGAGGTAATTTTTCTAATATATTCCAACTCAGGAATAATAAAAAACTTTCTGCTACTTTCATCCCACCAATTAAAATGACCACGGACACCTACATAATTCCACTCATCAATAGGGATTTTTGTTCCTAGTGAAAGGAATGCCTTATCTCTCAAGCCAGTTAACTCAATTCTTGTTAATAAAGCAGTTTGTGCCAGTTTGTTTGGCTGGGAATTATTAAAAACATTCTGCATAATCTGCCCTTTTGAAAGACAAACAATAAAAAGAACGCCATAAATGATTTTCTTTATGATAATGGAAAAGGATTTATATTTCATCTCCAAAATTTTTCAGTATTCTCTCTCATATAACTAGATACTGTCTTTACATACTCAACCTTTTGGATCATATCTCCCAACTCAGGAGACCAGATAAGGTTGGCTTTGTCCTTTGTAGGATTGGGATAAATTTTAACCTGATAAATTTGAGGAGGAAATTCCTCTTTAGTAGTCAAACCGTCTTTTAAGGCCGTCTTATTGTATGACAAACAGATTGCGCAATATTGCCTAATTACTTGATTTCCGCCATCCTCATATTCAAAAGTCAATGTCTGTGATTTAAATCCTCTTATTGATATCAATAAGAAGAAAATAAATAATAATTTTTTTTCCATATATGCTTTTTAATCTGCTACAAAAGTGAACAAAATGGGTAATTTATAAAAGGACAATACATCTTAAGCAACAATAAAAAACAGACAAGTTATCTAAAAATACCTGGGTATTTATTTTTTTTAGATATTTTTGCAGTGAAACACAACTCATGAAAAATTATCAGAAAAAATTATTTGATATACTACTAAAAGAATCTGAAGGGAGGAAAAAGCTAGTAGATATTATGATTGATAAACTAGCTTTATCAAATGACACGGCATATAGAAGAATTAGTGGAAAAAGCTATATAACTTTAAATGAAGGGATTTCTCTTGCCTCACATTTTGGGATTTCTTTAGATTCAATTCATGACTCTAACATCAATAATGCCGTTGTAAGCAAAGTCCATGATATTTATAATATAGATGATTTAGAAAAATACTTTGAATCTTCTATTTATAATTTACAAAAGGTAAAAAACACCTCAGATGTTGAGTTTATATATGCAGCAAAAGACATTCCTCTTTTTTACTTTATGAAATTTGAAAACTTGCAGAAGTTCAAGATTTATACATGGTTGAAGCTAATGGATACTGAGTTCTTTTCACGAAGAATAAGTTTTGAAGAGTTTGAACTACCTGAAAAGATTAAACGAAAAGGGCAGCTACTCTCCGAAGTCTATCATGATGTGAGTTCTACAGAAATATGGAGCAATGTAACTATCCATGCATTAATTGAACAAATCATATATTTTTATCAGCTAGAAATGATAAGTATTGATAGTGTATTGAAGATTTGTGATGAAATTATGTGTATGTTAGAATTTATAGAAAAAGAAACTACTAACGAGAAAAAAAATAATAAAAACACTTATTTTAAATTATACCAAAATGATCTATTAATAATGAATAACAGTGTATTTATTAAGTTTTCAGATCAAAAAATGCTCTTTTTGCCTTATAATATTTTAAGCTATTACTATACTCTCGATGAAAGAGTTTGTAATAATTACGAAAAAAGTCTTGAACTAATTTTAAAAAACTCTGAATTACTTTCCGCAAATAACAAAGCCAGAAATATTTTTTTTAATAAAATGTATAAAAGAGTTGAAGAACTAAAAAGATTTATAGAAATAAAGCTATAATATAAAAATTAACCAGACAACCTATCAACAAAAAACCGCTGCAAAAATGTACAGCGGTTTTTTTATTTATTTGTTTTGATTCATTTTTTCTGCGATTCTCCGTTTCTTTTTTCGTTCATAAATAATTGAAACGATCTTCCCTCCGATCCAGGAAAAAGGAAAGAAAGTAAGGAAGATAGAAATTTTATAAAAGGTAGGATGATAAGGAAAAACGATAACATCCAGCATTGCTATAAAAAGCATAATGAAACCAATAAGAATAGCATAAGCCACTTTAGCGTATTTTACGATCATTGCCGTCACCACACCACCCACGGTAGTCCCAAGCCCGGAAATAAACAGTAAAAAGCCAAAGAAAGCCTTGTCGTCCTGCATAGTTTCAAGAAATTTTTGCCAATGCTCAAACGGCGCAAAAGCTTCAAAAGTGATCCATTGCGGAAATATTCTTATCCCGAGAGTGATAATAAGCCCTGCGATCACAAGACCTATAATTACCGCAAAAGTATTTCTTAGAAAATTCATTAATCCTGATGTGCGATCATAGAAATTTCGATATCAACATTTTTAGGCAGACAAGAAACCTGTACGGTTTCACGAGCCGGAAAGCTTTCAGCATCCAGATAAGATGCATAAATATCATTCATTACAGCAAAATCATCCATGCTTTTAAGGAAGATCGAAGCTTTTACCACGTTTTTAAAAGTCATTCCTGCTTCTGTAAGGATGGCCTCAAGGTTTTTCATTACCTGATGCGTTTCCTTTTCAATGCCTTCTACCAATTTACCAGTTGCCGGGTCTACAGGAATCTGACCGGAGATGTATAAAACCCCGTTGGCAAGGTTTGCCTGAGAGTAAGGCCCGATAGCTGCAGGAGCATTAACTGTGTTGATTATTTTTTTCATTAGAATTTATTTTGGGTGCAAATATAAAATTATATTCTCAAATATCAATTTGATCTTAAAAAGGTGCATTTGGCTGGGTGAAGCTTCTGTCTTTATATTTAAGAGCGTCACTCAGAATATTAGCTTTTATTCCGATAAAGAAGTCATACACTTTATACTGTCCGAAAGGGACCCAGTTAAAATTAATCGTAAAACTTCGCTGATCTCTTGAGAAACCAATTCTTGTATAAGCTAATTCTTTGGTTACCAAATCATAATGCGTACTTCCGTTAATATTCCAATAAGGCGTAAGCTTGATGCTGCCGTCTAAACCTACAGAAGCAATTTTATTGCCAGTACGGGTTGCACCTCTTGAAAAAGCATAATTTGCATTCACATTCAATGTCCAGGCCTGATCGAAATGGGCATAATTATCATCATCAAAATAATAATTTTCATTTCTGATTTCTCCTTTCTGCGAATATTTTTTAGCATAATCCGTTTTTTCACCAAAAAGCTCACTGCTTAAAGGATAAGACAGCTGAACGTTGAACCCCTGAACACTGAAATGCCCGAAATCTTCCGTTCTCACCCCGGCATCCTGCCCCGGAAGATAGACAATTCTATACGGATCAAGCGATAAACTTGTATTAACGCTTAATTTATTATTAAAAAAAGATGACTGACCATTAATTGAAATAATCGACCAAGGGTGATCTTTTGCTGCGAAATTATAGCTTCCGGAAAGGTTTAATGATTCAAAAATCTTCACTTTTTTCACGCCTGTAGAGTCGCTTTTAGACTTCACTTTCATCTCAATATTATTCCCGATATTAAACCCTAAAGCACCGACCATACCGCTTGAAGGGCTTCCTACGATTCCACCTTCAAAAATTGAATACGGCGTCAAAGCACCGTTTGCATCATAATAACTTTTATAATATCCGAATCCTGAACCTCCGAAATCCGGCGAATACGTAAATCCGATACTTGGCGTCATCATATGCCTGATCGCTTCAATGGCAGAGCCCTTTTTAAATTTAAGCATTCCGTAAAGGGTTGTCTGGATACTTGCTGTCGTTGAAAAAGTAGAATATCCTGAAATCCCTTTATCCATTTCATTAACCACCACATTTTTTACAGGATCATAAGATCTGTCAAGCGTTTTTGTCGTTAAAGCATTATCGATATTAGCTCCCAAACTGAACGTGAAATATTTAGCAACCGTAGTATTTGTTCCTAAAGCGATATTATTTTTAAGTCCGGTTTGTAATTTATCCCACATTTCCTTTTTGAAAAGCTCGCCCTCATCGGTCTGAACATAATTTGTTAAATTGAAACCGGTATTTACCGTAATATTTTCCAATAAGCCGGATCTTACCCCTGTTTTAGATTTAAACAAATAAAACTGATTGATCGCCACATTCATCTGAGGCAAACGCAAATCTGAATTTCCCGTCGCAAAGTTCTGAGAATAGGAAGCCGTTCCCGTGATGGTCATCGGCAGCTTCAAAAATCTCTTTGTAATGGTAACCGTTGAGTTTTGTTGTGTGTTTAATACGTTTTGATTTAAAATATAATTATTGTTCAGCGTATTATTATAAAATTTTGTACTTACAATATCTACCGATGCCGAAAAAGTAAGGAAAGGATTTGCCTTTGTATCCTGCGTATGTCTCCACGCAATTCTGTAGGTGCTGTTTTTGTTATAATCATCCAAGCCTTTGATTCCTCGTACCATCGTTCCGACATCCGCGGAAAAATTACCTGAGTAGCGGTATTTTTTGGCATAATTCATCTCGGGCCTTAAATTCCAGCTCCCTTTTGTGTAAATATCGGCAAGAACTTTAAGGTCAAAATGCTCCCCGATCGGCTGATAATAGCCTATTCCGTTTAAAAAGAAACCTACGTCCTGCCTCTCTCCAAAACTCGGAATCAGAATCCCGGCGGATCTTTTATCTGAAAAGGGCAAGATCGCAAAAGGCATAATTAAAGGGGTCGGAACCTGCTCAATATACAACTGAATCGGCCCTGTAATGATCTGAGACTTATTTTTACCTTTCACCAGCTTAATATTGGAAGCCAGCATATGATAATCGGCTGCAGTATCTTTTTTCTTCAGAAAATATTCATCGGTGGTATACAATGCATGTCTCATCGCAAAGACGGAATCATTGTATTTTTTTGTTTTATTGGCAACGATTACGCCCTCGCTTTCTTCCGTTCTTGCGTTGTAAGCAATGGCCTGTCTTGTTTTATAATTGTATTGAAACTGGTCTGTTTCATAATTTTTCCCTGCCTGCGAGGTTAAAACAGGTTCGATGATCTTTTTACCTAAAGAATCCTGTTTTCCACGGGCATAGATCACATTTTTAGTCTCATCAATAGAGATATAATCTGCATCGATCTGCATATCCTGATACTTTACCTGCGCTTTTTGGTTCAGATAAATCATTTTTTTCGGGAAATCTCTCCTGATATTGTCTGCTTTTGTCTGAAGAACATCATCTAATGCTTCTTTTTGAGCGACAATGGTATCCTTTTTGGGAATAGTATCATTAACCGCATTTTTAGGTAATTTTTCAGGCGTTTGTTGTGCTAAAAAATTGTTAAAAATTAGGATAATTAAAATTTGTAATATATTTTTGAAGACGGTTTTGACCAATTTTTTTTGTATATATTTATTGTATATAATTCAGGCTCAAAATTAATATAATTTTTAAAACTGTAAGATGCACAAACAAAATTTTAAAATAATTTTATCATTTCTCCTAATACTGGTCAGTAATTTTATTTTTTCACAGAAGAAATTCACCATTGTTTTAGATGCCGGACACGGCGGGAGTGACCATGGAGCCAATAGAAACTACGCCGACATCGGAAGAGTAGCGGAAAAAGATGTCACCTTGGCCGTTGTGTTAAAAATTGGTAATATGCTGGAGAAAAATAAGGACTTTAAGGTAATTTACACCCGTAAATTTGATGAATACCCTTCTTTATCGGACAGAACCAACCTAGCAAACAGGAGCAAAGCAGATCTTTTTGTGTCGGTGCACTGTAATTCTGCACAAAGATCCGGAGCTTACGGAACGGAAACTTATGTTCAGGGACCCGATCAGAATGATACGAACCTTGAAGTGGCAAAAAGAGAGAATGATGTGATCTTTCTTGATGAAAAAGATAAACAGACGTTTGGTTCCTACGATGCAAGCTCTCCCGAATCATTAATTGCCTTAAAACTTCAGCAAAGCAAATATCTTGAATCAAGTCTTCTTCTGGGAGGTCTGGTGGAAGATAATTTCGTTAATAAAGATAAAAGATTCTCAAGAGGCGTTTTCCAGAAAAACTTACACGTTCTTCGTATGAATGCGATGCCTTCGGTGCTTATAGAGACCGGATTTATCAATCATCCCGAAGAAAGTCATTATCTTGCGTCAGAAAAAGGCCAGGACGAAATTGCCATGAGCATCTACAATGCGATTATTGATTATAAAAAAGCGGTAGACAGAAAATCCGGCGGAGCTTTCACTACAACAAAAAAGCCTGAGCCCGAAAAACCGGTGGAAGTTGCCTTAAAAAATGATTTCAGAATTTTATTAATGAGCTCTCCTACCAAATACAATGATAATGATCCGGCTTTAAAAGGATTAAATTACATTCTTCCTATCAAGGAAAACGGCCAGTATAAATATTATTATGGCGTCACCAATATGGCTTCCGTGAAAGATATTAATCTTAAAACTGCTAAAGATGCAGGATTCAGGAATGCATTTGCGGTAGGATTTATGCCTAATCAGAAATTAAACAGCGGATATTATACGATAGAATTATATGTAGGTGACAAGCTGAATGGCAATTCTTTTATTCTACAAACCCTAAAAGATGTAGAAAGAAATAAAGAAAACGGAACATTCTATTATACCTACGGAAAACTTTACACTTTGGAAGATGCCGTAAAACTGCAAAAAGACCTTGAAAGCAAGGGAATTAAGAATACCATCATTCAAAAAGTTTATAAATAACGTAAAAAATAATTTTGAAGTTTAAAAGTTAATTCTTACTTTTGCAACCTCAAAATTTGGTCTATTCGTCTAGTGGTTAGGACTCAAGGTTTTCATCCTTGCAACAGGAGTTCGATTCTCCTATAGACTACCAAATTTGAATTTGAATATCATGCCGGATTTAAAAATACAAGAAGCTACATTGCTTTTTAAGAAAATCCACTCGAACCCAAAAAGTTACGATTTAAAAATCAATGAAGACGGGATTACAGGCAGGGATGATAAAATAAGTTTCAGGCTTTACAGGAACGGAGAAAGGGTAGCCTTTGAAGTAACGATTGACGGACTCACCTTCACCAATACCACTGGAGAATGGAACAACGCGATGATTATGCTTACAAGCACAATCAGAAAAATAGATAAAGAACAAGAAAATTTAAAAATAGAACAGGCGATCGATAAACTGCGGAAATATTTATCAGAAGAAAATTAATTTTTTTTTAAATATAAATTTGGTAGATAATAAAAAAGTTTATACTTTTGCACTCACATTTGAACGATATGGCAAATCATAAATCAGCATTAAAAAGAATCAGACAAAACGAGGTTAGAAAAGCTCGTAACAGATACTACCACAAGACTGCTAGAACAGCTCTAAAGGTACTAAGAAATGAAGAAGACAAAGCTGCTGCTTCTGAGCAGTTGCCAAAAGTTATCTCTTTGTTGGATAAATTAGCTAAGAAAAACATTATCCACAAAAACAAAGCGGCTAACTTAAAAAGCAAATTAACTAAGCACGTTAATAAACTAGCTTAATACGTATAGTAGGCCCGTTCGTCTATCGGTTAGGACCTCAGATTTTCATTCTGGTAAGAGGGGTTCGACTCCCCTACGGGCTACAAATTTAACTACTACTAACCGAGTAGTTTATTTTAAGAGTTGTAAACTTATAAAAACAAAAAACTAACCCGTTATTATAACGTGATGGTAGATGGCCCGTTCGTCTATCGGTTAGGACCTCAGATTTTCATTCTGGTAAGAGGGGTTCGACTCCCCTACGGGCTACTTAAAAAGAGATTCTATATTTTTTAGAATCTCTTTTTTATTTCTCCTAATGGTGATTTAATTATCGATCATCTTATATATTTTTATTTTCTTTTAATTAAAATATTACACTCAATAAGATTGAGAGCATAATAATTCTACAAAATTTACTGATTATATATTTTATAAAGTAAAAAATCATACCTTTGCAATTCATCAGATGATAAGATCATTTTAAGATGCAGATTCAAAGAAAAACATTAGCTCAGGAAGTAGCAGAAAGATTAATCGAAGGAATAACCAATGACAAGTACGCCATTGGTGAAAAGCTGCCGATTGAACCCGAACTCATGAAAATCTATGGTGTCGGGCGGTCAAGCATTCGCGAAGCTATAAAAATACTTTCCATTAAAGGAATATTGAGCGTGCAACAAGGCGTGGGAACATTCGTCGTTTCAAAAAATGTGGAAGAATCTTTAGAATCTCAAATGAACAAAGCGCAAATAGAAGAAGTACAGGAAGTGCGGTCTCTTCTGGATTCAAAAATTGCAGCAAAAGCAGCTATACATCGAAGCGAAAAAGATTTAAAAAAAATCAAGATGTATCTGGATCTAAGAGATAAATTTGCTAAAGAAAACCAAGCACCGGAATGTTATCAGGCAGATATCAATTTTCATGTTGCCATCGCCGAAGCTTGTGGTAACGCATTATTAAAAGAGATTTATAAAATAGCAAGCCAACATATTCTAAGAGCTTTTGAAAGCAGCCATAACAACACAGATTCTTTCAAAGTCTCACAAAAAATACACACCGAACTTTACAATTCTATTGAAGATAAAAAGCCGGACAGCGCGGCATTTATTGCCCAACAGATTGTTGAAAAAATTTACTAACAAAAATTTTAACAAAATTCATCAGATGACATGATGAATTAAGATAATTATTTATGGAAAATCTACAGACAAAAGCAATTGACACAACCAAAATTGTTTACCATATCCTATTTATGATCAGTTTTTCACACTTTTTGAATGATTTGATCCAATCCACAATTCCTTCGTTGTATCCGATTTTAAAGGGCGAGTTTAGATTATCATTTGCTCAAATTGGTATCATTACATTAGTATTTCAGCTGACAGCCTCCATTTTACAGCCATTTGTCGGCATTTATACCGATAAAAAACCAAATCCGAGATCTTTGGCTATAGGAATGGGACTGTCAATGGCTGGCTTACTACTTTTGGCAGCAGCGCATCAATATTATGTAATTTTAATTGCTGTTGGTTTGATCGGAATGGGTTCTTCAGTTTTTCATCCGGAAGCTTCAAGAGTGGCACAAATGGCGTCAGGCGGGCAAAAAGGATTGGCACAATCTATTTTTCAGGTAGGCGGAAACTCCGGAAGTCCGATTGGGCCTTTGTTGGTTGCTTTGATCGTTCTGCCGTTAGGTCAGGGTTATGTAGGGCTTTTTGCGATTGCTGCTTTTATCGGAATTATCTTATTATGGAGAATCGGAAACTGGTATGCCGAAAGATTATCGTTGAAAAAATCAACCAAGCATTCAGACAATATGATCAACATACAATTGTCGCGTAAAAAGGTTATATTTTCCATTACAATTCTATTGGCTTTAGTATTTTCAAAATATATTTATCTGGCATCGATGACCAATTATTTTACCTTCTTTTTGATTGATAAATTCCATATTTCGGTGAAGGATTCTCAGCTTTATTTATTCATATTTTTGGCAGCAGTGGCAGTCGGAACCATTTTAGGAGGAAAATTGGGTGATAAATATGGCAGAAAGAAAATTATTTGGATTTCGATTCTGGGAGCGGCACCATTTACCCTTTGCCTTCCTTATCTCCCTTTATTCTGGACGATTATATTTGCCGTTTTAATAGGATTAATCATTGCTTCAGCATTTTCTGCGATCCTGGTTTATGCTACAGATCTTATGCCTAATAAAATTGGTCTTGTAGCTGGATTATTCTTTGGATTTATGTTTGGAATGGGCGGTA
The DNA here is from genome assembly GCF_900100115.1 of Chryseobacterium soldanellicola. GTDB lineage: Bacteria > Bacteroidota > Bacteroidia > Flavobacteriales > Weeksellaceae > Chryseobacterium > Chryseobacterium soldanellicola. Next base: position 248,301 of record NZ_FNKL01000002.1, read on the forward strand.
TCGGTTCTGCCGTGCTGGGTGCTGTTGCTGATGATACGAGCATCGGATTTGTCTTTAAAATCTGTGCATTTTTACCTTTAATGGGAATCATCACTGCTTTTTTACCCAATATCAAAGGACATAAAAAATAGCCTCCACAAAGTGAAGGCTAAAACAAAAAAATGAATATACTAATTCGAGATATTAGTCCTTGATTAATTTTTAATTAATTTTTGCTGATATACAGCTTTGTCAGTGCTTGCTCTCAGGATGTACATTCCTTTTGGAAGCCCACTCACATTGATTTGTCCGTTGTTGAACTGAGTATTAATCAACTTACCTGAAACATCATAAATAGAAACCTGTAAGACTTTTTCCTGAGTTTTAATATATAAAATATCTGTCACAGGATTTGGATAGATACTGAATTCAAGTTTTTTCACCTCAGCAGTCGCTAACGTAGAATTTGTAGCATTAATAACTAAAGTTTTTTCTACAATTTTACCATTTGAATTAAAACTGATAACTATACTCACCGTTCCAGTTGCCAGGGGTGTTAAAACCAATTCATCATTAGCATTAATTTCCGCAATAAGAACTGAAGGGTTGCTGTTCGATTTTATAGATTTAACAATCGCTGCTGACAAATTATCACCGTCAGAAACAACATTTTTAAGATCAATTGAAGTCATTCCGTTGGCATTGGCCTGTGACGGAAATGTTGTGCTTACGCTTGGAAGCGTGTTATCCGGAAATACCGTCATTGCAGGGAACCAGTAATAATCATTTAGTTTTTTAGTATTTATTAAAGTCCCGCTGTTATTGAAAGTATGTATCCAATTATTTTGAAAATGTGCTCCGTAACCGCTTTCTGTTGTATTTAAAATCAATTCATCGGTAACTGGATTTACTCTTAAAGCTGCTCCATAAGGAATTTGTTTATAAGTTCCTGTTTGTCCCGGAATTGCAGCAAAATTTTCATTAAATGTCTTATTTGTAACATCAAATTTCACAATCTGCGTTCCAGAGCTGAAACTGTTGATAGAATTAATCCAATATAAAGCATTTTGCTGGCTGCTTGCCGTGAAGCTTCCTGCATTCCAGGCGCCCCAGGCTCCGATGTATTTTGTAGTCGGGATTGCATATTCTGTTTTTGCAAAAGTTGTAGGATTAATATTAACTACTTTCTGATCCTGAACCGCCCAGATACTTCCATCTTTAGCCTGAACAATTGAATGGAATGCACCTGCGATAGTCGCAACAACTGTATCCGTGTTTGGATTAATTACCAAAATTCCCGTAGATTGCTTCACTGCAAAAACGTATTGAGAAGTTCTGATCATATTTCCGATCTGCCCGGAATATTGACTTCCGCCGCCCGTTGTCGGAATTAAACTTCCTACCTGCAAATTATCAATATCAAAAGTATAAATCCCGTTGGAAGCTCCGATATAACCTTTATGTTCATTAACACCTACGAAAGATCTTCCGTCTCCCCCGCCGATATTGTTAAATCCTGCAATTTTCTGCATCGTGTGAGCATTGGCAACAACTAATTTTCCTCCCGGCGTGTATTGCGTATCTCCTCCGTCTGCAGCTTGTTTTGAAATAAAATAAAACTTATCCCCATAAATCGTTCCGTACTGAGTCGTTGCTCCAAAAGCCTGATTGTTATTAACATTACTGTACACTCTGTAATTTACATTTCCGTTGCTGTCAATAAAATTTACCGAACCGTTTGTATGACCAAACCATTCTTCATTCACCAAGAAATAACCGTTTGTAAAATCTGTAGCAGAAACGTAAGGAGAAACCGGCGTCATTGTTGAAGAAATCGGGAAATCACTAAAGTTAGGATTGTAGTTCCAAACATCCCAAGAACCGTTTTGTAAAACACGGCTCGTCGCTCCAGCTCCTGAATACCCAAAATCAGGATCTGTAGGATCTTTTATCCAATACGACCAATATCCGTTGGTAGTCCAACCTGAAGACCAATGATCTGCCACATCCGCTGCCGTGAAAGCATCAAAATCGTAGGCAGAAGTGTTTACAATCCCGTCAACAGGATAATAAGGATAGGTAACATTTCCGTTTTTGTAAAGAGCATTTGTATTGACACCATTCAGATCAAAGCCAAATCCGCCAATCGCCGTTCCGAACTGCGTTCCCTGATACAATAAAGTGAAAAACCTGTGGTCCGCTTTTGCAATCGCTTTCATCATATCTTCACCGGTCGCCGTTCCGTTCCATCTGAAACCCCAAACCAAAGCATCGGGATTTTTGCTGTCATTCCATTGTACAGCGAAGGCCGCTTCATTGGTTCCTGTTCCTACCCAATACTGGATGTCAGAAAAATTAACGATCGTTGTCGTCGTTGTTTTTGCCTGACTCTGTGTAGAACTAGGTTTAATATCATTTCGGGGCACACCCTGTACTTTTATCTGAGCATTTGTAAAAAATGCAAACAGAAAAAGCATCGTTAATAGGTAAAACTTTTTCATTTCTAATTAATTTTAAAAATATTATATCGTTGAATTTTAATTAAGATGTAAATCATAAGCTCCGGCGATTTCCGTAGAAACCTCGCCTAGCCAGCCCGCCTCCTGATTGGTTCCGGTGTAAACTTTCACAAAATCTACCCCCGGAAGCTTCACATAATTCCCGTTTTTGTCTACCGCCCAGGAAATATCGATATTTGAGGCTTCATCATTATTCGGAGCATTATCTGCATATCCGAAATCATAGGATTTCCCAACCCAATAAGCGCCCGTTCCGCTTTGATCATAAAAATTGCTCTGAAGCTTTGTTCCGGTAAAACCGTAAGAAGCATCCGAAAGCCACAAAGGATAATAGCTTTGTACATGGAAGGTGTTTTTTGTTTTAAATCCTAAATTCCCCAGATTGTCTTCCCATTTCAGATACTCTACATCAGTCTGCCAAAACTCGTTTCCGGGAACGGGCGGCTTATTTTCGTTGGGTTTGAAGTATGTTATGCTGTAATTTTTTACGGTTGTATTTTTGAAATATTCGCTTCCTGCGATCTCGTACCATTCCTCTTCATCGGGTTTTCCGTTTTTGTTTTTGTCGTAGGCAACCATGATAATTCCCGGTTCGCAAGATCCGACACGTGCCTGACCCGCATCATTTCCCCAAAAAGCATTTCCAAGGATTTTAAAATCTCCTCCATTCATATTGGGGATCGTATGGTCAAAACCGAAAGACACATAGCCGCCGTAACCGCCAAGAGTAATCATGGTAGAATTTCCTCCGACTAAAGATTCTTTTGCCTTCTGAAGCATCTGGCTAAAAGTATTTCCGTTTACATATTCAGGAATTTCGTTAATAAATTGCCCTGGCGCGGGACGAAAATCGAAAACATTAGAAATATATCTGCTATAATTTCCGGCTTCGTGATTGACAATGATTTTCGAGTTGTAGGTTTTTACAATTCCGTTGCTTGTGATCTTTAAGGTCAAAGGATAGGTTTTCACGGCAGGACTGATAAAATCCAGTTCAGAATTTTCAGAAATAATAGAATCATTGATGCTCCATGTAAAAGTTCCCGGTACTTTGGGATTAATATTCAAGACTTTAAAACGGTCGATCGTATAAGATTCATCAAGACCAGTAAAGCTTACATTTTCCTCCTCATCTCTGTCGCTTTTACAACCGATCACAGTGATCAGCACAAAAGACAGAAAAGTGATTTTTAACAATTTAAACATATTTTTTTCCATTTTTCAATTCAATTTATTTGTATAAAAAGGTGAAGTGTGCGGGGATATTTCCACCTTCGGTTTTCCATTTGAAGTGTCCGTCTTTATCGAAACAATAGACAAATCCGGTGGAGACGTAATTTCTTGCATCGGTTATGTAAATATCTTCCGTGATCGGATTTACGGCGATTCCGTAAGGCGTTTTGATTGCGTCTACATATTCCTGATCGATGATTTTATTAGAAATAATTTCTTCGGTTTTCACATCAATGATTCCGAAAGATTTTTTGTACGAATGCGTGTTATAATTAAATTCATTCCCGTAATAGTAAAGCTTATCATTAACAATGGTCATTTCGCTTACAGAAATATGGAAATCTTTTTTTACCATTCCTGTTGCTGCATCAATTAAAAATAAGCTTGATGGAATTGTATAATAATCCCCTCTCGAACTCACGTACAAATCACCATAATTATCTTTTTTAATTCTGTGAAGATTAATAGCAACGTCTATTTTTTTGATTTCTGTGAAAGAATTTAAATCAACTACAGAAACGGTTCTGTCGTAATTCGGGAATTTATATCCTCCGGAATTGGCTACGAAAAGCTGGTTTCCTACCACTTCAATTTCTTCCGGCTGGTACCCGACCGTCACCTGCCTTTGAATCGACAAAGAAGTGGTATCAATTTCTACTACCTTTCCAAGCGGTGCATTGGGATCGAGAACTACGGGACCGGCATAGCTTGTCGCGTACGCTTTTCCGTTTTTAAAAGTGATATATCTACAGTTTTCAAGGTTAATGGTTTTAATTCTTTTCGCCGTTTTTGCATCCAAAACCTCAATTTTATTGGAAACATTAATAACAGCGTACAGCTTATTTCCATAAATCTGAATGTCATTTCCGACATCACCAAGCTCTTTGATCACATTCGGATTAATTTCAGCATAAATATTTCGGTGGTAAGTTCCTGTCGTATAATCAAAGAAATCGAGAGTAGCTTTATTGCTTCCCATATTTCCTTCGTTCAACAAATAAAATCCTTTGATCGCAGTATTTTCTGGCGCTGCCAATCCTGATTCTGTTTCTTCACGTGTAATATATTCGTCAGTTCTGCAAGAAACCAGAAAAGCAAATACAAAAACAAAAAGGCAAAAATTGAATTTTTTCATAAGGTAAAGCTTACAATGAGTTTAAAATTTCTTCCCGGCATCGGATAATTCAGAACCACATCATAGTATTGGTTGAAAACATTATTGACCTCAAAACTGGCTTTAATCTGATGCGAATTCCAATTAAATCTTTTCTGAACCGATAAATCATGAGTATACCAAGGCTGGATGTAGTTGTATTGGATATTATTCTGATTAACATCGTAACGCTCGCCCACATAAACATAACTGTAATTGAAACTCCAGTCTTTGTAGTCGGACATCAACGAAAAAGTTCCGCTGTGCCACGGGGTGTAAGGAATCTGATGCCCAAAATAAGATTCTTCCCTATCCGAAAAATCTCTTGCTCTTTGGAAGGTATAGCTTAATAGAGGTCTTATTTTAACGTTTCCAACTTTTACATCAGCCTGAATATTAACATCGGTTCCTATAATTTCTACATTTCCGAGATTTAACATCGTCCATCTGAACATACTTCCGTTTGGAGCGGCAATGATTTTGTCTTCAACTTTATTGAAATACCCGTCAACTTTAGCATAAATTCTCTGGAAAACTTCGCTTTTAAATCTTTTTTGATACGTAAATCCGAAATTATATTGATTGGTAAATTCAGGTTTTAAAGCAACATTTCCGATCATTGTATAATACAGATCATTGAAAGTCGGCATCCTGAAAATCCTTTTGTAGAAGGCTCTTATCGTAAAATCGTGAGCATTGAAAGGCTTATAACTAAGGAAAGCTGCGGGCGTCCATTCTGTTCTGTCAGGAGATTTTGAATTTTTTTCGACATCTTCTGAAACGAAAGTTCCTAAAACGCTTCCTAAAAAATTCACTTTATTCCATTCATAAGTTGTCGCAAAAGCAGCTAATGTCGTGTATCGCGTCGGAAAAGAAAAATTAACCAAGTCTGCATCCAGATTATTATATTGAAAATCTACACTCGCACTTACATCCCAATTCGGAGTGATGGAATACAAATTAGAGGAAGACACGTACAGTTCTCTTTGTATATATTGATTCTGTATTTTTATGGACGAGACTGTATCAACATAATGGGTATAATCATAAGCAAACTTGGCTTTAAACTGAGTTTCTAGTTTTGGGAATATTTTCTTCTTAAAAGTTCCTTGTACGAAATAATTTTCATCGACCTGTCTTTGACCTCTTCCGTCAAAACGGTTGTTCACGATTGCTGAAGGAATTCCACGATTTGATAAATATCCATATCCTCTGATGTTCCAGCTACCGTTGCTGATCGTTCCGTTTAAGCTTGTTTCAAAACGTTTTGCATGAATATCAGAATCAAATCTTTTGGCAATCGTATCATAGGCAACTTCGCCGTCAGGATATTTTTTCTTGTAGCGGTATTTGTAAACCCCATCACTTTGAATAAATTCTGAACTAAAACTTGCTGAAATATTTTCCGAAATTTTCTGCTCTAAACGAAAAGACGGATTAAATAAATCGATCGAACTGTTTTTAAATCTTACAACAAGATTGGTCTTTCTGCTTCCTTTAAAAATCGGAACTTTTGGCTGTAAATAAATAGATCCCGACGAACCAAAATCTTTTGCAGGTTGAAAAATTTCACTTTTTTGCCCATTATAGAGAGAAATTTCCTCTAAATCATCAAGAGAATATCTTCCTAAATCTACTACTCCATTCTGAGCGTTCCCGATTTGGATTCCATCATAAAAAACACCGACGTGCTGGCTTCCCATACTTCGGATATTGATCGTTTTCAACCCACCGATTCCGCCATAATCTTTAATCTGAACGCCCGAAAAATACCTCAACGCATCAGCAACCGACTGACTGTTGAGTCTTTCCAGCTCATCGCCTGACAAAACCTGAGCAGGAAGAATTTCTTTAAAATTTTTCTTCTGAATATTGACAGGAATGATCGTATGCTCCTTAAGACTGTCTTTAGATTGTGAAAATACAACCTGAGCTGCTAACACAAAAACTGTGAAAGCAACTTTCTGAAGTTGAGATGTAAAAAATTTTGTCACCATTAGCTCATTTAGAATAATGATGACGCTAATGGATATAAGAATACAACGACAAAGCACAGTCATAAACTGCACAGAATCACTGATGTCCTAAGCTTTATTCCACGAAAGCGTCAAACGTTTAAATATTCTGGCAGGTCTTCTGACTTACTCCGTTTTTGAAATCCTTCCCATTAAAAACAGTGGATATAATCTTCAAAAACTTTTTTGTGGAGCTTACAGCAGCGGGTCTGTTCCGGATTTTCACCGGATTCCCTTTTAAGCGCTTTTTATGGCTCACCAGATTTCGGCAAAGATAGAAAATAATTAATATCTATTGCATAAAAATATTATTTACTGATTTACAATCAAATAAATAAAAAAGCAATCTCATCAAAGAGATTGCCTTTACAAATATTAGTTATTTTAATAATTTTTTGATGTCTTCAATTAATATTTCCCGGTCGGGATGATACTTCCCGGTGAGTTTTGGATTCTTTCCTTCCGGATCTTCATAATTCAATCCAGAATAGTACAAAATCGGCATATTGTCTTTATTGTATCTGCAACGGATGTTTCCTTCTTTGTCTACAAGAGCGATCATTCCGCTATGGTTGAGATTTTCTCCTTCGTCTTCTTTATCTCCGACATAAATGTTGAACTGATCCGCGACTTTCCCGATATAATCTCTGTTTCCGGTCAGAAAATGCCAGTTTGGAGATTTAACACCGATTCTTTTGGCGTGCTGCTTCAAAGTTTCGGGGGTATCATTTTCAGGATCTATGCTTATGGAAATAATTCCGAAATCCGGATGATTAATTTTGTCTTCAATTGCCCTCATGTTGGTATTCATCACAGGACAGATCGTTGGACATCTGCTGAAAAAAAACTCAACCAGATAGACTTTTCCAAGCATATCTTTATTGGTGATTTTCTTGTTATTCTGATCGGTAAGTTCAAAATCGGGAACTTTCATTACCGTGTACAGGTTCTTTTTAAAATAACCCATTCCGACTCCGATTCCTAAAAAAAGCAATGCAATAACCGCAATTGGAATGATTACTTTACTCTTTGTCTTATTTGGTTTATTATTTTTGGACATATTTCTCAGGATTTTTTTTGAATTCGTCTTTACAGTAGCTGCTGCAAAAACCGTATGTTTTATTTTTATAGACGGTGGTATCTTTCATATCATCTTCCGTTTTCATGTGGCAGATCGGATCTTCCGCATTAGCAAATTTCACCTTTTTTGTATTTGATTTTGAAGATATCGAACTCTTTTTATGCTTCACTTTAGGGGTTTCCTGGGCGCAAGACATCAATGATATAGACAGAAATGCTGTCAAAATGATTTTAGATTTCATTTTTAGTTTAAATTGAAATTAATGATTGTATTGAATAAAAATTGATTGATTTTTAATCTAATTTAATATTGAAATCATTTTAAACGCAAGGTTCGCAAAGTTTTTTTGAAAACTTCATGTTTATACGTTCGCAAGGGCGTTAACACTCAGTAATTGATAGCTAAGATTATTCCAATATTAAATTCAACTAAAAATTTAGTTTAAAATAAAATTCAAGCTAAAGGAGGATGGAATATTCGGGAAGAATATTCTGAAAGATGAAAATTAAGATCGTCTGACTTTGGAGTTTTAATGATAAAACCGGATTCACTTTTATCTGAAAATGAAAGAATTTGGGTTGAAACAAAGACATCCAGACCGGAAATCTTAATCGTCTGAGAATTGTTGGATTGTTTTTCTGTTTTTGCTAATTCTTTTTCGACGTAGCATTTTCCTTTACATGTTGACTGTGGAATATTTCTGTTTTCACAAAGATTTTTTACAATGTATTCGTAATTAATTGCATAATTGATCAATGGCAACACCGGTCGTATTGCAATCGTGAAAATAATAAATATGGAAATGAAAAACTTCAATTGTAATTCTGTGGTACAAATATACTACTGAAATTTGTCTTTATGATTGATTTATGATGAAAGTCATTGATTTTTAATTTCCAATTTTTAAAGTAATATGTGCAATCATCTTTGTAAATCCGTATCATCTGAGAGAGATAAATTAAGCTTTGGCTAAAGCCAATAGATTAGTTTTAATAAAAAAACGGGCTAAAGCCCGTTCCTATTGATGATTTAAACCTTTATAATAGAATAATACTTAAACGTCGGAATGTAAATGTCCAGCATTCATCTTTCGACCTCATCAAAACTTCATTTTCTGAATTCTGACAGCATTTAAAATGGCCAATAAGGCAACTCCGACATCCGCAAAAACAGCTTCCCACATGGTTGCCAAACCTCCTGCTCCGAGAATTAAAACAACAGCTTTTACCGCAAATGCAAGAGTGATATTTTGCCAGACTATTTTCTTAGTCTGCTTTCCGATATTGATCGCCATTGGGATTTTGCTCGGCATATCATCCTGAATGACCACGTCTGCCGTTTCAATGGTTGCATCACTTCCCAATCCGCCCATTGCAATTCCGACATCGCTTAATGCAACAACCGGCGCATCATTTACTCCATCTCCTACAAAGGCAACGGTTTGATTTTTGGCTTTAATTTCTTTGACTTTATTCACTTTATCTTCAGGAAGTAAATCACCGTAAGCATTTTGAATTCCCAATTGATCGGCAACATATTTTACAACGGAAGTTTTATCACCACTCAACATTGTGGTTTGCACATGTAATGCTTTTAGTTTATTGATGGTTAATTGAGCATCAGCTTTAATTGAATCTGCAATCGTGAGATATCCGACGAATTTTTTATCATATGCAACAGCTATCAAAGTGTAAACTATATTTTCAGGTTTGATATCATACTTAATGTTGAATTTATCCATTAATTTAAAATTCCCGACCAATAATTCTTTTCCATTGATCATTGATTTTAAGCCATGCCCGGCAATTTCCTCCACATTTTTCAGCTGGATCGACTGATCGATTTCTCCTACATAATGATGGATAGCTGTTGCAACAGGATGTGTACTTTGACCTTCGAGGGCATTGACCAGCTTAAGGATTTCGTCTTTATTAAATTCATTTTTAAAAGCCACTTCCTGAACTTTGAAAACTCCTTCAGTCATGGTACCGGTTTTATCCATCACCACATTTTGAACCTTCGCCAGAACATCTAAAAAATTGCTTCCTTTAAATAAAATCCCATGTCGGCTTCCTGCACCGATTCCTCCAAAATACCCTAACGGAATTGAGATCACCAAAGCACACGGACAAGAAATTACCAGAAAGATTAACGCTCTGTACAACCAATCTCTAAAATGATAATCTTCAACGAAAAAATACGGTAAAAGAGTAATTCCAATTGCTAAAAATACAACGATTGGTGTATAAATTTTCGCAAATTTCCTGATAAAAAGCTCTGTCGGAGCCTTTTGAGCCGTCGCATTCTGAACCATTTCTAAAATTTTGCTCAGCTTACTGTCTTTATAGGCAGTCGTTACTTTTACCTGACTTACCGTATTCAAATTGATCATTCCTGCTAAAACCGTTTCGCCTTTTATTTTCGTATCCGGTTTACTTTCTCCCGTCAACGCGGCTGTATTGAATGAAGCCTTATCTGAAAGTAATTCACCATCCAAGCCCAATTTTTCTCCGGATTTTAACTGAATAATTTCACCGATGTTTACTTTTTCTGCTTTTACAGTTTGTGGCTGCCCGTCTTTTAAAATCGTCACCTCATCAGGACGCTGATCGAGTAAAGATTTAATATTTCGTTTTGCTCTCGTTACCGCCATCGCCTGAAAAACTTCGCCTACAGAATAGAAAAGCATTACGGCAACACCTTCCGGATATTCGCCGATTGCAAAAGCTCCCACCGTCGCGATTCCCATTAAGAAAAACTCCGAAAACACATCACCTTTTGTAATACTTTCATATGCTTCTTTCAAAACAGGCAATCCGACAGGAACGTAAGCAATTAAATACCAAACCAGACGAACCCAGCCTGAAAACCAAGCAGGCTTTATATAATAATCTAAAGCGATTCCCAGCAATAATACCGTAAAAGAAATGATCGCGGGAAGAAACATCCGGAATACAGATTGATCTCCCGTATCATGAGAATGGTCGTGATCATGATCTTCATGATTGTGATGATGTTCTTTTTTTGGTTTTGTACTGCAACATTCTTCCATAACTGAATAATTTTAATCAAAATTAGGTTTAAACTTAATGCAATGCTATTGCAAACTTTCCAGGCAGTTTTCACAGATTCCTTTGGCAAAAAGTCTTATTTCATCAATCCTGAAATTCGTCTGAATATTTTCCGGGATTGAAATATCTTCTTTGCAAGTCGTCTGTTTGCAAATTTTACAGTAAAAATGAAGATGCCAGTCTTTATGTGTTGTCTCGTCACACCCATCATGGCAAAGCTTATATTTTGTTGTAGTATTTTCCTGAATGCTGTGAACAATTCCCTTTTCTTCAAAGGTTTTTAATGTTCTGTAAATCGTTGTGCGGTCGGCATTTTCAAAATTATGTTCAATTTCCGACAATGACAAAGCAGTTTCCTGAGAACTTAAAAAATCATACACCAAAATCCTCATGCTTGTGGGTTTTGTGTTTTTGTCGATCAATTTATTTTCGATGTCTTTTTTCATGATTTCATTGAATTAATGTTCGTGTTCTCCTGAGTTTGTCAGTTTAGCATTAATGAAAAACGCTCCCTTTGTGGCAATTTTTGCATTTTCAGGAATAGATTTCACAGGTGTAATTGCTGTGTATCCCATTTCTGAAGTTCCTTTTATGACTTCCACTTTCTCAAAGTTAATGGTTTTTTCGTTGTGCTTTTCCTGAGTTTTTTCATCTTTATGTTCTTCCGCTTTTTTAGCATTAGCAAGAAAAATATAATCTTTTCCATCCGAACTTGTGATAGCCGTATTGGGAACAGCGGGCATTAATTGATTATTTAAACTTACAACAGCGGTGGCATTCATCCCGTCAATGAGACCATCTTTGTTTCCTTTTACTTTACAGTGAATCGGAATGGTTTTACTTTGATTTTCAAAAGCTGTTCCGATGCTGTACACCTCAGCGTCATATTCAGTAACCGGACTATTCGTCAATGTAAAATGAATTTTCTGACCGACTTTTATTAATGGTAAATCTTTTTCAAAAACCTGTAAATCTAGATGTAAAGAACTATTATCAACAATTTCAGCAACGGGCGATGAAACGTCAATATAACTTCCGATCTGTAATAAAATATTACTGATCGTTCCGCTGATCGGCGCAGTAACGGCAAGTCCGGATCTTAAATTTTTATTGGAAACATTTCCCGGACTGATTCCCATCATCTGAATCTGTCTTTGCAAAGAAGCTCTTTTTGTTCTTAACGTTTTTAATTCTGCATCGGCATTTTGTAGATTTTTTTTTGCGCCGGCATCGTTATCGAAAAGTTCTTTCTGTCTTCTGTATTCCTGCTCCGCAAAAGTAATTCTACTTCCTGTTGTTAAATAATCTTCCTGCAATTGAATAAACTCCGGATTGGCAATCGTCGCGATCACCTGACCTTTTTTCACATAATCTCCAACCTGAACATTCAATGTTTTAATCACGCCACCATATAGAGAAGTCGCGCTTGCCTTATTGTTATTGGGAACACTAAGCGCTCCGTTGGCTTTGACGATTGATGTAAGCTCTTTCATTTCGATTTGTCCTACCGTAATTCCAACAGTATTCATCTGTTCCTGCGTCAACTCTGCAAAGTCTGAATTCTCATGTTCAGAATGTTCTTCAGTTTTCTCTTTTGATTCTTCTATTTTTTCGGGTTTTCCGCAACTTAAAAGAATTAATGATAAAAGGATTATTATATTAAATTTTAGTTTCATTTTATTTGTTGATTAAAAAATTAATGTTGACCACGGTTTGATTCACTTGTTGAATGGATTGCAGATATTTCAGTTCAATATCTGTGGCGGTTCGAAGGGCAAAAAGATATTCCACGTAAGAAATCTCCCCTGTTTTATAGCCTAACTGAGCGGCCTTCACAATACTTTTCGCATTAGGAACTGCCTGGTTTACATAATATTGATATTGATCAACATCCTGCTGATACTGATTCAACGAGTTTTTTAGTTGAACATCCAGTTGCTGCTGTTGGAACTTGGCATTATTTTCTTCCATCTGCTTTTGATATTCCAAAGATTTGATTCTTGCTTTTGTAGCCCCAAAAGTCAACGGAATTGCAACACCGACACTCACAGAATTGAATCTGTTTCCCGCTCCATAATATTTTTCCTGTCCGTTTAAGGTATGAAAACCGATCAACGACTGATTGGTATATCCAATGCTGAAATCAGGCAATCGCTGTGCTTTTTCAACATTTTTATTTTTTTCCAGCACTTCCATATTCTGCTTAAAAATTTGGATTGACGGATGATTGGCAACTGTTGCGCTGTCTAAAAGATATTCGACTTTTAATGGTTCGTATTTTTGAGAAAAAGGAATGGAAAATTCTTCATCTGTATTCAATAAAACCTTTAAATTTTTATAGGCATTATTTAAATACACCTTATTCTGCTGAAACAAAAGATTGATCTCTCCTTTTTGCGTTTCGGCGGTATTAATTTCAATTTTTTTAATATCTCCAGCCTTGAATCTTACCGTTGCAATTCTGATAAAATCACCATACAAGCTGTCGAGATATTGCAATTTTGATTGATTATACTGTAGATATTCAATCTGATAAAAATAAGATCTAACCTGCTTGATCAGTTCATTTTCGGTAGCCTGTTTTTCAATCTCTTTGGTTTTAATTTCTTCCTGAATTAATTCTTTTCTGGCTTTAAACAACGTCGGAAACGGAATCGTTTGTGAGATGGCAAAAGACTGATCAAATTTCGGGCTGTTGTATTGACCGAGCTGGGCACTGAAATCCATTTTCGGGAGCTCATTTGCCGTTGGTTTTAAGGCTTCAGATGATTGAATATTGAGATCTTTCGCTTTGATGGAAGGATTATTTTCCTGTAGTAATCCGATCGCCTGATCCAAAGAAATTTCTCTGGAATTCTGAGCCTTTAAATTTTGACTTAAACTTAAAAATCCAATTAAAATAATAATCGTTAAAGGCTTTCCGAGTAATTTATTTTTAATAGTATTTTTAGAGTTAAAAATGATATACAACATCGGCAATACGAATAAAGTAAGGAAAGTTGCCGATAACAATCCGCCGATAACAACGGTTGCCAAAGGTTTCTGAACTTCGGCACCAGCGCTTGTACTTATTGCCATCGGTAAAAATCCGAAAGAAGCGACTGTTGCGGTCATCAAAACGGGCCTTAATCTGGTTTTTGTTCCTTCAATGACTCTTTTTAACACATCGGAAACACCGTCTTTTTCCAATTGGTTGAATGTTCCGATCAAAACAATTCCGTTGAGAACTGCCACACCGAATAATGCAATAAAACCAACTCCTGCACTGATACTGAACGGCATTCCTCGCAATAAAAGCGCAAAAATACCCCCAATCGCACTCATGGGAATCGCCGTAAATATCAACGTTGCCTGCTTAAACGAATGAAATGTAAAATACAGCAGCATAAAGATCAAAAGAAGTGACACCGGAACGGCAATCATCAATCGTTGGCTGGCTTCTTTTAAATTTTCAAACTGTCCGCCGTACGTGAAATAATATCCGGATGGAAGTTTTACATCTTTTTCTAGTTTTTGCTGAATATCTTTCACGACACTTTCTACATCTCGCCCTTTAACGTTAAAGCCAATGACAATTCTCCGTTTTCCTGCTTCACGGCTGATTTGAGCGGGTCCTAATTTATATTCAATATTCGCGACTTGTGATAACGGAACCTGAGTTCCTGTATTCGTCGGAACCATCAAATTGCTTACATCCTCAATATCGGTGCGGTACAGACTGTCTAATCTTACGACAAGATCAAAACGTCTTTCATTTTCAAAGATCTGACCGGCAGTTTTTCCTGCAAACGCTGTACTCAAAACATTGTTGACATCTTCAACATTTAATCCGTAATTCGCAATTCTTGTTCTGTCATAGGTAACGTTGATTTGCGGAAGACCGCCTACTCTTTCCACTTGTGGGGACGTTGCTCCATCAACATTTTGAATAACTTTATTTACTTTATCGGCATAAACGGAAAGTGTATCCATATTTTCACCGAAAATTTTAACGGCAACATCTTGTCGGATTCCTGTCATTAATTCATTAAAACGCATTTGGATCGGTTGATTGGCTTCAAAGAAAACTCCGGGAATGACTTCCAGCTTTTCTGTGATTTCATCTGCCAATTCTGTATATGATTTTTTGGATTTCCATTCTTTTTGAGGCTTTAAAACAATAATTAAATCGGTCGCTTCAGGCGGCATCGGATCTGTAGGAACTTCGGCAGAACCCGTTTTTCCGACCACCATTTTCACCTCATCAAATTGTTTAATCACTCTGGAAGCCTGCATCGAAGTTTCGATACTCTGGCTTAATGAACTTCCCTGTGGTAAAATACAGTGAAATGCAAAGTCACCTTCTTCTAATTGCGGGATAAATTCACCGCCCATTCTGCTGAAAATCAATAATGAAATACTGAATAAAACAACCGTAATTCCAACAATTATATATTTAATCCTGATCGCTTTCTGTAATAAGGGCTGATATATTTTTTGAAGCCAATTCATCATTTTATCTGAAAAATTTTCTTTGTGAGAAATTTTCTTTGAAAGGAAAAGTGCACACATCATTGGAATATACGTTAATGAAAGAATTAATGCTCCTAAAATTGCAAAACCTACTGTTTTAGCCATTGGTGAGAACATTTTACCTTCAATTCCTGCTAAAGTAAGAATCGGGATGTACACGATTAAAATAATAATTTCCCCAAAAGCGGCACTTCCACGGATTTTTGAAGCGGATAGAAAAACTTCTTCATCCATTTCGATTTGTGTTAATCTTTGAACCGATTTTCTTAGCCCTAAATGATGTAAAGTAGCTTCAACAATGATTACAGCTCCGTCCACAATTAATCCGAAATCAATCGCTCCCAAACTCATCAAATTAGCACTCACTCCAAAAACATTCATCATTCCTAAAGCGAATAATAATGATAAAGGAATTGCCGATGCCACGATCAATCCGGCCCTGAAATTTCCTAGAAATAAAACTAAAACAAAGATCACGATCAATGCTCCTTCGATCAAATTCTTTTCAACAGTACTTATCGCTCGATCAACCAAATCTGTACGGTCTAAAAATGGTTCAATAATAATATCTTCAAGCAAAGATTTCTGAATGGTCGGAATTTTTTCCTTAATTCTGTTGACAACATCGTTGCTGTTGGCTCCTTTCAGCATCATGACCACTCCACCCACGGCATCTGTTTGTCCGTTGTACGTCATTGCGCCGTAACGGGTTGCGTGCCCAAAACGGACATCTGCAACATCTTTAATGAAAACAGGAATATTCCCTGTATTTTTTACTGCGATATTTTTAACATCATTGATCGAGGTTGCGAGACCAATTCCTCGTATAAAATAGGCGTTTGGTTTTTTATCAATATAAGCTCCGCCCGTATTTTGGTTATTTTTTTCTAAGGCTGTAAAAATATCGGCAACACTTACTCCCATTGCTTTTAGGCGATTGGGATTGACGGCCACTTCATATTGTTTCAACTCCCCGCCGAAGCTATTCACCTCAGCAACACCTTCTGTTCCGTACAATTGCCGGGAAACGATCCAGTCCTGCATGGTACGGAGATCTTTTGCATTGTACTTTTTTTCACTCCCTTTTTTAGGATGCAAAATATATTGGTAGACTTCACCCAATCCTGTACTGACGGGCGCTAACTCGGGAGTTCCGATTCCTTTAGGAATATTTTCTTCGGCTTGTTTTAATCTTTCATTGATTAATTGGCGGGCAAAATAAACATCCACTTTATCTTTAAAAACAACCGTAATTACTGATAATCCGAAACGAGAAATACTTCGGGCTTCTTCAATATCAGGAACATTCGCAATGCTTTGTTCGATGGGAAAAGTGACTAACTGCTCGACTTCCTGCCCTGCCAAAGTGGGACAAACCGTAATAATCTGCACCTGATTATTAGTGATATCAGGAACGGCATCAATGGGCAATCTGGTAGCGCTCCAAATTCCCCAAATGATCAAAAGCAAGGTCATTACACCAATAACGATCTTGTTTTTGATGCTGAATTTTATGATTTTATCTAACACAAATTGAGATTTAATTTGTGATTGTCTGTTTTATTTTTTTAACGCAAAGAGCGCAAAGTTTTTTTTGACTACTAACTGTTTTTAGGATCGCAAGGGCGTTTCACTCAGCAAAGTTATCAAACAGACAATCTGTTAATTTTAATTGAGAATATTTCACATTTCATCAAAAAAATGAGATGCAAAAATATCATGAATACCTCTGCAACGGTATTGCAAAGTTTCATGGAAAATTTAAAATCAATAATTAAATCTTTGGAGGTTGCCAGATATGATCGTACACCTGATAGGCAAAATTGTTTTTCCGAAGTAGAATTTTCCTGGAAAAATAGGTTTGAATCTGCTTAGGAATATCCATCGAAACATCCATTTTAAAGGCTGTAACAGCTATCTGACAGCAATTGCAAACGCATAACGGCGAACAGATGTCACCTTTGTCTTTTGAATGAGATTCGTCGATATTGAAAGATAATTCTGTCTTGTTTGAACCAGATTGTTGACGCGCATCTTCGCAAGGCATTACGGATAACACCATGAAATACATTGCTAAAATCAATCTGAATAGGTTCATGATGACAAAGGTAGATAATTTAATGAAAAAGATGCTCGTATTATTATTTTTAAATTAACTAAAAATGAAATATTTAATTAAAATTTATTTTTAATTCTATGAATTGTGAATTTTAATTACATTTGTCACTTATATTTTTTAAAAAACTTTTAACTTATGAAAACAACATTGTTATCACTTGCCCTATTGGCAGGGTCATTCTCATTTGCTCAATCATGGAGTCTTACCGGAAATTCCGGAACAACCCCTGCAACCAATTTTATGGGTACTACCGATGATCAGGACGTTGTATTTAAGACAAATAATACTGAAAGAATGAGGATTTTGGGAGGTCCTTATGTCAATGGAGTTGTGATAGGAAATCAAAGTGCTGCAGGAACACCTGCAGGGACAAGATTGGAACTTGTAAGTGTTCAGTGTTCAGGTTGTGCCGCTAGCTGGGCTCAGCAACGTGATTTCGTTGTAAAGACGAGAGAAATGAGAGACCTGAACTTTTTAATGGGGAACAATAATTCTGAAGATCCAAATACGGACACAAGCACTCCAAATTCTTCGGGAGTTACAAGAATAAGATTTGCTGATGCCGTTCACAAAAACAGTTTAGTTATATTCAATACCGGAAAAGTAACAGTAGGGACAGATCAATATGACAATGATCCTAACTTTATTTTTTACGTAAGAAAAGGTATTAAGGCTGAACAAATTAAAGTTGAAAACCCCGCAGTAAACGGTTGGGCAGATTATGTATTCAAAAAAGATTACAAACTTAGAACTTTAGAAGAAGTAGAAAAGCACATTCAGGAAAAGGGGCATTTACCTAATATTCCATCAACTGCAGAAGTTGAAAAAGATGGAATTAATCTTGGAGAAATGGACGCAAAACTTCTTGAAAAAATCGAAGAGCTGACTCTTTATTCTATTGAGCAAAATAAAAAATTACAGAATCAATCGGATAAAATTGAAAAACTGGAAAAGCAGCTGCAACAGTTACTTTCTGAAAAAAAATAATCCCAATAACTTAAAAACTACATTTCAACTATGAAAAAACTACTATTTTTAAGTTGCTTATCCGCGCTCTCATTTCTAAAATCTCAAACTCAGACTTGGGATAAAGTGGAATGTGTGATGGATGACAAAATGGAGGCGTCGGTAAATAAAAGCGTTACTCCTTCAACGAACTGCGGGAATAATTCTCCTTATTTTTATAATAGCAATCTATATACTCCGAATTCTTCAGATGAAATCATTTATATAAAACTTAATTTTATTTTCCTTACAAAACCCGATGGAACAGGAAATTTTGAACAAAATAATCCTGAACATAACCAAGTAATAGATGACGTTGTCGCCAGAATGAATTACAGGCTAGGAAATATGGGACAGCCGGTAGCGGGATGCGACGGCTATGGCGCGAATAATTTTACAGATACAAGAATAAGAGTTATTGTCAATAAAATATGGAAGGTAGATCCTGCATGGGATTTTTTATATACAGGATACGACCCTTCTCAAGGCCCATTGGGAGGAACAGCGCCATTATATCCGCCATCAGATAATTATTATTATAGCTATTATGATAATGATCCGACTATTCCTCAAGGAATCAACTGTGTTTTTTCTAATAACGGACAAATATACAATGAGTTGATGAGCGGCAATTATAGTGTTCCTCTAATTGATGGATGGGCGGCTTCAGAATTCCCTTATTACTATACTTTAAATAGAAAATTGAGACAGTTTTGGCCTAATTTATTCAACAAGTATATTCAGATGAAGAACTTTGTTGTAGGCAATCCAACTTGGGGATCGCCGACTTGGCCGACAGTTAGAGAATGGTACACCGGAATGGGCTACACCAGTTTTCCTCACGAATTGGGACACAATCTAAGCTTATCTCATACAGATTGTGGGTCAAATATTATGAGTTATGATGCCGGAAATCATGATTATTTTAGTATTCAGAATATTTCGGATATGTATAGATCTGCTTCTGTATCAAGTGTGAGGCAATATTTCACTCAGGATTCATTCAAAAATGCTGATATTAATATAACTAACAGTCAGACCTGGGATGTGAATATGAGAACTTATTCTAATGTTGATATTGATAATAATTCCAGTTTATTGGCTACATGTAACTTAATCATGGCGCCTGAAGGCAGAATTATTGTAAGAGATGGAAGCAGCTTTGTAATGACAGGTGCAGATGTAAGCGCCGTCAACCATGCCGCATGGAATGGTATAAAAGTCGAAGGCAACGGATATTTACTTATTTAATAATTAAATCCGGAGAAGCATTTTTCTCCGGATTTTTCATACATATAATCCACTGTTTTAATCAAAATTAAAACTAAAAAAACCACTGCAAAAGCAATGGTTCTTAAAAATCAAATCAAACTATTAAAGATTCGGATTATTCTCAATCTCCTTCTGCGGAATTGAAAACAAATAATATCTGCTGTTCGCGACAAACGGCGTCTGATCAGGAAAAGCAAAGACCGCGTGACCTCTTCCGTTGACGGTCTTCACTACTCCATCCGGTGTTGTAATTTGCACCTGAACGGCTTGTCCGTTTGCATTGGTAAATGGCTTTCTTATAACAGTTCCCTGCGTTCTGATAATGTCAGATAATGAGAACCCTTCACCGAACAATTCTTTTCTTCTTTCGATTAAAACTTCTTTAATCACATCATTTTGTGCTAAAGAACCGGAATATTGATTGGCATTTCTTGCAGATTTCAATTGATTTAAAACCGTGACTGCGTTCGTGATATTTCCGTTTCTGGCTTCGGCTTCAGCTTCAATTAAATACATTTCAGCAGCTCTCATGAAAACAATATCGGCAATTAAATTAGCTTTAAATTTAAACTTCGCATATCTTAAAAGACCTTCCCTGCCCGGATTTCCATCCCATGAAAATAGAGAATAACGGATATCATTCGTATCAAACAAATCTTTGAAATAAGGATCTGCCATGAAGCTGTAATAATAACTTCCCGAAGATGAAACATCCAAAAAGTGGAAAGCATAACTTTCACCGGACTGTTCCTGCGTTTGCGCGTGCCCCCAAATCCATTCTCCGTTGCTGATGTCGTTGAAACCGTCTTTATATTTTTCGGCAGTCATTAAAGCGTAACCGTTTCTGGCAATTTTTGCGGAAGCCACAGCTTTTGTCCAATCTCCAGTATTTAAATAAACTCTTGCCAACAAACCGTTTACAACCGATCTGTCAATCTTATCCTTATTATTTCTTGTATAATTTTGAAGTAAGTTGTCTGCATCTGTCAAATCACTTTTGATTAGCGTATAAATTTCTTCCAGGCTTGCTTTTTTCTTTCCAACTGAGCTTGTCGTTGTCGGTTCGGTATAAATCGGTGCCGTCAACGCATTTTTATCTTTTAAATAACTGAATTGGTAAAAACTCGCCAGG
This sequence comes from Chryseobacterium soldanellicola, assembly GCF_900100115.1. GTDB lineage: Bacteria > Bacteroidota > Bacteroidia > Flavobacteriales > Weeksellaceae > Chryseobacterium > Chryseobacterium soldanellicola. Next base: position 269,392 of record NZ_FNKL01000002.1, read on the forward strand.
TTAAAATAACAGAATGCCCTCAACGCTTTTGCCTGACCTTTCACCTGATTTTTCTTTTCCTGCGTTCCTTCTGCAGCATCAATTCTGGCGATCACATTATTCATATTATTGATCACAGAATACAAAGAATTCCAGATATAAAGAGGTCGGCTGCCGGTATTATTCACCAAATCTGTGAAAGCGTACGCTCCGGGAAAACCATATTTATTGGTCAAAACCGCTACGTCACTTCCCATTGCATCGCTTGTTCTCAACACTGTTGAATAACCGATGTTGGCGTATGTTGTTCCGTCATCATTGAATTTTGCCCAGGTTCCGTTAATTACTGTTTCTGCACTTTCTGCCGTTTTGAAAACTTCTGCTTCATCAGCCTGATTGGTGGGAGCCGTTTCCAGATCACTTTCACAGCTTATGAATAAAAATGCGGCGATTAAAGCAATAGATAGATATTTTAATTTTTTCATTTTTTTAATTTTAAATATTTAAAGAGTTGCCTGTAAACCGAAAGTTATCGTTCTCATCGCAGGATATCGGTAATAGGTTGTTCCGTCTAGCGTCTGTTCGGGATCCATTCCTTTATGTTTGTAGAAGGTCAAAAGGTTTTCTGCCTGAACATACACTCTGAATTTTTTCAATCCTAATTTTCCAAAATAATCCGATGGAAGCGTATATCCTAAGCTCACATTTTTTACTCTGGCATATGTTCCGGAATACAAAAATCTCGATGACGTTGAAGTCCAGTTATTGGTTGTTGTACTTAAAGCCGGAACGTCTGTGTTTGTATTTTCAGGCGTCCATCTGTTCAGCATTTCTGCGCTCCAGGCTCGTCCTGCCGAACTTCCGTTGTGCATTAGCATTGTATAATCGGTATCTAAAATTTTTCCTCCGATAGCGAATGATACCAATGTTGAGAAATCGAAGTTTTTATACGCCAAACTGGTCGTCAAACCTCCCATAACTTTTGGAAGTGATGATCCCTGAAGCGTTTTTGTAGCCTTAGCATATTCCGAAGTTGTTCCTTCTGTTGTATTTCCGTTGGCATCGGTGGTAATCGTTTTCCAAAGCGGATTTCCGTTATTTGGATCTACCCCAACCCATTCCGGAATAAAGAAATCATAGACTGAGCCGCCAACCTGTAATAGTTTTGTTCCGCTTACAATCGAGCCTTTCGGAAGTTTTGTGATTTTATTATTTAAAGTACTTACATTCACATCAACATTCCATTCAAAATCTTTTGTTTTGATAGGTGTTGTAAATAATGAAAACTCAAATCCTGTATTCTTTAATTCTCCGATATTCGCCTGATAGTCGCTGAAACCCAATGACGGCGCCAATGGCATTCCAAATAAAAGATCTTTACTCTGACGTTGGAAATATTCTACATTCCCTTTAATTCTGTTTTTTAAAATCGCGAATTCCAGACCAACATTTAGGTTAAGGTTGGTTTCCCATTTCAAGTCGGGAGTTGGTAATTTATTAGCAACCGTTCCGCCTTCACCCAAATTATTGTAAAAGTCATACAAACTTTGGTAGGCATAATACGTGCTCAATTTATCATTTCCCTGCCCTCCGTAGCTCGCACGAAGTGTCAATTGATTGAAGAAATTTAAATTTTTAATAAAATCCTCGTTCGAAGCTTTCCAGGAACCACCGACTGACCAGAATGTTCCCCACCTGTTTTCAGGAGAAAATCTCGAAGAACCGTCTGCTCTTACCGATCCCGAAACAAAATATTTGTTCTGATAATCGTATTCTGCTTTCCCTAAGAAACTTAACAGTCCCAATTTATCACTGTTGCCCGTGAAACCACCTAGCAAAGCCGCAGCATCCGGCTCGTAATAGTACGGAAGAGAAAACTGACTTCTGCTTCCTGAAATCGCCTGATATTCATAATGATAAAACTCCTGACCGCCCAAAATATTGATATGGTGCTGACCAAATTTTTTATCATAAGTCAGAATATTACTGGTCGTGTAAGAAAGCGTTCTGGAATTGGTTTTCGTTACCGAACCTCCAATTTCTGCACCTTCACCCAGCAGTGGATTGGTATAATAATGACCGTTGTAATTCACTAAATCAACAGAAAAATTGGTTCTGAATTTCAGTTCCGGCAGGAAAGTAAATTCTGCAAAACCTTTTCCTGAAAAGTTATCTTCTCTGTTTTCATTTTTATCTAAAGGCAATGTTGCGGCAGCATTTTCATTCTGCAAAGCACTTGTTGGTCTATATTTTCCGAAATCGTAAATATAGTTTCCGTTGGAATCCAGCTTGTAACTTCCGTCTGCATTTCTTTCATAATACGGATAAAAAGAAGGAATCACTCTCGCTGCATTGATCACATTATCCGTTCTCGAATCGGATGAAGGCGGCGCTTCCTGAAGGCTGTTTGTATAGGCTAAATTAGCTCCGACATTTAACCATTTTTTGACTTCCGAATTGATTTTTAATCTCGTACTGTATTTTTTGAAACCGGATTCAATTGCAATTCCTTTATCATCCAGATATCCCAGCGAGAAAAAATAATTGCTTTTTTCACTACCCCCGCTGAAATCCAGATCCACCTGATTTCTTGACGCAGTTCTTTGCAAAATGTCTTTCCAGTTGTCATTCCATAAAGCGGTTGCTCCGGCTGCTAATTTTCCATCCGTACCCACAGGTTTTGCGTAATTTATCCCATAAGGATTGATTCCCAATGCGTTTACTAAATTATCAGTCGCCATTTGTGCAGCCTGCTGAGAAGAAATCTGACTGGATTTGTACCCATTTCTCAACGCTTCCCAGTACAATTCATAATATTGATCTGTTGTTACCTGCTCATAATCCTTCACCGCTCTGCTCGAGAAACCCTGGCTTATATTTAAGTTTACTCTCGCTTCGCCTTTTTTTCCGGATTTTGTGGTCACGATGATCACTCCATTTGCACCGCGGGAACCATATAACGAACTCGCCGTTGCGTCTTTCAGCACACTGATTGATTCGATATCATTAGGACTGATCGAGTTGATATTTCCGTCGAAAGGAATTCCGTCCACCACGAATAATGGATTGCTCGATGCGCTGATAGAACCAATTCCACGGATTCTGATTGAAGCTGTTGAACCTGGCTGCCCGGAAGAACTTACCGCCTGAAGACCGGGAACCTGACCTTCCAATGCTTTTGTTATGTTGGTAACAGGTCTGCTGTTGATTTTTTCACTTGAAATCGTTGCTACTGAACCTGTATAACTTGTTTTCTTAGCTTTTCCGTAAGCTACTACAACTACTTCATCGATCTCTTTTTCACGAAGTGTGTCTTTTTTTACTTCCTGCCCTTTTATATTCGCAATACCCAGGAAAAATACTGCAACCGGTGGAATCCAAACTTTGGAATTAATTAAATTTTTGTTAATCATAATCAATTTTATTTACTACTAATTAAATATTAGCCTTTTATAAAAAAGACAGCAAACAGTATCAAAAATCATGATTAACAATTTACTTATCTTTCCTTTTTCAAGGCTGAATGTAACACCTTGCGCTGTGCAGGTTGTTAAGATTTCACTGGGTCAGTTCCCTCCATCTTTCTTTATAAGCCGTTGCAAATCTAAAAACAAAAAGTCTACAAAACAAGTAGACTTTAAGATTTCAAATATATTTTTTATAAAAATTAACGTAATTTTATTTTAAAACCAACAAAAATAGGCAGTTATAAAAAAATGTTAAATTTTCAAATATGAGAAATATCATTAAAAATAATGCAATGGGTAAATTTAAGTTTAAATTAAATTTTTAGCCTCAATCCAAAAAACTTGTTAATTTTATAGAATGAAAGTTTTAATAGTCAATGGTCCTAATCTCAACTTATTAGGTACAAGAGAGCCGGAAATTTACGGAACAACCTCAATGGAAGATTATTTGGAGAATCTACAATCTGAATTTCCTTCTTATGAACTACAATATTACCAGTCGAATATTGAAGGTGAAATTATTAACAGACTTCAGGAAGATGATTTTGATGCGCTGGTAATCAATCCGGGAGCTTTTACGCATTATTCTTACGCGATTGCTGATTGTTTAAAGAATATTCAGAAGCAGAAAGTGGAAGTTCACATCAGTAATATTTATAAAAGAGAAGAATTTCGTCAGAAATCTGTGACAGCAGTAAATACTGATGCAGTTTTGTCCGGTTTCGGAATGGATGGATATCGATTGGCGATTTTGAGCTTGAAATAATTTATTAGAATTCAAAATAAGAGATGCTTCGACTCCGCTCAGCATGACATCGCTAATAAAGTGCGTTATAATAAAACGATTAGTATTAGAAATGTCATGCTGAGCGGAGTCGAAGCATCTAAATATTTATACAAAAAAAATCCTCATCGTTTGATGAGGATTTTTATTTTTAATTTGTTGTCTGTTGTTGCAATTGAGGTCCGCAATCGACAAGCTTTTTACCTTCTTCTGTATTACAATACTGATCAAAGTTTTTAATGTATTTTGCAGCAAGATCTTTTGCTTTTTCTTCCCATTCGGAAGCATTGTTATAAGTATTTCTAGGATCTAAAATACCTTCAGAAACATTTGGCAATTCTGTAGGAACCTCCAGATTCATGATAGGGATTCTTGTTTTTGGAGCATCCTCGATAGAACCGTCAATGATTGCATCAATAATTGCTCTTGTATCCTTTAAAGAAATTCTTTTTCCGGTACCGTTCCAACCTGTATTTACCAGATATGCTTTTGCTCCATGTTCTTTCATTTTTCCGATCAATGTTTTTGAGTACATTGTTGGGTGCAATGTTAAAAATGCTTCGCCAAATGCAGGTGAGAAAGATGGTTCAGGTTCAGTAATTCCTCTTTCAGTTCCGGCCAATTTTGAAGTATAACCGCAAAGGAAGTGATACTGAGCCTGGTTTTCATCCAAAACAGAAACCGGAGGCAATACTCCGAACGCATCAGCAGAAAGATAAACAATTTTGCTGGCGTGCCCTGCTTTTGAAGGCAAAACAATTTTATTGATATGATAAATAGGGTAAGAAACTCTCGTGTTTTCGGTGATGGATCCGTCAGTATAATCAGAAATTCCGTTGTTTACGACAACGTTTTCAAGAAGCGCATCTCTTTTAATCGCTCTGAAAATATCCGGCTCTTTTTCTGCGGAAAGGTCGATTACTTTCGCATAACAGCCACCTTCATAGTTGAATACACCGTTGTTATCCCAACCATGCTCATCATCACCGATCAGATATCTTTTCGGATCAGCTGATAAAGTCGTTTTTCCTGTTCCGGAAAGTCCGAAGAAAAGAGCAACATCTCCTTCCTCACCTACGTTTGCAGAACAGTGCATGGATGCCATTCCTTTCAATGGAAGGTAATAATTCATCATTGCGAACATTCCCTTTTTCATTTCTCCACCGTACCAGGTTCCTCCGATGATCTGAAGCTTTTCAGTAAGGTTGAACATGACGAAGTTTTCAGAATTTAATCCCTGAGCTTCCCAGTTCGGGTTGGTCGTTTTAGAACCGTTGATTACCGTGAAATCCGGCTCGCCGAAGTTTTCCAGCTCGTAATGAGAAGGACGGATAAACATATTAGTAACGAAATGCGCCTGCCATGCTACTTCAACGATAAATCTTACTTTTAGTCTTGTGTCTGTGTTTGTTCCACAAAAAGCATCTACAACATAAATTTTCTTAGAAGTTGAAAGTTGGTTCAACACTAATTCCTTACAAGACTGGAAAATTTCCGGTGTCGTCGGCAAATTCACTTTACCGTCCCAGAAAATCGTATCTTTTGTAACATCATCCTGAACAATATACCTGTCTTTAGGTGAACGACCTGTGAAAATCCCTGTTTTTACTGATACTGCACCAGATTCCGTAAGCTCAGCTTTCTCAAAGCCTTGATTTTCAGGAGAAACTTCAGCCTGATACAATTCTTCATAAGAAGGATTATAGACGACTTCGTAATTTCCTTTAATCCCTAATTTTTCTAAATCTTGGATGATTTTAGCGTGTTTCATTTTACTTATATTTTCTATTTCTTTTTGGATTCAACAAAATTAAATATTAATTAATTGTTAAAGGTGGTTAAATATAATGATATAAGTCAGAATGGCAAATAAAAAATAAGCCCTGTAATAATTTGAAAATCAACGAATTATTCCAGGCCATTCAAAAATAGTGGTAAAACCTTTTCCCCAAAAATAGTCCTTAAAGCCATTAAATTTTGTACTCATTACAAAATCTCCGCCCCAGGCTCCCAAACTTTTTACGAAAACAGGACAGTCGGCAAAAAACCTATCTCTAACTGTAGAAATTTCAAGAAAATCTGATATTTTTTGTTCATGAACTAACATTAGTTCGGAAAAATTTTCCAATTCATTACATAGTAAAATATTTCTTGTAAGATCCGAAAATTCATCGACCAACTTTTGAGACTTCTTTTTTGACTTGTAAAAATTGATCCCTTCGCGACTGTCTTGCTTTTGATTTAAATGAATAAAAATCAACTCATTTTTAAAAGAAGGATCGAAATTTACCCTTTCATATTTGATTTCAGGTTTGCTTTGAAAAAGAACGGCGGATTTTTCTTTTGCCACTGCAATATCGTAACCACTTCCTCCCAAGCTGATAGAATTTAAGTAAAAAGGATCAATTTCAGCCCATTCAGCAAGATTATTCATCAACGTAGAGCTGCTTCCCAACCCATAATCGGCAGGAAACTGAAGATTTGTCTTTAAATGATAAGAAATTGTGCTTTTGAATTTGGTTTCAGAAAGACTCTGAACATTTTTTAAGGTTGTAAGGATAAATTCAGCACTTAAAGGAATATTGGTTTCTAAAATCTGCCAGTTTTTGTAATCGATGACAGCTTTTAACCATAATTTATTCTGATGATAAGCTTCCCAGAAGACCAAAGACTTCTGATCCGGCTTTTCATCAAAGAAAAACTCTTGTCCCAGCCTGGTTGGTACCGCTAAGACAAGAGCTCCGTCCATTGCGAAATATTCTGAAGTAAGCATCAGCTTTCCCGGTGAAAATATCTCGCCCATGATTTTTTTATTAGATTAAATTGCAGAAGCAGCGTCTACAGAATTATCAATTTTCTTGATCAATCCCTGAAGCGTTTTTCCGGGTCCGACTTCAATGAAGTTCGTCGCACCATCTTTAATCATATTTTGAACTGACTGTGTCCATTTTACAGGACCTGTCAATTGTGCAATCAAATTTTGTTTGATCTCGTCAGGGTTTGTAACCGCTGTCGTTGTGATGTTCTGATAAACAGGAATTGTTGCATTTCTGAATTTTGTCTGCTCGATCGCTGCTGCCAGTCTCTCTTGTGCCGGCTGCATCAGTGGCGAGTGAAATGCCCCGTTTACAGGCAATAATAAAGCTCTTTTTGCTCCTGCCTCTTTTAATTTTACACAAGCTTCTTCAACAGCTGCCGTTTCTCCGGAAATTACCAATTGCCCGGGACAGTTGTAATTTGCAGGAACTACAATTCCGCTGATTTGTGCGCAGATTTCTTCAACCTTAGCATCTTCCAATCCTAAAATTGCTGCCATTGAGCTTGGATTGGCGTTGCAGGCATCCTGCATTGCTTTTGCTCTTTCAGAAACTAATTTCAGACCGTCGTCAAAAGATAAAACCCCGTTGGCAACCAGTGCCGAAAATTCCCCTAAAGAATGTCCTGCCACCATCTCGGCTCCAAGACCGTTTACTGCTTTCAACGCAGCTACTGAATGTATAAAAATAGAAGGTTGGGTAACCTCCGTTTTCTTAAGATCTTCATCTGTTCCATTAAACATAATAGAAAGGATGTCAAACCCTAAAATTTCGTTGGCAGATTCCATCAGATCTTTTATGTCTTTTCTAGAATCGTACAATTCTTTTCCCATTCCTACGAACTGAGAACCCTGCCCAGGAAATACAAGTGCTTTCATGTATAATTTAAAATATTATGCAAATATAAATATAATGTTAACAATTTTCTTTAAACTGATCCAAATCATTTATGGAACCAGTCTAATTACACGATAACCGGCATTTACATAAGCTCCGTTTGCTTTAGATTTTACAAACTCAAATTTTGTTGCCAACTGAGTCTGAACTTTATTCATTTGCTTGAAAATTTCTCCTTTTTTATTTTCTCTCGTCAACATATCATTCACGACATCAAAACCTACGATGGCATATCTAGGCGGAGTTTTACAATATTTGCTTTTATAGGCTGCCAGAATTTCTTTTTCAAAGCTTCCATCAGTATTGATTTTTCTATCCATCAGATAAACCAGGTTTGCCTGACTTAAATCGTCCACTTTTTTCTCAAAAACCGGCGAATAATACATGCTGAAAGCTTTAACTCCCTGAACTTCTTTAGACAAAGCAATTACTTTATTAGCAAAAGCATCGCCCAAAGCATCATTATCATTCGCCAAAACAGCAATCACTGGAGCAGATTGTCCCGTCATCATGTTTTGATCAAGCTGAATATCTGCGGGAGAATTTACAATCATTACATTCGGATTTTTAACCGCTTTTTCTAAACCGGCTTTGATGTAATTGGCATTGTCTTTTTTAGCATCTGCAACTATATAAATTTTTTGGTCCGAATAAACTGCTTTTACTTCCTCAACGATTTTATCAGCATAAGTCTGATCATTGGTTTCGACAATAATCAGGTTGCTGTAATTATATAACTCCGGAGAGTTGGCAAATGGAGCAACAATCGGAATTTTTTGATTTTTAGTAAAATCTAAAACGTCGATCACGTTGGATTTAAAGAATGGCCCGATAATCAAATCTGTATTATCAGGATTTATTTGTGTCAGTGAATTTCGGAATGAAGCTTCATTTCCTGAATCCACGATTTTTATATCTAATTTTTGCCCGTTTCTGGCGTTTCTTTCAATGGCTAATTTTGCTCCGGTTAAGAAATCCATTGCCATTGTTCTGTACTGTGTTTCGTTGGTGCTGTATCCGAAAGGAAGCATTAATACAACGCTCAATGCATCACCGCTTTTCTTGATGTAAGCAGGATCGAGCTTTCTGATCTTTAAAACCATTCCGGATTTTAATCCGTGGGATAATTCCGGGTTAAGAGCAATCAATTCATCAATTGAAACACCAAATTTATTCACAATAGAGAAAACCGTATCGCCTTGCTGAACGGTATAAGTTACATAATCATCAGCCGCAGCCGTATTTGCATTAGATGATGATCTTTCGTTTCCGGAATCTACTTTTGCTTTTGTATTATTTGTTTCTTCAGGAACTACAGGAGAAGATTGTGCACTGTCGGCTTTTTTTATTTTAATCGATTCACCAGGTTTTAAGCCTTTATCTTCCAATCCTGGGTTTAAAGCAAAAAGCTCTTCTTTGGTGATGTTAAATTGTTTCGAAATTCTATAATAATTATCCTTCGCCTGAACAACATATAATATATTACTGTTGGCCGGAACATTTGAGGTATCAACAACAGAAACCGTTTCAGAAGGTTTTACAGATGTAGAAGTTGCAGCTGCCTCACCACCATATTTCTTAATGCTGTCAAGAGGCAATATAATCTCGTCACCTATTTTCATATGGGCATCCAGATCAGGATTTAATTTTCTCAGATCAGTTTCAGAAATGCGGTATTGTTTTGTAATCCCGTAAATGGTCTGTTTTGGCTGTAAAATAATTTTACCTAATTGAGAGCTGTTTGTTTTTGAAGCAACAGCTTTTGAAGCTGAAGCAGTGACAGTTTTTTCATTTTTAACTGTTACAACGTCTCCGATTGCCAATTTGCCGTCTTTAAACTTTGGATTCAGTTTAATTAATTCATCTACAGTTATCCCGTACTTTTTAGCAATATTGTAAGGAGTATCTCCTTTTACAACAGTGTGCGATTTCTGGGCAGATACACCCAAAACCATACATAAACCGGATAGAATAAAAAACCTCTTTATCATAGTAGATACTTATAATTTACAAAAATACTCCTTTAAAATTAAATGGCAACAATTATTAATTTTGACGCTCTAATTTCCATTTCTTCTAAACAAGTTTCGAGCCATGTATATCCATAATCTGCGAAAAATACACTGAAATTATAAACCCTTTCCTGCCAATTCTTAGAAGGATGTACATCCAAAAACAGATTTTCTAGTCTTTCTAACATTTCGGCCTGTTTTATCTTTTCTGCATGAAGAAGACGCTTTTTCATTCTTTTAAAAGATTTCAGCTGGCGTACTTCTTCGGCTTTCACCATATTCCCGAAAGACTTTTCAGTGGTTTCGGCGAATGATTTTAATTCAGAAAAGTTATTTATTAAAAGATTTTCTTTTTCTTCGAGCAATTTTAGAATTTCATTATTATCTAAAATTTTAGCATTTGAAATTGTTGTGAAATTTTTAAAAAAATCTTCAATTCTTACATCCAGCTTTTCAATTTTACCTAAAGTCTTTTCCTTTAAAAATAGCATTGAATTTCTTGGAATCAAAATCGGAAAAGGAATATTGATTTTGTTGAAATAATCTTTCAGTTCCAGCCAGTACATGATTTCGGCATTTCCTCCGATGTATGCCAGATTCGGCAACACTTTTTCCTGAAAAACAGGTCTCATTAAAGCATTCGGGCTGAATTTTTCGGGGTAATTTTCCAGCTCGTTTAAAATTTCCTCTTCTGTGAACCGGATATTTTTATCTACAATGATATATTTTTTCCCGTCAAACTCAATTCTGTCTCTTGTTTCAGTCAGATAAAACAGATTAATTTCGCGCGGATTTACCTGAACTTTCCCATATTTTTCCGTTAAAAAATCTACTTTTTCTTTTGAAGTTTTTTCTAGGCTGAAATGTAAAAGCTCATCTTTAAATATATCTTTGATCTGATTTTTCAGCTCTTTTGAATCTCCGTCGAGAATTAGCAATCCAAATTCCGAGAAAAGTCGATTGACTAAAGTTTTAATGGCTTCCGTTAATGTATTTCCGACTTTGTAGGCTTCTTTTATCATTAAAATCAATTCTGTTCCGAAAATAGAATCTTTAAATTCCTTTTCAAATTCAGAAATGAAAAATGTATCGCTGATTTTTATTCTCCCAACCGGTCCGCCGGATTTTTCGTTGATCTCGTAATAATTATTCTCTGTTTTAAAATGGTTGATTTCGGCAAAATCGTGATCTTCCGAAGCCATCCAATACACAGGAACAAAATTAAAATCCGGGAAATTCTGCTTTAAATCTGTACACGTTTTGACCGTCTGCAGAATTTTATAGACAAAAAAAGCAGGTCCCGAAAACAGATTCAACTGATGGCCTGTCGTAATCGTGAAAGTGTTGGGTTGTTTTAAGTTTTCTATATTTTCCTTTTGCTTTGAAGAAAGCGTTAATGCAGAAAGCTGTTGCTCAAAAACATGAGACAAAATTTCTCTTTGCTCTTGTGTGAAAGAGTTTTGCTTTACATGGATTTGTTTTTTAAAATTGTCAAAAGAAAACGTATTTTCTTCAAAACCCTCAATTTTCTGATGTAAAAAATCTTTTACAAGCTGAGGAATGCTTTCTATATCTTGAAATGATATTTTGTTAATTGTTTTCAACTTTAATTAAGTTTTAGTTGAGTAAATACCACACAATTCCAATGTTTAATCTGAAATCATACACCGGATAATGTGGCGCTGCGTACGCTTTATTGCTTGAAAGAACAGTCGCAATTTGTTGGCCTTCAATAAAAAAGAACATTTTTTTAACTTTCATATTAAAATAAACATCCACGATCGGCTGCCCACCGATGGAAAATGAGTTTGCATTAGGCAAAATATATTCGTTAAGAATCGGGAAATAATCTCTCGACGCAAATTTTGAGAAATAATATACTTTTATACCCGCCTGAATTTCTGCTGCTTTTTTAAATGCTTTCGACTGATAGAAAATATTTGCCCTACCGATTAAACTCGGCATTGGATACAATTCTTTGTTCGTCAAAGCATTCTGAAACTGTAATCTTGTATTTAAATGAAAATTTCCGTAATTGAAAGTGGCGTCACCTCCGATTTGAGAAATATTTAATGAGCCGGCGCTTTGTTTTGGCATTCCGTTCATATCAAAATAAGTATAATTATCAATCCTGAAATAGTTGGCAAATAACTCTGTCTGGAACCATTTTAGGTTGATATTTCCTCCAATTTCAGTTATTGACTGATTTTTTGCATCCTGAAGGTAATAATTGTAATTATTATAAACAGAAGTATTTAAAAGATAATTAAATGAAGGATAAGCACTTTGGAAATTGACTTTAGCATTGACAAAATAATCCTTAATCGGTTCAAACTTAATATTATTCGTTGTTCTTAAATAACTTCCGAATTGGCTTCCGTTTGAAAATTCTAAAAATGAATTTAACTGAATTTTATCCAGAAGCTTTACCTGCAGATTTCCTACCGCGCCGATTCTGTTTTCTTTTATCTCACCGGGAACGGTAAGATTTGGCAGTACAATTTCATCGGCCGTTAATTTTAACATCTGGTAACGGACTCCCGCATCAAGCTTGAATTTTTCATTATCCCAGACCAAGCTTACCGTATTACTGAAATTATCTGAATATTTTTTTGTGTTTAACGGAAAATTAGCCACAATTTCGGCTTGTGTATTGTACCAATAAGGTTCTAAAGTATTTTGCTGATAAAAATATTTATTTCCCTGATGAGAAATCGTATGCCTTATTTTAAATGGAAACTTATCTGAATTAAAGGGCGCAAACTGATGGGTCAAATAATATCTTCTGTAGGAAAACTGAGAGCTTGTTCCCGCCAGATTTACCTGGGCGTTGGTTCTGTTTCTGAACTCACTGTCTCCGTTTTGGAAAAGATCATCTTCTACGATTCCCCCGTTTTCCTGATTATTGACATTTTGATGTAAATAGTGGGCAAACAATTCATAGTTGCCACTTTTGGAAATATAATGACCGGAAAATAAGGTATTATTATTTGCTGCTAATGAATTCCTGTAAAGCCCCTGAGAACGAAGCCCCATATATTCCAGCGCAAAATTGAATCTCTTCCCGATATTTTGGGTATAGGTAGATTTTAAAGCGGCTCCATTCTTCATGGAGTTATGATAAACGAATGTCGCAGTGGGCGTTTTAACATCATAATAAACGATGTCATTAATTCCAAGTATTCCGTACGATTTATTGGCCGGTAACAAAGACAGATTTTCTTCAGGATTGACTTCATAAGACAAAGGATTAAATCCGGCTCCGACATTGGCAAACTGTATCCTCCCAAAATTATCTTTGTTGTTGTACTGAGAGAAAATATACGTTTTGTCGTGCGTTAAAACGGTATCAAACGGTTTTTTTTCAGCATACTGTTTCTGAAATTGATAATCTTTGATGGTAGGCTTAAATATTTTTAAAGAATCTTTTTTCCCGGAATCGATGACCAATGTATCTTCCAGCTTTTTAGGAAGCTTATTAGAATCTGTTTTATTAACGACTTGCGCCTTAGCAATAAACCCGAAAAAGATTATTATTGAAAGTATATACTTCATGCGTTCATTTATATTATCCAAAAACTCATCCGGAACCTTAATAATTCCCTCATCAAATTTTGTACAGCAAAAATAAGAAATAAAAGGAAATAAAAAACCCTGCTTTGAGGCAGGGTTTTATTATTGTAAGTTATTGTTTGATTAATAACCGGTGTTTTGCTGAATAGTAGGGTTAGCTGCAATTTCAGACAATGGGATTGGGAATGTGTATCTGTAATCACCATTCGCCAGGTTAGTCGTTGGTACGATATCATCCGTATTATTTCTATCCATAGTTACCCCTGCTTTTACAGCAAGACGCTTAAGATCGATATAACGGTGTCCTTCAATAGCCAATTCAATACGTCTTTCTTGCAATACATCAGCCCAAGCAGCTTGCGCATTTGCATAAACAGGTAATGCAACAGGTCCTAAATAGTTTCTTGCATCTCTTACGTTTTTGATATAACCTGCAGCCGTAGCCAATTGATTGCTATTGATTGCACATTCAGCTAAGATAAAATACATCTCAGATAGTCTGAACAATTTAAGGTCATTTCTTGTATTCGTTCCTGTTTTGCCAGGATATTTATCAATAACCAAACGGTCAGTAGTTCTTGTTTGTGGCAGGTTGTTAGGGTACAATGTTGCATAATTTGCATTAGCAGCAGTTGTAGGGTCTCTATCTACCAAAAATCTAACATCTCCTCCAGTTCCACCATTATAACCAGCTAATAAAAGGTTATAAAGGTTACGTCCCCAGAACCACATTGGAGATCCTGAAATATTAGAAGCATTAGTATTCCAATATGTTCCAACAGCAACTCCGTTTCCAGCAGTTGCAATACGTCCTAATGAGAAAATTGTTTCACCTCTTCTCTCATCCACCCACATACTTCTATATGGATTAAATGATGTACCAACAGCATAGAATTGCGCTCTCCAAGTACTATTATCAACTGTAGATCCACTGGCCGCATTAGTAATAGGAGTAGCAGGCGTTAACGGGAAACCACCCGCCGAAGACGCACTGATTACTAGCTCAGCATTAGTTTTTGCCTGTGCATAATCGCCTTTATATAAAAAATATCTGGCTGCAATAGCATTTATAGCACTTTTACCAATAAAATACTGAGTACTTGCTTCTGTTGTTAAGACGCTTTTCGCATAATTGATATCGGCTTCGATAAAGCTATAAATATCAGAATTTTTCACTCTTGGAAGCTGTGAAGTAAGATCTGGAACATCTTTCAATAAAATTACTCCCAAAGCATTAGGATCAGTCATATTCTCAGAATATAAAGATTCTAATTGTATATAAGCAAATGCTCTTATTGCCCTAGCCTGAGCTAGAATATTGCTTAATCTTGCTGCATCAGCAGTACTTGTTGGAGTAATTGCTTCAGCTCCTCTTACTAAACGATTAACATGGTTAATAACTGCATAGTTATTTTGCCAAACTGCTGCTGCTTGCGCAGTCTGCGAGTTAAAAAAGAAACGGTGTACGTCAAATTCCTGCCCACCACTACCAGAACCTGGTTTTACTTCGTCAGAAAGAACAGCAGTTGTATAAATTGCGGTTGATGGCTCTAAGCTACCGTATACATTCCCCATTAGATAACCATATAAGGCATCTGTATCAGCAAATGGCGTTCCATCATCTTGAACCGTCCCCGGTTGCGGGTTGGTATCAAGCGCATCATTACAGCTCTGTAGTGCTCCTAAAGAAAACATTACAGAACCTATTAAAGATATATTTAAAATTAATTTTTTCATTTAAACTTATTATTAAAATTGTACATTAAGACCTACAGAAACAACTTTAGGGTTAGGATAAACACTTAATGAATATGAGAACAATGGTTCTGGATCATATCCTCTCCAGTTTGTCCATGTCACTAAATTTTCTGCTTGAACAAATACTTTGATAGAACTGATAGGTAACCCTCTCAACATATCTTTCTTGAAGTTGTAACCAAAAGTTACATTTTTCAAACGAATAAAGTCAGTTTTGTAAAGGAATCTATCAGAAGATCCATCTGTTCCAAGATTGGTAGCATTCAAAGAAGGAACGTTTGTGTTTGTATTTTCCGGAGTCCAAGAGTTTAAAATATCTCCTGAGAAGTTAAATCCTGATTGTACACCAATTGAACTTGGGTCCATCAACCATGAATAAACATTGTCATACATCCATCCTCCAGCTTGATAGCTGAACAATACATCTGCAAACCATCCTTTATAATCAGCATTTAAACCAAAACCTCCTGTGAATTTAGGAATATAAGATTTACCTGTTAATACTTTATCATTAGCTGTTGGTGCTTCAGTAATATTACCGTCAGCTCCAATGAATTGCATTTCTCCAGTTTGAGCATTTACTCCAGCATAGTGGTATAAATTCCATTGTCCGATTGGCCCTCCTGCAGCATTCACGTTATCCCCTGAAAGGTCAGCTCCTTCGAACTCAACAATTTCGTTTTTGTTATATGCTCCGTTAGCAAAAAGAGATAAGCTATAGTCTTTATTCTTAAGAACATTGAAACGTAATGATCCTTCAATACCTTTATTCTCAAGTTTTCCATTATTTCCGTTGATAGAGTACTGCCCGGTAACAGCAGATAATGAAATACCGTTAAATAATCTATCTGTCGTTTTCTTATAGATATCAAAAGTACCTTCTACGAAATTATTAAATAATGCAAAGTCAACCCCAATGTTAGCTTGTGTTACTTTTTCCCATTTAATATTTGGATTACCGATGGTTGCACCGTATCCAGGAAGGTTCATATATCCAGCCCCACTTCCTACTAAGTCAGAATATAAGTTCGTTCCTGAGAATAATGGGTTACCATTGTTAGCCGGTTGAACTAAGTTTTGGTTACCTGTAGTACCATAAGAACCTCTAATTTTCAACATTTTCACTGTATTCGATCCTGAAAGGAAATCTTCTTTATCAAGATTCCAACGACCTCCTACAGACCAGAATGTCTCCCATCTGTTGTCAGGAGAGAATCTATACGATCCATCTCTTCTTACCGTAGCACTCACACCATATTTTCCAGCGTAGTCATAATCTAGTGTTCCTACATATGCCAATGTACCAGCGTTAATTTTAGCAGCTGAAACACTTGGAAGATAAAGTGACGGAGTAGCAGGGTTGAATGGAATATAACCTGTTCCTGAACCAAATGCCCAGATAAATGGATCTAAACCATTTTGCTGACGAGCTGAAGCCAAGTAGTGAGCTTTTACATAATCTAAATAAGCAGCAACAGTAAGTGAGTGATCACCAAACTTTTTATCAAAAGTAATGTTTGTTACTGAGTTAAATGTTAAGTCTTTAGTATTAGAAATTGATTCAAGACCTCCGAACTGAGCGGTAGTAGGTTTTGCAGCAATTGAAAGATATCCTCTTGGATCACGAGCAAAAGTACGGTCAGTTTCTTTGTAATCGATACCTGATCTGTTTCCTACTGATAACCAATCTGTAAGTTTATAGTTTACGTTTGCGTTAGCTAGGATTGAAGTTTCAGTATATAGGTTTTTTACCCCTCCTCTGATAACATCCTGAAGGATCCATCCCGGAGCAGCACCACCACCATATTGGTTATACATATCCTGACCTCCACTAAATGGATAAGATTCAAGATATGAAGGCGTTAATAAAGATCCGAAAAGTGGGTTTTGTACAATATTATTATCAAGACCTGTATTGGTTTCCTGATCTAGCTGGTGACGCTTAGAATATCCTACCGCCATTTGCATACTAAATGTCAATCTTCCGTTGTCAGATTTACCATTCAAGTTATTTCTCAAAGTGAATCTTTGGAAATCAGTAGATTTAAAAACACCATCAGTATTCAAATACCCCAATGAGGTATAGTTATTAATGTTTTTACCTCCAGAAGTTATACCTAAAGTATGTTGCTGTAACATTGAAGTTTGGAAAAACTCTTTGTTCCAATCTGTATTTACATCGTAAGCAGCTATTTCCTCAGGAGTCAAAGTCGATCCCAGACCAACTCCCTGGCTATTTTCTAAATTCAATAGGCTTCTAGAATCTAGCATATTATACTTAGTCTTAGGCAATACTGAGAATGAAGTAAGAACATCATAAGTTACTCTTAATCCACTGTTATACTTAGCGTTTTTAGTATTGATTACAACAACACCATTCGCACCTCTGTTACCATAGATAGAAGTTGCTTGCGCATCTTTCAAAATACTGATGCTTTCAATATCCTCAGTATTTAAGTTTCTGAACTGAGTTGCAGAAGTAATTAACCCGTCAATTACATACAATGGATCCGTAGATGCGTTGATAGATGACAGACCACGAACCATAACATCAATCTTACCAGAACCTGGAGATCCTGAAGTAGAGTTAATACTAATCCCCGGCGCATTTCCTTGAAGGGAATTGATAAAGGAAATATTAGGACGATTTTCAAGAGCTTTAGAATCTACAGTAACTGAAGCTGCCGCAGATTTTGCTTTTGTACTTTTCTTGCTATACCCTAAAACAACAACCTCTTCAATTTTAGCCTCCTTTGTAGTGTCGACCGGTTTTTGTTGAGCTAGCACAGCTGAGCCTGTAAAAAACAAAACGCCAGCCGTTAATACACGTAGTTTAACATTCATATTAACAAATTTTAATATATTTTAATGGGCAAATATGTTAATAAATATTAACACTTGCAAGTTTTTTAACTGTATTTATAGTATAATTTTCTTTAAAATCCATTAATTAAAGTATAAAACATAAGAAACTTAATAATAATACACGGTTATTGTTTAATAAAATTAATTTTTTTCGCCATAATTATCAAATTTAACAATTATTCAACAATTTAGAAAACTTTATTTAGATTCATTATAAATTAAGAAAAATAAAAACCATTTTCATAAAAATGGTTTTTATTTATAAGCAGAAAGTAGAGTTATTTACTATTTAATTTACAAATATCGTTTCTTAAATAGTATAGAACCTTATAAAATTCAATTTTCTTTTTTGTGATTTTTACCACTTACTATTTTACAGATAAATATATTTTATGGTTTTGATTATTCATAAAAAACGGCAATTTCGTTCACAAAATTAGCCATTTTCAAGCTCGTGGATTTTTTCTTGGAGCCGGTATATTGTTAATAATACTGTTAATTTTATTAAAAATCTGAATGTTTTTATTGTTGATTCTACTAATGCCTGTTTTAAAAACAGTGTCTTATTAAGAAAATATCATGCTAAAAAAATTCATTATAAAGCACGAAAAGCAAAAGAATATTTTATGACAATTTTTGAAAAAAGGCATCTGTTATACATGCTTTTAAATCAAAATAAAATAGAATTTGAGAAGAAGATTTAATAAGATCAGTTGATTTTTTAAACCAAAAATTAAGAAACAAAAAAAAACCACTTTTTACAAAGTGGTTTTAAAATTATATAAGAAAGGTTAATTTATTTCAATTTCTTCTTAACGGCTACTTCTTCGTAAACCTCAAGAATATCACCCTCTTCAATGTCGTTGTATCCTTTCAGATTCAATCCACATTCGTAACCTTTTGTTACTTCCTTCACATCGTCTTTGAAACGTTTTAAACTCTCTAATTCACCGTCAAACTTCACGATTCCGTCGCGAAGGACTCTGATTTTAGACTGTCTTGTTACTTTTCCTGAAAGAACCATACAACCGGCAATTGTTCCGACTTTAGAAATCTTGAAGACTTCTCTGATCTCAACGTTACCAATTACCTGCTCTTTAATTTCAGGAGAAAGCATACCTTCCATCGCTTCTTTAACCTCGTCAATAGCAGCGTAGATTACAGAATATGTTCTGATTTCAATTTCTTCTTTATCAGCCAATTCTTTAGCATTACCACCAGCTCTTACGTTGAAACCGATAATAATTGCATCAGAAGCCGTTGCTAAGTTAACATCAGATTCCGTGATCTGTCCAACACCTTTATGAAGGATGTTTACATTGATCTCAGCCGTTGATAACCTTTGTAACTGATCTGATAATGCTTCAACCGAACCATCAACGTCACCTTTTAAGATAATATTAAGCTCTTTAAACTCACCTAAAGCGATTCTTCTACCCAATTCTTCAAGCGTAGTGTGCTTTTTAGTTCTGATAGAAAGTTCTCTTTGAAGTTGCTCTCTCTTATTGGCAATAGTTTTAGCTTCACTTTCGTCGTCGTAAACTTTAAATTTATCACCCGCTGTAGGAGCTCCGTCTAAACCTAAAATAGTTACCGGAATAGATGGGCCGGCCTCTGTAAGATTTCTACCTCTTTCATCAAGCATCGCTTTCACCTTACCGTGGTTCTTACCTGCTACTACATAATCTCCGACTCTCAAAGTACCTGTCTGCACCAACATAGTGGCAACATAACCTCTACCTTTATCCAATGAAGCTTCAATAACAACACCTTGGGCATTTCTATTAGGATTCGCTTTTAAATCAAGCATTTCTGCCTGAAGTAATACTTTTTCTAACAGGACATCCATATTGTTACCAAATTTCGCAGAAATTTCCTGCGCCTGAACATTTCCACCCCATTCTTCTACCAAAATATTCATTCCGGAAAGTTGCTGACGGATATTATCAGGGTTTGCATTTGGTCTGTCAACCTTGTTTAATGCAATGATCATCGGTACACCTGCAGCCTGTGCGTGAGAAATCGCTTCTCTCGTTTGAGGCATCACATCATCATCGGCAGCAATTACAATAATTGCAATATCGGTGATTTGAGCACCTCTGGCTCTCATCGCCGTAAAGGCTTCGTGACCCGGTGTATCTAAGAATGTAATTCTCTGACCATTTTCCAATTTTACGTTATAAGCACCAATGTGCTGTGTAATACCTCCGGATTCACCGGCAATTACGTTGGTTTTTCTAATGTAGTCAAGCAATGAAGTCTTACCGTGGTCAACGTGTCCCATTACTGTTACAATCGGAGCTCTTGGAAGAAGCTCTTCTTCTGTGTCAACAATTTCTTCAGCTTCGGATTCTCCAAGATCTGCATCTGAGAATTCAATTTTATAACCAAATTCGTCGGCTACCAATAATAAGGTATCAGCTTCCAGCCTTTGGTTCATGGTAACCATTACCCCTAATGAGAAACAAGCAGAAATTACTTCGGTTGGCGACACGTTCATTAAACTTGCCAATTCACCTACCGTAATAAATTCAGTAACCTTTAATGTTCTGTCTTGTGCATCAATCTCTTGCTGACGCTCATCCTGTTCTCTACGGAAAGTTCTTTTATCTTTTCTGTGCTTGGCAGATTTAGACTTACCTCCTTTGTTTGTAAGTTTTTCAAGAGTTTCCTTGATCTGGTTTTTAACTTGCTCGTCTGTCAATTCAACAGGCATGGTTCTCTGACCCGGTCTGTTATTGTTTCCAAAACGGTTTCCACCGCCTTGTCCTGCAGGACGATTCCCTTGGCCGCCTTGTCCTGGTGGACGGTTGCCTTGGTTGTTATTTCCAAAACGGTTTCCACCACCTTGACCTCCCTGGCCTTGTCCCTGAGGGCGATTTCCTTGTGCGCCACCCTGACCTTGACCCGGAGGACGATTCCCCTGAGGGCCGCCTTGGCCTTGAGGACGGTTTCCGCCTTGGTTGTTATTGTTATTACCATAAGGACGGTTTCCTTGTTGCCCGCCTCCCTGGTTATTATTGTTTCCGCCTTGCTGGTTGTTACCACCACCTTGTTGGTTATTTCCACCCGGCTTTTCAATTCTTTTTCTCTTCTTTTTCGCTCCAGAATTTGGTTTTGGCGCAAACTGAGTAAGGTCGATCTTTTCCCCGACGATCTTAGGACCATCAAGTTTCTGATAAACCGTTTCAATTTTTTGTGGCTCCTGTGGCTCTTCTGGCGTTGGTTTTTGCGTCTCAGCTTTCACCTCAGCAGGTTTGGCTACAGGCTGCTCAACAACCGGTTTTGGAGCTTCTTTTACAGGCTCGATTTGTTTTTCTACAGGTTTGTCCTCTGCTTTTTTCTCCTCCACTTTAGGTTTATCTTTTTTTGTTGGTCTATTTCTAGATTCTATTTGAGACAAATCTATTTTATCCAGAACTTTAAATTCCTGTTTTTCAGGAGCTGCTTTTACTTCGGGAGCAGGTACAACTTCTTCTTTCTTTTCTTCAACAACAGGTTTTTTCTCCTCAACCATGGGAACTGGTTTTTCAGCAGGAGTTTCTTCAACTTCAGGCTTTTTAGACTCTAAGTCTATTTTACCTAAAATCTTAGTTTCTGGTTTATTAGCTTTAGCTCTTATTACTTCAGGGGTTTTCTCAATTTCCAGCTTTTCTTCCGGAACTTTTGTGATCACCACCTCATGGGAAGCTTTACGTTGTTCACCATCCTTGGCAAACTCAGCTTCCAATGCAGAATATGCCGCTTCTTCTAATTGAGCGTTAGGATTGCTTTCAACCTCGATTCCCTTAGCTTGTAAAAACTCCACTAATCTGGACATCGAAATGTTGAATTCCTTAACCGCTTTATTTAATCTTATTTTTGGCATCTATATTATTTACTATTTTTTTTAATTCTTAAAATTAAAGTATTTCTTTTTACTGTTTATTAAAATTTAATTAAAATCTTAATCTTCAAATTCTTCTCTTAGAATACGTTTAACGTCTTCAATGGTTTCTTCTTCAAGATCCACCATATTAAGAAGGCTTTCAGTTTCTTTATCCAATACGGATTTCGCAGTAGTAAGACCTACTTTTTTAAATTCATCCAAAATCCACTGCTCGATATCGTCATTAAATTCTCTCAAATCAACATCGTCATCCTCGCTAGCTTCTCTATACACATCAATTTCATATCCTGACAACCAAGAAGCCAGTCTGATATTCTGTCCTTGCTTACCGATTACTTTAGAAATCTCTTCAACAGGCGTGTAAACCAATGCATAGTTTGCCTCCTCGTTGATGTCAATTTTATTGACCGTTACGTTTCCTAAAGCTCTCTTCACCAAAATCTCAGGGTTTTTAGACCACTGGATAACATCGATGTTTTCGTTTCTCAATTCTCTTACAACTCCGTGAATTCTGGATCCTTTTACACCCACACAGGCACCCACAGGATCAATTCTGTCATCATAAGCATCAACTGCAATTTTCGCCTTTTCACCAGGGATTCTTACTACCTTTTTCAACATGATAGTACCATCCTGGATCTCAGGAATTTCCAGCTCTAATAATTTCTCAAGGAATTTAGGTGCAGTTCTGGAAATAATAATCTGCGGTTTAGAACCTTTAAAATCTACTGTTTCAACAATAGCTCTGATACTTTCACCCTTTTTAAAGAAGTCAGATGGGATCTGGTTTTCTTTTGGCAAAATAAATTCGTTTTCCTCATCATCCAATAAGATCACGTGTTTGTGACGGATGTGATGAATCTCACCAATTACAATTTCCCCGATTCTGTCTCTGAACTGCTCGTACAACATGGCATTGTTGTGCTCCTGCAGTTTAGTTGCCAAAATCTGTTTCAAAGTAAGGATATTTCTTCTTCCTAACTGTGCTACAGGGATTTCTCTTGTATATTCTTCACCCACTTCAAAAGTAGGGTCGATTTTCTTAGCTTGCGAAATTTCAATTTCCAGATCATCATCTTCAGACATATCGTCTTCTACAATCGTCATATTTAAAAATATCTGAAAATCTCCTTTATCAGGATTCACAATCACATCAAAATGGTCATCTGAGTCAAATCTTTTTCTCAAAAGAGTTTTCAGTGAATCTTCAATAATTGCCATAAGATCAATCTTACTGATCCCTTTTTCGTCTTTAAAATCACCAAAGGATTCAATCAACGCTATATTATCCATCTATTTTCTTTTTTCTTTTTAAAATTTAATTACTACTAATGCTTTCTTAATCTCGG
Organism: Chryseobacterium soldanellicola; assembly: GCF_900100115.1. GTDB lineage: Bacteria > Bacteroidota > Bacteroidia > Flavobacteriales > Weeksellaceae > Chryseobacterium > Chryseobacterium soldanellicola. Next base: position 292,781 of record NZ_FNKL01000002.1, read on the forward strand.
AGTAAGGAATTTCCTTTTCCTCCTCCACGTCTACTTTACCTTTACCTATTTCTTTCGGTTTGCGGTAACGTAAGACAAGTGTGATTTTTTCGTCATCCACTTTTGCTAATTCACCTTCAATTTTAGAAGCATCTTCCAACATTACTTCGATCTCTCTTCCTAAATTTTTATTGAATTGCCTTGGAGTTGATAATGGCTCACTCAATCCTGCAGACATCACCTGTAAGCTGAAATCATGCTCTTCGCGATCCATATTGAATTCTACCGCGCGGCTCGCATCAAGGCAGTCCTGCAGCGTCACTCCATTATCACCATCTAAAATCACCGTAATATCATCCCCTGCAGAAAACTTCAGATCAATAAGAAATAAATCTTTTCTGGTTTCAAGGAATTCATTTAATAATTCTTCAATTTTTTTTCTAAACTCCATAAATATATCTTGGTTTACCCGTACGAAAAAAGGCTTTCTTCCGAAGCCTTCCCATTATTTTTCCGTAAATCCAATGCAAATATACAAATTTTTCTTAAAAAAGCAAAATCATCTTATTATCAAGTGAATAACTTAAAATTGATTTACATTAAATTAAAGGACGTGGTGAAAGTATTTTTATTATTTTTGTCTAAATTTTTAAAAAACATATATTTTGAATATAACGATTGTAGGGACAGGTTATGTAGGATTAGTTACAGGAACTACCCTGGCAGAACTTGGCAATTCAGTCTACTGTGTAGATATTGATGAAAAGAAAGTAGAAGGTATGAAAAACGGCGTAGTTCCCATCTATGAGCCGAACCTTGAAGAAATGTTCCTAAGAAACATCCAAGCTGAAAGATTATTTTTCACGACCAATTTAAAAGAAGCGCTTGATAAAAGCGAAGTGGTATATCTTGCTCTGCCGACGCCCCCGGGTGAAGACGGCTCCGCAGATCTTTCATACGTGATCAATGTTGCCAACAATATTGGAGAAATGATGACGGAATATAAGGTGATTGTGAATAAAAGTACCGTTCCCGTAGGAACTGCCGACAAAGTAAAAGCGGTAATTTCTTCTAAAACAAATATTCCTTTCGACGTCGTTTCAAACCCTGAATTTTTAAGAGAAGGCTTTGCTGTGGAAGACTCGATGAATCCTTCAAGAGTGGTTGTAGGAGCGAGTTCTGAAAAAGCCCAACATATTATGGCTAAAATTTATCAGCCATTTACCAATACGGGTATTCCTATTATATTTATGGATGAAAAATCATCTGAGCTTACAAAATATGCTGCCAACTCATTTTTAGCTGTAAAAATTACATTTATGAATGAAATCGCAAATTATTGCGAAAAAGTAGGCGCAGACGTAGATAAAGTAAGGCTTGGCATGGGAAGTGACGACAGAATCGGTCACAGATTCTTATTCCCGGGAATCGGATATGGCGGAAGCTGTTTCCCGAAAGATGTGAAAGCTTTAATTAAATCAGGAAAGCAGGAAGATTTCAATTTCCAGATTTTAGAAGCTACGGAAAATGTAAATACCTCCCAAAAAGTAATTTTGGTCTCAGAAATTGAAAAATATTTCGGCGGAAGTATCGAAGGAAAGAAAATTGCCATGTGGGGATTAGCCTTTAAAGCCAATACAGACGATATCCGTGAGGCCTCTTCTTTAGATAATATTGCCCTTTTATTAGAAAAAGGTGCGAAAGTTGTTGCATATGATTCCATTGCAGAAAATAATGTTCAGAAACTGCTTGGTGACAAAATAGAATATGCAAAAAGCATGTATGAAGCCCTGGAAGGTGCAGATGCACTATTTGTCGCTACAGAATGGCCGGAATTTAAAAACCCTAATTTTGAATTAATGGCTAAAAAAATGAACAATAAAGTCATTTTTGACGGAAGAAATATGTATCCGCTGGAAATTCCCGAGCAAAACGGATTTTACTATAAAAGTATCGGAAGAAAAACAATTGTAAACTAAAAGATGAAAAATATTATTATCACAGGGGGAGCAGGATTTATCGGCTCTCACGTTGTAAGAGAGTTTGTAAAAAACAATCCGGATACAACGATCATTAATCTTGATGCCCTTACCTATGCCGGAAATTTAGAAAACTTAAAAGACATTGAAAATGAGCCTAATTATGTTTTCGAAAAAGCCGATATCACAAAACCCGAAGAATTAAGAAAAGTATTCGAAAAATATAATCCTGATGCTGTTGTGCACCTGGCAGCAGAAAGTCATGTTGACAGAAGCATTACCGATCCGATGGCATTTATCAACACCAATGTAAACGGAACGGCGAACCTTCTTAATCTTTGTAAAGAATTCTGGACATTAAATCCCGATCACACGCACGGAAGATTCCCTGGTGAAAAAAGACAAAACTTATTTTATCATGTTTCAACGGATGAGGTGTACGGAAGCTTGGGTGAAACAGGCTTTTTCTTAGAAACGACCTCTTACGATCCACAATCTCCGTATTCAGCTTCAAAAGCAGCTTCCGATCATTTGGTAAGAGCTTACGGAAATACGTACGGAATGCCGTTTATCGTTTCCAACTGTTCAAATAATTACGGCCCGAATCATTTCCCTGAGAAATTAATTCCGCTTTGTATTTCAAATATCATCAATGAAAGACCACTGCCAATTTATGGTGACGGAAAATACACCAGAGACTGGTTATATGTAATTGATCACGCAAAAGGTATTCATCAGATCTTTAATGAAGCTAAAACAGGAGAAACATACAATATCGGAGGTTTCAACGAATGGCAGAATATCGACTTGGTGAAAGAATTAATCAAGCAAATGGATGCGAAGCTAGGAAAACCTGAAGGTTATTCTGAAAAATTAATCACTTTTGTAAAAGACAGGCCGGGACATGACAAGCGTTATGCTATCGATGCCACAAAACTTAATCAGGAGCTGGGCTGGAAACCGTCTGTAACATTTGAAGAAGGCTTAGGTAAAACCATCGACTGGTACCTTGAAAATAAAGAATGGCTGGAGCATGTTACAACTGGTGATTATCAGAAATACTACGAAAAACAATACAATTAATACACAAAGATGAAAGGAATAATATTAGCCGGAGGTTCCGGAACCCGACTGTACCCTCTTACCATTGCCGTCAGTAAGCAATTGATGCCTGTTTACGACAAACCGATGATCTATTATCCGCTGTCAACATTATTGCTGGCAGGGATTAAGGATATTTTAATCATTACAACACCTCATGACCAGGAAGGCTTTATTAAGCTTTTAGGAGACGGCTCCCAAATCGGATGTAATATAGAATATGTCGTACAGCCAAGCCCGGACGGCCTTGCGCAGGCATTTATTTTAGGTGATACATTCATTGGAGACGATTCTGCCGCATTAGTTTTGGGCGATAATATTTTTTACGGCTCTGAAATGGGAACTTTGTTAAAGAATAAGACAAACCCAGATGGCGGCGTTGTTTTTGCCTACCACGTTTCGGATCCTGAAAGATATGGGGTTGTAGAATTCGATGATAATTTTAAAGCTGTTTCTATTGAAGAAAAGCCGTTAAAGCCAAAATCCAATTATGCCGTTCCCGGGCTTTATTTTTATGATAATGAAGTCGTTGAGATTGCAAAAAACATCAAGCCTTCTGCAAGAGGCGAGCTTGAAATAACGGATGTTAACAATGTTTATTTAAGCAAAGGAAAGCTTGAAGTAGGTGTTCTCGACAGAGGTACTGCATGGCTGGATACCGGAACATTTGATTCACTGAATGATGCTTCTGAATTTGTAAGAGTTATTGAGAAAAGACAGGGTTTTAAAATCGGATGTATTGAAGAAATTGCTTTCAGAAACAAATTCATCGATGAAGAAAAATTACTGGAAACCGCTAAAAAATATGGAAAAAGCGGTTATGGTGAATATTTGAAGCAGCTCGTCAACAAATAAATCATAATCTTAATATTTATAAAACTATTGGCTTTTTGGTTAATAGTTTTTGTTCATAAAGACAAATATTAATATATTAGTCTTTATTTTCGCGTTATGTGAAGAAAAATTCACAATCCATGAAAATTTGGATAAATTAATTATTATAAATTTGCATAAAATTTTTACACAGATGAATGAACCACAACAAAAGTGGACCGAAACGATTGAAGCCGACCATTCTTTATTTGATTTAAAATTAAAAGAAGTCTGGAAATACAAAGATCTTGTTTATATGTTTGTAAAAAGAGACTTTGTATCAAGCTTTAAACAAACAATTTTAGGCCCTATATGGTTTTTTATTAATCCCATTTTAACGACTATTGTCTATTTAGTCGTTTTCAGTAAAATTGCTAAGCTACCGACTGACGGAGCTCCGCCGTTATTGTTTTATTTAGCAGGTGTTACACTCTGGAACTATTTTTCAAGTTCATTATTAGGAACATCTTATACATTTGCCGGAAATGCAAATATCTTCGGAAAAGTTTATTTTCCGAGATTGGTTACTCCTATTTCGATCGTAATATCCAATTTGATGCGCTTCGGGGTACAGTTTATCCTGTTTCTTATCGGTTGGGCCTATTATTTCTATAAAGGCGAAGCCCACCCTAATATCTGGATCCTGGCAACTCCTTTTTTAATACTTTTAATGGCCGTCTTTGCTTTGGGAGTAGGAATGATTTTTTCTGCCCTTACAACAAAATATAAGGATCTTAGTATGTTACTTGGCTTCGGAGTGAGCTTGTATATGTACGCTACCCCTGTTATATTTCCTGTATCTTCATTACCTGGATTTTTTAAAAAACTGTCTTATTATAATCCATTGACAGGTATTTTTGAATGCTTTAAATATGCATGGATGGGTGTTGGGGATTTTTCTCCACTAATGCTGGGAATCAGTACTGTAATAATTCTTGTTCTTTTAGCAATAGGAGTTGTGGTTTTCAACAAAGTTGAAAAAACATTTATGGATACTGTATAATCTATTAATTTAAAAAGTAAAAACATGCTGGCTTTAAAAGCAGAAAACATATCAAAGCAATACCGCTTAGGACAAGTAGGTACGGGAACCCTTTCTCATGATCTTAATAGATTCTGGCATACTATAAGAGGCAAAGAAGATCCTTATTTAAAGATCGGTGAAACAAACGACAGAACGAAAAAAGGAGATTCAGAATATGTGTGGTCTCTCCGCGATATCAATTTTGAAATTGAGCAAGGTGATGCAGTAGGAATTATCGGAAGAAACGGCGCCGGAAAATCTACCCTGTTAAAGCTTTTGAGCAAAGTAACAAAACCTACAACAGGTAAAATATACACACACGGCAGAATTGCATCTCTTTTGGAGGTAGGAACCGGCTTTCACCCAGAAATGACAGGCCGCGAAAATGTGTATCTCAATGGTGCAATTTTAGGAATGACCAGAAAAGAAATCAAAAGTAAATTTGATGAGATTGTAGATTTTTCCGGTGTAGAAAGATATATTGATACTCCCGTAAAGAGATATTCATCAGGAATGTACGTGCGTTTGGCTTTTGCCGTGGCTGCTCATTTAGAATCTGAAATTCTTATTGTGGACGAAGTTTTAGCCGTTGGTGATGCAGATTTTCAGAAAAAATGTTTAGGAAAAATGGGCGATGTGACAAAAGGAGAAGGAAGAACTATCCTTTTTGTAAGTCATAATATGACAGCAGTGAAAGAACTTTGTAATAAAGGAATACTCTTAAATCAAGGCCTTATTGATTATCAAGGAAATATGATGAACACAATCATTGAGTACCAGAAAAACAATACCGCCGCTACTCATTATACCGACAACGGAGATATTGAAAAAGCTATAGGAAATGAAAATATCCGTATCAAAGAATTTTCTGTTTCCCCGATAAGAGGAGGGCTTATTGATATAGATTCCGGGGTGCATGTAAAATTGACTTTTCAAAATAACTGCCCGAATATAAACTTAGACACCACTTTTGAGTTAAGAAATTATGAAGAGCTTACGATTTTCCATGTCGGAAAACTCGTTACTCAAAACCAAGATTCAAAACAAGGAATTTATACTGTCAGCTTTGATATACCGGCAGGCCTTTTGAATGCCGGAAATTACTATTTTAAATTAATCTTCGGCAAAAATCAGACAGAAGTTTTGTTTGCTATTGATAGTTTCGTTGGTTTTGAAGTTGAAAATGTAAAAGTCGGAAGTAAACTACATGTCTACCCGGGAATTATAAGACCTAATTTTGATTATAACGTACAAACTCCATGATTCCAAAAATAATAGAACTCCCGAAAATTTACGATAAAAGAGGAAATCTTTCCTTTTTCCAGCATCCTTCAAATTTACCTTTTGAAATTAAGAGGACATATTGGATCTACGATGTACCGGGAGGAGAAAAAAGAGGGAGCCATGCCTTTAAAGAGCAACAGGAATTCATTATTGCTCTCTCAGGAAGTTTTGATGTTATTATTCATGACGGAAAGGAGGAGAAAACTTTTTCTCTAAACAGATCATATTATGGTTTGTATATTCCGAAAATGTATTGGAGAAAATTAGAAAATTTTTCTACTAATTCATTAGCACTTATTGTTTCTGACCAATCTTATAACGAGGGAGATTATATCAGGGATTTTGAAGAATTTAAAAAACTGACAAATGAAAAATAAGCCCTCTGTATTTGACTGCAGCACCATAGATTTAGGTAAAATAAGTTTTGATGAAGGAAATCTTACGGTTGTTGAAAACAATTCTGCATTTCCTTTTGATGTAAAAAGAATTTTCTATCTATATGATATTGCCGGTGGAGAAAGCCGCGGAGCACATTCTCATAAAGAATGCCATCAATTTTTGATTGCAGCAAGCGGAAGCTTTGAAGTTTCATTAGACGACGGAACATTTAAGAGACAAATTTTTCTTAACCGTCCGGATATTGGGCTGCACATTCCCCCGGGAATCTGGGCCTCTGAGATTAACTTTTCATCGGGGGCAATATGTTTGGTTTTAGCATCCCATCATTATAACGAGGAAGATTATATTCGAGATTATGATGCTTTTTTAAAAAATTCAATATGAAATATAAAGTTCATAATTTAGCAGATGTTCAGTGTGAAACGATCGGAGAAAATACAACAATCTGGCAATTTTGTGTTATTCTTAAAGAAGCAAAAATTGGTAAAAACTGTAATATAAACTGTAACGTTTTTATCGAAAATGATGTTGTTATAGGCGATAATGTAACTATAAAACCAGGCGTTCAGGTTTGGGACGGAGTTACATTAGAAGACAATGTATTCATCGGTCCGAATGTAACCTTTACAAATGATCTTATTCCGCGTTCAAAGCAATATCCAGTAGAATTCAGCAAAACTTTAGTTAAAAAAGGCGCATCAATCGGTGCCAACACCACTGTTATTGCCGGAAATACAATAGGAGAAAATGCTCTTATAGGGGCTGGAAGTGTTATAACAAAAGATATTCCTGCAAATACTGTTTGGTTTGGGAACCCTGCAAAACATACCGGCTATATTACTCCGGAAGGAAAAATATTAAACCTTGAAATGACCGATAAAAATGGGGATTCTTATCAGTTTCTGAATGACGAATTTTCAAAAAAATGATTAAGCCATTAACTTCTTTAAGATTCTTCTTTGCCTTTTGCGTCTTTTTAAGTCATTTATCTTATTTAAAAGATGACGGAAGATATAAAGGTATATTTAATGCTGTCTTTTCGGAAGGATTTCTGGGAGTAAGTTTCTTTTTTATTTTAAGCGGTTTTATCCTTGCTTTGAATTACCGTGAAAAATTTATTTCAAAAAAAATCACATTCAAAAAATTTTACATTGCAAGATTTGCAAGAATATATCCACTATATTTTATAACGATGCTGGCTTCAATCCCGGCTTTATACAGCAGCTTCAAAATTTTATTATACAATATTTTCTTACTACAAAGCTATATTCCGGATCAGAATTACTTTTTCTCATATAACGCACCATCATGGAGTATTTCTGATGAAATGTTTTTTTACGCTCTGTTTCCGGTCTTAATAGCCATTATTTATAAATTAAAAAAAGCTTTCAAAATAATACTCGTTGCAGGATTTGTATCGTTAATTATTGCTTTAAACCTTATCTTAACTGAAGATGAGGCACATTGCTGGCTGTACATATCACCTTTTACAAGGATATTTGATTTTATTTTAGGTATTCTTTTGTTTGATGTTGCACTTTATTTAAAAAGTAAGAGATCAAGATTAAATCAAAATATATTTAATCTTTTTGAGGCAGGAGGAATTTTTATCTTAGTAGTGTTTTTTATATTCCACGATGATCTTCCGATCAGTTATCGATTTTCCATCTACTATTGGCTGCCGATGTGTTTAATTATTTTAAGCGCTGCAAATTCCTTTATTTTAGAAAAATCAACAACCTTGATTTCAAAGTTTCTTTCCTGGAAATGGTTCGTATATTTGGGTGAAATAAGCTTTGGATTTTATCTGATTCACTATTTAGTTATAACATATTTAATGAAATATAATGGTTTAATGGGCATTCATCTGAAAGGTATTCCCTTTGCAGCAGCCATGTTTATCATTACACTTATTACCAGTATATTTGCTTTTGAGGTAATAGAAAAACCATTTAATAAAAAAATAAAAAATTTATTACTATGATTAAGTTCCTTGATTTACAAAAAATTAATTTAACACATCAGGAAGAAATAGAGAGCAGGCTTTTGCAGACTTTTCGTTCAGGCTGGTATCTGATGGGGAATGATCTTAAAACGTTTGAAAACAATCTTTCTAAATATATCGGAGCAAAACATGCCATTGGTGTGGCCAACGGTTTAGATGCACTTCGTCTTATCCTCCGGGCTTATATAGAAATGGGATTCATGGAAAAAGGAGATGAAATTCTGGTTCCTTCAAATACATATATCGCATCTATTTTAGCTATTTCTGATAATGGTCTAGTGCCCGTTTTAGTTGAGCCGGATATTGCTCATTATAATATTGACATCAAAAAAATTGAAGAAAAAATTACCTCGAAAACGAAAGGTATTTTAATTGTACATCTTTATGGAAGAACTATTTTCTCTGAAGAATTACAGCAATTAGCTGAAAAATATAATTTAAAAATCATCGAAGATAATGCACAGGCAATTGGTGCAGAATGGAATGGTAAAAAAACAGGAAATCTTGGTGATGCCTCCGGTTTTAGTTTTTACCCGGGAAAAAACCTTGGTGCATTAGGCGATGCGGGAGCAATTACTACAAATGATGATGAGCTTGCCAAAACCATCAGAGCTTTGGCAAATTATGGCTCAAATCAAAAGTATGTAAATATTTATCAGGGGCTCAATTCCAGATTAGATGAAATTCAGGCTGCTGTTTTAGATATTAAATTAAAATATATCGACCAAGAAAATAAGGTAAGACGAAATATTGCAAAACGTTATATTAAAGAAATTACAAATCCGGAAATTATTCTTCCGGAAAATCCAGAAAATGAGGCAGAGCATGTTTGGCATATTTTCCTGATCAGAACAGCAAAAAGAGACGAACTTCAGGCTTTCCTTACTGAAAATGACGTTCAGACGCTGATCCATTACCCAATTCCTCCTCACAAGCAGCAAGCATACAAAGAGTGGAATAATTTATCTTTTCCGATAAGTGAAAAAATTCATGAAGAAGTTTTAAGCCTGCCGATTTCTCCAGTGATGGCAGATGACGAGGTAGCCAAAGTGATTGAACTATTAAATAAATTTTAATGGAAAATCCTTTGGTAAGCATTATAGTCGTTTCTTATAATCATTCAGAATTTATTACTGAATGCTTAGACAGCATAAAAAAACAAACTTATAAAAGCTGGGAACTTATCGTGGCTGATGATGCATCCAAAGATAACTCTGCAGATGTTACCAAAAACTGGCTGAAAAACAATCAAATAAGTGCAAAAACAAATTTTCATTCCGTAAATAAAGGGTTTGCAACAACTCTGAACGAATGTATAGAAATGACCGAAGGGAAATATGTAAACATCATTGCTGCAGATGATTACTTTCACCCGGAATTTCTCTCAAAATGCGTAACTTCTATAGAAAAAAAGGATGAAAGCTTCGGAATGGTATTTTCAAGCGCATTTATCATTAAGGAGGATAAAACCCTAATTAATTACCAGAATAATTTTGATTTTTACCAGAATGCCGATCATTTTCGAAACACTTTAAAAAAAGCAAATTATATTCCTGCATTAGCTACCTTAATGAATAGAAAAGTCCTGCTAGAAACAGGACCTTACGACAAAAATATTCTTATTGAAGATTATGACAGATGGTTGAGAATCAATGAAAATTATTTTATTGATTTTGTTCCTGAAAATCTAGCATATCACAGAAAGCACGAAGAAAATATTTCAAAACTAAAAGAAAGGATAGTTTTCGTTGAAGAAATTCTACTGAGATTAAAATACGACACATCTCTCGAGAATAAGCAAAAAATAAACAATGATGTTAAAAAGATATATACAACCTCAGCCAGCAAAGAAGAAATTAAAAAAGTTTCCGAAAAATATACCGGCTATAAGGGAAAAGAACGATGGTTGGATTTTTGTTTAAAATACAGCTTACCTGTTAAATTATATTATTTAAAATATAAATTTTTCTAATGCTTACAAAGTTCAAAAAATCTATTTCAGAGAAAATTATTTCTTTAATTGAAAACAACGAAAGAAATAAGAAAAACAACTCTTGGCAGAGTTTTCTGGCCCTGGAGAATATTAATATCCATCCCAGCTTCAATCCTAAAAATGCAACCATTTTTAAAGGAGAAAATAATCTTTTGGGACATCTGACAATCGGTGAAAATGTTCTATTAAGAGAATATTGTAACGTTCTGGTGTTCCCAAATGCCAAGCTTATAATCGGTAAAGGCGTTTTTTTTAATAATTACTGCACTATCAATTGCTTAGAAAAAATTGAAATCGGTGATGATACCATCTTTGGCGAAGGCGTAAAATTATATGACCATAACCATCTTATCAATAAAGGAACAAATTTTCATGTTGAAAAGGAAAAATATACAAAAAGTCCTATAAAAATTGGCAAAAACTGCTGGATAGGAAGCAATGTTGTGATTTTAAAAGGAATTACCATCGGCGACAATGCAATTATCGGTGCAGGATGCATTATTCATAAATCCGTTCCGGCCAACACAATTGTAAAGAATAACCAAAATTTAATTTATGAGTCCCTCTAAAATGAAAAAAATATTATTCATTTCCCATGAAGCATCATTATCCGGCGCTCCCATTCTGGCTTTAAACTTATTAAAAAGGCTGAAAAAGGAAAGAGAAAACTATACAATAGATGTTTTATTAATCAGAGGTGGAGAATTATATGAAGATTTTGCGAAAATTTCAAACAATATTGTTGTTGCACATTATCATTTGCAGTCTTTTTCTTTCTTAAAAAGAAACCTGAAAAGAGTGGAATCTGTTATATTTAAAAAGAAAGCAGAGACTCAGCAGGATAAGATTGATAAAATTACCACAATGCTCCTTTTAAATAACTATGACCTTGTTTACGGCAACACAATGGAATCTTTAATATGGACATTGCCTTTTTATAAAAAAAATATTCCGACAATTGTGGCTATTCATGAGCTGAGCTTCGGAATAGAGAGCACTTATCCTAAGGAGTTTGTGTTACAGAATATTTCTAATGTCACAAAAATTATTGCCGGCTCAAAAGCAGTCGGAGACAATCTTGTAGCAAAATATGGTGCAGATGTTTCGAAAATAAATGTTGTTCATTCTTTTGTTGATTCCGTGCTTACCATTCAGAAAGACAAAGAAAGTCTAATAAGAGAATTAGGAATAAAAAGCGATGATCTTATTATCGGAATTGCAAGCTCACAGGAATTGCGAAAAGGGACAGACATGGTTCCGCTGCTTGTACAAAAAATCAGGCAGAAGACTGATCTTAGCTTTAAATTTATTAATTTGGGGGGCACTTCCAAAAGCCCTGCTGTACGATGTGCGAAACTAGACAGCGAGAAATTAGGTATCGAAAACAACCTCCTCTTTATTGATCATAATAAAACTCCAAATGACTATATCAACCTTTTTGATATATTTCTTTTAATGTCACGGGAAGATCCTTTTCCTCTGGTAATGCTTACCGCAGCAAAACTTAAAAAACCAATTATTGCCTTCGAAAAAAGTGGCGGTGCTGTAGAATTTTTAGAAAACGGACATGGGATTCTTGCTCCTTATCTGGATCTGGACGTGATGGCCGATGAAGTAATAAAACTAATGAAAGACAGCAATTTAAGAGAGACATATGGCAAAAAAATACATCAAAGGCTTGAAGAAGAGTTTTCTGATGAAAAATTGACTTTAGATATTTTTAACTTAATTGATGAACTTGCATAAAATGATTTCAATAATAATTTCATCTTATCTGCCTCAATATTTCTCTGCCTTGGAAGAGAACATTTCCGGCAGCATTGGTGTTGCTTATGAGATTATTAAAATCGATAACCCCGGATTGATGGGAATTTGCAAGGCTTATAACCAAGGTGCGAAAAAGGCAAAATACGAAAATCTTCTTTTTATTCATGAAGACCTGTTATTCCGTACTCAAAACTGGGGAAAAAATCTTCTAAATCATCTTAATCAAAGCGATACCGGAATTATCGGCGTTGCAGGATCATCCTATGTGCCGTACGCACCATCAAGCTGGACGGTTTCAGACAAGTATAATTTCGTAAACATAATACAGGGAAATAAAGAAAACAAAGATTCATTTCTTATTCATACCACAAAGAATAACAGAAATAAAGTTTTCGCCGTTGACGGTGTTTTTATTGCCATTAAAAAAGAAAAATTTGCCGGTTATTTATTTAATGAAGATTTGTTAAAAGGTTTTCATGGTTATGATCTCGAGTTCAGCCTGAGGGTTTCAAAAAAATTTCAAAATTATGTTGTTGATGATATTCTTATTGAGCATTTCTCAAAAGGCAATCTGGATAAAACATGGATGGATACAAATATAGTTGTAAAACAGAATACCGGAACAGATTTCCAGAAAAACATTGATTCTCAAACAGAAAAAAAAGTCTTTCTTGGGTTTTTGCATAATTATTTTAAGTATTATCCCATTAACCGCAAAACTATCATTTTTACACTAAAGTTTTATCCTAAAAAACTTAATTTTAAAGACCATTTTACAATAGTAAAGAAATATTTTAATTATATAAAATATTCTAAAAACCTTAATAAAAATACAAAAACAGATATTTAGAACAGTTCCATCGCAAGAATTAAGTTGTAAATAAAATAATTATAAAAACCAAATATGATTATAGGAACAGGGCTTATTGCCAATTCATTAAAAAATATTGATTCGGATGAAAATCTTTTTTTCGCTTCCGGCGTTTCTAATTCCCTGGAAACCAGAAAATCAGAATTTGAAAGAGAATTTACTCTTTTAAAAAAATCTATCGGGAGTAATCCCGAAACCAAATTAGTCTACTTTTCAACACTGAGCATAAATGACCAGTCAAAACAAAACAGCCAATATGTTTTACACAAGCTGGAAATCGAAGATTATATTAAAAATAATGTAAAAAATTACCTCATCCTGAGAATCGGAAATATTGTCGGAAATGGCGGAAATCCCAATACTCTTTTTAATTATCTTAAAAACCAGATTGCCAACGACAGCAAATTTTTAATTCATACCAAAGCCCGAAGATTATTCATAGATATTGATGATATTGCAAAATTTCTTCAGATTAATTGTAAAAATTTAGATAATTGCATTACAAATCTTGCTTATCCTTATTATTATAATTTAAATGAAATTATCACCGTTATTCAGAAAAAAATAGACAAAAAAGCTATTTATGAAGAAATAAATGAGGGTGATTTTTATAAAGTTGATTTTGAAGAAGATCTTAACCGCTTTTTTTCAAAAATCAATTCTGATGAGTATCTGAATATTCTTGCCGAAAAATACATTTAAAACATAAATTGAAAAAAAATGCCTAAGATTTTCTTTATAATTGTTACTTACAACGCCATGAAATGGGCGGAAAGATGTTTTTCAAGCTTAAGACAATCTTCAATTTCCGTGCACTGTGTTGTTGTAGACAACGGTTCTACAGACGGCAGCCAGGAATATATCAAAACCAATTTTCCGGAAGTACATTTTATCCAGTCTGAGGAAAATTTAGGGTTCGGAAAAGCAAATAATATCGGGATAGAAAAAGCATTTCAGGAAGGCGCCGATTTTTTTTATCTGATGAATCAGGACGCCTGGATTTATCCCGACAGTTTGGAAAAGCTGCTTAACGGATACAATGCCCATCCTCATAAAAATGAGGTCGGGATTATAAGCCCGGTGCATGTAGACGGTACAGAAAAAAAACTTGACATATTTTTAGATAAATATATTGCTTTTAACTGCCATGAAACCAGGCTTATTTCGGATTTGTACTTCCAGAACCTGAAGCCATACTACGAACTTGATTTTATCAACGCTGCCCATTGGCTGCTTCCGAAAGAAACAATAAAAACCGTTGGAGGCTTCAATCCTTTTTTCTTTCATTATGGTGAAGATAACGAATATGTCAACCGTGTACATTTTCACAAAAAGAAAATTATTCTCATTCCGGAAAGCAAAGTTGTACATGATGGAAAACAGTCTTTAACTAAAGTTGATTATAATAAATATAAAGATTTAAGAATTGAAACGAATATTATTAATCCAAATATTAATAATGCTTTAAATCAAGAGAAAAAAGCCCTGTTACAAAGTATAGTCAAAAACTCAATTTTATTGAAATTTAATAACGTTAAACAACTATTCGCAAAATATAGATATATTTTGTCAAATTCAAAAACTTTCAATGAAATAAGATTAAAAATCAGCAAAGAAGGTGCTACATTTTTAAAAATTTAATTAATTTTTGTTTATTTTTGATGACGTAAAAAACACTTATGAATCAGAAAATTACCCTCATTATTCCGGTTTACAACTCATCACAATTTTTACACAAAACAGTGAAAGCAGTTGACGACCAGCGAATCAAATCCAATTGGGATCTTGAATTAATTTTAGTGGAAGACGGAAGCCCCGACAAAAGTTTTGACGCTATAGAAAAGCTTACTCCCCTTTATCCTTATATCAAAGCAATAAAGCTTTCCAGGAATTTTGGCCACCAGATAGCTGTAAAAACGGGTTTAAGCTACGCCACAGGTGATTATATCG
The DNA here is from genome assembly GCF_900100115.1 of Chryseobacterium soldanellicola. Lineage (GTDB taxonomy): Bacteria > Bacteroidota > Bacteroidia > Flavobacteriales > Weeksellaceae > Chryseobacterium > Chryseobacterium soldanellicola. The sequence continues at coordinate 308,006 of NZ_FNKL01000002.1, forward strand.
CCATTATAGATGACGATTTACAGGATCCGCCATCGTTGTTACCGAGATTTTTTGAGCAGCTGGACAATGGATATGAAGTTGCGTACGGGATAAGAAAAAAAAGAAAGGAAGGACATCTGAAAAAGATGGCTTACACAGGGTTTTACAGGCTTTTGGATACGATAAGTGAAACAAAAATACCATTGGATTCCGGAGATTTCTGTGTTATGACAAAAAATGTAAAGGATAAAATGCTGATGCTGAATGAGCAAAATCCTTACCTGCGCGGAATAAGAGCCTGGGTTGGTTTTAAACAAATTGGCCTTGAATACGAAAGAAGCGGAAGAATTGAAGGTGAATCCGGATATTCAATAAAAAAACTCATTAAAATCGCAAAAGACGGAATATTTTCCTTTTCATCGCTCCCACTTCAAATTATTACATTGTTGGGAAATATGGGCTTATTAATTTCGATACTGTTCGCGCTTTTTACCATGTACAGGTATTTCAGTAACGAAATCGAGGTTGCAGGTTATACTACAATCATTATCATGCTTTTATTTTTCAACTCTATTTTACTGATAAGCCTGGGAATTATCGGGGAATATATTTACAGAATTTATAATGAGGTAAGAAACAGGCCCCATACAATTATTGAAAAAACAATTAATGCATAAAAAATGCAAAATTCAAATATTTAACTATTAATTTTATATAAAACAAAATGAAAGAAAAAATACAATCTATTCTGGACCCAAATTTTAAGTATGAATACAAGGACGGAAAATTCGTCTTTCTTGAATTTAACGAAGAAATTGTTTCTGATTCCCTTGATAAAATAAAAACTTTCTTTAAAAAATATGTCTGGCTTTATGAATTACTTATTTATATCATTGCGCCATTGTATCCCTCAAGATATTTTTTCCTGAAAAGAGTTTTAAAGCAGACAAAAAACACCGATAAAATTGTGGTAAACCTCGGAAGCGGATATACCGATCTTAGAGATGATATCATTAATGTAGACCTTATTCCTTACAGCCCGGTAAATGTAGTATGTGATATTACGAAGCTTCCTTTTAAGGATAATTCCGTCGATCAGATTATCAATATAGCTGTGCTGGAGCACGTTCCGAATCCGCAGGCCGTTATTGCAGAAATCCGCAGGGTTTTGAAACCTGGCGGAAAACTATTATGCGAAATTCCTTTTATGCAGGCTTTTCATGCCTCGCCCTATGATTTTCAAAGATATACTTATGAAGGAATAAAGGTACAGTTTCAGGATTTTAATAACTTAAAAATACATTCGATCAGCCCGACCGGAGGAATGCTTTGGCCGCTGCAGGAATGGTTTGTCATGCTTTTTTCCTTCGGAATAAGACCGCTGCATAATATTTTACTGATTATTGTTATGTGTCTTACATTCCCTATAAAATTTTTAGATGTTATCTTACAGTACCATCCTTTGAGTAAGAATATTGCATCTGCATTTATTTTTGAATGTGAAAAGTAACGCACATGAAGAAAATACTTCAGAATCCGACACATACATTATCATGCTTGCTATTCCTGACAGGTGCTGTATTTTTGGCATATCTTACCTATAGCAATCTGGATAAAGGCTTCATATTCAATGATGAAGCTTATTATTTGTCATATTACAGAAATAAAGGAGAAAGCCTGAGTTTTGACAGAACTAATTTTTTCAGAATATTTAAATTTCTTTATACACCAAATATTTATCATTTTAGAATTATTTCAATTACAGCATTAGTTTTAAGTAATTTTTTACTTTGCTTTACTGTTTTTAAATACGTTAATTTTAAAAAAAATATATTTTTCCTAAGCTTTTTAGGGGTTTTTATTGGGTTCAACAGCTGGCAGATCAATAACTTAATCATCCAGCAATACATCGGAAATACCATTCTGATAAATATTGGCGTATCCTTATTATTATTTTTCTTATTATCTAAAAAACAAATATTCAACACATTATCCGGATTCGTCTTGTCTTTTGTCTTATTTAACGGAAACTCACACAGCATAGTTATTATTCCGATTCTTACCTTCTTTATGGTAAGTAATTTGAAGCATTGGAAGATCAATCTGGTCTATTTTTTTACCGGCTATATGGTTGGAGTGATAATATATTTTACCTTTCTTGACACTTTAGATAATTTTATTTATCAGTTTAAATTTTTAAAAGAATATTTAAGTTTTCATAAAAAACAACATTCCAAAACTTTTATGGTACTTTGGTGTGTTTACCTTTTTTTAAATGCCATTTTACCTTCCGCAATTACAGTTTTCTTTATGTGGAAATCAAAATTTTCGGAAAAATCTGTTGCTGTTTTAGATAGAATAATCGCTGTTATAGGCATCATTACTTTAGGCTTATTTATATTTTCGAGTCAATATTATATCTTTGCCTTCATTGTTTTCACGCATTTGCTTGCGGTGAGATTTTGGTTCGCTAAAGATCAGCCTAAAGAAAGTAAATACCTGATTTTATTACTTCTCATTATCCCTTATTGCCTGGCTTTTGGTTCTCAGACATGGTTTCATCTTCGCCTGAATGCTTATATTTTCTATTATTTTTTATTAATTTTCATCTGTATTACTAAACTGTATAAAAATAGCATATGGAACCTCGCCTATCTGGCCGCCATAACATCAATAATTATATCTTTTCCGAATATTCTTCATGATAAAGGCTGGAAGGATTTTATTTTTACCGAGCAGACCGAAAAAGTAAAAATCAACGGCTACGATTTATATTTAGATAAAAGAAGAAAAAAAGACATCGAAGATCTTCGCCCGTACCTGCAAAACCAGCCGAATGTTATCTATTCGAGCAATCATTTAATGGGATATTTGTATATTTTAAATGCATCTCCGCCGATTTATTATTATTTTACATTAAAAGATTATATCAGCTTTATTATTAAAAAAGTTAATAAAACTCCGGATGATTTTATTTACATTGAAAGTGATGATTATCCTTTCTATCCTAAAGAAATTGTACCTTTGAAATTCGTGAGCCATCCTGAAAACTACAAAACAGTAAAAACAGGCAGGTTTACATTATATCTTCCCTCAAACTATCAAAAAAAGTAAAACAAATGTGTGGAATAGCCGGAATTATAGCTAACAACGCAAGAAATTATCAAGATGAGCTCCAGAAAATGACAGATGCCATGGTTCATCGCGGCCCTGATTCGTCAGATCTGGAATTCTATGAAAATGCAGCGTTAGGGCATCGAAGACTTTCCATTATCGATCTGTCCGAAAATGGAAAACAGCCAATGCTTTCCAGCACAAAAAATGAATGTATTGTGTTGAATGGCGAAATTTACGGCTATCAAACCCTAAAAGCCCAATATCCCGAATATCCCTATCACGGAAGCTCCGACACGGAAGTGATTTTGGCAATGTACCAGAGAAAACAGGAAAATCTCATTCATGATCTTCCGGGAATGTTTGCCTTTGCTATTTGGGACAACGGAAAACAGGAATTATTTTGCGCAAGAGACCGTTTTGGCGAAAAACCTTTTTTCTATGCGATCGGAAAAAATAATGAGTTCATTTTTGCCTCTGAGATCAAAGCAATTTTAGCATCGGGGCTGATAAAGCCGGAAGTTAATAATGATGCGCTCTCCCATTATCTGCAACATGGATACGTGAGCACTTACCAAAGTATTTACCATAATATCCACACGCTTCCTCCCGCTCATCAATTGATCTGGAAGGATGGCAAAATTACCGTTTCCCGTTATTACAGCATTCCCGCAAAGAACAGAACCTTAAGCTTATCTGATGCAAAAGACGAATTTATTTACCTGCTAAAAAATGCCGTTAAAAAGCAGCTTATTGCGGATGTTGAAGTCGGAAGCTTTTTAAGCGGCGGTTTAGATTCATCTTCGATCGTAGCTTTGGTTGCAGAGTTTTTACCCCGGCAGACCACCATAAGTTTCGGGTATGACCATGAAGACAGCGAACTTAAATATGCCAAAGAAATCGCAGAAAAATATCATACCAATCACATTGAGGTTCATGAAAAAAAACAGGATCTTGCGACCTCGCTTTTAAAAATCTCCCCTTATTTTGATGAGCCTTTTGCGGATATTTCTTTTATTCCGCATTTTGAAATTTGTAGAAATGCAAAAAAAGACCTTACAGTGGTACTTTCAGGAGATGTTGGTGATGAATTATTTGGGGGATATAATTTCTACAGGGTTGAAAATCAATTAAAAAATCATTTTACCTATAAAAATATTATCGCAAAGTTTGGCTTACAGCTGTATCAGAAACTAAGGCCAATTTCTTTCATTTCACAAAAAAATCTGGCGCACGGAAATATTCTTGATTTCCATCAAAATTTTGTAAGAAATTCATTTAATAAAAACGAACAGGCTTCCTTAGGAATTACATCAAATTATAAGCAGCCTTACAGCTTTAGCCCAAACCCGGATTCTTTGAACGATATCATGAGAGTTGACCTGGAGGGATACGTTCCGGGAAATATGATGGTGAAATCCGACAGAATGGCCATGGCCAATTCACTGGAAGTAAGAACTCCTTTTCTGGATATAGATTTTGCCGAATTTTGCATTCAATTGCCGGAACAGCTAAAATTAAGCAATGACAACGACAAGATCATTCTTCGTGAAGCAATGGGGTCTTATTGGACGGAAACCATAAGAAAACGTCACAAGCAAGGCTTTGGAATGAGCGTAAAAAGCTGGTTTGAGGAAGATAATTTAGTCAATCTTTCCAATGATCTTCTTAAAGATAGAAATCAAAAAGTTTTTAATTATATTGATTTTGATGCCACCCAAAAGTATCTTAAAAAAGATCATAAACACTGGAATCTTCTGCAATTGGCTCTTTGGGCTCATAATAACCAAAATGTTTTATAATGCTTGATATTTCCGTAATCATTCCCGTATATAATGCAGGCCGGTTTTTAGAAAAAGCGGTACAGTCTGCCGTTCATTTTGAGGAAGTTAAGGAGATTATTTTAGTTGAAGATAAATCTACCGACAACTCATTGGAAATTTGCAAAAAACTGGCAGATGGAAATTCCAAAATAAAATTATTCCAGCATCCGGATCAAGAAAACCATGGCGCCGGAGCCACAAGAAACTTAGGCATTGAAAAGGCAACAGGAAGTTTCATTACATTTTTAGATGCTGATGATTATTATCTTCCAAACAGATTTAATGCTGAAAAAGAAATTTTTGAAGATCCTAAAATCGATGGTGTTTTCAGCGCAATCGGAGTAGAATATTTAACGGAAAAGGGAAAACAGGAATATCTGACCAAGTTTAAGGATTCACCGCTTACCACCGTAAATTATCCTGCAGAAGGAGAAGAAGTTTTTAGAGGACTGCTAAGTTTAACCCCTAAAACTTTCGGCACCTTTTTTCACCTGAATGCCCTGACTGTAAGAAAATCTGCGATTGATAAGCATAATTTACGATTTAATGTAAATCTGCGTGTGCATCAGGATTCAGATTTTAATATTAAGCTGGCCTATCATTGTTATTTAAAATCAGGAATTATCGATCAGCCGGTTGCAATAAGAGGAATTCATGATGATAACAGGATCACAAAAATTGTACAGTATTCGCCACAATATAATCAAAGACAGTATATTTACTGGAAATCTCTGTACGATTGGGCAAGCTCTCAAAATATTCCTGAGGAATATAAAAAAAGGGTATATTTAAGCTACAAATCCTTCGACCTGTCTCAGAAAAAAGGATTGATAAAATATTTGAATATTATTGTAGAGGGTCTTAAAAACCCTGATATCCTGAAAACAAAATATCGTTTTAATTATTATAGATAAAAAGATGAAAATTTCCGTAATTGTTCCCGTTTATAATGCGGAGAAATTTGTCGCCCACGCCGTAGAATCTGCCCTTCAGTTTGAAGAGGTGCATGAAGTGATTTTAATTGAAGATAAATCACCCGATAATGCATTGCAGATCTGTAAGGAATTAACCGAAAAATACAATAGAGTAAAATTATTTCAGCATCCGGATCAAGAAAATCATGGTGCCGGATCCAGCCGAAACTTAGGAATAGAAAAGGCTACAGGAGATTTTATTGCTTTTTTGGATGCTGATGATTATTATCTTCCGAATCGTTTTGACGCAGAAAAAAAAATGTTTCAAAATCAAAAAATAGAAGGTGTTTATGGTGCAATCGGTGTTCACCATTACTCTGAAAGCGCAAAGGAAAATTATTATAAAATATTTAAATCTGATCTTACGACGGTTTATAGAAAACATGGCCCAAAAGATGTTTTTCCGGGGCTCATTTATATGTTGGGAAGCTTTGGGCATTTCAGCATTGATGCATTAACGGTACGACGGGATTCTCTGGTCCATAAAATGAAAATTCTGTTTAAACCACACCTCAAGCTCCATGAAGACACCGAGTTTTTGCTCCGCCTGGCCTATTATACGGATCTTTATCCGGGAATTATTGATAAGCCCGTGGCAATGAGAGGAATACATGGAGATAACCGGATTACAAAAATAGAAAAAAACCAGATTCAACCTGCCATTTCTAAATCTTTATTTTGGAATGAAGTGAATCAATGGGCTGAAAATGAAGAAACGATGCCTAAAAACGTTAGAATTCATATCAAAAGAATGCATCGAAGCTTTGAAATTGCAAAAGCCCCTTCATTAAAAAAATGGAGAATGATTATAAAATATTTATTCACCGATTTTCAAAGTATCAGATCCGGACTTTATAATATAAATTTCCGAAAAACATTCATACTTATTTAAAATAATACCCCTTCCCAACTCCTATGAAAATATCTGTAATCGTTCCTGTGTATAACGCGGAAAAATATGTTTCTCAAGCTGTAGAATCGGCTTTGCAGTTTGAGGAAGTTTTTGAAGTCATTTTAATTGAGGACAAATCACCGGATAATGCGTTGCAGGTTTGTCAGGAATTAGCTCAAAAACATGACAGAGTAAAGCTTTTTCAACATCCGGATAAAGGGAATCACGGGGCCGGCCCTACCAGAAATTTAGGACTAGAAAACGCAACCGGAGATTTTATTGCATTTTTGGACGCCGACGATTATTATCTTCCCAATCGTTTTGATGCCGAAAAAGAGCTTTTTAAAGATCCGAAAGTTGAAGGCGTTTACGGAGCTTTGGGCGTACATTATTATTCGGAGAAGGCAAAAGAACAATATTACAGGGTTTTTGGAGACCGTTTAACCACAGTTCATAAAAGACATGATCCAAAAGATGTTTTTCCCGGTCAGATCAATATGAGAGGTAGCTTTGGGCTTTTCAGCATTGATACTTTAACGGTCCGAAGAGATGTTTTGGTTAAAAAGTTGAATCCTTTTTTTAAAACACATTTAAGACTTCATCAGGACACAGAATTTTTGTTCCGCCTTTCCTATTATCTAGATCTTTATCCCGGAATTTTGGACAAAGCAGTTGCGGTAAGAGGTGTACACGAAGATAACCGGATTACAAAAGTCGATACAAAAAAAATAAACCCTGCTTCTACAAAAGTTTTGCTTTGGAGAGAGATTAATGCTTGGGCGGAAAATGAAAACAACCTTCCGAAAGATGTGAAAATTCATATCAGAAGAATGCACCGCAGTTTTGAGATTGCTCTGGCTCCAATTGCTAAAAAATGGGGAATGCTTATGAAATATGCGATCACGGACTATCCGAGTATTCGTTCTGGGGTGTATAATATTAATTTTAGAAAAAATATTTTTTTAGATGATTTTACTATTCGAAAAAAAGAATAACATTTTAGATTCTTTTGTCATTGCCGGAGTAATCATATTCTTCAGCATTAATATTTTATTTTCTTCAGGACAAATTCGTCCTGATAGTATACAATACTTCCTTCAAGCTCAAGATTTTTGGAATTATAAAGTAAATTTTCCGTTAGGATATTCATTTTACATAAAAATTTTCAGTTTAATAACCTCAAACTATTTTATTGCATCTAAGCTCATAAATATTCTTTCTTACTTAACGGTCATTTTTTTTTCATATAAAAAAAAGTTCTTCTTCCCTCAGACTATTTTAATTTTTTCTTTTTATCCTTTTGTCAATTTCTATTTTCTTTCACTTTCGGAACCCCTCTTTTATTTATTCAATTATCTGATTATTTATGTCATCTACAAAATCATTGAAAAAGGTTTTAGTACAAAGTATACATTTTCATTAGGAGCATTATTTTTCTTTCTGATTTCAGTGAGGTTTTCAGGACTGTTTATATTCTTCACAGCCATTTTGTTCCTAGGGTTTATAACTTATAAAAAAAAATATTCTTTAAAATCCTTTTTTACAGTTTTCACCATTTCATCTATTGGAGTTTTCTCCTATTTAATTATCAACTATTGCTACTGTGGATTTATTTTAGGGCAGAGAAAACATCTGAAGCTAATTAACGCATCTGGATCTGGTATAGAATTCACCTCAAAGTTAGCACTTTCTACATTTAAACATTTTAGCTTCTTGAATATTTTTATAAGCAAAGGTATTATTAGCAGAATCTCATTTTTGAATGTTTGGATCAGCGCCTCAATTCTGATTATTAGCTTTGTAATTGTTTGGAAAAAAAGGAAAAAACTAAATTATTTTAATTATTATTTGCTTTTTTCACTCTTAGGAATTACAGCTAGTCTTGTCTATAGTTTTTATACCACAAAAATAGATGACAACATCCGCATTAAAAGTAATGTATACTTATATCTATTATTTTTTTTATCTCTGAACATTTCAAAAAACGCAGTCAACTACTGTAAAATATTCTTAATTATAGCTTTATATATTAACATTTTTACTGTTGTTGAATATTCTAAATCGATATTTTATCATATCAAAAAATATGAAGTTCTTATTTCTAATTCTCATGATAAAACGATAGAAATCTTATACGAAGATTTAAACGACAATACAATAAAAAGTCATGCTCAAATCTTATTTTTTAAAACAATTTTAATCGACAAAGGGTATAAAATTTATGAGGGGGAAAAAAAACCGAATCCAAAAGTTTCAAAATACCATATAAAAGCATCTGATATAATTGAATAAAAAGCCTCCACTGTTTTTTAAACCGTTTTTGACTCTGATAATTTATCTTAATTTAATCTTTTTTAAATAATCTCTCAAAGGTTTTTCTATAAACTCGTAGAACAGTCCTGAGAAGATAATCAAAATGATCAGATAAATCCCAAATATTACATCGCTGTCTTTCATCTGAAAATTATTCCATAAAACCGATCTTAAAATATAAAGTATCGGAATATGCATGATATAAATGGCATAGCTTATTTCTCCAAGATATTCCAAAGGCTTTATTGAAAATATTTTTGTCAGCCATCCATTATTGTACGAAATCAAAACAATTAACGGAATAAAAAGCAACGCCATCAAGCCATTATGAAAGAAAACCGGAATGCATATTAGTGATAATAAAATCGATATAAAAATTAAAAATATGGGTATATCGTAATTTTTTTGCCTGAAATTTTTAATAAAATAAAGTCCGGCAAGATTTCCTACTAAAAATTCATTGATATGCAAAAGCGGAAAATACGCTATAAACTCATGACTTTGCGTATGTGGCCCTTCATAAGACGTCGAATTGATGTATACATTGGAGAAAATCTGTGTGATAATCCAAATAATAATTCCAATGACCCAAATGCTTTTGTTCTGTTTTGAATAAAAATAATTATACAAAAACGGAAAAACCAAGTAAAAAAGAAACTCCACGGAAATAGACCATCCGGGAAAATTCAGGACCATTGCTTCACCCGGAATCCAGCTCTGGAAACCAAAAAGGTATAAAAATAATTTATAAAAACTAAAATTGGCAAATCTTGTCGTAAGATACAGCAGCAAGCCAATGATATACAACGGGTAGATCCTGGCAAATCTGTTTTTATAATAATCTAAATAATCAATTTTATCCTTTTTATGATACGCAACAATCATAATAAACCCGGAAAGTATAAAAAAGTAGCTTACCCCGACATTAGCCCGCAGGAAAATATCAGAGATATATTTAGTTTGATATAAAAATAAATCTTTATTAAAATGAGAAATTACAATGGCAATAGCCGCAATAAATCTTGTAAATGTAATCTGACTAATTTTCACTAAAATTCAACATTACATTTACAAAATTATTATTTTACGAAAACACCGATGTATTTACCTTCGTATTCTACAACGGTAGTTTCAATATTATTTTTTTCACAGAAATCCTGATAGGCAGAATTGTCACCGATATCGTCACTTATGAAAACCCCGCCTTTTTTCATTCGCTTATACACTTCCTCATACGCCCACATTCTGCCATTGTAGCTTTTATCTGAGTCGTAATGAAGGACATCAAATGTAGAATTTTCGGCAAAGATTTTAGGCAACGATTCTTTATCTGCAAAACGGAATAATTTCCAGAATTTTTTAAGATTTTCAGGCACTACATATCCTACATACTGATCGCCGTCCTGCGCCAGATAAGGCATGTCTGAACTGTACAGGGTTCCGTTTCTTTTTTCCAAAGAAAGCAAAGCTGCCAGAGAAGACCATCCATACGCCACACCTGTTTCGATAACATGCTGTGCATTTGTGAATTCGCAAGCATAATAGATCAATTCAAGAGCTCCGGGGCCGCCCATTTTAATAGGACATTCTTTTTCTTTTTGCTCAGAATTTTTTAAAATTTCCTGATACTGACTTCTAAAAGGTGCGATATCAATTCCAAAAAGCCGGGAAACCGCTTCTTGCTGGGAAACCGCTTTTGATGCCGCCCAAGAATTTGTCTTTTCCTTTCCTTTAAAGGCATTGCCTCTATTGACCGTATTTTTAATAATTTTTCTTCCCAATTCAGGGTAAAGATCCGGTCTTTTAAGATATGCGACAAATGTTTTGAGAACTCTTACTATTTCACTCACTGTGTTAAATTTAGGACACAAAAATAAAGATTTTTCTCTAACTTTTTCAGATATAATTATATTTGTAAAAATTTATTAACACAAACTGCATGAAATTTTCAATTCTTATTGCCAATTACAATAATGGAAAGTTCTTTAAAGACTGCTATGACTCCATTATTTCTCAGGAATATAAAGACTGGGAAGTCGTAATCATCGACGACCGTTCTACCGATGACTCTGTTGAAATTATTAACAAAATAATAGGAACAGACCCAAGATTCAAATTATATGAAAACGATGCCAATTATGGCGTAGGAGTTACCAAATCCGAGCTTATAGAAAGGTCTACAGGTGATATTTGCGGCTATCTTGATCCTGATGATGTCATAAAGCCTAAAGCCTTAAAAAGCGCTGTTGAAGTCTTAGAAAAGAAAAAAGATGTTGTTCTTACCTATTCCAGGCTCGCAAAATGTGATGAAAACCTGAATATTTTAAAAGAATTTAAATCTGCAATGCAAGTACCGAACGGGCAAAAATATTTTTTTAACTTTCCGATTCAGATTGCCCCTTTCGTTTCTTTCCGAAGAGATGTTTATATGAAAACCTCCAAAATAAACCCTGAGCTGAAAATTGCCGAAGATCAGGACTTATATTATAAAATGTATGAAGTCGGCAAGGTAGAATTTATCAATCAGACCGATTATTTATACAGAGCCCACATTGGCGGGATTTCCCAGAATCACAACAAGCAAAAATCGTATGCTTATTATGCACAGGCAATCTGGGAAGCCATGCAGCGCAGAAATTTAAAAGAAATCCACGGAAGGCCCATCCCTCCAAGCTATTGCGATCCTCAGGAAATTTTTGACCTGCTGGAATATCAAAATAAAATGCCTTTTAGGATTAAAAAACAAATTACACTCAGATTACAAAAACTTTTTGGATAATGCCAGATAAAAAAAAGATAAAAGTGCTTTTCAGACACCGTTCTATGGAAATGGGAGGCGTGGAAAAGGTAGTTTTAAGTATGCTTAATAATCTCAACAGGGATAAATTTGACATGACGATATGTTTAAATATCAATCAGGGTGAATTAAGAAATGAATTTCCGGATCATATCAGAAAAGTCTATCTCACCGACGGAAAGGAAGATTTTTCAAAAAATCCTGTCATTCAGAAAATACAGTTGGCGAGAAGAAAATTAAAGCTCAAAAATGCGGAAAAAAATCCAGCAATCGCCGACAAACTACTTAATGATACTTACGACACAGAAATTGCCACCACCTATTCCGTTTACAAAACCGTACTCAATTCAAGCAATAAAAATTCCAAAAAAATCGCCTGGCTTCATTCCGATCTTACATTACCCGGTTTTGACTCTTATCGTGAAGATATTTTCAACAGCATGAAGCAATTTGACTATATTATTTACGGTTCACAGCAATCCAAAGATGTTCTGGATCAAAAATATCCGGATGTTAAATTTCCTCCGGGAAAAGTGGTGTTAAATGCAATTCCTATTGACGATTTAAAAATTAAAGCAAAGGCATTTCCTACAGATTTCGGGGATATTCCGACTTTTGTTTCCGTTGGAAGACTACATTTCAGAAAAGGCTATAAAACGCTTTTAGAAACGCATAAAACGCTTTTGGATGATGGATTTACTCATCAGATTATCGTGATCGGAGACGGTGATGATTTTGAGGTGCTTTCAAAAAGAATTCAGGAATTAGGTGTTCAAAATTCTTTTAAACTCCTTGGAACTCAGATGAATCCTTATCCTTATGTAAAAAACGCAGATTTTTATATAATGCCGTCAGAAAGTGAAGGCTGGCCGTTGATTATTGCCGAAACTCTTATTCTTCAAAAACCAATTCTGGCCACAAACGTCGGAGGCATTCCGGAAATGATCGAACATAAAAAAACGGGATATTTAACTGAATATTCTCAGGAAGGCCTGTACAAAGGAATGAAAGAATTTTTGACCGATAAAACGCTTGTTCAGGAAATTCAGGAGAATTTGAAAGATATTGAAAAGCAATTTGACAATAAGAAAATTTTTGATGCCGTAGAAGAAATTATAGAAACTGTTCATCAGAAATAAAGTCTTTTATTAAAGGTTTTCATACATTTGATAAACCCAATTTTAATCTTACACAAATACCAAAGATGAATTCTTTTATAGAAAATGTATATCAATCATTTTTGCAGAATAAAGCAAATACCTGCATCAGCATTGAAAATCAAAGCCATACATATGAAAATATCTTAGAAATTTCAAATCATATAAGATATCAGCTACAAAATGTAAGCTCCCAGAATATAGGGATTTATCTTACGGATGATGTATATATGTATGCCGCAATTTTGGCGATATGGTTTGAAGGAAAAACCTATGTTCCCATTCATCCGGATTTTCCTTTAACTAAAAATTTAAATTTAATCCAACAGGCTGATATTGATACAATTTTAACTTCAGCTGAAATAAAAGAAAGCTTTACTATAAATATCATCGACACCAAAAAAAACTTTGATATTGAAGCACTTCCGCCCAAAGAATCGGCCTTTACGAATAATGCTTACATTCTCTTCACGTCAGGAAGTACAGGAAATCCGAAAGGCGTTCCTATTCAGTTTTCTAACCTGCATTATTTTTCAGAATCCTTTCATTCCACTTTTGGAAAATTAACTCCGGAAGATTCTGTTTTACAGATGTTTGAGCTTACTTTTGACCTTTCTGTGATGAGTTATTTAATTCCCTGGTTAAACGGGGCAAAGGTTGTCGGCCTTCATAAAAAAGAAACAAAATTCTTACAAATCCTTGATTTACTGGAGGCAGATGAGATTACAGTAGCTTTAATGGTGCCAAGCATCTTGAATTTAATTATTCCTTACCTGGATCCTTCGGTGAAAAACGAAAGCTTACGTTTAAACCTTTTCTGTGGCGAAGCGTTGCTGGTAAAGCAGATTGAGGGCTGGAGAGATTTTATTCCGAAGGCGTCTATTCATAACGTGTACGGGCCAACGGAAAATACGATTTTCTGTACAAATTATACGGTTGAAAATCCGATTAAAGAAAAAAAAGGGATTATAAGTATTGGAAAATCAATGGAAAACAGCAACCTGAGTTTTCTTGAAGAGAATACGAACGAGGGCGAACTTTTGCTTTCCGGAAAATTTTTAACCCAATCTTACTGGAAAAATAAAGAAAAAACAAAGGAAGCATTTATTCAAAAAGACGGAAAAACGTTCTACAAAACCGGAGATTGGTGTTTAAAAGATGAAGACGGAGATTATTTTTATGTCAACAGAATAGATTTTCAGGCTAAAATCAATGGTTTCCGTGTAGAATTAGCTGAAATTGAATATTTTACCAATCAAAAATTAGAAAATGCAATAAGTGTGGCTGTTATTCATAAAGATAAAAATGATAATGATAATTTGATGCTTTTCATCAATGATTTAACCTCAAATGAAGAGGAAATTTTATCTCATTTAAAAAATAATTTACCTGAATACTGCATTCCGTCAAAAATAATAAAAGTTGATAAGTTCCCGACCAACACATCCGGCAAAATCGACAGAAACGAATTAAAAAAATTACTTGTATGATCATCAGAAAAGCAACCCGGGCAGACATTCCCTTTCTTATCAATGGGATTTTATCGATTGAGAATACAGGAAATTCAAATACGTTCAGCAATATATTTGAAACTGATAATCAGACAACTTACAATTATCTGGAGCAATTTTTTCTGGATGAGGAAAACTTTGATACAGAATTTTCATTAAACACCTATACCATCGCGGAGATCGATAATGAGCCCGCAGGAATGTGCGCGCTTATTTTTACAGATTCAAATTATTATCAGAATAAAGGAGAGTTATTTCCTATTCACCTGAAGACAGAGCATCTCAATTCATTTATTAAAAATGCGAAAATTTTACCGGATATCAGAAGTTTTCAGGAAAATAAAAAATTTCTTGAATATCTTTTCGTGGATGATAGATTCAGGGGAAAAGGGGTTGCGGATGAAATTATAAATCATTTGGCAGCAGAAGCAAAAAAAACCGATAATAAGCTTTATTTAGACGTTTTGGAAAGCAGCCCTTTTTTGTTTAAATTCTATGCTAAATTTAATTTTGAGCCTACGGAAACGTTCAACATTGATACGCCCGAAAACAAGATTTATCCCTGCATTCAAAAAACCCTGTTGTGTAAAAATCTGGAAAATTAATTGAATTTTTCCTTGCCGATCGCTTCAGCTAAATCATTGATGGTATGAATATTTCTGAAACCTCTTGGATTCAGCTTAACATCAAATTGATTTTCAACCAATTGCATAACCAAAACAGCAGATAATGAACCGTAGCTTTCCAGCTCTTTAAAATTCGTTTCCGGAGTAATGGCCGCCGTTTCGTTTAATTCTTGTTTAAGCAGATCGCAAAATTGTTCGATGTTCATTGTAAATTGTTTGTGTTTAGTTCATATTTTAAGCGACCAAATTTATAAAATAATTTCTATTTTTGCTTCACTATGATGATATATAAAATTTTAAATAAAATTTCCACCACCATTCAGGACCTGCAACATTCTGTTTATCTGAAGGTTTGCATCGGAAACGGCTTAAAGCTGGGTAAAAATGCTGTGGTAAGAAATAATGTTTCCTTTGGCTCCGAACCTTTTTTAGTTGAAATCGGCGACGAAACAAGAATTGCTTCAGGAGTAACTTTTGTAACGCATTCCGGAGCCACAATCAACATAAGAAAACTGGAAGGCTACGAGCAGGTAAGAAACTTTGGCCGCATAAAAGTTGGTAAAAACTGTGCTATAGGAAGCAATTCTGTGATATTGCAGGATGTAGAAATTGGTGACAATTGTGTCTTAGGTGCCAATTCGGTTTTGTCGGAATCTATGCCGGAACATACTGTATATGCCGGAAATCCTGCAAAATATGTTTGTGAAATCGAAGATTATGCTGATGTTTTGAAAAAAACAACGGTTAATTATCCTATGGAATTGGAAAAAGACAGAAAAAGCTTAAACCAATGGCTGAAGCTGAATTTACCGGAAAAATTCAAAACTGCAAAATAGTGCAAAAAAAGAAAATTCTTATTCGTATCGGCTCTTTGCGTCATGGTGGTGCCGAAAAAGTATTGGTCACTTTTCTAAAAAACCTTCCCAAAGACAAGTATGAAATCGACTTGCTATTAAATTTATATTCGGGGAAATATTTACCGGAAGTTCCGGATTGGATTACTATTCTTTACCTTCATAAAGGAGAAATGATCACGACCAACCGGCCGCACGAAATTCCTAAAAAAGCAGCCCGGGTGATTTATCAGGGAACATTAAAAAAATTCCCCAATCTTTTATATAAAGGCAAGCTTCAGAATAAAAAATATGATATAGAATTTGCCGCAATCCACGGAATGCGTGATGAAATTTTAGGTTCACCTTTAAAAAGCTCAAAAAAAATTGTCTGGATCCACAATGACCTTTCTCTGGTAAAAGGATATACAGATGAAGAAATCCGTAAGTTTTTCGGATTTGACAAAATCATGGTGATTTCTGAAAAAATTGAACATTTGTTTTTAAATTTAGCTAAAAACGACTCCGAAAAGAACAAAATAGTAAGAATTTACAATCCTTTGGATACCGAAGAATTCTTACATAAGGCTGAAAAACCGGTTATAAACTATACTTTTAACTCTACTTTTCCGACTTTTATTTCTGTGGGAACGGTATTTCCGCAAAAGGGATTTGACAGGCTTCTGAGAGTTCATAAAAAGCTTATTGATGAAGGCTTTAAGCACCATGTTTTAATTGTCGGTGACGGATATGATTTTGAAAACATTAAGAAATTGAAAACTGATCTTGGTGTTGATGCAACCGCAACCATGCTGGGCTTTACAGACAATCCTTATCCTTATTTTAAAAATGCGGATTTTTATATTTTAAGTTCGAGATACGAAGGTTTTCCGACGGTTTTATTTGAAGCGATCACGTTAAAAAAGAAAATTATTTCAACTGAAGTTTCCGGAGCGCATGAAATGCTTAAGAATGGTGAATTAGGATTAATTGTTGAAAATTCTGAGGAGGGAATTTATGAAGGAATGAAAAAGGCGCTGTCGGAACCGGAAAAATTTACCCAATATTCCGAAAAGCTGAAAGACTATGAAATGCCTTTTAATCTTGAAAATTCTGTAAGTAAAATATCCTCGATTATAGATGAATTATAATATTTTGTTCATTTTAAGCTAATTCAAAAACTTTACATTTGTCTTATGGCAGAAAAATACTCTATCATTCAGAAAGATTTTTACCGTGAAAGTGGAAAATGGCTTTCAACATTTGAAATTTGGGCAAAATGTATCAATCCGAATCTTCATTTTATTTACATTTTAAGAAAAACCCAGCAGTATAAGAAAAAATCTTTGTTGGGTGTATTTTGGAGAATGGTTTTAAGGCATCATCAAATAAAATACGGCTTCCAGATTTACCCTGAAACAGAGATTGGAGAAGGTTTTTATCTTGGCCATTGGGGAAGTTTGGTCATTAATCCAAAAGTTAAAATCGGAAAAAACTGCAATATCGCACAAGGTGTAACAATCGGGCAACAAAATCGCGGCAAAAATCAAGGTTTTCCCACGATCTCTGATCAAGTCTGGATCGGCACCAACGCTGTAATTGTAGGAGGCGTTACAATTGGAAATAATGTTCTAATTGCGCCAAATTCTTATGTAAATTTTGATGTTCCTGCAAATTCTGTCGTTATGGGGAATCCCGGAAAAATATATGAGGCCGAAAATGCTACCGAAGGTTATATTAATCATACAGTGTAAAACATATAATTCTGATTTTTTGTATTTTTATTAAGAGTTTGTATTTTTATGCTGAATTTCAATATTGTATAGCCTCAATAATTGTAATACGTTTTTTTTATCATATGATTTTAAGCATATTTTAATATTAAACTTTGTTAAAAATGATTTCTTTTTCATTAAAAATTATATTTTTGTATGATTATTGATTTAGTCTATTGATTTTGAAAATAATTTAAACGAAATAAATAATTATAAACTTTAAATTTTTAATTTATGTCACAATCGTACGAGGCTATTTTCGAAAACAACAAAAAATGGGTAGAATCTAAAATTGAAAAAGACCCGTCTTTCTTCGAAGAATTAGCAAAAACCCAGCATCCTGATTATTTATACATCGGATGTTCGGACAGCAGAGTTACTGCAGAAGAATTAATGGGAACGCAACCGGGTGAAGTTTTTGTAACAAGAAACATTGCCAATGTGGTTAACACCCTGGATATGAGCTCAACAGCTGTTATTCAATATGCTGTAGAGCATTTAAAGGTGAAGCACATTATTGTTTGCGGGCATTACAATTGCGGAGGTGTAAAAGCAGCGATGACGCCTCAGGATTTAGGATTATTGAATCCTTGGCTGAGAAACATCCGTGATGTTTACAGATTACACCAGGCAGAATTAGACGCTATCGAAGATGAAGGTAAACGTTATGACAGACTTGTAGAATTAAACGTACAAGAACAGTGCATCAACGTAATTAAAATGGCCTGTGTGCAGGAAAGATACATCCTGGAAGAGTATCCTGTAGTTCACGGCTGGGTTTTTGACCTTAGAACAGGTAAAATTATCGATCTTAAGATTGATTTCGAGAAAATCTTGAAAGACATCCAAAAAATCTACAATCTTACAAGTTCTGACTGGGTAATGAGCAGAAAGACCCAATAGTTTTTCTAAAAAATGTAACATGAAATTCTGGAGTATTATTACATTACTGATTTTCCTAAACTTCACAGCTTTACCGGGTATGGCTGCGGTTTTCGGTTGGGATCTGCAGAGAACCAATGTAATAATCAATGAAGAAGAGCCGCATTCTCACCCAACATCTTTAATTGTTTACGAAAAGACGCTTCCAAAAACTTTAGATGTATTTGATTATCTGAAGTTTTTTGAGCCTGATATTCAGGGCAGGTCTTTTGTGCTGATAGATGATTCTTTTCATCTTTCGCCTTTACTCACTATATTTTCTCCGCCTCCGGAAGCTTAATTTATCGCAACTATTTTTAACAGGAATTCATATCAGATCTGATATCGGATCCGTGTGCTTTAAAATTAAATTTCCAATCTTTTATAATTGAATTATTTAAAGACAAATAGCTCAATTGTATTTCACAGCAGTTTTCACATCATGAAAAAAACATCTTTATTAGGAGGAATCAAGGAGAATTTCCCTTCAGGTCTCGTTGTATTTTTAGTGGCACTTCCCTTATGTTTAGGAATTGCACTGGCATCGGGAGCGCCCCCTTTATCCGGAATTATTGCGGGTATTGTCGGCGGTTTGGTTGTAGGATCTTTAAGCAACTCGAATATTTCAGTTTCCGGTCCTGCAGCGGGTTTAACGGCAATTGTCTTAACGGCAATCACCGATCTTGGCGCATTCGAGCTTTTTCTTTGCGCAGGGATCATTGCAGGTCTTATTCAATTGGTTTTAGGTTTTATAAGAGCAGGAAGCATTTCCAATTATTTCCCGAATAACGTTATTGAAGGAATGCTTGCCGCTATTGGCATCATTATTATTTTAAAACAAGTTCCGCACGCTCTGGGATTTGATAAGGATTACGAAGGTCACGAATCAATTTTTGATAACGGACTAAACTTCGGATATTTTACAGAACTATTAGGGGCGATTCATCCGGGAGCAATTGTTGTAACTTTGGTTTCCGTTGCGATTCTTATTGCATGGGACAAAATTCAGGTTTTAAAAAGAATGAAAATGCTTCCGGGCGCTTTGGTTGCCGTAGTTGCAGGTATTTTACTGAATGAGCTTTTCAAAATGACGGGAAGTTCGTTAGCCATCGCACCCCAGCATTTGGTTTCCTTACCGGTTCCGCAATCTCTGGACGATTTTAAAAATCTGATTACCCTACCCGATTTTAACGGATTTACCAATCCAAAAGTCTGGATCGTGGGAGCAACCATCGCGATTGTAGCTTCTATCGAAACCTTACTTTGTATCGAGGCATCCGACAGATTAGACAAACAGAGAAGAATTACAGATACCAACCTGGAATTAAAAGCACAGGGAATCGGAAATCTGGTAAGCTCATTTATTGGCGGGCTTCCGATGACTTCGGTTGTGGTAAGAAGTTCTGCGAACGCGAATGCCGGAGCAACATCAAAATCCTCTGCGATCATTCACGGCGTTTTATTGTTGATTTGTGTGCTTTCAATTCCTGTATTGCTAAACCTGATTCCGTTGGCTACATTGGCGGCTGTTTTGATTCTGGTGGGATATAAATTAGCAAAACCAGCTACATTCAGGCATTTCTGGCATTTAGGAAAATTCCAGTTTATTCCGTTTGTGGCGACGGTTGTGGCAGTTGTGGCAACAGATTTATTAAAAGGTGTAGGAATTGGTCTTGCGATCTCTATTTTCTACATTTTACAGGGAAACATGAAGCGTGCTTATTATTTAAGCCGGGAAAAGCTGGATGATGCAGATGAAATTACCATCAAACTGGCTGAAGAGGTTTCATTTTTAAATAAAGCTGCCATCAAAAAAACTTTGAAAAATATTAAGGCTAATTCTAACGTTATTATTGACGCAAGAGGCACGTCATATATTGCGACGGATGTCCTGGAAATGATTCAGGATTTTGCCAATATAAGGGCAAAAGAAGAAGATATCAATGTGGAGCTTTTAGGTTTCAAAACATCATACAAAGACTATGAAACAGATGAAGATTCTCACATTGTCATCACGCACAGAAGGGCCATGTAAATACTGAGAATGTTATAGTTAGATAGATTGGAAATTAATTTTTTTTAAAAGTACAACAGAAAGACCATCGGATTTTCGGTGGTCTTTTATTATTAATGATTATTGTTCTTCCGAAAGAAAATGAAGTGGATTGAAGAATCTTCAACATAAAGATTTTTTAATTAAGTTTTAACTAAAATCCCAATTGAATCCTTTTTAAAAATACCTACTTTTGATGTTCAAAATTATGTTGAAATAAACTCATGAAAATACAGATAAAAATACTTCTGGCCGGAATTCTGCTGTTCCTGAATGGTTTTTCAAAGGCTCAGAAGACCGTAAGTGATACATTGGCTTATGCTAAAAAATTTGAAATTAATAAAGAAAAATATATCGGAAAAACTTTTTCATTACTTTTAAAAGACATGACTCAATTGCAGCCTAAAAAGTCTAAATCTGATTTAAAAGATGATCCGAATAACCCTTTACCAAGTACATTATTCACATTTTCTGATAAAGATATAAATTCCGGCAAAGAAGTGACTTTAGTCATCAAATGGAAAGCAGATCCTACACCGACCACTCCCATAGAATTCTCTGAACAGGAACATAATTATAGCTTTACATTAACTGAAAAGAACTTTTTCGCAAAGAAAATCATAAAAGATATTGTTGTTTATAAATAGTAAAACCTCCTGAGATAGACGTTTGTCATATTAAATTTCAATTTATTTCCCATTAAAAGCTGACATTGTATTATTAATCCCAGCAAAAACAAATGACAAAGCTGCTTTAGAAAACTGATCAATTCTTTCGGCTAGCTTTTCAGACTCTTCTGCGTTCCAGGTTCCGAGCACATAGTCGACTTGTTTGCCCTCTGAGAACTCCGCAGAGATGCCAAAACGAAGCCTTGCATAATTTTGTGTCTGTAGGACTTCATTAATATTTTTAAGTCCGTTATGGCCTGCATCAGAGCCTTTTCCTTTTAACCTCAACGTTCCGAACGGCAATGCAAGATCATCGGTAACGATCAAAACGTTTTCCAACGGGATATTTTCCTTTTGCATCCAGTATCTCACTGCATTTCCGGAAAGATTCATGTAGGTATCCGGTTTTAAAATTAAAACTCTTCTTCCTTTGTATTTTCCGTCTGCCATCCAGCCGAAATTAGTAGTGTTAAAAGGAGCCTCTAAAGTCTCCGCAATTTTTTCCGCTACTTTAAAACCTATATTGTGACGTGTATTTTCGTATTCCGGACCTTTGTTTCCAAGACCGACTATTAAATATTTCATTGAGAAATTTTTTGCAAAATTAGGCATTAAAAATATAAAACTCAATCCCGAAAAGAATTGAGTTTTATATATTATTTAAAAATTGTTTTCTATAATTCTATAAAGGCTTATAAATATAATTAACCCCAAATCCTTTCGTCATATAGGTCTGAACATCGTAATTGTAATCTGTACTGAATACCGTCGGAGTCGGAACAGGAGGTACAAGATCCGTTATTGCCATTCTTTTCGGGCTGTTCGGAGATAGAATAAAACTCTCTGAATCATTCGTCTCTGATGCAGACAAAATTCTTGAAATTTTATAGGCAAACGGTAATAGCGAGAATGGGCTGATTCTATCATCATAATTGGAAAATTCATAGCTATATTTACTCACAGGTGCTCCAAAAACACTGCCGCCGGTCATAGGCCCGTAGTTTCTTAATACTTTAGTAACATTATCTCCTGTATAGGTATAGGTTGTTTCAGAATAATTTTTATATTCAAACGGCACGGCTGGTACCTCTTCACCTGTCTGCATAACGATTTTCTCCAGCTTATCAGTTGTCGTGCTGTAGGTAAGCTTATATAAAGTTTTAGTTTTTCTTATCGTTACCGTCGGAGGAGTCGGAGTAAGGTCAATAATAATCGTTTCACGGTTTTCAGAGATAGATTCTAATTTTCCTGAATTTCCGTACGTAAATAATTGAGTGTATGAAGTGCTGTCTATATCCGGATCTCCGTCTTTATCGCCGTCTAAATGACCTCTGTAAGAGATTTTGCTTACTTTGTCACCGCTGTACATGACATCGGTAACAGATCGGTCTTCGATCCCCGGGGTAAGTACTTTGGTCATTGCCAACCCGTTATAATGATATTCCGCCAATGTATCTGCATCTGTAATCTCCCTATATAATGCTCTAGGCCCGTTTAATCCGGTATTGTTATTCAGATCAATTAATGGATTCCCATCCTCATCCAGCATATCCTTACATGAGTGTATAGAAGAAAAACCTGCTAACAGTAAAATAAAATATAAAAATCGTTTCATTTCAGGGGATTGTTTATTTTTCCACAAATATAATTTTTTTTTGCATAAAAATTATATTTTTATTCATATTCTCGTAAAACTAATAATTGTAATTTTCATTATAACGCCTTAATAAGATTTTTAGTACTTTCCTAAAAAACGGATCATATCAATTTAAGGCTAAAAAAATCTAAAAGCCTGAACTTTTAGATTTTACAATTATTTATATATGAAAACTTAGTAAGGTTGCAAAACCGACGTCGTTAATATAGATTGTGACATATCTGAATTCAGATAGGTAGTATTTACGGCTCTTCCCAATCCTAATGTTCCGGAATTAAGATTTCTTTTTACACAAGCTGCTTTTACAGAGTAATTATTTTTTACAGGAAGATTTGTTAACGTTGCATTCAGATTAAAAATCTTATTTGTTCCGTCACCTCCCAGAACTACGTCTGTTCTTACGGCTTTCAGCTTATCGTCTACAAAAATTCCGCAGGCAAAACTTGTTGATGAATTATTATTGCCTGTTTTCTGCGCTGTTGTCTGAAATGTAAACGTTACTTTATTGGTAGATTTTGTAACGGAAAATACATCTGTAGCGTCCGGTAAAACCGTCCATCCTGAGCCAAGAGCTTCATTTACGGCATAAGGTGATGTAGAGCCATTATTTCCTGAAAAGCTGACTCCTGTTTTATCAGCAACCGTATTCATTGAAAAAAGTGACATGCTGGTAAGCCCGTCTGCTACTTTTATTGATTTCCAGTCATTTGTTCCTAAATCTGTGTTATTGTGGAAGATTGTTCCGGCTGCTCCGGCTGAACCTTTCACTGTATTTGTACCTCCTACTCTGATTTCTTTTCTTGCATTAAAATCTCCGTTAATATCCAGTGTGTTTACAGGAGAAGGGGTATTGATTCCGATCTGGGCGTTAAAAATGCCGGCAAGTAATAGTGTTGTTACTAGAAATATTTTTTTCATAATTAGTTTGTAATGGTGTTAAATACTTCAGGAACTTCATATACATCAACCTTAAGGGAAGATTGTGTGATAAAAGAGTCGATATTCGTTGCTACGTTGATCCCGATTCCTAAGGTAATGTTATCCGTATTGTAAGATTTAAGTCTTGAGCATGCCACACTCACCGTATGCTGCCCTTTTGAAAGGTTTTCAATAATCCCGATCTGGTTATGTGTGATAAATGTATTGTCTGAAGTACTTGCTTTTAAATTTCTCTGTCTTAGATTAACCAATTTATCATCGACAAAAATTCCGCAGGCATAATCAATTGAAGTATCCGTATTTCCGGCGCCCGGGAAATTTGCCTGAACGACAGTTTCAAACTGAAAGTACGTTTTGCTTTGTGTGCTGTAAACATTAATCGGCTGTGAAAGGGCCGTTATTTTTTTAAACCTGGAAAAATTACTGTAGGCAGTTCCTTTTGTAAAGGTTGCTGCTCTTGATGTAATGGTAGACTCTTCTGCAGCGGTAAATTTTACTCCGGTATTATCAGAAAAAGAGTTGTTAAAGATCAGATAATATTGATTAGCTTCATATTCCGGGATGCGAAGCGCCTTCCAAACGGGTGGCTTTCCATCTCCCTGAGAAACAAGAACCTGAGAGTTATTTCCTTCAAAAAGGGAGTTATCTGTTGTATTTAAAACGGCAATCTTACCTCTAAGATTTGTATCTCCGTTGACGTCTAATTTTGCTTTTGGACTCTCTGTTTTTATTCCGATCTGAGCAGAAAGAGACAATCCTATTGTCATGAATAGGATAGGTAATATTTTTTTCATTATTTAGTTTGTTTTGTAGGTTATATATTCAATAAGATCTATTTTGACAATAGATTCTAAGGTAAATGCATTAGAAACATTGTTTGTGTTCGAGACATTACGCCCGATCGTAAATTGAGCATTGTTATTGGATGCTTCAATTTTTCTGCATGCTACTTCTACCTTTTGTACACCTACAGGAACGTCTTGTTCTGAATAATTAAGGGTAAAAATATAATCCTGGATACCTTGCTTATCGGTATTATTGGTGGTAATAATCTCATCGGGGCGTACCGCTACCAGTCTGCCATTTCTGAAAATCCCACAAGCAAAGCTTATATTTTGAGAGGTTGTTGCTGATGTAGATTTCATTTCAACACCTGTCTGAAACTGATAGGTCAGTTTATTTTTAGTTTCTTTAACAGTGAAATTATTCTCTAATCCGCTAATTTTCGACCACTTTCCTTTGGTCTGATCGGTGAGCTGATCTCCTATGCTGTTTTTCAGCACATTATCACCCGCTACACCATTTGAAAGCGCTGAAATCCCAGTTTGATCCGATGACAGATACGAATTGATCAATCTGTACTGTCCTTCCTCTAGAAAGGTAACATTCAATGATTTCCAGACAGGAGGCAAACCTTCTCCCTGAGAAACCAATACTTGGCCATTTTGCCCGGCATTTCCTACCTGGCTTGAAGTACCGCCGACTCTAAGTTCTTTCCTCAGTGTGGTTTTCCCGTTGATATCGAGAGTTGAATTAGGGGTACTCGTTCTAATTCCCACTTGAGCGTGTGCGAAGACTGAGCAAAGTCCTGCTACACATAAATACACAGTTTTTTTCATAATAAGGGCTGCAAAGGTAATAAATTTTTAATCAAAAAAGTAGACCTCATCCTTATAAAGTAATAGAAATAAGCTATTTACATGATATAAATCATAACGGCAAAAGTGGACTTATTTCCTACTGTGTGGAATTATTTATTCATTTTCGAGGATTGATTTCAGAAGATTATTCACCTCATCGACATTTATTATTTTGTCTTTTCTCATCATAAGGTGATTTCCGTCCTTGCCGACTTTCTCCTTCAGTTGGGCTTCCGCAGGGTTTCGGGTTAAGTAGTTGATAATGTGTCTAAACTTGTTGGTTTGATAAAATTTGTCCTGAGGGTTGGCCGGAAAGTAACCTAAAAAAATACCGTTTTTCATGACAATTTTTTCAAAACCAATGTCTGCAGCCAACCATTTTAGTGCAACACTTTTTAATAAATTTTTAACTTCTTTTGGTAAATTTCCAAAACGATCTATTAATTCTGACTCAAATTGTAGTAAATCTTTCTCATTATCAATCTCAGCGATCTTCTGATAAAGCAATAATCTTTCTTCCGTGCTTGATATATAGGAATCCGGAAGCATCAGCTCCAGATCGGTATCAATATTGACTTCTTTTACTGTTTTGAATAATTTATTTCTTTCCTCTTCATTTTCGAAAAGATTTTCAAATTCCGCATCGTCCTTTAATTCCTCCAAAGCTTCCTGCATTAATTTCTGATAGGTTTCAAAACCCATTTCATTAATAAATCCGCTTTGCTCTGCTCCCAATAAATCTCCTGCACCACGGATTTCAAGATCCTTCATCGCAATCTGGAAACCGCTTCCCAGATCAGAAAACTGCTCAATTGCTTCCAGACGTTTCCTCGCATCGGAAGTCATCATATCATAAGGTGGTGTGATCAGATAACAAAAAGCTTTTCTGTTGCTTCGTCCCACCCTTCCTCTCATCTGGTGAACATCTGCCATCCCGAAACGGTGCGCATCATTGATGAAAATCGTATTAGCATTCGGAACGTCTACTCCACTTTCTACGATTGTTGTGGAAACCAGAACATCATATTTACCTTCCATGAAGTCGAGAACGTTTTTCTCCAGCTGTTTTCCTTCCATCTGGCCATGGCCGATAATTACTTTTGCATCAGGAACCAAACGCTGGATCAGTCCTGCAATATCTTTAAGATTTTCAATCCTGTTATTGATGAAATAAACCTGGCCGTCTCTTTGAATTTCATACGAAACCGCATCACGGATAATTTCTTCGTTAAATCCAATTAACTGGGTTTCAACCGGCTGTCTGTTTGGCGGCGGTGTTTTAATTACCGATAAATCTCTCGCAGCCATCAAAGAAAACTGCAATGTTCTCGGAATCGGTGTTGCGGTTAATGTAAGTGTGTCGACATTATTTTTAATGGTTTTCAGCTTATCTTTTACAGAAACCCCGAATTTATGCTCTTCATCAATAACCAATAATCCAAGATCTTTAAATTTAACACCACTTCCTACTAATTGATGCGTTCCAATAATAATATCAACTTTCCCGTTTTTTAAAGCTTCTAAAGTCTCAGATTTCTGTTTAGCGGTACGGAATCTGTTCAGATAAGAAATAGTTACCGGAAAATCTTTCAATCTTTCCTTGAAGCTTCTGTAATGCTGAAACGCCAGAATCGTTGTCGGAACCAATACTGCGACCTGCTTTCCATCTGTTGCAGCCTTAAAAGCAGCACGGATCGCAACTTCCGTTTTACCAAACCCTACGTCTCCACAAACCAGTCTGTCCATTACGGTTTCGGCTTCCATGTCTCTTTTTACGTCAATGGTTGCTTTTTCCTGATCGGGCGTATCTTCGTAGATAAAGCTTGCTTCCAGCTCGTTCTGCAGATAAGAATCGGGTGTAAATGCAAAACCCCGCGCCGTTTTTCTCTGAGCGTACAATTGTATAAGGTCAAAAGCGATTTGTTTTACTTTGGCCTTTGTTTTTTGCTTTAAAGATTTCCAGGCTGGTGAGCCAAGTTTGCTCAAAACAACTTCTCTTCCGTCCGGGCCGTTGTATTTTGAAATTTTATGAAGCGAATGAATGCTTACATATAATAAGTCTCCGTTTTTATAGGTTAATTTAAAGCATTCCTGAATTTTCCCATCATTATTTACTTTTACCAATCCCATAAATTTTCCTATTCCGTGGTCGATATGAGCGATGTAATCTCCGACTTTTAATGACATTAGATCTTTTAAAGTCAGCTGCTCGGATTTTGCAAAATTATTTTTCGCTTTATATCGTTGGTAACGGTCAAAAATCTGGTGATCAGTATAAACCAAAAGCTTGTGATCAAGATCTACAAAACCTTCATGAAGCTCGGATTTAAAACTTTTAAAAGGAAGCTCATGCTCCAATTCCTCAAAAATTGACTCCAGTCTTTCTTTTTGCTTTTCGCCGGAAAAAGAAATCCAGGTATCAAAACCTTCTTGCTGCTTTTCTTCTAGATCTTCAATTAATAATTCAAAATTTTTATGAAATGACGGCTGTGCAGTCTGATTGATTTTTACTTCACCAATTTCTTTTATTCCTTCAATCGAAACACTGCTGAAATCTATTGTTTTAAATTTTTTATAATCAAATAAAAATTCCTGATCAGAAATAAATAATTCCTGTGGCGCGCGGTGGGCAATATCCTTATTTAAAGTATCATATTTTTCAAGAGATTTTTCGTAAAAAGCTTTTATCTTCTGAATCCCAACAACAGCGTTTTTTGTAACCACAAAACTGTCTTTCGGTAATAGCTGCAACAACGAAACCCTAATCCCCGTCACAGAAAAATTCATGTTGGAGACCAATTGGAATTCCTGGATCTTATCAATTGAAAGCTGTGTTTCAATATCAAAAGTTTTAATGCTTTCAACCTCATTTCCGAAGAAAGTGATACGGTACGGCTTTTCATTTGAATAAGAAAAAACATCTACAATTCCTCCTCTCACGGAAAATTCTCCTGGCTCCGAAACAAAATCTGCCTGCTGAAAACTGTAATGATTCAGCAATTCATCCACAAAATCAAAGTCAAGCTGATCACCAACCTTAATATGATGCGAAATGGCCTTAAAATCTTCTTTCTTTAAAACTTTCTCAGACAAAGCACCAACATAAGCCACAATAATTTTCGGAGACTTGCCGGAATTTATTTTATGTAAAACCTCGGTTCTTAAAACCAGATTGGCATTTTGCGTTTTCTCAACCTGATACGGCTCAAGATGCGTCGCGGGGAAAAAAAGCACTTTCTCATTTCCCAAAAGATCTTCCATTTCCGTATTGATGTACAAAGCATCTTCTTTGTCATCAATTAAATAAAGAATGGTTTTCTTTTGTGTCAAAAAAAGCTCAGCTGCAAAAATAGAAGCCGACGATCCCGCACTTCCTTTTACAGAAATATGTTGATGATTTTCCAGTTGGGTGAAAATTTCTTTTCCGAATTCTTTTTGAAGCAAATCAGGAAGGAATTTTTCGTTGATGGTTTTTAATTGCATAAATAGTAACAGTATAAACGACAAAAGCGATTTCGAGACTTCCCGAAACCGTTTGATTTACACAAAGGTAAGGATATTTTTTTCTTTTTAAAAGCATTCCCTTTTATTCAAAATTTAAAATAAAACCTTGAAAGCTTGCTAATTCTTAATTTTTTACTAAAATTTCTAATTAACAGTTAAAAAAAATCTATAATTCCGTCATGGCACAATGTTTGAAAAATTTAACCAACACAGTAAACCATTAAAGAAATAGTATTATGAAAAAGACAATTAGAATTTTAGGGATGTTTTTGTTAGTATTTTTTGCTGTCACGGCAATTACTTCATGCAGTGATGATGATGACCCTACTAACAATGACTTTTTTGCGGGGACTTACCGAGGGAGTATTTCGTATCATGACGACAGCAGTGACATCAGCACCGGAGACGGAAGCGTTTTTGTAACAAAAATTGCGAGCGGAACAAAATATAATTTCGGATTTTCAAACGGAATTCCGGATCTTAACGGGGTTGAATTTGAGCAGCAAGGCGATCACACGCTAGTAATGGTAGGTTCAAACGGAACTTCATACATCAGAATTGACAATAATGAATTAAAAATATTATATATAAAAGACGGTCGTACGTGGACAGCCAACTGTACGCGCTAAACCAACTTTTCATACTTATGTTAGGACCTGCTTTTTCTTTTGAGGGAAAGCAGGTTTTTTATGGCCATTGGTTTTTCGGAAAAATTAAAGAGTCCCGAAGGGACGATTTAATTCAGAATAGGATGCAATCCTATTATTATAAATCAAAAATAAAGAAATCTTAGATCATTGAAAATAGATTCTTACTTACATCGAAGACATGCTTTACAAATATTTCTCATGATTTTATGGCTTATTTATAAGTTTTGGCTAAAGCCAGTGAATTGGCGGCATTATGTAAACGGGCTAAAGCCCGCTCCTATTGATTTAAAAACATATTTAATCTTTTTTTAATCTGTAATAAACTTTAGTTAAGTTTCTACAACATAGATTTTCCAGCTCAGTTTTTGCATAACTTTGACTTAAGAAAAACAAATAAAAAACAATCCATATGAAAAAATTATTCGCAGCAATGTCATTCGTATTAGGACTGGGACTTGCAACTGCTCAACAGACAGCGCCCGCTACAGCAACTAAAACAACACATCAAACTGTAAAAACAGTAAAAGCAACAACGGCTCCGGCAGCGAAACCTGCAGCAACCGTAAAGCCGGCAACAACACCTTCAGCAGTAAAAATGAAAAAGGACGGAACGCCGGATAAAAGATATAAGGAAAACCAACATCTTAAAAAAGACGGAACGCCGGACAAAAGATACAAAGCAAATAAATAAACTCAACATTATAGTTGTTATTTTCATAATCAAATTTCGAAGAACCGATGTACACTCATTCATCGGTTTTTTTGTTGCTTATTTTTGGAAAATTACCTCAAATTCTTCAGTTATTTATAAATTTGAAGCATGTTAAACTTCCTCAAGAAAAATGTGGCACTGATTTGGGCAAAGAAGCATGTCCAAAAGGCTGAAGAATTTAAGAGAAATTCAGAAAAGAATCAGGAAAATCTGTTATTGTCATTAACTGAAACTGCTAAAAAGACTCTTTTTGGAAGGGAACATGATTTTGAAAATATTAAATCCGTTAAAGATTTTCAGGATAGGGTAAAAGTTGCCGATTACGAAGATTTAAAACCTTACATCGAAAAAGTAAAGCGCGGACAGGCCAATATTCTCTGGACAGAAACTCCGGAATATTTTGCAAAGACTTCCGGTACGACTTCCGGCTCAAAATATATCCCTATTTCTAAGGAAGCAATGCCTTTTCAGATTAAAGGGGCTCAAAGTGCGCTTTTCCATTATATTGCCAAGAAAAATAATTCGGATTTTGTAAAAGGAAAAATGATCTTTTTACAGGGAAGTCCGGAACTGGAAGAGGTTTTTGGGATAAAAACCGGTCGGCTTTCGGGAATTGTAGCCCATCACATTCCGAAATATTTACAGAAAAACAGGCTTCCGAGTTGGGAAACCAATATTATAGAAGACTGGGAAACAAAAGTTGATAAAATCGTCGAGGAAACCGAGAACGAAAATATGACGCTGATTTCAGGAATTCCGCCGTGGCTGATTATGTATTTTGAAAAATTAATTCAAAAACGTGGAAAAAAAATCAAGCAAATCTTTCCAAATCTTCAATTAATTGTCACTGGTGGTGTTAATTATGAGCCTTACCGCGACAAAATGGAAGAATTATTAGCCGGAAAAGTGGATATTGTTCAGACATTTCCTGCTTCGGAAGGATTTTTTGCCTTTCAGGATGATTATACGAAAGAAGGCTTATTACTTTTAACCAATCATGGGATTTTCTATGAATTTATTCCGTTGGAAGAATACGGAAAACCGGATGCAAGAAGATTAACCTTAAAAGAGGTAGAGCTTCATAAAGATTATGCCTTAATTTTAACGACAAATTCAGGATTGTGGGCGTATTCGATCGGCGATGTTGTGAGATTTATTGATAAAAATCCGTATAGAATTCTGGTAAGCGGAAGAACGAAACATTTTACCTCAGCTTTCGGTGAGCACGTCATTGCTTTTGAAGTGGAGGAAGCTATGAAAGCCACTTTAGAAAAATATCCCGCGCAGATTACCGAATTTCATTTAGCGCCACAAGTTAATCCAAGTGAAGGGCTTCCTTATCATGAATGGTTTATTGAGTTTGAAAAAGAACCTGAAAATTTAGATTTATTTAAAAATGAGCTTGACGATCAGCTGAGAAAACGCAACAATTACTATGATGATCTGATCTCGGGAAATATTCTGCAAAAACTTCATATTTCTTCATTAAAGAAAAACGCATTCCAAGAATATGCCAAATCTCAGGGAAAATTAGGCGGTCAAAATAAAACACCACGGCTCGGAAATGACAGAAAAATTGCAGATTTATTGGAAATTTACAAACTTTAAACACATTTTTTCAATTCCGGAAACGTATATTCGAAAAAAATTATAAATTTGGAAAACTAAAAAATAATAATGAAAGCATCTGTACTTTTAAAATCATCTTTACTGACGTCTTTATTCGTAATCTCATCTTGTGCGACTACAAAATATACCGACGATACTTCAAAAAATGATTATTCTAATCTGGAAGCCGGCAGAATGTATGTGGTAACCATGAAAGATGGCTCAGCAAAACAAAAAATGCTGTTCCGTAATATAGAAGGAGATAATATCGTAGGAACAGCCGGTAAAAAAGACAGTACAGCAGTTGTAATTCCTAAATCGAACGTTGCTGCTGTGAAAGACAGCAGAAAAGCAAAAACAGCGATCGGAGCTACAATCATCGGCGCAGCGGGTGTTGCAGCGATCGTAATCAGCTCTTCAAGAGCAGACTAAAATAGATTTTATCTTTCGGGAGATATTTGATTTATCTTTTGAAAATATAGTATATGAATAGCCTTAAATAAATATTTAGGGCTATTTTTGTGCATGATTTCGTTTACCCCGCTTCAAACATTACAAAATGTTGAATTCAGAAATCTCCTTACCGGAAGATTTTTTATTGTCTTAGCCTTCAGAATGCTCGCTACTTTACTAGGATGGTGGGTGTATCAATTAACAAAAGATCCTTTTTCTATAGGTCTGATCGGGCTTTCGGAGGTTATTCCGGCAGTAAGCTGTGCTTTGTATGCAGGTCATGTAATTGATATGAATGAAAAGAAAAGACTTCTTCTTATCTGTAATTATGCCTATGTTTTTTTGATCGGATTATTATTAATTCCGGCATTTTTGAATGTTCAGATGCATTTTACGGGACATCAGATCACGTATTTTATCTACGGTGTCATTTTCTTTACAGGAATTGCGAGGGCTTTCATCGGGCCTATCGTTCCGTCAATGATCCCGAAAATTGTCAAAAAGGAAAATTTACCTAATGCCGTTACTTTAAATCAGGCTACTTTCCTTATTTCTTCTGTTTGCGGACATGCGGTCGGAGGATTTTTAATTGGCTATTTTGGTGTAAAATGGACGCTTGTTGTCATTATTTCATTAATAATTTTCGCCTCTTTCTTCTTTTTTCAAATAAAAAAACAATATTCTGAATACAAAAAAGAGAATGTTAACGTTATAGAGAGTATGCGTGAAGGTATTACGTACATTTTTAAAACAAAGGAAATCTTAGGAGCCTTATGTTTAGATATGTTTGCGGTGCTTTTTGGAGGCGCGGTTGCGATGATTCCGGTGTATGCGACAGATATTTTGAAGGTGGGTGCAGAAGGTTTCGGATTCCTGAATGCAGCTTCGGATATTGGCTCGATGTGTATTATCACAATTTTATCAATAATTCCGTTAAGAAAAAACCAGGGTAAAGTTTTGCTTGCCGTGGTGACGGGATTCGGGCTTTGTATTATAGGATTCGGGCTGTCGAGCTGGTATTGGCTGTCATTTATGTTTTTAGTGCTAAGCGGAATGCTCGATGGAATCTCAGTTGTAATCAGAGGAACGATTGTTCAGCTGAAAACTCCGGATCATATTCGGGGCCGTGTTTTAAGTGTTAACTCAATATTTATAATGTCAAGTAATGAAATGGGACAATTTGAAAGCGGTCTGGCGGCAAAAATGCTCGGCGTTGTGCGCTCAGTAGTCTTCGGAGGAACCATGACCGTGCTTGTTGCATTGATTGTGGGAAGCACCAATCCGAAATTGAGAAAAATGCAATATTAAATAAATAATACCTATTTTATTAAATTAATCTTAAAAACTTTAATTCAACGTTAATAATTTTTTATATTTGCTATATAAAATTTCCCCTTTATGAAAAAAATTTTACTAATTTTTCTGATGATCTTATCTCAGATATCTTATGCACAGTCCGACTGTGGCTCAGCCCTTGCTGTGTGCGGGAATTCCAACATTTCCTACACACCCAGCGGATTTGGTAACATACAAGAAAACCCTTTGGGAGGCGGATGTCTTTCTCTTGAGCATTTTTCTGTATGGTATACCTTCACAGCTTCAACAAGCGGAACTCTTACATTTTTAATTACTCCGAATGTAAATCCTGCAAATCCTACAAATACGGATTATGACTGGGCAGTATTTGGACCAAATAAACAATGTGGAGCCCTTGGATCTCCGTTAAGATGCTCGTACGCATCAACAGCAAGCGGAGTACTTACAGGATTGAATATGACGGCAACCGACCTGACGGAAGGTGCAGGAGGTGACGGTTTTTGCCGATACCTGGACGTAATCGCAGGAGAAACTTATTATTTAATTGTAGACAACTTCTCAGCAAATACGAATGGTTTTGTATTGAGCTGGGGTGGTACTGCTACTTTATCTTCTCCGTTTACATCAGCTGTTCAGCCACATCCATTCATTCCGCCAGGAACACCTAGCGCGACACCAAACGGGCCGAACGAGGTAATTATCTGTGCTGATCCGGCAGTTTTTGATTTCTCATCTTTATCTGCAGGGATTATTAACGGTAACCCGAATTTCGTAGTATCTTACCATACAAGCTCTAATGATGCTCTTACAGGGAACAACCCGATTACGACACCGCAAACAGTTAATACAACCACTGTATATTATTATAGTATAAGCTATCTGGATCCTGTAAACCCTAATAGCCCGATCAGCAAATGTAAGCAGACGGGAACATTCAAATTTATACAGGGAAATATTACCGCATCCGATGCTACATTAACAGAATGTAACAATAACAATATGGGTACTGCGATATTCGATTTAACGAGTGCGCCTGTATATGGCAATCCGTCTGTTAAGAAGTACTACCCTACAATGAATGATCTCAATAATAATACCAATGAGATCCTCAACCCTGCCAATTATGTTTCTTCAACAGGAACTGTTTTTGTAAACGTTACAACACCTCAGGGATGTTCTGACTCAGCGCAGATCACGTTAAACTTCTATCCGGTTGTTGTTGTAACCGAAGCTACTTTAAGATCTTGTTTCATTGAATCAAATCCTTCGACAGCTTCTTTCAACCTTACAGCTGCTGCGGTAACAACTCAGACAGGTATTACTAAAAAATATTATCCTTCTGTAACTGATGCCGTAAATTCAACAAACGAAATTACAAACCCAACAACCTATATCGCACCAAACGGTGTTGTTTACGTAAAAGTC
Organism: Chryseobacterium soldanellicola; assembly: GCF_900100115.1. Lineage (GTDB taxonomy): Bacteria > Bacteroidota > Bacteroidia > Flavobacteriales > Weeksellaceae > Chryseobacterium > Chryseobacterium soldanellicola. The sequence continues at coordinate 343,347 of NZ_FNKL01000002.1, forward strand.
ATCAACGGAAACGGTTGTTACGGTGTAGCAAAAGTGAATCTTATTGTACTTCCTCCGGTTTATTCAACAGTTTTACAGGATAAAATTATCTGTGTTGAAGATAAAACAACATTGGATGCAGGACCTGGTTTCGCATCTTACGAATGGAGCACAGGAGCAATAACTCAGGTTATCACTAATGTTGGCGTTGGTACTTATTGGGTTAAATTAAAAACAGGTGAGTGTATTTCTACACAAACTGTAAAAGTTTATCCTTCCGAGCAGCCCGTGATTTCCAATATCGATATTGCCAATAATGTTGTTACGGTAACAGCAATCGGAGGAACTCCTCCTTACCAGTATTCAATGGACAATATCAACTGGCAGACTTCAAACGTATTCAATAATGTGCCAAGAGGTGACGGAATTGTATATGTAAAAGATGCTTACGATTGTGAACCAATTAATGTTACCATTGTAGTTCCTAATTTAGTAAATGTGATCACACCAAACGGTGACGGAGTAAACGATGTCATTGATTATTCTGCATTGGCAGGTAAGCAAAATCTGATCTTCAACATTTATGACAGATACGGAACTAAAATCTTCCAGGCTGACAAGCACAACGGATACAAATGGGACGGAACAACAGGAGGCAAAAAAGTCTCTACCGGTACATATTGGTACTCTGTAACATGGAATGAGAACGATAAAAAGAATACACCATTCAAATATTCAGGATGGGTAATGGTTAAAAATAGAGAATAAACCAGCAATACTCACGAAAAAACCGCCTAAAAAGCGGTTTTTTTATTAAAATTATTCTTTACATATTAACGTTATTTTTGTTACTTTTGTTAAATTAAATTTTCTTATAATGAAAAAAATATTACTAGTTTTTATTTTATTTCTCTCTCAACTATATTTTTCACAATCTGATTGTATTACAGCAATTCCGGTTTGTGGAAATTCAGACATTTCTTATACTCCTTCAGGGCCCGGTAACGTATTGGAAGACCTGTCGAATCCCGGATGTTTGTTGCAGGATGAGAATTTCTCAGTATGGTATTCTTTTACCGTTGCCACCTCCGGTACATTGGCTTTTACGATCGATGCGAACGTAAATGCTGATGATTACGACTTTGCAGTTTACGGGCCAAACGCCAACTGTGGCGCACTAGGCGCACCGATAAGATGTAACTATGCCGGCTCTTCTCCTACGGGAAACACAGGTCTGGAGCTTACTCCGACTGGTTCTGTATATTGGGAAGCTGCGCTGAATGTGGTAGCGGGAGAAACATATTATCTTATTGTTGACAACTTTTTAAGCACGGTAAACGGATTTTCGTTAACATGGACAGGTACTGCAACGCTTACTTCTGCATTCAACGATCCTGCATTGACTCCGCACCCGTTCATAACTCCCGGCGTTCCTTCTGTACCTCCGGGCGGACCAAACGAAATTTTACAATGTCATCTTCCGACACAATTTGACTTTACAACATTAACTTCAGGAATTTTAAATGGTAACCCAAACTTCTCGGTAACTTACCACACCACCGTTAATGATGCGATTACAGGGAACAGCCCTATTACAAGTGCTCTTGTGAACGGTACAGACATTTATTATTATAGAATTAAATATCAGGATCCTAACAACCCGAATAACCCGATCAACGGATGTTTCCAAACCGGAAAATTCAAGTTCAGGCAAGGAAATATCGTCGCCAAAGATGACATCATCTATGCATGTAACAATAATGGTGCAGGTACGGGATCATTTAATCTTTCAGCTGCTAACGTATTTGGGCCTCCTTCAACCAAAAAATACTATCCTACATTAGCAGACATGAATGCAGGGACAAACCAGATCCCGGCAAATCAGCTCACCAACTATATTTCAGGTGAAAAGGATGTTTTTGTTCTAGTGACTTCTGCCGAAGGATGTACGGATGATGCTAAAATCACATTAAAATTCTTCCCTGTAGTTGTTGTAAATGATGCCACTCTTGAATCTTGTTATATTGAAACAGCAACTACTACAGCAGTTTTTGATCTAACTTCAGCTAGCGTTAATTCACAAACAGGCATTACTAAGAAGTTTTATAAGACTTTAGCTGATGCTAATAGTCAGACCAACGAAATAATTCCTGCTAATAACTATATAGCAGCAACAGGTGGTGTCTATGTAAGGGTAACCAATACTCAAGGATGTTATGCAATCGCTAAAATCAATCTTATCGTGCTGCCTCCTGTTAAATCTTCTGTCTTAAAAGATAAAACGATCTGTATAGAAGACACTACTACATTGGATGCAGGACCAGGTTTTGACGGCTATCAATGGAGCACGGGAGCAACAACTCAGGCTATTACAAATGTACCGGTAGGTGCTTATTGGGTAATATTAAAAACAGGAAAATGCTATACTAAACAAATAGTAAATGTATATTCTTCACAACAGCCTGTTATTACAAATCTTGACATTTCAAACAACACCATTACGGTAACCGTAAACGGCGGAACAGCTCCTTACAAATACTCTCTAGACGGTATCACTTGGCAGGATTCTAATGTATTTACAGGTCTTCCGAGAGGTGAAAATAAGATCTTCGTAAAAGATTCTTACGACTGTAACCCGATTGACGTACAGGTTACGGTTCCAAATTTGATCAATGCAATTACTCCAAACGGAGATAATGTAAATGATGTGATTGATTATACAGCGTTAGCTTACAAGAAAAATTTGGTATTCACAGTTTACGACAGATACGGAAACAAACTGTATGAAGCTGATAAAATCAGAAACTTCACATGGGACGGAACATCAGGCGGTAAGAAAATCATCACCGGAACATACTGGTACACCATCACTTGGACAGAAAGTGACAAAAACAACACTCAGACAAAATACAACGGCTGGGTATTGGTAAAAAACAGAGAATAATTTAATATTCAAATACTTAAAAATCACCTCAATATTGGGGTGATTTTTTTATTGGTTAATTTAAGCCTGTTGATCATACTTTGAGAGGATTGCGAGTAAAATGTTAGTAAATTATTTTTCAAATAAACTATATTTGCAACATGGCGCAGAAAGAAACATTATCATCTCTTACCCACGGAAATTTCGCGAGAGAGTTGTCAATTGCTGACGGAAAAATGCCTCCTAATGCAGTAGATTTTGAACGATTGGTGATCGGTACTTTTTTGATTGATAAAAAAGGGCTTGATCATTCCATTGACCTATTGACTCCGGATGTCTTTTACGATCCGAGACACCAGGTAATTTTTTCTACGATTTTAAAACTATACGAAGGAAATCATCCTGTCGATCTGATGACCATTATTCAGGAATTGAAAAAGACTGAAAAACTAAGTCAGGCCGGTGGTGATCATTATATTGTTGAATTAACGATGGGAGTAAGCTCATCCGCTCACATCGAATATCACGTACGCGTTATTCTTGAAAAATATATTTTAAGAAGCTTAATTAATGTTTCAGCCAACGTAATTGATTCATCATATAAAGAATCGACAGACGTTTTCGAACTTTTAGATAAAGCCGAGCAGTCATTTTTTGAAATCACCAACGGAACGATCAAAAAAGGATTCGACACCGCCAATTCATTGGTGAAACAGGCTATTGAAACCATTAAATCTCTGAAAGATAAAGAAGGACTTTCCGGAGTACCTTCAGGATTCCGGGATGTTGATAAAGAAACCGGAGGCTGGCAAAATTCCGACCTTATTATCATTGCGGCACGTCCCGCGATGGGAAAAACGGCTTTTCTTCTTTCAATGGCAAGAAATATTGCAGTTGGACACAAAATCCCGATGGCATTATTCTCTCTCGAGATGGCTTCTGTACAGTTGATCACAAGGATGATCGCTTCGGAAACAAGAATTTCATCTGAAAAATTAAGAAAAGGAACACTTGACGATGAAGAATGGCAAAGACTGTTTTCCAATGTGTCAGAATTGGAAAATGCCCCTTTATATATAGACGAAACCCCTTCCCTTTCCATATTTGACTTCCGTGCAAAATGCCGAAGACTGGTGATGCAGCATGGCGTAAGGCTGATCATGGTCGATTATCTTCAGCTAATGACTGCAGGTGGCGGCGGAAAAGGCGGCGGAAACCGTGAACAGGAGATCTCGATGATTTCCCGTTCATTAAAAGCAATTGCAAAAGAATTGAACGTGCCTGTAATTGCACTTTCCCAGCTTTCAAGAAGTGTGGAAACGCGCCCGGGAAAAAGACCCCAGCTTTCAGATTTGAGGGAATCGGGAGCCATTGAGCAGGATGCCGATATCGTTTCTTTCATCTTCAGACCCGAATATTATAAAATCACCGTTTGGGATAATGACGAAGAAGGACAGGAAACCTCAACAGAAAATCAGGCAGAATTAATTATCGCAAAACACAGAAACGGGGCAACCGCGGACGTACGTTTATCTTTCCTGAAACATTTTGCAAAATTCGATAATATTGAAGCAGCAAGCGGTATGGGAAATTCTTCCATGGGAATGATTGAACCAAGCGGTTTTGATAAAATTAAAACGACCATTCAACCGGGTGCGGCATTTGATTTACCGGACAGCTCGAAGCTTTCCGGATCTTCAATGAATGATTTTGAAGATGAGGATGATTTTCCTTTTTAATTAGTAAGGCTAAGATTTAGGTTGAGATTAAGATGTAAACCTAAAATAATAATTACCTTAAACAAAATTCAGCCTCAATTTATCAATGAGAATCGAAATATACACTGACGGCGCATGCAGCGGAAATCCCGGAAAAGGCGGTTACGGAATTGTCATGCGTGTTCCCGAAAAAAATTATCAGAAAACCTTCTCAAAAGGCTTCCGGAAAACCACCAACAACAGAATGGAACTTTTGGCTGTCATCACCGCGTTAGAAAAGCTGAAATCGACAGAAAATGATATTCATGTTTTTACGGACAGCAAATATGTTTCTGATGCGATCAATCAAAACTGGATCTCAGGCTGGATAAAACGCGGCTGGAAAAATGTAAAAAACCCTGATTTATGGCAGAGGTTTGTAGTTCTTTATAATCAGCATAATCCGAAAATGCACTGGATCAAAGGGCATGCGGGCCATTTTGAAAATGAGCTTTGCGACAAGCTTGCCGTTGCGGCGGCTGCTTCAAATAACCTCGAAATTGACACTTATTTTGAAGCTCTCGAAAATAATTCGCTTTTTTAATTCCTTTTTTACATTTTAATTTATAATAAAACTAAATTTGAATTCATAATTTTCATTATTTCATTCTCAAGGATTAAATTTATTACAAAATACCTAACTCATTCCACAAAATTAACATTAAATATATATTTATTGATTAGTATTTAATATCTTTACGCGTCTAATTTTAAGTATACTAAGAATGAATAAAAAACTACTCACTTATTTCACCATTCTTTTACTCTGCTTTTTCGGAAAAATCTCTTCCCAGACCTATCAGCTTACAGGGAATCCTGTAGTAACAACAGGATGGACAGCGGTTGCTCCCGCACAAGTAATTGGTGATTTTGTGCAGCTTACTCCGGATACCAACAACCAATCCGGATCAATCAGACTGAATGATCAGATCAACCTGAAATATTGTGATAAATGGAAAGTGGAATTTGATTTCAGAATGGATTCCAACCAAACTGCCAACGGAGACGGTATTGCGTTTTGGTATCTGGCAAACCCGCCGGTAGCAAGCGTTTTAGGATCCGGTCTTGGTGTTTCCCAAAATGCCGTGGGCTTTATTGTAGGATTAGATACCTATAATAATACAACCACAGCCGTGATGAGTAAAGTACATGTTGCCTACGGACAAGTTGCCAACACCACCGATACCAACAATGTAGAGTTTTTCAATACCGCAGGAAGCTCTTTTCACTCTCCGGACCTGAATACAACACTGCCTTTTCAAGGGACCAACTTCAAACATGTTGAAGTAACAGCCGAGGTAGATCCCGCCGCTCCTATCAACTGGATTGTAAAAATTACAATTGACGGTACGGTAATCTGTAATCAGTCTTTTGCCCCTTCAGGCGCTGCTGCTGCAATGACTATAGGATATTTCGGATTTTCGGCTTCCACAGGAGGCAACAGATCAAGACATTCTATTAAAAATGTAAAAATCTACACCGATAAAGTTGCCATCAATCAGCCCACAGCAACAGATACATTTTGCCCTAACCCTTCTACCGGACAGGGAACTGCTAATTTAACGACTTATCAGAATCAATTTGTAACCAACCCTAGCAACTATACTTTTACGTACAGTGTAGGAGGAACTCCAATCACAAACCCAACGAATTATCAGTTTAGCGCCAATACGACGGTTTCGGTTTTGATTAAGGATAATGCCGGAATTTTATGTGATAATCCCGACGGCCAGATACAGCTGAATCTTTCACCATTCACAGCGACACCGTCTACCCTTACCGAGTGTAACAATAATAATGCAGGAACAGCAATTTTCAATCTGACTTCTGCCAACGTAGGCGCCCCACCGGGATCAAGCAGGAAATATTATAAGACATTAGCCAACCTAAATGCAGGAACTAATGAAATCCTGAACCCTATGGCATATGTATCGGCAGCAGGAACCGTTTATGTAAAAGTAACAACCCCATTGGGATGTACAGGCTCTGCACCAATCACATTGACATTCTTCCCGGAAATCGTAACAACCGACGCCACTCTAGAGTCTTGTTTTATTGAAAATGCACCTACCACAGCAGCTTTTAATCTTACAACAGCTAATGTAACGAGCGCACAGGGCATTACTAAAAAATATTACGCAACATTAGCCGACGCTTTAGCGGGAACCAATGAAATAGGAAATCCGATGGCTTATATCAGCACCACAACTACGGTATATGTAAGAATAACCAATGTTGCGAACTGTTTTACCATTGCTAAAATCAATCTTAAAGTTTTGGAGCCCGTAAGATCAGCTGTTTTAAAAGATAAAACAATTTGTATCGGAGACAGAACAAATCTTGATGCCGGACCCGGCTTTGATGGATATTTATGGAGCACAGGAGCAACAACACAGGCCATTCAGGGAATTCCGGTAGGTTTGTATTGGGTAGACTTAAAAACCGGAAATTGCATTACGAGACAGATCGTAAAAGTAAATCCTTCCCCACAACCGGTAATTTCCAGCATCGATATCGTTAACAACACAATTACAGTAAATATCAGCGGCGGAACACCTCCTTTTAAATATTCACTGGATGGGATCAACTGGCAGGATTCTAACGTATTTACGGGACTTCCGAGAGGCGAGGTGAAAGTTTACGTTAAAGATTCTTACAACTGCCCGCCGATCGAAGTACAAATTACTGTTCCGAATCTGATCAATGCGATTACTCCGAACGGAGATAATGTGAATGATTTTATTGATTATTCTGCGTTAGCGTATAAGAAAAATCTTGTTTTCACCATTTATGACAGATACGGAAACAAGCTGAACGAAGCCGACAAAATCAGAAACTATACTTGGGACGGAACTGCTTTTGGCAAAAAAGTGGTGACCGGAACCTATTGGTACACTATTTCATGGAATGAAAATGACAAAAATAATACACAAACGAAATACAGCGGCTGGGTATTAGTAAAAAACAGAGAATAAACTATTTTAACAACGAAAGATCAATCCAAATTTTGGGTTGATCTTTTTTCTTTTATAATATATAAAAACCGTTTAGTATAAAATTTTATTATTATTTTATCATTTTTACGGCAATCTTTAACTTTTATTATAATTTTATTGAAATTATATACATATTTAACATTTAATATGTAATAAATAATCAAAAATTAATACATTTACATCATTAATAAAAAACCAATCGCTTCAAATGAAAAAAACTCTATTATCATGTTTTTTAGCGACTTTACTTTTCTTATCAGGAAAATTATTTTCCCAGACGTATCAGCTTACGGGAAATCCTGTTAATACTACAGGATGGGATCTTGTCTCAAGTGCGGTCGTCAACACAGATTTTATACAGCTTACCCAAGATGTAGGGAATCAATATGGCGCGGTAAAGCTCTCAGCTCCAATTAATCTTAAATATTGTGATAAATGGAAAGTAGAGTTCGATTTTAGAATCGATGGAAACGGAACAGCACAATTCGGGCGAGGTGACGGATTTACATTCTGGTATCTCGCCAACCCACCGACAGGTTTTGTATCAGGAGGCGGACTTGGAATTCCCGCTAATGCAAACGGATTGATGGTAGGTTTTGATATTTTTAACAATACCACCGAAGGCCAGATGAGCAAAGTTCACCTTTTATACGGAACAAACAATGGCCTTAATAATAATATTGAGTATAATACAACACCTGGAAGCACCTTTCATTCACCGGACCTTAATCCGACCCAGCCGTTTGTAGGAGCTACTTACAAGCATGTTGAAGTAAATGGTGAAACAGATCTTACAAACCCGACAAACTGGTTGATTAAAATTAAAATTGACGGGGTATTAATTGTAGATCAGTCATTTGCCCCTTCAGCCGGCGCAATTGGTATGACGACTGGATATTTTGGCTTTTCTGCAGCTACAGGAGGTGCAAGCGCGAGACATTCTATTAAAAATGCAAAAATTTATATTGATAAAGTCCCGATTTTAACCAATACAATCACTCCGTTTGTTTGTACAAACCCGGCAACCGGAAACGGAACGGTTGATTTAACATCTTTTCAGAATCAGTTTGTTACAAATCCTTCCAACTATATTTTCAGCTATTTTGGCCCTGGAGGAACTCCTATTACAAATCCTACTAATTTTCAGTATTCTGCAGGAACCACTACAATTACGGTGGTAGTTAAAGATCCTTCATCCACATTATGCGATAACGGCGACGGACAAATCGTTTTAACACCAACACCGTTTGCCGCTACAGACGTAACATTGACGGGATGTAACAATAATAATGCAGGCGGAGCCATATTTGATCTTACTTCCGCTGCTGTAACCACTGTTGTAGGAGCCACGAAAAAGTTCTACAACACCATGTATGATCTGAATAATGGCATTAATGAAATCACAAATCCAACAGCTTTTCTTTCGCCGGCAGCCACAATTTATGTAAAAGTGACTACGCCGCAAGGTTGTGTAGATGTAGCAGATATTACGCTGGCTTTATTTCCTGTAGTGGTGGTTAACGAAGCTACTTTAAGGTCGTGCTCTATTGAAGCGACCCCTTCAATGGCATCTTTTAATCTTACAGCCGCTGCGGTTACAACACAGACTGGGATTACCAAAAAGTATTATCCGTCTTTAGCAGATGCTTTAAATGGCACTAATGAAATCTCAACTCCAACAGCTTATATTGCACCAAATGGTGTCATTTATATCAAAGTCACCAACGGAAACGGATGTTATGCAATAGCGAAAGTAACACTAGTCGTTATTCCTCCGGTTTTTTCTATCGTACTGAAAGACAAAATAATTTGTATGGAAGACAAAACAACACTAGACGCGGGCCCAGGTTTTGCTTCTTACGAATGGAGCACCGGCGCAACAACACAGACCATTACGAATGTAGGTGTCGGCACCTATTGGGTAAAATTAAAAACCGGAGAATGTGTCGCTACACAAACCGTAAAAGTCTACCCTTCTGAGCAACCCGTAATTACAAATATTGACATTTCGAATAATACCGCTACAATCAATGTAACGGGAGGAACGCCGGCTTATCAATATTCAATGGATAATATTAATTGGCAGGATTCTAATATATTTAAAAATATACCGAGAGGAGATGCAACAATATATGTGAAAGATGCTTATGACTGCGACCCGATCGAGGTTGATTTTACAGTTCCGAATTTAATTAATGTGATCACGCCAAACGGAGACGGTATAAACGATGTGATTGATTATTCGGCGTTGGCCAATAAAAAGAATTTGGTGTTTAATATTTTCGACCGATATGGTGCTAAAATCCACCAGGGCGACAAATCAAACAAATACAGATGGGACGGAACCATTGGAGGAAGAAAAGTTCCTACAGGAAATTACTGGTATTCAGTATCATGGAATGAAAATGACAAAAAGAACACCCCATTTAAGTATTCCGGTTGGATTTTAGTTAAAAACAGAGAATAACAATTAAATAATCATTTTTTAGATAATAAAGAACCATTCAAGCTTTTTGAGATGGTTCTTTTTTTATAGATAATAAATCCTCAAAAAATATATTTTGCATCACATCTTAATAATTTAAATCTATTATAATTTTATATGTTTATAAATAATTCATGATCGATTGATAAATTAATATTAAAAAACGCTTAAAACACAATACCAGGCAATGAAATTTAATTATATTTGTAAAATTAAAAAATAATAATCTACTGTATATGAAAAAAAACTATCTTCTTCTACCTTTATTATTTCTCCTCTTCATTCTTCCCACTTGTATACTTTCGCAAACGTACCAATTGACAGGAAATCCTGTTAATACAACGGGCTGGACGATGGTTGCACCTACTGTAGTAAACACTGATTTTGTGCAGCTTACACCGGATGTGAATGACAATTCAGGATCGATCAGGCTGAATGACCCGATCAACCTGAAATATTGTGATAAATGGAGAGTTGAATTCGATTTCAGGATGGATTCCAACCAAACGTATAATGGTGACGGAATTGCATTTTGGTATTTGGCCAATCCGCCGGTTGCCAGCGTTCTAGGTTCAGGAATCGGAGTTTCCCAGAATGCAATCGGTTTTATTGTCGGTTTTGACTCCTATAATAACGCTTCAGGAAGCTCAGGAATGAGTAAAGTGCACGTTGCTTACGGACAGGTTGCCAATACCACCGATACCAACAACGTAGAATTCTTCAATGTTCCGGGAAGCTCTTTCCATTCACCGGATCTTAATGCAACACATCCTTTCCAGGGAACGACCTACAAGCATGTTGAAGTAACAGCCGAGGTAGATCCTGCGGCACCTGCCAACTGGATTGTAAAAATCACTCTTGACGGTACCCAGATCTGTAATCAGTCTTTCGCTCCTGCCGGCTCTGCAGCGGGAATGACGGTGGGATATTTCGGGTTTTCAGCTTCTACAGGAGGTGCGAGATCAAGACATTCGATTAAAAATGTAAAAGTTTTTGTAGATAAAGTTCCGCTTTTGCAGACTGCGATTACAAAATACGTTTGTCCGGATCTTGCAGGATTTGGAACAATTAATTTAAATACATTTGATTCTCAGTTGGTTAATAATCCCAACAACTTCACAATTGAATACCATATTTTAGGAAATTCAGCTCCGATACCAAATCCTGCGAATTTTCAGTTTAATGCAGACACAGAAATTGCGGTTGTCATTAAAGACCCGACACAGGTATTATGCGACAATAATGATGCAAGGATTTCATTAAAAATAGCACCAACCGTTACGGTAAATAATGCTTCACTGAGGTCATGCTTTATCGAAGGAAGCCCTGCCACAGCGCTCTTTAACCTTACCGCAGCAGGCGTTACGATCACTCCGGGAATTACGAAAAAATATTATCCATCTCTTACAGATGCTCAAAACGATACCAATGCAATCTCAAATCCAACCAATTATATTGCACCAACAGGTGTAGTTTATATCAGAGTAAGCAATTCTTTTGGGTGTTTTGCCATTGCAAAAGTTGATTTAACGGTAATTGCGCCGGTATATTCTGATATTTTAAAGGATAAAATCATTTGTATTGAAGACAAAACTACATTAGATGCAGGTCCGGGATTCGCTTCTTACGAATGGAGCACAGGTGCCATCACCAGAACCATCACAGACGTTGGAGTCGGAACGTATTGGGTTAAATTAAAAACAGGAGAATGTACAGCGATACAAACGGTAAAAGTATATCCTGCTGAGCAGCCCGTTGTTACAGACATCGACATTTCAAACAATACAGTAACCGTGAATGTTGTGGGAGGATCTCCGGCATACCAATATTCTTTGGACAACATCAACTGGCAGGATTCAAACATCTTTAAAAATGTTCCGAGAGGTGATGCCAAGGTTTATGTGAAAGACGCTTATGACTGCGAACCGATCGAGGTTGATTTTACCGTTCCGAATTTAATCAATGTAATCACTCCAAACGGAGACGGTGTGAATGATGTGATCGATTATTCAGCGTTGGGAAATAAGCAGAATCTGGTATTCAATATTTTCGACCGATATGGCGCCAAGATTCATCAGGGCGACAAAAAGAACAAATACAGATGGGACGGAACCATCGGCGGAAGAAAAGTTTCCACAGGAAGCTATTGGTATTCTGTAAACTGGAACGAAAATGATAAGAAAAACACGGCTGTTAAATACTCAGGCTGGATTTTAGTTAAAAATAGAGAATAGAATACTATCTTTCTTCATCATACAGAACCACTTCAAATTCCGAAGTGGTTCTTTTTTTGCGTTATTTATAAAGAGATATTTGCTTTTAAACTGATTTTATTCGCACTCAATTCTTAAATTTGTCATATGAATTATTTGGAAGCTTTAAGCAGAAGATATTCTGTAAAGAAATTTAACAACGAAATCATCCCCCAGGAAACCCTTCACAACATTCTTGAATCCGGGAAACTAGCCGCAAGCTCACTGGGTCTGCAGCCGTATAAAATAATTGTTGTTGAAAGTGAAGAAATGAAGCAAAAATTAATTCCGGCATTTTACAACCCATCACAAATTTCCACATGCTCTCATCTGATTGTTATTATTTCAAAAAGAATTATTGATGACAGCTACATTCACGGGTATTTTAACCACATTTCTGAGGTAAGAGATGTGCCGTTGGAAAAACTTGATCTTTTCAAAAAAAGCATTAACCAGCATATTGTTCAAAAAACAAGCGATGAAATTTTCAACTGGGCAGAAAAACAGTCATACATCGTTCTAGCCAATTTAATGTACGCCGCAGCGATCGAAAACATTGATACCTGCCCGATGGAAGGATTCCGACAGGAGATGATCGAGGATATTTTAGAGATCAATCCTGAGAGAGAAAAAGTAACCGTCACCCTTGCATTAGGGTACCGTTCTGAGGAAGATCATTTCCAGCACATGAAAAAAGTAAGAAAACCAAACGAAAAATTGTTTAAATTTATTTAATATTTAGACGATCGTACCTAAAGTAAGCATATGATAAAAGCGGATGTATTAGTAATCGGTTCCGGTATTTCGGGACTTTCTTACGCCATTAAAGTTTCTGAGCAGCTTCCTGATGCCAAAATAATCATAGTCACAAAATCTGATGAAGATGAAAGCAATACCAAATACGCACAAGGCGGTCTTGCGGTGGTTACAGATTCTAAAAACGACAATTTTGACAAGCATATCGAAGATACCATGCGCGCCGGAGACGGGGAAAACAAACGCGATGTAGTAGAAATGGTGGTAAAAGAAGCCCCTGCAAGATTTAACGAAATTGTAGAATGGGGAGCCAATTTTGACATGAAAAACGGCGAATTTGCTCTAGGAAGAGAAGGAGGCCATACCGAAAACAGAATTGTACATCATAAAGATATCACAGGTTTTGAGATCGAAAGAGCTCTTCTGGAAACAGCCAAGCACAGCCCGAATATTGAAATACTGGATCATCATTATGTAATTGATATCATCACACAGCACCACGTTCCGGGAAAAGAACTGAATGAAGGCGACATCCATTGTTACGGAGCCTATATTTTGGATGAAAAGTCTAAAAGAATTAAAAAAATCACTTCAAAAATAACATTGGTTGCCACAGGCGGGGCCGGCCATGTATATAAAAATACCACCAACCCAAAAATCGCAACCGGCGACGGAATTGCTTTTGTAGCCCGTGCTAAAGGAAATGTTTCCAATATGCAGTATTATCAGTTCCACCCGACTGCCTTATATAGCAAAATGGACGGAATGTTATTTTTAATTTCTGAGGCCGTCCGTGGAGATGGTGCAAAATTAAGAACGAAAAGAGGTGAAAAATTCATGCATAAATATGATGAGCGTGAAGAATTAGCCTCAAGAGATATTGTCGCAAGAGCCATTGATGCAGAAATGAAAATTTCCGGAGACGAATATGTCGGGTTGGATTGCCGCGATATGAACCATGAAAAATTCCTTGAACATTTTCCTAATATTTACAAAAAATGCAAGTCTGAGGCGATCGATCCCTTTACACAATTAATTCCTGTGGTTCCGGCGTGCCATTATTTAATGGGTGGAATTGATGTTGATAAAGACGGTCAATCTTCCATCAATAACCTTTTCGCAGTCGGGGAATGTACGAATTCCGGACTTCATGGGGCCAACAGATTAGCATCAAATTCATTATTGGAAGGTTTGGTTTTCGGACATAACGCCGCCATGAAAACAGTGGAATTATTAAATAAAAACGATTTCAATTTTGATGATTTAAAAGCTGTTCCGGAATGGGATGAAGAAGGCATGAAAATTATGGACGAGATGGTGATTATCACTTATTTAAGAAAACAGCTGCAGGAAATGATGAGCGATCTGGTAGGGATCGTAAGAAGCAACCGACGTCTGAATATGGCTTTACAGAAGCACCAGGAAATTGCTGCTGCCGTGAATGAAATTTACCACTACTCTATTCTTTCGCCACAATTGTCGGAATTGAGAAATTTAACAACCGTTGCGCACCTCATCATCATCCAATCTATGGAAATGACTGAAAATAAAGGCGCATTTTATAATAAAGATTTAGCTTAAATATAATGAAAAGACCAGCATACGTTACAGATAAAGCTTTAAAACAATTCATTAAAAACGCCTTAGAAGAAGACATTCACGATGGCGACCACTCCACTCTTTCGACTATCCCGAAGGATTTGGAGCAAAGTGCAAAACTTCTGGTAAAGCAGAATTGTATTTTGGCCGGTGTAGAATTGGCGGAATTTATTTTTAAAACTTTTGATAAAAACTTAAACGTTGAAATCTTCATTAAAGACGGGTCCGCAGCAAAAGTCGGAGATGTGGCCCTTATCGTAAAAGGAAGCGCGAGATCAATTCTGTCCACAGAAAGACTGATCCTTAATTGTATGCAGAGAATGAGCGGGATTGCAACACTTACTCATGACTGGGATTCAAGATTAATCGGAACTAAAACCAAGCTTTTAGATACAAGAAAAACAACGCCAAATTTCAGAATTTGTGAAAAATGGGCCGTTGCCATCGGTGGCGGAACCAATCACAGATATGGTCTTTATGACATGATCATGCTGAAGGACAACCACATTGATTACAACGGAAGCATTACCAATGCCGTAAAAATGGCGAAAGAGTACGTTAAAAAAAATAAGAAAAAATTAAAGATTGAGGTTGAAACCAGAAACCTTGAAGAAGTGCAGGAAGCCATCAACGCAAAAGTTGACAGAATCATGCTTGATAATATGGATGTAAAAACCATGAAAAAGGCCATAAAAATGATCAACGGCTCATGCGAATCTGAAGCTTCCGGCGGAATTACCAGAGATCAGCTCAAAGAAATTGCCTCTACGGGTGTCACTTTTATCTCTGCCGGTGCATTAACACACTCTGCAGAGAATATTGATTTGAGTCTCAAAGCCGTGAAATAGCGTTGAATTTTTAATAAAAATGATGTGCTTTTGTTAAAAATTCAATAATATGATTTTTTTCATAGGAAAATTCAATTTTTGTTTATAAATTTGAAAATCAACTACTTATAGCTTAATTATATTGATTAAAAATTAACATATAGTTAATATTAGTTAAAATTTATTTCCCGAATTTTGCATAAAATTTAAATCTAACTATTACTAACGATTATGAAATTAATCAACAAATCAATACTAACTGTAGCTATTACGCTTTCAACAGCTAGTGTTTATTACGCTCAAGAAGTTAAGGACACGGTAAACACTACCAGGTCTAAAGACATTGAAGAGGTTATTTTACAAGGTGTTACGGATATCGCTAAAGATAGAAAAACGCCAGTTGCTGTTTCGACAGTAAAAGCAGCACAAATTATAGAAAGATTAGGAAACCAGGAACTTCCTGAAATTTTGAACACGACTCCTTCTGTATATGCTACTAAAGGTGGTGGTGGTTTCGGTGATTCTCAGATTGTAATCAGAGGATTCGAATCAAGAAACATCGCTGTAATGGTAAACGGTATGCCGGTGAATGACATGGAAGGTGGTACTGTTTATTTTTCTAACTGGACTGGTCTACAGGATGTAACAAGCACACTTCAGGTACAGAGAGGTTTAGGGTCTTCAAAATTAGCAATTGCTTCTGTTGGAGGTACTATTAACTTCTTAACGAAGTCTGCGGACATGAAAAAAGGAGGAGTAATCAGATTAGGAGTTGGTAACAATGACTATTTAAAATCTTCTTTTGCTTATAACACAGGTAAGTCAGATAAAGGATGGTCTTCTTCATTCTTAATGAGCAGACAATCCGGATCAACTTATATTGAAAACACAGATTACGAATCTTATGCATATTACTTTGCATTAGGTTGGGAACCAAACAAAAAACATAATTTCCAGTTTACAATGACTTCTGCTCCGCAGTGGCACGATCAGAGAACATTCTCTCCTACAATTGGAAACTATATTAAATTCAATCCGGACAAAGACGGTTCGCCATACAGACAGTATAACTCCGACTATGGTTACTACACCGATGAGAACGGAAATAAAGTGCCATTGGCAAACAGATCAAACTATTACTCTAAGCCGGTAATGATGCTGAACTGGGACTGGACAATCAACGATAAGTCAAAATTGAGTACAGTAGCCTACATGTCTAATGGTAGAGGTGGTGGAACTGGTGATATCGGTAGAGTTGGAGGTAAATCAATTACTGATGCTACTTTCCTTGACGGTGGAGGACACTTCAATTATGATGCAATTTTTGCAGCTAACCAGGCGGTTAATGTAAACACAGCTCCTGCCGCAAGTACTCTTGTAAGAAGATCAAGCATCAACTCTCACAACTGGTATGGTATCTTAGCCAATTTCCAACATAAAATCAATGACAACTGGAATTTCTCTGTAGGTACTGACGACAGATATTACTATGGATACCACTATCAGGTAATTTCTGATCTGTATAACGCTGCCGGATATAAGGATAATACCAACAAAAACATTGCGCCAAATGTGGTAAGAAATACTTACGACTATCAAAAGCTTACATGGAATCCTTTTGGAGGAAAAGTAGCACCGATGGAAGACAGAATCGGATACAGCAATGACGGTGAAGTAATTTGGTACAGTGGATTTGCTCAGGTAGAATATTCTAAAAATAATTTATCTGCATTTTTACAGGGATCAGTATCAAACCAGGGATATCAGAGAATTGATAACTTCGTTCAGGATGGTATTACAAGACAACCGAACGCCACTACAGGTCAAATCGTTAACACAAAAACAGGATTTAAAAATCTTTTCGGATACAACATTAAAGGGGGTGCTAATTATAACATCAACGAGCAACATAATGTTTTCGCAAACATTGGGTATTATAGCAAACAGCCTTTCTTAAACGCTGTATATCCAAGTAACTTCCAGGTTGTTAACCCAACATTAACTAATGAGAAAATCTTTTCTGCTGAAGTTGGGTACGGATTCAGATCGGGTAAATTCAGTGCAAATGCAAACTTTTACAGAACTGAATGGAAAGACAGATGGTTGAGAAGAACAAACCAGACATTTACATTACCTGATAATACAACAGCTACTGGATACGCAGAAATTAACGGCATTACAGAAATCCACCAAGGTTTTGAATTTGACGGTGTTTACAAGCCAACAAATTTCCTAGAATTCCAGGGTATGTTCTCTTGGGGAGATTATTACTACAAAGGAAATGCTACAGGATCTACATTTGATGACAACAACAATCCAATTACTGTAGCCGGTAACTCAAACTCTACTACGCTTTATTTAGATAAAGTAAAAGTAGGTGGAACAAGCAACAACAGTATTCCTCAATTGACAGCATCATTAGGCGCAACTGTAAAGCCTGTGAAAGATCTTAGCATTTATGGTACTTTGAGACACGTTGGTAAAGTATATTCTTCAATTGATATTGCAACATTCTCAAATGAAGCTGCACAGCAAAAAGGAGTATTACAGTTACCTGATTTTAACTTATTTGATTTAGGTATTTCTTATAAAATAAGATTAAAAGATGCTTCTCAATACTTTACAGTAGGTGCTAACGTTTATAACTTGTTTGATACAACTTACATTTCTGATGCTTCAACAAATGTTTTCGGAAATGATAAAATTACAACAAACAATGATCCTGACAAAGGTAAAACTTATGAAGAAGCTGGCAGAATGTACGATGGCCTTGCAGATGGCAACAGAGTATTGTTCGGATTTGGTAGAACATGGTCTGCAACATTATCATTCAACTTTTAATATATCATAATATTAAATTTTATAAATATCAATCCCGGCTTTTCGCCGGGATTTTTGTTATATTTGTGTACTTTAAAATAGAAAAAATAGACGTATGGATTTTTACAAGGTTTTTCTTAGTGCTCACAAAGGATTTGGGTATTTAGAACTGGTTTTAGTAGCATTATTTGTTATTGCGCTTTTAACGACCATGTTTGGTTTCAGTGGTAAGGTAAATAAATTTCTGAAGAAGACTACCCTCTTCACAATGATCTTTTTTCACGTTCAGTTTTTGGTGGGAATATGTCTGTTATTGATATTTTCTCCCGGTTTCAAAGCTGCTTTGGATGCCGGAACATTAATGAGCGATTCTTATTCAAGATTCCAATATGTAGAACATCCCGTTTCTATGTTGATCGCTGCGGTTTTAATGACCATCATCAACAAAAAAGTAAAATCCAATGATACCATTTCTTTAGGAATTGTTATTATGGGACTCATTGCGGTAGGCTTATTCGCATTCGCTTTCCCTTGGGCAAGAGTCTTCGGAGCGTAAAAGTTATAAAGTATAAGTTATAAATGATGAGTTTATAATTTTAAATATTAATTTTAAATTTTTTAATTAAATCAATGAAAGTAGCTGTAGTCGGTTCAACAGGAATGGTTGGACAAGTTATGCTTAAAGTTTTGGAGGAGAGAAACTTCCCTGTCACAGAATTAATTCCGGTTGCATCGGAAAGATCTATTGGTAAAAAGGTGAAGTATAAACAGGAAGAATTTACGATTGTAAGCATGAAGGACGCTATAGCTGCCAAACCGGATATCGCAATTTTCTCTGCGGGAGGTTCAACTTCACTTGAGTTTGCTCCTTTATTTGCAGAAGCAGGAACAACGGTGATCGACAATTCCTCAGCCTGGAGAATGGATCCTGACAAGAAATTGGTCGTTCCTGAGATCAATGCAGATGTGTTGACAAAAGAAGATAAGATTATTGCCAATCCGAACTGTTCTACCATTCAGCTGGTAATGGTTTTAGGACCTTTGAACAAAAAATATGATTTAAAAAGAGTAATCGTTTCTACCTATCAGTCTGTAACAGGAACTGGTAAAGCAGCTGTAGATCAGCTAAATGCAGAAATCAGCGGAGACAATTCCATTGCGAAGGTTTATCCTTATCAGATCTTCAAAAATGCATTGCCACACTGTGATGCCTTTGCGGATGATGATTATACGAAAGAAGAAATTAAATTAATGAAAGAACCTAAGAAAATCCTTGGGGACGACACATTTAATTTAACGGCAACTGCAGTAAGAGTTCCCGTTCAGGGAGGTCATTCTGAAAGCGTTAACATTGAATTTGAAAATGAATTCGAGCTTGATGAAGTAAGAAAAATTTTATCTGAAACTCCTGGTGTTGTGGTAATGGATAATGTAAAAAACAACGAATATCCAATGCCTTTATATTCCGAGGGAAAAGACGAGGTTTTTGTCGGAAGAATAAGACGGGATCTTTCACAGCCGAAAACGCTGAATCTCTGGATCGTAGCAGACAATCTGCGAAAAGGTGCTGCAACCAACGCAGTACAGATTGCAGAATACCTAGTAGCAAATAACTTAGTATAAACTAACAAAATAAAAAAGAGTCTCAAAATTGAGATTCTTTTTTTTATCAAACTTATGAACGTTCAAACGAATAGCAATAAAGATAAAATAGGCTTTCAAAAATGGATCGCAGTTTTTGGAGTTATTTTATTCATAGGAAAAATTATCGCATGGAAGCTCACAAATTCCGATGCCGTATTTTCTGATGCCATGGAAAGTATCGTAAATGTCATCAGCGCATTTATGGGGCTTTATTCCCTGCATCTTGCCGCAAAACCAAAAGATAAAGACCATCCTTACGGGCACGGAAAAGTTGAATTCGTGACCTCCGGAATTGAAGGTGCCCTGATTGCCATTGCAGGCATTATGATCATCTATGAAGGCGTTAACAGCCTCATAACCGGTAAAATACTAAATAAGCTCGACTGGGGAATCTGGATTATTGCCGCAACCGCGATTATCAATTATTTTCTGGGTTATATTTCCATTAAAAAAGGCGAAAGAGACACTTCACTGGTTCTCATCGCATCCGGAAAGCATCTGCAATCCGATACAATTACAACCCTCGGCGTCGTTATCAGCTTACTTGTTGTTTATTTCACTAAAATTTATTGGATAGATTCTGCCGTAGCTCTATTATTTGGCGGATATATCATCTTTGTCGGCTATAAGATTATCCGCAAATCGTTGAGTGGTATTATGGATGAGCAGGATCCCGACCTTTTAAACCAAATCGTTAAAGTTCTTGAAAAAAACAGAAAAACAGAATGGATTGATATTCACAACATGAAAATCCAGCAATTCGGGGCTTCCCTTCATATCGATGCACATATTACCCTGCCCTGGTATTACAGCCTTCGTGATGCCCATAAAGAAATGGAAAACGTAATCATTCTTTTAGCGAAAAATATGACACGCACCATTGAATTCAATTTTCATATGGATGACTGTAAAAATATTTCATGCCCTGTTTGCCAGATTGCAGATTGCCCTGTCCGTGAACGAGAATTTGTCAAAAGAGTGGAATGGACTCCCGAGAATATCACGCGAGAAGTGAAGCATACTGTTAAATAAAAAGCCTTTACTATTAAATATTAAAGCATTCTTTACACACTTGTCTTTCTCCTGTTATTTTATAATTAAATAAAAGCTGTCTGTTATTATCTCACAACTTAAGGAATTAAATTATAAAAAAAATAGCACTGGAAAAATAAAAAATTTTATCATTTCTTATTTTAATTAAAAATAGATCTCTGGCATTCAAAATATTACGAATAAATTCATGAAAATTGAAAACTAGAAATATAAATTGAAAATTCAGAGAAAAAAATTCTTATTAAATTTTTACTTTTAAAACAATTCAGAGGCTTTCGCACTCATTTTCAGCCTGTAATAATTGAAAACTTCGTTGAATTATTATAAAATTTCGTTTCTTTGTCCGCGAATTTAAAATCACAAATAATGACAATGAATCAAGCGCTTATTAGCGAATTACAGATGGAGGCTGCCAGCACCTTTAAAATATTGGAAAGAGTACCGGCAGATAAATTTGACTGGGCACCTCACGAAAAATCAATGAACCTGTGCAGATTATCAACGCACATAGCAGATCTGCCTAACTGGGCAGAAAGGATATTCAAGCTGGATGAAGTAGACCTTGCGGTTACGAAATATCAGCCGCCAACACAGGCAACCACCACAGAAGAATTGCTGGATATTCATAAAAAAGCCGTTGAAAATTGTGTAAGCCTGCTTAAAGAAACCTCAGATGCAAAATTAATGGAAATTTGGACCCTGAGAACCGGCGATCAGATAATGTTGCAATTGCCGAGAGTGGCAGTATTGCGAAGTATGTGTTTCAGCCATCTTTATCACCATCGCGGACAGTTAAGCGTGTTTTTACGTTTGCTGGATGTAAAGATACCAGGCATGTACGGGCCAAGTGCTGATGAATTAATTTAAAAAAAGTAGATCATTTTCAAGACCGGCAGATTATTTTGCCGGTTTTTATTATAAAATAATGTGATGATAAGTTTTATTTCAAAATTAAATGAATGCTTTATAAAAATCATAAGACCAAAAATCTATTTGGATAATTATCCCTTTTTCTCGCTTATTTGCTTTCTATAATAAAACATCGGAATGATAAGAAGTAAAATCAAAGGCTGAATCACAAACCTTCTCATATAAAAAGAAAAAAGATATCCGATCTCAAATCTGTTGTAAATACAATACAGGTAAATCGGAAATGTGATGAAAAAAATTATCGCAATTAATAATGCTCCCTGAATGGTCCATTCTTTATTTTTAAACAAAAAATGTATAATCAGACAGGAAAAAATCAGGTTTAATATAAATCTGAAAATATGCCCAATAATTAACCTCCCCCACTCAAAAGAAGGAAAGGCCAGGCTTTTATCAGCCTCATGGAAATAATTCAGAAAAGGATCATAGAAAATGCTGTCTTCAAGCGCTCTCACACTGATAAGCCCAACAACTCCTGCCATGACCAGAAACCAACTAAGAATCTTCATTTTTTAATGCAAAAAATTTAATCCAGATAAGCCAAAGCAAGACAACACAACCATAAATAACCGCCGGAAAAATATAATCATGAGATATTTTACCGTATTGCTTATGATCCGTCATCACAATATTTAAGCCGATAATCCTCACCAGATTCATAATATAAAGCAAAATAAGGCCGATCAAAACAAAAGCAAATGTTTTAACACCTTTATAAAAGGCAAAAACAAAAGAGACAAAAAGAATCATCACCGAGATGGCATTACAACCTTCTACCATTCTCGTTGCATAATCACTTTTTACGTAAAACCAGACTTGCTCCTTAGGAATATCATTATAAAGCTGCGTCGGATATCCTGCTGAGTTTTGAAAATACCTCACCTGCTCAGCAATTATCCTCGAAAAAGGATCTAAACCACCTGCCTTAAAGCTATTTAGGTAAAATTGATACGCAAAAAGCAGCACCAGATAAATGATGATGAATCGCAGTAAAATTCCTAAAACAGGTTTAAAATCCTTTAACATACTGCAAAGATAGAAATTAGCACGTAAATTACTATATTTGTTTTCTACTATGAATGCTGAAAACGCCAACCTATTTTTTGAAAAATATTCAGGGAAAACAACTTCTGAGTTTATTACTTTAGCTCAAAGCGGCTCCGCGAGAGTAAATTTTTTAGCAAAAACAGATAAAAAGAAGTATATTATTACTTACAATGAAAATATTCCGGAGAACGAAAGTTTTTTTTATTTCTCAGGTATTTTTACTCAGCTAAAGCTCAATACACCAACAATATTCACGATTTCCGAGGATAGAAAGCTATATGTGCAGGAATTTTTAGGTGAAAATACTCTCTCAGAAATTATTTCTAAAGAAAGTTTATCCGATAAAGTGAAATTTTTGGTGAAACAGACTCTGGAAAAACTTTATCAGCTTCAAATTAAAACTCAGGGCAAAATAGATTTCGCAAAAACTTTTGAATACGAAAGTTATGACGAGCTTCCCGTAATGCACGATTTATATTATTTTAAAAGTTTCGTTGCTGATGTTCTGGAGCTGGAATATCATAAATCGACTTTGCTGAAAGAATTTAAAAAAATCGCTAACCTCATCGAAAATCTCGAGCCAAAAGGATTAATGATCCGTGATTTTCAGGCCAGAAATATCATGGTAAATGAAAATAATGAAGTTGCGTTCATCGATTATCAGTCTGCGATGAAAGGCCCTTTGATATATGATGTGATTTCGTTTTTATTTCAGGCTAAAGCCAATTTTCCTGAAGATTTTAAAAATGAAATGCTGGAATTTTACATTCAGCAATTTAAAAATGAAGAAACTCAACTTCAACTAAAAAATTCGGTTAAGCCCATTCAGATGATGCGGTTTTTGCAGGTTTTGGGAGCTTACGGATTCAGAGGATTGATTCAAAAGAAGCAACATTTTATCGCAAGCATCGAAAAAGGAATTGAAAATATCACAGAATTTTCTCAATCCTGGGAACATATGAAAAATTATCCCGAGCTTGAAAAAGTAATACAGCAATTAAGTTTAGAGAAAACAAAATTGAAAATTGGAGAGATTTTACAAAGTTAAAGTCTTCGACAAGCTAAGACTGACACCGTTAAAAATTACGCTCATTTAACAGTTAGTATTAGCCATGTCATCCTGAGCGGAGTCGAAGGATCTCTTCAAAATAAAAAAATAATTTTAGATTCCTAGGGAATGACAAAAGTGACTGAAAATATAAAAAAATAAATGATAAACAATCATTGATAAGCGATTTCCAAAACCAATGATCATTTATCAATAATCAATTATAATATAACAAAATGCTACACATCGACATACACAGTTTTTCGTACAAAAAAGGAGGAATTCCCAAAGATGATTCAGGAAACGGAGGTGGTTTTACCTTCGACTGCCGAGGAATTTTAAACCCCGGAAGAGTTGAAGAATATAAAATCCAGACCGGAAACGACATCGGCGTCCAGGAATACCTCGAAACAAAAACCGAAATGCCAAAATTTTTAGAATTAATAAAAAATCTTATTTCTATCAATATTGACAATTATCTGGAAAGAGGTTTTGAGAATCTGCAGATCAATTTCGGGTGTACGGGCGGACAGCACAGATCGGTATATTCAGCGATAAAAATTGCCCGTTTTATTGAAGAAAAATATGGTGAAAAAGTTGAGATCAGCCTTCACCACGACGAACAGCATCAACTGAATTCATAAAAGATAAGTGATAAATTATAAATAATCTATTCAGAACATTTATTTTTTCATCAATTATCATTCATCACTTATCAATTATAAATAATGAAGGCTCTAATTTTCGCAGCAGGAAAAGGCACAAGGCTTAAACCTTTTACAGATCATCATCCGAAGGCTTTGGCTAAGGTAAATGGCATTCCGCTTTTGGAAAGAAATATCAATTATCTTAAAAGTTTCGGAATAAAGGATTTTGTCATCAATATCCATCATTTTGGAAATCAAATTGTTGATTTTTTAAAGGAAAACGGTAATTTCAACTGCAATATTGAAATTTCTGACGAAACCCAGGAACTGCTGGAAACCGGCGGCGGCTTGATTTTTGCCAGAAAATTCCTCGATCATGGCGAAGATTTTCTGATCATGAATGCAGATATTCTCACCAATATCAATATTACCGATCTGGTTGAATATCATAAAAAGATAAAAGATTTTGCTACATTAGCCGTTTCGGATAGAGAAAGCTCAAGAAAACTACTTTTTAATGATGATTTGGTTTTAAGAGGCTGGCTGAATGTACAGACGGGTGAGCAGAGATTGGCTGAGTTTAACAAAGGGTTTAAAGCATTAGCTTTCAGTGGTGTGCACTGCATTAATCCTTCTATTTTTGAAAAAATAAAAAGAAAAGGCAAATTTTCTGTTATGGAAGAATATCTGGATCTTATGCAAACCGAACACATTCATGGTTTTGTACATGACAGCATCCTGATAGACGTCGGCAGACCCGAATCTGTAATAGAAGCCGAAAAATATTTTAAATAATCTGCAATGGAAATTGATGGAAGAGACGAAAGTCTGGTAAATCCGGAATTAGACAGTAATGAAACAAAGCTGCACAACAGTTTAAGACAAAAAAACTGGGACGAGACCATTACCAAAGACAGCTGGATGGTTTTTAAGGTAATGGCTGAATTTGTAGACGGTTATGAAAAACTGGCTAAAATCGGCCCGTGCGTTTCTATTTTCGGATCGGCAAGACTGAAGCCTGAGAGTAAATATTACAATATGGCTGTGGAAATTGCCGAAAAAATCACTAAAATAGGCTTCGGAATCATTACCGGCGGCGGTCCCGGAATCATGGAAGCAGGAAATAAAGGGGCTTTTAATGCTAAAGGAAAATCCATCGGGTTGAATATCGATTTGCCGTTTGAACAGCACTTTAATCCTTATATCAACAGATCTTATTCAATGAATTTTGATTATTTCTTTGTAAGAAAAGTGATGTTTGTAAAATATTCTCAGGGATTCATTGTCATGCCCGGTGGTTTTGGCACTCTGGACGAGCTTACGGAAGCCATCACTTTGATTCAGACCAATAAAATCGGAAGGTTCCCTATAGTTCTGGTTGGCTCTGAATTTTGGAGCGGCTTACTCGATTGGTTTAAAGCTACTTTGTTAAAAGAGGACATGATCGCAGAAAATGATTTGGACCTTTATCGTGTGGTAGACAGCGCTGACGAAGCAGTTGCACACATTAAAGCATTCTACGATAAGTATTCTGTGAACGTAAACTTCTAATTGGCATATTATTTGTGAACTATAAATAACAATCTATGATTGTAAATCTATTAATTAAGATGAAAAAACTTTTATATTTATCCGGAATTTTAACATTTTTTGTGTTAATGAGTTTTGTTTATGCAGACTTTTTCTCTTCAATGACAAAAGTGGACTATATCGATGGAAGTAAGACGTTGAAGTTTACCACAAAGATGAATACTAATCATATTTCAGACGCCATCAAGATAAACCCCAGCACAGCAGGATTCGAAGCAGAGGTAAAAAAGTATGTAAATAACAACTTTGATGTGTACGTTAATGGTTCTCCCAAAACAATTACCTTTACAGGTAGCCAGGTAAGCGGGGAAACAGTTTGGGTATATTTTGAGACCGGAGGAATTCCGGAAATCAGTACCTTAAAAATAAAGAATACGATACTTTTAAGCGCTTTTCCTAAGCAGATCAACCTTGTGAATATTGCTTACAAAGGAAGCCAGAAAACAATGAATTTCCAGCGGGGAAAAGAAGTGAATGAAGTTTCTTTCTAAAGAATAAAATTAACAAAACCACTGCTTTTGCGGTGGTTTTTTGTTATTAATCACTTTTAACGTTCATTCTTACTTCATATTCAATATCGCTTTTGTCGTATTGAAAAGGTATGTTAGGCAATGACCAACTCGCTTCATACATCCCATATTCCGGATAGATATGATATTTTCTCAAAGAATCTGTAATATCAAATTTATCTAAAAGTAAAACCCCATCTCTAATATCTAATGAATCAAAAGCAACAAGATAACGTCTGCCATTGATGAACTCTCCATCTTCATTTGATTCTATAAAGTTTCCTTTGTTGGAAATAAATTTAAAATCATTTCCAGATCGTCGTTTTTCAGTATAATAACCCGACGTAACTGTTCCTACTCCATATCTAATATTTTTAAGCATAGTCACACTTGGGTTACCGGCATATACAACAAAAATAATTTTATAAATTACTAAAAAGGCAATGCCTATGACAATTGTCCAAAAAACGGTTTTACCTTCTTCCATTTTTTATACTTTTAAATACAAAATTAAAAAAAAGCTGTCTAATTAAAGACAGCTCTATGTTATATGTTATTTATAGTCAAGTATAAATTACTGAACCTGAATATTATCTAACTGAATTGTAGTTGTAACACCACTTCCGTTTCCTGAATATTCAAATACTACAAAACCATTCCCTGTTAATCCGGCAGGAATATTGTAAGTTCCGGCAGGTGCTAAAGTTCCGTATCCGCTCACAGGCGTTGTAGGAATTGTAAATGCCGAAGTAATATCCGTTTTGTTGGCTGCTGTAATGTCTCCAAGCGGAGTATAGTTTGTAGTTGTATAAACTTTTAGAGCGTTACCGTTCCAGAAACCAACATTCACATCAAATTTCAAGGTATTTGCTGCTGTAAAATCAACAGGTACAATGAAATAAGTAACATACGGACCTGAACCGGAATTCGCTCCTAATTGAATGTATTTGTTGTTGCTGAAAGTCTTCAGCTGCCAGTATCTGTTTCCTAAAAGAGCATCGTTAACATATTTAGGATAAACTTCCAGGTTGGTCGGAGTTAATGAATAGCTCTCAAAATTTTCAAGGAAAGAACCTGAATAAGTGATGGCTGTACCTCCTTTTGGCGGTGTTGCATCTACTCTGTTTCCTTTAAAATTAACGTCATTTGTGCTTCTGATCAACATTTGCCAAGTTGTTGTATAACGGCTTACTACAAAAGTAATATCTCCGTTTCCTGTTGGCAATAAGCTAGAACCTTGTGCGAAGAAACCTGAATTTCTAAGGGTCACTGAATTTCCTGAAGCATCTTCTAAAGTTCTGTCTGTATCAACTCCCGCTCCGCCAACATAATCGATGTAAGCTTTATTAACAGGGAAAATATCTCCGATAGAGAACTGTGTGTTAGGAACTTTCACCAATGTATTGATGTATTGTTCAGCCTTAGCTGCAGCAAGATTGGGCAATTCTACCGGCTTAATGTTTACAATTTCGAGTCCGTTTCCGTTACAAACCCCTGACATATATCTGCTTAATAAAGAAGCCGGGATTCTTCCGATTGCAAAAGTAGGATCTACAGAACCTATTTTCACAGCACCTCTGTCGAGACCTAGCCTTAAACCTTTAGCATTAATTCTGATATGCGCTCCAACAGGGAAATCTGCATAGTTGCTTGCTCTGTCAACTTCGATCTGTAAACCTGCAGTAGGATTTTCAGGCTTATCCTGGAAAGAAATTGTTTTATAGAAATTTCCGTTTTCGTCAGAAGAAACTACATACCCGTCAATGATCTGGTCAGTAGTAATCAAAAGATATCCTGTAGCCGGAGCCTGAGCTTTAAAATCAGCCAAAGACATCGTTGGAGCCGGGAATTTGTTTTCGCACTTGATTGGCGGTGTATCCCATTCATCTTTTTGTACGCAAGAGGTAATAGAAATTGCTGCAAATGCAACTCCTGCTACTAAACTTAAGTATTTTTTTATTGTCATCTTAATAATTTTTAATAAAGTAGTTAATGATTTGATTACTAGAATCTAAACTGTAAATTTATGAAATATGATCTTCCTTGAGTGTACCAGTATTTTGGTCCGAATAAAGGATATTCTCTATTTAAATCTTCCGAGAAAGTGTCGAACTTAGCATTTCTTGTCTGTTCAAAACCTCCTGTAATATATTTTCTATTATCTAAAATATTATTTACAGTAGCAGAAATCAAAACATAATATTTACCGATTACCCAAGATTTTCCTGCGTTAGCATTTAGGAAGAATGAAGAAGGTAATCTGTTGGGTTCTAAAACTTTTCTCAAATCAGCTTCAGATAAGCCATAAAATGGTGATGAAGTAAGATCATTCTGAGTAAATCCTTCGGTTCTGACTAATGAAGCCGGATCCAGATAATTATCATCAAAATAGTTCCAGTTTGCGCCTACCCACCAGTATTTAGGGTTGTTGTAACGGAAACCTAAAGAGAAAGCCTGTTGAGGAGTCCCTCCTTGACGATAGTTTTTAATATATGCTTTTCCTAAACTTGTATAAGGAAGCCCATTTGGGAAAACTCCGGCAGCATCTGAAGCAAAATAGGTCATCGGATCATTTTCATAAGTATATTGTCCTATACTTGCCAAACCTTGTAAAGATAATGTAGGAATCACTTTTACATCAACTCCTAGTTCCAATCCCATATTTCTTTTCTTCACGTCTGTCATGATCTGAGATACGAATGCACTCTGTACGTTCGTTTGATTACCATCTGCATCTACACTTTTCAACGCAAGACCGTCAGCAAAGTACCTTTGTACCGTAGTTTCGTTATCTGTATCAACCAAATATCCTGTTAATCTTAATTTTAAGAAAGGAGTTGACATTACATAACTTAAGTCGTTAGCATTTACAACCATATTTTTCACATTTGGCGCAACAGATCCGTTAACTCTCGGGTTAACAAATAAATCTTCCAAATAAGGAGCCTGCGTATAGTATGCTCCGTTGTAAACAATAAAGTTTCTTCCGTTAACTTTATAGATCGCCTGTCCTTTTATACCATAGTTCCAATAGTTATAATCAGTTCCTTTTCCATAAGAATCTTTGTATAAATAATGATTAAACAAACCTTCTCTGTTTGAGCTGGAATATCCAAACATTCCGGAAACAAATACATCAAATTTCCCTGTTGAAAACTTCAATCCCGGATTTACTTTTACTTCCTGTCTTCTAAAAATATAGTCGTAGGTCATTTTATCACCTACTTTTTTAGCTACATTTTCTTCACCTTCATTATATAGACCTGATTTACCCGGTTGGTTTGTAGCTGCAAACGGATCTCTGTTTAGTACAAAATCAGCACCCAGAAGATCGTTTACTTCTCTGTATTGTTCAGAACGGTAATTCTGATAAGATACGTTCAATAAAAATTTAGTCGTATCATTAAAATTGTGTATAAAGTGAGTAGCAGCATTCCATATTTTATCATCACTTACATCATTTACTAAATAATATAAAGCTCTTTTACCTGTTTGCCCATAATAAGTTCCTGCAGGCTGCTGCATATTTCTTCTGTACAATCTGTCCCAATTTAATTGAGTCACATTTGGATCTCCCGATTGCCATCCGGCTAAAGATGTTCTGTAGGCATCCTGTGCAGTCGTCATTGTTCCGTCCGGATTTATAACTGATGCATTCGGGTCTAAAGAATCATAATAACTTGGTAAATTTCTGTAATATGTCGGAGACGGGTTTTGAACATTCTGCCAGTCTAAACGAGAACCTTTATCTTTTCCAAATTGATAAGAAACTGATGTCCAAAGACTTGAATTCTTATTAATTTTCCAAAAATCCTGAAGCTGGAATAAAGGCTGGAAACCTTTTCTTACTCTTTCACTTCTCTGTTCCCCGTCTTGATAACCCCAATACGAGTTGTAATGTACGCCTCTGTAATCATATACTTCCTGAGTGCTCGGGCTTGCGGTTGACCTTCTGTAAGGAGCTCCGATAAAGTTGAAAGTCATCGTATGCTTATCGCTAAACTTTTTCTCAACTCCCAGATACGCACCGTAAGCATCATAGAAAGTTCCTTCCTGGATACCTTCCTCAGCCCATCTTCTTGCTCCCATCAATGTAAACGCCCATCCGCTTTTGCTCATTCCGGAGCTGTATCTTAGAGATGTTCTGTTTCTGTAATTTCTGTTTGTTAAAGATTGTGTAAACTGAAATCCTTTTCTGTATTCGCTGGCTTTTGTATTTTTATATACAACTGAGCTGTTTCCTCCGAATGCATATTCAGAAGGCGAATGATTGGCTGCAATTTCCGGGTATCTGGTAATTTCGTTTAATCCGCCCCAGTTGCTGAAGTCTACATTTCCGTTATCAGATTTCACCATAGAAACACCATTCAGCAGTGATTCTCCGGTTCTCCCGTCAATACCTCTCGGCCGGAACCAATAAACTCCTAAATCGAAAGCAGCAATTTTATTGAATACGTCCTGAGAAGATTGTAACAGACCTACCGTAGAAGCTTGTCCGCTGCTGCCGCCTTCATCATCACTATCATTGTCTATTATCGTTAAACCTTGATCGGCGCTTGTAAGATTAGAATATAGGGTAATTGTCCCTAGATCCTTTCTTTTCTCATTGGCTACGTCGAACTCCATTACTTTCGTTTCGAAGTTTGATTTCGTAATCACAATTTGATAATGCCCCGGCTGTAAATCTACAAATTGGAAATATCCAATCTTGTCGGCCGTTACATCATTGTCGCTCCCTTTAATATCTACTTCTGCCCTTTCAACGGGCTTCCCGTCAGCATCCTTTAAATACGCAAATACAGTGGTCTGCGCAAAATAGAATGAAGCAGGAAGTAAAGTAAATAAAGAGACTAATGATAGTTTTTTAATCATGCGTATGTTATTTTTTAAATACTTTTCTTCTTAATTTTCAACAGTTTAAAAGTTGGGGGCACAAATTTAATCAAATTTTAGAATTTACAATTTTTTTAACATTATTTTTTCTTAACATTGCAAACTTTTAAGAATGATTATGTAAAAATCAACAGCTACAACATTTTAAATTTACAAATATTTAAAATGGGATCAAGTTAAAAAAAAGTAAATTTGTCGATTAAATAATATTAATACTCTATATAGGATGAAGAGATTTTTAAGTTTTATAGCCATTGTTTTTTCAATGATGGTTTTCGCACAGCAAGGCAAGCTGAGAAAGGTTGCCGCCGTGGGTTTTCTGAATGTTGAAAATCTTTGGGATACCGTACGCTCTGCAGATTATATTGATGGAACAAAAGATATAAGCAATCCCGCTTTTCACAGAAGCATTCCTTTGGATTCCGTAAAATTTCTGGAAGCAGAAAAATACGACGGACAGTGGAGTGACGGTTTGCTAGCCGGTAAAAAAGTGGTAAAATATCAGGGTGGTTCGGAAGAATTTACCCCTTCAAGCCCAAAAAACTACAATACCAAAGTTTACAAAGCAAAACTGGCTAATGAAGCAAAAGTAATTTCTGAACTTGGTGCGCAATATACCAAAACAGCCCCTGCTGTAGTTGGCCTGATCGAGGTTGAAAACAGACAGGTTATTCAGGATCTTATCAAACAGCCCGTTCTTGCCAAATACGACTATGGAATTATTCATTATAATTCTTACGATTACAGAGGAATTGATGTAGCGTTAATTTATCAGAAAAGAAGATTTACGGTGACCAATTCATTAAAAAAAGAGTTAAAAGTTTTCGGTGAAGACGGTAAAAGAGAATATACAAGGGATATTTTGGTCGTTACAGGTTTCTTAGACAACGAAAAGGTAGCGTTTTTTATGAATCACTGGCCATCAAGAAGAGGCGGTGAAGCCGTTTCCTTACCTAAAAGAAATGCCGCAGCCACTTTATTAAAGCAACAGATGGACAGCATCAGAGCTGCAGATCCTACCACAAAACTTTTTGCAATGGGTGATTTTAATGACGATCCTGTAAGCGCAAGTTTAAAAAATCATTTGAAAGCTCAGCCAAGCCCGAAAGATTTAAGCGAAACAACGCCTTATCTTAATTTAATGTATCCTTTATATAAAAAAGGAATCGCATCTTTGGCTTATCAGGATGCACCCAACTTATTTGATCAGATCATTGTTTCTAAAAATTTAATCTCTGACCAGGTAACAAAAGAGTATTCCGTTTACAAAGCGGAAATTTATGCTCCCCCTTATCTGGTTAACAAAGAAGGAAACTATAAAGGCTACCCTTTCAGATCCTGGAATGGCGATCAGTTCACAGGAGGTTACAGTGACCACTTTCCGGCATTTGTGATCTTGCAGAAAGAACCATAAAAGAGGGCACTCAATTTGAGTGCTTTTTTTTGTAAATTTAGGTATGAAAAATTTAGTTTTAATAATTGCAATATTCTTTATTCCTTTTGCTTGTTTTTCGCAGGAAAAGCTTAAAAGCGATAAAGAGAAATCGGAAATTCAACCCTCAAAAAATGATGATGGTGAATGGGATATTACAGTTATTGATACTCAATTTGATTATTTTTTGAATGCAATTGCCCAACCGATGAGCCAATATTCAGAATCTTCCTTAAAAAGCAGAAATATTCTTTTAGTAAATGAATGGAATTCTTATTATTCCTCAGGCAGATACAGAAATGTCATTGAATCTTCTATTGATTACGATCCGAAAGAAAATTACGGGTTAAAATTTGAGTATAAATTATACCAGGTTTTTGCTTATGTCAATTGGAAATATGGCTTAAAAATGAACAATCTTTCCGGAAGTGACGTTACAAGATATTAAAAAGGTTCAGAAAAAACTCCTAAACCTTTTATTTTTATAATAGCTAACAATTATTTGTTGAATAATTCCTCAACTTTATCCCAGTTTACAACAGAGAAAAACGCTGCAACATAGTCAGGTCTTCTGTTTTGGTAGTTTAAGTAATAAGCATGTTCCCAAACGTCAAGTCCTAGAACCGGCGTTCCTTTAACGTCTGCAACAGGCATTAACGGGTTATCCTGGTTTGGAGTAGAAGAAACAGATACAGAACCGTCAGCATTTTTTACCAACCAAGCCCAACCTGACCCGAATCTTGTTTTCGCAGCTTCAGAAAAATCAGTTTTAAATTTTTCAAGTCCGCCATACGCTTCGATAGCTGCTTTTACGTTTCCTACAGGCTCATTGCTTCCTCCCGGAGTTAAAATTTCCCAGAATAAAGAGTGGTTGAAGTGACCGCCGCCATTATTTCTTACTGCTGGCTTGTCAGTTCCTGTCTGGCAGATCTCTTCGATCGTTTTTCCAGCTAGTTCAGTACCTTCGATTGCTTTATTTAAATTGTCGATATATGCCTGGTGGTGCTTTGTATGGTGGATTTCCATTGTTTTTGCATCAATAGTCGGTTCCAATGCATCGTAAGCATATCCTAATTTTGGTAATTCAAATGACATAATTTTATTTTTAATGTTATAACCCAAAGTTAACCAATAATTGACCTATATTCAAAAAATGCGTATTACTTTAATAAATCTTTAACATTGATATATTAATTTAGAATAAGTTTAATTTTAAAAAAGGAAGCTGCAGGCTGAAAGATGGAGTTATCAGATCAAAATAAAAGCACGAATCAGAGATCCGTGCTTTCTATTTAAACAATATTAAATTAAATTATTTATTCATCGACATCAGGAATTCCTCATTGTTAAGAGTTCCTCTGATGTTTTTATTAACAAATTCCATGGCCTCAATAGGATTCATTTCGGAAAGATATTTTCTGAAAATCCACATTCTCTGAGAAGTAACCTCATCAAGAAGCAAATCATCTCTACGAGTGCTTGAAGAAACTAAATCAATAGCAGGATAAATTCTTCTGTTGGCAATTTTTCTGTCTAACTGAAGTTCCATGTTACCCGTTCCCTTGAATTCTTCAAAGATCACTTCGTCCATTTTAGAACCTGTATCGATAAGAGCTGTTGCGATGATCGTTAAAGATCCGCCGCCTTCAATTTTTCTTGCAGCACCGAAGAATCTTTTTGGCTTATGAAGCGCATTCGCATCAACACCACCGGAAAGAACCTTCCCTGATGCAGGAGTAACCGTATTGTAAGCTCTTGCCAATCTTGTAATGGAGTCTAACAAAATAACAACATCATGACCACATTCAACCATTCTCTGAGCTTTTGCTAAAACAAGGTTGGCCACTTTTACGTGCTTATCTGCCGCTTCATCAAATGTAGAAGCGATAACTTCCGCATTTACACTTCTTTCCATATCGGTAACCTCTTCCGGACGTTCGTCGATCAAAAGTACCATCATATACACTTCTGGGTGATTGGATGCAATAGAATTTGCAATATCTTTCAACAACATTGTTTTACCCGTTTTTGGCTGGGCAACAATCATTGCTCTCTGTCCTTTCCCGATCGGCGCAAACAAATCAACAATTCTTGTAGACATTGTAGAGTTATTTCCTGCTAAATTAAATTTCTCTTCCGGAAAAAGCGGGGTAAGGTATTCAAAAGCAACGCGGTCTTTAATAAAAGCAAGATCACGGCCGTTAACTTCAATTGGTTTTAATAAAGAAAAATATTTCTCTCCTTCTTTCGGAAGCCTTACGATTCCTCTTACGGTATCTCCAGTTTTTAAACCAAAATTTCTGATTTGTGCCGTAGAAACGTAAACATCATCAGGTGAAGAAATATAGCTGAAATCTGAAGAACGTAAAAATCCGTAGTTATCCGGCAAAATTTCTAAAACCCCTTCAATGCTTACCATTCCATCAAAATTGAACTCTTTTCTGTGCTCATGATGGTCTTCCTGTCTCTCAGAATGCCTGTTTTGATTCTGGTTCTGATTAGGGTTTTGGTTTTGATTAGGATTTTGGTTTGAATTCTGGTTTTGATTCTGTCCTGAATTCTGATTTTGGTTAGGATTTTGAGCCTGTCCCTGATTAGGATTTTGATTAGAACCTTGATTTTGATTCGGATTTCTATGCTGGTTTCCGTTGTTCTGGGGATGATTTTGACCTTTTTGAGATCTAGCCTGAGATTGTTGTTGAGGAGTATTAGGCTTTTCTTCTGCTGAAGCAGATTCCTGAGGCTCTGTGTTTTTATGAGTTTCCGGTCTTTCCTGAGCAGGATTTTCCGTGTTTCCCATATTAGTAGGGACTCTTTTCCTCTTTTTCTTAGCTTGGGCAGCGGCTGAGTTTTCTTCTGAAGCTTCAGCTTTTACTTCTGCAGGTTTTATTTCTTCCGAAATAGTTTCCTTTTCCTCTGTTTTTTCTTCAGCTGCCGGTGTTATCTCTGTCGGAGATTTTACTTCTGTTTTAGGTTTTGGGGCCGCTTTTTTCGGAGCAGCTTTTCTGACAGGAGCCTTTGCAGGTTTTTCTGTCGGGATTTCCTCAGCATTCATATTGGTTTCTGTGGTGTTGAAATAATCTTTTGCCACTTTGGGATTGGAAGCCTGAAAGTCAAGAATTGCAAAGATTTTGTCATTTTCATTGCTGTTTCTTGCAATCTTAACGCCCAAATCCTTTAAGATTTTAGTCAGCTCCGTTACGGATTTTGACCTTAACGTTTCAATGTTAAACATATTTATGTAAAAAATGTAATTAATTGTGAATAAGAAAAGTAAGTCCGGTGACTTTGGTTTTCAAGTGCATTCGTATAATGCAAATCTACACTTATTTTTGAATTGTGCAAAATTTATAGTACTTTTGCCTGGAATTTAATATTCAATGCTACAAAGAATACAGACTATATGGACTTTTTTAGCAGTTTTAGCTGCTGTGTTCCTGTTCGTTACAGGGCAGGATGTTATCATTTCAGATAGCATTCCGGTGATAAATGCCGGTTGTGTAGTGCTTGTTTTGGTTGGATTACTAAGTGTTTTCAGCTTTAAAAACAGAAAAAGACAAATTTTGCTGAATACCATCAGCATCATTATAAACGCTTTGTTGATTGGTGTATTGGCGTATTGGCTGCTAAAATTATCCGGAGGAATGCAATTTCCTGAGAAGGGTATTGAGCCGGTTTTCCCATTGATCGCGATAATCTGTTTGCTTATTGCAAACGTTTATATCAAGAAAGATGAGAGGCTCGTAAAATCTGTAGACAGACTTCGATAGCCTTACAACGATTTTTTGAGTGAGAACAGCTTCTTTTAGGAGCTGTTTTTTTATTTTTTAACCTTAATTCTTTTTTCTACCACGGATTTCACAGATTTACACAGATGATTGCGTATAATCTTTAAGGTTAATAAATAAAAATATGCATAAACATCTGTGTAAATCTGTGAAAAATAAAATTTATATTATTATTGCAACATTTTATTTTAAATTGCGACAGATTATTAAAATTTATCTACGCATGAAAAAACTAACCTACCTTACTTTCTCACTTTTCTCCATATTTTCCTTTGCGCAGGAAGTTTCTAAGGAAAGAATCAACACCGTTATCTCAACTTTGGCGTCAGATGAAATGAAAGGCCGCGAGATAGGAACTCAGGAAAATGAAAATGCCGCAAACTATATTGCAAAACTTTTCAAAGAAGATAATTTAGCATATTGTACAGGAAATTCGTACTTGGTTCCGTTTACTTATAAAGGAAAAACGGTTTACAATGTTTGCGGTGTCAAGAAGGGGAAAACTGACAAATATCTAGGTTTCTCGGGACATTTTGATCATATCGGAACCAACAATAAAAGTGGTGACAACATTTATAACGGCGCAGACGACGATGCCAGCGGAATCACAACGCTAGTAGGAATTGCAGATTATTTTAAAAGTAAAACTCCTGAATTTTCAATGGTCTTCATGGCATTTAATGGTGAAGAAAAAGGCATGCTGGGCTCAAGCGCGATTGCAGAAGATAAAAATTTAGATAAAATTTATAATAATCTGACGGCGCTTTTCAATTTTGAAATGGTGGCTACAGAATCTCAGTTCGGTAAAAACGCAGTTTTCATGACGGGTGATGAGTTTTCAGATCTTGACGAGCTGTTCAATAAAAATGCAGTCAACGGATTAAAGATCAATGCCGATCCTTACGCTGCAGAACAATTATTTTACAGATCCGACAACGTGAATTTTGTGAAAAAGAAAATTATTGCCCATTCAATTTCAACAGCTGATATGACCAAAATCAAGCATTATCACCAAGTAAATGATGATGTAAATATTGTTGATTTTGATAATATGACCCAGATCATCAATAATTTCGGAAAAACGCTGGAAAAATTAAATCCTAATAATTTTACTCCGAAATACACTGATAAAGTGATTTTTAATTAATTTTTACAATTCAAAACCGTCTTTTGGCGGTTTTTTGTTTTTATATTAGAATAACAGCAGAATAATTTTTTTGAAGATTAAAATAATTTGTAACAAAAAAGCCGCAACTGAAACATATTAGTAAAGTAAAATAAGGTAAGAAACGTCTAATCTTTTAATTTTACGTAATTTTGCTATCCAATTTTTTCATTGAATGAACCAATATCTAAAAATACTAAAGTTCGCAAGGCCTCACCGAAAATACATCTACGGAAGTTTATTTTTCAATCTTATGTATTCCGTATTTCAGATTGCCTCATTGGGAACGATCCTTCCGGTTTTAGGAATGCTTTTCGGAACTATAAAGCCAGAAACCTATAAAACGGCTCCTGTATATTCGGGTGAGATCGGAGATTTTTTTAAATATCTTAAAGAATATTCCAATTACTACGTTCAGAATCTGGTCACAGAACACGGTGCGCTTAACGTATTGGCGTGGCTTTGTGTGGTAACTGCCTTTATGTTTTTATTGAGAAACCTTTTCAGATATTTAGGCTCTTTTTTATTGATCAATTATCGTGTCGGCGTTACAAAAGACCTTCGTGGAGCGATGTACAATAAAATACTTTCTCTTCCTGTTTCATTTTTTACGGAACGCAGAAAAGGAGATTTGATGTCTCGTATGTCTAATGACGTGGGAGAAGTGGAAGGCAATATTCTGGGCAGCTTGGTCGAATTGATCAATGCGCCGTTTATGTTGATCAGCACATTGATTACTTTGTTCTTTTTAAGCCCGGAAATGACGCTTTTTTCCTTACTTGTATTGCCTGTAATGGGAACAATGATTGCTTTGGTAGGAAAAAGCCTGAAGAAAAATTCACACGAAGCCCAGCACGAAATGGGAACTATATTTTCCATTGTAGATGAAACCTTGAAATCATCAAAAGTGATCAAGATTTTTAATGCTGAAAAGATCATGAACAACAGATTCACGCAGTCTATGCAAAAATGGATCAACAGCTCGATCAGCTTAGGAAGAAAGAAAGAATTGGCCTCTCCGATGAGCGAATTTTTAGGATCAATCACTTTCCTGATTATCGCCTGGTACGGTGGAAAACAAATTATTGTGGAACAGTCGATTTCTCCGGCAGATTTCCTGGTTTTCCTGGGGATGTTCTTCCAGATTTTACCTCCGGCAAAGAGCTTATCAACTTCAATCGGAAACGTTCAGAAAGGAGAAGCTTCACTTGAAAGAGTCTTAGAAATCCTTGATGCGGATGTAAAAATTGATGAAGCGAAAAATCCGGTCGCTATTTCTACTCTTAATCATCAGATTGAATTTAATAATATTGGCTTTTTCTATGATAAAGACCACACGATACTTAAGAATTTTTCCCTGATCATTCCAAAAGGAAAAACTGTTGCGCTTGTGGGACAAAGCGGAAGTGGTAAAACTACCATTGCCAACCTTTTAGCAAGATTTTACGATGTTTCGGAAGGTGAAATTCTTATTGACGGAACTGATGTTAAAAATTTAAAATTAAAAGAATACCGCCAGCTTCTGGGAATGGTAACACAGGAATCCGTTTTATTTAATGATACGGTGTACAATAACATTCTGATGGGTAAACCGGATGCAACAAGGGAAGAAGTGATTGCCGCGGCGAAAATTGCCAATGCAGATGACTTTATTACTCGTCTTCCTGAAGGTTATGATTCAAATATCGGAGATGATGGAGGAAAGCTTTCCGGAGGTCAGAAGCAACGTGTTTCTATCGCCAGAGCGGTATTGAAAAATCCGCCGATCATGATCTTGGATGAAGCAACCTCAGCTTTGGATACGGAATCAGAAAGATTCGTTCAGGATGCATTAGAAAAAATGATGGAAAACAGAACATCTTTAGTGATCGCTCACCGCCTTTCAACGATTCAAAAAGCAGACTGGATCGTAGTTATGGAAAAAGGAGATATCGTAGAACAAGGAACTCATCACGATCTTATTGCGAAAAAAGGAATGTATAACAAACTTGTTGAGCTACAGAATTTCGATTAAAATCTTTTTAAATTAAATTTTAAAATGAATCCCATACAAGAGTATTTCTACAGAATTGAAGAGCCTGATAGAAGTACTCTTCTTTTTTTACGCAAAAAAATCCTCGAATCCGACCCAGAAAATATTACTGAAACATTGAGTTTCGGGCTTCCGTTTTTTAAGTATAAAAAGAAAATGCTCTGTTATTTATATTACAG
The DNA here is from genome assembly GCF_900100115.1 of Chryseobacterium soldanellicola. Taxonomy (GTDB): domain Bacteria; phylum Bacteroidota; class Bacteroidia; order Flavobacteriales; family Weeksellaceae; genus Chryseobacterium; species Chryseobacterium soldanellicola. The sequence continues at coordinate 383,698 of NZ_FNKL01000002.1, forward strand.
CAAAAAATACAAGAAGCATTATGTGAGCTTTTACCACGGCGACAGACTCGACTATCCGGAATTGCTTCAGGAAGGCAGAAAGAAGTTTAAAATCCTTTTAATTGATAGGGAAGCGGATTTGCCTGTGGAGTTTATCTTGAGGTTAATTGAGGAGGTTAAACAGTTTGTTAGGGCTTAGGATTTAGGGTTTGGGATTTATTAAATCAACTTGGTTTTAAATTTTGGCTAAAGCCAATTTGATGATCTAATTCTTCGTTAAACGGGCTAAAGCCCGTTCCTATTGATGAAAATATTGCGTTTTAAATTCAAATCGTCATCATTTGTGTCATTCGTGAAAAACATTCGTGTCATTTGTGTTTAAACAAAAAAAGACCACCTCTTTCGAAACAGTCTTTTAAATATTTTAATGTAAATCTTAATCTTTCATTCTTGCGATCACATCAATACCACCTTTTGTGATATCTCCGATTTTACAAACAATTTCAGTATCCAAAGGAAGAAAAACATCCATTCTTGAACCGAACTTGATGAAACCGAATTCATGCCCGGCTTTCGCATCATCGCCTTCATTACAATAGAAAACGATCCTCCTGGCAACATATCCTGCAATTTGTCTGAAAACCACTTTATGGTTGGTTAAACTTTCCACAGCAACGGTTGTTCTTTCATTTTCTGTGGAAGATTTTTCATGCCACGCTACAAGGTATTTCCCGGGATGGTATTTTTTGTAAATTACTTTTCCCGAAACAGGAAATCTACAGATATGAACATTCAAAGGAGACATGAAAATGGAAACCTGAATTGCTTTTTCTTTCAAAAACTCGGTTTCTTCAACTTCTTTGATCATTACTACTTTTCCATCGACGGGAGCAATAACGTTTTCTCTGTGATCCTGAATATCGCGGTCCGGAACCCTGAAAAACCAAAATACCAAACTGTACACAACCAATAATGGCAAAATGATCAGCAGTGACCACATTTTAAGGAAATAAATAGCTAAAACAGCCAACACTATAAAAAGGATGGTTGCTACCGTAATCGTTCCTTTTGATTCTCTATGTAATTTCATGAGATTAAATAAATTTTTCTAAAATAAAGTACAAATATACGACAGGCGCGCAGATTAAAAAACTATCGAGGCGATCTAATACGCCACCATGCCCAGGAATGATGTTTCCGCTGTCTTTTACCCCGAAATTTCTTTTCAGCTGACTTTCCACAAGATCACCCAACGGCGCAAATGCAGCGACTAAAAAGCCGACAACCATCCAGTTTCCGCGAAGATCGTGCTGATATTTTTCGATGAAATAAGATAAAATTAAAGTTAAGACAACTCCACCGATATAGCCTTCCCAGGTTTTTTTAGGCGAAATTTTAGGCGCCATTTTATGCTTTCCGAAGAATTTACCTGTTAAATAAGCAAAAGTATCGCTGCTCCAGATTAAAATAAACAGGAAAAGCACTTCTAGTGAAAACGTATCTTCATAAGTGGAATATTTCGGTAAGCCTAACGCAAAGCTGAACGGCAGAGCCACATAAATGACCGTAAAAATAAGTTTTCCGCTGTCATAGTATAGCTCACTCGGATATTTAAATAACGTAATAACAGCTATTAAAATTAATAATAAAGCCAATATTTCCGTCAACCTGAAATCAAAATAGAAATCGTGGTGAAAATATCTTTTCGAAAACATATAAAAGATCAGGATAACCAAAGGGAAAACGATCCATTTCTCATAGCTTTTTCCGAACTTCATGATCTTGAAGCATTCCCAGGAGCCGACGGTTAACAACAATGTTATTAATCCATAATAAAGATATTGCTGTTTCACGAGATCCGGAGAAATGCCATTGATCAGCTGCGCTCCCAGCGGAGTTGTGCAAAGAATAATGACTGCTACGTAAACAATCCCGGAAATGGTTCTCTGAATAAGATTTTTGTCCAAAATGTAAAATTTAGAAGTTCTGCCTAATCCTCAAGCAGCAATAAAAAAAGTTTGGTATTCGCATTAGACGAGGTATCTAATTTAGACTGGCTTCCGCTGATGGAAGTAAGATTCTTGATATTCCCTGTTCTTTTGATCTTTCCCATGGCATCATTAAGGTTATTGACGATCTGTGAAACATTCGCCATAATAATAATTTTTGAAGGAAGTCTCGAAGAATGATAATGAAGGATATTATTGTGAGACAGCATAATCCTGCCATCATAAGCGATCAGATATTCACAGGTGATAAAAGCCGCATCGTTGGAAAGCTCCAATTCCGGGGTGTAAGGAATTTTAACGACATTCAAAAAGTTCTGAAGATCTTTATCACAACAGAAAACAGAGTTTACCCCTTCAATTTTCAGAATCTGATGTAAGGTTTGTAACGCCTCCGATTCATCTGCACAGTAATTGAAAAAACCACCCGAATGCGTAAACAATTGGGCAAACTTATAGTCGAGATCAGCATTTTTCAGCGAATCCCCTAATTTTTCCAAACTCTGTTTGTCTTCTTCTTCAGACTGGTTGGTAAGTTTGCTTACAATCTTCTTGAATAAATTCAACTTAAATTATTTTTAGTCAACTTTATACAAAAATAGAAAATTAATTATAATTGTTTCTAAAATCTGGCTGTAAATATGAAAAAACCTGACAATTTTAGTGTTGTCAGGTTTTATTTATTCGTTTTAACGATAATTTTTAAAGTTGAGTAGGACTTTCAGGTGCCTGAATTTCACTATCTCCTTCTTTTTCCTTAATAATTATCGGCGTTTCGATATCTTTAGCAGGAATCGTATTTGTCACCGGTCTCTCTGTCAATTCAGGATCCCAGGCTCTTTTTCCGAATATATCCTCCAAATCTTCACGGAATATCACTTCTTTTTCTAAAAGCTTATTTGCCAAAGCATCAAGCTTATCTTTATTCTCAGTAAGAATTTGCACCGCTCTCTGATATTGATTTTCGATAATTGATTTAATTTCTATATCAATTTTCTTAGCCGTTTCTTCAGAATAAGGTTTTCCAAAATTGTATTCAGATTGCCCCGAGCTGTCGTAGTAAGAAATATTACCAATATTCGGGCTCAATCCGTAGATGGTAACCATTGCCTGAGCTCTTTTCGTCACTGATTCCAGATCAGAAAGCGCGCCCGTTGAAATATTGTTAAAAATAACCTGCTCTGCTGCTCTACCTCCTAAGGTTGCACATAATTCGTCCAACATCTGCTCAGTCGTTGTCAGCTGTCTTTCTTCCGGAAGATACCAAGCCGCACCTAAAGAACGTCCTCTTGGAACAATTGTCACTTTCAGTAATGGCGCCGCGTGCTCTACCAACCAAGAGATGGTAGCGTGACCTGCCTCATGATAAGCAACTCTTTTTTTCTCAGATGGCTTGATTGCCATATTTTTCTTTTCAAGACCACCGATGATTCTGTCTACGGCATCAAGGAAATCCTGTTTTGTAACTGAAGTATGACTATTTCTGGCTGCGATCAACGCTGCCTCGTTACAAACATTAGCAATATCTGCCCCACTGAATCCTGGAGTTTGTTTTGCTAAGAAATCACGGTCAACCGTATCGTCTAGTTTGATTTTCTTTAAGTGAACATCAAAAATTTCTCTTCTTTCGTGTAATTCCGGAAGATCTACATAAATCGAACGGTCAAAACGTCCCGCTCTCATCAAAGCTTTATCTAAGATATCAGCTCTGTTGGTTGCAGCCATTACGATGACGTTAACGTCGGTTCCGAAACCATCCATTTCCGTAAGAAGCTGGTTTAATGTATTTTCTCTTTCGTCATTTCCGCCGGAGAAATTGTTTTTACCTCTCGCACGACCGATTGCATCAATCTCATCGATAAAGATAATCGCCGGAGATTTAGCCTTAGCCTGAGCAAAAAGATCTCTTACTCTTGAAGCTCCTACTCCAACAAACATTTCCACAAAATCAGAACCTGAAAGAGAGAAGAAGGGAACTTTAGCTTCACCCGCTACCGCTTTTGCTAATAACGTTTTACCTGTTCCCGGAGGGCCTACCAAAAGAACACCTTTAGGAATCTTGCCTCCTAATTTCGTATATTTTTCAGAGTTTTTCAAGAAATCTACCACTTCCTGAACTTCTTCTTTTGCTCCTTCCAAACCTGCCACATCCTTAAATGTTACCTGAATTTTTTCTTTTTCGTCGAAAAGTTTTGCTTTAGATTTTCCGATAGAGAAAATTTGACCGCCAGGACCTCCGCCACCGCCCATCTTTCTGAAAAGAAGGAAATAGAATAATCCCAAAATAGCGATCCAGATCAATGCTGAAACCAAAATATCCGCGAATGGGCTTTTACCCGCACCGTAATCTTTTGATGTTTTAACATTGGCATTTTCTGCTTTTATTTTATCGAATTTTTGAAGGAAAAGCTGTAAGTCTCCGTATTTTACAGAATAATCTGCTTTTGGAGCCATAGAGAATGCAGAAAGCGGGTCATTTTCTTTTGTAGATTTTACCATCGCCGTTTTTGCAGCCTTCGTGAGGAATACATCAGCCTTCTCAGTATCTTTATATATTTCAACATTCTGAACTTTTCCCGCTTGCATGATCTGGAAGAAAGCATCTTCATCTATAGATTTTGCATTATTATCCCCAAGAAAATTAGGAATAAAGAATAACAAAAGGGCTATGATCGCAATCGGAAAAAACCAGTTAAATCCTTTATTGTTCATTTATACTTTTTAAAATTTAAATTTCATTTTCAATTTTTGTAATTGCAGCATCTCCCCAAAGCTCCTCAATATCATAATATTGACGTACTTCTTTCTGGAAAATATGAACTACCACTGTAACATAATCCACCAAAACCCACATCGAATTTTCGGTACCTTCCACATGCCAAGGTCTGTCCTGAAGCTCGTTTCTTACTTTTTTCTCCACACTTCCTGCCAATGCAGACACTTGTGTATTAGAGTTTCCGCTACAAATTATAAAAGTTTCTGCTACAGAATTTTCAATTTTCGAAAGATCAAAAATCATAATATCTTCACCTTTTACATCTTGGATAGCCTCAACAATTTTATCTATTAGCGCCTGCTTTTCTACTGTTTTATTCATTAAAATATCTATAATCTGCAAATTTATTGTTTTTTCTTTACTTTAGCCTTATTTTTACGCTTTTAAAAGTCTTAAAGTTTTCTTAAATGGCCGAACTATTTTATTTAAAAGAATGCTCTTCTACTAATGACGAAATATCTCGCTTTTTACCTTACGGAAATTCAGATTTTATCGGCTTACATACTTTTAATCAAACAAAAGGCCGCGGGCAGTACGGAAATGTATGGTCTTCACTTGCCGAAAAAAATTTGGCGTATACTTTAGCCACAAACACCGGTCACTTTAACTGCTCTGATTTTTTGTTCAATTATTATACCGCAATTATTATCCGCGATTATCTTGCCAATTTGACTGAAAACACTGTTAAAATAAAATGGCCGAATGATATTATCCTTAAAAATAAAAAAATCAGCGGAATTTTAATAGAAAAGAAAAAAATCAATCAAAATAATTATTTCATTATCGGATGTGGAATTAATATTTTACAGGAAAATTTTGATGAAGTTTCTAATGCCGGCTCACTTTTAACACAAACAGGCAAAAGCTTTAATCTTGTTTCCGTTGCAGAAAATCTTCATGAGTTTTTTATTGAAAGGCTGAAAAATATGCCGTCTGATGAGGAAATTATGAACCAGTTTAATCAAAATTTATTCCGTAAAGATGAAATTTCAGTTTTTGAGATTGAAAAAGAGAGACAAAATGGCATTATAAGATATGCCGATGAAAAAGGAGAAATCTGGGTTGAATTAGAAGACGGGCTGAAATCTTTCTATCATAAGGAAATAAAACTCCTTTACTGATTGGCTCTTTTCCAATATAAATACGCGGCAAGCGGCAAGAATACGAGATTCGGAAACCACATCGCCAGTCCCGGTGACAAGCTTTTATTCTCTGAAACGACTTTTAAAGCTTCAAATGAGAACACGAAAATAAAGGCCATTGAAATCCCGATGGCAAGGTTTATTCCTAGACCTCCCCTCTTTTTTTGCGAAGAAAGAGAAAGCGCTAAAAACGTCAGGATAACAATCGAAACAGGCATTGAGGTTCTTTGATAAAGCTCATTAAGATAGGTATTCAAGTTACTGTTCCCTTTTTCCTTTTCTCTCTGAATAAATTTTAAAAGCTCAGGGGTTGTTTTATTCTGCCCTAAAAGCTCGTTGGGGAAAAGCTCATCAGGCGCGTGACCGTAGCTTTTTCTTACTTCATAGCTATTCCCGAGTTTCTCTGAATCGTCTTTATTGACGGTTTTTTCGAGATAATTATTTAAAACAAATTGCTTTTTCTTATTATCCCAATATACATCGGAAGATTTAAGCTCGTAAGTTAATTTTCTGTTTTTGTCAAATTTCTGGAAAACAAAGCCTGAACCTCTTTTCTCTCTTTTATTCCAGGAATTGATAAAAATATACTCATTTCTGCTCAATTGTGCTGAAACAGGGGCCGTTCCCAACACTTTTTCTTTATTGGTTGCGTTATAAGTATAAGCTTCAAGCTCATTTTTCTTAATATTTGCCCAGGGAAGCACAAAATGATTGACAATTAACGATATACCTGCAATAAACAGTGAGGTTACCAGATATGGCCTTGCGAACCTGTGAAAACTCGCGCCACTGCTGATAACGGCAACAATTTCCGTATTATTTGCCATTCTGGACGTGAAATAAATCACAGAAATAAACACCAAAATAGAAAGAAAAGTCACCACCAGATTGATGATCCAAAACGGATAAAAGTGAATTAAAAAGTAAGAAAGATTTAATTTTGGATCTATTGCCTGAGCATTTTCAATTCTCGGAATTTTTTGCTGAACATCGATCACCAAAACCACTATAGACAACAAAATCAACATGAAACTGAATGTTCCAAGATACTTTTTGATGATATATCTGTCTATAATTTTTAGCATTACTTTCCTTTTTTATGCGTTTATTTTATTTTTCAATATTAATAGGATTGCATCCTATTCTTTGTTAAGTCGTCCCTTCGGGACTCCCATTTATTACAATCTTTGTCTGAGAACAGGAACTACAGAATTTTTCCATTGATAGAAATCTCCTGCAATAATGTGCTCTCTTGCTACTTTTACCAAATCTAAATAGAATGCCAAATTATGAATTGACGCAATTTGTTTGGCCAGATATTCTTTGGACACAAATAAGTGACGAAGATACGCTTTCGAATATTCTCTGTCTACGAAACTCGTTCCAAATTCGTCTAAAGGCGAAAAATCTTTTTTCCACTTTTCGTTTTTCATATTCATGACGCCTTGCCAAGTAAAAAGCATTGCATTTCTGGCATTTCTTGTAGGCATTACGCAATCCATCATATCAATTCCTAAACCAATAGATTCCAGGATATTCCACGGAGTACCGACTCCCATTAAATACCTTGGTTTTTCTTTTGGTAAAATATCGGTAACCTCATCGGTGATTCTGTACATTTCTTCTTCGGGCTCCCCAACGGAAAGTCCTCCGATGGCATTTCCTTCGGCTCCGGCTTCAGAAATTACCTCAGCAGAAATTTTTCTTAAATCAGAATACGTTGAGCCTTGAACAATAGGAAAAAACGTCTGTTTATAACCGTATAATTCAGGATTTTTTTCATTCCAGTCAATACATCTTTTTAACCAGCGATGGGTCATTTCCATTGAAGATTTAACCTGATTATAATCACATGGATAAGCGACACATTCGTCAAAAGCCATAAAAATATCGGCTCCGATCTGTCTTTGGATTTCCATTGATTTTTCAGGGCTGAACATATGATAGCTTCCGTCGATATGGGATTTGAATCTTGCTCCTTCTTCGGACATTTTTCGGCTGCTTGCCAGTGAGAAAACCTGAAAACCTCCCGAATCCGTAAGAATAGGCAGATCCCAGTTCATAAATTTATGCAAACCTCCCGTATCCTGCATTGTTTCCATGCCCGGACGAAGGTATAAGTGATAAGTATTACCCAAAATAATCTGGGCTTTTATGTCTTCTTTTAATTCTCTTTGGTGGACGGTCTTTACGCTCGCAACAGTTCCTACAGGCATAAAAATAGGAGTCTGAATCTTACCGTGATCTGTGGTAATTTCACCAGCTCTAGCCTTTCCCTCAGAGGTTTTTTCTATAGTAAAAAATCTTTGCATCATACATTATCTTGCGAAAGGCGGCACATTTCCGGAGTTTTTTAATTTATCCTTAATATATTTATCCGCTTTCGGATCTTTTTCTAATACTATTTTTTGTGCATTATCTGCAATATCATTCATTTTTTTCTTGGTAACATAATATCTGAAGCTTTCTACAAAATCAACAGATTTTACATTATGCTGTTTAAGAACATATCTTGTTCCTGCTTCAAGATTTTTATTCTGAAACATGAAAGTTGCCTGATCATTGATCGCCATATCAGCAAGAATCTCAGCCATTTGATCTTTGGGCACAAGATTTTTAGGCTTATCGATATAATCACCGCAAGAAAACAAAAATATCAACACGAAAAAGCTGATCAGTTTTTTCATAATTTATTGATTATTGATTTCCATTTTAAATTTAATACTCCAAAAACGGCTTCATGAATGATTCCGCCGTTCATTTTGCTTTCTCCTAAAATTCTGTTGGTAAAAATAATAGGAACTTCTACAATTTTAAAGCCTTTTTTAAAAGCTCTGAATTTCATCTCGATCTGAAACCCGTATCCTTTTAACCTTACATTATCCAGACCAATTTCTTCCAATACCTTTCTTGAAAAACAGACAAAACCTGCTGTTGTATCATGAATGGGAAGTCCTAGCACAAATCTTACATATTTTGATGCAAAATAAGAAAGCAGCACTCTTCCCATTGGCCAGTTGACCACATTTACTCCTTTTGAGTAGCGTGAGCCGATCGCCATATCTGCATTTTTACAGGCTTCAAAAAGTTTCGGGAGATCATTCGGATTGTGAGAAAAATCGGCATCCATCTCAAAAATGTAATCATAGTTATTTTGAATTGCCCATTTAAAACCATGAATATAGGCTTTCCCCAAACCGTCTTTAACATGCCTCACAGACATATGCAATAGATGTGGGAATTTCCTTTGCAAATCCCGGACAATATCTGCTGTCCCGTCGGGAGACGAGTCATCCACCACCAAAATATGAAAGCTATCTTCCAATGCAAAAACAGCGGAAATAATATTTTCAATATTTTCCTTTTCGTTATAAGTCGGGATTATGACGAGTTTTTTCATTTCAATTTGCAAAGATAGTTTATTTAACCTTTTTATTTTATACAAAATAATCTATAATTTTGCAAAAAACATTCCTTTGCCATTATCACAAAATTTTATAAATCATATAAGAATACCTGAGAACAACGATTGGGTAATCTTTATATTGCTGGGCTGCATCTTTTTATTTATTTTCATGATGAATATCATAGAAAGAGACGCCAACCTGAGAGACTTTCTGCTTCAGAAATATTTTGACGCGAGCAATAACCTGCCAAGCTGGATCATCACTTCCTGCGTGTTGGCGCTTACTTTGTCCGTATTAATCTCACAATACATTCCTGTTGTGCCAAAATTTGTCGCGGACCTTCAAATTGCAGGGTTCCAACTCAACAAATTCGGTTATACTTTGATCGCGGTTGTATTTTTTTACTTCATAAAATCAAGTTTGGGATTTTTATTTTACCAAAGCATCGGTGACGGAAAAAAATGGTCAATTTTTTACTTTACCTCCACAAAATTTTATTTCGTCCTGTCATTTTTACTAATAATTTTATGTGTAACCCAGTATTATTTCCCGGTCGACAGAAATAAAATCTTTTTGTATTACTTGTATTTCTTCATTTTTGTGTTCATTTTCAAGGTTTTTTTCTATTTATTTCACAGAAACAATGTATTACCTGAAAAATGGTATTATAAATTTTTGTATATTTGCACCCTCCAAATCGCGCCTTTATTGTTGCTTTGGAAATTGTTATTTTTTTAATTAAGTCAATGATGAGAATAAAGTCTATATTGGTTTCTCAACCAGCGCCTAGTGAGTCTTCTCCATATTTGGATATAGCGAAGAAGGAAAAAATAAAGATTGATTTCCGTCCTTTTATCCACGTCGAAGGGGTTGACAATAAGGAACTTAGAACACAAAAGATTGATCTTACGCAATATACGGGTATTATTTTTACCAGTAAAAATGCGATAGATCATTATTTCAGATTAGCTGAAGAATTGCGTTTTGCGGTTCCTGATACGATGAGATATATATGTCAGTCTGAAGCTATTGCCAATTACCTTCAGAAGCATATTGTATATAGAAAGAGAAAAATCAGCTTTGGGGAGAAAAACTTCTCAGATCTTGCTCCTCTTTTCAAGAAATTCCCGACAGAGAAATATCTTTTGCCTTCATCAGATGTTTTGAGCCCGGATATTGTAAAAACCTTGGATACCGCAAATATTGAATGGACAAGAGCGATCATGTACAGAACGGTTTGCAGTGACCTGACAGATATTAATGTGAAAGATTATGACATGCTGATCTTCTTCAGCCCGCAAGGAATCAAATCTTTACAACAAAATTTCCCGGATTTTAAGCAAGATGAAACAAAAATTGCTGTTTTCGGAAATACGACCTTAGCTGCAGCGGAAGAAGCGGGATTAAGAGTAGATTTAATGGCTCCTACGAAGGAAACGCCATCCATGACAATGGCACTTGAAAAATACATAAAAACGCTTCATAAGTAGTTTTAGGTATTGTATATAAAACAGCCGTCTTTTCAAATTATGGAAAGATGGTTTTTTTTTAATTAAATTTGAACAAGAATTAACATTGAATGGAAGCTCCACAGGCAAAAAAAATAGAAAAAGTACTGGAAATACACGGTGATAAAAGGATTGACAATTATTTCTGGCTTAACGAAAGAGAAAATCCCGAAGTCATACAATATCTTGAAGAAGAAAATGCGTACGAAGAATTTATAATGAAGGATACCGAACCGCTTCAGGAGGAGCTATTCGAAGAAATGAAGGCCCGTTACAAAAAAGATGACGAATCTTTGCCTTATTTCTTCAACGGTTACTGGTACATCGTTCGTTATGAAGACGGGAAAGAATATCCTATTTTTTGCAGAAAACAGACAAGCTTAGAGAACGAAGAAGAAATTCTGCTCGATGTCAACGTTTTAGCAGAAGGCGAAACTTTTTTTGAGGTCGGAAGCGTTGCCGTAAGTCCGAATAACGAATTGGTTTCTTTCTCATCAGACAATGTCGGCAGAAGAATTTATTCTATTAATTTTAAAAATTTAAAGACAGACGAAATTCTTTCGGATAAGATTGAAAATACAACAGGAAAAGCAGTTTGGGCAAATGATAACGAACACGTTTTCTATATCCGAAAAGATGAAAGCCTGCGTGCTTTCCAAGTGTACAGACATAAATTGGGAACTGCGCCTTCGGAAGATGTATTAATTTTTCATGAAGAAGATGAGACTTTTGATGTGAATGTTTTTAAGACCAAATCTTTAGAATATATTTTCATTGCAAGCTCGAGCACGATTTCTGATGAGCACAGATTTATCCCTTCCGACAACGTTTTTGCAGAATGGAAAATCATTCAGCCAAGAATTGATGATCTTGAATATTCTGTAGAACATTACGAAGATGAATTTTACATTATTACGAATGCCGATGATGCTTTTAATTTCAAAATTGTAAAAGCTAAGATCAACAATTGCGGAATGGAAAATTGGGTAGACGTAATTCCTCATCGTCCGGAAGTTTTGCTGGAAGGTTTCGAGATTTTCAGAAATTATCTGGTTTTGGAAGAAAGAGAACAAGGATTATTGCAGATAAAAATTATCGACGAAAAAACGAAGGAATCTTATTATCTTCCTTTTTCAGACCCCACTTATACGGCTTATATTGGCGTAAATTTGGAGTTTGATACAGAAGTTTTACGTTATGGTTATACTTCTTTGACGCAACCAAGTTCGACTTATGAATACAATTTAAAAGAGAAAACCACCAAACTTTTAAAGCAGCAAGAAGTTCTAGGCGGAAAATTCTTCCCTGAAAATTATATTTCTGAAAGAATTTGGGCAGATTCAAGAGACGGAAAAGTGAAAATTCCTATTTCTTTAGTTTATCATAAAGACACCAAAAAGTCTGCAAATACTCCTCTACTTTTATATGGTTATGGAAGTTATGGACACACGGTTGATGCCAGCTTTTCAAATGTCAGGCTGTCGATTTTAGACAGGGGTTTTATTTATGCGATCGCTCACATTCGTGGCGGTGAATATTTAGGAAGAGAATGGTATGAAGACGGAAAAATGTTGTTTAAGAAAAACACATTCTTTGATTTTATTGATGCCGGAAAGTATTTAATTAAAGAAAATTACACCTCATCAAAACACTTGTATGCAATGGGCGGAAGCGCGGGCGGATTGTTGGTGGGAGCCGTTATTAACTATGAACCCACTTTGTTCAACGCAATTGTAGCTCAGGTTCCTTTTGTAGACGTTGTTACGACCATGCTGGATGAAACAATTCCTTTAACAACCGGGGAATACGATGAATGGGGAAATCCGAATGACAAGGAATATTATCAATACATGAAGGAATATTCGCCGTACGACAACGTAGAAGCGAAAGATTATCCTCATATGCTGATCACAACAGGCCTGCACGATTCACAGGTTCAATATTGGGAGCCTGCAAAATGGACGGCAAAATTAAGAGAATTAAAAACCGATAACAATCTTCTCATCTTTAAAACAGATATGAGTGCCGGACATGGAGGCGCAAGCGGAAGATTTGAATCATTAAAAGAAGACGCACTGGAATTTGCATTTCTATTAAAATTAGAAAATAAAGAAGCATGATCAACGAAGCAGAACAATGGCAGAAAATACAACAGTTCTTCATTGAAAATTTTGACACAGAAAAAGATGCTCCTATTGAAACCTATTTATTTTTAATAGGTCTTCAGGAATTGGGAAGCGGTCAACAGAAATATACGAAAGATGACAAGCTTAATTTACTGCACATAGCCGTTTGCAGGCTTTTGGAGCCTTTTGGATATTATAAATTTTCGCATTACGATGATGATGGATATCCTCATTTTGAAGAGCTGGAAAAACTTCCGGAGCTCAAACCAAACGAGCAGCAAATTCTTATGAAAAAAGCAATCATTCAATATTTTCAGGATGAAGAATTGATTTAAAAATAAAAGCTTGGAAAAATATCCAAGCTTTTTGCATTTGAACCATTAAGGTCAATTCAGAAGATAAACTTACTATTCTTAACAGCTTAACTTAATGGTTCAACATTATTTTTTCAGGATTTCCTTAAGCTGATTCAGACCCATTTTGAAGCCTTCTTCGAAACCCATTTCCAGTTGTTGCTTCAAGGCTTCTGTTGACTGATAATGAATATTGACCGTCACTTTTGTGCCTTCTTCTACTCCGGTAAAACCGATCAGCCATTTTGATTGTCCGAAATTTTCATTAATATTTCCGTTTTCATCACAGAAAGAATCTACTCCGTCGAAGCTTCTGTGTTCCATGATTTCACCATATTTTACCTGAGCATAATGTCTTTCACCTTCCGGGCCGACCATTGAATACAGCCAAACTCCGCCTTCTTTAAAATCCTGGTTTTTAGTTTCGCATTTCCAGGGCTTTGGTGCCCACCATTGATCCAATAATTCGGATTTTGTAAAATAATCCCACACTTCTGAAACTTCAGCATCATAAATTTTCATGACATACACACTGTTTGCTTCAAAATCTTTGTTGAATACGATGTTTGATTCCATAATAATATTTTGTTTTTGTTACAACAAATCTACTTTTTTATTCGTTTACAAGACTTTTCCTATGACAAGTAATTAAAAATTCACAAATAAATGTTAAAAAATATAGTTTTAAGATAAAAAACACAATTTTTTGGCTCGTTTTTTGTTTATCAAGTCATAAAATAATTAATTTTAACATTCCTAATTCTAAAAAACGTTTAAAATAAAGTAAATGAATAATAAGTTCATCCCAATAATCTCGGTGTTTATGACGATTTCCCTGATTGTTTTCGTTACGCTCCAATTTTATTGGCTGAAAGGTTATTATGGTGCTCTAGAGCAGGATTTTTCAAATAAAGTGTATTCTGCATTAGAAAATACCTCGAAAAATATTGCGGAAATAGAAGTTGAGAAATACATGAATAAAAATTTCAAGAACTTCAGAAATAATATAACTGCAAACAATAATCAACCTTCCTTAACGACGATTCAACAGGTTGAAGATTCCGGAACACAAAGACAGATTATTTATTCAAAAAATATTATCGAAAAAACGCAGCTCCCGATTTCTAAAAAAGGAGATTCTATAAAATTGACCACCCTTTATAGTGACGAAGCGGCTTATAAAATAAAAAGAGATACCACAAAACCTGAACAGCTTACAGCAGAAATTAGCAATGATATCGAAAATGGAGATTATTCAGTTAAAGAATTTGCGAAAATTTATGGAAATAATCTTCCAATTGCCAAAAGAGTTGATTATAAAATCTTAGATTCTGTCATTACAAAAGAATTGAGAATCAGAGGAATTACTGCAAAATTTGGATATGGAGTTACGGATAAAAATAGTAAGCTAACAAACGTTGTAAATAAGATATTTAAAGAAAGAAAAGATAATAACACTTACAGCTACCCTCTTTTCACAGACACCAAAGACCGCACTTTATATAGTCTGGCATTGGTTTTTCCTAAAAAAGAATATTCTTTGGCGATGAACAACTGGCCGATGCTGCTGGGAACTTTTCTTTCATTGCTGACGATTTTGGGAATATATATTATTTCCATTAATTACATGATGAGGCAGAAAAAACTGGCTGAAGTAAAAACCGACTTTATCAACAACATGTCTCACGAATTTAAAACTCCGCTGGCGACCATTTCGGTGGCGACAGATTCTTTAGCGAATGATAAAATTGCAACAAATCCTGATAAGGTAAAGTATTATTCTGAGCTTATCAAACAGGAAAATTTAAGAATGAAAAAGCAGGTCGAAAACGTTCTTAATATGTCTAAGCTTGAAAGAAATGAGGTAAAGTTATTCCTCAGGGAAGCCAATGTAAGAGAGTTGATCAAAAAAACGACAGAATCATTTAACCTGATCGTAAAGCAAAGAAACGGCTCGCTCACACAGAAATTTACGGCTGACAAATATACTTTTAAAATAGATGAATTTCACATTTCAAATATGCTGGTGAATTTATTAGACAATGCCAATAAATATTCTCCCGAAACCCCTGAAATTCATATAGAAACAAGAAACGAAGGGAACTTCTATGTTATCGAGATCTCGGATAAAGGAATGGGAATGGAAACCCAGAATAAGACAAAAATTTTCGACAAATTCTTCAGAGAAGAAACCGGAAATATTCATAATGTGAAAGGACAGGGTCTAGGACTTTCCTATGTAAAAAAAATAGTAGAACTGCATAAAGGACAGATCATTGTAGATTCTCAGAAAGGCGAAGGAAGTACGTTTACAATCAAACTTCCGATGAGTTAGAGTTAAAAATAAAGATAAATGATTATTGATGAGCGATTTGCTTGAATTATCATTTATAAATCAATAATCATTTATTAAATTATAAAATATAAAATATGAGCAACAGAATATTATTAGTAGAAGACGATCAGAGTTTCGGGGCAGTATTAAAGGATTATTTAACGATAAATAATTTCGAGGTTACACTGGCTGTAGATGGAGAGCAGGGATTGAAGGAATTTACGGAAAACGAATTTGACATCTGTATTTTCGATGTGATGATGCCTAAAAAAGACGGATTTTCATTAGCAGAAGACGTAAAAAAGATCGATAAAAATACCCCAATCATTTTCCTGACAGCAAGAAACATGAGAGAGGATATTTTAAAAGGATATCAGTTGGGAGCTGATGATTATATCACTAAACCATTTGATACTGAATTACTTCTATACAAAATCAAGGCAATTCTTCAAAGAAGCTCAACACTGGAAAATGAAGAGCAGGAGCAATTCAAGATCAGCAATATCTTCTTTGATTCTATGTTGAGACAGTTGAGAGTGGGTGACAATGAATACAAACTTTCTCCAAAAGAAAATGAATTATTAAAGCTTCTTTGCATTCACAGAAATGATTTTATGCCGAGAGACCTTGCTTTAAGAAAAATCTGGAAAAAAGAAAATTATTTTACCGCAAGAAGTATGGACGTATATATTGCAAAACTTCGTAAATTATTAAAAGATGACGAAGGATTAGAAATTATCAACGTTCACGGAGAAGGATTCAGACTTTTAGTTAAGAATTAATTCCGAAATAACATTATAAATAGAAAATTAGCAAAACAATTAAAAATGTTTTGCTAATTTTGTTTTATACGATTGGATATGAAAAATACAGTTTTAGGCATTGTTGCCATCTCGATACTTACAATTTCCTGCAAAAAAGACGAAAGAGCAACCTATATTGAAGAAGAAGCGGCCGTTCAGCAGCCCGTTGCAATGAATAATGCACCAAAAGCATCAATTCTTGATCAGGCGGGAATCCAAAGCAATGCTCAGAATCAGCCTATTGCTTCAACAACTGTTACTGCTCCGGGAATGAACCCTCCTCACGGGCAACCCGGTCACAGATGTGATATTCCTGTCGGGCAGCCTTTAAACAGCAAACCGGCAGCACAACCTGCAACGCAAAATATTACCGTTGGTAATCAAGGTGTTCAGATTGATCCAAATGCTGTAAGCCCCGGAAAAATTATCGTTGACAACAACGGAAAACAGGTAAAAACCGCTCCCGGAATGAATCCTCCGCACGGGCAACCTAATCACAGATGTGATATTCCTGTAGGACAGCCATTGAACAGTAAGCCCGCCCCTGCTCCACAGCCTGTTCAGAATATCGCTCAAAATACTCCGGCACCAGCTCCAACCCCGGCTCCAACAGGTCCAAAACCGGTACTGAATCCTGCTCACGGAGAGCCTTGGCATAATTGTGGCGTTAAAGAAGGAGAACCTTTGCCATAATTTTTGTAGTTTTGCCGCCATGAAATTATTTCAGATCATAACAATTATTTTCTGTTTGGGGATTTTTTTAATTCCTAAGGATAATTTCTATCTTCAATCGGTGCAGGAAAAATGCTGCAAAGCAGATTCTAAAACAGATTGCTGCAATAATCACAAAGCACCAACGAAAGATCATGACAATAAAACAAAATCATCCTGTAATGATGATTGCTGCTCATTTTGTGCAGCATGTTACACTTTCATAGAAACTCCATTTTCTAAAAACATCTTTTTGGAGTTTTCTTATTACAAAGCCAACAAAAATCTACAGTTTCAATACTCTGACCCTTATATTTCAGATAGTTTAAGAGAAATCTGGCAACCGCCGAAATTAGCTTAATTAAAAAATGTAACCATGTATCAGTTTACCAATTTACCAATGATTGTTAAATTATTACATTATTAGATTGCTACATTAAATTCAATTAATCTAAATTTTAAACAAAATGAAATTATATATTTCCAGGATTATTCTTGGTGTATTCTTATTATTCGCTCAAATTATATTCGCTCAAAATCTTTCCAAAAGCCAGTTTAAAGTAAAAGGAAACTGCGAAATGTGTAAAGAAAGAATAGAAACTATCGCTAAAAAAGCAGGCGCAAAAGAAGCCAGATATTCTATTGATTCACAAACATTAACCCTAGAAACAGGTTCGAATATTTCTACTGATGAAATATTGAAAAAAGTCGCCGAAGCTGGTCATGATAACGAAAAATTCAAAGCTTCAAATGAAAATTATGAAAGTCTTCCCGAATGCTGCCATTACAACAGAGAATTACAGATTCAAACCACTGAAAATCAAAAACATAATATCAAAAAAGAGAATGAATTTTATGTAAAAGGAAATTGCGAATCCTGTAAAGCAAGAATTGAAAAAGCAGCAAAAGATGCAGGCGCAGATTCAGCAGAATGGAATGCGGAAAAGCAAATGGTAACTTTGGATTTTGACCCAGCTAAAACCTCTGCAGATAAAATTTTAAAGAAAATTGCAGACGTTGGTCACGACAACGAAAAGTATAAATCAAAAGACAATACCTACAAAAATCTGCCTTCTTGTTGCCTTTACGACAGAGAAATTCCTTTTGGTGAAGCCAATCCGAAAGTACATGCTGAAGAAGGTGAAAAATATGAACATTCAGATCATGGTGACCACAATTCAGATGAAAATGAAAAACATATTGAAGGAGTTACCGTAACAGGTTCAAAAGCTGCAACTTCTTTAAATAAAAAAGAAGCAGGATTGGTTTTTAATATTGACAGAAAAGAATTATTAAAAGCTGCCTGTTGTAATTTATCCGAAAGCTTTGAAACCAATGCAACCGTTGACGTTTCTTTCAGTAATGCGGTGACGGGAACAAAACAACTGAAAATGTTAGGTTTAGATCAAAAATACACAAGCTTAACGAAAGAATTATTGCCTGAAATCAGAGGTCTTGCATCAGCATATGGCTTAAATTTCATCCCCGGAAGATGGATTGAAAGCATCCAGCTGACAAAAGGCGGAAGCACTGTCACAAACGGCTACGAAAGCATCACAGGACAAATCAATACAGAATTGCTGAAAAATTCTGAAAAACCGGAAACTTCTTTAAATTTATTTTCAGATTTTAACGGAAGGGCTGAAGCGAATATTACAAGCGTTTCTCCTATTAACGAACATTGGTCACAAACATTTTTACTCCACGGAAACGGAACTTTCGGGAATACAGACATGAATGATGACGGATTTCTTGACAGACCAAAAGGAACTCAGATTAATGCAGCTTATTTATTGAATTATAATGACTTAGAACATTCAGGTTTAGGTTCGCATTTTGGAATTAATTTCATCAAAGACAACAGAACTGCCGGACAAACTGCTTTTGATAAAAGCTTGGATCAGAACGAACAAACCGCTTACGGAGTCGGCATCGATATTTCAAGATTTCAGGTTTGGAATAAAACGGGATATGTATTTAAAGGAAAACCTTATCAAAGTTTAGGCTGGATGAATCAGTATGTTTACCATCAGCAGGACAGTTTTTTTGGGTTGAGAAATTATTCCGGGAAACAGCATACTTATTACTCAAATTTGATTTTTGAGAGTATTTTAGGCAATACCAATCACAAATACAAAGCCGGAGCTAGTTTTATGTATGACGGGTATGAAGAGAAATATTTGGTTGATAATTTTAAGCGAAACGAGATCGTTCCGGGAATTTTTGCTGAATATACGCTGACAGGTTTGAAATATACATTGGTTGCCGGCGCAAGGGCTGATTTTCATAATTTGGCAGGAACTCAATTTACACCAAGATTGAATTTTAAATATGATTTCACGCCTCAGACCACCTTAAGACTTTCTGCGGGAAGAGGTTTCAGAACGGCGAATGTTTTTGCGGAAAGTCAACAATATTTTGCTTCAAACAGAAATATTCAAATCTTGCAAAATGGCGGAAATATTTACGGTTTAAAGCCTGAAATTGCGTGGAATTACGGAGCAAGTCTACAACAGGAATTTAAAATCTTCGGAAGAAAATCAACGATTGTTGCAGACTTTTTCAGAACTGATTTTCAGGATCAGGTTTTGGTTGATTTAGATCGCTCACCTCAGCAATTGACTTTTTATAATTTAGAAGGAAAATCTTTCGCCAATTCTTTTCAAACGCAATGGGATTTTACACCTTTTAAGAATTTTGATGTAAGATTGGCTTACAAATATTATAATGTTCAGGCTGATTATTTAGATGGAAAAAGAGAAATTCCATTTATGGCGAAACATAGAGGTTTTGTGAATCTGGCGTATTCAACCAATAAAAATAATAACGGCGGATTTTGGAGTTTTGACACGACTTTAAACTGGGTTGGAAAACAAAGACTTCCGAACACTTCAACAAATCCCGAAGAATTTCAATTACCAACATATTCTGAATCTTATGCAATTTTAAATGCACAGATTTCGAGAAATTTCAATAAAAAAATCAGAGCCTATTTGGGCGGTGAGAACTTGACTTCTTATTACCAAAAAAACGCGATCGTTGATTTTAAAAACCCGTTCGGAAATTATTTTGATGGCGGAATGGTCTATGCGCCAATCATGAAAGCTAATTTGTATGTTGGTCTGGATGTAACATTCTAAGTTTGAGCGTTTGAGAATTGTAGAGTTTGAGTGAAGCAACGAAATGCATTAAAATTAAATATATAGCATGATTTCAATAATTTAATATCTTGAAATCATGCTTTTTTGTATCTTTAACTAAACTAAAAGCATGTCGCAAACTCTACTTTTTGAAGATAATTATAAGAAATTCGGGCTCAATGTATTTTCCAGTGAAAATCTTGATGTGATTAACAAAATAAAGTCTCAACCTTATATAAAAGTCCTTTTTGTACCTGCAGATTATGAGATTAGCGTAGATTTTAATCATTATAAAACGGAAGCTCCTACTCTATTCTTTCTTACGTATCAATATTTTGATATCAAAAACGGAAACTCCGATGAAGCGTCTTTACTGTATTACAACAGAGATTTTTACTGTATTCAGATTCATGATAAGGAAGTGGCTTGCGACGGATTGCTTTTCCATAACGTTTTTGAAATTCCGAAAGTTGATCTTGATGAAAGTGAAGTTTTTATCATTAAAAATTTATTTCAAAGCATAAAAGAAGAGCTCGAATGGAAAGAATCTTCAAGCGAAGAAATGATCAGAACTTATTTAAAGCAACTCATCATCCGCGCGACAAGAAAATGGAAAAAACAGAATCTTGATAATGACACAGTAAAAATTCCGAGTAATGAACTGGATGTTTTCAGGGATTTCAGCAGACATCTGGAAATTCATTTCAGAGAAAAGCATAACGTTTCAGATTATGCAGATTTGCTTCATATTGCTCCAAAAACATTGACCCATAAATTCAAAGGCTTAAATTTAGATTCTCCTAATCAATTCATCATTAATCGAATTCTATTGGAAGCGAAAAGGTTATTGTTCTACACTGATAAACCCGTTAAAGAAATTGCTTACCATCTCGGTTATGAAGATCCTGCTTATTTTAACCGGCTTTTTACCAATAAAATCGGAAGCACACCCACAAATTTCAAGAAAAATTACACTTCGGGAAAAAAGTACAATACTTAAGTCTTTTTATCTATTTATTTAAACTTATAACCGACATATCTTTGTATCATCAAAAACAAACAATAATTAAATATTAAAAAACAAAACATTATGAGACGTAACGCAACAGCCGTTTGGAACGGTAACATTAAAGAAGGAAACGGGCACATCACTACTCAAAGCACAACTTTGAACGAAACTCAATATTCTTTCAACAGCCGTTTTGCTGACGGTGTAGGAACAAATCCTGAAGAATTATTGGCAGCCGCTCACGCAGGATGTTTCACAATGAAATTAAGCGCAGAACTTTCACAAGCTGGTTTTACTCCGGAAGAATTAAAAACAACTTCTGTAATCACTCTTGACCCAAGCATCGGAAAAATTACAAAATCAGAATTGACGTTAACTGCAAAAGTTCCCGGACTTTCTGAAGAAGATTTTCAAAAATATGCTAAAATCGCAGAAGAAGGATGTCCTGTAAGCGCAGCTTTCAATTTTGAGATCACTTTGAATGCTACTTTGGCGAATTAATTTAAACCATTAAGGTTTTATTTAAGAAGTTAAGAATATTAAGGTTATACAAAATAATTTGGAAATCAAATGTTCAATCAATAGGAACGGGCTTTAGCCCGTTTGCCTATTTTAATTAAAATCCAATCGGCTTTAGCCAAAACTTAAAGAAATAATTTTCTTAATCAAAAATAAATCTTAATGGTTCAAAATATTCTAAATCTGAGCTAATTAATAACACAGGCTTAATTTTAAAACAAAATATACCAATCGGTATATTTTTTGTATATTTGCATCATAATTAATTGACAATGTCAACAAAAAGAGAAAAGACAAAACAATTCATTATTGAGAAAACCGCATCTTTGTTTAACACCAAAGGCTATACTTCTACGTCACTTTCAGACATTACAGAAGTGACAGGATTAACAAAAGGCAGCATTTACGGAAATTTTGAAAATAAAGATGAAGTTGCTCTTGAGGTGTACAAATACAATTCAGGATTGTTGGGGAAAAATATGTCCCGATCACTTGGAGAAGAATATCCAACCACCATCGATAAGTTGAATGCTTTTGTTAATTTTTACCGTAAAAGCTGGCAATCTGTTTTCGATACCGGAGGCTGTCCTTTGATGAATGCAGCAACTGAAGCCGATGACAAATTTCCTATTTTAAAAAAGCAGGTCACAGAATCTTTTGAAGGCTGGATAAAAAAAATCGCGGAAGTGATTGTTCAGGGACAAAAAAATGGAGAAATCCATGAAGAATTAAACGCTATTGAATTCGGGTCATTATTTATCATGCTTGTCGAAGGCGGAATTTTACTCTCCAAAACCACCGGCGATGAAAAATACCTCAACCTTGCTTTAGACAGAATATTATTAATTATTGATAAAGAATTAAAATTCCTTCCATCATAAACTTCACAATATGGAAACAAAAAAAGTAGCCATTGTAGGATCCAACAGAATCCCTTTTGCCAGAATGAATACAGCTTACACAGACAAAGGAAATCAGGATTTACTGCTTTCTGCGCTGGATGGTTTGATCAGTCGTTACAATCTTAAAGGAAAACTTCTCGGAGAAGTTGCCGGAGGAGCGACGATCAAACATATTTCTGAAAGCAACCTCATCAGAGAAACCGTCATGAACACTTCCCTCGATCCAGGGACTCCTGCGTGCGACCTTCAGCAAGCCTGTGATACGGGAATTGAAGCGGCAGTATACATTGCAAACAAAATTGCTTTAGGACAGATAGAAAGCGGAATTGCCTGCGGTGTTGAAGCCATGAGCAACATCCCTTTTGAATCTTCTCCAAGATTAAGAAAAGCTTTATTAAAAGCCAATAAAGAAAAATCAGCTTTTGGAAAACTCAAACAATTATTAGCTCCAAAACTGAAAGACTGGATGCCGATTCCTTACAAAGGTCAGGAACCCAAAACAGGTTTGGTAATGGGCGGCCATACAGAAATTACAGCAAAATATTATCAGATTTCCCGTGAAGATCAGGATGAATTAGCTTTTAAAAGTCATCAAAACATGGCAAAAGCTTATGATGAAGGATTTTTCGACGATATGATCACTCCGGCTTTTGGCTTAGACAAAGACAATAATCTTCGTCGTGATACGAGTTTGGAAAAATTAGCTTCATTAAAACCTGCTTTTGATAAGCAAAACGGAACTTTAACAGCCGGAAATTCAACGCCTTTTACTGATGGAGCTTCCGCAGTTTTACTGGCAAGTGAAGAATGGGCAAAAGCGAATAATCTTCCGATTTTAGCATATATCACTTTTTCAGAAGTTGCAGGAATTGAATATGTAGAAAATAAACAAAACTTATTGCTCGCTCCCGTTTTTGCAACAGAAAGAATGCTTAAAAAAGCAGGAATGAATTTACAAGATTTTGATTATTATGAAATTCATGAAGCGTTTGCTGCACAAGTTTTAGCAACACTGAAAATCTGGGAAAATGATGATCTGGCCAGGAAATTCGGATTAGAAAAAGCATTAGGAAAAATCGATCGAAATAAATTAAACGTAAAAGGCGGAAGTCTTGCCGTAGCACATCCATTTGCTGCAACAGGCGGAAGGATTATCGGAACTTTAGCCAAACTTTTAAACGAAAAAGGAAGCGGAAAAGGATTTATCTCAATTTGTGCCGCTCGCGGACAAGGTGTGACGATGATTTTAGAAAAATAAAATTGTAATATGGATAGATTAGCACAATTAAAACAATTCATCGGAAAAGAATTTGATCAGTCGCCTTCACCTTTTATGAAATGGCTCAATCCAATCATCCTTTCCGTAGAAGAAGGGCAACTGGAATTTCAATATACAGTAAGACCCGAATGGCTAAACCCGGTCGGAAATCTTCATGGCGGAGTTACCGCAGCAATTATCGACGATGTTATCGGTGCAACTATGTTTTCTTTAAACGAAAATTCTTTCATAACGACCATTAATAATGTGATCGATTATTTTTCAGGTGCCAAAGAAAATGATAATATTGTAGCCGAAACTAAAATCATTAAAAGAGGAAAGCAATTTGTAAACGCGCAATGCGAAATATGGAATGCAGATAAAACGCGCCTTATTGCAAGAGGAACCTCTAATTTATTTAAAATCAATAACTAAGTATGAAAAGAGTTGTCATTACAGGACTGGGTGCCGTAACCCCTTTGGGAAATAATGTTGAAGATTTCTGGGAAAACAGCATCAACGGAAAAAGCGGCGCAGGATTGATCACACAATTTAATGCAGAAAAATTTAAAGTACGTTTTGCCTGTGAAGTAAAAAATTGGGATCCTAAAGTCTATTTAACTCATACCGAAATAAAAAGAAGCGATCTTTTCACTCAATATGCACTTTATTCCTCTGCTGAAGCCATTCAGGATTCCGGACTGGAACTGGAAAATATGGATCCGTTTGACACAGGAGTAATTTGGGGAACAGGCCAAGGCGGGATGTTGACTTTTGAAAATGAAGTAACTGAATTCGCCAAAGGTGACGGAACACCGCGTTTTAACCCTTTCTTTGTGCCAAAATTCATAGCGAATATGGCTTCGGGAATGATTTCCATGAAATATGGTCTTCAGGGAATTAATTATACAACAGTTTCTGCGTGCGCAACAGGAAATACAGCTTTGATGGATGCATTCAATTACATTCGTCTCGGAAAGGCTAAAGTGATTATCAGCGGCGGTTCAGAAGCTGCTGTAACTCCTGCTTCAGTCGGCGGATTTTCGGTTATGAAAGCAATGTCAACAAGAAATGACGATTTTGCAACAGCCAGCAGACCTTACGACATCGACAGAGATGGTTTTGTGATCGGGGAAGGTGCCGGAGCTCTTGTTCTAGAAGAATATGAGCATGCAAAAGCCCGTGGTGCAAAAATCTACGCAGAATTGGTCGGGGCCGCAATGACAGCCGATGCCTATCACATGACAGCACCTCACCCTGAAGGAGTTGGCGCAATAAAAGCCATGCAGTTGGCTCTTGAAGAAGCGGGTGTAAATACAGATGATATTGATTACATTAATCCGCACGCAACTTCTACTCCGCTTGGAGATTTGGTTGAATTAAAAGCGATCAATAAATTATTTAAAGGAAGCAAAAACCTTGATATCAGTGCTACAAAATCAATGACAGGGCATTTGTTGGGAGCTGCCGGAGCTGCGGAAGCAATTCTTTCGATAAAAGCAATTCAAAACGGGATTATTCCACCGACAATTAACCTTCATACGATTGATCATAATATTCCGAATGATATCAATATTGTTTTCGGTGAAGCGAAAGAAAAGGATATTACCTATGCTTTAAGTAATGCTTTCGGTTTTGGAGGGCATAATGCGACTTTGATTTTTAAGAAGTTTTCTTAATTATAATTCAGATTAGATTTGTCTAGATTCCTACGGAATGACTATGTTTAAAATTTAATGCAAAATAAAAAAGCAGTCAGAATTTGGCTGCTTTTTTACTTTATAATCAATTTAATTCTAATAAAAATAAATCCGGAATCATCTTTTCTACTGCAAATCCGGAATAAAAAAACTCTCAGCGCTCCCATCAATTGGAATATAAAGCCTCTCCCATTTTTCGCCTTCTGTTATTTCCCAACTGTGTCCTTTTCCTTCTACATCTTCCGCCAAGAGTATTATTCCAGGTTCTATAAGAAATGTTTCACCATTGCTTACTTTAAATTTGATTTTTCCTTTTATTGTCACCACATATTGCCTTCTTGGAGCCGGATGTGTTACTTTTTCCCAATCTTCAGTTTTATTGCTGATCCAGAAAGTGGTGGTGTTCATCCGTTGTAAAGCAGGAATTTTTCCTCTTTCAAACGTACTTGTCCCGTCGGTATTATTCATTAGCCTTATGGCAGAAATAAATTCCGAAGTATCTTCCATTTAGATTAAGATTTTAACCATTCCGATTTGGAAAGGTAATTTTGATCAGGATAATAAATAAAAAGGCAGTTTCTTCCTTTTATAGTATTAATGATCGGTTGCGTCAAATCTTTTGGAATGGCAGGGCAGCCCCAGCTTCTTCCTATTCTTTTGTGCATAGCAGCAAATTCTTCACTTACATAATCTGCTCCATGCATCACAACTGCTCTTTTGTAGGCGGCATCATTAAATCCTTTATCCATTCCCAACAGTCTTAAAGAATATCCGTTGTCACCGTCGTACGTTGCATCTGTAATATAAAAACCCAAACTGCTTTGAAGCGAGCTTTCAGTATTTGAAAAATTGGTAGCAAATTCTTCTCCTGTATTTTTCCCGTGAGCAACTAACGAGTTGAACAACACTTTCTTTTCCTCAGTATCAATTACCCAAAGTCTTTTTGTATTCGAAGACATAGAAAAATCGCATACAGTCAGTAAATGCGACTCTTTATTAATCAAACCAGCTTTCTTTAAATTCTCAAAACCTGTTAAAGCTTTAAAGAAAACTTCTTCGTTAAGTTCATGTCCCGGTTCAAATGATATCGACTTGTATAATTCTTCTGATGAAGATTCAGCAGTTGCAGCCTTCTCAGATTTGGTGTCAGCCAGTCTTTCAATCTTTTTTGTGTTGCTATTTTCCTTCTTTACACTCCCCTTTTCCGGAGACATATAAAATGAAGTGGTAACCAAATACACAACACCTAATAAGCTATATAATCCTTTCATTCAATATTATGTTAAATCCAATTCAGTCAGCAAATGTATAAAAACATACTTATTGAACGCCAATAACTCTAAAAAGTTTAACTCAATTTAAGAAACTTTAACTTCCTGATTATGTGAATAAAAACAGCTTATTTCTGCGAATCCGGAACAAATTCCAGGCTTATAGAATTCATGCAATAGCGCAGTCCTGTAGGCTTCGGACCATCATCAAAAACGTGTCCCAAATGCGAATCACATCTCTTGCAAAGCACCTCTACCCGTTCCATTCCGTAGGTTGAATCTTTTTTATAATAGACTCCATCTTTGTCAGCTTCAAAAAAACTTGGCCATCCGCAACTGCTCGAAAATTTTGATGTAGAACGGAACAAATGATGCCCGCAAACCGCACAATAATAATCTCCGATTTCGTCAAATTCATTGTATTTTCCGGTAAAAGCTCTTTCTGTTGCCGCTTCTCTTGCAACGGCATATAAATCCGGGGCAAGGATTTTTCTCCATTCATCATTGGAAATATCCAGCTTTGTAGCCGCCGTTCTTGAATAGTATGGATTGTTTTTTGCTTCGTTTTCCATAGAAGTTGTTTTGATAGGTTGATGATTCTGCGTACATGATTGCAGAAAAGTGAATAATACTATTGAAATTAGAAATTTCATTAACCAAATTTACTAAATTTGAGAATATGAATGATGAAGCAAAAAGAAAACAGCTAAGAAAATATAAAGCATTTGCCACCGGATTATTTGTGCTGATGGCAGTTGTATTTATTATCACCTCAATGTTGCAGAAAACCAATGATTCTCATTGGATCGGTTACGTTCGCGCTTTCTCGGAAGCAGCGATGGTAGGTGCTTTGGCAGACTGGTTTGCGGTGACTGCTTTGTTCCGTCATCCGCTTGGATTGCCGATTCCGCATACGAATCTTATTGAAAACAGCAAACAAAGGCTGGGAGATAATCTGGGAAGTTTTGTGGTCAGTAATTTTCTTTCACCACAAAATATCCGGCCGTATATTCAGAAAATTAAAATTTCGAATTTTGTCGGAGAATGGCTTGGTAAAGAGAAAAATCAGGAAGTTTTAATTAAAAATCTTTCGGATATTGTTTTAGATATTTTAAATAAACTCGATGATTCTGAAGTCAGTCAATTTATCAGTAAAAAAGTCTCGGAAATGACCGATAATATTAAATTGAATGCTCTTCTTGGAAACGGAATCAATTATCTTTTAGACAAAAAAGATCATCAGAAAATCATCACCAATCTTTCTAAACAAATTAAAGATTATATTATTGAAAATGACGAAATGATTCAGGATAGGGTGAAAAAAGGTAGTTATTCTTTCATTCCGTCGTTTGTGGATAATAAAATTGCTGAAAAAATTGCAAACGGACTTTCAGATTTTTTCAAAGAAGTTGAAGAAGATCCGGAACATGAGATCAGAGGTTTGATTACAAAAAGAATCTATGAATTTTCAACTGAGCTTAAAGATGATCCAAAATGGGAAGACGAATTTAAAACCATTAAAAATGAGCTTCTTAAAAACGATAAATTGAATGAATATTCTATCGATATCTGGATTTCCATTAAAAATACGTTGACAAAAGAACTTCAGGAAGATCAGTCTTTATTAAAAAATTATTTATCTAAAAACCTGAATGAATTTTCACAAAATTTAAAAACTGACGAAAATCTTCAAAATAAAATCGATCATTGGGTTCGCGTAACGGCTTATAAATATATTCTTAAAAACACGCATCAATTCGGCAACCTCATCAGCTCAACCGTCGGAAACTGGCAGGGAAAAGAATTAAGCGAAAAACTGGAACTGGAAGTCGGAAAAGACCTCCAATTCATACGAGTCAACGGAACTTTGGTCGGCGGATTGGTCGGTTTGATCATCTACACGATTTCTCATTTCTTCCTCTGAAAAAACTAAAAAACTATTGTAACCAAACCATGAAAAAACTCTTAACAGCATTTCTTTTGCTCCATTTTGTTTTTGCTTTCTGCCAGAAAGTTGAATTAAAAAAAGTAACGGATTCTTCTCAGATTTTCAAAGGAGAAATTGCCGGATCGCCCATTACCATTCAGTTATACTATGCCGGAATTCCGGATTGCAGCCTTTATCAATATTTTGTGGACGGCTGGTATTATTACGATAAGTATCAGAAAAAAATTCCGTTGACAGGCATTTATGATTACGGAAAATTATCTTTGTATAATTTTGGAAGCAAGCAAAAGCAGAATTCGAAAATTTTCAGAGAAAATATTACTTCGCCTCAAACCGTGGAAAAAACCCAGGAAATCGCAGAGAAATTAAATCCTAAAGAATCAATTGTATTTCAGCAGGATGACCTCAAAGGAAATCCTATTCTCGGAAATTTTTATTTCAATAAAAAAACGCTACCTGCAAAATTATTTACAGGAAATGATATGATTTATCGTTACAATAATTATCTGATTTTGCCGAATAATAAAAAGATCAACACTTTTGACATTATCAATAAACATGGTGGAAATGAGCTTATTTCCTTCGCTTCGGGAGAAAAAGGGAATCGGGTTCTGCTGTATTTTGAGCATTCTTCCAATTTCAATGCCTGCGGAATGTGCGGCGCGAGTGAAGGTGAAAAAGGTTACAGAGTTTTGTATTTTACCAAAGACTGGAATTACAAAAACTATGAAGAATTCCTTACAGAAAGCTGTCTTGACAATATTTATGACACGAAAGTCACAAAAAATAAAGAAACCAAAGTTTTAAAATTTTATGTTCCCAAAAGCTCCAGCGTTCCGGCTCATACTTTAACGGTTGATGTAAAAAATGCTTCTGTCGTGAAAACAAAATAAAAGAGAGCTATATTAAACTCTCTTTCTCTTATCTATATTTTTTATCTCGGCAATCTGCTCGCTCTTTTCAAAAGCTCTTGGTTGATTTCGTTGATCAATTCCGGACCTTCGTAGATAAATCCTGTGTATAATTGAATCAAACTTGCACCGGCATCCAGTTTTTCGATGGCATCTTTTGCAGTATGAATTCCTCCAACCCCGATAATCGGAAAAGCTCTGTTGCTTTTTTCAGAAAGAAAACGGATAACTTCTGTTGATCTTTTGGTTAAAGGTTTTCCGGAAAGCCCACCCATTTCAGATTTATTTTTTGAATTTAATCCTTCTCTTGAAAGTGTCGTGTTTGTAGCGATTACGCCCGCGATTTTTGTCTCTTTTACAATATCTATGATGTCTAAAAGCTGATCATCAGACAAATCCGGAGCAATTTTCAATAAAATAGGCTTTGGATTTGCTTTCTCTGTGTTCATTTGCTGTAAAGTTCCCAAAAGCTGAGTTAAAGGTTCTTTATCCTGCAATTCTCGAAGATTTGGAGTGTTTGGCGAGCTCACATTTACGACAAAATAATCTACGTAAGGAAATAATTTTTCGAAACAAATTTTGTAGTCGTTTACCGCTTCTTCATTAGGCGTTACTTTATTTTTTCCGATGTTTCCACCGATAAGAACGTTTTTATTTTTCTTTAATCTTTCAACGGCCGCGTCTACGCCTTCATTATTAAAGCCCATTCTGTTAATAATTGCAGAATCTTCTTTTAAACGGAAAAGTCTTGTTTTTTCGTTCCCAGGCTGGCCTTTTGGCGTTAAAGTTCCGATTTCTACAAATCCGAAACCTAAATTAGAAAGCTCTTCAAAAAGCACTGCATTTTTATCAAAACCCGCAGCAAGACCCACAGGATTTTTAAATTTCAACCCAAAAACTTCTCTCTCAAGTCTTTTATCTACAATGGGTTTTGGAAGAAAAAGCTTCGTTAAAAAAGGGAAATTTTTAAGCATCGAAAAAGTAAAATAATGAACTTCTTCTGGATCAAATTTAAAAAGGATCGGGCGAATAAGCGATTTGTACATTGAAAAAAAGTTTCACAAAAATACTTATTTTAAAATTAATCTTTGATCAACACATTATATTTTTTTGATAACAAATATCCCCGAATGTCATCCTGGAAGGATCCAGATACGAATCTTTCCAAATTAACTTCTAATAACTTTGCTGAAATCCTTTCAGGATGACAAACTTTATGGTAAAAATGTAAAAACTACGAATACGAAGTCAAATCGAAATTCAAAATATCCCCTACTCTCTTGAATTCATCATCTATAGCAGCATTTACCGTAATTCTTTCGTTAGAAACAGGATGATTAAAAATCAATTGATGAGCGTGAAGTGTCATTTTGTTGATCTCAAATGTTTCCAGCCACAATTTATTCTGTTTATTGCAACCGTGTTTGCGGCAGCCTAAAATCGGATGTAAAATATGCTTAAAATGTTTTCTCAGCTGATGAAATCTTCCCGTTTCCGGGATAGCTTCAACCAAGCAGTATCTTGAAGTCTGATGTTTTAAAAAAGGTAAATCTATTTCCGAAGTCTGCAAACGATGATAATAGGTAATGGCGTTTTGTTTGACCTCATCTTCGTTAATTAAATCATAATCGATCGTTTCTTCTTCTTTCGTCCAGCCACGAAGAATGGCAATGTATTTCTTTTCTACTTCTCGTGATGCAAACTGATCGCTCATACTTCTTAAGGTTTCTTTATCTAAAGTGAACAGCAAAACACCCGACGTTTTTCGGTCTAAACGATGCACAGGATAAACTTTTTGCCCGATCTGTTTTTTCAACTCCTGAATGGCATACGTATCTGCTGCTCCGGAATAAAAAGATTTATGAACCAATAATCCGCTTGGCTTGTTGATGGCAATGAGATGTTCGTCGCAATAAAGAATTTCTAACATGGGACAAAAGTAGAGGTTTTCGATTTATTTACTCCTAAACACATTGAAAATCCTGCAGCAAGCTTTAAAATTCACATTATTCTTCAAATTTCAAATGATTATTGAAAAAGGGTAACATCTGATTTTCAATTCGCCCGTTTTCTTTGCTGACCTCGCTTCCGTGCGTTCCGATATATTCTTCGGCTTCATGTTTTATTTTAAGCATTTCAAGGTTTTTGCTTAAATTCATACAACTTGGCGGAATGTGTCTTAATTCGTCATTCCTTCCCCAATCGAATTTTATCGCTTTTAATTTTTTAATGTTTTCATATTGTGTAAAAACCAATTCCGAGGTAGAGTTTTTCTTAAGCTCTTCTGCAACGGAAGCATTTATTTTTAATTCATCTCCTTCAAAAGAAAAGGGTAAATCTGCAAAAAAAGGCGGTTTATCTTCATTTCCGTTGTAGGCTCTTGCGATGGCAAAAATGATATTCGTTCTTGCATTTTCAGGTTTTGAAAGATCTTTTACTTCCTTAATATTTTTCAGATTTTTATATGAATCAATTTCTGTCAAAGCAAAATACCGAACATCCAGAATTCCGGGAGATAGGGCATAAACAGACGAAAAAACTTCCGGATGAAGAAATGCATTTCGCAACGCCCCATTTCCGCCCATTGAATGCCCAGAAATTCCGCGGCTGTCTTTATTAGCAATTGTTCTGTAATTTTTATCAATAAAATCCACCAGCTCCAAAGATGTGAAATCTGACCAGTTTCCTGAAGATTTTGAATTGGCATAAAAGCTTCCTTTGAAAACTGTGCTTTCATCCGGCATTACTACTATCACAGGTTTTATTTTCTTTGAATTGATCGCACGATCGATGATATGATTGATTTTATCACTGTTTACCAACAAACTGTCGCTCCAGAAAAAGCCATGCAAATAATAAATGACAGGGTATTTTTTCGAAGATTTGTCATAATCCGGCGGAAGATAAACCGAAATTCTCCTTTTAGGATGTTCTCCGGCTTTGTTGTTTAAAGTTTTTGCCGTGATGTAAGTCGTAACCACTTTTCCTTCCGGAATTTGTTGAGCCCATAACAACTGAGTCAGCAAAACAAAAACTAATCGTAAAAAACCGGATTTTTTCATTGTAAAACTTTTAAGTGAAACAAATTTCGTTAAATTGTCTCAAAAAAAGACAATAATGTGTTAAAATTTATTTTTTGTGTGATTAGCCCTGATTGAACGGCATGTTTGAGCTCATTTTCAGGGTTTTGGGGCGGCGGCGTAGCCGCCGCCCCAAAACCCTGAAAATAGCGAGTAGAGAAAGCAGGTTCCCGGCTCCTGAAAATTTTAATTCTTAAAGCCTGAACGGATCTCCGGTAAATTTCTTTACATTCGTAAAACAGGAATGTCTAAAAATTATGGAAAAATATTTTAGCTTTTTCGTAACGCTGGCAATTATTTCTATTGTCATACTAGCACTTACATTAGCTGCTACAGATCCTGAAAAACACAGAACGATAAGAATACTTTTATTGATTATTGCCGCATTCTATTGATTGTTGGTTTAGGCGGTTGCCTTTTAATGACGATATCCAATGTAGGTTCTTCCCGATATTAATATTTTCCCGATAAAAAACATTATTTTTGCACTTCAGACGTTAAAAAATTATGGCAAAGCAAGAAGATGTTTTCAAGAAAGTGATTTCTCACGCTAAAGAATATGGTTTTATTTTTCCTTCGAGTGAGATCTACGACGGTTTATCCGCAGTTTATGATTATGGACAAAACGGTGCCGAACTAAAAAATAATATCAAGCAATATTGGTGGAAAGCGATGGTACAGCTTAACGAAAATATTGTAGGTATCGATTCGGCGATCCTTATGCACCCGACAACATGGAAGGCATCGGGCCACGTAGACGCTTTCAACGATCCATTGATTGACAATAAAGATTCTAAAAAACGTTTCAGAGCAGACGTTTTGGTGGAAGATTACTGTCTGAAAATTGAAGAAAAAGAGAATAAAGAAATTGAAAAGGCAGCAAAAAGATTTGGTGATTCTTTCGATAAGGCTCAATTTGAAGCTACCAATCCAAAAGTTTTGGAATACAGAGCAAAAAGAGAGACTATTCTTTCAAGATTGGCAAGATCATTGGAAAATGAAGATCTTGCTGATGTAAAAGCTTTAATTGAAGAACTGGAAATTGCTGATCCTGATACAGGTTCTAAAAACTGGACGGAAGTAAGACAATTCAACCTGATGTTCGGAACTAAATTAGGTGCTTCTGCAGATTCTGCGATGGATCTTTATTTAAGACCAGAAACAGCTCAGGGTATTTTCGTTAATTTCTTAAACGTACAGAAAACTTCACGTCACAGACTTCCTTTTGGTATTGCACAGATAGGAAAAGCATTTAGAAATGAGATTGTTGCGAGACAATTTATTTTCAGAATGCGTGAATTCGAACAAATGGAAATGCAATTTTTCGTTGCTCCGGGAACTGAACTTGAATTCTACGAACAATGGAAGCAAAAACGTCTTAACTGGCACTTGGCTTTAGGTTTAGGAAATGAAAATTACAGATTCCATGATCATGAGAAATTGGCTCACTATGCCAATGCTGCAGCTGATATTGAGTTTAATTTTCCGTTTGGATTTAAAGAACTGGAAGGTATTCACTCAAGAACAGATTTTGATTTAAAAGCTCACGAAAAATTCTCTGGAAGAAAACTTCAGTTCTTCGATCCGGAAAGAAATGAAAACTACGTTCCTTACGTTGTAGAAACTTCTGTAGGTTTAGACAGATTATTCCTTTCTATATTCTCTCATTGTCTAAAAGATGAAGTTTTGGAAGATGGTTCGGAAAGAACGGTTTTATCTTTACCTCCGGCTTTAGCGCCAATTAAAGCAGCTATTCTTCCGTTAATGAAAAAAGACGGTTTGGCAGAATATGCAGAAAATATTTTCAATGATTTAAAATACGATTTCAACTTATTCTACGAAGAAAAAGATGCGATCGGAAAACGTTACAGAAGACAGGACGCGATCGGAACGCCTTACTGTATCACTGTAGACCACGATTCGCTTACGGATCACACAGTTACGATCAGAGACAGAGACACGATGCAGCAGGAAAGAATTCCTGTTTCCGAGTTGAGAAGGATCATCGATGAGAAAACAAACTTCAGAAATTTACTTTCTAAAATATAATCTAAAAGCCTTGAGAAATCAGGGCTTTTTTCATACACTTTTTTTGAATAGATTTGTTTTTAAACTAATCCAAATCAAAATATATGTGGCTCATTATATTACAAGGCTTTTTAATCATTCTCATTATTGCTGTTATCCTCATCTATATTCTCGGATACGGCTATCTGTTCAATGGAATTTCAAAAACATATTTAAGAGGTAAATCAAGCGCCAATATTGATGACGGAAAATTTTTCTCCAGCAATATCATCGCTACCGAAAGTCCGAAGCTTTGGGAAGAAGCCTCTGAATATAATAAAACAGAATTACCGAAAAACATAGTTGATGATTTAATTCATTCCAACACGGCTTCTTTTTTGGTTGTAAAAGATGGAAAATTAATTCACGAACAATACTGGAACGGCTATAATCAGCTTTCAAAAACCAATTCTTTTTCCATGGCAAAGGCTGTAACGGTGATGCTTTTAGGAAAAGCCTTGGAAGAAGGAAAAATCAAAAATATTAACGCTAAATTCTCTGATTTTTTTGAAGAATTTAATGATAAGGAATTCGGAAAAGATTTAACTCTAAAAAATTTAGCTCAAATGGAAGCCGGTTTAAACTGGGATGAAAATTATAAAAATCCGTTTTTACCGAATGCCAAAGCTTATTACGGGAGAAGTCTTATGAGGGCTACTTTTTCAAGAAAATTTAAACAAAATCCGGGCACAAAATTTGAATATCAGAGCGGTTCGACACAATTATTGGGATTTGCCGTGAGAAAGGCAATTAACCAATCTCTGGCAAGTTATTTATCCGAAAAATTCTGGATTCCGTTGGGAATGGAACAAAATGCCGAATGGAGCACCGATGAAAGCGGAATGGAGAAAACCTACTGCTGCATCCACTCCAATACGAGGGATTTTGCAAAAGTGGGACAGTTATTTTTAGATAACGGAAAAGTTGATGGCCAACAAATTCTGGATCCTGATTTTATTGAAAAAATGAAAACTCCAACCCAAAAATCCGGAGAAATCTACGGAATGGGCTTCTGGATCAATAACGACAATCCTATCAAACATTATTATTTCTTGGGACTTCAGGGGCAGTATATTATCATGATTCCGGAGCACAATATGGTGATCGTAAGAACCGGAAGCTACAACAATCTTCCTAAAACAGACAGAGGAAGACCGGATCAGGTGAAATTTCTTGTGAATGAAACCGTAAAATTATTTCAATAAAAAATGGAAAAATACAGCTCAAAAGTCGATGAATACATTGAAAAATCTCAGGATTTTGCAAAGCCGATTTTAAATTATCTCCGTGAAACCGTTCACGAATTCTGTCCGGATGCGGAGGAGGCTATGAAGTGGAGCTTTCCGAATTTTATGTATAAAAGTAAAATTCTTTGCTCGATGGCTTCATTTAAACAACATTGTACCTTCGGATTCTGGCTTGAAAAGGAAATGAAAACCATGCAGGAAATCACAAAAGATATTGAGAAAAACTCAATGTTCAGTTTAGGAAAAATTACTAAAATTGAAGATCTCCCCTCAAAACCTCAGTTTAAAAAAGCAATCAAAGAAGCAATGGAATTAACGGACATGGGTGTTACCATGAAAAAAGCAGCTCCGTCTAAAACCGAAATTGAAGTTCCTGATGAGTTTCAAAATGTTTTAAATCAAAACAAAAAAGCATTGGAAGTTTTCGAAAAATCATCGTCTTCTTACCGAAAAGAATACATCATGTGGATCACGGAAGCCAAAACTGAAGCAACGCGAAATAAAAGAATGACACAAGCCATAGAATGGATCTCTGAAGGCAAAGGAAGAAACTGGAAATATGAAAAAAAGTGATTTTTTGAGTTATAAATGACGAGCTATAATTTGAATTTTTTAATTCTAAACTAAACTTTTAGTGGAAACGGAAATTTGCTTCTGTCAGCGTATTATTTTTCAAAAATGCTTCATATTCCGGAGAGAGCTGTGCGCGGCCAAAGGTATTTTCACCACTCATGCTTCCGAGACGGACTTTATCTTTTCCATATTTTTTATTCATCGCATCCATCGCCTTCATTACCGGTAAATGCTGATTTTGAGCATCTTCTTCAAAAAGACTGATCAGCCTTTGATCTTCAGGCACAAAATCATTAACGATCACTCCCGCTTTTTTGTAATGAAAACCTTCTTTAAAAATACTTTCAAATAGCTCATTTACGACTCTGCCAATGAGAATTGAAGAGTTGGTGGGGTTTGAAAGCACTTTTGTAACGGCATTTCTATATTCCGGCAGATCTTTTCGAAAACGGTTGGTCTGCACAAAAACCGTAATCATTTTACAGCAGGTATTTTGTTTTCTTAGTCGCTCAGAACAGTACATTCCGAAAGTCTCCACACGCTCGCGGACGTCTTCTTTTTTCGTCAGCATTTCCATGAAGCTCCGGGTAACGGCGATCGATTTTTTAGGCGACGGGCTGTCAAGTTCTAACTGACGGATTCCTTTCAGTTCATTAATCATTCTCACCCCGTGGATTCCCATGATTTTACGAACCCACATTTCAGGCTTCTGAAGCAGATCCCAGGCTTTGTAAACTCTGCTGTCATGCATTTTTGCGGCAAGCCTTCGCCCGATGCCCCAAACGTCACCTATATCAAGCCATTTTAAAGCTTTTTCAATTTTTTCGGGAGTGTCTAAACTATAAACTCCGTGAAATTTATCCGGAAAGTCTTTAACAATTCTGTTCGCGACTTTGCATAAGGTTTTGGTCGGTGCAATTCCGATACTTACAGGAAGATTTTCTTTATCTTTAATTTCATTTTTGATTTTAACACAGTAGTCATAGATATTAATGTATTTAAAACTTGTTAGATTTAAAAATAATTCATCGATGCTGTACACCTCAAAATCAGCTTTGTCAACATATGCCGTCGAAATCTCTATAACACGCTGACTTTTAAAATTATATAATTCAAATTTTGCAGAAA
Organism: Chryseobacterium soldanellicola; assembly: GCF_900100115.1. GTDB lineage: Bacteria > Bacteroidota > Bacteroidia > Flavobacteriales > Weeksellaceae > Chryseobacterium > Chryseobacterium soldanellicola. The sequence continues at coordinate 421,597 of NZ_FNKL01000002.1, forward strand.
AGCTTTTCACATCATGTTTTCTGAAGAGTTCTTTATATTTAAACGCAGGAGCCGCCATAGGAATTCCCAAATCTTTTGCTTCCTTGCTTCGGGACACAACACAACCGTCGTTGTTGGAAAGTACCACAACGGGTTTATTTTCAAGTGTAGGATCCAAAGTTCTTTCACAGGAAACAAAGAAATTATTGCAATCTACTAAGGCGTACATGATTCTATTCTGAACATTTGATCTACAAAATTATAACATTTAAAATGGAATATTATGGTAAATTTAAATTTTAACATTAATTTTAATTAATTGAATATCAAAGCATTAAATTATTTTAAATACGTCAAGTTTTGTCGTAATCTGTTTTTATCTTTGTTTTCCAAAACACTAAAAAAATTGAAATATGGATACAATAACCTTACAAAGAATTGAAAAGCTTCATCCTCTGGTAAGAGAAGAAGTGAAGCAAATTATTAATGAATGTGATGCAGCTCTCACCGGAAAAGCAAAGGTGAGAGTCACACAAGGGCTGAGAAGTTTTGAAGAGCAGGAAAAGCTATACGCGATCGGAAGAATCACAGCCGGAAAAAAAGTAACAAACGCCAAAGCCGGACAAAGTATTCACAATTATGGTCTGGCGGTTGACATTTGTTTAATCATTAACGGAAAAACCGCAAGCTGGGATACCGCAAAAGACTGGGACAACGACAAAGTTGCCGACTGGTACGAATGTGTAAAAATTTTTGCCAGACATGGCTGGGATTGGGGTGGAAACTGGAAGACCTTCAAAGACCTTCCCCACTTTGAAAAAAAGAGCATTCCAACCAAAAAAGGTGTCATAAAAACAAGCTGGAGAAAATTAGCTAAAATGCCTAGAGATAAGGAAAACTATGCCATATTTTAATTCTCTTTTAGTTGAATTTATTTTTTAATACGACGAGTTTTGTCGCTTTCCCGATCTACCTTTGCTTTACAGAAAAACACCAAAAGCAATTACAATAATAAGCTGAAACCAATAGACATTTTTTCGGAAATCTATTGGTTTTAGTTGTCTAAAGTAGCCAGGTATTTTCCTGTAAAAGTAAAAATCGCATGAAAAAGACAACCATTCTTTCTTTAGACGGAGGCGGGATAAGAGGTATCATTACCTGCATTATTTTACGCTACATAGAGGAGCAGCTTCAGATTCTTGATAAACCGGGCGCAAAGCTCGGGGATTATTTTGATCTGGTTGCTGGAAGCAGCACAGGAGCTTTGATTGCTTCAATCATTTTATGCCCTGACGAACACCGCAAAGCAAAATATTCGATCCAAAAAGGATTGGAATTGTATGCTGAAAAAGGTGGTAATATATTTCAGGTTTCTTTTTGGGAGAAATTGATCAACCCATTTGGTTTGTTGAACGAAAAAATCTCTCAGGAGGCCCTTGAAAAAAATTTGAATGACTTTTTTGGAAATTTAGAATTAAAAGAATTAATAAAACCCTGCTTAATAACAAGTTACGACATAGAAAACAGAAGAGCAAAACTGTTTAATTCATGTAAAGCAAATTTGAGCACAGATAATTTTTATGTAAAAGATGTTTGCAGAGCGACCTCAGCGGCGCCGACTTATTTTAGTCCGGTTCAGATTAAATCGATGTACGGACAGATCTTCAGCTTAATCGATGGCGGAATGTTTGCCAACAACCCTGCGCTTTGCGCGTATGCCGAAGCCAGAAAAACACCTTTTGCGGAAGTGTTGAAAAATCATCAGAAAGCCAACCACCCAACGGTTAACGACATGATTGTCATTTCTATCGGAACGGGAATTGAGGCGAGATCCTATTCGTTCAAAAAACTGGAAAAAGCCGGAAAAATAGGTTGGGTAAATCCTATTATCGATATTTTGATGTCTGCAAATGCTGAAACAGTTGATTATCAAATCGCTCAAATGTTTCAGACATTAGGACAGAGAAATCAGAAAAATTATTTTCGACTAAATCCTTCGTTGAAGAACGCTTCTCCTGCTATGGATAACGTTACAAGGGCTAATATCGAAAATCTGATACAGGCCGGCTTGAGCTATGTTGATGACAACAGAGAAACTTTAAACCAGATTGCCCAGAAATTAATCAGGAATAAAATATAAGCTTTTTTGCTTATAAAGTATTAATATAAGCTTAAAAACTTATATTTTAAAAATTAAAAATATTTTCAAATACACGTCAAGTTTTGTCGTCTCCGGATTCTACTTTTGTAGTATAAACAAAGACACAAAAATCAATCATTAAAACTTTAAAAATAACCTTGAATTCTACATTTAAAAATGTCGGACAGCCCGAAATATGTTCAAAAACTAACCCGAATTTTAAAACACACAACATGGAAACACCAAATCACAATCCAGATACAATCTTCGATGAAGAGCTTTATACCATTGAGTGGAGCGACATCGAAAACGCAGAGATAGACTATGAAAACTATCTCGATGACATTGAAAATTTCTTCCGGGAAGATTTTGAAAACGATGCTTTGGAAGAAGCAATTTATTAAACTAAATTTTTAAACACGCCAGTTCTGTCGCTCTCCAATATTACTTTTGAGGTATCCGTAAAAAGACACTAAACAATCATTAAAGCCTTTTAAAAACCTTTGAATTCACCATTCACAAAATGTTGGACAGCCAGAACTGTGTTTAAAAATTAATCACAAATAATAACCGTAAAAATGAAACAAAATTAATCAGCAAAGTGGAATTTGGCTTAAACCACTTAAAAAAACAGCCTTCCTATTAATCTTTTAATTAACCAAACAAAATTTATGAAAACAAAAGAAGAATTGAAGCTCTATTTTGAAAACGGAGACCAACCAAAACAGGAACATTTCTGGCATTGGCTGGATTCTTATTGGCACAAAGAGGAGAAAATTTCCCAAAATTCAATTGGTTTTGTAGAAAAAATCTGTCCTTTAATTGTTAATGACGAATTTAAGGGATCTTATCTTTCCGTAACAATACCGGATAATGTAAAGAAAATTGCAGATTATGCATATTTATATTACGGTTTTGTTGCTCAGGTTTTTGAACTAAATCTTAATGAAGGTCTTATAGAAATCGGGCAGAATGCATTTAATGGACAAAATATAAAAAAAATCATAACGCCTTCAACTTTAAAAATTGTTCAGCCTTATGCATTTTACAATCAAGTGAATACTTATAACAGTCAGGATTCATTAGAATCTATTGTTTTAAATGAGGGCTTAACAACTGTTGGGGAAAAGGCATTTAACTGCTCCGCGGCATCTGTTATTAAAAATTTAGATATTCCAAGCACAGTACGATCTGTAGGACAAAATGCATTTGCAATACCATCTCTTGAAACCGTTTCTGCACCGGCAGGATTAGATTTGAGAAACTCAGGAATTCCGGCTACGGCAACAATTACATACAGAGGAACAGAGCCTCTTCAAAGCTAAAAATCTAAATCATGAAAACAAAAGAAGAACTAAAGCTCTATTTTGAAAATGGAGACCAACCAACACAGGAACATTTCTGGCAATGGCTGGATTCTTACTGGCATAAGGAGGAGAAAATTGACATGACAAAAATCACCGGACTGGAAAATGGGCCTCGCGCCAATGACTTTTATGCGGCAATCGATGAAAACGGAGACGCTTCCATAGCACACATACAAAAAAGAAGGATATTTATTAAGCCCGGCACACTAAGAATTCCCGAAAACTTCGCCATGAGCCTGGCAATATCAGAAATAAGCATCCCTGACAGCGTTATAGATATTGGTTCATATGCTTTTAGCAGTTCTCTTTTTACTTCTTTAAAGCTTCCTAAAGGCATTACGGTGGTGAATGAAGGTGTTTTTGCATACGGCGCATTACTATCCTTAGAGATTCATGATCATATTACTGAAATTAAAGACCTTGCCTTTGCCGGAAATAAATTAACCGAAGTAACAATCCCCGGAAGTGTTTTGAGAATAGGCCATCAGGCGTTCAATTACAATCCTATCCGTTCTGTGATTTTAGGAGAAAATACAGGCTATTATTCTGATTCTTTCAGTGCTGAAACCGAGGTCTCCGGAGGCCGTCTTATCAGTTAAATTTTAAATCAATTAAAAATGAAATCAAAACAAGAATTAAAACAATATTTTGAAAATAATGACATTCCAAAGCAGGAAGAATTTTGGGAATGGCAGGACTCTTACTGGCATAAGGATGAAAAAATTCCGGCAGATAAAGTAGACTTAGATCTTTCTCAAAAAGCAGATCTGGTAAGCGGTAAAGTTCCTGCAAGACAGCTCCCAAGCTATGTGGATGATGTACTTGAGTTTGGCTCACTTTCTGAGTTGTCGGCACAAGGTGAATCAGGAAAAATATACATCACTACAGATAATGACAAGCTCTACCGATGGACCGGAACCAGGTATGTGGATATTACCCAGGATGATGCCGGAACATTACAAACGGTAACCGAAAGAGGAAGTTCTACCGACAAATATCTTAATGTGCAAGGTGTTCCTTTTGGGGGATCTTCACAAATGGAAAATATTCTTATTGGCGGGGATATTTCTATTCTCAATCAACAGGCTAATTATACAATATCAATCGGTAAAAACTCTAATCCTTCGGGTACAGACAATGTTGTTGTCGGGTATGCTTCAATTACTCAAAATGACAGCAGTAGCATTGGAAATGTTGTTGTCGGAAACTACGCCATGCAACAAGCTCAAGGAGCAAGTGAAAATGTGGTTATTGGATATAATGCTTTTCTTAATGCAACAAACTCTTACGGAAATACTATTGTCGGAACATATTCAGGAGCAGGATATGGATCAGGATCGAGTCTGAATATTATTCTCGGATGCAATTCCGGGGGATTAGCCTCCAATTCATTCAACAACACAATTATCGGAAATTTTAACCTTTTTGGAAACACCGTTTTACAAAATAAATTATTTATCGGCAATAATGTAAGCGGCGGCCTGCTCACGTTATCTCAGGGTTTGATCTCAGGAGATTTCGTCGACAGATATGTAAACATTAACGGTAAATTTTCAGTTACTCCCGGAAAAATGCCTTCTGCAGACAGCAGTTACACCAAAAATATCGTAGCAAAACCGGATGGAACTTTTGGCTGGGAAAATAAAATAGAAACAATACCATTATCCGGCACTATTACAAATAAACCTTTGACAGGCTCAATCGAATATAAAGGTGGCGATACGACAGGAAGAAATTCATTTGGCTTCTATAGCAAATCAGCGAATGAAACATCGGGGTTTGATATACAGGATGACGGAGCTTTAACGCCTTATATGTATTTAATCGGCAACAATAATTTGATAACACAGCTATATCTATCACAAGAGCATGTTGGTATAGGATCGTCAAATCCGAATTTTTCCGGGTTAAAAGGCAATGTCTATTATGGCGATCATTATATGGATGAAAGCTACGTCCAAAAGAAATATGTAGACAAAAAATTATCTTATTCCAGAACTGAAGTAAAAACCGGCGGAACATGGATCAACGGAAAACCTATCTACAGAAAAACAGTTGTATTTGATAGCATTCCTTCAAACGGAGAAATTGATCTTACTGTTGATTTCCAGGATATGGAAATGATTGTTTCAAACCAAATGTTTACAGAATGGTATGCCAGAGATGTTGCCTTTGCAGGCAATCAATGGAGAGGACAGACTTTTTTCACTTTACAGCTAGATATGATTAAGATTGAGGATGTCAACAGCATAAATTATTCTCAAATCGATTCCTTCACCCTTACCCTTGAATACACAAAAACAACCGATTAATCACTTAAAAACAAAATAGTAAAATGGCAACAGAAAATACAAAAAACAACGCTTCACAAACCCTTTTCAGATTTGTAAGCTTAAGAAACCCACAATTAACAGAAACTAAAAAAGAAAACCTCGGATTTATCCTGAGACCATCCCAGCTTCCGAGCGCATTTGACTCAATTATCAACCCTAATGATACGGCACTTGCTAAATTCCAGACTCTGGAGCGTGCTGCAAAGAATTTTAATCCTACAGTTTACGAAACCGAATTACAAATTGAAGAAGGCGACTTGTCTGAAGCTTTAAAAATCGGTAGAAAAATTTCAAAAAGAGAAACCATCTCAGCTGCCGATGAAAATACAGCAAAAAGCTTATACAATACGGCGAGTATTCAGGCTAAAATACCGGCACTTTGGGATAATCTAATGTATCAAACCGTTACAGAAAAGAATTTTTATGTAAAAGAAGCTTTGGTTCATATTTTAAAGGCTCTTCATTTCGGATATGCTTGTGATTTACCTGTAACTCCTGAGCTTATTAAAATCAATGGCGAAGATCTGAAAGCCAAGGCTTTGGAAGCGAGAGTCGTATTACCCATGAAATTTTTTGGCGACGGATACGAAGGTGTAGGTTCGGGTTCAGGATCAGGATCCGGTTCTACAAATAATACATTCCAGGTGAATGTATCTAAAATTGGAGATGGAATCATTAACGGAAACGATATTCCGCTTTCAATTCAACATCAGTTAACAGCTGAAGGTGATAAAATTACAGAATTATCAAAGCTTAATTTTGAAAAAGAAGGAATTATAAAATTAAAAGCTGAGTTAGAAAAAATTCAGACGGTTTATGTAAAAGCTAAAAACAAGGCTTACGAGCTTGCCCTTGCAGCCTATAAGGAACAATATAACGAAGAAATAAACGCCTACAATCTACAGCTTGAAGAAATCGAGTCACAAATCAGGGAAGGAATGACGGAAGATCAGATTGAAGCATTGTATGCAAATCTTCAGCCTTTAGAAATTCCTCCTTTCACATTCGTTTTTAAAGATGAGCTTAATTTTGAGGATTTTAAAGCAAAACTTTCATTAGATTCTTTAAAATTATATGTCAGTATTTTCACTGAACTGGAAAGTGGGGAAATTCCTGCAGACGGATTTGACTTTTCAAACAGTATCGTAATATCCGACAGAAAATTAAAACTGGGCAGTGCGGTTGTTGAAATGATTGATTTCTATGACACGTATGTTGAAGTTTTTGAAAAATTAGACGAAGAGCTATCTTCAACGGTTCAGCAATTATTTCAGAAATCACCGCTTCAGGAGCAGAAATACCTTAACCTTGGGAATATTTTAGTTCCCGTAAGTAATTCAAGGAGTAATCTTTCACAAATTATTTCAAGAACATATTATCTAAAAGCGAGCTATGACCCGATTTATTCAAGAACTCCCGCTTCTTTTACTTTTTATTATCAGGCAGAAAGCAATTCTTACGCCTTAGGCTCGGCAAAAGTAACTGCTATTACAGATTTCGGAACATTTGATGAAACCTATTCTAATATCGGAATTGTAGACAATAAGGTAACATTCCCTCCTATTTTAGTTGATAAATTCGGGAAAATAATCAGATCATTAAAAATTCAGATTTTCTTTAACAATGGTAAACAGGCAACTGTAGAATACACCGATGTTATTATTGGCCAGCCTTATACGGGAATTTTATACACTGAAGAATCATCTACAGAAGAACCCGAAAATCCGGAAGAAGGAGGCCAGACGCCTCAGCCGGGAGCATTTTATCCGAAACACTTCGGGGTAAAAAGATTGGGTATTGCAGATTATTTGAAAGTTGTACAAACTACTCATGCCTACGTTCCGGGTGAAGTTACTCATATTGAGAATGTAATGGCAAAAGAGTTTAAGCAAAAGTCTACAAGAAGATTAAGAAGAAGTGAAATCCAAACCACAACTTCAAAATCTACTGAAAGGGAAACTCTGAATGACACAACTACCACAACAAGAAATGATATGCAGTCTGAAATAGCTAATATCATTCAGCAAGATATTAATGCTGAAGCCCATTTTAGATATGGAGGCGGAAGTAAACCATTCGAAGTCGGCGGAAGTTTTGCCTCTCACAACTCTAAAGAAACAAGTACAAGACAAGCTGTTGCAAAATCTCAGGAAATCACAGAAAAAGCAACAGAAAGACTCCTTACGAAAGTAGCAGAGGAGAGAATCGAAAAAATTATTGAAGAATTCGAAGAAAACAATGCCCATGGTTTCGACAACAGAAATGGCGACAAGCATGTAATCGGCGTTTACAGATGGGTGGATAAGAAAATTAAAAATCAGATTTACAACTATGGTAAGCGTACCATGTTTGAATTTATGATCCCTGAGCCTGCAAAATTACACCGTTTGGCAACTGCCGCTACTGTAACAGAAACATTGACAGCGCCTATTGATCCTAGAACTGCCCCACAACCATGGACAATGGCAGATCCTAAGTCGGCTTCATTAGACCAATTACAGCATTGGGCTAGTATTTATAATGTGAAACTGACTGAGCTGATAGAATCAACCAAAAAATTCACCACCGGCGTACAGTGGATCAAATTAAATGGAGACGGAGGCTATAAGCATTTAACGATTGACATTCCTGCAAATTACCAGGCAAGCCATGTGAAAATGTGGTACGGATTCGAAAGAAACAGATCGGGAGGAAGCTCTTTATCTACAAGTAATTTTAGTGGGGGCATGGCTTCTTTCCCTAATAGCGGCCGCTCCATAGATGCTATCGCTGAATTTTCTCCACAAAATGTTACAGGAAGCTATGATTTTGTTTATCAGGGCTCAAATATTGACTCTGTAAATTTCAATTTTGAAGTTACCTGCAAACTTTCTGATGCGTATATGAATGCCTGGAAACAGGAAAACTTTGATGCTATTATCAAAGCTTATCAAGAAGCTTATGCAGAATTCCAGGAGAAGAAAAAAGAACTGGAAGCAACGGCAAAAGAACAGGAAGAAGCCAATAAGGAAAAACTGTCCAACTTCTACCGTGATATGGAAAGAGTAATTATTAAACACAACTGTATCGCTTACTTGCTTCAGGATTATTCCGCACTAGGTAGAAACCTTACCAATAATGCAAAAGCAATGCAGGATTTCAGTATTATTTTAGATGAAAACCTTGATCAGTATACCGCTTTAGCCAAGTTTATGGAACAGGCCTTCGAATGGACCATTATGGATTACACCTTCTATCCATATTATTGGGCAAACCGTGAAGAATGGCAAAATATGTACTTATCAGAAAGTGCAGATCCACTTTTCAGAAGCTTCCTACAGGCCGGTATGGCAAGAGTTATTGTGACGGTAAATCCTGGTTTTGAAGATGCAGTTCAGTTCTTCTTAACTACCGGAAGAATCTGGAATGGCGGAGAAGTTCCTGTAATCGGAGATCCGATGTACATGAGTATTGTTGATGAAATGCGTGAACCACTAGGTTTAAAACAAGGAAAAGCTTGGATTACAACATTACCAACTTCTTTAAATATTCTTCAGAAAGATTCTGCAGGACTGGTAACCACTACCGCATTACCATTCACACAAGAAAATCCTGAGGAGTTCGAAGTTCCTTCTGATGTAGTTACAGAAACTGAATTCTCAATTGTAGATTCTCAATTGAATTCCGGAGACGACAGATTTGTCGACAACATCGAACTAAATAACGGATTCCTTCAGCTCACTACAGATGACAACCCGAAAGAAGTCGTAGCCCAGCTTCCTTTAGCTGACCTTAAAGAGGCTCTTCAATAATTCTGTTTAATCATACTTAACGGGCAGAGTATAAAGCTCTGCCTTTTTATTAATCTTTAAAATTATTAAAAATGAATTTACAGGAATATTTAAATGAATCAGGCTATCCGGATAATCCTCAAAAAGAATTTCAGGATTTTTTAAGAAGCAAAAACAATATTACTTTTTCAAGATACGGAAATACTATAAGGGGTATGGATAATGTAAATCATGTTTTAAAAACAGTTCCTTTGGAAAACAGTTTAAATTCTTTATTTACAAAGCAAACATATTTTATGGATTCACATACTACCGATTACAATTCTGTAAAAACGGTTACTGATTCCGGATCAGATCCAGAGGAAATGAAAATAAAATCCGATGAATTTTATTATTATCCTAATTCAGAGAACAAAAAATTCGCTTTTGGTGTAAAAATATATATATCAAAAAGTGCTAAAAAACTAGAAGAGACCTATAAAGTTACCAAGCCTGGAACAAAAGAACTATTATTTTTTATAGAAGATAATACCGGAGATAAAACTGATTTTACATTTGGTGCAGTTCGAGTGGGAGAATATATACAAGAAAGTCTTTTGAGCACTTATGATGCACACGTTAAGAAAAATGACAGTCTTAAAGATTTTCTCATCAAAGCCTTTAAAGAGAATACAGGTCAGGATATAGACCGAAACTTTGTAGATGAACTTTTACGTTTCGGAAAAGCACAATATCCATTGCTTAGAGGTATTTCAGGAATTTATAAAGTTGTTGATTTTATCACTTTTGGTGCATTTACACAATTTACCATGGATGGGCTTAGTAATTTATTGGAAGTAGCAGTAGAATATGTCAACAAAGTAAAAATAAGTGAAGAAAGCTGGAATCCGGATGCAGAAAAGGGATTCTCTCCACTACTCTACCCTAAAGAAGCTGAAAAAGCCTTTGATAATATTGATGATGATGCCCTAAACAAGCAGATACAAAGCATTGTAAGAAGATATTCAGATAAATTAAAATCCATAGATGAATATCTTGTAGATAAACTGAAAATAGACAGCCTACGCTCCAAAAACAATGAAAAATTAGGTCTAAATGATATTGTTTATTCCGCATTTAACAGCATATATACTAAATGTCTACATATTATCAATGATCTGGAAAATTTTGATCTATCTGAAATCCTAAAAACAGGAATCCGCTCTATTAATGCCTTTGCCTGTGGAATATGGAATAGCCTTGTAGATACAATTGTCAGTTTATTGGGGATGATAAAAATGATTGTTGACACTTCTATAACCTACAAAACACTCATGAAAAATCTGGAAACCCGATTACCAAAACTAATAGAGAGAATAGAGGAAGCCTTACAAGCTTGGGAAAAATTAGATTTCAAACAATGTGTATTACATTTTATACAGAAAACACTTGAATCTAATCTTACAATAAGCATCGTAAAAGTAGCATATTACTTAGGTTGTTTTTATGGTTTTATCATCTCTGTAGTTATTGAAGTAATCATAGGTATCGTTATTTCCGGGGGAGCTCTTTCGGTAGAGGAAGTCGCAAGAAGAGTATTTCAGGAACTTTTTGGCTTGATTAGCGGTATCACAAAAGGTGCTAAAAAGGCATTTGATTTTACCCGAAAATTAACGGCTAAATCTTTTGCTAAAATGGTAGAAGGTCTGGACGCCTTAGTAGAACTCATGGAAAAAGGTACGGCCGGTATTATGAAGTTGATAGACGAAATGTACGAAATAGGTTCCAGATTAAAGGAATTTATTATTGAAGCATATCAGAAATTATTTAATACTAATGCGCGAAAAAAGCTAGAAAGTTTGGGTTTGCATCCTACTCGCTACTATAAAGGTGTATTTGATTTATGTCCAATTTCTTAAAAAATGAAATATTATGGGAATTGCAAAAAAATGCCTTAAGTTTGTAAATAAAGATGGAAAAACTAAAATAATCAGAGACAATGTTGAGATAATAAGCGACATTCCTTCTGAAGATCTTGGTTATTATATTGATGAATTATTGAATGATGCCGGAAAACAAGGAAAATCCTGGGATGATTACTTGGATAATTTTATAAAGTATGTTACAAAATTAAATTACAACTCAACTTTACAAAAGCTGAATCTCAATACAAAATTAACAAAGCAAATTGCTGCAGAAACAAATAATTTTAAAAGGTACTTTTTTAAAATTGAACAGGGAATGATTAAAACTCATAAAGGAGTCTTTGACTCAGGCGGAGAGTATATTGATTGGATAATTACTGATAATAATGAATTTTTTATAGGTCATGGTCATGCTTTTTTATCAGGAAATTCTAATACAATTAAAAATGCCGGTACAGCGATAATCAAAGAAGGCAAACTTATTTCTATTGTAAATGGAAGCGGCCATTATCTACCCAGACCAGAATATCTGGATGTTGCAATCACACATTTCAAGGAAATAAATATCATAGCTGATGAGTATAGAATTTTTAAATGGAAACCAAAAATAAAATGAAAACAGTAGAAATAAAAGTTCCTTCCACAATGAGTAATGAAGGTATAAAAGTAAAAAAATGGTATATTCGAGATAATGAAAATGTAAAAATAAATAGCCTTTTAGTAGAAATTGAAAGTGGTGATTTTTATTTGGAAATGAATTCGGATTATGCAGGTAAAGTTAAAATTTTCCTTAAAGAAGGAGAAATAGGGAAAACAAATGATATTCTCTGTACAATAACTTATTAATCTCCTTTTTAACAAACTTATCCACAAAAATAAAACACGACACCATTTGTCGCATTAAGCCCATATATTTGTCTTATAAAATTCTACCATGAAAAAAGATTTTTACCTGACAAGATATGCCTTAATTATAAAAAGATTAGAAAGTTCTCCGGCTACCTATTCTCAGCTGGAGGACTATCTTTTGAACTCATTCGAATTTCAGGATGCGGGGATCAAGAGCTACTCGATCCGTACGCTGCAGAGAGATATCCGTGAGATTTCTGATCTTTTTAATCTTTCCATTCACAACAAGAAAAAGGGAGATAACCGGTATTATATCGAAAGCCGCCCGATCATGGAGGTTGATGAATACAACCAAAAATTACTGGAATCTTTTCAGGTAAGCAACGCCCTTAATCTACATCCGGATTTCTCAGATTTTATCTTTTTTGAAAGCCGAAAACCTACGGGAATCGAGAATTTTTATGACCTTTTCTTTGCCATTCGTAACAAAAGAGTCGTGACTTTTGAGCATTACAATTACAAAAACAAATTGATGACTTCGCGAAAAGTGCATCCTTTAGCATTAAAAGAATCCAAAGACAGATGGTATCTGATTGCGATTGACACCAAAGATAAAACCCTGAAATCGTTTGGTTTAGACCGAATTAATTATCTCGATGTAAGCGATACGAAGTTTAGAGAAAAATACAATTACAACTTCAGGGAACATTTTAAAAATGCTTTTGGCGTTATGAATCTTACTGAGCAAAAACCTCAGCAAATTGTCTTAAAATGTACAAGGCATCAGGGAGAATATATCAGGAGCTTTCCGCTTCACCAATCGCAAAAAGAGACCAGAGAAACGCCTGAAGATATTTATTTTGAGTTCTTTTTGCATCCGACATATGACTTTATGCAGGAAATTCTTTCTTTCGGAAAAGAAGTTGTCGTCTTAGAACCTAAAACTTTAGTTGATGATATAAGAACCCATTTAAAAACCTCTTTGGGAAATTATCCGGAGCTTTAAATTTCATTGCTTATTCAGAATATCTGCTGTTTTTTGTTTACATTTACATTAAATATTGCATCTCTTGAAACAAAAACTTTTCTATATTGTCTTCATTCTTCAGGCTTTCTTTTGTTTTTCACAACAGACGGAAGAGTTTATAAATGTGAAGAATTATTACAACCACCACCGAATTTTATTAAATACGGAATTCAAGAAAAAATATGATGCTGAAACAAATGTTTTAAATAAAGATGCCATCAAACGTGATTTTCTGTTTTTTATGAAAAAAATGGACAGCATCGAAAATGTAGCATTGGTCGGAGCTTTACTAAAAACGAAAAATCTGGAAGATTTGAAGAAATTTGCCCGTAAAAGTCTGAATTCAGATGCTCCGGAAATTTTTCCCATCCATGACAAGCCGGCAAACTATCCCGGAGGCATGAATGCTTTAAGAAATGTTGTCTCTAATCTTTTTTATTCGGATGGCGTATATTCCGAGCAAAAATCAATCAAAACCAACGTAGCTTTTATTGTTGAACAAGACGGAACAATCACCAATGTGGAAGCACACGGCGACAATTTTACCTTTAACAGGCAGGCCGAGATTGCTTTATATTCTGTTCCAGAAAAATTTTCACCCGCCGTTTTCAAAGGAAATGCAGTGAGATACCGTTATGTATTGCCCTTAACACTGAATGTCAATTAAATGTTTACCGACGAATATTACATGAAAATGGCTCTTCAGGAAGCCGAAATTGCCCTTGAAAAAGATGAGGTTCCCATTGGCTGCGTTATTGTCTCAAATAACAGAATAATCGCAAGAGCGCACAATCTTACAGAAACTTTAAATGACGTAACCGCTCATGCAGAAATGCAGGCTATTACTTCTGCAGCTCATTTTCTTGGCGGGAAATATTTAATAAATTGTACGCTTTACGTGACTTTAGAGCCTTGCGTGATGTGCTCCGGGGCGCTTTCGTGGTCGCAGATTTCAAAAGTTGTGATCGGGGCTAGAGATGAGCAAAGAGGTTTTATTAATAAAAACCTTTCCCTTCATCCAAAAACAGAAATCGTAAGCGGTGTTATGGAAAATGAATGCTCAACTATCGTGAAAGAATTTTTTAAATCAAAAAGATAAATCAGTTTTTACACGTAATATTGAAAATGCTTTTATTTGATTTTTGATAAGAATTCTGATTGGTTTTTAATTCAATTCTGTGATATTTATATAATGTATTAAGATCATGGTAAGCATCGTCTTTAGGCACATTATATTTATTTTTTGCCGTGTAAATTTCTGTTGAAGGATCATATTTATAATTAAATTTTAAAAACGTTTCTTCATCAAATTTTTCTTGCGACTCCCCTATTCCATATGAAATGATGTTGTAAGATTTATTCCCAACAATCGATTCTTTGGGCTCAGATGAAGTGCCTTGAGAAAGATACATTTCAAATTCCTTTAATTCTTCGGGTTTGATATCTTTTCTTTCTGATGATGGTCGTTCCTTTCTTTCAAAATATAGTTTGTCATCTTTCAACTCGGCTGTAAAAGGTTTTACCATTACGCTGGACGAATAATACGTCACAATAAAATCATTGTATTTTTGAAAATCAGCCTTATAAAAAGTTGCTTTTTCCTGATTGTATGAAGAAACGGACAATAGAATATCTTTAAATTGATCATTAAATTCTTTCAACAAAGGATAAGGAAGGCAATTGGCATCCGGACTCAAAACCGGCTGAATTCCCTGCTCGGAATTTCCGATAAATGCATCTTCATTACCATTAAAATTGCTGAACATTATTTTTGTACCCTTCACTTTCGGATCAAATCTTCCGTACACATCAAAAGGATATTGTGGAATATTAGGTTTAAAAGTGATCACATTTTTATTATCAATGCTCCATTTTCCTGCAATGATCTGCCCAAAAGTGAACATTGCAAAATCATGACTATCCAGCAACACCCAATTATATCCGCCATCATCAGGATTTCCGGAGCTTACATGATACGTTCCGGCAACTTTTGTCTGTGATTTAACGAAACACAGGATTGACAAAAAGAAAATAAAGGTAAGCTTTTTCATTCATTCAATTTAGTTTAAATTAAATAAAAACTTACACAAAATCTTAAATTAATCATAAAAAATTCAATCAGAAATAAAAATCACATCAAATATTTTAGATAAATCACTTATATTTGATTAAATCAAATCAGTCAAATTATTACTATGAGAAAATTATCAAGAAAAGAGACCGCAAAAATCAATGGCGGTATCAGACCAGATCAGTGTTTTTACACAGACGATAACGGAGTAAGAAAATTGGGATGCAGACTTCAACCCGTTCCAGATTGTTGCGGAGGATGGGTCTATCCTATTCCCGGACAAGATTGTATTGCTTGCGATGGTGGTCTATAAAAAATGAAACAGCCTTTTTCAAGGCTGTTTTTTATTTGTCTTTTCCTAAGAAATAAAGTCCTTTTAAGGTGTGAAGCCTGTCCATCACATGAATTTTCTCGGTCAGAGGCTTGTAAACATGAGAAACTCCGCCTGTTGCGACCACGAAACAATCATCATTCACCTCATCATTAATCCTATCAATAAAACCTTCCACCATTCCTAGGAATCCGTAAACCATTCCGCTTTGCATGCAGGTTACGGTATCTAATCCTAACACGGTTTTTGGTTTTACCAATTCAATTTCCGGAAGCTGGGCGGTCTGGCTTATCAATGAATTCAGAGCGGTGATGATTCCCGGGGCGATAATTACGCCTAAAGTTTCCCCGCTTTCCGCAACACAACTTGCCGTAAGTGCGGTTCCGAAATCAAGAACGATTTTTTTCCTGTCGGGATACAGATTGTGGGCAGCAACAAGATTGGCATAAATATCCGTTCCCATCTGCTTCGATTTTGCCTGAACTTCCGAAGGTGTATTCCTGTCAACGATCACCGGAACGATCCCGTGAATTTTCCTGATCGCCGAGCTCATCGCCGTTGTAAGCTGAGGTACCACCGAACCGATAATTACTTTACTGATCTCTTTTGGCTCGATTTTATAGGTTTGATACAGCATCAGTATCTGAGCATACAGCTCATCCGGTGTTCTGTAAGGTTTTGTATTGACCACCCAGGAAATATCACAATTATCATCATCAAAAAGTCCAAATCTGATATTGCTGTTTCCTACGTTGATTACGATTGAATTCATTTAGTTTTAATAAAATAATTCCAAATTTATAAAAATAAAAAGGAGTATTTCACAATACCCCCTCTATTTTATCTCTAAATATCTTGCTACTTCACTTCCACAAAATTATCCTCCGTATTCACATCGGCCATTCTTTGGCTAAAATCAATTCCCAGAACAGATAATTGAGATTTCGTATAAGGTACAATCAATGTATATTCTTTCTGTGTCCACGGCCAGTAAGGCATTGTTTTAAAGTCGCCGTAAATATCTTTTTCTTTCCAGGTATGGGTCATATTTAACGGGATTTGATACGTAATCACTTTTTTATCTGTTGTCATTACACTGAAATCGATCGGCATCGGAACCTGTCCGTTATTCACCAGAGTAATAGTTGTTGATTTTGCGTCGTATTTTACATCTTTAATTCCGTAATCGATGGTTTTTGTGGTGTTGATCCAATAATTCTGGAACCATTTCAAATCCATTCCCGAAACTTTTTGGGCAATATGCAGAAAATCCCTGTCGGAAGGATGCTTCATACTCCATTGATCATAATATTGTTTCAATGTTTCAGCCAGATTCTGCTCTCCCATGATGTAGCCCAACTGTACCAGATACAATTCACCTTTTACATAAGAAGCATACGTATAGGCTGTTCCGTTGTCGTGGTGATCACCCAGCCAAACTGCGGGTTCTTCGATTCCTTTTTTGATGAAATTTCTATATGCATCCACCGATTTCGCAAAAGGATTCGGCAATTCTTCCGGAAACAGCTGATACATTACAAAACCTTCGGCATAGCTTGTAAAGCCTTCATCCATCCACGGACGCATCGATTCATTGGTGGCCAGCATCTGCTGATACCAGGAATGAGAACCTTCATGAGCCATTAATCCCATTAATCCTTCAATATCTTTAGCTTCCCCTAAAATCATGGTACACATTCCGTACTCCATTCCACCGTCGCCGCCCTGAATGAAAGCGTAAGTCGGATATGCATATTTTCCGAAATGGGAATTCATGATCTGGAAATATTTCGTCACATAAGGCTGAGCTTCTTCCCAAACTTTCGTCTTATCATTATTTTGATATACTAAAAATACTTTCGGGCCTTGAGGAATATCAAAACTCTTTACAACATAATCTTTGTCTGCGCTCCAGGCGAAATCAAGTATATTTTTCGCCGTCCATCTCCAAGTTGCTTTATTTTTTTCAGCTTTGATTTTTGCATTGGTGTCGTAACCTTTAACTTCCGTCGGGTTTTCGAGAATTCCTCCTGCTCCGATTACGTAATCTTTATTAATTTTAATTGTGACATCAAAATCCGAAAACGGCGCATGAAATTCTCTTCCGATATAATCAAAAGTTGCCCAACCGTCGTAATCATATTCTGCAATTTTTGGATACCATTGTGTCATGGTCATATCAACGCCTTCTTTGTTATTTCTTCCGCTTCTTCTGATTTGCTGAGGGATCACAGCATCCCATTCCATAGTGAAACTGGTTGTTGAATTAGGCTTAATCGGTTCTGCCAGATACACTTTCATGATTGTTTCCTGAATTTCAAACTTTACGTCTTTTCCGTTTTGCTTGATCCAGTGAATATTTTGCGCTCCTTCCTGATCTTTCGGAATCGAAGCCAATCTTGAAACTCCATCTTTCTGCAATCTTGAATCACCATTTTTACCCTGACCCGCCACTCTCTGATCCATCATTGAATTAGGCTTAAAAGCGTTCCAATACAAATGGAAATACACCACATTTAGCTCGTCCGGTGAATTGTTGGTATATTCTAAAGCCTGATTTCCCTGATAAGTAAATTTTTCAGCGTTTACATCAATATTCATCTTGTATTTCGCAGCCTGCTGATAATAAGCTCCTTGCTGCGCGTGAAATTGAGAAATGATAAACGCAAAAATGATTGCAATCGATTTTTTCATTTAAAATTTTATTTTTTTAAAGATAAGTAAATTTTAAAAGAGGCTCAAATGCTTTTTCGTTATGGGAATTTATATCTTTGAGTAAAAAAATAATTATTACTACTCTATTGAAAAAAAACATTCTATATATTTTCATGTTGTGTACTTGCATTTATTGCACATCAAAAAAGCATATTTCGTCTTCAAAGGATCCAAGCGTTAAATCCGTGATAGAAAATGAAAGGCTTAATATTTTATATAGAGGCATAAAAAATTATCTGACAATTTATGTTCCCCAATCGGATAGTATTACAGTAAGTGGATTAGGCGTTTATAAAGAGGGGGAAAATAAATATTCTATTGCTCCTTCTACAGGTACATCAATGGAAATCACCATAATTAGTTTTGTTAAAGGAAAAGAAATAATTGAAAAAAGAGAATTTCGAATAGTAAACCTTGAGAAAGCTTTCGCAAGTATCGGAAACAAAATAGGAAAAATTACTTTATCTAAGGAAGAGCTTGCTACTTCTAAAATAGAATATTTCATTCCTCAATTTGTTATGAAATTAGGGCGGGTGGGAAAGTTTCGCTACCAAATTAATGATGAAGAACCAACGGTTAATTATGGAGATGAATTTAATAAATCTGCCAAGGAAAAGATTTACAATATGAAATCTGGTGACAGTATGATTATTGACAATTTAAATTCTAACCCAGAATTACAAAATGTTGATCTAAAAAAAGTAACGGAATTAGTGATTGATATTAAATAAAAATATGTTCCTTTTATTTACTTAAAAAATTAGTTTATTAAAAGCTTTTTAATCAAAGTTATCTGCCCCAAATGATAATAAGCGTGCTCAATCATTCCATCGATATTCCTTAAGTAGGTTCCATATTTTTCATCAATAAAAACTTCATTCATTTTAGAATCGGGCATTTGTGCTAATAAACTTGCAAATCTTTCAGAATCCTTCCATAATTTGTTTAATAAATTCTCCCATTGTTCCTGAGAGTCAATTGGAGGAAGATCAAAACTATATTGATCTCTGATTTCCAAATCACCCCCTTCAAAAACATTTACTAATCCTGCGATATAATAATCAATATGAAAAGTAAGCATGGCGATGGTGTTTAAAGAACCAATTTTTATTGTTGCCTGTTCCCAGGTTACATCTTTAAGCTGATCTTTAAAATTGGTATTGGCAATCCAAAGTCCGTCAAGCAAGACTTCGCGGAATCTTTTTGCTAACTGTGAAGTTGAACTCATTGTTTAGTTTTTTCAAAGATAATTAAATTTAAAATTTGAAAAATGCGAGGATTTTTAAACACAAATACCACAAATGAATGCACAATTTAAGCACAAATAAAATTAATGTTATTTCTGCTTTTAAGAAAAATAAAAAACCTCAAATGCAAAACACTTGAGGCTTATATTTAATTAAAAATCAAATTATTTTTTAGGAGAAATTTCTTTTTTACCGCTTTGTAAGATCTTTTCAAGAATTCTCAACGTAATCAGGTACGTTGGTTTTACTCCAGTAAGTCCTAAACCTCCCGAAGAAAGCGTACTTCCCGTTTCTAAAGGATTATCCGAAGCGTAATATGCATAACAGACGAATAAATCCGGGGCAATATGATGCCTGATTTTAGATGCCACCTGAATTGCTTTTTGGTAATGTGCCCCTTCCATTTCAAGACCTATCGCTTTCCAGGAAGTATTCATAAAATAAGACAAAATATCTCTGTTTTGAAGAGAAGTTCCTAAAACGGTAATCATCGGACCTTCATAGGCTTTTAATTCATCATCTACGAAATCATCCAGTTTCAAAGCATTTTCAAAAGGATAATTATCTGCCGTTCCTTCAAAAATATGGGACGTCGGAATCATAATATCTCCTTTTCCACCGGCAAGAATTCCCGCTTTACCCATGATAGAAACGGATTTTACTTTCATCATGTACACCTCTCCTTTTTGCTCGAAAGGCCTCAGCAATTCATCCATTACTTCATACGCCTGTTCGCCAAAAGCATAGTCGAAAACCATGATCACATCATCTCCGCCGTATTTTATATGACCGAAAGGGGTATTTTTAAGATTGGTTTTGCTTAAATCAATAATCTGAACATCGATATTACTTCCGCTCTTATCATTAATATAAATTAATCCTTCTTCAATCGCGTATTTGGAAACCTTGTCGCGAAGTTCTTTTTTATCGGAAATATCTCCGTATAATTTGTAATCTACTTCTTTAGGATCTTTTTTCTTTAATGCATCGTTGGCATACAGCATATTTTTCACGGAGTGCATATTCGCAGAAATAATATGAAGCGGACGCATGTGAAGATCGTTTTCAAATAAAACTTCTTTCACTTTATTGGCCCATTTTTCACCGAAATAATGGTGTCCTACTCTTTCTTTTAAAATGGCACTGAAGTGTATTTCTCTTTCTCTCGTCTGTTTTGCATCTTCCAGGCTTACTTTTCCTAAATTGTAGATGATCTTAAATAAACGGTCAGGATTTTTATCATCTCCAAAAGTATTGTAAGCGTTCAATGTTTCATCAAAAGTTCTTCCTATTAAAGAAGACAGATGAATCAAAGCCACTTCTTTTTCTCTTCTGCTGAATTTTTTTTCGCCTTTTACTACTTCTTCGATAATTTTAAAAGCACGTGTCGGCTTCCAGTTTTCATCCTGAATGAAAGCCAGATTACGCACTTTATCTGCTTCTATAAATAAGAAGGTCAAGTGAGTAAGAATATCATAGATCTCAGAACGTCCCAGAAGAACTTCAATATTCATTTGGTGTTCATCAATTCTGTAACAGTTTCTTCTTCTCTTTTTAGGCACAATTGGCTCGAAACTTCCTTTATCAAAACCCTCATCCGATGTAAGATGAATAAAAGCGCATTCTTCAATTCCCTCTGGAAGCCTGTCTAAAACGTACATCAAACCATCCAGTTCCAATTTATTCGGAATATTCATGGTTCCGTAAATCTCCGGATTGATGGTTTTCAACAAACTTCTGATGCTCTCCCCCGAAACACCGGCAGGTTTAAAAAAACCTCTGTAAAAGAGGTGTCTCATTGAAATGTACAATCTTTCAATTGCTTCCGTTGTTTCTCTTGCTCTAGAATTTGTCATAAAATAAATTTCACACAAATATACAAAATCTCTCTTCAACTTATTTTAAGTATCTTTTAATAAACGATTTAACATAATATATTTGAATACGCTTAAACTACCATTTATTGTCATTCTGACGAAGGAAAAATCTATTATTTCACACTATGAAATAACCACAAGTCTGTCATTTCAACGAAGGAGAAATCTATTAAGAGTATAAAAGGAGATTCTTCACTACACTTAGTTTTATTCAGAATGACAAAAAAACAATTATATAATATAGAAGTATTGTTTAAATTCGTAAATTGTACAATATATTGTACGTTTTAATAAATTAAAGCATTTTCAACAACTTTAAATCTTTAATTTTAAACTTTAAACGCACTTCACCCCCTTCCAAAATTCAAATTATCATTTAAATTTTATTTAAAATTAAAATTACCCCTTAAATTTTTAGGGTAAAAAATTTTTCAATTCATTTTTTTTGTAAATTTGCGGCACAAAATACATCCTTAATATGTCAACTTTAAGATTCAAAGCGTTAGAAACCTTACCATTCAAGGACTTTAGAAGAGATAACTCGGTAGAAGTTCCTGCAAAATTGTCAGAATTATTCTGTCAAAATGTTTTCTCAGAAGAGACAATGAGAGAATATTTAACAAAAGAAGCATTCCAGTCTATTTTGGATGCAATGAAAAAAGGAAGCAAAATCCAAAGACACATTGCAGACCAGGTAGCAGTAGCGATGAAAGACTGGGCAATGAGCAAAGGAGTAACTCACTATACCCACTGGTTTCAGCCTTTGACAGGAAGCACTGCAGAAAAGCATGATTCATTCTTCACTCCAATCGAAGGAGGCAGAGCGATCGAAAGATTCAGCGGAAACTTATTGATTCAGCAGGAGCCTGATGCATCTTCTTTTCCGAATGGTGGTATCAGAAACACTTTCGAGGCGAGAGGTTATACGGCTTGGGATCCTACTTCTCCGGCATTCATTATGGGAACTACATTGTGTATTCCTTCAATCTTTATCTCTTACACAGGAGAAACTTTAGATTATAAAGCCCCTCTTTTAAGAGCTTTGAACGCCGTAGATGAAGCTGCAACAAACGTAATGCAGTATTTTGACAAAAACGTAACAAAAGTAACTCCTACTTTAGGTTGGGAGCAAGAATATTTCTTAGTTGATTCAGCATTGTATCAATCTCGTCCTGACCTGGTTTTAACAGGTAAAACTTTATTAGGACATTCTCCTGCAAAAGGACAGCAATTAGATGATCACTATTTCGGTTCAATTCCTACAAGAGTAATGAACTTCATGAAAGAGCTGGAAATCGAATGTATGAAATTAGGTATTCCTGTAACCACAAGACACAACGAGGTTGCGCCGAACCAATTTGAGCTGGCTCCAATGTTTGAAGAAGTAAACGTTGCAGTAGACCACAACTCTTTGCTGATGGATATTATGGCAAGAATTGCTCACAGACACCATTTCCATATTTTATTCCACGAAAAACCATTCGCAGGCGTAAACGGAAGCGGAAAGCACAACAACTGGTCTTTAGCAACTGATACAGGTGAAAACCTTTTAAGCCCGGGAAAAAATCCTAAGAAAAACTTACAGTTCTTAACGTTCTTTGTTAATACAATTAAAGCAGTTCATGAATACGCTGACCTTTTAAGAGCAAGTATTTCTTCTGCAAGCAACGATCACAGATTGGGTGCTAATGAAGCTCCACCGGCAATTATTTCTGTATTCATCGGAAGTCAGCTGTTCAGAGTGTTGGAAGAATTGGAAAAAGTAACAGAAGGGAAACTTTCTCCGGACGAAAAAACAGATTTAAAATTAAATGTTGTTGGAAAAATCCCTGAAATTTTGTTGGACAACACTGACAGAAACAGAACTTCTCCATTTGCATTTACAGGAAATAAATTCGAGATCAGAGCGGTAGGTTCTTCTGCAAACTGTGCAGAATCTATGACCGTAATGAATACTATTGCTGCAAAACAATTAGGTGATTTCAAAAAAGAAGTTGATGCTTTAATTGAAACCGGTCTTAAAAAAGATGAAGCGATCTTCAACGTATTGAGAGAATACATCAAACAGTGTAAAAACATCATGTTTGAAGGTGACGGATATTCTGACGACTGGGCAAAAGAAGCTAAAAAAAGAGGCTTAAACAACTTAAAAACCACTCCGGAAGCTCTTAAGCAGGAAATGGACAAGAAGTTTGTAGATCTTTACGAGGAAATGGGAATTTTCACGCACAGAGAAGTTGAAGCAAGAAACGAGATCAAATTAGAAAAATATTCTACCGTTATTGATATTGAAGCGAGAGTTTTAAGTGATATCGCAAGAAACCACATCATTCCTTCAGCTTTAAATTATCAGAACAGATTAATTGAAAACGTAAAAGGTCTTAAAGAAATTTTCGGAGATAAAGAATTCAAAACATTGGCAAAAGAGCAAATGAGCCTGATTACCAATATTTCTGAAAACATTTCTAAAATTAAATTAGGTGTTGAAGGCCTTATGAAAGCCAGAGAAGCTGCAAAAGCAGTGTCAGACAGCCAAAAGCAGGCAGAAAACTACTGCAACAAAGTAAAACCTTTATTCGACGGAATCAGAGAAGCATCTGATGATCTTGAAATGATGGTGGACGATGAGCTTTGGCCAATGACAAAATATAGAGAAATGTTATTTACAAAGTAACATCTGTAAAGTTCCATATTAGTGAAACTCCTCGATTTTATCGGGGAGTTTTTTGTTTTGTTAACAGTGTTGAAAACTAAGGTTTAAAAAAACCAACGATGATTAATAAAGGAAATATCAATTATTATGTTAAAGAATCTTAATAAAAAAAACCGCTCACTCGCCGAAAACAGGCGGTTGTGGTTTGTTTTTCTTTAACATACTTAAATAATATGTTAAAATGTGTTAAATAAAGAACCTGACAATTATCATATCGGGGCTCTTTTATCCGGAATCTCTATTTTTGTCTTGCTTTTGAAAATAAATATTCCTTTTAACACGGATAATCAAATATATA
This sequence comes from Chryseobacterium soldanellicola, assembly GCF_900100115.1. Taxonomy (GTDB): domain Bacteria; phylum Bacteroidota; class Bacteroidia; order Flavobacteriales; family Weeksellaceae; genus Chryseobacterium; species Chryseobacterium soldanellicola. The sequence goes on from NZ_FNKL01000002.1 coordinate 446,218, forward strand.
TGAAGAAAAGAGTTTTGTTTTATTTAGTTGCTTTTGTCTCTACTGTTTCATTGCAATCGTGCGTTACAAACTATGTGGTTTCACAACCAGCAACTTACACAAAAGAATACAAAACAGATGCCAAACTAGCTTCTCTTGATACAAAGAAAGCTGAGCAGGATAAGCAAAGATTAATTGATTCTTTCCTTGCTGAAAAAGCGGCATCTTTGGTTAACGCAAAAAATTCTATTAAAAATTCTGAGGTTGCAAAGGCAATCAAACATAATACAACAATCGACAATATCTTAAACGAAGCGACAACATACCTGGGAACTCCTTACAGATACGGAGGAATGACAAGAAACGGTATTGATTGCTCAGCTTTTGTTCTTTCAGTTTTCGGTGCTGCGGCAGGCCTTAATTTACCAAGAGTAGCAGCCTCTCAGTCTCAGGAAGGAGAAAGAATTGAAAAAGAGAATCTTCAGAAAGGAGATTTAATTTTCTTCTCTCACGGTAAAAGAATTTCTCATGTGGGTATCGTAGAAAGCGTAAGTGAAGATGGTGAGGTAAAATTTATTCATGCTGCCACATCAAGAGGAGTAATGATTTCTTCGCTTAACGATTCTTATTGGGGACCAAAATACAGATTCGGGAAAAGAATTATCAATGAAAACGGAGAAGCTTATCAGAATCTGGCAACAACAACTCCAGCATCAAACGGAACAAATTTTTAATTTTAAATAATTGATTTAAATAATGAAGCCAGCATTTTTTGCTGGTTTTTTGTTGTGATAAGGTTTTTGTTTTATTTTATTGTTGATAGGACTACATCCTATCCTTAATTAAATCGCCACTTTGTGGCTCCTTAAACATCAACTTTAACTTCCCCCTCGTCCGGCTCCTAACTTCCAACCTTTAACAATTAACTGTTCTTATCAATTTCAATATCGAATGTACGCAGCAGGCCATGGACTTCGGAAAGAGAAAATTTAGCCTTTTTAAGCTTGTTTAAAGATGGATCGATGGAATAATTGATGGAAGTCCTTAAATCTGCTTTTTCAAGGTTTGTACGGTCAAAAACAGCGCCTGAAAAATCACAATTGCTGAATATTGTATTCGATAAGTCACATTCTGTAAAATCAACTTCAATTAATCTTGAATTTTTAAATAAGGTCTTTTTAATCGAGGTTTTGTAAAAGACGGAATTGTTTAAGGCACAACCTTCAAATTGGAATGAAAGCCCAAACTCGTTGCAATCATCAAAATGAAGCCCGAACATTTTGCATTCTTTAAACGCTACATCACGGAAAGCCGTTGAAACAAGTTTTACCATGCTCAGATTGCATCCTATAAATTCGCAGTCATTAAAGCTAAAACCGGAAAGGTCTGCATATTCAAAATTACAGTTTCTAAATGTGCAGTTTTCATATTCCCCTTTTTCTATTTGGGAGAAATCTGTATTTTCAAAATTTTGATCTAAAATGTAGGATTCTTTCATAAAATTTATGATTTCGAATATATTTTTCTCCTGCGAATTAACGGGTGCAGATTTTAACTATAAAATTTAACGGAATGTTGTCAACTTTAAGCCTAAACCAGACTGTTTTTGTCAGAATAATTTAATTTAAAGAAAATGAAAGTCATGATTGAAAAGGCAAGCAGTGAACTTCCCCCATAACTAAAGTACGGCAACGGAATACCAACCGTAGGAAAAAGCCCCATAACCATCCCTAAATTGATCGTAAAGTGCATCAACAGGATCGAAGCAAAGCAATATCCGAAAACACGGTTAAAAGTAGATTTCTGCTTTTCTGCGAGATAATAGATCCTTCCGATGTAAACCATATAGGACAGAATTAAAATTGCGCTTCCTACAAAGCCCCATTCTTCACCTACAGTACAGAAAATATAGTCGGTTTCCTGCTCGGGAACAAACTTCCCCTGGGTAACGGAACCTTCACGATAGCCTTTTCCTAAAAGTCCGCCGGAACCGATCGCTGTTTTTGAATATAATAAATTGTAACCTGAGGTATCTCTGAATGCTTTTTCACCTTTGTAAAGAACTTCAATCCTTTCTCTCTGGTGTTTCGGCAGTTTTTCTAAAATATAAGGCGACCCAAAAGCCAACCCGCACAGAACAAGAACAGAACCTACAATACTTGCAATAGAAATAACATTCCAGGACATTTTATAATAATTCATGGCAATCCAACCTCCGATAATGAGGACAATTGCAGCTGCAACGTAAATAGGATTTACCGCCAAAGAAATTAAGAAAACACCCGCAAAAAGGAATCCTATTCCGAATAATAATCCGTTTAATCCTTCTCTGTATAAAGCAATGAAAAATGCGATAAAAACAAGCATTGATCCCACATCGGGGATCATTAAAACAACAGCCGCCGGAATTCCGATGATACCTAATGCTGTGTACAAAGATTTTTTGTTACTTAAATTAAAATCAGGTCCGGAAACATAATTTGCTAACATTAAAGTTGTGCTAATTTTTGCAAATTCAACCGGCTGCATCGTAAAACTCCCGAATTTATACCAGTTTTTCTGACCTAAAATTTCTTTACCAAAAGGAAAAAGACCAATAAGAAGCAAAACTCCGCCAATATAAAAAATACCTGCCATATTCTCGAAGAATTTACTTCTTCCCACAAATATGATAAGCCCGACAAACAAAGAAATCCCGAAGAAAACCAACTGCTTTTCTCCCAATTTCTGGTCAACACTATAAATATTTGCAATCGCAAAAATGCAAAGCAAGAAATACAAGCCCAGTCCTAACTTATCTATTCCTTCCGTCCATTTCATTGCTTAACTGGTTTTGTGTTTTTATTATTTTTAGTTTCGTCGTCAATCTTTTTTTGCAGCTTAATTTTCTGTTCTTTAATGAAGTTTAAGCTGTCCTGAATCTTTTTAAGTTTAATAGAATCAGGTTTTGGTTCTACATACAGGCCTTTACGTTTAAGATCGGCAACCCACTGTCTTTTATATTCAGGCATGAAACTAGAAGTTACCATCTTTTTGTAAAGATTTTCTCTTTTTACATCTCCGGTAATATATTTTTCAGCAATCACGGTCGCTGCGGGTCCTGCCCAAGTGGCTCCAAACCCGGCATGCTCCATCACTGCGGCAACGACAATTCTCGGCTTATCAGCAGGTGCGATTAATACAAAAATAGAGTTATCCTTTCCTTGCGGAACCTGTGCTGTACCTGTTTTTGCTAATTGCGTAAAGTCATTTGATTTCAAACCATGTGCTGTACCTCTTAAAACTACGGCCTCCATTCCTTTAAGAACCGGGCCGAAATGTTTTGGATCAACTAAAGTTTTATGTTTTTTCTTAAATCTCTGATCAGGATTTGGTTTTCCATCAATTGCTTTTACAATGTGAGGCGTGTAATACCATCCTTTATTGGCAATCGCTGCAACATAGTTTGCCAGCTGGAGCGGTGTTACTAAAACATCACCCTGCCCCATTCCGTTGAAAACAGCTCCGGTAGCTAACGGATCCCAATTTTTAGGATCTTTGGTTGAACCGCTTGCTTTAAGGATGGATTTCATTCTTTTTTCATAAAACTCTCCCGACGGGATTCTTCCTTTTGCGCCAACGGCTAAGTCATTATTTAAAAATTCTCCTACTCCAAAGCTGTTCATGATGGCTTTCCATTCATCAACTCCTTTTGAAGGATTTCCCGGATATTTATTCATGATCGCCAGATAAGCGTAAGAAAAATAACAGTTGCTGGAAATTTGTATTGCAGGAATTAAAGGATCTGCTCCGCCGTGACCTTTAATTCTTAATCCTCTATAATTAAATCCTCCGCCACACGGGAAAACTGTATTTTCATCCATTACTCCCATTTGCATTGCAGAAAGGGCTGTTAATAATTTAAAGGTAGAACCTGGAGGATAAGCTGCCTGAAGGGATCTGTCAAAAGTCGGTTTGTTCTCGTAAAGCGTATCTTTTGATAGGGCGTATAAATTTTTAGATTTAAATGGCCCTGTGAATAAATTCGGATCAATATCCGGACCTGTTGCCAGGGTTAAAATCTCGCCGTTATTAGGATCGATGGCAACAATTGCTCCGTGTTTATCGACAAGCATTTCTTCTGCCATTCTCTGAAGATCATAATCGATGGTTAAAGTAATATCTTTTCCGGTCACCACATCTTTATCGAGAGATCCGTTTTTATAAGAACCGATATTTCGGAGCCTGATATCTTTTTGGATGTATTTCATTCCTTTAATTCCCCGCAGCTCTTTTTCATATGACTTTTCAACACCTGTTTTTCCGATGAAGTCTCCCGGTAAATAATACACAGAATCTCTTTTTATATCTTTTTCGTTGACCTCACTTGTGTAGCCTAAAAGATTTCCGGAAGTAGACACTTCATATTGACGCTGAGGTCTTGAAACGATGCTGAAGGCTGGATATTTAAATATAATTTCCTGTACTCTCGCAATATCTTCTCTGCTTAAATCCTTCAAAAAAGTCATTGGAGTAAGCTTGGAATAATATTTTTCCTTTTTAATTAAATTAATCTTTTTAATAAAATCCTGTTTGCTGATTTTCATTAAATTACAGAAAGCGATTGTATCAAAATCAGGTTTCATTAAAGCCTGCGTGAAAGAAATTTCATAAGCCGGCTGATTTCCCACCATGATTTTACCGTTCCGGTCAAAAATGACTCCTCTTTGCGGAATAACATATTCGATTTTAATGGAAGTATTCGCTGCATTTAAGGCATAACGGTCTGTAAACAACTGCAAATAAGCCAGCCTCACCACAAAAATAAGGGCGATAACGACAAGCACGGAAAAGATTTTTAAATAACGTGTGTTCAAACTTTTTGTTTGATTTTAAATATTAATGCATAAATAACGATAAATATAAAGGAAATTATACTAGTTACCAATACATTAAGAAAGATTTCGAAAACTCTGCTAAACTTAAAGAACTCTATATATTGTACTAAAAGCTGGTGCAAAAAGATACTTGAAAACAGAAACAGCAGAAATTGTCCCCATTGTAAGGACTGAAAAGAGAAAAAATCTGTGGAAGTATCTGTAGAAGTCCTGAAAATCAATGTTCTGAAATAGGCGATCAAAGTCGTTGCAAAAGCATTAATCCCTCCCGAATACAAGAGGATATCGATCGAAAGGCCTATTAAAAAGCTTAAAGCTAAAAATTGATATTTATTTCTAAAAAAAGGATAAAACATGACAAACACAGGATATAACACCGGGGTATATTTTCCGAGTAACGTGATCCTGTTCAGCACAAAAATTTGTAATGCAACCAGGAAAATCATGATTAAAATATCTGTAAATAATGTTCTGCTAATCATTTTCCTTTTTTATTACAGCTTGCATTGTATCTTGAATCTTCTGAACCTCAGCTTTTTTAAGGTTTTTAACAACATAAACCTTGCTTAAAGCACCCATTTTCTCGCTTAATTCCACTGAAATATCCCAGAAGCCTGTTTTATTGTCAACGGAATAGCCTCCAATGGTGCCGATCATTACTCCTTTCGGGAAAATTGCTGATTTTCCGTCTGTTACAACAGTATCACCAATTTTTAAGGCAACATATTTAGGAATGTCTGCCAGGTGCATCACTCTGGAATTATCTCCGTTCCAGGTCAATGTTCCGAAATATCCTGAATTTTTTAAAGCAGCATTAATCCTGATCTTATTTACACTTAAAATCGACTGAACTAAGGCGTAACTATCTGTAGAATTGATTACAATCCCCGCAACACCTCTCGGCGCCATGACGCCCATCTGAGGAAAAACCCCGTCTCTGCGGCCACGGTTGATTGTAAAATAGTTATTTCTTCTGTTAATACTGTTGAAAACGATCTCCCCATCTACAAATGTAAAGATTTGTCCGCCTCCCAAAGTATCATGTACTTTTTTGAATATTGGATTTTTTGCGCCTTCCTTTCCGTAAAGCTCTACCATCAAAGCCTTGTTCTGAATCACAAGATCTTCGTTGATCTGCTTTAATTTAAGGTAAGAAACCCCCTCATCAATATATCCGGAAACCCATGAATTAAGCGCGGCCGACTGACCCGCAATCCAGGATTTCTGCATGGCATTTTTAGAGAATATCAGAACCAAAGCAATAATTTGCAGGAATATAAAGAAGACAAAAAGTGCGTTCTTCGAAAATAATCTCAGCAAAAATCCCATTCAGATATAAAGTCGTAAAAAGTTAAAATTATTTTATTAAGAAATTGAATTTATCCATATTCTTAAGTGCGATCCCGGTTCCACGAACAACAGCTCTCAATGGATCTTCCGCAACAAATACAGGAAGACCGGTTTTCTTGTGCAGCCTGTCCGCAAGACCTCTCAATAGCGCACCGCCACCAGCAAGATAAATACCTGTTTTATAGATATCAGCAGCCAGTTCCGGTGGCGTTAAAGAAAGAGTTTCCATTACAGAATCTTCAATTCTGATGATAGATTTATCTAATGCGCGGGCGATTTCTTTATAGCCAACCATAATCTCTTTTGGCTTACCTGTGATAAGGTCTCTTCCCTGTACCGGAATATCCTCAATATCTACATCCAAATCTTCAACGGCAGAACCCACTTCGATTTTTACTCTCTCGGCAGTTCTTTCACCAATATAAAGATTGTGGTGAGTTCTTAAATAATAAGCAATATCATTTGTAAATACATCTCCTGCAATTTTCACGGATTTATCACAAACGATACCTCCCAAAGCAACCACGGCAATTTCTGTAGTTCCGCCACCTATATCGATAATCATATTACCTTCCGGTTTCTGAACATCAATTCCAACTCCTATTGCTGCGGCCATTGGCTCGTATATCAAACGTACTTCTTTTGCATTTACTTTTTGAGCAGAGTCTCTTACCGCTCTTTTTTCAACCTCCGTAATCCCTGAAGGAATACAGATTACAATTCTTAAAGCAGGCTGAATGAATTTACCCTTAATTCCGGGAATTTTTTTGATAAATTCTTTAATCATATGCTCAGAAGCGTGGAAATCTGCAATTACCCCATCTTTCAGCGGGCGAATTGTTTTGATATCCTCATGAGTTTTTCCCTGCATATGCTTCGCTTGCTCACCCACAGCGATCGGTCTTCCCGTCGAACGTTCGATGGCAACGATTGACGGCTGATCTATAACAATTTTATTATTATGGATGATAAGGGTGTTAGCAGTTCCCAGGTCTATCGCAATCTCTTGCGTAAACATATCAAATAAACTCATATTTTTCTTCTGATTTTTTAAAGAGTTACAAAGATATGAATTTAAGCCTACCAAAGAAATTCCGAGAGCAGATAATTTGGTTAAAATTTTATTAAAATTTTTACTGATCTATTAACTTTTGATTTAATTGTTTACAGCCTGTGATTTCAACAAGAATTAAGATCATTTCTGATGAAAATATAAGACAGTACGGATGAATTCAGCTTAAAACAAAAAACTTTCAAAAGATTTTTTTACTAAAACTTATACACTTAATATTTAACATTAATTAAAAACTTTTATATCTTTCCCTATCAATCAAAAGCTTATTTAGAAGTATCCCAAAATAGTTTTTCACGATAATTATCATATATAGTATCAGAAAAGGTTTAATTAAAAAAAACGTAAATTTGCCTCGCTTATGTCACAGTATTCTACTATACATCAAACGTCGAATTTCGCCGTACTTTCTATAAGCTTTGAAAAGGCAGACGTAGAAACCCGGGGAAAATTTGCATTTTTCGACGACAATATCAAAAACTTTGTAACCCGAATTCATGATGAAGATTTAGGGGATGCTTTCGTGGTCTCCACCTGCAACAGAACCGAAATCTACACTACTTCTCCCAATTATCTTCACGTAGCCGAGGAATATTGCAAAACGATCGGAGTAAATTTCACCGATTTCCTTCATTTTGCCAATATTTTAACGAAGGAGGAAGCGCTGATTCATTTATTCAGAGTGGCAGCCGGCCTTGAAAGCCAGATCATCGGAGATTTTGAAATTATCGGACAGATCAAAAAAGCATATAACCGTTTTAAAAAAGAAAGACAGAATTCTAATCCTTTTCTAGAAAGGTCGATCAATTCTGCGATTCAGATTTCAAAAAGAATTAAAAACGAAACAGGAATTTCCAATGGTGCCGCTTCTGTTTCTTACGCTGCTGTTCATTATATTTTAAATAATCAAAAAAGATTAACCGACAAAAACATTCTGCTTTTGGGTGTTGGTGAAATCGGGCAAAATACCGTTGAAAATTTAGTTAAGCACGTTTATCAGCCTAAAATTAAAATTGCCAACCGAACTCAGGAAACGGCAGCAAAAATTTCCGAGAAATATCATATTCCTCATATCGATTATGCTGATTTTGATAAAGAATTAAGCAATACAGACATTCTTATCGTTGCAACAGGCGCAAAACATCCGATTGTGAACAAATCTCATTTCCCGAATGGAAAAGAAACTCTGGTAATAGACCTTTCAATTCCTCATAATGTTGATAAAGATGTAACGGAAAATGAAAATGTAACGCTGATTGATGTTGATGAGCTTTCAAAACAAATTCAGGAAACCATTCAGCAACGCGAAAAAGAAATTCCAAAAGCTGAAAAAATCATCAAGGAAATGACAAAAGAATTCCTTGAGTGGGAAAAAAAGAGAAAGCTCGCCCCCAATATTCACCATTTCAAAGCCGTTTTAAAGAACATGGAACGCAACGAAATGCACAATTTTTACAGAAAAAATAAATACATAAACATCACAGACATGGAACTTTCTGACAAAATGATTCAGAAAATTACCAACCGTTTTGCAAAATATATTATCGATAATCCTCTAAAAGCCGAAGAAATTAGTAAATTAATGCACGAAATATTAGTTGAACAACCAAACAACGAATTCAATGAAAAGCATTAGGATCGGTACTCGAAATTCGGCACTTGCACTTTGGCAGGCAAGAGAAGTTGCAAGGCATTTACAAAACAATAATTATCTTACAGAGATCGTCCCGATCGTTTCTTCGGGTGATAAAAATCTCAGTCAGCCTCTTTACGCTCTGGGAATTACGGGCGTTTTCACAAGAGATCTTGACACCGCGCTGTTAAACGACGAAGTTGACATTGCCGTACATTCTTTAAAAGATGTACCTACAAAGCTTCCTGAAAACCTTGAACTCATTTCTTACCTAGAAAGAGATTATCCTCAGGATGTCTTAATAAGAAAAGAATCTGCAAAAACTAAAGAATTCCACGAATTGAAATTAGCGACAAGCAGCTTAAGAAGAAGAGCTTTCTGGCTAAAACATTATCCTGAAGCGCAATTTTCAGACATTCGCGGAAATATCCAGACCCGTCTTCAAAAACTGGCAGAAGGTGATTTTGACGCTACCATTTTATCGTTAGCCGGAATCAAAAGAATGAAAATGGACATTGATTACGAAATGCTTCCCATGATGATTCCTGCGGCGGCGCAAGGTGTAATCACGGTTGCCGGGCATTCTGATAAAAAAGAAATCAACGAAATCGTAAGAAATGTAACCAACCACGCTCAGACCCAAATCTGTGTAGAAATGGAAAGAAATTTCCTGAGCACGCTCGAAGGAGGCTGTACGGCACCCATAGGAGCTTTTGCCGAAAAGTTTGACAATCAGATCAGATTTATCGGCGCACTTTGTTCTCTGGATGGTAAAAATTATATCGCCACCGATGAAAACTTCGAATATGATCCTAATGAAAATTACGGGAAAAAATTCGCAAAAGCTGTGCTTGAAAACGGCGGAAAAGAATTGATGTCAGAAATTAAAACACAACTATAATTTTAAATTTTAAATTTTAAATCATTCTTAATCTTCCTGCATCAGGCTTCCATCTTCAAACTTAAAGGCATGAAAATCTTATTTACCAAAAATATAGACCGGTCTGTTTTATCCAAATCTTTAGGAGAGCATATTTCGGCTGATTGTGTTGAGGTAATTAAGACGAATTCTATTAAGGTAAAACCATTTGACTTAAAAGATCATTCTCTGATTTTTACAAGTACAAATGGGGTCATTTCTTTTTTTCAGAATCATTTTAAGCCTAATGAAGATTTTACTTCGAAAAATTTTAATAAAATCTACTGTGTCGGCGAAAAAACAAAAAAAGAATTAAGGAAAAACGGCTTCGGAACCTTTAAAGTTTTGAAAAACGCAGAAACTCTTTCAAAATTTATCATTGAAAACTGTCAGCATGAAAAATTCCTTCATTTTTGTGGAAATTTAGCGATCAGTGTTCTTGACAATGCTCTTCCTTTTCAGAATATTAAGTATAAAAAAATCACAGTTTACAACACAGAGGAAATCAATCCTTTAATATCTGAAAAATATCATGCCGCTGCCTTTTTTAGTCCAAGCGGAGTTCGTAGTTTTGCAAATCAGAATTCGTTTGACGGGATGACCCTTTTTTCAATTGGAAAAACAACATCCAACGAACTGAAAAAATTCACTTCACAAAAGATTTTTACTTCTGAAGAAAATACACTGATCTCTCTTTTGGATCTGATTAAAAAAGAGGTTAAAAACAGCTTATAAAATGCTTATTATCGGTAAAACGATAAGTTTAGTTTAAATAAATTATGATTAAGAACGACCTATATTTAAAAGCCCTTCGCGGAGAAACCGTAGAAAGACCGCCAGTTTGGATGATGAGACAGGCCGGAAGATATTTACCGGAATTCATTGCTCTTCGTGATCAATATGATTTCTTTACGAGATGCCAGACTCCTGAGTTGGCTTCTGAAATCACTGTACAACCTATCAGAAGATTTCCTTTGGATGCGGCGATTTTGTTTTCCGATATTTTGGTGGTTCCACAGGCGATGGGAATTGATTTTAAGATGAAGGAAAATGTTGGTCCGTGGTTGGATAATCCAATCAGAACGATGGAACAGGTTCAGAACGTGATTGTTCCTGACGTTAATGATACGTTAGGATACGTTTTTGATGCGATCGAGCTGACGTTGCAAAAATTAGACAATGAAATTCCATTGATCGGTTTTGCAGGTTCTCCCTGGACGATTCTTTGCTATTGCGTGGAAGGAAAAGGAAGCAAGGCTTTTGATATTGCAAAATCTTTCTGTTTCCAACAGCCGGAAGCTGCTCATTTGCTGCTTCAGAAAATTACAGATACGACGATTGCTTATTTGAAGAGAAAAGTTGAAAAAGGGGTTTCTGCTGTTCAGGTTTTTGATTCATGGGGCGGAATGCTTTCTCCAACCGATTATCAGGAATTTTCGTGGCAGTATATCAACCAAATTGTTGAAGCTTTAAGTCCGCTGACGCACGTTGTGGTTTTCGGAAAAGGATGTTGGTTTGCATTGGAAGAGATGACTCAATCACCAGTTTCAGCTTTAGGCGTTGACTGGACGATCACTCCGGAATTTGCAAGAACATTAACTAATCACACAATGACACTTCAAGGGAATTTTGATCCTGCAAGATTGCATTCAACTCCTGAAACGATTAAAAAAATGGTTAACGAAATGATTAACCGTTTCGGAAAAGACAGATATATTGCAAATCTTGGCCATGGGATTTTACCTAATATTCCGGTGGAAAATGCTGAGGCGTTTATCCGAGCTGTTGTGGATTGGAAACCGAATGTTTAATTTTATTTTAAACTTAAAAATATAAAAGCCCTTCAAATCAATGAAAGGGCTTTTTCTATGAGTAAAATATATTAATAATTAGTCAATTTCGGTAATGAAATCTTCTTTTGATTTTCTCACTTTAGTAAGGTTTACCAACCAGTCTGATTCTTCATTTCTGTAGCCAATCGGTAATAATAAAACACTTTTTAAGCCTTTTTCTTTTAAGTTTAAAATTTCATCAACCGCTTCTGGTGAAAAACCTTCCATTGGTGTAGAATCTACTCCTTCAAAAGCGGCCGCAATAATGGCTGCGCTGAAAGAAATGTAAGCTTGTTTTGCGGCATGTGTGAAATTTTCTTCAGCAGATCTTTGCGGATATGTTCCTAATAACATCTGTCTGTAATTTTCCCAGCCTTCATTTTTAAAACCTCTGATCTCATTGGTTAAATCAAACATTTTGTTGATTCTTTCTTCGGTATAATTATCCCATGCAGCAAAAACCAATAAATGGGAAGAATCCGTGATTTGTGGCTGGTTCCAGGCGTGTGGCTTGATCTGTTCTTTTACGTCCTGATTGGTGATCACGATGATTTCGAAAGGCTGCAATCCGCTTGAAGTAGGTGCTAATCTTGCCGCTTCCAATATTTTATCCACTTTTTCCTGTGGTACTTTTTGACCGTTCATTGCTTTGGTGGCAAATCTCCAGTTCAATTTTTCTAATAATTCCATAAATTAAATTTTGACCGGACAAAATTACTCCAAGAAACACTATCAACAGAGACAGAAACTCCTATTTGAAATATTGGCAAAATCTATTATTTATAATGAATTTAAATTAATTAAATAAAAAGCTCCTGAAATTCAGAAGCTTTTACTGTTTATTTTTTAATAATTTTCTTCGTGACGATCTCTTTACCGTTATCAATTGTAATCAGATAGGCGCCTTTTGAAAGGTCGGACAAATTATATCCGTCAGACTTTCCAATGAAAGTTTTGACAACTTTTCCGGACATATCAGTTACTGTAATTTTAGAATTAATTTTTAATTCATCCGATTTTATGTAAACATTCTCAACCACCGGGTTTGGATATACATTTAATTTTTCTGAAGCTTTAACATCCGATGTCCCCAATACCGTTCCGGTGATCATTACATCATCAACTACTGCTGTATATGAATAATCTCCTGCATCATCATACACAAATCTAAGCCGGAAATTAGGATTTACATAAGGAGCTAAATCAATATTTGCGGCCTCTACATAAGCGCTAAGCACATAGGTAAGTGTACTAAAATCGATAGTAAAAGTTCCAGCATCTCCGGAAGCAGTGAAAACCTGAACCCACGAAGTTCCGTTAAAGGCTTCCACTTTCAGGATTGAATTAAAATCATAAATTATATTGGCATATTTAAAAGATAATTTAGGATTTGAAGCTCCCGCGAGATTGATAACCGGCGAAATCAGTCTTGCATTGTGATTTATGCTTCCAGGTCCTGCATCGTCATCGTCAAAAAAAGCCGCTCCGCTGGGAAATGAAGCCACTCCGTTTTGAGATCCTACACCCCAGTTAAAAGCAGTATCAGGATTTTCGGTCGTCCAGCCTGAAGGTAAGGATCCTCCGTTAAAGTTTTCTGAAAATATCTGTGCATTGCTAAAAGCACCGATCAGTAAAAAAGGCAGTAATAATTTTTTCATGGTAATATCTTTTATTGGTGCCCTAAAATTAAATATTAAATTCTACATAAATCTCATTATGATGAATAAAATTCTCATTTTATTTAATTGTAGTTCAAATTATTACAAAATAAAAAAGAGACTCACAAAATTCTGGAGTCTCTTATATATTATTAATTACTAATTTTAGCTCAACATTCGCTGTGCTTTTTTTACGCCTTCAACCAAAGCATCAATCTCCTGAAAAGTGTTGTAGACCGCAAAACTTGCTCTTACAGTCCCTGCAATATTAAAGAAATTCATGATGGGTTGTGTACAGTGATGTCCCGTTCTTACCGCAATTCCCAACTTATCAAGGATCATTCCTACATCGGAAGAAATTCCTACTCCTTCAAGATTAAATGAAACAACGCCCGTTCTTTTGGCTTTTTCACCGTAAATTTTTACGCCTTCTATTTCTAAAAGATGTTTTTGTGCATATTCCAATAAAGCATTTTCATGATTCTGAATTGTTGTCTGACCAATTTTTTCTATAAAATCAACAGCGGCTCCCAAAGCTATATTCCCGCCTACATTCGGTGTTCCTGCTTCATATTTAAAAGGAAGACCTGCATACGTTGTTCCGTCAAAAGAGCACGTCGCAATCATCTCTCCTCCTCCGTGAAATGGCGGCAACTCTTCAAGAATTTCCTGTTTTCCGTATAAAATCCCTGTTCCCATCGGGGCATACATTTTGTGACCGGAGAAAACAAAGAAATCACAATCCATTTTTTGAACATCAATCGTGAAGTGCGGTGCAGATTGAGCTCCGTCGATTACAATATATGCATTTGAATTTTTTCTTGTTTTAGCGATAATTTCTTCGATAGGATTTACAATTCCCAATGCATTTGAAACCTGGTTAACAGAAACAACTTTTGTTTTTTCACTTAAAAACTGATCCAGATAATCCAGCTGAAGAATCCCGCTTTCATCCATCGGGATTACACGAAGCTTTGCGCCCGTTCTTTCACAAAGCATTTGCCAAGGCACAATATTCGAGTGATGCTCAAGATAAGAAATGATAATTTCATCGTCTTTTTTCAATTTTTGAGTTAAAATATAAGCGATGAGGTTTAACCCTTCTGTTGTTCCTTTTGTAAAAATTACTTCAAAATCATTTTTAGCATTAATAAATTTCTGGATTTTTCTTCTCGAAAGCTCCATTTCTGCGGTTGCTAACTGACTTAGTGTATGAATTCCTCTATGTACGTTTGCATTAAGCTCTTTATAATATTTGTTCCAAACGTCTAAAACTGAGTTTGGTTTCTGAGATGTTGCTGCATTATCTAAGTAAACCAAGGGCTTACCGTTCACCTGCTCGTTTAATATTGCGAACTGACTTCTGATTTCCTGAATGTCAAACATTTATTAAAATTTTAAATTAAAACGTTCTTATTTAGAACACTTCAAATTTACGGCTTTTTTTCTGAAAGAAAATTGTAACAATATTATTATAGATTTAATCTAAAAAACAAAAACCTGCCAAATAAATTGACAGGTCTTATATTGTTTAAATAAGCAATTCTTATTCTGCTGCAGTAGTTTCTTCTGCTGCCGGAGCTGCTCCTTCTTCAGTTGCAACTTCTTCTTCATCATCGTCATCCATTGCTGCTGCACCTCCTTTCATTGCATTTCTAGACATCTTAACAGCTACTACAACTGCATTGTCCGGGTGCATGAAAGAATATCCTTCAGTTTTGATACCTCCTACATAAAGTTTGTTACCAATTTTAAGCGAAGTAATATCTACAACTACCTCATCAGGCAAGTTCGCAGGAATAGCTTTTACTTTTAATTTTCTGAAAGACTGACGTAAAACACCACCAGCTACAACACCTTTAGAACGACCAGTGATTCTTACAGGAACCTCCATAACAACTGGCTTATCGTCAGATAATCTGTAGAAGTCTGCGTGAATAATTTTGTCTGTAATCGGGTGGAACTGAATATCCTGAAGAACTGCAGGGATTGCCTGACCGTCAATTTCAATAGATACCGTGTGTGCTTCAGGAGTATATACCAAACCTTTGAAAGCTTTCTCTTCTGCAGAGAAGTTCAATGGCTCACCACCTCCGTAAACAACACAAGGAACTAATTCAGCATCACGTAAAGCTTTTGTCGACTTTTTGCCCACGCTTTCTCTTTTTGTACCTTGAATTGTAATAGATTTCATTTATAAAAATTTAAAAAATTGTTTCAATTTAAACTTGCAAACAGCTAAAAATCAATTAAATAACAAATTTACTGCTAATTGATTGATGCTCATGAACCATCTTCATAACGTCTGCAAATAATGGGGCGCAAGATAGCACTTTTATTTTAGTTGACAAATTATTTTTCACAGGAATTGAGTCAGTTACAATAACTTCCAATAATTTTGAGTTCTCAATATTATCATAAGCTTTCCCTGAAAGTACTCCGTGAGTTGCCATTGCTCTTACTGATTTTGCTCCTTTCTCCATCAAAATGTCTGCAGCTTTGCAAAGCGTACCCGCTGTATCAATCATGTCATCAATAAGGATCACATTTTTGCCTTCTACATCTCCGATAAGGAACATTTCTTCAACTACATTCGCTTTTTTTCTTTCCTTATAAGCAATTACTACATCTGCACCAAGGTGCCCCGCATAATTTTTCGCTCTTTTTGCACCTCCCATATCCGGAGAAGCGATGGTAAGATTATCCAGATTAAGATCTCTGATATAATCTACGAAAATGGTTGAAGCATACAGGTGATCTACAGGGATTTCGAAGAAGCCCTGGATTTGATCTGCGTGAAGATCCATGGTCATAATTCTTGTTGCGCCTGCAGCAGTCAAAAGGTTTGCTACCAATTTGGCACCGATTGGCGCTCTTGGCTTGTCTTTTCTGTCTTGCCTTGCAAGCCCGAAGTAAGGAAGTACAACGGTGATGCTTTTCGCAGAAGCTCTTTTTGCAGCATCAATCATCAGAAGAAGCTCCAAAAGATTGTCTGCCGGCGGGAACGTAGATCCAATCAGGAAAACCCTTCCTCCTCTTACAGATTCGTCCAAAACAGGCTCAAATTCGCCATCGCTGAACTCCTGAAAGTTGATTTTTCCTAATTCTTGCCCATAATACTGTGCAATTTTTTCTGCCAAGTCCTTACTCGTCCTTGTACTAAATAGATAACTTAACTGATCGGCCATTTTTACTTTTTAAAAGATTTTGCAAATTTAAAAAAAAACCACAAGAATTACTCTTGTGGTTCTTAAGTTTTTATTTTCCTTATGTATTAAGGGAATTTTACCCCGGAATATTTATTAACATCTACCTGTGGCAATGTTGATTTATATTTCATATTGATTGCTTTGATAAACTCATTGGCAACAATGGCATATCCTCTACCTGTAAGGTGTACGCCGTCCAGGGAGAATGTTCCTCCCGTGATAAATTTAGCTGTAAATTTCACTCCATCGAATGAAATGCCTGACTGCCCGTTTAGCTCAACCATTTTTTTGTTAGCATCAACAAAAGCTAAGCCATACGTATCAGCCAATGTTTTAATAGAAGCATTGTAGGCATCAACTGCAGTTTTTACGTTCGCAGCTTCAGTTTTGCTTAATACGTGCTGATTTTCTAACGGGTAAGAAACTCCATATACATTTACTCCGGCAGGAGCTCCCGGAACCGTGCTTGCAATAACCGCTCTTGAGGTTAGAAGAATATAATCATCAGCGGTAGTTTGTCTTGCCTGTCCGAAAATCTGTCCGAAAGCTGTTGCTGTAGGAAGTCCCAGTGCAGGAGTCAATGCTGCAGTAAGCTGAGCCGATAAATTCGGTAAAGACGTATCTTTAATCAAAACCGGGTTTGCAGAGGTTGCAGAAAGCAAATTAATTCTGTCTCCGGCTCCAAAAGCTGTTAAAGCCTGCTTTAAAGGTCCGTACAAACTTGTATTTAAAGTATTAAGATTTGCACCTAATGCTGCAGGAGTCAGCGGATTGTAAGGTACCGTTGTGAAAAAAGGAATTGAAGTCACATAAGGAATATTGGCAATAACCCCTTTTGTAGCACCGCCTGCTTTTAACTTATCAAGCCCTCCTTTAATAGCACCTGCCACAACAGCGGGATCAGAAATATCATTAGCGCCATAAGTTGCAGGATTTGTATTTCCGGCTTGGTTAACTCCCATTCCACCGCTTGTTGCGTAGCTTAACACATCATTATTTCCTATCCAGTAAGAAAAGAAAGTAGGATGTTTTGCCACAGCGTCATCCACAACCGTAGAAGTTGCACTTGATGAGAATCTTACGTAATAAGGATTTGCTGTCCCAACCAATATTCCGGAAGGATTTCCGTAACCCGGAGCTATTAAATGGAAAGATTTTGCTCCCGGAACCCCAAAGTTATTTAATGGTCCTGTAATTTTAGTCAATACATCTGTAGTAGGTGTGGCAACTACATTTTCAATAACCGGAGAACCGTTTGTAAATGCTTTGATATAAAGCTTTGTTGCCTGGATTGTGTTACCAAGCAATACCAAACCGCCATTGTTGTCTTTCATAAGCGGCTGCACAAAATCGTGCCCGCCAGCCAGTTTCATCTGGCCTGCAATAATGCTGGGATAAGATTCATTTTGCCCGTCAATATATAAAGCATTATCTCT
Organism: Chryseobacterium soldanellicola; assembly: GCF_900100115.1. Classification (GTDB taxonomy): domain Bacteria; phylum Bacteroidota; class Bacteroidia; order Flavobacteriales; family Weeksellaceae; genus Chryseobacterium; species Chryseobacterium soldanellicola. Next base: position 464,183 of record NZ_FNKL01000002.1, read on the forward strand.
GTATCCTGATGTTAGTGAATTTCCTAATGAAACGTAATTAGAAAAATCTGCTTCTCCGGCAGTTACAACAACGTCTTTTACATCTGTATCGAATTCATGCTCGCAACCTGTCGTAAAAAGTAATGCAGAAATAGCGATTGTAGAAATTATAATTTTTTTCATAGTCTGTCAATTAAAAAGGATTATAAGATAAACCTAGACCCACATAAAATGCCGTAGCCGTAGATTGTCCGTAGAAACCAAGATTAGCATTTTTCACGTCTCTTGCCTGAGGCATTGCATATCCTCCTGCAATGTCTACTCCGAATTGTTTTAATTTAAATCCAACCCCGCCTGTTACTACATAAGTATCATATGAAGGTGTTTCTGGAATGAAATCTTCATCTCCGTAAGGAGACTCATCATAATACGCACCCAGACGCGCATAAATCATATCAGTGAACGCATATTGGGTTCCCAATCTGAAAGTTTTGGTGTTATGAAAGTTTTTAGGAGCAACAAGAACTGTAGGATCGGCCTGATTTCCGACAGGAGCACTGGCAAAATCCAACTTCAGCTTGCCGTATCTGTCCCATCCGTGGTAGTTGAAATCTGCAGAAACCAACCATTTTGGAGTGATTTTATAGGTTAAACCTACTGTATATTCTTCTACTAAAGGCAACATTGCTGAGAAGTCATCCTGTCCGGTAGAAGGATCAAGCCCTAATAAAGGATAAACCGATTGTGACGGGAATTTGAAAGTGGCTTTTCCGTGAGTCGCTTTCATATCAACCGGAGAACGGTACGCGATACTTATATCAAGCTTCGGATCGGGTCTGAAATAGAATCCGAATCCGTAACCGTGACCGACAGCTTTGTCATCTTTAAGATTAAGCTCACCACCAAATTGGGTGATTGCTTTATCCCAGTTTACCTGTCCTCTTGCATAAATATAACTTGCTCCGAAAGCAAACCAGTCATTAAATTTATAGGAAACCATCGGTTGAAAATAATAGGCCTTCAGCTCAAGCTTCTGAACCATTTCTTTTCCTTCCCAGTCGCTAGGATATTCAATTGTACTACCAAAAGGTGTTGAAAAACTGAAACCGATTGATAATTTATCTACAGGCTTATACGCAATTGCTGCGTAAACAGGAGTTCCGATAGGATTATCGGTTTCTGTATTTTGCAAGGTATTCATATTTTGGAAGGTAACTTTATTACCTGCCGCAAAACCTCCTACAGCTATACTTAGTTTCGAAGGAATGAATGACATACCCGCCGGGTTAAAAAACGCCACACTGGCATCTTCAGCATGAGCACTGGTATGTGCCATCGCCAATTGTCTTACCCCCTGCAGAGATACCCTGAAGCCTCCCGCATAAGATAGAACACCCGCCAATAAAGCAGTGGATACTAAGATTTTTTTCATAGACTATTATTATATAACCCAAATATAAAATTATTTTGGTTACAACTGTTAATAAATCTTAAAATTTTAAACAATATCCTAAAAGAAAATTATGTTTAAAATAGCACTTTCACAAAAAAGAGACTTAAAGCGATAATTATTAGACAATTAATAAAGTTTTGCCGGATAACCATTTAAATTGTTTAATATTAAACAATGAACTTATGGAATATTTGATTATTTTAGAATTGGATAAAGATAAAAATATATAAATTTGCAAATTAAATATATAATATATGAGTTGTGGATGTAAAACATCCGGCGATTCTGCACATTCTTGCGGTCCCAAGAAAACCGCGAATGGCTGTGAAAGTGTAAATACCTGTGGTAATAGTTATAAATTAAGTGTTTTTGACTGGCTTTCTAACGTCGATAATCCCGCATCAAACAGATGTGATTACGTGGAAGTTAGATTCAAAAATGACAGAAAATCGTTTTTTAAAAATGTAAATAATTTCCCATTACATATAGGTAGTGTAGTAACAGTAGAATCAAGCCCCGGACATGATGTAGGTGTGGTAAGTCTCACCGGAGAATTAGTGAAAATTCAGATGAAGAAAAAAAGAGCTTCTGAAGAAACAGCACTTAAAATATACAGATTAGCCAATCAGAAGGACATTGAAGTTTGGCAGGAAGTAAGAAAAAAAGAAGACAGCGTAAAGATAGAAGCAAGAAAAATCTCTCACAAACTGGGTCTTGAAATGAAGATCACAGATGTTGAATATCAGGGAGATGCCTCTAAAGTTACATTTTATTACACGGCTGAAGGCCGAGTAGACTTTAGGCAGTTAATCAAAGAATATGCCGCTGCTTTCAGAACAAAAATTGATATGAAACAGATCGGTTTCAGACAGGAGGCCGCAAAAGTCGGAGGTATTGGTTCTTGCGGACGAGAGCTCTGCTGTTCGACCTGGCTGACCGACTTCAGATCTGTAAATACCAATGTTGCGAGATACCAGCAATTGAGTATCAATCCTCAAAAACTAGCCGGGCAGTGCGGTAAGCTAAAGTGTTGTCTTAATTATGAATTAGACAGCTATCTGGATGCCTTGAGCAATTTCCCGTCTTCATCTACGATGCTGGACACAGAAAAAGGAAGAGCTTTTTGTATTAAAATCGATGTTTTCAAGAAGAAAATGTGGTTTGCCTATGTTGACAGCTCTATGGCATGGTATGATTTTGATATTGAACTGGTTAAAAAATTAATCGCAAAAAACAAAAAAGGCGAAAGAACTCCTCCTCTTGAAGATCTGAAACAGCCGGATGCTCCTTTGCAGACGATTGATCTTATTCAGGAAAACAGTGTAGACAGGTTTGAGAAGAAAAACAGAGGATTTAATAAAAACAGGCCTCAAAATCAGAACAGACCGAATAATAATAATAATAATAATAATAATCAGAATGGTCAAAGCCAAGGTCAGGGTCCGAGAAAACCAAGACCTGAAAGATCAGACAGACCTCAAAATTCTGATAAATCTGAACGTCCGGAAAGATCTGAAAGACCGGCAAGAGCAGAAAATACCAACCCGAATGCCAATACCAATTCCAGCAACAAGCCGAGACCTCAAAAGCCTCAGCAACAGCCAAAAGCTCAGCTAGAAAAAGTAGAAGCATCTGCCGTTCCAGAGAAAAATGCTCAACCGAACCCGAATAAGAAAAAATTCAAAAAGAAATTTCCTCCAAAAAAAGACAACAATGCATAAAATTTTAGGATTACTGCCTCTTATTCTTCTCTTTAGCTGTAACTCTTCGGGAGAAGATGTTATCATGAATTCCGTTGATAATAAGTGGAGTAAGAAAGGTGAACAAAAATTTAATCTTGAAATTTCCGATCCGCAGAATCCTAAAAATATTATATTTGTTGTGAGAAATAACAATAATTATCCTTATAGCAATATCAGGTTTATTGTCAATTTTACCGATCTTCAAAGTAAGAAAAAGGAGACCGATACGTTGAATTATGTATTGGCAAAACCAAACGGCGAATGGCTTGGAACAGGATTTGGTGATACGAAGGAAACGCTCTTTCAATATAAATTGAATTATAAATTCCCGGCAAAAGGAAAATATGAAATCGGCTTGATACAAGCCATGAGAAACGATATCCTTCCCGGAATTGAAGATATTGGAGTAAAAATAGAAACGGCTAAACCGTAAGCATACATGGAAGAAAACAAACAAAACGCCGGAAGTAAAGGAAAAACTTTCCCGCTTCCTCCTAAAAAAAAGAAAGATACCTCTTGGAAAAAATGGGTTAGGATTATTTGGATCGGGCTCATTGTGTTGGTTTTAGGAATTTCAGGACTTTTCTTTACCGTTTCCCAGGGCTTCGTCGGAGAAATGCCTGATGTAAAAGAGCTTGAAAACCCTGACATTTATGTTGCCTCTGAAATTATCTCTTCAGACGGTGTTACGCTAGGTAAATTTGAAAAAGAAAAAACCCAGCCCATTACCTATAAAGAGCTTCCGCCTTATCTTATTTATGCTTTACAGGCAAAAGAAGATGAGCGTTTTAAAGAACATTCAGGAATCGATGTGCAGTCTATTGCCAGAGCGGTGGCCTATGGCGGTAAAAGAGGTGGTGGTTCTACCATCACACAACAGCTTGCCAAGCTTCTTTTCACAGGAAATGCCTCTCAAAATAAAGTTAAAAGAGCTATTCAGAAGTTAAAAGAATGGGTCGTGGCAGTGAGTTTGGAAAAACGCTATACGAAAGAAGAAATCATTACGCTTTATTTCAACAAGTTCGATTTCCTTTTTAATGCAAATGGTATTGAAATGGCTTCTAAAGTATATTTCAACAAAAAAACATCTGAGCTTACTCTACCGGAAGCCGCAACTTTTGTCGCAATGCTTGAAAACCCGAGAAAAAACAATCCTTACAGAAATCCTGAAAAAGCCAAGGAAAGAAGAAATGTAGTGCTGGACCAGATGCAGAAAACCGGCTACATCGATCAGGCAACTTATGAAAAAGCCATCAGCACACCTATAACTGTTGACTTTCATCCTATTAAAAATATTTCAGACGGATATTCCGCCTATTATAAATTTTATTTAAGAAAAGAAATCGACAGATATTTAGCTGATTACGAAAAAGAAACAGGTAAAAAATTAAATCTTTATAAAGATGGTCTTAAAATCTATGTAACGCTTGACTCAAAAATGCAGCATTATGCAGAGGAAGCCATTAGAGAGCATTTAACAGACCTTCAGAAAAGATTTGATGCCGAGCAGAGAGGTAGAAAAAACAGACCTTTCTATTATCTGAATGACAAGCAGATCAACGATGTAATGATGCAGGCTGTAAGAAGAACAGGACGTTATAAGCTGTTAAAAGCTGAAAATATGCCTGAAGATTCTATTATGATGGAATTCAGGAAACCAATCAAAACTTCACGTTTCACCTGGAGCGGAGAGGAAGAAGTAGAAATGTCACCTTGGGATTCTATCAGATATCACAAACAGATTGCTCAGGCAGGCTTAATGTCTATGGTTCCCGGAACCGGTGAGATCAAAGCCTGGGTTGGAGGTATCGATTGGCAGCATTTCCAATATGATCATATCAAGCAAGGTAAAAGACAGGTGGGCTCAACATTCAAACCTTTCGTATATGCAACCGCTATTATGAAATTAGGAATGACCCCTTGCTCAGCCGTTTCCAATGCTTCATACGATCATAACGGATGGCATGTTCCGGGAAGAGGAGGAATGTTAACCTTAAAAGATGGTTTGGCATATTCTCAAAACCCGATCGCAGCACGTCTTATTGAAATGACGGGGGTAGATGCGGTCATCCAGACAGCAAGAGATTTAGGAGTTACGGAAGATATTCCGAGAAACAATACGATCGCTCTAGGTTCATCAGATATTACAATTTATGAAATGCTTGGTGCCTACAGCACTTTTGCCAACTATGGAAACTACAACAAACCGGAAATGATCTGGAGAATTGAAGACGCCAACAGCAGAGTAATTAAAGAAGTAAATGTAGATCCTAAAGAAGTGATGAATCCGCTTTACGCTTATACCATGATTGAATTAATGAAAGGTGTGGCACAATACGGAACAGCTTCGGGAGAACTGGGCAGAAAAGGAATTTCAAAAGATGTTGAAATTGCAGGTAAAACAGGTACAACACAGAACAACTCCGATGGTTGGTTTATGGGAATCACTCCAAAACTGGCAACAGGAGCCTGGGTTGGATGGGAAGACAGAGCCACCCACTTTTACGGAACCGGGGAAGGTCAGGGTGCTAAAATGGCATTGCCGATCTGGGCTATCTTCATGAAAAAAGTATGGGCAGATAAAACGCTGGGAATTTCTACAGAGGATAAATTTGTAAAACCGTCAGACTGGAAAGACGGATGTTCCAATCTAAAAGGTCTCGGAAGCGGATATGGTGATGAAGGCGGACTTCAGACCATTGATGAAATTAAAAACCCGAAACCCGCAGATCCTACACCTAAAAATAATTCAGGTAAAAAAGAGGAAAATATTAATGAAAATCTTCACTCAGCAGATGAGGTAGACTTTAATAAATAATTTCTTTTAATAATAATCATAATGCCTTTCAATCATTGAAGGGCATTTTTTATGCTCCGTTTTAATATCTTTGACCTATGAATATTGATAAGATCACACAACCATTTATAAAAACATTTCCGGGCGATTTTTCAGGAAATCCCATGCAAAGAAATACTCCGAAAGTTTTATTTTCAATCGTTGATCCTGCCGGATTTGAAGATCCGAAAATGATTATATTTAATGAAGAGCTTTCTGAAGAAATAGGATTAGGAAAATTTGAAGAAAAAGACTTTGATTTTCTTGTAGGAAATAACCTTCCTGAAAATGTTCAGACTTATTCAACAGCTTATGCAGGACATCAGTTTGGAAATTGGGCAGGACAATTAGGCGATGGAAGAGCGATTTTAGCAGGTGAAATAAAAAATGAGTCAGGTAAAAAAACAGAAATCCAGTGGAAAGGTGCCGGAGCAACGCCTTATTCAAGACACGCTGACGGAAGAGCCGTTTTAAGATCTTCTGTTCGTGAATATCTGATGAGTGAAGCGATGTTTAATTTAGGAATTCCGACAACAAGAGCGTTAAGCTTAGCTTTTACAGGAGAAAATGTCATCAGAGACATGATGTACAGCGGAAATCCTCAGGCAGAAAAAGGAGCTGTAGTGATAAGAACAGCCGAAAGTTTTCTTCGTTTTGGCCATTTTGAATTGATTTCTGCTCAGGGAGAATATAAAACCTTGCAGGATTTACTTGATTTTACCATAAAAAATTATTTCCCTGAAATTACTTCCGAAGGCATTCAGAAATATAAAGACTTTTTTAAAAATGTTTCTACAAGAATAGCAGATTTAATGGTTGAATGGTTCAAAGTCGGTTTCGTACATGGTGTTATGAATACGGATAATATGTCGATTTTAGGGTTGACAATTGATTATGGGCCTTATTCTATGATGGATGAATATGACCTAAACTTTACGCCAAACACTACAGATTTACCCGGAAGAAGATATGCATTCGGAAAACAGGGACAAATTTCCCAGTGGAATCTCTGGCAGCTTGCCAACGCGCTTCATCCTATTATTAAGGATGAAAAATTTCTGGAAGACACCCTAAATGCTTATGGTGATTATTTTTGGGCCGCGCATGATAAAATGTTATGTCAAAAATTCGGTTTTGATACTTTATTAGAAAGCGATGAGGAGTTTTTTACAAGCTGGCAGGCTTTAATGCAGGAATTGCAATTAGATTATACTTTATTTTTTAATCAATTAGAAAAATTAGATGAAGAAAATGATCTGAAATTATTATTTAGTGATATTTCTTACTCTTTTTTAACCAAAGAAAAATATTCAAAAATTGAGGATTTCGCAAAAAAATACAGATTGCGTCTGGAAAAAAATAGGGTTTCAAAAGAGGAATCTATTGCTTTAATGAGCAAAACAAATCCGAAATTTATTTTAAGAAATTATCTTTTATTTGAATGCATTAAAGAAATTAATTCAGGAAAAACAGAAATCCTGGATAAATTAATAACAGCATTAAAAAATCCTTATATAGAAATTTTTTCTGAATTTTCTCAAAAAAGACCTTCAAATTACGATGATATTGCAGGATGTTCTACGCTTTCATGTAGTTCGTGATTTATCGATTAATCGGATATATAATATTTTTGTTAAATATTACTTAGGGTTAATGATTTTTTTTTATATTTACAAAAAAAATATCATGAAAAAACTTCTACTTTCTTTAAGTATTTTGTTTACGGGAGCTCTTGCTCATTCACAAACAGTATTGTTGAACGAAAATTTCGATTCTTACACAGATTTCGTAATTACAGGATTTGGTAACTGGCAAACATTAGATTTAGATCAGCTTAACACCTATACAGGAGGAACAGACAACCCGTTATGGGACAATGCTGGAGCTCCTATGGCTTACCAGATTTTTAATCCTACTACTGCTGGTGTAACTAATGCAACATCAGGAACAGAGTTGAGAAATTTTGATCCTCACAGTGGTCAAAAATATGCAGCTTGTTGGGCTGGTGTTCCAGATATCGTTACCGCTAATAATGACTGGCTTGTATCTCCTGCAGTAACATTAGGAGCAACGGCAAACCAACTTTCATTATGGGTAAAATCAATGTCTAGCTCTTACGGCCTTGAAAAATATAAAATTGGTGTATATGTTGGTTCAGGAACTCCTACAACTTCTGCTAACTTTACTATCATTTCAGGTGCTACATCTTTATCAGCTCCTTATCCAAACTGGGAACAGAAAATTTATTCTCTAGATGCTTATGCAGGACAAACAGTTCGCATCGGTATCCAGTGCGTTTCTGCGGATACTTATATGTTTATGGTTGATGATGTAAAAATCACAACAGGAACTCTTGCAACTAACGAAGTTGGTGCAAAAACTAAATCAACAAGCGTTTACCCTAACCCAACAAAAGGAGAAATCAATATCAAAACTGATAAAAAGATCAAGTCTTCTTCAGTTTTAGATGCTTCTGGTAGATCAGTATTGACTTCTACTTCTCAAAAAGTAGATATCTCTTCTCTTCCAAAAGGAGTATATTTGGTAAAAGTTGATTTCACAGACGGAACAGCGACAACTGAAAAAGTAATTAAAGAATAATTACAACCTCATAAAACTTTAAAACTCACCAAATTTTGGTGAGTTTTTTATTTTACTTTTGTAAAAACTTTTAACACGTGCATATTAAATCAAAATTCATCAATTTTCTCAAACTTGTATTCCCGTCTGGCATTACAGAATGGTCTGTTTTCTTGTTTTTCCTTATTTGCTACGGCATTTTAGGATCATATATTGCCTTAAATTACAGGATTATTTTCGACAGCAGAATTCCCTGGGACGCTTATTTCAGCTTTGATAACAGAGCCATTATTATGTCTGGTGGCAGTTTCGAAAGACACCCTCTCGCCTATTATTTTTTTAATTGGATAAGAGAATTGGCATTATTGATTTCTGATGGAAAAATGGACTCAACATTCAGGTTGACTTTAGCATGGATGAGCAATATTACGGTGAGTTTAAGCCTTGTTCAGGTTTTTAAGTACTTAAAAAACATCATAAATCTTCCTCTTTTAGTAAATATTTTACTTATTTTATTTTTCGGAGTTTTTTCGACAAACATTTTACTTTCTTTTACCCCGGAAAATTTCACTTATACTTTGTTTCTTTTAACATTATATAACCATTATGCAGCCATAAAACTTAAAAAAGACGAAAAAATAAATCCTTTCGCTCTCATTTTAGCAGGAATTTCTATTGGCGGCTTAACCGTAACCAATATTGTAAAAGCTTTTATCCCTGTTGCTTTTGAAAAAAATGTATTCAGAAGCTGGAAAAAGCTCGGAAACGCGGTGTTAAGAGTCTTTGTAACGTGCATTTGCTTTATTCTTTTATATTTAAACAGAATTGATTTTAAGTATAAAACTATTTTCAACAAAACCAGCGAACAATACGAAAAATTTTCAAATGTAAAAACAACCCCGACATGGGATATGATTTCTTCTTTCTTTTTTGGAGGGAATATTTTATTTTCAAACTTTATCATTCGTGATAAAAATGCCAAAGGTTTTGATTTTAAAGCTTTAGTCATGGATGTTTATTCATCATGGATTCCCTATATTTTTATTGCTGCACTTTTACTGTTGATTTTTTGGAGTTATTTTAAAAATTTTAAGAACAAATTCGTTCAGATATTAATGATATCATTTGTATTTGATGTTTTCATTCATTGTGTGATGAGGTTCGGATTACACACTTCATACATCTACGGCGGGCATTTTGTTTTCGTCTATCCGTTGTTGATCGGATGGTTGTTTTATTCCTATAAATCGTCTCCGAAAATGGTGTCATTTTTATTATCAGTTGTTGGAATTTTATTCATTTATTTATCCATAAATAATTACATAAGAATGACAGAATTTTTTTGGTTTTTAGACAAATATTATCAATAAAAAAGCTGGGAAAACGATTCCCAGCTTTGCTGTTTTTTTATTATTTAAATTCACTCTATCTTGCTTCAGCACAGAATATTCTGTATTGTACAGCGATGGCGGATTTAAAATATTCTCTTACTTTTGAAAGGTCAGAAGCGGCACTTTGCTTTGTGAAATAACTTCCTGCCAGAATCTTATAATTCGGTCTTAAAGAGGCATCGGTCTCAACTTTTAAATTGGGAAATCTTCTTCTGAAATATGACTTCACCTCATTCGCTTCTTCGTTACTTTTTACGGTTGTAATCTGTATCTTAAAACCTAAAATTCTAGGATTTTTTCTGCAAATTTCCGCATTTGTCAATTCCCGGCTCGGAACATAGATTTTTGCAGGTCTTGTGTAAGAGCTCTCACCATCATCGTCCGGTGAAATAGTAGTGGCGACCCTCGAACATTTCTCTTCAAGCCCCTCCAAAGCCGTATTTACTTTAGAGTCCATCGTCATTACGAGCTCCGTTCCGGACAGGGTGTCTTTCTTCACAACCTGCTGTGCTTCAATATTATAAAATCCGAATAAAGATAATATCGAAAATATTTTTATGAAATTTCTCATTTAAACTTGTTTCCGCAAATTTATACAAATTAAAAAATTATACCAAACATGGTTATTTAGAATAATTACAAATTAAACACAAATGACATTTTCCCCTTTCTTTATGCCGTTAAATTCCTGTTAAAAATATTATTTTTGCGGGATTGATTGAATGTTCAATATTTTACTAACATAAGATAATTTAAATGATTAGTTGGAGAAAGCATTATAGACAAACGTTGATTGCAATAGGCTTATTGTTATCAACCAGTGCTTCAATTTACGGGCAAGACGGCGATCCGAAGAATGGTGAGAAACTTTTCAAAGCGAATTGTACTGCATGTCACGCACTAGACAAACAAGTTGTAGGACCACCTTTGAAAGGAGTTGTGGAACGTGTAAAGACGGAGGGTGGTGTAGACAAAGATTGGCTTCACAAGTGGATCAAGGACAATAAAGCTCTGAGAGCTTCCGGAGACAAATACGCCAATGAAATTTTTCTAAAATTTAATAAAACTGAAATGTTGCAGTTTCCTAACCTTACGGATAAGGATATTGATGATATTTTAGCTTTTACAACTAATCCTCCGGCTCCGGAAGAGGCAAAACCGGCGGCAGGAACAGCAACGGCGACAGATGCTACAGCAGCTGCACCGGCTAACAATACGACGACAAGCGTTGTTATCATTTCACTTTTAGCAATTGCTGCTTTATTGGTTTGGATCTTAATTAAACTAAGACAATTGGTGAAATTAGGGCAATCTGAAGATTTGGCAGGGCTTAATGAGACAAGAGTAAAATCTTTCAGTGAAATCTACGAAAAATACCACTATATAGGTAAAGGATTAATCGCAATCCTGGCTCTATTAGCAAGTTACGGAATTTGGAACTGGGTCATGTGGATCGGAGTTTACAAAGGGTATAAGCCAGAGCAGCCTATCTATTTCTCACACAAAATCCACGCTGGAGAACAAAAAATTGACTGTCAGTTATGTCACTCTAGTGCTAAATACGGTAAGGTTTCTGAAATCCCTTCTATGAATGTTTGTATGAACTGTCACAGAACGATTTCCGAATACAACAAAGACCACTACATGGAACCTGGAAAAGATAAAGCATTCTATGACGGAGAAATCCAGAAGATTTATGCTGCGACAGGTTGGGATCCTGCAAAGACCCAATATACAGGTAAAACTCAGCCAGTGGAGTGGACGAGAATCCACAATATGCCGGATTTCGTGTACTTCAACCACTCTCAGCACGTAGTTGCCGGTGAACAAGCGATCATTAATTCTTTCAACAAAAAGAATCCAGATAACAAAATTGATGTTGTTTGTAAAGCTTGTCACGGAAAAATTGATACAATGAATGTTGTTCAAATGGCTAACGACTTCACTATGGGATGGTGTATCGAATGTCACAGAACTACAGAGGTTGATATGAACAACGGTTATAATAAAGAATACTTCAAGAATCTACACGAAAAGTTGAAAAAACAATACCCTAAAGACGGTGGTAAGATTACTGTAGATGCAATTGGAGGTCTTGAGTGTGGTAAATGTCATTATTAATAACTAAAAAATTAGAAGTATAAATGGCTTCAAACAAAATACAATTTAGAAGTATTCATGAACTTAAAGACCCGGCTTTAAACAATAAGCTGGCTCAAAAAGAGTTTCAGGAAGAAATTCCGGTAGAAGATTTCCTTGGAGATGCTGAACAGAACGGATCAAGTACTTCAAGAAGAGATTTCTTAAAGTTACTAGGATTCTCTACAGCTGCGGTAACGCTTGCTGCTTGTGAAGCTCCGGTAATTAAAACGATTCCTTACGTGGTAAAACCTCACGATATTATTCCTGGGGTACCGAATTACTACGCTTCAACATATTTTGATGGTTTCGACTTCGCCAGCGTTTTAGTAAAAACCCGTGAAGGTAGACCCATCAAGATTGATCCAAACCCGGCGGCCGGCGATCTAGGTAAAACTAATGCAAGAGCTCAGGCAAGTGTACTTTCTCTTTATGATAATGATAAAGTAAAACAGCCTAAGCTGGACGGGAAAGACGAAACTTTCGACAAAGTAGATGATTTCGTACTTAAAGGTTTGACAGAAGCTCAGGCAGGCGGTAAAAAGATTGTTCTGTTATCTCAGTCTTTCGCTTCACCTACTTTCAAAAAGCTATTTGCTGAATTTAAAGCAAAATATCCTACCGCTGAACTAGTAACATATGATGCTTTCCCTTACTCTGCAGCTTTAGATGCTGCTCAGGAGGTATTCGGACAAAGAGCATTACCAGTTTACGATCTTAAAGGAACTGAATTGGTCGTTTCATTCCATGCAGATTTCTTAGGAGATTACAATGCATCAAGCTTAGAAACTTCTTATGCTGCTGCAAGAAAACCGGGAGCAAACATGTTGAGACACATCCAAGTGGAATCAAACATGTCTTTAACCGGCGCTAATGCTGACTCAAGATATAGATTAAAGCCAAGTGCTGTAAACAAAACTTTAGTTGAAGTTTACAACGCAATCGTAGGAGGTGCTGCTCCGGCTAGTAAAGATGCCGTTGAAATCGTAAAAGAAATTCAGGCTAAAGGCAGCAAAGCAGTAGTATTCGCTGACGGTTCTAAAGCTGCTCAGGTTTTAGCTCACCTAATCAACCAAAAATTAGGTTCGGTTGCTTTCACAGGTAAAGCCAACTTCTTAAAAGAATTTGACAAAGCAAGATATAATGAATTCCTTGGATGGGTAAATGCAGGACAGGTTGGAGTATTGATTACAAACAACGTAGATCCTATTTATTCTCACCATAAAGGAGCTGAGTTTGAAAAAGCAATCAAAAATGTTCCTTACGTAATTGCTGTTGCTGATAAGAAAAACGCAATGTATAAAGCAGCAAAAGCTGTAATTCCTGTGGCTAACTGGCTAGAATCTTGGGGTGATATGGAACCTCAAACAGGAGTTTATACATTAATGCAGCCTACAATCCAGAAAATCTACAAATCAAGACAGATCGAAGAATCTCTATTGGTTTGGAAAAATGGTAAAAATAACGCTGCTAATAACTATTACGATTACTTAAAAGCAAGTGCTGCTTCTATCTTAGGAGCAACTTCTTTCAACAAAGCTTTATATAACGGTATCGTTCCTTCTAATAATGCAACAATGTTGTCTTATGCAGGTGGAAATGGTGCTCAGGCTGTTGCTGAATTGGGTAATTTTAAAGCTTCTGATTTAGAATTAGTTCTTTATACTAAGACTTCTATCGGTGATGGTACTCAGGCAAACAACCCGTGGTTACAGGAATTACCGGATCCATTAACAAGAATGTCTTGGGATAACTATTTGACAATTTCTCCTAAAGATGCAGAAAAGTTTGAAATAGATAACGATCTTAATGCAAGAATGCAGCTGGACGGATCTATCGTAAACCTTACTGTAAACGGAGTAACAATAAAAGATGTTCCCGTATTTGTTCAACCGGGTCAGGCAGAAGGATCAGTTGGTCTTGCGCTTGGTTACGGTAAGAAAAACTCCGGAGCAACGGCTGATACTGGTGTAAATGCTTATCCTCTATTTGATGGTTCTAACCTGGCGGTGTCTGGTGTTAAAATCGAAAAAACAGGTGAAGATCATGAGTTTGCAGGTATCCAGCTTCAAAATACATTAATGGGACGTTACGAAATCGCGAAGGAGGTTCCTTTGACAGAATTCTTAAACGTAGCATTTGATGATGAGCACAAAGGATGGAACAAGCCTTTGGAATATCACACGATCAGCGGTGCATTACCGGCAAGAAAAATTGACCTTTGGGATGCATTCGATGATACTGACGGGCCTCACTTTAACTTATCAATCGACTTGAACTCTTGTACGGGTTGTGGAGCATGTATTATTGCTTGTCAGGCTGAAAACAACGTTCCTGTTGTAGGTAAGGAAGAGATCAGAATGTCAAGAGATATGTACTGGTTAAGAATTGACCGTTATTATTCTTCAACTCAAAAAGTGGAAGTTTATGAAGGTCTTAAAGAAGGAATGGCCGTTCCTGAGCTTTACGGAAGTGGAGTTCTAGGTATTGAAGGAGCTTTAGAGAATCCTGCAGACAATCCTGATGTAATCTTCCAGCCGGTAATGTGTCAGCACTGTAACCACGCTCCTTGTGAAACTGTATGTCCGGTAGCGGCTACTTCACACGGTAAGCAAGGTCAAAACCACATGGCTTATAACAGATGTATCGGTACAAGATATTGTGCAAACAACTGTCCATATAAAGTAAGACGTTTCAACTGGTTTACGTATAACCTTAATGACAAGTTCGATTTCAATATGAATAACGATCTTGGAAGAATGGTTCTAAACCCGGACGTTGTTGTAAGAACGAGAGGGGTTATGGAGAAATGCTCAATGTGTATTCAAAAAACACAAGCAACTATCCTGGCTGCCAAGAAAGACGGAAGAAAAGTTACAGACAGTGAATTCCAAGACTCTGTTGCTTGTGCAGCAGCTTGTTCTACAGGATCAATGAAGTTTGGAGACATGAATGACAAAGAATCTGAAGTGAGAGAATTATATTCTAGCAACAGAAGATATTATTTACTTGAAGAGATCGGAACAAAACCAAACGTGTTCTATCACACTAAAGTAAGAAACAGAGTAGAAAAATAAAGTTTAAATAATAAATAGGTAAAAAATGTCAGGACATTACGAAGCTCCGATAAGGGAACCTCTGATTATTGGTCACAAAACTTATCACGATATCACAGAAGATATTGCACGACCTATCGAAGAAAGAGCAGGTAAATTATGGTGGATCTCACTATACGCAGCCTTAGTTCTATTTTTATACGGATTCGGCTGTATCGCTTATACTATCGGGACAGGTATTGGAGCATGGGGGCTTAACAGAACTATTAACTGGGGTTGGGATATTACCAACTTCGTATGGTGGGTAGGTATCGGTCACGCCGGAACACTTATCTCCGCAGTATTATTATTATTTAGACAGCGTTGGAGAATGTCTGTAAACCGTTCAGCGGAAGCGATGACGATCTTCGCAGTTGTACAGGCAGCAATCTTCCCTGTAATCCACATGGGTAGAGTTTGGGTAGGATATTGGGTATTCCCTTTACCAAACCAGTTCGGTTCTCTTTGGGGGAACTTCAACTCTCCTCTACTTTGGGACGTATTTGCGATCTCTACGTATTTCTCAGTATCAACGGTATTCTGGTTCATGGGACTGATCCCTGACTTTGCAATGATCAGAGACAGAGCAAAAACTCCTTGGACTAAGAAAATTTATACATTCCTAGCATTCGGTTGGGGTGGTAAAGCAAAACACTGGCAAAGATTCGAAGAACTTTCTTTGGTTCTTGCAGGTTTGGCAACTCCACTTGTATTCTCAGTACACACCACCGTATCTTTTGACTTCGCAACTTCGGTTATTAAAGGATGGCACTCTACGATCTATCCTCCTTACTTCGTTGCGGGTGCGATCTTCTCAGGATTTGCAATGGTACAGACCCTATTGTTGATCGCTAGAAAAGTTTGTCACTTAGAAGACTATATTACAATGTATCATATCGAAATTATGAACATCGTAATCATCTTAACAGGTGGTATGGTAACGGTAGCTTACGCAACTGAATATTTCATCGGATGGTATTCGGGATCAAGATTTGAAGATTTTACATATCTTTCTCCGGGTGCTGCTGTTGGACCTTATTGGTGGGCTTTCTGGTCACTAATTATCTGTAACCTTGTAATTCCTGCTTCTTTCTGGTTCAAAAAACTAAGAACGAACATTATCTGGACTTTCATCGTTGCATTAATTATCAACATCGGTATGTGGTTTGAGCGTTTTGATATCATCGTTATCAACCTTTCGAGAGACTACTTACCAGGATCTTGGACAATGTTTAAGCCAACGATCATTGATGTAGGTGTATATTTAGGAACAATTGGATTCTTTTCTACATTATTCTTATTGTACGCAAGAACATTCCCTGTAATTGCACAGGCAGAATTAAAATCGATTTTGAAAATCTCAGGTGAAACTTATAAAGCAAAAGAAGGAGATGAGCACCACTAAAATTGTATACGGACTTTATGCTGATGACGACGATTTAATGAACGGCGTTAAGGCATTCAACGATAAAGGAATTGCGATAAACGAAGTTTATACTCCATTCCCGGTTCACGGACTAGATAAAGCTTTAGGGTTAAAGAAAACCAGAATTTCTGATGCTGCATTCTTCTATGCCCTTTATGGTGTTACCATTGGTGCTACTGTAACCTGGTATGTGATGAATCATGACTGGCCTCAAAACATTGGTGGTAAACCTGCTTTTGACTGGGGACACAACATGCCTGCATTCGTAGTTCCAATGTTCGAATTAATGGTATTCTGTGCGGCTCACATGATGTCTTTGACTTTCTTAGCAAGAAATAAAATGTATCCTGGAGCACCGGCTCAGAACCCGGACCCGAGAACGACTGATGATAAATTCATGATGGAATTTGTAACTGAAGATGTAGAATCTGTAAAACAGTTGCTGATTGAAACTGGAGTTGAAGAAATAACTGTTAAAGACGCTTAAAATGAAAGAGAATGTATTAAAAATTACAGCGGTTTTAGGTTTAACAGCAGTTTTACTTAATTCTTGCGGACCAAAAGAAAATACACCATTGGTATATTTCCCTGATATGTACTTTCCCGTAGCTTATGATCCATTGATGAAAGCTCAGGATGCGTATTCAGATCATGAAAACGAAATTCCTGCATTTGTTAAAAATAATGGCGCGACAGGTCTTTCTCCCGTAGAAGGAAGTGTTGCTCAAAATAAAGACGGAGTTTTTGAAGAAAGCCTGCTTCCTAAAAATGTAGATGAATATAATGCAGGGTATGATGCATCAAAATCAATAACAGCTTCTCCGCTAAACCCGGCAAATGCTGCTAAAGATATAGAAAGAGGAAAAATGTTATTTGATCATACGTGTGCAGCTTGCCACGGTGTAGGAGGTGATGGACAGGGGCCAATCGTACAAAGCGGTGCTTTCTCTGGTGTACCCAACTATGCTGATAGAGAAATTACTGTAGGATCTGTTCATTATGTATTAACAAACGGTAGAAACGCGATGGGTTCTTATGCAGGGCAACTAAACGCTGGAGACAGATGGAGAGTGGCAATGTATGTGATTAACGCGTTCAAAAAAGCAGCACCGGCGGCTCCTGCAGCAGCAACAGCTACAACAGCACCGGCAACAACTGAGAAGACTACCGAAACTAAAAAATAAGAAAAGAAATGTATAGTTTTTCACCAAAATTAAAATCAACTTCTATAATATTCCTTGTTGTAGGTCTAGTTCTATTTGGTATTGGTTTCTTCTTAAATAAAGGAATTAGTACAGAAAAAATTGAACAAATGATGGAAGCTGTTCATGCTTCAGGTCATAATGCTCCTACACATTCAAGTGAAATGGTGGGGCCTCAAGATCATGCTGCTCACTTAGAGCACGCTACACTTCAGGTTCACAATCAGCCTTTGGCAGCATTACATTTTGTAGCTGTATTTTTCTTTGGAGTGAGTTGTGCAGTATTGTTTTTTTACTGTATCCAGCACGCGGCACATGCAGGTTGGCCAATTATTATCACAAGAGTAATGGAGGCTATTGCTTCTTATATCCCTTGGGGTGGTGCTATTTTAGTAATCTTAATGTTTTTAAATATCTTCCACCAGGCACACCTTTTCCACTGGATGGATCCGGATTTGACAGACCCTAACTCTGCACATTTTGATGTGATCTTATTTGAAAAGAAAAGATTCTTAAATATTCCTTTCTACGCGATCAGAACTCTAATCTATGTATTAGGTGCATCTTTCTTCGCATGGAAACTGAAAGCTCAATCTAAAAAAGTAGATGAAACTAAGTCTAAAGTAGAGTATCAATTCCTTTACAGATGGGCGGTAGGATATATTGCCTTCTTCGGATTTGCTTCTGCGGCTTGGGCTTGGGACTGGTTGATGTCTATTGACCCTCACTGGTATTCTACAATGTATATCTGGTATTCAATGGTTAGCTGCCTTTCAAGCGGAATCGCTGTTATCATTCTTTTAAGTGTTTACTTAAAGAAAAACGGATTCTTACCTCAGTTCAATGACAATCACTTGCATGATTTAGGAGTATTCCTTTTCGCTACAAGTATGCTTTGGACGTACACATGGTTTGCACAGTTCATGCTTTACTGGTATGCCAACGTACCGGAAGAGGTTAACTACTTCTTCGGAAGATTCCAACACTACTCTCCTACGTTTTTACCAATGCTGATTATAAACTTCTTATTACCATTATTAGTATTAGTAAGCAGCAGCATCAAGAGAAATTACAAAGTGGTTACAACAATGGCGATAGTAGTTATCTTAGGACACCTTTTAGATTACTTCAACATGGTTATGCCGGGAACAGTAGGACCATACTGGAACACTCCTGAAGTATTTATCCTAATATTGGGAGCTGTACTATTCGTAGTTGGATTATTTATGTTTACTGTGCTTACAGCATTATCTAAGCTTAAATTGATTCCTACAGGAAACCCATTCTTACATGAATCTGAAATTTATGAGTATCCTTTCTAAGGACTTGTAACAAAATAAAATTACAAAAGACTGATTAGTAAAATAATCAGTCTTTTTTTATGCAAATAATTGAAATTTTTAATCTCTAAGACAACCTTTTCAATATTTATTCGTCTTAATAACAAGAATGATTTACAATTATTAAAAAACAACCTTTATGAAAAGAAATTATCTTTTACAAATCTTTTTTGTGTTGGCATTACAATTTTTCAATGCGCAGACCATCACCTTTGTTTCTGAAAAAAACAATAAGCCCTTACCCAAAGTTTCCGTATTCGGAAAAGACGGCAGCATTTTAGCCTATTCTGACATTGATGGTAAAATTGAAAAATCATTAATAAAGCCCGATCAGGAAAAATTCCAGCTGGTTTATGATAATTTTTCTGTTGCAACCCTCTCGTATTCAGATTTTGACAAAGATGTTATTAAAATTAATGACCGTATAAAAGACATCGAAACCGTTGTCATTAAAAACAACAAGCCCGCAAAATACATTTTTATAAAAGGTAATTTTAACACATATGTAACCGTAAACAACAAACTTAATGGTTATGTTGATGGAATTGTCACTTACATTTTTGATAATAGTACCAAAAAATTAAAAAGCACCAATGTACAGCAATACCGGGTTTATAGATTGAAAGATCCCAAAAATGATAAGAAGCAAATGTCATCATGGGATTATGGTAATTCCTTAAATCTTCCAAAACTGAAACATCTAGGAAATCCTGAAGACTATAAAACAAGAATGACAGAAATAAAAGAATTAAAAGGAGACAGAAAGGATGAAATAGAAATTTCCGGAGGAATGCTACTGGAAAAAGAATTTGCTTTCCTGGGGTATAGATTTTATGAATTAAGAACAATTCTGAACCTTTCTTTTGAAAAAGGATCAGCAAAAACATTAAAAGATTTTCTGGAATATAACGAACTTGCCTTTATGAAAATAAAACATAAAAGTGAGCCAAGCCCCAATCAAATAAGTGTTTATTCTAATTTTTACCCTACCGAATTTAGTTTCGAAAACAATAATGATGTTGAAAAAGTAAAATATAATAAAGACAACAGTAACTATCAGACTAAATTCTGGGAGGATCCATCTTTTCCTAATATGCAAACTATTTTCAGCTCGTTTTTTAAAGACGATTTAAAAGAGCAAGAAAATAAAAAATAAAAACTTCTATTAATAAAGGTTTTACTATTTTTGTGGTAAATCAGATAAAAATGAAAAAGTTTTCTTTTCTACTCGTTTTCAGCTTATTGCTATTTACAGCATGTAAGAAAGACCATGTAGATGCTACGAATACTAAAACTTTGCAATCAAGTATCAATGATATGGCGTCCAGCCTTACAACGATTAAACAAATCAAGTTTAACGAGGCATTGTATATTTTAAAAACTTTCGGAGTGGAAGCCGACGGAGATGTTGCCGAGCTAAAAGCCCTTGGCCAGCTAATCAACGGAAAAAAAGTTCCTGAAATTATGTCTTTGGCCGATCAGGTTGCACAGAAAAACGGCATCGAATGGGCAAGTACAGCCCCGCCTTCATTAGGTGAAATGAATATTTTCGGTGACGAAAAAGCAAAAGAAAGCGATCCTAATGATGTGAAAGCAAGCTCATTAAGCATCATCACAAGACCTACAGGCGATGACGGCAACGGCGCAACTGCCCTTCAGATCATTCCAAGACTTGTGGATGCTGCAGGAAAGCCGGTTTCATTTACCGGTGCTGGTTTAGAAGCTACTTTAGAAGTTTTCAGCAACGGAGTAAAGCTTTCTACTGCCAAAAACCTGATGCAGGATAACAATTTTAAAGGTTTTAATTTAAAATTTTCATCTATTGCAGCTTCAAAAGTAGTTGACAACAAGATCGACATCACAATATCTGTAAAAACAACGGCAAAAACTTTCAAAATGTCGAAGATCGGTTTAGATGTAAACCCTTCAGCATTGAAAGTTCCGGCTCCGGCAGTAGTTGATTCTACAGTGGTTCCACAAGATCCGAGTGCCGTAGATCCGAACAGTCCGGTTGCAAATCCTGCAGATCCCAATGCAACACCTGCGACCACTCCGGCTACACCAAAACAGCCTGCAGCAGATCCGAAAGCTACGGTAAATAAATTTTTAAATAATGTAAGCTCTCAAAATCTTAAAGCAGCATTTGACGCTTCAAGCAATCCAAACTGGGGAAGTTATGAATCTTTCTCAAACCCGACTTCAGGATTTGGATCAGTGAAAAATGTAAGTGTTAAAAACATTACACCGAATGCCGTAAATGCAAATAGCGCAAGCGTAAATGCAACCTACGATGTTACCGATAAAAATGGGAAAACAACGGCTTTAAAAGTAACTTTCGGGCTTAAAAATGTAAATGGAGACTGGAAAATTTCCAGCTATAAAATCAATCCGTAATGGCATCTCAGGAACTGAAACATAGGCTCGAAACGACGATTGAAAATATTCCTGATTTTCCGATCCCGGGAATTCAGTTCAAAGACATCTCTCCTATTTTCTTGAATCCGAAATTATACGAAGAAGTAATCGAAGATTTGGTAAAATTCAGCAAAGGAAAAGTAGATTCGGTCTGCGGAATTGAAAGCCGGGGATATCTTTTCGGGATTGCAATTGCCGTAGCACTGGAAGTTCCGTTTATTTTAATCAGAAAAGCAGGAAAGCTTCCTCCGCCGGTTGTTTCAGAAAAATATGATCTGGAATATGGAAGCGCCGAAATTGAAACCCGTGAAGGTCATATAAAAAAAGGGCAACGAATTTTAATTCACGATGATTTGCTGGCAACCGGAGGAACAACCGAAGCAGCCGCAAAACTGGTAGAAAAACAAGGCGCAGAAGTTGTTCAGTTTAGTTTTTTAACCGCTTTAAAAGATTTAAAGGGAGAAGAGAAACTGAAGAAATTCAATGCTGAAATCTATTATATTTTAGAATATTAAGATTAATGACAAAAATTTAGATGCTTCGACTTCTCTCAGCATGACACTTTTAAAACAGACTTTTATTATTTTCAAATAAGACGAATAGTATTAGAGAGGTCATGCTGAGCCCGTCGGAGCATCTTTTTTAAGCGATATTGTAGTTTAAAATTACACTTTCACAACATTTCGACAATAATACATTCAAAGTATTTTGTAAATCACTCAGAAACAATTAAATTTGCAATTCAATTTTTAAGAATTTATGGCAAAATTGGGAAAGAATGCTCAAAACGAGCAAGAAGGTAAAGAAACAGTGGAATTCTTTAAAGATCTTGACAGAGAGGCTTTAAACACAGAAAGATTCCTTGAAAAATATTCAAAACCTCTAAGTATTGTTTTTGGAGCTTTGGTTTTGGGAGTTCTGGGATTTTTCGCTTACAAGCAATTTGTAGTGGTTCCTCAGAATGCAGAAGCTGTAAAAAGTTTCCTTGCTGCTCAAAAAAATCTTACCGAGGGGAAAGATAAAGAAGCTTTGGGAGGTAAATCTGCTGCAAATCCAGGGTTTTTAGGTACTTATAATGAATTTTCTTCTACAGACATCGGTAAGCTTTCTGCTTACAATGCAGGTTTATTAAAATTCAAAGAAGGAAAATTCCAGGAAGCTTTTGATCTTTTAGATAAATTTTCATCTGACAACAAGACATTAATGGCAATGAAATTCGGCGCTATGGCTGATGCTAAATCAGGTCTTAATAAAAATGACGAAGCCTTATCATTATTAGACAAAGCTGCTACAGCATCTGACGATCCTTATACCATTTACTATTTTACAAGAAAAGCAGGTATTTTGGCTTTAGGATTAAAGAAAAATGCAGATGCTAAAAAATATTTCGCTACAATTGACGAAAAATATCAGGACTACGACAACGGAATGTCTGATTCTTATATTGAAATGACTAAATATTATTAAAAAATGGCAACAGTTAATCTTTCCGATTACAAGCCACTTCATATAACTAATGCCGAAGATTTTTCTATCGGCATTGTTTTTTCTGAGTGGAATGATTTTGTAACCTACAATCTTCGTGATGCAGCCCTTGAAATCCTTGAAAAAGAAGGGGTAAAAAAAGAAAACATAAGACTTTTTCCGGTTCCGGGAGCTTTTGAATTGAATTATGCAAGCATGCAGCTTTGCAAAGAGCGTAAATACGATGCGATCATCTCGATCGGATGCGTTATCCGTGGGGAAACTCCGCATTTTGACTATGTTTGTTCGGCGGTTGCTCAGGGTATTAAAGACTGTAATATTTTGACGGATACACCAACAATTTTCTGTGTTCTGACAGATGATACTAAAGAGCAGTCGATTGCAAGAAGCGGCGGTGATCTAGGAAATAAAGGTGTTGAGGCCGCAGTAACAGCACTGAGAATGATTGATTTTAAAAAGAATTTATCTGATAAGAAAGGGAACATCGGTTTCGGACATTCTTAAAATAAAATTCATACAAAAATAAGAAAAGGGCTAAGGTTTTTAGTCCTTTTTTGTGTATAAAATGTTGCTATTTGTTATTTTAAATTAACAATATCAATTGATTTACGATTAATTTAATAAAAAATTCAAATCAATAAATAAATTTTTACAGAATTGTTTACAAAAACTATCTTTGTGAAATTAATATCCCGATCAATATGTTTACACAAAAAATAAAACCTTTCCTTTATTTAGGAGTTTTCTATCTTATTCTTTCGTTGATAGTAAGGGTTGTCTTCTTTTTTCATCCGATCACCACGGCAAATTTCAGCTTTCTTGAGATCCTGAAAGTTTTGTCGGTCGGGCTGGTAAATGATATTTTTGTGTTTATCTTGGCTAGTTCGATTTTAGCGCTTTATTTTTTATTACTTTCGAATTCAAAATACAATAAACCTTACGGATATATAATTTTCGGAGTTTTATTGCTTTTATTCCTATATATTTTAGCCGTTCCCAATAACATTTTTAAGCAATATGGTGGCTCTGTTACAAGAATTGCGCTTATTTTTGTCGGTTTAAAAACATTGCTTTTTGGATTAATGCTTTTTCTGCCTTCAAAAAGGATTAAAATACGTAACGTATTGTATTTCATTACATTATCACTTTATGTTTTATTGATCGTCTTTAATGCGGTGAGCGAATATTTCTTTTATAATGAATTTGGAGTACGTTACAACTTTATCGCGGTAGATTATCTAATTTACACCAATGAAGTAATTGGAAATATCATGGAAAGCTATCCTGTACTTCCTTTATTTTCAGCAATTCTGATTGTTACCTTAGCAATTACGATTTTCATTTATAAAAAAACAAAAAATGAATTGCTTGAGCTTCCGAATTTTAAACAAAAACTGACTTTATTAGGAACTTTTGTTGTCTTGGTCGGCATCAGCTTACTGATTTTGCCGATGATGATGAAAATGAAATCCCCCAATGTTTTTGCAGATGAAATTGAATCAAATGGCTTACCGAAGTTTTATTGGGCATTTACTCACAACGAACTCGATTATTTCCAATTTTATTCTCAAATAGACGAAAAACAGGCACAAAAGAATTTTTTAAACCAATATTCTCCGCCGGCTTTGGCGAGGAATGTTGTGGCAGATCAACCCGAAATGAAGAAAAATGTTGTCCTGATCTCTATCGAAAGTTTATCGGCCGATTTCATGGAACATT
The DNA here is from genome assembly GCF_900100115.1 of Chryseobacterium soldanellicola. Lineage (GTDB taxonomy): Bacteria > Bacteroidota > Bacteroidia > Flavobacteriales > Weeksellaceae > Chryseobacterium > Chryseobacterium soldanellicola. The sequence continues at coordinate 488,985 of NZ_FNKL01000002.1, forward strand.
ATGGAAATACACAAAAGATTATGCCTTTCCTTGATAGTCTAGCAGACAAATCTTTAATGTTTACTAACCTTTACGCCACAGGAAACAGAACGGTTCGTGGTTTGGAAGCTTTAACGCTTTGTATTCCGCCGACTGCGGGAGAAAGTATCATTAAAAGAGATAACAATAAAAATAAATTCACAACCGGAAGTGTTTTCAAATCAAAAGGTTATGATGTGAAGTTTTTATACGGCGGTTACAGTTATTTCGATAATATGCAGGATTTTTATGCCGGAAACGGATATGATATCGTAGACAGAAATAATTTTAAGCCTGAAGAAATTTCTTTCGCTAATGTTTGGGGCGTTGCTGATGAAGATATGGCTAAAAAGGCAATTAAAATAATGAATGCTGAAGCCAAGTCAGGAAAACCGTTTTTCAATCATTGGATGACCGTTTCCAATCACCGTCCGTTTACGTATCCTGAAGGAAGGATTGACATTCCCGGTGATGCAAAATCAAGGGAAGGCGGTGTAAAATACACCGATTATTCGCTTAAAATGTTCTTTGAAATGGCAAAAAAACAAGACTGGTATAAAAACACTGTCTTTGTGATCATTGCCGATCATTGCGCTTCCAGTGCAGGAGACACGGAACTTCCGATGGATAAATACAGAATTCCGGCGATGGTTTTCTCGGAAGGATTTGTTCAGCCTCAAAAATTTAATAAATTGATGTCACAAATTGATGTGATGCCCACGGTTTTGGGATTGCTGAATTTTAATTATAGATCAAAATTCTTAGGTCAGGACGTTTTCAAAAAAGAATTCCAGTCTAAGGCTTATATTGCAACTTATCAGGATTTAGGCTTTGTGAAAGACAATTATTTAACAATTATTTCACCTGTGAAAAAGGTTAAACAATATTCTCTACAACAAAAATCAGGAAATTTAGCTCCGGAATTCAATATTTATTATGATGAAATTATACTGAAAGATCCGAATCAAAAATTGGTTAACGATGCCATTTCAGCGTATCAGTCAACCTCTTTCTGGCTTAAGCATAATCAGCTGAACCGATAATTTATTTAAAAATATATTCAAAAAGCATATTGAAAATTATCATTTAATCTCAACATTAGCTTTAAATTTTTAACTTTACCTGAAAAATTATTTACTATGAAATGGACAGACGATAGAAGCGGTAACGTAGAAGACAGGCGAGGGTTAGGTGGCGGTGCCGTTGTAGGCGGCGGACTGGGAACTTTGATTATCGCAGCAATTATATTTTTTCTTGGCGGAGATCCTTCCTCCATTCTTTCTTCGGGAGGCAGCGCAAGCTCTGCAGGAACGGAGCAAAGAGATTTAACGGCTGATGAACTGAAAGTCCGTGAGTTTGTAAAAATGGTTACTGCCGAGAACGAAGAAACCTGGACCAAAATTTTCGCCGACAATGGTATGAAATATACTCCCGCAAGAGTTGTTTTATTTGAAAACACTACACAATCCGGATGTGGAACAGCTCAATCTGCAATGGGCCCTTTTTATTGTCCTGCAGATCAGACGGTTTATATGGATATGAGTTTCTTTAAGGAACTCCAACAGCAATTCGGAGCGAGAGTAACAGAATTTACAATTGCTTATGTAATGGGTCACGAAATGGGTCATCACGTGCAAACACTTTTAGGAACAACTCAAAAAGTCGATGCATTAAGAGGAAGATATTCCGAAGCGGAGATGAACCGGGTTTCTGTAGCCACAGAATTACAGGCAGATTTTTATGCCGGAGTTTGGGCCAGACAAACCGATGCGAGAGAACATATTTTAGAACCCGGAGATATTGACGCGGCCATTGAAGCTGCTGAAGCTGTAGGCGACGATAATATTCAAAAAAGATCGCAGGGATATGTAAATCAGGAAAGCTTTACCCACGGATCATCTGCACAGCGTAAAGAATGGTTTATGAAAGGCTACAACACGGGAGATATCAGACAAGGTGATACTTTCGATCAGCTTTTAAAATAAATTTTAATTATAAAAAATTAAAAACCCCTGAAGAAAATTCCTCAGGGGTTTGTTTTTATTGCAATTCGATTGGATTACTGTTCTTTTTCGCATCATCTTTTACCCTCTCCTCCATTCTTTTTCTCATTTCAGCAGGATTTTGTCCTCCGCCACCGCCGCGGTTTCCTCCACCACCTCCGGCTCCACGAAATCCGCCACCACCTTGTTGACTGATGAATGACATCGGATCAGACTTATATTTTTCCTGCTGTTTCAAATAATCTGTTCTTTTGACTTTAATCGTGTTTCCAAATTGATTTAAGTTCGGAAGATCAGCGATTTTATAATTTTTCATTAAATCAAAAGAATAATCGCCTTTATCATCTTCCACTTTTACAATTAATCCCGGAAGTCCGCCGAATTTGTACGGTCCGTCCTGATACGGTAAATCTGTTGTAAACCAGGCCGTCCATTTTCTTCCGCCGAAGTCTGTTTCTGCTTTCTGAACTTTATATTCACCAATTTTTGTTGTTTCAGAAGAAATTTTCCAGTTTAAAGGACGATCTTCTTCATAAGAATAATTATCTCTTCCGATTCGGTCTTTCAAGAAAGTCTTTTGGTTGTTTTTATCTTTTTCAACAGAATAATTGATATTCGATCGTAAACCTTCCATCTGGTCTCTGCTTACGCTTCCTCTTCCGCCGCCACTCTGAAAGTTTTTCTGCATAATAGAATCTCTTTTGAATCTGTTTTCAGAGTAAAAAAGTGATTTTTCAGCCGAAATATCAAGATATGCATTTTCTGTTTTAATATCATTTTTATTGGTAGCATCCGGTTTCATTGTAACCTGATACACAAAGCGGTTGGCTTGCGCAGAAATATTCTGCATAAACAACGCCAGAGCAATAATGCCTAATTTTTTCATTATATTAATTTATTTTAATTCAATTGGGTTTTCACTGACTGTATTTTTAAAGAAAACATTTTCCGAAGTTCCTTGCATTGGAGCATCATTCCCGTTCATTCCTTTGTGAGACATTCCGCCTCCGCCTTGATGATTTCCTCCTCTCATTCCACCGCCGTGTCTTCCGCCACCGCCAAAATCTGGCATTCCGCCTTCATTTCCTCCCAGCCTTTTATTTTTTACAAATTCTAATTCGAGCGCAGCTTTATCGCCGTTAAAGGCAATTCTTGTGCTTTGCTTTGCATCAGAGCTTATTTGTTCTTCAAAACCATTCTGAACCGTAATTTTTTTGACAAGATCAAATTTATAATCCCCTTTATCATCTTCCAGCTTTACAATTAGTCCAGGTAATCCTGAAAATTTGTAAGGCCCATCAGAAATAGCAATTTCTTTTGTAAACCATGCCGTCCAGATTCTGCCTCCGAAATTTACAACTGCTTTTTGAGATAAATATCCGTTTTGTTTTTCTGTAACATCCGATATTTCCCATTTCAAAGGTCTGTCTTCCTGATAATAAATTTGCTTTCCTGCTACCTTATCATAGTAATAAACTTTCTGTTCCGGAATGTTTTTAGTGATAAAATATTCAAAAAAAGCAGGTTCGATATGTTTTTTCACCCCAACTTTTGATAAATCTTTCTCTTGTTTTGTATTATCTTCTTTTTCTTTCAACTTAAAAGCAGAAAATAAAGAATCTTTAATTAATTTATTTTCACTGATAAATAAAGAACGGTTTGCCTTAACATCCAAAAAAGTTTTTTCAGTTTTGAGGCTCACCAGATTAATTGAATCAGGATTCACAGAAGTCTCGTAAATGTATCTCGTCGTCTGCCCATAAGACATTGTCAACAAAAATAACAGTGCAAAAACAAAGAGTTTCTTTTTCATTATTAATTTCTTTATAGATAAAAAATACAGCTTAAAGTTAAACCATAAACAGAATTTTAGAATTTAACAAAGAAGATTTATATAATTTTTAACATTAATAATCGGCATTATAAAATATTATAGGAAGAGAATCATTAAAATAGATATCTTCAATTTGAGATTGCGGAAATTAGTTCGTATTTTTGCAGGATTAAATCATTCTAAATAAATACAATGATAAAAGTATCAGATCAAGCAAAAGAAAAAGCCATCCAACTTATGACGGAAGATGGTTTTAAGCCTTTTGAAGATTATATAAGAGTTGGGGTAAAAAGCGGGGGATGTTCTGGTTTAGAATATGTTTTGAAATTTGACAATCAAAAAACAGATACAGACCAGGTTTTTGAAGACAATAACATCAAAATTATTGTTGACAAAAAATCGATCCTCTATTTAGCAGGTACAATTCTTGAATTTTCGGGCGGATTAAACGGGAAAGGATTTGTTTTTAACAATCCTAATGCATCCAGAACGTGTGGTTGTGGAGAGAGCTTTTCTTTGTAATTATTAAAAAATTAAAGGATTAAAAAATTAAAGATTACTGAATGGCAGTTGAGTTTGAAAATTTTGAAGTTTATCAATTGGCCGTTAATCTTACTAAAAATGTTTTTAATCTTTTAAATAAAGATAAATTCAAGAAAGAATTTGAATTGAGTAACCAAGTTAAAAGAGCGGTTTTATCAATTTCAAATAATATTGCCGAGGGTAGTGAATACAACAATAACGCACAGTTTATACGGTTTTTAAAATATTCCAAAGGAAGTTGTGGTGAAGTTAGAAATATGTTACATCTTTGCTCGGTACTGTATGAGGAGGATACAAATGAACTAATTAATGATTGCAAGGTAGTTTCAAAACAATTATCAAAATTTATTGATTATCTCTCTAAAACAGATGTTAGAAAACGAAACTAATTTTTTAATCATTTAATTTTTTAATTATTTAATTAATGTCAAAATACACTGAAGACGACTTAAGAGTTGATCTTGAAAATAAAAAATATGAATTCGGCTGGGAAACGAAGATCGATTACGAAGATTTTCCCACTGGTTTGAATGAAGACATCGTCCGTGCTATCTCTGCTAAAAAAGAAGAGCCGGAATGGATGACACAATGGCGTTTGGAATCTTTTAGAATTTGGCTGAAAATGGTTGAGCCTGAATGGGCAAATATTAAATATACAAAACCTGATTTTCAAGCGATTAAGTATTATGCAGCCCCTAAATCTAAGCCTGAACTGGAAAGCTTAGATGAAGTAGATCCTGAATTATTGGCAACTTTCGCCAAATTAGGAATCAACATCGAAGAGCAGAAAAGACTTTCAGGAGTTGCTGTAGATATTGTAATTGACTCAGTTTCAGTAAAAACAACGTTTCAGGATACATTGGCGGAAAAAGGAATTATTTTCTGTTCAATTTCTGAGGCGATCAAAAACCACCCGGATTTGGTAAGAAAATATCTTGGAAAAGTAGTTCCGAGAGGAGATAATTTTTATGCAGCACTTAATTCCGCAGTATTTTCTGACGGAAGCTTCTGCTACATTCCAAAAGGGGTAAGATGCCCAATGGAATTATCAACGTATTTCCGTATCAATCAGGCAGGTACAGGGCAGTTTGAAAGAACGCTTGTTATTGCTGATGAAGGAAGTTATGTTTCTTATCTTGAAGGCTGTACAGCACCATCGAGAGACGAAAACCAGCTTCACGCAGCCGTTGTAGAGCTTATTGCTTTAGATAATGCTGAAATTAAATATTCAACGGTTCAAAACTGGTATCCTGGAAATGAAGAAGGAAAAGGTGGAGTTTTCAATTTTGTAACGAAAAGAGGACTTTGCGAAAGGAAAGCAAAAATCTCATGGACACAGGTTGAAACGGGTTCTGCCGTAACCTGGAAATATCCTTCTTGTATCTTAAAAGGTGACGGCTCTATCGGTGAGTTCTACTCTATCGCGGTGACCAATAACCATCAATATGCAGATACAGGAACAAAAATGATCCACATCGGGAAAAATACGAAGTCAACGATCATTTCAAAAGGTATTTCTGCCGGAAAGTCTCAAAATTCATACAGAGGTCTGGTAAAAGTAATGCCTTCTGCAAAAGGAGCAAGAAACTTTTCTCAATGCGACTCTTTACTGATGGGTAATGAATGTGGCGCGCACACTTTCCCTTATATTGAGATCAAAGATCCGACGGCACAATTGGAACATGAAGCTACAACTTCAAAAATCGGGGAAGATCAGATTTTCTACTGCAACCAGAGAGGAATTGATACAGAAAGAGCAATCGCTTTGATCGTCAATGGTTTCAGTAAAGAAGTTTTAAATAAATTACCAATGGAATTTGCTATTGAAGCTCAGAAATTATTAGAAATTTCACTAGAAGGCTCAGTAGGATAATCTTGTTTTTGTGGCAGAAAATAAAGATTAAAATAAATAGAAAATAGTATTTCATTCGTAAGCATCAGTGCTTTATAATTTATGTTAGGATTATAAAGGGAAATACAAACTGCTGGCTTCACGATAAATTATGAAAATATGTTAGAAATAAAAAACTTACACGCCAGAATTGAAGATGGCGCACAAATTTTAAAAGGGATCAATCTTGAAATAAAACCGGGCGAAGTTCACGCTATTATGGGACCGAACGGAGCCGGAAAATCTACTCTTTCATCCGTCATTGCAGGAAAAGAAGAATACGAAGTTACAGAAGGAGATATTATTTTTAATGGAGAAATCATCAACGAAGATGCTCCCGAAGAAAGAGCGCACAAAGGGATTTTCCTTTCTTTCCAGTATCCGGTGGAGATTCCTGGGGTTTCTGTAACCAACTTTATCAAAGCTGCTCTGAACGAAAACAGAAAAGCAAACGGATTGGATGAAATGCCTGCAAAAGAAATGCTGGCAATGATTCGTGAGAAATCTGAGCAATTGGGAATCAAAAAAGATTTCCTTTCAAGATCATTGAATGAAGGTTTTTCAGGAGGTGAAAAGAAAAGAAACGAGATTTTCCAGATGATGATGCTTAATCCGAAGCTGGCCATCCTTGATGAAACTGATTCAGGATTAGACATTGATGCTTTGAGAATCGTTGCAGACGGTGTAAATACGTTTAAAAATGAAGGAAATGCAGTTCTTTTGATTACCCACTATCAAAGATTGCTTAACTATATTCAGCCTGATTTTGTTCACGTTTTAGCCAACGGAAAGATCATCAAAACAGGTGATAAATCGCTTGCTTTAGAATTGGAAGCAAAAGGTTACGACTGGCTTTTAAATTAATTAAAAAGATTAAGAAATTTAGAGATTCAGAAATTGATCTCTTCGTTTAACAATTTCAGCCAAATAAAAAGAAAAAATGGTGCAAACCACAGATATACCAGTAATGGCATTAAAAGAACAAATTAAAGAAAATCACGGTGAATTTTTGGAGAGTCTTCGTCACAGATTTCTGGATGATGATAGAAAAGCAGCTCTTCAAAGGTTTGAAAATCTTGGTTTTCCGACGAAAAAAGACGAAGAATATAAATATACCAGCCTAAAAGAGATTACCGAAAAGCAGTATAACTTTTTCCCGAAAGAAGGTCATAATATCACCAAAGAACAATTGGACGAATTGCATCTTGGTGAAGAAAATTTTGACTGGATTACTTTTGTGAACGGTAAGCTTCGTAAAGAATTATCAAATGTTTCGATTGAAAATGTTGAATTTCTTTCATTCAATTATGCCTTGAATGATGAGAAGCACAGAGATATTTTTGAACAGTATTTTAACACAATTGCTTCCAAAGATTCTGCTTTTACGAATCTGAATCAGGCGTATTGCAAGTATGGCTTCTTTTTGAAAGTTCCTAAAAATGTGGTGATCGAAAAGCCGATTCACGTTTTTTATATCTCTCAAAATCAGGAAGAAAATACATTCTATAATACAAGAAATTTATTAATTGTAGAAGAAGGTGCAAAAGTGGAGATCATTGAAAGTCACCACAATTTTGACAGCGTTTACGTATTGACAAATTCTGTGACAGAAATTTTTACGTATCCGAATGCAAAAGCAGACTGGCATAAAGTTCAGAACGATAATGACACCTCTTATCTTATCGACAGCACGTTCGCGAGACAGGAAAAAGACAGTTTAACGACTGTAAACACATTCTCTTTCGGGGGTAAATTGGTAAGGAACAATCTTGATTTTATTCATAACGGATCGAATATTAATTCATTCATGAACGGGATCACGATTATCGGGAAAGATCAGCTGGTAGATCATCACACGGCAGTTCACCACAATCAGCCAAACTGTGAAAGCTATCAGAATTACAAAGGTATTTTCAGCGGAAATTCTCACGGAGTTTTCAACGGAAAAGTTTTTGTAGACAAGATCGCCCAAAAAACCAATGCCTATCAGCAAAACAACAACGTTTTATTGAATGAAGGAGCAACAATCGATACAAAACCTCAATTGGAGATTTTTGCAGACGATGTGAAATGCTCTCACGGCTGTACAGTTGGCCAATTGAATGAGGATGCATTATTTTATTTAAGAGCAAGAGGTATTTCTAAAAAAGAAGCTCAGGCTTTATTGTTATATGCATTTGCAAATGATGCAATGCAAAATATTGACATTGAACCTTTAAAAGAAAAAATTTCAAAGCTTCTGGCCGAGAAATTAGAAGTTGATATAGAGTTTTAACAATATATAATTGATAATAAAAAAGCACTTCGTTTTGGAGTGCTTTTTATTTTTTAAGTCTGTTATTAATTTATTTCTTAATCCACCACTGGCTGTCTTTCCTGTCAGAACGTTTTACTCCATTATTAAGCGTGTAGGCAAAACCAATTCCTAAAGTCTGTTTCAACTGTGTTTTCTGAATCTGATTGTGGTCATACAAAACATCAAGGGTGATATTGGAAGAAATGAATTTATTTACTTTCATATTTAAAGCCATTCCGTATGCGAGAACCAGCCTTTCCGGATGATCAAGATAATTTGAAAAAACGGAAGCCGTGTTCGTAACATTCATATTTTCCATGATCTTTACTTTGTAGGAAGCCGTTCCCAGAAAACCGAACTGCAGTAAAGAAGAATCTCCGTCTGATTTTAAGCCATAATTACTTGCCAACTGAAGCTCTTTATCGAGGACAAACGTCCATCTTGCATTGGTGGGGCGCAATGTGACATTCAGGTCATCATTTGGCCTGTAGGTAATTCCCAAACCGACATTCAGATATCCCGGAGCCATAAAATTGGAAAGCTTTTTAGCTTCCGGATTATTCCCATCTTCATATCCCGATGAAAATTGTGACTGAATACCCGCTCCGACAGAAAAATACCAGCTTTTCGAAAACTGTCTCCCATAATTTGTGGAAATATTAATGACATCCTGGGTTTTTCTTGTTCCGATGCCTTTTGTATTATTTTGACCGTAGTCCAGGATTATAATATTTTCCCAGAGATCTTTGCCTTTTTCATACGTAATGTCATAATTCACTCCGGCAAGCCAGCCAAGGTTATTGGCACCACCGCCGACCCAGTTCGAGAAGGCCGCCTGATTAAACATCAATGAATTTTTTCCTAAAACCGACCAGTGTTTTACTGTATCTATCACTACTGAATCTTTTTTCAACTCTTCTTGCGCACTTACATACATCCCTATAACACAGGAAATAATCAATAAAAGCTTTTTCATTCTAAAGATTTTATTTAAAAAATATTAATATAATGTTAGCCGAAACAAAATTGCTTCAAAAACGGATCTTTCTCTAACATTTGTATTTTTTCAGCATTAATCAACTAAAACTAAGCCAGTTTAGAAAAATCAATGACAAAAAATTTTATTTAAAACGTAAAACTGATGAAAATCATAACCTTTTGTCTGAAAATAATCCTCAATTTTAAATTTCATCGCCAAATTTTCCGAAATTTATCATTGGCTTTTCATTTGACGTAAAATATCCATGTTTAAAAATGTAATTTCCAAAAGAGCTATACTATATCCGTTGCTGATGCTCGCTGCAATGTGGTTGGGCTACTTTTTACAGATACACGGCTTTTTTGAAAGTTGCTTTGGGGCGATAATTCCTCTCGTGCCGGAAGGCTTGCTGGGTATTATCACTTCTCCCCTTTTACATGGGAACCTGGATCATATTATGGGAAATTCTATCCCGATTGCGATCCTGATGTTCCTGCTGTATCAGTTTTACCCTTTGGTTGCCAATAAAGTATTTATTATCGGCTGGCTGGCGACAGGTCTTTTAGTATGGCTTCTCCCTCCGATTGACATTCTTACCGGCGAGTACATGTACACCTGTACGATCGGCGCGAGCGGTGTTGTTTACGTTCTTGCTTTTTTCCTCTTTTTCAGCGGAATTTTTAAATGGAATACAAAACTTTTAACCATTTCCCTGCTTGTCGTATTATATTACGGAAGTCTTGTTTGGGGAATGCTTCCGGAAGAATTATTTTATAACCTTCAGGAGCCGAGTAAAATTTCCTGGCAGGCGCATCTTTCCGGGGCTGTTGTAGGAAGCATTATTGCTTTTATGTTTAAAAAAGTAGGTGAAAAAAAGAAAAAATACATCTGGGAATTTCCTAATTATTATAATGAAAAAGACGATAAGCTTTGGCAGGAATATAAAGAAAATCACCCTGACGACTTCTTAGAGCTGCCTTACAAGAAAAAAGATGATATTTGGGATCGTTTGGATGAATTAAGAGGAAAATAAAAACTTATTTTTTTACATTTGCCAAAACAACACAAATGTATTCTGAAGAACATCTTTATTCAATCGCCTTACGCGAATGTAATTTAATTGGTGATATTAATTTTACAAAGCTTGTCCGCACTTTCGGAAATGCAGAAAATGCATGGAAATATGCAAAAAAAGACTAAAAAGTTGAAGGTATCGGCATAAAAACCGTTTCTGACATTGGGAATGATATTCATCTCACATTTGCAGAAAAAGAGTTAAAATTTTGCGAAAAGAATAATATCCAAGTTAATTTAAAACATCAAAAAGAGCTTCCATATTTATTATATCAATGCGATGATGCGCCGGCCATTCTCTATCAAAAAGGAAATTTCGATGATACAAAACAAAAGGTAAGCATTGTAGGAACGCGAAATATGACTTCATACGGTAAACAATTTATTGTCGATTTTTTTGAAGCAACAAAATCCTGCACTTTCATTTCTGTAAGCGGTCTGGCGCTCGGTGTCGATAAAGAAGTCCATGAGCAGTCTATTCACAATTACACGCCTACGATTGCCGTTTTAGCGCACGGCTTTCATATTTTATATCCTTCAAAAAACAAAAAGCTTTCAGAAAAAATCCTTGAGGACGGCGGAGCGCTTCTTACAGAATTTAATTCTTCAAGAAAACCGGACCGGGAAAATTTTCTTCAGAGAAACAGAATTGTAGCCGGACTTTCGCCCTCTACCATTGTCGTGGAAACGGCTTTTGGTGGCGGTTCTATAAGTACGGCAACCTATGCCAACAATTACAACAGAGAAGTTTTTGCTCTTCCGGGAAGAATTACGGATAAATACAGCCAGGGTTGTAATCATCTGATTTTTCAGCACAAAGCAACGGCTGTTTCAACAATGAATGACCTGATTGATTTACTCGGGTTTAATAATGAAAAAGGCAAAACCGGTGAACTTTTTCCTTTATATGAAAATACGATACAATTATCTGAAAATCAAGAATTAATATATGAATTCATTAAGATAAATCAGCAAATTTCTCTGGATGATCTTGCCCATAAAATTGACCTCTCTTCACACAAAATTTTGCCCATAATTTTGGAATTGGAGCTTTTAGGTAAAGTAAAATCACTTTCCGGGAGGCAATTTATGGCAATTTGAAAATTAACGATTTCTTAATATTGCATTATTTAAGACATAACATTTCATTTTTAATAAAATTTAAACCCAAATTATCAATTTAATAATATTCCGCTCCATTATTATTAAATTTTTAGCAATCAGCAAATAAGGTGTTGTGAATCTTGAAAAAAAAATTAAATTTGTTGACAATAATATTCAACCTTACTATATGGAACAATATAATATTGACCAGAAAATTCAAGAGTTTATTGCAAAAATTGAGGCAAAAAACCCAAATGAACCGGAATTTTTACAAGCTGTAAAAGAAGTTGCTGTAACGGTAATTCCGTTTATCATGACCAAAAAGGAATATACAGGAATGAAGCTTCTTGAAAGAATGGCTGAAGCTGAAAGAATTATTATTTTCAGAGTTCCATGGGTTGATGACAAAGGAGAGATCCAGGTAAACAGAGGATTCAGAATTCAAATGAACTCTGCGATCGGGCCATATAAAGGAGGAATCCGTTTCCACCCTACTGTAAACCTTTCTGTGCTTAAATTCTTAGCTTTCGAGCAGGTTTTCAAAAACTCTCTGACAACCCTTCCTATGGGTGGTGGTAAAGGAGGTTCAGATTTCGATCCACAAGGTAAATCTGATATGGAAGTAATGCGTTTCTGCCAGGCTTTCATGACAGAATTATGCAAGCATATCGGCCCGGAAACTGATGTTCCTGCGGGAGATATCGGTGTTGGAGCCAGAGAGATCGGATATTTATTTGGTCAGTATAAGAAAATCAGAAATGAATTTACTGGAGTTCTTACAGGAAAAGGGCTTGCTTACGGTGGCTCATTAATCCGTCCTGAAGCAACAGGTTATGGCGTTGTTTACTTTGCTGAGCAGATGCTTAAAACGATCGGGCAGGATTTTAAAGGTAAAATTGTAACTGTTTCAGGTTTCGGAAACGTGGCTTGGGGAGTGATCAAAAAAATATCTGAATTAGGAGGAAAAGTAGTAACGATCTCCGGACCAGATGGATATATTTATGATAAAGACGGAATCGACGGAGAAAAAATCGATTACCTATTAGAGCTTAGAAATTCAGGAAACAACAGAGCTGAGGATTATGCGAAAAAATATCCGTCTGCTGAATTCTTCCCTGGAAAACGCCCTTGGGAAGTGAAGTGTGATGTTGCTTTCCCTTCTGCGACTCAAAACGAACTGGACTTAGAAGATGCTAAATTATTGGTTGAAAACGGATGCCTTTGTGTAACAGAAGCGGCCAATATGCCATCTACACTTGACGCAATCAACTATTTCTTAGATAATAAAGTATTATTTTCTCCTGGTAAAGCGTCTAACGCGGGTGGTGTAGCAACCTCAGGATTAGAAATGACTCAAAACTCTATCCGTCTAAACTGGACTTCTGAAGAAGTAGACGCAAGATTAAAGGAAATCATGATCGGAATCCATAAAGCTTGCAGAGATTACGGAAAAGAGGAAGATGGCTACGTAAACTACGTAAAAGGGGCAAACATCGCCGGCTTCGTGAAAGTAGCAGAAGCAATGCTCGCTCAGGGAGTGGTATAAAATATAAAGGTTGGGAAATTTCCCGGCCTTTTTTCATATAGCCTGTCCCGGGATAATGGGAAAAAGTAAAAAGTGAAAGGAGAAAGCGTTGATATTTTCAACGCTTTTTTTTATTTTTAATTGAAAATTTTAATTAAATATTTTCTGATAGACATTCAAACTTCTCAGAATTAAAGAATAAAGAATTATAACCAACTTCTTAAATCAAATTTTAATTAAAAATTGAGCACAAAAAATCCTGAAATTTTATATTTCAGGACCTTTATTTTACATTACAAAATTATTTATTTTTCTTTTTCATTTTTTTATCGCCGGTTGTAGCGTCTTTAGACTTCCAATTACCGGTCGTATCCGTCGTATTATTGTTATTCATATTGTTATTATGGTCTTTCTTCATGTCCCTCTGATTACGTGTCGTATCAGGTTTAATCGTGTCTGTTTTTTTCTGAGGAGTGGTCTGTGCGGATACAGTCATCATTCCCGCAACTACAAATGTCAGTGCTAAAAATAACTTTTTCATAACTAAAATATTTTGATTAATGATTTGGTACTTTAAAAACATCAAATTTTATACTAAATATTATGATAAATTGCACTTTAACTTTTTTTATATTTTTTTTAAGATTTTTTAAATTATAAATCTGATTTACCGACAGTTATGAATTAATAAAATCAAAAAATCCCGGAAATAAATTTCCGGGATCTCATTTTTACTTTAAATTATTTACTTTGCTTTTTTCTTTTTCGATTTTTTTTCTTCTTTAGTGGCGTCTGTTGGTTTTGTTGCCTCTACAGTCGTATCTGCCGTCACTGTTGCAGTAGCATCAGTCGTTACAGTACTATTGGCAGCAGGGTCTACGACTGCGGCCGTAGCATTTGTGCTTTGATTCTGTGTCGCGTTGGTGTTTGCCGATGAATTGGCATTCCACGCGGGCTGTGTACTTTGTTGTTGGGCTTGAGTTGTCGTTTGGTTATTAGTATTTTGTGACGGATTTTGAGTTTCCGTCTGAGCCGATACCGCGATTACTCCGACTAATGTAAACGCTGCTGTTAAAACTAACTTTTTCATAATAAAATTTTAAATGGTTGTTTAATTTAAACGCCGTTTATTTCATTTAATTATGTGCAAAGCCTTTATTTAACGCACTTTATCATTTTTTAAGACGAATTGGGATTACAAGCTATTTTTCTAAATTTTTCATAATTCTTTCCACAAACTCATAGGCCGCAGGGCAAATCACGGTATTTTTTATCATTAAATTATTGATCTGGTAAATTTTTTTACGATCCGTGTGAGGATATTCACGGCAGGCTTTTGGCCTCACCTCGTAAATTGAGCAGGTATTGTCGCTGTTTAAGAAAAAACACGGGAGATCTTGCAGCACTTTATCGTTATCTTCATCCACACGGAGGAATTTAGACTCAAAATCGGCGGGCTTTATACGAAGATGCTTTGAAATGCGCTCAATGTCTTTTTCCGTATATAAAGGTCCGGTTGTTTTGCAGCAATTGGCACATTGCAGGCAGTCAATTTTCTCAAAAACTTCATCATGCGTTTCCCGAACAACATAATCGAGATTCTTGGGTGGTTTTTTCTTTAATCCGTCCAGGAATTTTTTATGTTCCTTCTGCTTTTGTAACGCCTGTTTTTTATATAAATCCAAATCCATTTATTCTTCCGAAACTAAAATCGGCATTTCGACCTCTTTATATTCATTAATTTTATCTAAATCTAACACGGTAGACTGATTATCTTTTGCAGGATAATACATCGGGACAAATTTGGCACCAAAAACTATTTCCTTAGAAATATATGAAGCACGCTGAACGACCGTATTTGAAAAAACTTCATCAAAAGCTCTGACATGAACGATAATCTCAATTTTGTTATTTTTAAAATCTTCCTTTGTAAAGCCAAAAAAAGGTGAATCTTCGTCTATTTTATGTACGACCGTCCAGTTTAAAGCTAACGTATTTATATGGCTTAAATGGGTCTTTAAAGTATAAAACTGAGCTTTTGCATCGCCATTTTCATTAATTTCGATCGCCGTTGAAACCACCACCTCTGCACTTGTCAGCGCATTATTTTTAAATGGCGCCAACCTGAACATCAGCCCTGTAACATCCTGGAATGGAGCAACTAAAGCTACATCTGAAAATTTAAGATAAGCTCTCGGGCGGGAAAATCTACCGTAAAATAAACCTGTTGCAATCGCAAAGGCCAGCAATCCCAAAAAGGCTTCAAAAGTTGCCACAAGGCTCGCCATAAAACCTACAGGAGCAATTCTTCCGTAGCCAACTGTTGTAAAAGTCTGTGAACTGAAGAAAAACACATCAATAAATTCGTTAACAGGATCACTTTTGTCAATTCCTGTTAAGTGTTCTACTCCAATTGTATAATATATTAAAGCAAAAAACAGATTGATAAGAATATAACCAATCACCAAATAAGAGAGAAACTGGGCCGTTGACAATTCCAGCATGGTATGATACCAGCTGAGGCGGTTTAAAATATTGACTCCTTTTCGCTCAACGTTGGGAAGGCCGTCTTTTCTAATAAATCTTCCGGAAGCATTATTTCCAAAACCGCTGTCTTCTATGTTTTTCTGACGAATTCTATTTCTGAAACCTGTAGCCATTTTTTATAATCATTTTGTTTTTATATTCCTTAATGCTGAACGGAGCTGAAGCATCTGTATTATTCAAATAGAGCTAAATTAATATGCAAAGATAAAATATTGTTTTTATGAAATTTATCAAAAGCTTTTGATAAAGTCAGTTATCAAAAGTTAAGCATAATCAAAAAGTCAAAAATACACATTATTATAAATCAAATATTTAACTCAACAACTTGGTATTTAGACTTTTGATATATTATTTTGCAAAGCAATTGCGAATTAGCAAAGTAAATGCAAAAAATCGCAAAGCAGATGCGAAAATAATATATTTGAAATTTTAGTCTTATTCTTATTAAGATTATCGGTTGGTTTTTATGAGATTTTTAAATTGATTTATTTTGATCACTTTATTTTTTCTATTAATTCTCAAAATCTCATATCAATAAACAAAGTTTCATAAATTTACAGGAGACGAGTTTATCGGTTAGCATTTAAATAATATTATGTTTTACTATTTTACAAATCATTATACTATAGAATGGCAGCTATGGTTCGGCAAGTTAATTTTATAACTAAGATCTCAAAAAAGATAAAATATATAATATTCCAATATCAATTTTATAAAAACTATTATGAATTTAAATCTCATTACGCTTATTTCAGAATACAATCGACTAAAAATGATTAGTATTTACGAGCCTTTAGAGGTGCTTAAAAAGCTTTCACAAACTCACAATGATGAAGTACTTATCGCAAGGCTAACTTATCGCTCAGGAATTATTAACTTCGATACAGATTTTTTTGAAAAAGCTGTTGCCGCAACAAATTTTAATTTGGATGAAATTCTTAAAAATACTAATGGTTTAGAGATGACTATGAAAGATTTTTTAACCTTTATTGCAATTCAAGTTGGCGAAGAATTAGCAAAATTTTATGATAAAGAAGTTGACAAAATATAAGTTTAGAAAAAGGAAAGAAGAAATTTATAAATCTCAAAAAGCGATAAAAAATAACCATAAAATCCAATAAAAAATGAAAAACAGTTTTTATACTTTGCTATTATTATTTTTAGTCACAAGCGTTAATGCTCAAGACTATTCAAAATTAATAAGTGAAGCTGATAAATTATATGAAGCAAAAGATTATAAAATGTCTACTGATTTATATACTAAAGCTTTTAAAATTAAAAGCAAAAATCCAAATGACTTATATAATGGTGCGTGCGCATCCTCCTTAGCAGGAAATACAGAAAAAGCACTTAAATGGCTGAACTTATCAATAGATAATGGCTGGACAAATCTAAAGCATTTAAATTCTGATACTGATTTAGAAAATTTACATTCGAAAAAAGAATGGAAGAAAACAATTGGAAAGTTAGAAAAAAAGTTGCAGTTAATGGAAGTAAACTACGACAAACCGTTGCAGGCTGAATTATTGAAAATTCTTGACGAAGATCAAAAATATAGAATTCAAATGAATGAAACTCAAAAAAAATTCGGCCCGGAATCTAAAGAAATGGATGAGCTTTGGAAAATCACAAATCAGAAAGATTCAATCAACTTATTAAAAGTAAAAAAAATATTAGATGAAAAAGGTTGGGTTGGTAAAGACAAAGTAGGTACACAAGCCAATAGCGCATTATTTCTTGTCATTCAACATTCAGATCTGGAAACGCAGAAAAAATATTTACCAATGATGAAAGAAGCTGTAACAAAAGGAAATGCTAGTCCAGGGTCTTTAGCTTTATTAATTGACAGAATAGAAATTCGAGAAGGTAGAAGACAAATATATGGAAGTCAAATCGGAACCAATCCAAATAATAAAACGCTATATGTTTTACCTTTAATTGATCCTGACAACGTAGATAAAAGAAGAGCAGAAGTTGGCTTAGGTCCAATCTCTGAATATGTTAAAAATTGGAATTTAGTTTGGGACGTTGAAAAGTATAAAAGTGAATTACCTGAATTGGAAAAATTAAATAAATAGAAAAACGTCTGCTGACAGCAGTTGGCAAATGGTGGGTTTAGGGGTTTACTTTAAAGCTGGTTTGTACTAGCAAATTCAGTGTTTAACCAAAATATATAGCATAATCGAAATCTCAAAAAACGATTAAGAATTGATAATTTAAATAAGTGTAATATGAAACGGATAATACTGCTAGCTCTTCTTCTACTTTTGACAACCATAGTTTTTTCTTGTTCCCCAAAGGCTGAAAATGTCCAAGGAAATAATAATTCAAATACTTCTTTTTTAAGTACATCCGATGAAGAAAATGATGAAGATTTAGAAAGTAGTAGTAGTGAAGGCCTTGATAATTTTGCTGGCTGTAAATTTAAAGATGGAATTTATTCTGCAACTGTTGATTATAATAATCTTGAAACAGGTTATTCTGCAACGTATACACTTGATGTTGATGTTCGAGACTGCCAGGTCGTTCAAATTAACTTTCCTAATGATGGATACTTAGATGACGACCATATTTCTTACGCAGATATTGACGATGATGGAAATGCAAGTGTTAACGGTGAAGATGGAAAAACCTATCAAATTCAAATAGAGAATTAATAAGTAACACAAAAGTCTCAAAACGATTGATTTTATAAATTGATTTTAAATTAACTTTGAAGGATGAAAAAGCTTGAAACCAGAGAAGATATTGAGCATCTTGTGAATTCATTTTACACAAAAGTTATTAAGGATGAGCTCATTGGGTTTTTCTTTAATGATATTACAAAAGTAAATTGGGAAAAGCATCTTCCTAAAATGTATTCTTTCTGGGAGACGATTCTTTTCGGGCAAATGAGCTATAAAGGAAATCCGATGGGCGTACATTTTCCGGTTAACGAAATTGCAGCAATGGAGCAAAGACATTTCAACAGATGGCTCGAGCTCTGGAAAATGACCGTTGAAGAAAATTTCACAGGTGAAAATGCTGACACGGCTATTTCAAAATCTGAAAACATTGCTAAATTAATGGCTTTTAAAATGGAAATGGCAAGAAAGCTGTAACGAGATACGGGTTTTCGGGATGCAAATTAAGCTTTAAGCTTTATTCTTAATTATGGCACAATTACCGTAAAAATATACGCCGCCAGATTCACTAAAAGTACCGTTCCGTATAAAATATTGGTTTTTCCTCTGCTTAAAGAAAGCATCACGATAAATACGGATAGCGAAAGTAGAATAATATCTTTTTTGTCTAAACCCAAAACCAACGGAATATCGTACATGATACAAACCACGGAAACCGCAGGAATTGTAAGGCCAATGCTTGCTAAAGCCGATCCCAGCGCCAGATTTAAACTCGATTGTATCTGATTGCTTCTTGCTGCCCTGATCGCCGCAACCCCTTCCGGAAGCAGCACAACCGCCGCAATAATCACTCCGACCAAAGATTTTGGCGCGCCCATATTCCGGACCATATCTTCAATCGTTGACGAAAGACCTTTCGCCATCATTACAACAATCGCAAGGCAAACCACAAGAAAAGCAAAGCTGATTAAAGTTTTTGACAAAGAAGGCGTGTACATCTCTTCTGGATGCTCATCGGGAATGATAAAATAATTTCTATGTCTTACCGTCTGAACCATTAAAAATATTCCGTAAATCACCAGACAGGCAATAGAAATGAATGTTAATTGCGCATTATTATAAAAAGGCCCATTGACACTTGATGTGAAATTCGGGAGGACCAAAGTAAGAACCAAAATAGAAACAATGCTCACAAGATAAGTTGTAGCCGAAGTTCTTGCGAAAAACTGTTCGTAATATTTTACACCACCGATTAAAATACAAATTCCTAAAATCCCGTTAAGAATAATCATCACTGCGGCAAAAACCGTGTCTCTGGCAAGCGTCATCGCCTGATCTCCGCCCGCAACCATTAAAGAAATAATTAAAGCAACCTCAATAATTGTGATACAAAGCGCCAAAATAATCGTCCCGAAAGGCTCTCCTACTTTGTGAGCGACAACTTCGGCATGATGAACAGCAGATAAAACACTTCCCGTAAGTAAAAGCCCTGCTATGACATCATAGACAACTCCGTTTTCCAGTAAGCCGGAAAAGTAATAAGCCACTGCCAGAAGAGGAAAAATATACGTATAATGTAAAAATTCTTTTAATTTCATAAGCGTCTACAAAATACAAAAAATCTATGGTTTTTTAAATATCAAAAGAAAATATTAATCACATTTTAATGGCACCAAAAATGAAAATCCTGATAATCCGTGAACATATGAAACAGCAATCCGATGCCGATAATCCTGATATTTCCTTTAAAAAACAACAGCAAAAAATACACCGCAATTGCATAATAAGAATGTAAAAAATGAAAGCCAATACTTCCTCTGTTCGGATCAAAAACAGGATTTGCAAACAAATGATCCAAATCCACAAGCATTGTTGCCAGCAGAATAAAATACGCACTTTTCCAGTTTTTACGATAAAAAATTAATGCTATAAAAACAGGAAAAATGAAATGCAAAAAATAATGCGTGCAAGTTTTCCAGAAGAGGCAATCCATTATATTCTACCTTTTAAATAATCCTGTCTTAGTGCTTCGTCTAATTTTTCGATAGCGTAACGAAGGCATGTACGGGGCATTTCTTTATAATATAGGTTGAGGTAATTGATTAATTCCGTTTCGTTTTTCTGTCCCATTTCTCTCAGCAGCCAGCCATTTGCTTTATGCATTAAATCGTGAGGATGCTTTAAATTATGGGTAACAAACTCCTTCGTTAAATCAAATGATCCTTTTTTTACGTGATACATTGTTCCGACAACGGCAATTCTTTTATGCCACATCTCTTCGGAGGCAGAAAGTTTTCTCAACAAGCTTTCCTTTTGATTTTCAAAGGCATAGCGCCCCAGAATTTTATAACAACTTGAGTCTACAAGATCCCAGTTATTGACATATTGAAGATGATTTAAATAAAATTCTACGATTTCATCTTTTACCTTTATATCTTTCGCTTTTTCAAACTTAAAAATCAGCATAAATAAGGCTGTCAATCTATGCTCATGGAATTTTGATGAAAGTAATTCACTTAATTCTTCCAATGAAATTTTTGAATAATATTCTTTGGCAACACTTCTCTGATCAGGAACTTTTACGCCTAAAAATAAATCATCTTCGCCATATTCCCCTTTTCCTGTTTTGAAGAATTTTGGAAAAAATTCCGCTTTTTCAGGAATGGATAAAACGTCTAAAGCCTCATGTATTTCTTTGAGAAGATTATTCATTAAAACAAATTATTATTGATTTAAAATCATTTATTATTTTCATGCAAAGTAACGCTCTCCAATGCTTTTTCTTCATTTTCTATCTTTTTAGGATTGGCAACTTTTGCAATAGTAAGTCCCTGAACCACAATTGAAAAAACGACAACACAATACGTAATGCTTAAAATAACATTGCTGTACTCTCCTTTTGGAATAGACATCGCCAATGCAATGGAAACACCGCCACGAATGCCTCCCCAAAACAGAACTTTTACCGTTTGCGGACTAAATGTTGTTCTCAAAGACATCAACTTAATCGGAGTCCAAATGGAAATAAATCTTGCCAGTAAAACAACCGCGATCGCCACCAATCCCGGGATCATGTAATCCTTTAGATCTTTGATCATTAAAAGCTCAAAACCAATGAATAAGAATAGTACGGCGTTTAAAATTTCATCAATTAATTCCCAGAATTTGATCAGATAATCCTGTGTTATGGATTTCATTTTAAATTTAACATTAAAATTACCCATAAATAATCCTGCCGCAACCATCGTTAACGGCCCTGAAATGTGCATTTGCCGGGCAATAAGATAACCGCCCATTACCACAGAAAGTGTGACCAAAACGGAAATGATATAATCGTCTACCTCGCGCATTAACCTTGACGTAACCCAACCTAAAACAACACCCAGCAAAAGCCCGCCACCAGCCTCTTTGATCAATAATAGCCCAATGCTTTCAAGGCCTAAATCCACTTCATTTCCAATGGCCAGCTGCAATATAACCGTGAAAACAACAACCGCCATCCCGTCATTAAAAAGAGATTCTCCGGCAATTTTTGTTTCTAAAGCTTTTGAAACATTGGCCTGCTTTAAAATACTCAAAACGGCAACCGGATCTGTCGGCGAAATCAATGCTCCGAAAACCAGACAATAGATAAATGGAAGCTGCAAGCCCACCAGAGGAAGCAGATAAAACATCCCGAAACCCACTACAAATGTGGAAATTACGACTCCGACTGTAGAAAATAGGACCACGGGCCGGAAATGTTCTTTTAAATCGTCAATATTAATGTGAATTCCTCCTGCAAATAATAAAAAATTAAGCATTGCTCCCATTAAAACCTCTGTAAAATCAATGCTGATCATTAATTTATTAAGATGCCCGAAAGTTCTCGGAAAAAAATTTTCTCCAAATAAAACCAATATGATAGAAACCGCAATGGCGATTACCATAATGCCGATCGTACTCGGAAGCTTAAGAAATCTGTAATTAAGATAGGCAAATATTGATGCTAAAACTATTAAAGCTGAGAATGAATAATATAACTCCACTAAGCTGTTTTTAAATTAAATTATACGTTTAAATAAAGTACTTTGATATAAATTTTTTCGTCTCCTTTTTCCCAAATATCGATCATGCCGTCTTTTACCGCTTTTGAGCTTCTTGTATAATCCTGCCCTATGTTCAACATATTCAGCAAGATATATTCATCTCCGACAGAATTAACGTAATACGCTGTTTTTTCACTTTTTCCATCTCCGGAACTTTTTATTGCCCCGGTCAATGCCCGAAGCTGGCTTAAATGATGCACAAAATTATCCCCATCCTTCTGACTGTCATAAGCACGTAATAAAATCAGGATAACATCCAGATTGGTAGGATCTTTTTCATATAAAACCTTACCCTGGCGAATACAATCTTCAAAATTATTATTCTTAAAAGCCTCCGTTAAGCTTTTAAATTCAGCATCCAAGGTAGAAACGGTATCATCCCTGAAATTCCTTCCATAGTAAAGATATTGAGATTCAATGCTGTCCAACGATTTCGGAAGCCCTTTAAATTTGAAAATCAGCTTATCATAATTGTAAGGAGAATCTGTCTTTTTGAGATTTTTCTCAATATTTTTAAAATCCGGTTTTAAATTTTGACTAAAACCAAAAACGGAGATAAAAAGAAACAAGAGAATATATTGATATTTCATTGGTTTTCAATTTTATACTTATTATAAAGCAACAATAAAACCAATCCCAAAACTAAGGCAAATCCGAACATAAGATATTTTTCTGCCGGGAAAATATGTACTCCATAAAGAATCGGTTCTTTTGCCATATAAAGCAAAAAGAAGGTGGGGAAAATTATACTTTTCAAATAGATATAAGTTTTAAAAATCCCGTGATTAATTTTAAGATCGATAAAAAAGGAAATAAATGCTGCTAAACAGATCAGTAAGCTAAAATATTTTATGAAAATATTGAAGGCAAAATCAGTCTTTACATTCAATCCGAGCGCAGAATTAAATACATCCAATCCCACAATAATCATAAAAAAATAATAGAAAATCTTGCTTTTAAACAATTTTGTCATCCCTGTTTTGTTTAAAATTTATTCTCTTCCTTCCTCTTCATCATTATCAAAATACTCAAAAAGAAAATCATTATACGGGAATCTCGAAATGTGAATTTTCATCACCTCATCGTAGATCATTTTTTTCATTTCCGGGAAATTTTCTTTCGTTAAGGCCGAGATAAAAACTGTAGGATATTTTGATTTTGCCATCCATGTATTTTTCCATTCTTCCAATGAAATATTCTTCTTTGTAGACGGCGTCAGATCATCTTCATCCTTTTTTTCGTAATTAAAATCATCAATCTTATTAAAAATCATGATCATCGGCTTCTGATGGGCATTAATTTCCATCAAAACCTGATTTACAGAATCTATATGATCTTCAAAACTTTCATGGGAAATATCTACAACATGAATCAGCAAATCTGCTTCACGCACCTCATCCAGCGTAGATTTAAAAGATTCTACAAGCTGAGTCGGCAATTTTCTGATAAATCCTACCGTATCCGTTAATAAAAACGGCAGATTTCCGATCACGACCTTTCTTACAGTAGTGTCGAGTGTCGCAAATAATTTATTTTCAGCAAAAACTTCCGATTTTGAAAGAGCATTCATCAAAGTTGATTTTCCGACGTTGGTATATCCTACCAAAGCGGCTCTTACCACTTTCCCGCGGTTGTTTCTTTGGGTCGCCATTTGTCTGTCGATCGTTTTCAGCTTTTCCTTTAATAATGAAATTCTGTCACGGATAATACGACGGTCGGTCTCAATTTCCGTTTCACCGGGACCTCTCATCCCGATTCCTCCTTTCTGACGCTCCAGGTGGGTCCACATTCTTGTCAGTCGGGGTAAAAGATATTGATATTGTGCCAGTTCTACCTGAGTTCTAGCATAAGAAGTCTGTGCTCTTTGGGCAAAAATATCGAGAATAAGATTGGTTCTGTCCAAGATTTTCACTTCCATTTCTCTTTCCAGGTTTTTAAGCTGGGAAGGAGAT
The DNA here is from genome assembly GCF_900100115.1 of Chryseobacterium soldanellicola. Taxonomy (GTDB): domain Bacteria; phylum Bacteroidota; class Bacteroidia; order Flavobacteriales; family Weeksellaceae; genus Chryseobacterium; species Chryseobacterium soldanellicola. The sequence goes on from NZ_FNKL01000002.1 coordinate 513,463, forward strand.
AATTCATCATCAAAAATGACGGTTCCTATTTCGTTTTCCTTTACATATTCTTTTATTTCCTGAGCTTTTCCGCTTCCGATAAATGTTTTGGAATCGGGTTGCGTTAATTTTTGGGTAAAACGTCTGTCAACCGAAGCTCCTGCCGTATAGGCCAGAAACTCCAGCTCATCCATATATTCCTGAAGTTTTTCCTCATCCTGATGTTGAGTCACAACGCCTACCAAAACTGCCTTTTCGTAATTATGTTCTTTCTTTTCTAGCATTAAGTTCTATATAATTTGTGAGATTTACAAGGTAGCATTTTTCGGTAAAAAATACAAACCAATCTTTCATCCGGTTATTAACATTGAGGCTTTTTAAAAATTTATCGGCAAAAATCGCATAAGATTAACCTATTAAAACAGGTACAAAATTTAAAATTTGAATATAATTAAGATAAAATTTAACTTCAAATAATTCTTATGTTTATCATAGGTGATTTTTTAGTTAAAATAAAAAAACTAAGCTCATTTATTATATTTAGTTTACAATATTGCTGATTTATAGAATTTTAATAACTTTATGATGTCATTTTATTGCTGATAATCACAAAGCTTTAAGAAATTAAAAAAACTAATCTCCAGCACCATGATTAACAATATTAAATGTATGATTATTGATGATGATGAACTGGACAGGCTGGTTCTCCAACATCATGTTAATCAATACGAAAACATAGAAATCATCGCATCTTTTGATTCGGCTGAAAAAGCAGTGCCTTTTCTTGAGCTTCCGATTGATCTTTTATTTATCAACACCAATTTACCGGGCATGAGCGGCATGGATTTCAGGAAGTTAGCCCAAAAAATACCACTTTGTATTTTTGTCAGTGCGCATCCGGAATTTGCAGCAGAAACTTTTGAAATCGATACGCTGGATTTTATTACAAAGCCTTTAAGAACCGAAAGATTTCATAATTCTATGCAAAAACTTTTCAGTTTTCTTGAAATGAAAGAAAAATCTGAATGTTTTGACACTTTATTAGGCGAAAACAGCATTAAAATAAAAGAAGGAGGAAATATTTTTCAAATTAAAATTACCGATATCTTATATCTCGAAGCTTTAAAAGATTACACAAGAATCGTCACTTCTGATAAAAAACACTGCATTTTAGATTCTATTGGGAATATTTTACATAAAAGCTATTTTGATTCTTTTGTAAGAATTCACAGAAGCTTTGCGGTACCGAGACATCTTATCCGAAGCAAAAACACACACGAAGTAGAGCTTGTACATCAAATAAAATTACCCATCGGAAGAGCATACAAAGAAAATCTATCATTTTTTGATCCCCAGAATCAGTGATCAGAAATACCTGTAAACAGTGACTTTTTTAAGCTAAATACCACAAATATTCTTACTTTTTGTCGTTGGTCGATTTTTTCCGTCGTTTGTCTATTTTACGAATTTAAGCCGTCGATATGTGGTAATTTAGTCACCTTTAACACCATACAAAAACACGCACAATTAAGCAACCACAAAAACCTTTTATATATGAAAAACAAATCTATCAGATCTATTTTTCTCGGGCTTTTTCTCATCACTTCTGCACTGCTAAAGGCGCAAATGGCCGTTTTAGCAAGCGGGGGAAATGCCACAGGAAGCAATGGATCGTCCTCTTACAGTGTGGGACAGGTCGCTTATCTTTATAAAGGCACCGGCAACCAGGTCATGGAGGGCGTACAAGTCGCCTACGAGATCACCACACTTGCTACCGGTGAAGTTAGTTCTTCCAAAGAAACCGGAATTTTACTGTATCCAAATCCTTTCAAAGACTATGTCTATCTGGACTTTACAACAAATGACTACAAAGGTTCGGATTATCAGTTATTCGACGCACAGGGAAAATTAATTAAAAAGGATAAAATTACTCAGACAAAATCCGAATTCAACTTCTCCTCTCTCCCATCTGCAATGTATATCATCAGAATCAACCAAAACGGAAAAAACATCACAACATTTAAAATCATTAAAAAATAATCACCATGAAAAAAATATTACTATCGGCGGGAATTCTGCTGGGCATGTTTTCAGCTTTTGCCCAGGTTCCTGAAAAAATGAGTTATCAGGCTATTGTTCGAAATATTTCGGGACAGGTTTTAGCTAATCAAAATGTCGCGATCAGAGCAAGCATTCTGCAAGGCTCACCAGCCGGAGCCGCTGTTTATTCCGAAAGAATAACGGGAATTACCAACGTAAACGGTCTTGTAAGCTTAGAGATAGGCTCAGGAACAGTTCTTACAGGAACGTTCAATACCATCAACTGGTCTACAGGAAATTATTATTTAAAAACAGAAACTGACCCAACAGGCGGAACCAACTATACCATTGCGGGAACAAGCCAGTTATTAAGCGTTCCTTACGCCATGTATGCAAAAACTGCTGGCGGCGGAGGTGGCGGTTTCGCTATTCCTTATACAAATACGGTGAATAATGCCGGAAGCCTTTTCACACTAATCAATGACGGAGACGGAACTTCTGTTGACGGTATCAACAATACAACAACTTCCAGCATCGCTGCGGTTCGCGGAACGGTCAGCAATGTAGCTCCGGGAGGATTTTCTTCAGGAGTTAGAGGGATCAATAATGGTACAGGAGGTTTAGGAGTCGGAGTTTGGGGAAGCCAGGCAGGAAGCGGCTGGGGAGTTTACGGTGTGACGCCTAGCGGTTTGGGAGTTTATGGAAATTCATCAGCAGGCGGTTACGGAGTATATGCCAACAGTAATACAGGAACAGGCCTTAATGCTACCAGTACTAGTGGTATCGCAGCTAATATTTCAATAGCAAATAATGCCAATAACAATAATGTGCTTAATGCCTCAACAGTAGGAAACGGAACAGTTATCAATGTAACGTCTTCCGGAAGCGGAGCCGGTATTGTAAGCTCTACCGGAAATGGTTTTGCAGTACACGGAATTACCAGCCAGCAAACATCTGCCGGAATTATCGGAGACAATAATGGAGCGGGTGAAGCTATCGTTGGTAGAAATACCAGTGATATTGCAGGTGCCGTTGTAGGTAGAAATGATGGTGGAGGTTACGGTGTAAGGGGCTTTGTTTCGACAAATACTACGGGAACTTCGATCGGGGTTTTAGGACAAGTTGGATTAAACAGCGGTAAAGGACGCGCCGGTAGATTTGAAAATTTAAACGCTTCGAATGACAGAAATACATTAGAAGTACAAACCAACGGCAACGGAAGTATTCCGGATAATACTCAGGGTAATGCTTCTTCTTTCATCGTTAATAATACAAACAGTGTTGGTGCAGCGGTAAGAGGTGAGGTAAATACCATCTTCGGAAACTTTGGCGCATCAGGTATTTTTGGTGTTTCTTCAGGAACGGGGGGTCGCGCAGGATTATTCTATGCATCAAACCCGGCCGGAAACGGAGCAGCATTAATTGCTTTAACCGACGGAAACGGAAATGCCGTTACCGCCAATGCAGGCAAAAACGGAAACGGTGTTGAAACCAATGTAGACGGCACCGGAAATGCTCTTTATGCCTGGGTTCCAACTTTTTCCGATGGACGCGCAGGTAGATTTGAAATTTTTAATGAAGACAATGAAAATGAAGTAATATCCGTAAAAACCGTGGGTAATGGTATTGCAGGTAACTTTAAAGTTGACCGTACTACAGGAACTTCAGCAGCTGTAAAAGGTGAAGTAAATTCTATTTTCGCCAATTTCGGAACAGCGGGTGTTTATGGTCTTTCATCAGGCACAGGAGGATATGGAGGCCTCTTCTACTCTTCTAATGCCAGTGGTAACGGCCCGGCCGTATTGGCTCTTACAGAAGGTTCCGGGAACGGAATTACAGCCAATGCAGGAGGCAACGGTGACGGAGTGGAAGCATCAGTAGATGGTACCGGAAACGCAATTTCCGGTTTTGTTCCAAATTTTGGCACCGGTAAAGCAGGTAGATTTGCCAATTTTAATAATGCCAATGCACAGCCAGTAGTGCATATAACGACTACCGGTACAGGTACTGCAGAACTCATTAACCATCAGGGCCCTTCAGGTAATATCGCTGTTTATCAGAGTGCTTCAGCCAATGTAGCCCGTATCAATAAATCCGGGACAGGATTCTTCAACGGAGGAACCCAAAACAGTGGTGCCGACGTTGCCGAAGCTTTCGATGTAGAAGGAAATACTTCTGAATACGAACCGGGTGATATCCTGGTCATTTCAACAGATTCTGACAGAACGGTAGAAAAATCTTCAACCCCATATTCCAACCTTGTTGCCGGAGTTTACGCTACAAAACCGGGTGTACTTTTAACGGAAGAAAATATTGATTCTGAATTACTCGGAAAAGTTCCGATGGGGGTAATCGGTGTAATTCCGACAAAAGTTTGTCTGCAAGGCGGCGCAATCAAGAGAGGAGATCTTCTGGTAACCTCATCACAGGCCGGAGTTGCTATGAAAGCTAATCCTAAAAAAGTAAAAATAGGACAGGTTTTAGGAAAAGCCCTTCAGGATTATGATCAAAACGGAATCGGTAAAATCAAAGTATTAGTAAACATTAAATAAACTATTATGAAATCATTATATATCATCGCATTTTTAAGTTTAAGCATAGGAATTTATGCTCAGGAAAATAAGAAAGCCACAGAGCCTGAAGATCAGTCACAAGTTGTAAAGCAGGCCAAAGAACGTGAAGCTCAAATGTTAAAAACTTCTCAGGAAAATGCTTCAAAAAAGCAGGCGGGAAGCGGTTTGGTTTCCGATCAGGGGCTTGAGGTTAAAAATAAAGAAACAAAACCCCAGCCTTCAGCTTCAACAGCCAACTCGGGAAAACAGCTCCCAGGTACGGCAACACTGGAAGAGATTAAAGCAAGTATTCCTAACAGAAAAGCGCCGAATCATACGTCAGCTAAAAAAAGCAAAACCGTTCAGGGCTTACCAAATACAGCCACTTTAGCGGAAATAAAAAAGACAATTCCTAAAAACTGATAACGGAAACAGATTTTTCAACACAAGAAAGTCCGCGTAAATGCGGACTTTTTTATTTTAAAAATTAATTATTTTAAAAATTAATCCCAATCGGCGGCCACGAATTTCATTTGACCTCCATTTTCATCATATAATGTTAAAAAATGCCCTTCTACAGAATATTTTGTCATTTTTTCAAAACTTTTTGAGAAAGCATTTTCAATATCCATACTCTGACAGGCCATCATTGTGCTTCCGAGCCCTGAAATTTCTACTTTTCCGTTATTTTTAAATTCAGACGTAAAAAACATTCTGTTGCATCCCATAAAAGCGCCGCCACGGATTTTATTTCCCTCTTTTTTAGCAGTTAAATTAATTCCCGCTTTATTTTTAATTAATTGGTCTTTAGTAAAATTATTAAGAGAAACCAGCATCCATTCTCTTTGAACAAACGGATTTTTGACTTGAGCTGAAGAGCAGTTTATGATTAAACCTAAAAATAAAACCGCAAAAATTGACATCAGTATTTTTTTCATAGCCCAATAAATCCCATTTTCATACCAATCACGGGCAGAATATCGTAAAAATTAGTAAATTAGCGACACAAAATTATTTTATAAAATGAAAAGACTATTTCTACTATTCACTTTTTTGTTGGGCTTTGCCCAGATGAGGGCGGATGAGGGGATGTGGCTGTTAATGCTCATCAAAAGACTCAATGGTGTTGATATGCAAAAAGAAGGTTTGCATCTGACGCCGGAAGAAATTTATTCCGTAAACAATTCGAGCCTCAAAGATGCCATCGTAAGTTTTGGTGGTTTCTGTACCGGAGAAATTGTTTCTGATAAAGGACTTATTTTCACCAACCACCACTGTGGTTACGGTGCTGTTGCGGCAGCTTCTACTCCGGAAAAAGACTATCTTAAGAATGGTTTCTGGGCAATGAAGCAGAAAGACGAATTCAACGCAAAAGATCTTTACGTAAGATTTTTAGTAAGAATGGATGATGCTACACAGAGAATCAATTCTAAACTTAATAATAAGATGACCGCTGCAGAGAGAAAAGCTGTGATCGATGCTGAAACAAAAGCGATCCAGTCCGAAAACTCTGAAAACGGAAAATATACAGTCGTAGTAAGAGATTTCTTCAACGGAAATGAATTTTACTATTTTGTTTATCAGGATTACAAAGATATCAGACTGGTGGGCGCACCCCCTTCATCATTAGGAAAATTCGGAGGCGATACAGACAACTGGGAATGGCCGAGACATACGGCAGATTTTACGGTTTTCAGAGTGTATGCAGATGCAGCTGGAAATCCTGCTGAGTTTTCACCAAGCAATGTTCCTCTGAAGCCTAAACATTTTTTACCTGTTTCTTTAAAAGGTGTTAAACCGGGAGATTTTTCTATGATTCTAGGATATCCGGGAAGAACAAACCGTTATCTGACTTCTTACGGAATTCAGCAAATGGTTGGAAAAGATTATCCGGCTTGGGTTGAAGCTTCTAAATTAGCCATGGATGTAATGAAAAAGTACATGGATAAAGATAAAGGAACTCAGCTTAATTATGCTTCTCAGTACGCTTCTGTAGCGAATTACTGGAAAAACAGACAGGGAACAATTGATGCCGTCATCAAAAACGGAACAATTACCGATAAGCAAAAAATCGAGGAAACATTCAGAGCATGGGCTGTACAGCCTGCAAATATTGCAGAATACGAAAGTGTTTTAGATGATATTGCTATTTATTACAAGCAAACTTCTGACAGAAATGTTGAGAGAAACTATATGTCTCAGCTTTCAAGAAATGCTAAATATTTCGCTATTGCTTTACAGGTTGGCTCAGTTCTTAAAGCATATGCCAAACAGGATATGGCCGGAAGGCTGGCTATGAAGCCAAAAGTAGAAGCCGCATTGAAAACAGCTTATGAAAGCATCAACACTAATCTTGAAGGTGAAATGATGAACTCAATGGTGAATCTTTATCAAACAAAAGTAAAAGCTGATGTCGCTTCTGCCACAATTATGGGATTGGATGCCAAGAATCTTTCAAACGTTGCTTATTCTTCAATCTTTGCCAATAAAACTTCTGCGACCAACTTTATGCTGAATCCGGATCCTTTAAAGCTAGATGCAGATCCGCTTTGGAAGATCGCTAACAGCCTTATTGAAGATCAGAAAATATCGGCTGAAAAATTCGTAAAAATTGATGATAATTTTGCTAAAAACAACAGATTATTCTTAGCAGGATTAATGAAATCAATGCCTGAGAAAAAATTCTATCCGGATGCAAACTCTACCATGAGATTAACCTACGGAACTGTAGATAAATTGCCTATCAGAGATGACAGAAACTATTTCGGAGTTACTGATAACTATTACACAGACATGACCGGTCTTGTAGGAAAATACAAGAAAGGTGACGAAGAATTTGACCTTCCTCAAAGAGTAATTGACCTTTACAATCTTAAAGATTTCGGTCAATATGCTGATGCAAAAGGATATATGCCTGTAAATTTCCTGTCAAACAACGATATTACGGGTGGTAACTCCGGTTCTCCTGTAATCGACGGTGACGGAAACCTTATCGGTATCGCTTTCGACGGAAACAGTGAAGCATTAAGCGGAGACATTGTTTTTGAACAGGAATGGCAAAAAACGATCAATGTTGACGTTCGTTTCGTTCTTTGGACAATCGATAAATATGCGGGTGCCAGAAGATTAATTGACGAATTAAACTTAGTAAGAGACGAAAATACTCCTGCAGATACAAAAACAAAAGCTGCAAAACCGGATCACGTAAAAGCTGCCGGTAAAAAGAAAAAATAATCTTCATTTGAATATATTTTTAAGCCCCGCGAAAAATTTTTCGCGGGGCTTTTTATTCTGAATATACTTAAGTCTATGATTTTGACACCAATTAAAATTTTAACAAATTATAATTGTGATTGATAATTTTCTATACAAATGGAAATACGCTTTATTATGTTAATCTTTTAGGTGAAAAGCATTTAATAAAAACGCCAATTGAATAAGATTAGATTTGTATTTTATCTGTAAATCAATACGTTATACATAAATAAAATACGAATATTTTTGTATTGAAAAAGAAAAAAAATTTATATTTGTCGGATTAATTAAAAACAAAAACACAAATAAATGAATAAAAAACACAAATGTGTGCACTTTCTTATGCACCTACCAACCTCCTATTCTTTTCAGGTATTTTAACCATAAACCTATTTAACTGAAAATTTTTGTCATTAATATGTTATTCTGTAGCATATAAGATGAAATTTTGACAGGATTTATTAAAAACATAAATATGAAAAAAAACTACATTGGCACTCTATTCTTGTGCACAATTCTAAGCCTATCAGCTCAGGAAGTGGTTTGGCAGAAAGACATCAAATCCAGTACCCAGGATTTTCTTTCACAGGTAACCACCACCATCGATGGACAATATTTAATTACAGGAAGCTCGATTCAGAGCAGTAAGCTTCAGGCAGCAGGCAGTAAGCAAAATAACGGCTACGATTTTCATTTGGTGAAACTTAATCAACAAGGCGAAGAAGTCTGGGAAAAATATTTCTCAGGACAAAACCATGATTTTCTCTCTGCTACTGTAAATACTCAGGAAGGCGGATTTTTGATCTCAGGAACGTCATTTTCGGGTAAATCTTTAGATAAAAAAGATGATTCTAAAGGAGGATCAGACATTTGGCTCATCAGAATCAACGAATTTGGAGATGAATTATGGCAGAAAACAATCGGCGGAACTTCGGATGAAGAAGCAAGATCTGTTATTCAAACGACAGATCTAGGATTTTTTGTAGCCGGAAATGTTCAGAATTCAGCGAAAGGTTATGGTTCCAAGGATGTTTTAATTGTAAAATTGGATAAAAACGGAAAAGAATTATCTCAAATTATAGTAGGCGGAAAAGGTTTAGATGAAGTTGAAAAGATGATCCCAACGAAAGATGGTGGCGCTTTACTTGGGGTTTATTCAAGAAGCAGCGCAAGCGGTTCCAAGAAAACGGAAAACTTCGGAGAAGGCGATTATTGGATCATGAAGCTTTCAAAAGACGGAAAAGTGGAATGGGAAAAGAATTTTGGTGGAAAAGGAGACGATCATTTAAGAACATTAGCTTTAACATCAAATGGATTTTTAATTGGTGGGGAAAGTCGCTCTGAAAGATCAGGAAATAAAACCGTTGGAATCGAAGAAGGAACTGATTTATGGCTGATTTCACTCAACGAAAGAGGGGAAGAAATCTGGCAAAAGTCTTACAACTTTAAAAATAGGGATGTACTCATGGGAATGAGCGTTATCAATCAGAGCCAGGAACAAAGAGAAAAGAATAAAGATATTACAACAGGAATTTTGTTAGGCGGTTACACTCAGGCGGAAGGAAGAATAGAGAGTGATGATGAAACATTCTGGATGCTGTATTTGGATGAAAACGGAAATGAGCAGTGGAGAAAGCACGTCAAAGGAGAATCAAGAAAGAAAGAAGAGAGATTATCTGATATAAAACTCAACAGAGACGGATCGATCATTTTAGCAGGAACCAGCGCAGAAGAACTCGGAAAAGAGAACTGGAAAATTGTAAAGCTGGGCGATAAACAAATCGATCAGCTGATTGTAAAACAGGACATTAAAATTTACCCTAATCCGGTGTCAGATTACGCTTATGTAGAAATCGGTTTTGATTTCAAAGATGCTGAAATTATTGTGTATGATATGAGCGGACGACAGCTTCAAACATTAAACACCAAGAATAAAGTCACAAAGATCAATACACAGAATTTGATTCAGGGAGCTTATCTGGTTGCGATAAAAACGGATACGAATAAAACTGCTAATGCTAAAATTATTAAGAAATAAAACTATGAGAAAATGTATATTGTTATATCTATTTATTATAAATATTAGTATTAACGGGCAAGTCCTGGAAGAAAACTTTGTTCCTAATGGAAATTCTATGCCTGATGTATTAACAAACATTCAAAATATATCGCCACCTTCTCCAGAAGCTTTTAATTTTAGTAAATATGGAAATGTTCCTGTTGGCCTTTTCACTGGTTCGCCAAATTTTAATTTAGATTTGACGAACTTTCAACTTGGCAATATTAAAATTCCAATTTCTTTAAATTATTCATCAAACGGTATTCATGTGGATCAAATGAATGGGTCGGTTGGTTTAGGATGGATTTTTATTAATGCAGGTGTCATAACTAGAACGATAAGAGATAAGCCAGATGATTATTCAAACATGAATGGAGAGGATGAGGTTCCTGATGTCATTAATATTGGGATTAACAACCCTCAATCTATTAATTATTTTTTAAAGTGTGAAAGTGACGATTTTGATTCGGAGCCAGATTTATACACTGCAAATTTTATGGGAAATAATTTGAAATTTGTATTTAACAATAGTAATGTTCCTGTATTATTAGACAAAAGCAACTTCAAAATATCAGGAAGTGTTAGTGGTAATCAATTTGTAATCACAGGGATTGATGGTACACAATACACATTTTCTGCATATGAAAGAATAAAAAACAGTACATCTCCAGGTATGCACGGTGGAGTATATGTAAATGCACAGGCATGGTATCTAACTTCGGTGAAAAATAATGATGACATTGTAAATATAGAATATGATAGTAGTGATTTTACTTACGTATTAAGTAAATTACAAACCATGACCTATACTCTTCCCAGTCAGATTCAGTATAAATATGGTGGATATCAAGATCATCCCGAGACGTGTGCCAGTTGTGGAGGTTGCTCTATATATGGTTTTCAAATGATTGCAAATGTAAATGACCAAATATATACAACAACCCAAAATATATTTGGTTCAAAAAGGATAAAAAGAATTTATAATAATAGGAATCAAAACCAACTAACTTTCGAATATAATTCACAACCAAATGATGTCTATAAACTTAAAAATATTAAAAAATATGACAATCAGAATAAATTAATTGATAATATAGATTTAACCTATGTTCTTACAAGTAATAATCGCCTTTACTTAACTAATGTAACGAATACTATAAAAAATTTAGCTCATACTTTTGAGTATTATAATAAAGAGGCATTACCAGCAAGATTTACTTATTCAAGAGATAAATGGGGATACTATAATGCAAAAAATAACACCACTTATATACCAAATATAGACAATGCAATGATTACATATAGTGGTGCTGATCAAAATGTGAACTCTGATGCAGGTTATTATGGTCTTTTAAAAACAATAAAATATCCTACAGGTGGAACGAGTATATTGGTTTATGAAAATCATGGCTCTTCTAATCAATTAATTGGTGGATATAGAATAAAAACAACGACTGATACATCTGAGATAGGCATTACTCCTGTTACGAAAAACTATTTGTATTATGATTTAGTAGAGCTTAGAAAACCTTATTATTTTGAAAATAGGAAAATATTTTCTACGTGTGAAGGGAGTTCACAACCTCCAATGTATGCAATGTATCATGCTATAACATCAAGTAATATTCATCAATTAATGTCTCTTAACCCAAATCTTTTTTATGGAAAAGTCATAGAAGAAATATCAGGAAATGGTAAGGTAACTCACATTTTTGAAACAAATGCTGATTATTGGGGTAATAACATTAAAGGAGATCCAGTTCCCACTTCTCAATGGACAAATTTTGGATGGAATAATGGGAAAGAAAAATCAACAATATTTGAAGATGCTGATGGAAATAAACTAAAAACGATTACATACAATTATGTGGAAGACCAATCAAATAAAACAGAAGTTAGAGCCATAGCTAGACGCAAACTTTTTTCACCAGTAGTTTATAACTCCACATGGAATAATTTTGAAAATTTAGATATGATTATGTACAAAAACATTTCTCGTTTCACCTATCTCCAATCCCAAATCACTACAGATTATTTGAATGGCAATCCGGTGGTATCCTCCACTCAGTATTTTTATACTAACCCCGCCCATTATCAACTAACACTTAAGGAAAGCACCACACCAGATGGAGTGGTATTAAAAAAATTGTACCAATACGCCCACGAAAAAGGCAACCAGCTGATGATCGATAAAAATATGGTGGGTATGCCATTAGAAACAAACACTACACAAACCATCAACGGAGCAACCAAAACATTATCCAAAACAGAAACAATATACCCAACTTCAATTCCTACAACACAAGCTGGAAATTTAGTATTGCCATTGTCTGTAAAATCTTATGACATTCAAAATAACACTTCATCTACTGAGGTTACTTATGATAAATATGATTCAAAAGGTAATTTACAGCAGTATACCACAAAAGATGGTGTTTCAGTAACAATCATTTGGGGCTACAACAATATCCAGCCTATCGCTAAAGTAGAAGGAGCAACATATGATCAGCTGGTTAATTCAGGGTTAATTTCAGCAATAGTTTCAGCTTCTGACTTAGATGCTGCTAATCCAGCTAATGAAGCGGCTCTCATTACGGCTTTAGATTCGTTCAGAAATAATTCAGCTTTATCAGGTTATCAGGTCTCAACATATACGTATGATCCGCTGATCGGCGTAACGAGCATCACTCCTCCATCAGGCATCCGAGAAGTTTATTTGTATGATACCGCCAACAGATTGAAAGAGATCAGAGAAAGCAATGCCACAGGAAAATTGCTGAAAGAATTCAAATACAACTACAAAAACTAAACACAAGCATGAAAAAAATAATTATTCCCATTGGCGCTTTGCTTATCACGAGTTTAGCCCATGCACAAAATTTACCTACTACAGAAAACTATATCCAATCCCGAACATATCTTGAGCCTGTTACCACCAGCAGTTCAACAGCAAAACAGATTAATACGGTCCAGTATTTTGATGGTTTGGGAAGGCCAAAACAGATAGTTAACGTTAAAGCTTCTCCCACAGGAAAAGATGTTGTTACCCACATCGAATATGACGGATTTGGGAGGCAAATTAAAGATTTTCTTCCCATTCCACAATCGGGGACCCAGAACGGAGGAATTTACACCTCTCCATTAGGAAATATTTCAGCCATTTATGGTGGAGAAAAGATCTTTTCAGAAAAAATCTTAGAAAACTCACCTTTAGACAGAATCCAGCAACAGATACAGGTGGGAAATGATTGGAGTAACAAACCTGTAAAATTTAGCTATGATGCCAATACGGTTGCAGATAGGGTAAGAAAATTTACTACAGCTACTATTTGGGAAAACGGAGCCACAAAAAGCACTCTTGGTGAAAACTGGCTGTACACCGACGCTCAACTGTATAAAAATTCTGTAAAAGATGAAGACGGCAATGAAACCATCGAATTTAAAAACGGACAGGGACAAACCATTTTAGTAAGAAAAGTAATTGCCAATAATGAATATGCAGATACCTATTATATTTATAATGAATATAACCAGCTCGCATTTGTGATTCCGCCATTGGCAAGTATCAGAGGAGATATTGTTTCTAATACTACCAAGCAAGATGAATTATGCTATATTTACCGCTATGACGGGAAAAGCAGACTCGTTGAAAAGAAAATTCCCGGAAAAGGCTGGGAATATATGGCCTACGATAAGCAGGATCGTTTGGTTGCCACTCAGGATGCAGAATTGAGAAATAAAGGACAATGGTTATATACCAAATATGATCAGTTCGGAAGAGTTGCCATTACAGGAATAGGTACAGGCGCATCCAGAATCGCAGAACAAAATATAATTGATGGTCTGGGCTCCAATAATGTAGCCCGAGTAAGCACGGCAATTTTCAACAGACAAGGCATAGATGTATATTATGAAAATCCGGATTCAACCTATCCGAATTCATCAAAATGGGTTACAATCTTATCATTAAATTATTATGATACCTATCCAAATTACAGCTTTAATCCTGCCTTTCCTTCAACTATTTTTGGAAGCACGGTCATAACAGATAATCCTGCCAATAGTGGTGGAATTAGCATAAAAAGCTTACCGGTAATGACCTTGGTTAAAAACATAGAAGATGACAACTGGACCAAAAATTACATCTACTACGATACTAAAGGTAGAGCAATAGGAACATATTCCATCAATCATCTGGGAGGCTATACTAAAACGGAATCAGAACTGGATTTTGCGGGAGTAACTAAAAAAGCAATTACAAGACACAAAAGATTAAATACAGACACGGAAAAAGTCATTACTGAAAATTTTGAGTATGATAACCAAAACAGGTTGCTGGTTCATAAACACCAAGTCGATAGTAATCCTGAAGAAATTTTAGCTCAAAATAAATATAATGAATTATCACAGCTAGAATCGAAAAAAGCAGGAGGCACAAGTACTGCTACCCCACTTCAAATTATTGATTATAAATACAATATCCGAGGCTGGATGACTAAAATTAATGATCCTGCCAATCTAAACGGAAAGCTGTTTGGATATGAATTGAAGTATAACAACCCTGTAAACACTTCCCTTTCAATAGGAAAGCATAACGGAAATATTGCCGAAGTTGATTGGAGAACATCAAATGATAATGTTTTAAAAAGATATTCTTATCAGTATGATCCTTTAAACAGGCTTTTAAACGGGCTCTATTCAGAACCAAATTCATTCGTTCCGGAAAATCATTTTTTCAGCGAATCTTTAGAATATGATATCAATGGAAATATGTCGAAGCTATACAGGAACTCTAAAAACGCAAATGGCTTAGCAGAACAGATTGATAGGCTGACATATACTTATCTGGGCAATCAGTTAACCTCAGTGGCTGACGGCTCTACCAACTATAAAGGCTATCCTGATGTTTCCGGAAACACCATTGCTTATGATGATAACGGAAATATGAAAGACCAGAAGGACAAAGGTATTCTACAGATTCGGTATAATTATTTAAATTTACCTAATTATTTGCAATTTGACAGACAGTATTTTACCCGAAATCAATGGCAAAACGAAAATGTATATAATTTCTACAGGGCTGATGGTATAAAATTAAAGAAAGAACACCGATACAGTGAAAATGCTATGTATACAAAGAAAACTACAGAGTATCTGGATGGTTTTCAGTATGAAGAAATACAAAACGTAAATCTCTCTACCCTAAAATTTGTACCCACCTCGGAAGGGTATTATAATTTTGAAAATAATAAGTATATTTACAACTATACAGACCATTTGGGTAATATCCGTTTAAGTTATTTTAACAATGGTTCGGGCGCAGAAGTTCTTGAAGAAAACAATTATTATCCTTTTGGATTGAAGCATGAAGGATATAATGTTTTAACTGGAAATCCTGCTTATAAATATCAATATAATGGCAAGGAATTACAGCAGGAATCTGGGATGTATGATTATGGCGCAAGGATGTACATGCCTGATCTAGGAAGATGGGGTGTTGTAGATCCGCTAGCTGAAAAGATGCCGAGCTGGTCGCCATATGCTTATGCGTTTGATAACCCTGTACGTTTTGGAGATCCAACGGGGATGGCTCCCGATGATTTTGTACAAAGAAAAGACGGCTCTATCTATTGGGATAAAAATGCAAATTCTCAAGCCTCTACTAAAGCTGGAGAAACCTATTTAGGAAAAACATTGGAGTTTAAATTTACCAGCTACATTGATGGAAAACTTTGGGATGGTCCTCGTCCTCCAGCTATAGATCCTGCTGGTGTTAAATTAACAAGTACATTAACACTTACAGGTAGAGAAAATGCTGCTGGGGAACTAACAAGTTTGGTAGGGGATTTTGAATCTAAACCAGGAAAAACCCCAATAGGTAAGCCCAGAGACTATTATCCTGGAGAAGGAGGTAGCAATAATACTTTTGATATGAAAACGACATCTACAGGAATTAATGTAAATTTTGAACAGCATGCAAGTGTATCTCCAATTGAAGAGATTGGATTGAATTTGGGAGGATATAAAATAGTGGATGTTGCTCAAAAATTGAATGTCAATTACAACAGTAGTAGTGGTAATCTTTCTGTAAACGCCTATACCAATATATTCCCTTCAGCTAATGTAACGGTTAATGGAAGTAAAATCATGCAGTATAACCAGCCTTCATTTAATAAGACTCATTTAGCTCCTTATAACAGTGTTCCTGTAAGCGGAGCCAGAGCCTATGATTTTTCCTATTACCCATCAAGATTTTATAAAAGAAATTAATATGTTTAAAGTTAGTCTTATCAATAGTTTTTTGTGCTTATTAGCGAAGTATCTTATCTTCTTTTTTATACTTGCTTTTATTGAAGATAGATTTAAGGATGCAGTAATAAACAATGCAGAAACATCATCTGAAATGTTTAGGCTTTCTTTGAATTATATTTTATATATATTGATATATTTAATACCGTTAATATTAGTTTTTTTTCTTCCTCTATATTTTATATTGAAAATAAAAAAAGGAATATATTTTATACTTTGTATAGTATTATTTTTTATGGTTGAGTATAGTGCTTACACGTATTTTTATGCTCCTTCTGATAAAACCTTAGGCATTTACAATATCATTATAGGGATTATTGTCTTAGGAATATTTTTCCATAAAGCGATACGCTCAAAGTTTATAAGTACAGAAAATTAAAATAAAAACTCCCGCCTTTGGCGGGAGTTATGACTATGGAGCAAGATTTTATATGCCGGATATCGGAAGATGGGGTGTGGTGGATCCGCTGGCAGAGAAAACAATGGAACCTTACGGATTCGCTTACAATAACCCAATTCGCTATGTTGATACCAATGGATTAAGCGGAACTGATTTTGTAGAAAGAAAAGACGGCTCGATTTATTGGGATAAAAACGCAAACTCTCAGGCTACGACAAAAGCAGGAGAAACTTATTTAGGAAAAAATTTATCATTCACGTTTAATAGCTACATTGGCAGTAATTATGATGGACCTTTAGGAAGCCTTCCGGAAGGAGATAAATTAACTACTACAATTAATCTTTCTGCAAGTGAAAACAGTAGCGGTGAATTGACAGGATTATCTGCTACAAAAAATACAGAAATGGGTAAAACTTTTGGAATATTTGAAGGAAGAGATTATTATCCTGGAGAAGGTGGAAGTAATAATTATTTTACAAAATCAGGAATGTCTGTAAATTATGAACAACACGCAAGTGTTCCCAATAGTTTTCCGGCCTATGAAGAAGCAGGCTTAAATGCAGCAGGATTCAAAATTGTAGATGTGGCACAAAAACTGAACATTAGTTTTGATAAAGGCAGTGGCAATTTATCTGTAAATGCATATACTAATATATTTCCTTCGGCAACTTTGAAGCTTAATAATACGGGAACAACATTGATGAATTATAAACAGCCATCATTTGTGGGGACTCATACCGCCCCTGTTACAGGATATTCTCCAGCAGCAAGAGGAGAAGGACGAACCGGAGGACAACCAATACGAGATTTTTCCTATTATCCATCAAAATTTTATAAAAGAAATTAATATGTTAAAACCCACATTTTTAAATATTTGCATTTTTTTATTTGTAAAATGTATAGTATTCTATTTTTTCTTAATGATAATAAATAATGATTTTACAATGTTAAAAGGCATTTTTCACATAAAAAATGGAAAAGATTTGTTTTATTATTTATGGATCGTTTTAGTATTTCCAATTCTTGATGTAGTATTCTTTTCACTTCCAATTTATTATTCATTGAAAGAGAAGAAAATATGGTTGAGTCTAATTTTTATTTGCTTTATCATCGAATATATTCTTTTTGTCTATAGTAAAAAAGATATACTAAATACTGATGCAATTGCTAATTTTATAATAAGTTTTATTGTATTACTGGTATTTTTCTATAAAGCGATACGCTCAAAATTTATAAGTACAGAAAATTAAAATAAAAACTCCCGCCTTTGGCGGGAGTTTATGACTATGGAGCAAGATTTTATATGCCGGATATCGGAAGATGGGGTATGGTAGATCCGCTGACAGAGAAAATGACTCGTCACAGTCCTTACAACTATGCTTTTGGCAATCCTATCATGTTTGTTGACCCGGATGGAAGAGAAGCGAAACATATTGGGTTTACAAGTACTGTGAGAGAAGATGGCACGACAGTAGTAACTATGACGGTAACAGGGAAGCTTATTAATGACTCTAGTAAAAATTATACATCTGAGCAAATGAGTTCTTATGTTGACAGAATGAGTAATTCATTAAAAGAAGTTTATGGAATTAAAGGTGATAAATTTGAAGTAAATGTAGTTACAAATATTTCTGTTGCATCTGCTGACAACTCTTTATCTAAAACAGACCATGCATTTAGGATTGTAGATAATGGAGATATTCCAAAAGAATCCGGAGGAACTGAACGAATGGGTACACTTGGTAAGGCATCATTTGGACAAAATATTGTTTATCTTGGAAATCAAATGTTAAATGGAACAGAGGCTAAAGAGGGACAGTACGCGGGAACAGGGAAAACTCAAAGTGGATTTGGTACGATGGAACGTACAATTAGTCATGAGTTGGGACACTCTGCAAATCAATTGCATCCTGCTGAAAAAAGTCCTATGCCTGGAAATATTATGAATCAAACAGCAAGTAAAGATGCGGGTAAAATTGTTACTCCAAATCAAATACAAGAAATGAAAAAAGCATATGATACAGGAAAGCTTAATCAAGGACAACAAATAATGAGATAAAATGAAAAAAATAATAAGTGTAATATTAATATTTTATAGTATTTGTACAGCTTTTGCGCAAAGTGTAGAAAATAATAAATTAAAAATATCATTTAATGATTTTTTTAAAAAGGATACTATTTCGTTAAAGATTAATAAAAATGAGATAATCAGCAATCTTGTGATAACCTCAAGAGAATCAATTGGTTTTGCTGATTTAGATGTAACTATATTGGACTGTAATAAAGTAAAGATTTATAATAAAGTTATAGTTTCTAATACATCTACAGTCTCTAATAAAGAACTAATTCTTAAGCGGAAGCTAAAATTTAAGAGTATTATTAATCTTTCTTTAACCTTAAATGGGAAAAAACAAGAATTTAAAATTGATCTAAAAAAAGGCAAATATATTGGTTTAAGCAAAGACGATGTTAAAGCCGAGTTTATTTTATCACAGTCTGAACATTCTTTTGAATATGATTAGTATAAAGATTAGTTAGGAAATAATAGGATAAGTTATTTAACAATGGTTCGGGCGCAGAAGTTCTTGAAGAAAACAATTATTATCCTTTTGGTTTAAAGCATGAAGGCTATAATGTTTTAGCCGGAAATCCAGCTTATAAATATCAATATAACGGCAAGGAACTGCAACAAGAATCCGGGATGTATGATTATGGTGCAAGATTTTATATGCCGGATATCGGAAGATGGGGTGTTGTGGACCCGCTGGCAGAGAAAATGACTCGTCACAGTCCTTACAACTATGCTTTTGGCAATCCTATCATGTTTGTTGATCCGGATGGAAGGGAAGCAAAGGACATTTTCAAATTGGATAACTCAGGAAATCTCACTAAGATGGCTGATTCTAAAACAGATGTTATATACTCTGAAAAGAACTTTGACAAGAATGGAAAGTTGAAAGCTAAAAATGATGGCGGTGTAGAAATTGGTCCAAAAGGATTTATAGAAAAAAACTCTAAAACTGCTGATATAACCGTGCTAAGTACCAACACTACTGAAAAGTATGATTACATCAATTTTGGAGCAAATGAAGGAACTGCTTTAAACTATTTTAAATATGTAGCAGATAACACCAATGTGGAGTTTAATGTTATAACAGAAAATAATACAACAATATCCGGCACTAATCATGCCCCTTCTTCGGTAACTCCGTTTGTTAATAGTATTGGTAATATTACATTATTTGGACATAATCATCCAGGAGAGAAAGCAAGTACAATTGAACCATCAGGATTTAATATAAGGATTTTAAATAGTCAAAAAAACATTATAGAATCAACACTTGGAAGATTTCAAGGTGACAGAAAAAATGCAGAGACTATGCCTGTAAAAGCCAATCGATTCATTTATGCTCCCCACTATTTAGATGGTCCAAAAACAATATTTTATAATGGTTCCACTGTAATTTCACCAATGAGAAACGGCTTTTCACCAAAATAATATTTGCTATGAAAAATAATTTTTTTTATGTGCTTTTTTTATTAATATTTATTCAATGTTCTAGTAATAAATTTAATAAAGACAATAATTTGTTAAAATTGGTTGATTTATTCACCCAAACTGAAGAAATAAATACTGATAAACAAGTCCTGTTAATCAGATTTAGTAAATTTTCTAATGAATCTAATTATTTAGTAGAATTAACAGCTTTTGATCCTCAAATGTATCTAGGTTTAAACAACACTGAAAAAGATTTAGGGACATATCAATACAAAAATTTAAATCTCTCTTTTACAGCTGAAGGGAATATAGATACAAAGTCTTTATTGGAAAAATTAAAGCAAGTTTCAACAACTGGATTTATTAATAAAAATGGGATTATTATGGATTATGATCCTGTAACTTGGAAGTTTTATGTAGATAAAAACTTCAATTATGTAGCTCCATTTCATAGTACAAGTGACCAAATAACGTGGGATAAAAAAGTCAGAAATTATTTAAAATCTAAATGATATGTTTGAGGAAATCTAGATGTAAAGATATTTTTAAGTTTAAAAAGCTTCTCAGCTAAAAATGACTTTAGAACAATAAAAATTAAGAAAAATTCATTCCTAAAAAAATCCTTTAAATTCAGAATATTGGATTAAACATTCCAGAACTCTCTGTCTAAGCTTCTATATTGGATGGCTTCAGCAACGTGTTGTGAAAGGATATTTTCAGACTCTTCAAGATCGGCGATCGTCCTTGAAACTTTTAAAATCCTGTCATATGCTCTTGCTGAAAGATTTAATTTTTCCATAGCTAATTTGATGAGGTTAAAAGAAGTATCATCAAGCTCACAGAATTTTTCCAGTTCGCGCGATCCCATTTGAGCGTTATAACTGATATTCAATTCATTATACCTTTCATTTTGTATCTCGCGGGCCGTTAAAACCCGCTTCCGGATATCTTCACTTTTTTCACCTTTTCTTTTCTCTGCAAGCTGTTCAAATTCAACCTTTTGCACCTCAACATGAATATCAATCCTGTCTAAAAGCGGGCCCGAAAGTTTATTCATATAACGCTGCATTTCAAAAACCGATGAGGTGTTATTCGGATCATCAGGGAAATAACCGCTAGGACTCGGGTTCATTGAAGCCACCAACATAAAGCTGGAAGGATAATTTACCGTAAAACGGGCTCTTGAAATCGTTACTTCACGGTCTTCCAGAGGCTGTCTCATCACTTCTAAAACGGTTCTTTTAAACTCCGGCATTTCATCTAAAAACAAAACTCCGTTGTGAGCAAGAGAAATTTCTCCCGGCTGTGGGTAACTTCCGCCACCAACCAAAGCGACATCTGTTGCTTTCTTGAATGAGGGGGCAAATTTTAATGTTTATGTTGTTCAATAATTCTTCGAAGCTCTTGTAGGTCACTGGGGTCTTCTAATCTATGAATCATTCTATGGCAATTAGCACATAATACCGTGAAATCTTTTCTGGCATCAAGCTCTATCTTCTCCCCAGTTAATGTGGAAATAGGATTTAAGTGGTGGGCTTCAATGTAATTTTTTCCAATTTCACCGTATCTTGATTCTAAATCTACATCACATGCTTTACAAATATATCCTTGAATTTCTTTTACTTTCTTTGATAATTTATAATTTCTCTCAATTCTTTTATGAAATCTGAATTTATTTAAATTTTCAAAGTCTTTGAATTCAAGCTCTTCTTGACCATCATCTGAGTTATTTAAAGGGATATTGTCATTAATATAAATTTGTTGATAAATTATTAAAATATTCTTGAGGTCCTTTTGTAACTCTTCATCGGAAGGCAGATTATCAGAAGAATAAAACTTAGAAACTATGTTTCCAGCCTGATATAAGCTTGGTAATCTATTATTCGTTTTCTCATTTCTCTTTAAAATTATTTTTTCTGCATTAAATCCAAAAAAGTCTTCTATTTGTGAAGCATAATCCTCTGCTTTAAATCTTAGAATTTGTTTTGTGTCACGTTTATATTTTTCCTGAATTTTAGTTACACCCTGATTCAAAGAAAGATAAACACCTGACATATCATCTCTGAATAAGAAGACTGGATAATAGCCAGTTTGAGGAGAATCAGTAACCAGTAAATCAAAAACTGCAACCCAAGGTACATTTGCCCAGTTACCTGCTCCATATGACCCTTTAACTAAATACCTGTCAGGTTCAGCAATAATATCAATTATTATGTTAGGCAAATCACTTTTTATCTTTCTTGTAACTTCATGGCCGTTATCACCATAAAATGGTATATAATTACTCAAAATTTCCAGTAAATTCTCTCTCATGTTTATTATTTAGTTAACAAAAAAACAAAAAATAAAATTAATTAACATCACATTTATAATGGAGCTCAAACTAAATCATCAGAAATCGTGTGGTGTGGCGATCTGAAAGGGCGAACTGTCATTAACGAAGTTTCAGTTCCCATTTTTCCTGCAACGGAATGTATTTTCGTGGTTTCCAAGGCTTCTTTCAAGGTTAAAGGCGGCAAAATACTCGGAACTCTTTTAGCCAGCATCGTTTTCCCGCTTCCGGGAGGCCCGATGAGAATAATGTTGTGACCGCCAGCTGCAGCGACTTCCATTGCTCTTTTTGCAGTTTCCTGGCCTTTAACTTCGGAAAAATCAAACGGAAAATCATTAATCTTTTCCTGAAATTCTTTCCTGGTATCTATAATTACTTTTTGCAGAGGTTTTCCTTCATTAAAAAAATCAATTACTTCTTTGATGTTTTCAACCCCATACACATCAAGATTATTAACAATTGCAGCTTCGCGCGTATTTTGTTTTGGTAAAATAATTCCTTTAAAACCTTCTTCACGAGCCTGGATTGCGATCGGGAGAACACCTTTGATCGGTTGCAGGCTACCATCCAGGGATAATTCGCCCATAATAATATATTCGTGAACATTTTCCGCTAAAATCTGATCCGATGCGGCTAAAATCCCAATTGCAATGCTTAAATCATAAGCTGCGCCTTCTTTTCTGAGATCCGCGGGAGCCATATTGATGGTTATTTTTTTCCCGGGAATTTTAAATCCTACATTTTTCAAGGCAGCAGAAATCCTGTAGCTGCTTTCCTTAATGGCATTATCGGGTAAGCCCACGAGGTGGTACCCTACTCCACCCGTGTCTATATTTACTTCAATGGTAATTGTCTGGGCTGCAACTCCGAAAATTGCGCTTCCATAAACTTTGATCAGCATGATTGTGTTTTGCCGTAAAAATAATTAATATTTTATTTACGAAATGCCGGAATTTAATTCATAATATTTTGCAATAATCCTTTCAAAATGCAATATTTTAATATTTAGAGTAAAATTCAAGACAACAAAAAATGGCGCAAAATAAATTTTGCGCCTCCATAACCATTACTGAAAAAACTAACTAAATCCTCAAGGACTTATGATCACATTATTTTTTAATAAATTTATTTTTATAGATTTTCCCGTCTGAGCTTTTGGATGCAATAACATAAGTTCCCGGAACTAAAGCACTTACATCAATAGCCTGATTGTATTTATGTTCTCTTTTTTGAAGAACAAGCCTTCCCGACATATCGATGATCGAAATTTCAGGGTAGCTTTTATCAGATTCTCTTCCGATATAAATGAATTGCGAAGTCGGGTTCGGATAAATGCTCAAATTATTTTCCTTCGGTTTTGTCTCGCCTGTCGCAAGATTACAGAAGCTCCAGTTTCCAAAATTCAATTTAATAAAGGCAAAATCCCCCAACATTTCACATTGATCCGGACAATATTCCGTACAAGCATAGAAACCGTATTGCCCAGACTGGCTCGCAACATAAGAGTCTCCGGTTGCCCCTGGAATGATGCAGGGTTCTGTAGGTGACGGCGGGTTGCTGCCTGGCACACAGCTAAACCACGTATGAGTTCCGTAAACCAATGG
Organism: Chryseobacterium soldanellicola; assembly: GCF_900100115.1. Taxonomy (GTDB): domain Bacteria; phylum Bacteroidota; class Bacteroidia; order Flavobacteriales; family Weeksellaceae; genus Chryseobacterium; species Chryseobacterium soldanellicola. Next base: position 537,492 of record NZ_FNKL01000002.1, read on the forward strand.
GAATCCGTCATTTAACTGTACCGTCGCTCCTTCACAAACATTGTATTCTCCATTCACTTCTTCGTAAGTTCCGGGTGTAAAGTCAGCCATCAGAAACGGAAGCCCGTAAACATATCCATCAGCAAGAATAGGTGCACTTTCAGCTTCACAACCACCCTGAGTAACAGCTACTTTAAAGTAATACAGCATATCATTTACCCCATCAATCGTTAAGCTCTGAGAAGTCGCTCCAGGAATGGCCACCCACGGATTATTATTGGGCGTCTGCCAATCCCATTGTTGCCTGTACCATTGGTATGTCGTGTAACTCTGTGTTGTGGAAAGAATTTCAGATTCGCTGTTACAAAAAACGACTTCATTAGCAAACATGGTTCCGAGTCTCGGGCTCGTAATTGTCGGTGTACATTGAGCTTTTAAATTGAAAAAGCCTAATAATAAAAATGTTAAAAAAATTAGTTTTAATTTCATATGTATATAATTTAAATAGTTGATTTGATGTTTATTATATTGTTTAATAATCAGAAATAGAAAAAATATTTCCTTAAGACCTATAAAAAATAAGCCTCGCTGTTTTCTGATATTTATATTAATTTATTTACTAATCGATCAATATTCTGACCCCGAATTTGACATTAAAATTGAATGGTTTATCCTTATAAATCGTGTTCAACGAGCTGTTATCCTTAAAATGATATCCTACGCCCGGTTCTGCATACACTCCAATTTTATCAACAACTTTAAATTGTACACCCAAAGCACTATTCACAGAGAATTGTACTGGCTTTTTATTTATATTTTCGGTTGTTTCTTCTTTTATTTCGTCGTTTACGATGTATTTTGTTTTAATATTTCCTGAAATTGCTTTTTCAGCCAATCCTCCAGCCGTCACGTATCCCGTAAACCGTTCTTTCTGAATAACATTATAATTGATCTGAACCGGAATTCCCACGTAATGAACTGTCTGGTCGTTTTTTATAAAATCAGAAGTGCTTCCGGATTGAAGCTCCGTTGACAGTTTGGTATAATTTATCCCCGTTCCGATTCCCCATTTTTTATTTTTCCCTAAATTCCTATAAACGGAAAGTCCGAAGGTGACAGGAATTTTATACCTGATTCGCGCATCAATTTCTTTGTCCTGATTCGCCAAAAGAATAGCCATCAAAGGATCGTCTTCATATCCTGCGATCCAGATTTCATCGCTGATGCTCATTGTAGCCCCATTTAAGGTGGCATATCCCGGGAATTGTGTTGCGGAATTTTGAGAAGCGCTTCCCGTCAGCATACTCAGCATCCAGGATTTTTTCGGAATATTTTTCGCTAATTTTTTCTTTTCGCTTATTATTTTTTCTTCTCTGGAAATAAGTCCGCCGATTTCTTTTAATTCATTAATTGATTCATTATTATTAATTGAATTTCCCTGATTTGCAGCTTCCTCTTCTTGTTTAAATAAGCTTGTATTGAATTGATTTTCAAATAAATTACTCTTTTCCAGATTTAAAATTTCCTCTAAATCTTTATGTATGATATTTGAAAAAACAGAATTTTCCGGAACAGAATTTTTTTCTGCAATATTTGGATTTAATTCGTGAACAATTTCAATATGTTTTTTACTCTTTTCTTTCGAAATAATAGTATCAATTTGATTGTCTGAGGAATTCCTACTCTCTTTTTTACTTGAATTTACTGCGGTTTGGGAAGCTTCCTTTTCGTGATACCGTTGCAATAATTCCCTTCCGCCAATGAAGAAAACAGCAATCGCAGCAGCAACGCCTCCAACTTTATACCATAAATTTTTGTACCCGGCTTTATTCTGAGCTTTCAGATCATTTCCAGGAACAATAATGGTGTTTTCCTCTTCTTTATTGAATAATTCATCCCTGATATCATCCCACAATCCGTCCGGAACATCTTCTGTATGATCTTCCATTTTATTGCGCACATTATTCAGCCACTGATTACTCATATTGCGCTGTTTTTGACATTTTATATTCTTTAATTTTCTGAACAAGCATAGCTTTAGCTCTATGAAATTGTGAGGCAGAAGAATTTTCTGCAATTCCTAAAATTTCCGCAATCTCCTTATGACTTTTATCCTCAAACACAAAAAGATTGAAAACTGTTCTATAACCTTCCGGAAGCGAGCGAATCATTTTCATAATCGCCGCCTGCGGAATTTCTTCCAGATTGGGCTCTTCTTCTTCCACAATATCGGGCAATTCAGAATCATTTATAATCAATTTAAAATCAGAGTTCTGCTTTATGTACTTCAATGATTCATTGACTACAATTCTGCTCATCCAGGCCCTCAGAGAACCATTTCCTCTGTATTCAAAAGCATCAATCGATCGAAACATTTTAATAAAGCTGTTTTGCAGCACATCATGCACATCTTCCCTTTCGATAATATACCGCGAGCAAACATAAGTAAGGTTCCCGGAGTAGGCTTCGAAAAGCTCCTTCCAGGCAGTTTCTTCCTTTGACAGAAGACGGTTGATCAAAATCTGCTCCTTACTTAATTCCATTTATCCTTACACTGAGGTGTTACTTAACATAATAACTGCAAAAATAGGTTGCCTTTTTTCAAAGCACAACCTATCATGACCAATAAATATTTTAATATTTTAAACAATACGGGAAATCATATTTAATTATTTCAAAAGGGGTTAAAATTATTCCGTCTACTGTTATTTTTTCTGCCACCAGACCAAATCTCAAAGACCAGTCCTGTCCCACAAATAAGCCTTTCTGTTTGGCGGCCAATGTTACTACAGTGGTTTTATTTGTGCCGTTTACAGGGATTTGCAGGGTTAAGGTTTTCGGCTCAAAACTCAATTCCACGACATTGTTATTTGTATTAATCTTTGAGGTATAATCGAGCTTATATTCTACTTTTCCGATCGCTGTTACTGCAGCTTCAACCTTTGCGGGATCCTGTACCACCGCTTTTACAATTTCTTTGATCGGGAATTCCTTAAATGTAATCACCGTATCTTTTGCTGTAAAGTCAATGATTTTTTCTGTTCCCGTATTTCCCTGCGACGTTACCAATTTTGCTCTGTAGCTCCCGTTTACATCCGTCAGCTTTACGGGAATCATCTCATAATCGTCATTACACGAGATCAGCGTAAATCCTGCAAACATCACCAAAACAGCTACAAAAGCTTTAAGTACCATTAATTTTTTCATTTTCTAAATTTGTTCATTAAACATTCATTATTTTGAGTACTCATTTATATAAATCCTCTTTTTGGAGAATCTTGCACCGAATTATCAAAAAATTTAAGAAAAATTCATAACTAATTGATTTTAAAACGAAAAAAATTCATTTAATTAAAAGCGTTTCCTGTTTTTTATTATTTTAATACATTTGTTAAAACATATTTGAAATGAATTTCGAACAGATCAATTTACACCTCAATGCTTATAAAGAGCATGATCAAATTATAGATGCGGCAGAATATTTAATTCGCTCATTTAATTTGGAGCATGAAAATTTTGCAGGTTTTGGATTCAGACAGGAATTATCGCCAAATTCAATGCTTTTAACGGCCGAAGGTGAATTGGGACATCCACAAATGGTCATGATCCCTAAAAATATATTTGATTTTGATCTGAATCTTGTCTTAAATATGGTCGCTCATGAAATGCTTCATGTAAGACAAAAAGCACCGGGAAATGTAATTGAAGATAAAAACGAAAGGGAATTTCAGGCATATTACGAGATGCTTTTTCATAAAGTTTTTCCACAAATTCCTGATGTTTCAAATTTTCACAGAAAATTTTTCGGAAATAAAGCTCTGGAATATTACAGAAGAATGGGCGAAGGCTCCGGATTACAACAAAAATATGCAGAACAGAAAGCAGAAGTAGAACAATTAATTAACTCATTATCATGACAATAAAACCCGAAATCACTTGGGCAGATTTTGAAAAATTAGATATCCGAACAGGAACGATTATTTCCGTAAATGATTTTGAAAAAGCCAGAAATCCTTCTTATCAATTAGAAATAGATTTTGGAGATTTAGGCATTAAAAAGTCTTCCGCACAGATCACTTCTCTTTATAAGAAAGAGGAATTAATAGGACAACAGATTTTAGCCGTGGTTAATTTTCCCAAAAAACAAATTGCCAATTTCTTTAGTGAATGCTTAGTTTTGGGAGTCTATGGCGAAAATAAAAAAGACATTACCCTTTTAACCACCTCATTGCCTGCAAAAAACGGAATGCAGGTCGGCTAAAATTTACCCGTTAAATTACACCTTATAAGGTTAAGATAATAAGAACAAAAGATAAATGATACAGCACATTCCAATAGAAAAAGTTTTATTCATTGATATTGAGACCGTTCCGGGTGTCGGAAACTGGCAAGAATTACCTGAACCCGATCAAAAGCTTTGGGATAAAAAAACAAGATTTCAACGGAAAGACGAGATTTCCGCCGAAGAGTTTTACCCCGAAAGAGCCGGAATTATGGCAGAATTCGGAAAAATAATATGCATCACCATCGGAATGATCGAGAAAAATGATACATTAAAGATCAAAAGTTTTGCAGATGACGATGAAAAGAAACTGCTATTGGAATTTGGTGAAATTTTTAACAGTCCGAGGCTTCGTGACGTGATTCTTTGCGCTCATAACGGGAAAGAATTCGACTTCCCATGGATTGCAAGACGATTTTTAATTAACGGAATGCAGCCGCCGACTCCATTTCAGATGTTTGGAAAAAAACCTTGGGAAATTCCGCATATTGACACAATGGAATTATGGAAATTCGGGGATTATAAAAGCTTCGTTTCCTTAGAATTACTGGCTCATGTTTTCGGAATTCCTACCCCGAAGGATGATATCGACGGCTCAATGGTTTCATCAATCTACTACATAGAAAAAGACTTGCAAAGAATAGTTGACTATTGTGAGAAAGATGTCTTAACTTTGGCGAATGTTTTCCGGCGGATGCGTCAGGAAGATTTATTGAAAAGGAATATCAATCTAGATTAAAAAATGAAATTTACAGACGATCAAATTGCCGATATAGGAGAAGAAATCATTGGAGTATTAAAAACCGTTTATGACCCCGAAATTCCGGTGGATATTTATGAATTGGGACTTATTTATGATGTTCAGATTTCAGAAGACGGCGATGTGAAGATTATTATGACCCTTACTACGCCAAACTGTCCGGTTGCAGAAACGCTTCCACAGGAAGTTAAAGACAAAGTTTTGGAAGTAGAAAATGTAAAAAGCGTAGATTTAGAGCTTACTTTTGAGCCTAGCTGGAACAAGGATATGATGAGTGAAGAAGCGAAGTTTGAATTGGGAATGCTTTAATTTCTCAATTAAAATAAATCAGGCTGTCATTTTTGGCAGTCTTTTATTTTGTTTATACCTGTCATCCTGAACATAAACTGGAAGTTTACGAACGAAGTTCAGGAATGTAGTGAAGAATCTAAATAGATTTCTCCTCCGTCGAAATGACAAAAAGAACGTCTATTCTTCTAAACCTCTCTTGCAATTTCTTTCCCTTCTCTTCTGCTCCACTCACTCCACGAGCCAATATACAAGGTAGGAATTTGAAAACCAGCATATTCCAACGCTAAAATTGTATGACACGCTGTAACTCCCGAACCGCAGTGAATGATTAAATTTTCAGGTTTGTCTTTCAGTAATTTTGAATATTTTTCTTGTAAAAATTCAGGTTTCAGGAAATTTCCGTTTTCGTCAAGATTTTCAGAAAAAGGAATATTGATCGCTCCGGGAATATGCCCTGCAACCAAATCGATAGGTTCAGATTCACCTTTGTAACGATACGCATCTCTTACATCAATTACCGTTGAAGAATGGTTTGTTAATTCATTTTCAACAACTTCCAAGCTTGAAGTCGGAAGAAGCCAGCTTTCTTTTTTAATCAAATCTGATTTTTCAAAAGTTTCTTCACCGGATGAAAATCCTAATTCTTCTTCTTCAGCAGCCTGAAAGCCGCCGTTCAAAACCTGTACATTATTTAATCCAAAAGATCTTAGCATCCACCAGGCTCTTGCGGCCGCATTTGAGCCATTTTTATCATCATAAACAACAACATGGGAGTTTTCTGAAATCCCAAGATTTGATAACGTTTGCGAAAACTTTCCAACACCCGGAAGCGGATGTCTGCCACCAAAAGCCGCGTTTTCTCCGACCTCCGCCAAATCTTTATCTAAATCAATGAACCGGGCTCCTTTGATGTGTTTGCTCAAATAGCTTTGATACACATCTTTTCCTACTCTTGCATCAAGGATGATGAGATTTTCGGCTGGGAAATTTTTTAATTCGGATGGAGAGATTATTGGTGTCATTTTATTGATTTTTGGTTAATTATTTTGGGCTAAAGCCTTTTGATTTTAAATATAGTAAAGCGGGCTAAAGCCCGCTCCTATTGATGTTCTTAATTTCATTTTAATTGTTGAGATCCTTCGACAAGCTCAGGATGACATCGCTAATATTAAATGAATATTTTATTTTTAAAAATGAAAAATATCCTTCGCTTTGTTATAAGCGCTTTCGAAGTTTAACAAATTCAATTTATGATCTACTTTTTCAACGCTCATGAAATTGATCACCTGTTCGGTTGGCATATTTCCCACCAGCTCATCTTCTGCCATGGGGCAACCGCCGATTCCTTTGATGGCACTGTCGAATCTTCGGCAGCCTTTGTCATAAGCCGCTTTTAATTTTGAATAAGAATCTTCATAACGGTTGTGAAAATGACCTCCAAAATTAATTTCAGGATATTTTGACGGTATTTTTTCGAACAAAAGAGAGATTGTTTCCGGTGTCGCAACTCCCGTTGTATCAGAAAGTAAGATATTTTTAATTCCAATTTCTGAAAACCTTTGTGCCCAGAAATCTACATCTTCCCATTTCCACATTTCTCCGTAAGGATTTCCAAATGCCATTGAGAAATAAATGTTCAATTCTCTGTTTTCACTTTTTGTAAGCTCAAGCATTTTAATAATTTCATTAAAAGCTTCTTCCTGGCTTTTATTGGTATTTCTGTGTTGAAAAGTCTCAGAAATAGAAAACGGAAAACCCAGAATATCAACAGATTGGTGTTTTAATGCTTTTTCGGCCCCTCTGTAATTTCCGATGATTGCTGAAACTTTTGTGTTGGATAAAGATTTATCAATATTTTCCGCCACTTCAGCAGAATCAGCCAGTTGAGGAATTGCTTTTGGAGAAACAAAACTCAGACAATCCAAAATATCATACCCAACTTCCATCAAGGAGTTAATATAATCTATTTTTTTGCCAGTCGGGATAAATTCTCCCCATCCCTGCATTGCATCTCTCGGACATTCAGTTAGAAACATTAGTAGATTTAGATTTTTTCAAATATAATAAAACTAAACAAGTTTGTATAGATTTACTCAAAAGTAACATTATTTTGATTGTCAGCCTTTTAAATATGATTTAAAATTTCAATATCATATATTCAACTGCAAATAACTTATTCTGAGCATCAAATTTGCTAACTTTGTTGAAATTTATGATATCCAATGAGTACAATACAATTCGACCAATTGTGGAAAGAAAAACTACTGAACCGTTTTCTTAGCTATGTAAAAATATATTCAACAAGCGACGCTGAAAGTGAAGCGACTCCTTCTACTCCTCAGCAGTGGGACATCGCAAAATATATTGTTGAAGAGCTGAAAACGATCGGTCTTGAAAATGTTTCGATTGATGATAACGGGTATATTATGGGTTATGTCCCTTCAAATCTTGAAAATAATGACAGACCTACGATTGGATTTATTTCGCATTATGATACATCGCCCGATTTCAGTGGTGAAAATGTAAAACCTCAGGTTTGGGAAAATTATGACGGAAGTGATTTGGTGTTGAATCAGACAACAGGATTTACTTTATCACCTTCAAAATTTGAAAGTTTAAAAAAATATACCGGTCAGACCTTGATTACAACTGACGGAAATACGCTTCTTGGGGCCGACGACAAAGCCGGTTGCGCAGAAATCGTAACGGCTGCAGAATATTTAATCGCACATCCGGAAATTAAGCACGGTAGAATTGCTGTAGGTTTTACGCCCGATGAAGAAATCGGAAGAGGCGCGCATAAATTTGATGTTGCAAAATTCGGGGCAGAATTCGCTTATACCATGGATGGAAGTGAAGTTGGAGAATTGGAATATGAAAACTTCAATGCTGCAGGAGCAGTGGTGAAAATCCACGGACTGAGCGTACACCCAGGCTATGCTTTTGGAAAAATGGTGAATGCAGGTCTTTTAGCTGCTGAATTTATACAGTTGCTTCCGGCAAATGAAACTCCGGCTACAACCAAAGGTTTTGACGGATTTTATCATTTAATGGATATCAATGCAGATATTTCTGAGGCTAAACTACAATACATCATCCGTGATCATGACGCTGATAAATTTGAAGCAAGAAAGAAATTCATGGAGGAAAAAGTTGCGGAATTTAATCAAAAACATGGCGCTGGAACGGCTGAAGTTGAGATCAAAGAGCAATACCGCAATATGAAACAGCAGTTTGAAGGGAAGATGCATATCATCGATCTTGCCGCAAAAGCCATGAAAGAAGCGAATATTGAACCTAAAATCAAGGCAATCAGAGGAGGAACCGACGGAGCTCAGTTATCTTACATGGGGTTACCTTGTCCGAATATTTTTGCAGGCGGAATGAACTTCCACGGACCTTATGAATATGTAGCTCTGGAAAGTATGGAGAAAGCAATGGAGGTGATTATTAATATTGTAAAGGCGTAGTTTCTATTTATATAAACCAAAAAGACTGTCTCTGAGGCAGTCTTTCTTATTTATTATTTGCCCGAGTCTGAAAATTTTAAAAATTAATGGTCTGATTTTTGAAACTATAAAACAAACAAATTTAAAATGAAAAAGAGATTATATTCAATTGCAGTGATTCTTTTATTTGGAATCGGTATATCTGCACAAAAAACCGATTCAGTAAAGCAAGAGATAAAAAAAGATGCTAAAAAAGTAGGAACAGCCGTTAAAGATGGTGCAGAATGGACTGGCAAAACTGCTGAAAAAGGTTACGATGCCACAAAAAAAGGTGTAAAAAAAGCAACTAAATGGACTAAGAAAACAGCTAAAAAAGGAGCAAAAGCTGTAGATAAAACCTACCAAGACGCAAAAGCAGATATTAAGAAAGATTAGTAACAGAAAAAAATAAGATAAAACCCACTGCCATGGCAGTGGGTTTTTAATATCTAAAAGAACAAATTATTCTATTCTTGCTGATTTCCTAAAAAGGCATCCCAACCCTGCGCCGTCAAAGCAATCAGCTGGTTTGAGCCTCTCGCCACCATAAAATTTCCTTCTTCTTTATCAACAGCATGACCGATGATCGTAAAATCAGGATGATTTTTCATTTTATCAAAATCGTTTGGTGAAATGGTGAACAATAATTCATAATCCTCACCACCACTCAAAGCAGCCATTACAGGATTTAAATTAAATTCATCCGCCGTCGTGATCGTCAGATTATCCATCGGGATTTTTTCTTCATACAATCTGAATCCAACTTTCGATTGATCAGACAAATGCAGGATTTCTGAAGCCAATCCGTCAGAAATATCAATCATAGAAGTTGGTTTAATATCCAATTGTTCTAAAATTGCTTTTACATCGGTTCTTGCTTCAGGCTTTAGCTGTCTTTCCAAAATATAGTCGTAGCCTTCCATTTCAGGCTGCATATTAGGATCTGCCAAGAATACAGCGTGTTCTCTTTCCAGAATCTGGAGTCCCATGTAAGCTCCCCCCAAATCTCCTGAAACAACAAGCAGATCATTCGGTTTTGCGCCGCTTCTTTTGACGATATTTTCTTCGTTTTCAAGTCCGATTGCCGTAATGCTCATCACAAGTCCGGCATTTGAGCTTGTGGTATCACCGCCGATCAGATCGACCTTATATCTTGAGCAGGCCGCCTGAATCCCGGAATAAATTTCTTCCAGCGCCTCAACCGGAAAACGATTGGAAACCGCCAAGGAAACCAAAATCTGCGTAGGAGTTGCATTCATTGCTGCGACATCACTAAGATTTACGACAACTGCTTTATAGCCCAAATGCTTCAACGGAACATATCCCAGATTGAAATGAACACCTTCAGCCAAAACATCTGTCGTAAGGACAACTTTTTTATTTCCGGGATTAATAACTGCCGCATCATCACCCACTCCAAGCTCCGAAGATTCATTGGATACAGGAAAAAATTGAGTCAGATGTTTAATTAATCCGAATTCTCCTAATTTCGAGATCGGCGTTAATTCCGGTTCTTTATCTTCAAACATATTTTAATTTATAAGTGATGATTGATACATGATAAATGATTTTGAAGACGTCTTATTCTATCAATGATCATTTATCTCTTATTATTTATGAGTTAAATTCAGCAGGATCAATATTTTCCGGACGGAAAGGTAATTTTCTAAAATCTTCTTTCGTTAAAATTATCGTATCTGCCGTTTTATATTTATTCATGGCTTCCATTACATCATCCGGCGGCGTTGTCATTTTTCTTAACATCGTATCAATCCAGACTCCCGTAGCCTCCGAAGTTGCACAATGCTCTCCTTCCGGGGTATAAAATTTATGTACAAAACGGTAGATGGAAGAATCTTCTGCACATCCATCGATTTCCAAGCTTACAATAACCGTCTGATCTGCAAATATTTCCTTAAAAAAAGAAAATCTCTCATGCATGATCACAGGGCCAATTCCCCAACGGCTCATTTGGGTAACTCCCATTTTTTCCTGCTTCATGAAAGCCATTCTGGTTTGCGCGCAGTATTGCACATACGATGAGTTTGCTAAATGTTTGTTGGCATCAAGATCACTCCAACGAACTTCGAATTTATGGTAAAAAATCATTTGAAAATCAATTTTAGTATAATTAAATTATATTCTTCAAAATTACTCAAATAAGATGGTTTATAAAAATTGTACTTTTGGAAAAATAATCTTGAGCATAAGATTAAATCATTATGAAGCAAATTATCATTATCGGAGGCGGTGCTGCAGGGTTTTTCTGCGCATCAAATCTTGACGAAAAGAAATATAAAATTACCATTCTCGAGCAAAACTCAGACGTCCTTCAGAAGGTGAAAATTTCGGGAGGCGGAAGATGCAATGTGAGTCATGCATGCTTTGATCCGAGAGAATTAGTTCAGTTCTATCCCCGTGGAAACAAGGAGTTATTAAGTGTTTTCACTAAATTTCAACCGGGAGATACCATGGATTGGTTTGAAAAACGAAAAGTTTCGTTGAAGATAGAAAACGACAACAGAATCTTCCCTGAAAGCAATTCTTCACAGACGATCATCAATACTTTTTTACACGAAATTCAGCATAAAAATGTTGAAGTAAAGACAAAATGTTCTGTAAAGGAAATTGAAAAAATAGGTGAAAAATATTCAGTTCAAACAAGTTTAGGGGATTTTGAAGCTGATTTTGTGATTTATGCAACGGGAAGTTCTCCGAAATCTTTGAAAATAATTGAAAATTTAGGCCATAAAATCATTGATTTGGTTCCGTCATTATTTACATTTAATATTAAAGATGATTTACTGAAAGACTTAGCCGGAACCAGCTTTGAAATGGCAGAAACATCAATTCTAAAGTTAAAAACTGAAGAAAGCGGACCATTATTAATTACCCATTGGGGACTTTCGGGACCTGCAATTTTGAAAATCTCGGCTTGGGAAGCGATTAATTTAGCTAAAGTGAAATATAATTTCGAAGTTCAGGTTAATTTTATTTCTAAAGATATTGATGACGCCGAAGAATTATTCCAAAACTTTAAGCAATCAAATCCGAAAAAAACCATCGGACAATCGAAAATATTTGATATTACAAACCGTTTTTGGCAGAGAATTTTAGAAGTTTCAAAAGTTGATCTGAATAAACAAATTGCCCAGATTTCAGGAAAAGAAATGCAGACCCTTCTTGAAAATTTATGCAAAAAGAAGTTCCACGTAACCGGAAAATCTACCTTTAAAGATGAATTTGTGACCGCAGGAGGTGTTGATTTAAAGGAAATTAACTTCAAAAATATGACGTCGAAAATTTTACCTAATTTTTACGTTGCCGGAGAAGTTTTGAATATTGATGCGGTGACCGGCGGTTTTAATTTTCAGGCTTGCTGGAGTGAGGCGTGGCTGATTGCACAGGATTTGAATAATTTATGAAAAATACATTTATGAAAAAAATATTTATTTTAATTCTATTTTTAAGTTTCAATCTGATTTTTTCTCAAACAACAGAAGCAAGCAAATCAGATAGTACATATTATATTGATAAGGTAGACACAATGCCAGAATTTCCAGGTGGAATCAATGAATTCAGAAATCTTATTTCAAAAAGATTTAATACCGCTGTACTATATAAAATTAATGGAACTGTCAGATCTCAAGTAAAATTTTCAATTGATACTGATGGAAGTATAAAGTCTGTAACAGCAACTGGCGACAATCAAATTTTAAATAAGGAAATGGAACGTGTAATAAATTCCATTAAAAAGAAATGGACACCTGCAATGTATAATAATCAACCTGTTAAGTACTGGTTTACTATTCCTTTCACCATGAATGGTATGTAAAATATTTTAATGCATTTAGTTAAAAAAAACATTTCAAGTCTCTTTAAAACCCTTTTAATCATCGGGTTCGGATATTTTTTTTGGCTGATGTTGAAAATTACTTTAGAATATATTCCGTTGCAAAAGGAGATGAGTTTTTTAATGATAAAACAAACGGAAGTTGTACAAAGACCTGAATATCTCTACTTTTTCTACACTCATGTTTACACCAGCATTTTTGTTTTGCTTTTTGGATTTTTATCGATTCTCAGAAAAAACTTTGGCGTTAAAAATTTTCATCAAAATGCAGGAAAAATTTATATTTTTTTAATTCTGACATTTTCAGCTCCGTCGGGAATTTATATGGGAATTTTTGCCAATGGCGGAATTTTATCTAAGATTTCATTCGTTATTTTGGGCTGTTTGTGGTGGTTTTCGACTTTTAAGGCATATCAACTCGCTCGACAGAAAAAATTTAAAGAACATAAACAATGGATGTGGCGCAGCTTTGCACTGACAATTTCTGCAATCACCCTGAGAATGTGGAAGGTAATTATTGTATATTTATTCCATCCGAATCCGATGGACGTTTACCAGATTATCGCGTGGATGGGCTGGGTTCCCAATATTATTTTAATTGAATATTTAATTGCAAAAAAACATCTATGAAATCGCTTTACCTTCTTTGTCAATAACATTCCATTCTGCGATTACATATGACCATTAAAAATCAATACAAATTACATATGAAAATTTTAAAATTATCGTTAATCACCTTATTTACAATCACTTTGACAAGCTGCAAGAAAGATGGGAAAACTACAGATTCTTCAAAGGACAGTCTTTCAGCAAAAAAAGATTCCGCGGTTGTTCAGGAATTTCATAAAGAATATTACGGCATTTATATGGGAGATTTTGCCGGAAAAGAAATGATTACTCCCGAAGAAGGTGAAGAATATGAAGGCGACGTTTATAAAAAAATTTCGTTAAAAATTAATAAAATCACAAAAGACAGTGTGTACGGACAAAGCATTGTTGATGGAAATCAACGTCCGTTCCGTGGCGTTTTTAATGAAAACACAAAATCTTTTGTTCTTGACGAGCCAGGAAATAATAAAACCGATGGGAGATTTGAAGTATCCTTAAATAAAGACAGCCTTACGGGAAAATGGAATGCTTTCAATAAATCAGCTGTAAAATCCCCTTCAAAAAACTTAAAACTGATTAAAAAAGTTTTTGTTTACAATCCTAATTTTATGTTGGATGAAAATTCTGACCTGATCGATTGGGAAAATCCGAAAAATTTTATTGAAAAATACACCGATGAAGTAACCGGAAAAACAGAAAAATATACGACTTCAAAAAACAGAATAGCTTCTGATGCCGTTTTTAAAATCAATGCTTCCAAACAAAAACTAACCGAAAAAGACATTAAAAATTTAAGAAAACTTGATCTTGAAATCATTAAAAATTCAGTTTTTGCCAGACACGGGTATTCTTTCAAAAAAGCGACTTACAGAAATTTCTTTGAGCAGACAGATTGGTACATTCCCGTTTCAAACAATGTAGACAACGATCTTTCACCGATGGAAAAAGAAAATGTGGCTTTACTGAACCGTTTTATAAAATATGCTGAAGATAAATATGACAGTTTTGGGAGATAATTAATTTACGCTTATTTCTTCTTTTGAGTTATTAAATTTCACAAAAATATACAACAGCAAACATCCGACCGCATAACACAAAATATCGATCCATGAGAAAGAATTTCCAATTACGATATACATCAGGCTTCCGGGTTGGAAGCCTAATTTGTCTGCAATTTTGAAGTATTGAGCACATTCTATCAGGCACGAAAAAACAAAAATTCCTGCAATCAGTTTTTGATTATTTATGGTAATAAAAGTTTTAACGAAAGTATATAAAAGCATTACCACGATCACATCTCCAAGATAGGCCCGGATGAAGAAAATATGTTCTAATTTTGTGGCAATTAAGACTTCAATCAGGAAGATTAAAATGGTTATAAAAAGATATTTTACGCTGAATTTAAATTTCATATTTAAGTTTTGGCTAAAGCCATATTAATTTTTTATTTTTTTTAAAGCAAGCTAAAGCCCGCCCCTATTGATAATCAAACCTAATAATTCAATTTTCAGGCATAAAAAATCGGCATCCAAAAAAACACCGATTCTATAATTGTAACAAAGATATTATTTCTTTGCTTTCACTGTGCATCCGATAGCAACAGTTTTTGTCATTTTGATCGGTTCGCCCTTTAACAGAGAGTTTACGGCATCCTGAACATAATATTCTGACACGTCATTTGGATTTTCGTAGTTGTTGTCGATCGCTCCGATGTATTTTACGATATTTTTTCCGCCTTCTTTTTGTAAAAGGAAAACATGCGGCGTTTTTGTGGCTCCGTATTGAGGATAAATTTTCTGTCCTTCATCCATCAGATAAGGAAAAGTGAAGCCTTTTTCCTTTGCTCTTTCAATCATTTTTTGATAGCTGTCTTCGGGCTGCACCGCAGGATCATTCGGATTGATGGCGATCACGGGGTAACCTTGAGATTTATATTTTTTATCAAGCTCAATAATTCTGTCTTCATATTTTTTCGCGTACGGACAATGATTACATGTAAAAACAACAATAAAACCTTTTGCGGCTTTAAAATCATTTAGAGAAACCATTTTTCCGTCAATATTTTTCAGCTTGAAATCTGTCGCTTCGTCACCTACTTCATATCCTCTTACGCTTGAAGTCTTAGGTTTTGGCTCTTCATTTTTATTAATCGTTGTAAAGCTTAACAGCCCCAAACCGATCAATAAGCCAGTAAGTAAAATTTTCAGGTTTTTCATAATATTTTGGTTTAATTTAAATTTTTAGTAATGATAATTTCGAGCTCTTCCTTGCTCATTTCACCATCGTTAAAATGCACTTTTTCTCCGTTTTTATAGAAAATCGTCACGGGAATATTTCCATCCCAATCTTTTTCAAAACGCGGAATCCAGGTGTTCATTCTTTTAATATCGTCTAAAAGAATAACTTCTGCCGTCAGATTTTTGTTTTTAATAAACTTCATCACTCTTTCTTTGTCCACGAGCCTGTCAAGCGAAACCAAGATCATTTTAAATTTCGGATTATCAGAATATTTTTTATTAATTTCCATAAAATGCGGAAGTTCTTTTACGCAGGGCGCACAAGTTGTTGACCAGAAATTCACGACAAGAAGCTTATCTTTTTGCTGTTGGATCCGTTTTTCAAGGTCTTCATATTTTACGACAGAAACAGAAGTTTGTTGTGCTTTAAAAATTGAAACACACAAAAACAGAAATAGGATAACAATCAAATTCTTCATACTCAAAATTAATAAAAAGCTTTTATTTAAATGATTATCAAATTATTAAAGTTTGTTAAGTATTTTATTTTATTCACTCATATATGAATTAAATAATAATTTTGTATATTAGTCTAACAAATCAATCTATTTTATGAAAAAACTTAAGAAACTGACAAGAGGTCAACTGGAACAGATCAATGGTGCTGCTGGAAACGACTGTATCATGGATTGCTTCTGCTTTACTCCTGAAGGAGAAGGCTACATTGGAGTTTGTAATATTAAAGGCATATGCTGTTAAATATTCACCAATTTCATGGACAAATTTTTTTAAATGACATCAATATTTTTGGTGTCATTTTTTTAAATATGAACGTTTATCCTTTTCCTATTTTAACAATAATTCATCCTGGAAATTAAATATTTCTTTTAATTTTGATCTTAAATAAGCTATTAATTATAATTCTATGAAAAAAATCTATTTATTATTGCCTTTTTTCTTTTTAGCATCTTGCTCAACAATCGAAGAAACTCCTGAAGATACCAACCCAATTTTATTAACTAAAATGGTTCAGAATGGCGAAAATTTTACATTCAGTTATAACAGAACCAAGATCGTTGAAATGAAAAATACAACAGATAATTTCAGAAGAGCTTATACCTACACCGGAGATCTCATTACAAAATATGTTGATACATACAGCGATAACAGCACACAAACAACGAATATCACCTACAACAGCAACAATAAGATCACTAAAAAAACATCCACTTACAGCGGCGTAACCTACACAACCACTTACAATTACGTGGGTGCCGATAAAGTGAATATTGTATCGATCGCTGCAGGAGGAAATTTCACAAAAACATACACCATTGCAGCCAATCTAAATGCAGACGGCTCATTAAAAAACTGGACGGAAACGGTCTCTGACGTACAGCCTTCCGGAACGGCAAACGGTACAGGAAGCCTTCAGACAGTGGTTTACGATGGTGGAAACAATCCTTTTAAAAACGTTACAGGATACACAAGACTTTTAGACGGCGAAGAAGAAATATCAGGATCTCTACGTAATGTTGTAAATTACAAGCATATCATCCACTATCCTGCAACAATGGAATACACTGTGTATCAATCAACTTTTGAATATGATACGATGTCCGGTTTTCCTAAAAAAGAAATCCGCGATAACTTCAACAGCTCCGGAGCCCCGACCACCACAGAGATTACCACTTACGAATACAATCATTTATAATACAGAGAGCTTCGGCTCTCTTTTTGCTTTCAAATGTTTATAAAATTCTCTCAACATGAAAAATTTTATCATTTTTTTAGGGATATTTTTAAATATTACAACATTCGGACAACAAAAAGAGGTAAAAAACGAAAATCCGAAAAGTATTTCTGAAGTTCCTAATTTGGCTGAATTAAGAACAAAAATGAAACTGGATGATGTTGTAACGCAAGCCGACACAGCTCCGGAATTTCCCGGCGGAATGGAAGCTTTTTACAGGACTTTCGGAGAAAAAATGGATGTTATTGAGGAAAAATCCAGAAAAATCAATGTAAGAGTGTATTTCATTGTTGAAAAAAACGGCTTTGTACGATATGTAACGGCACTCGGCGAAAACAAAAAGCACTTACAGGCCGCAGAAACAGCCATCAGAAGAATGTTTGTCCGTTGGAAACCGGCGATGATTAATAATGAGCCGGTTCGTTTTCTTTATACTTTCCCATTAGCCTTGAAAAAGTATTAATTTTTATCCCCCAATCATTTTTTTAATTGAATTAAGCTTCATTAAAGCTTCTATCGGCGTCAAAGTATTGATGTCAATTTTCGTCAGTTCTTCACGGATATTTTCTAAAACAGGATCATCCAACTGGAAGAAAGAAAGCTGCATATTTTCTTCCGTCACTCTTTTAATGGTTTCAGTTGCACCTGTACCTTGTCCGCGACTTGCTTCCAACGTTTTTAAAATTTCATTGGCTCTGTTAACCACTTTTGAAGGCATTCCGGCCAGTTTTGCCACATGAATACCGAAGCTATGCTCACTGCCACCCGGAATTAATTTTCTTAAAAAGATAATATTTCCTTTATTTTCCTGGATAGAAACATGGAAATTTTTCACACGCTCAAAATTCACGGTCATTTCATTCAGCTCGTGATAATGGGTTGCAAATAGAGTCTTTGCCTGAGTCGGATGCTGGTGAAGATATTCTGCAATCGCCCACGCAATGGAAACCCCGTCGTAGGTTGAAGTTCCGCGGCCGATTTCGTCTAATAAAATTAAGCTTCGTTCAGAAATATTATTCAAAATATTCGCGGCTTCGTTCATTTCAACCATAAAAGTTGATTCTCCCGCAGAAATATTGTCGCTCGCACCTACTCTTGTAAAAATTTTATCTAAAACTCCGATTTCAGCGTGTTTTGCAGGAACAAAACTTCCGATCTGCGCCATCAGACAGACAATTGCGGTCTGGCGAAGGATTGCAGATTTACCTGCCATGTTGGGCCCGGTAACCATGATAATCTGTTGAGAATCTTTATCTAAAAAAATATCATTTGGAATATATTTTTCGCCTAAAGGAAGTGCATTTTCAATGATCGGATGTCTTGCTTCTTTTAAATCGATTGAAAAAGTTTCAGTCAAAACAGGTTTTGTATAACTCTCAGAAACAGCCAGTTCAGACAAACCCACCGCAACATCCAATTGTGCGATAATATTTGAATTTTCCTGAATCTGGTCAATATAAATCATTGTTTGCGAACAAACATTTCTGTACAATTCATTTTCTAACACTGAGATTTTTTCCTCAGCTCCAAGAATCTGATTTTCATACTCTTTCAATTCTTCAGTGATGTAACGTTCTGCATTTACCAGCGTCTGTTTTCTCACCCAATCACTCGGAACTTTATCTTTATGCGTGTTTCGAACTTCAATAAAATATCCGAAAACGTTATTAAAATCAATTTTAAGGCTTGTAATTCCTGTTCTTTCAATTTCTCTCTGGCACATTTCATCCAGAAAACCGCGGCCTTTAGACTGAAGACCTCTCAAGCGGTCCAGCTCTTCGGAAATATCCTGTTTAATGACATTTCCTTTTGCAAGGCTTACGGGAAGCTCGTCATTTAAATGATTTTGTAGGATTTTAATTAATTCATCCTGATCATATAAAGGATCCAGCCAAGCCAGCACATCAGCAAAAGGATGCAGTAAAGCCTTGATTTTATGAATATTAATTAAACTTTGGCGCAAATATCCAAATTCTTTTGGTGAAATTTTTTCTGCTGCCAGTTTCCCCATCAGTCGATCCAGATCGGAAATTGATCTTAATAATTGGGAAATTTCATATTTTAAATTGTCATTTTCGTTTAAAAAATCAACTAATGACAATCTTCTGTTTATCTCATTTACAGATTTTAAAGGAAGAATAATTCTCCTTCTCAACAGCCTTCCTCCCATTGGTGTGGAAGTTTTATCGATAATATCCAACAAAGATTTTCCTTTGGGATTGCTCGGATAAACAATCTCAAGATTTCTTAAGGTAAAATGATCCATCATCAGAAAATCCTCTTGCGGGATAATCTGGATTTTGGTGATATGAGCCAACAAATTATGGTGTGTATCTTCAACCAGATAAGCGAAAATTGCACCTGCCGCCGTAATTGCCAACGGCAAACTTTCAACTCCAAAACCTTTTAATGAATTGGTTTTAAATTGATTCGTAAGCTTTTCGTACGCAAAATTATATTGATACGCCCAATCTTCGAGCTTAAAAACATTTTTATTTTTAAGCTGATCAGGAATCTGTACGCTTCTCTGATAAATGATCTCACTCGGATCAAAAGTATTGACGATGTGAAGCAATTTTTCAAGATTTCCTTCACTTACCAGGAATTCACCTGTAGAAACGTCTACCAAAGCGATTCCGTATTTTTCTTTTTCTTTATGAAGCGAAAGCAGGAAATTATTCTTTTTTGAAGTTAAAACCTGGTCATTAAATGTAACACCGGGCGTAATCAGTTCTGTAACCCCGCGTTTTACGATTCCTTTGACCGTTTTCGGATCTTCAAGCTGGTCGCAAATTGCAACGCGAAGCCCGGCTCTCACTAATTTCGGCAAGTAAGAATCCACCGAATGATGCGGAAATCCAGCCAATTCGATATGTCCGTCGCCGTTGGCTCTTTTCGTAAGAACAATTCCTAAAATCTGGGAGGTTCTCACAGCATCCTGCCCGAAAGTTTCGTAAAAATCTCCAACTCTGAATAGTAAAAGCGCATCAGGATATTTCGCCTTGATGGTGTTGTACTGTGTCATTAAGGGAGTTTCTTTCTTTTCTTTCGCCGCCTTTGCCATTAAAAAATCTTCTTAAAATTAGGATCGTAAAAGTAAGAAATAAATTATAAGGAGTAAAATGATTAAATTTTAAAAAAATTTCTCCCATAAATTCCACGGATTTAAAATTGTTAGTAGAAACAATATCTTCAAACTTACTCACTACAATATAATGTGTCAAAATCTACATACAATTGTGTTGAACCTGAATTACCTATTGTAATCCATTTGTAATTTGTAAGTACATAGGTGTTCCCTTTATCTAATTGTACCCATTCATCAATCCCTTTGCCCGCATTCTTTAAATCATTCTTTGCAGTAAAACCAACAGGAGCGGCATAACTTCTACCTTTTGTTAAATACTTGCATTTATCAGCAGAAACTAAGGAAGTAATTTCACTTTGCAAAACAAGCTTTGATTTTGTAAATGTTGCAAGCACTTTATTCATTTTCGTTGGCGTGTAAGAACTTTGACAATTAAAAAAAGAAATAGAAAATGTTAAAAAACTTAAATAAATTAATTTCATAATACTTTTATATTTAAAATTTCTACCACAGATTTCACGGATTTACACAGATGATTGAGTATATTTTGTAGAATTAAACATAAATATTGCGAAAATTTGTGGAAAAAATCATTTGTTATTTAAATGACTTTCCAAAGCCTCCGAGCTTTTCTCATACGCCCATTTCTGCTTATAATTCACCCATTTTTCTTTAAAAAGCTTTCGCAAAACCTTATCCGTATATCTCATGATGAAAACATGATACAGCATATTGGCAAAAACTTTCGGCTTATTAGGCAAAGCTCTTAACGACATTGAAAATCCCGGTTCCAGATATCGGTTGAAATGCCAGAAAGCACCCGGAATAAAAAGCGCATCGCCGTGTTCCATAAAAATTTCATAGCCTTTTGCGTATTTCAAAGCAGGAAATTTCTCATAATCAGGATTTTCATAATCTACATCATAAATCGTGTGAACCGACAACGGAACTTTATATAAAAACGCAGATTGCTTTTGATCAAATAATAAAATTCTCTTTTTCCCTTCAAAATGAATGTGAAGAAAATCGCCCAGATCAACATCATAATGCATCAGAACATGAGCTTCACTTCCTCCGAAAAACAAGGTGGGAAGTCGCTTAAAAAATTTCATCCCTAAGTCAGGATACGTGAAATTTTTCAACAATTCCGGAAGTCGGTCAGTGATGATATAAAAGAAAATACGAAGATCTGAAGGTTTACTTTTTATCGTATCAATATAATCCTTCATCTTCATATGTGTTACGGGCGCATCTGAACTTTTCGCGGCATTCGCGGGTTTATTGTCATACAAAGGAACTTCTTGTTCACCAGCTTTTTCGCGGATAAAATCAAAATTCCATTGGTCGAAAGCGTCCCAACGACTCGCAAAATTCTTTATTAAAAGAGGCTTGTGCTTTTTGAAATAATTTTTCTGAAAATCTTCTTTACTGATATCGTTGACAACGTCTACGTTTTCGAGGATCATTTTGTTGTTGATTTAATGTGAAATAAAATTAGTGTTTTTTTGAATTTTAGAAAAATTTTGATCTTAATTTGATTAATATTTACTTTTGATTATTAAGAGATTCTTCACTACATTCCTGAACTTCGTTCGTAAACTTTCAGTTTATGTTCAGAATGACATTGACTTCAAGCTAGTTTTAAGTTTTCTCGCAAAAGAAAATAAAACGAAAAATTTATCTTTGTAGAACTAACCGAATTTATGAGAGCTTACAACACCAAACATTTCCTGAAAATATTGTTCAGTTTACATAAAACCGATACACTGAAAATCCTTTTCCCAAGTATGGTTCTTGTCGGATTGTATTCCTGGGGCATTCAATACCTGGAGGTAGAATACTTTCATCTTACTTCAAAATCAGCGGTCAGTAATGTTGGCTTATTCCATTCTTTACTGGGTTTTGTGCTTTCTTTATTGTTGGTTTTCAGGACAAACACGGCTTATGACAGATGGTGGGAAGGACGTAAACTTTGGGGAAAACTGGTGAATGACACACGAAATTTCGCTATAAAAATCAATACTATTTTAATTGATGACAGGCAAGATGCCGAGCAAATTGCACGATATTTAAAGTTTTTTCCTCACTTTTTAGCCAAACATCTTTCTCAGGAATCAACAAGGCTGGCTTTAGATGAAGATTATTCAGAAATCGAACAAGCTCTGAAACATCACGGGCCGAGCGAAATTGTCATTCTTTTAACCCATAAATTAAATCAGTTAAAAAAAGAAGGTAAAATTTCAGACATTGAAATGTTGTATTTAGACAATCAACTTTCAGGTTTTCTGGATGTTTGCGGCGGTTGTGAAAGGATTAAAAATACCCCGATTCCTTATTCCTATTCTTCATTTATTAAAAAATTTATTATCCTTTATGTTTTTGCGTTGCCGATCGCTTATGTAATTAATATTGGGCTTTTTATGGTTCCGTTGACGGTTTTTGTGTATTATGTTTTAATGAGTCTTGAGCTTATTGCCGAAGAAATTGAGGATCCTTTTAATAATGATGAAAACGATATTCCGATGGAAACTTTAGCCCAGAATATCGAAAAAAGTGTTCACCAGATTATGGGCTTAAAAAAATAAAAATCAACCTTTTACAGATTGATTTCTTTTAATTCGCCGTCTTTTTTTATTTCAACAAACTTACTTTCCCTGTTTCCGGCAGAATAGCCGTAGAAAAACGTCTGATATATCGGCGTGGAGTACAAATATCCTCCGTAAGCGTTGTAAGCATCCGATTGTCCCGTTTGCTGCTGATAACTTGCTGTCGCCGTGAAGTTAACGATGGTTTCTAAATAATATTTTCCCGGCTTCAGTTTTTCGAATTTAAACCTTCCGTGGTCGTCTGTTAAGGCTTCAATTCTGTATTTGAAAGCTTCTTCAGACATATAAACCGTCGTTTTTTTATTTTCATATTTTTTTCTCATGCTGTAAAACTCATCAAAATAAGGGGTTACAGGAAAAAGCATCACGACAGTTCCTTTTGGAGCATAATGTTTTTCGCCCAAAAGAGGCTTTATTCCCCAGCTTGTTTTTTGCTTTGTGGAAGCTACACCCTCAATAGTAGAATTTCCATAACCAATCATTTGCTGGGCCAGTTTTTTGTCAAAGAAAGCTTGTGGATAATAAGTATTCTGAGCTTTTGAAAATATAAAAGCTGAAGTCAAACTCATCAGTACAAGTGCATTTTTCATAGCATATATTTTAGTCAAATATAAGTATTTTACTATTTTTGAAATAAAATTTTTTATGAAAAACATTTTTTGTTTGTTAATATTAACCTCTTCATTTGTTTTTGCTCAAAAACCTTGCGGATTTAAAGATGGTTTACAAGAAGGAACCTGCAAACAATTCTACGAAAACGGACAGGTAAAGGAAATCGCCGACTGGAAAAAAGGAAAGCTGGAAGGCGATGCCATTTTTTATTATGAAAACGGAAAAACCCATGCAAAAGGAGAATATAAAAAAGGATATAAGGTAAAAGAATGGGCTTATTAT
The DNA here is from genome assembly GCF_900100115.1 of Chryseobacterium soldanellicola. GTDB lineage: Bacteria > Bacteroidota > Bacteroidia > Flavobacteriales > Weeksellaceae > Chryseobacterium > Chryseobacterium soldanellicola. The sequence goes on from NZ_FNKL01000002.1 coordinate 561,332, forward strand.
GATAAAAACGGCGTTTTAACATCGAAAGAAGTTTTCAGAAACGGAGACAAAAACGTTTACGATAACAATTCTACAGCAACTTTTTATTCACCTTCAGGCGCTGTGACTGAGGTTTCTAATTATAAATTAGGTAAATTAGACGGCGAAAGCAAACTCTATTACGAAAACGGAAAATCTGTAAAACAGATCGGATATTACGAAAAAGGAATTGCTACAGGTAAATGGAAACTGCTTTACCCATCAGGAAAAATCCAAAGGGAAACGGAGTTCGTAAATGATAAATGGAACGGAACCAGAGTTCATTACCGCGAAGACGGCAGCATTGAAAAAACAGAAATTTACAAAGACGGAAAATTAATCTCAACAAAATAAGACATTGGTACACAAATTAAAACTGGAAGAGCTCAACAGAATAGATGTAGAAACTTTTAAAAACGTTGAAAAGATCCCATTGATCGTGGTTTTAGACAATATCAGAAGCATGCATAATGTGGGGGCAACTTTCAGAACAGCGGATGCATTTTTGGTTCAAAAGATCATTCTTTGCGGGATCACGCCGGTTCCTCCGCACAGAGAAATTCATAAAGCTGCGCTGGGAGCCACAGAAAGTGTTGACTGGAGCCATGAAAAAGATATTAATGTAACAATTAATGATTTAAGATCTCAGGGATTTGAGATTATCGGTATTGAACAGACTTCAAACAGCCGGATGATTTCAGATTTCACGATTGATAAGTCTAAAAAATATGCCGTAATTTTAGGAAATGAGGTGGAAGGAATCAGCGATGAAGCATTACCAAACATCGATTCTTTCCTGGAAATTCCGCAATTGGGAACAAAGCATTCTTTAAACGTAAGCGTATGTGGCGGAATCGTAATGTGGGAGTTTGCAAAGGCCCTGAAATGAAAAAACTGCACGTGTCTAAAAGACATGGCAGTTTGAAATAAATCTAATAAAAAGTAAAAATGAAAGGCGACAAAGATACTTTTTTTTTCAACACAAACAAATTTTAGAGTCCATTTTTTACTTTTTAAGAAAAAAAACTCTATTATTACAAAACGGATTCGTTTAATTTTTTATAAATTAGCACAATGTTTATCAAGGACTATATCTCAAAGGATTTCCCGTGTTTTAGTTTGTCTGACTCAATAGAATCAGCAAGAGACATGTTAGAGGATTTCGGATATTCTCATGTTTTCGTCAAAAAATCCCACCACTTTTACGGAGCGATCGCTCAGGACTTTCTTTATGAAGAAGAAGGAACCCTGAAAGATCTTGAACATCAGATCGAGCGTTTTGCAATTCTTGATGATAATAATATCATGGATAGTATCCGGTTGTTTTACACCTTCAATGCCAATGTGATCCCTGTTATCAACAAAGCGGAAAAATATTTGGGGTACATCAGCTGTGAAGATATTTTCCAGGATTTATCAAAATATCCTCTGTTTTCGGAATCGGGCGCTATTCTTACGATAGAAACACCTGCAAGAAAATATTCAATGACAGAGATCGCAAATATTGTGGAAAGCAATAACTCTAAATTTTATGGTGCATTTATCAGCTCCATGTCCGATGATGCGATACAGGTTACCATAAAGATCAGCAACGAAAATCTGAGCTCCATTGATGAAACATTCGACCGGTATGATTATAGAATTGTTGAAAAATACTATTCTGATGAAAAAGCGGATCTGTTTAAGGACCGGTTCGGATTTTTACAGAAATTCATAGAAATATAAAAACTAATGAAGGCAGCCATATATTCTCAGAAAAAAGATCTCGATACTTTTTTATATTTAAGCAAATTTGTTTCAGAGCTTGAAAGCAGAGGCGTAAAATCTGTTTTATATGACGAAATGGCTGAAGCTCTTCAGTTTTCAAAAATATTCGAAACATTTAATAACAAACAGGATCTTTTAGACAAAGAAGTTGATCTTTTCTTCACTTTCGGAGGCGACGGAACGATTGTTAATTCTTTAACTTTCATTGAAGATCTTGAAATCCCGATCGTTGGGGTAAATACCGGAAGATTAGGATTTTTGGCCAGCTTTACCAAAGAAGAAGCTTTTAAAGAACTGGATTCTATCTTAAAAGGCGATGTAAAAACAAGCCGCCGTGCCGTGATACAGGTTGTTTCACCCGAATTGGAGGGTTTTTTCCCGTATGCCTTAAATGATGTGACCATTTCACGCAAAGAAACGACATCAATGGTGACGGTAGATTCATATATTAATAACGAATTTTTAAATGTTTTCTGGGGAGACGGTGTAATTGTTTCTACGCCGACGGGCTCTACGGCTTATTCCTTAAGTTGTGGCGGGCCGATCATTTCTCCAAACAACGAAAACTTCGTCATCACGCCTATCGCTCCTCACAATCTGAATGTGAGACCTTTGGTGGTGAACGACAGGGTTGAGATCAAATTCAAAGTTGAAAGTAGGGTTCCGCAATACTCGCTTTCTTTAGATTCAAGACTGATACATATAGAGACAGATAAAGAAATTATCATTAAAAAGGCCAGCTTCCAGATTCTTCTGGTACAGCCGAATAATTTAAGCTTTTATGAAACCATCCGCCAAAAGCTACTTTGGGGAAGGGACAAAAGAAATTAACAATATCTTAAAAATTATTACCTTTACAGGAATTTTAAAAACACCCTAATAATTTATACTAAAAAGTAAAACATGAGCAGAATTTTCCCGGCAGGAGTTGCCACAGGTCAGTTAGTTACTGATATTTTTCAGCATGCTAAAGAAAATAAATTTGCATTACCAGCAGTAAACGTAATTGGTTCAAGCAACGTAAACGCGGTTATGGAAACTGCCGCAAAATTAAACTCACCTGTTATTATCCAGTTCTCAAACGGTGGAGCTGCTTATAACGCAGGAAAAGGATTAGGCAATGACGGGCAGAAAGCTGCTATTTTAGGAGCAATCGCCGGAGCAAAACATATTCACACGCTTGCAGAAGCTTACGGAGCAACTGTAATCCTTCATACAGACCACTGCGCAAAGAAATTATTGCCTTGGATCGACGGAATTATGGACGCCAACGAAGATTTCTTCAACAAAACAGGAAAATCTCTTTACTCTTCTCATATGTTGGATCTTTCTGAGGAGTCTTTAGAAGAAAACTTAGAAGTTTCTGCTAAATATTTTGAAAGAATGGCTAAAATGCAGATGACTCTTGAAGTTGAAATCGGCGTTACAGGAGGTGAAGAAGATGGTGTTGACAATTCTGATGTTGACAACTCAAAATTATACACGCAGCCGGAAGATGTAGCTTATACTTACGAAAAACTGAAAGCTATTTCTGACAATTTCACAATTGCTGCCGCTTTCGGAAACGTACACGGAGTTTACAAGCCAGGAAACGTGGTTCTTACTCCAAAAATTCTTGATAATTCTCAGAAATTTGTTCAGGAGAAATTCGGAACTGGTGCAAAACCTATTAATTTCGTATTCCACGGAGGTTCCGGATCTACGTTGGAAGAAATCAGAGAGGCTATCGACTACGGTGTGATCAAAATGAACATCGATACTGACCTTCAGTTCGCTTACACAGAAGGAATCAGAGATTATATGGTACAAAATATCGATTATTTAAGAACGCAAATCGGAAACCCTGAAGGCGAAGAAAAACCTAACAAAAAATTCTACGATCCAAGAGGTTGGATGAGAAAAGGTGAGGAAACATTCTCTGCAAGATTGGTAAAAGCGTTTGAAGATTTAAATAACGTAAATACTCTTAAGTAATTTTGAATTATTAATTTTGGATTTTGAATTATCTTCTTTTACGTTCAAGATCTAAAATTCAAAATTCAAAATTCAAAATTTAATTAAAATTTTATACATGGCATTCGACTGGTTTAAAAGAAAAGCAAAAAACATAACGACCTCTACTGATGAAAAAAAGGATGTTCCCAAAGGTCTTTGGCATCAGACGCCGTCAGGTAAAGTAGTTGAACATGATGAACTTAAAAGAAACAATTACGTTTCTCCTGAAGATGGATTTCATGTAAGAATAGGAAGTGCAGAATTTTTTGACATCCTTTTTGACGAAGGTAAATTTACTGAGCTGGATGCTAATGTTGAAAGCATAGACATCCTGAACTTTAAAGATACAAAGCCTTACGCAGACCGTCTGAAAGAAGTAAGAGCAAAGACAAAGCTGACAGATTCTATCAGAAATGCTGTAGGAACCGTAAACGGAACCCAAATGGTGGTTTCTTGTATGGATTTTGCTTTCATCGGAGGATCTTTAGGTTCTGTGATGGGTGAAAAAATCAGAAGAGCAATTGATTACTGCATCGAAAAAAGACTTCCCTATATGATTATTTGTCAGTCAGGAGGAGCAAGAATGCAGGAAGCGACTTATTCTCTGATGCAGCTGGCAAAAGTTCAGGCTAAATTAGCTCAGCTTTCAGAAGCGGGACTTTTATACATCGCCTACCTTTGCGACCCTACTTTTGGAGGGATTACTGCTTCTTTCGCAATGACAGCGGATATCATCATGGCAGAGCCAAAAGCGTTGATCGGTTTTGCAGGCCCAAGAGTTATCCGTGAGACAATCGGCAGAGATTTACCAGAAGGTTTCCAGACTTCGGAATTCCTTCAGGAAAAAGGATTCGTTGATTTCATCGTGAAGAGAACTGAAATTAAGGAAACTGTATCAAAAACAGTAAATTTATTAACCGTACATGCTTAAAATTTGTAACAAATACAATACAATCTCTCTCTAATTGGGGAGAGATTTTTATTTATGAGGACTTTCAAGATATTTTTTAATACGATCAGAAGTATGAGCTTTAAAAAGATCATGCGCCTTTTTTCGCTTATTTTGCCGCATCCTATATTTTCGTTATTAAGTTTTTATGCAACAGTTAAGGCTTTCACCATTGCTCAGAAAAAATTCCCTGAAACAGCGTCTAATAATGGGATCGGAAACGCGTTCAGACATGCGCTTTGGTGCTGTTTTATCCTGATGTACTGCTCTAAAGTATCTTCTCCTGAAAAAGCATTGAATTTCTGCAAAAGAATCACAGATATGCACGAAGAGCTGTTTCCCAACAAGCCTTTAGAAACAAAAATGGATCTTCATAATAATAAAATCGGAATGGATTATTTTATGGAGCTCTTACCCGGAATTCACCGCCAGTTTTTTGAGAAAAGCTTTTTTATTGATGGCTTGGAGAAAAAAATGAAGGACGCAAAGGTTTTAAAAAATCTGGATGATGATTTTGAGGGATTTTTAGTTTATTTAAATGAATAAAACGAAAGATGCTTCGATTCCGCTCAGCATAGCATCTCTAAAACTGACAGGTTTATTAGCCTTTTTTTGTAGAAATGCTATGCTGAGCGGAGTCAAAACATCTCAACATATATTTCTAAAATCAATTGAGCTTATATTTCTTGATTTTACATTAAATTTATTATCTTTTCTCAAATTTTAATTTAATCAAATGGTTCTCAGCAGAATTTGGTCCGCGTTTATTATCATTGCCATTGCTATTGCAAGTGTAAAATACATTTCGTCAAGTCATTACAAAACCATTTTTAATGATATGGTGGTGGGGAAAAGCGGTGATACGGTGCAGATTGCGACACAGAAAATGAATGCCCTCTCTCCTGTCATCCGAGACAGTCTGATGAAAACCCCAAATTTTGCGGATAGCAGAATTCACTATAAAACAGATTCTCTTAAGCAAAATGTAAAAGTTTACCGTGTTCAGGAGGCAGACGGCGTAATCAATACTTCGAAAACTGCCGTAGAAATTTGTATTGGTTTAATCGGAATTATGACGCTTTTCATGGGATTTATGAGCATTGCAGAAAAGGCAGGCGGAATTAACCTTTTAAGCAGATTTATACAACCTTTTTTCTCAAAATTATTCCCGGAAATTCCTAAAAACCATCCCGCTTTCGGGCATATGCTGATGAATTTCAGCGCCAATCTTTTAGGCCTGGATAATGCCGCTACTCCTTTCGGCTTAAAAGCAATGGAAAGCCTGCAAACCTTAAATCCGAATAAAGATACCGCCAGTAATTCACAAATCATGTTCCTTTGCCTTCATGCGGGAGGAATGACTTTGATTCCGGTTTCTATCATTGCAATCAGGGCTTCGATGGGTTCAAAAACACCGACGGATATTTTTCTTCCGTGTATGATCGCGACCTTTGCAGCGACTTTAGCAGCAATGATTATCGTTTCTTTATATCAGAAAATAAATTTGTTAAAACCCGTTGTTATCGCCTACGTTGGCGGAATTTCGGCAATTATTGCACTTTTGGTTGTTTATCTGGTTCAATTGAGTAAAGATGAGCTGGATACTTTCAGTAAAATTTTAAGCAACGGCTTGATTCTCTTTATTTTTCTGGCAATTGTTCTCGGAGCAGTTTACAAAAAGATTAATGTTTTTGATGCTTTTATTGAAGGCGCGAAAGAAGGTTTTACAACATGCGTTAAAATTATCCCGTATTTGGTTGGAATGCTGATCGCGATTTCTCTTTTGAGAACTTCAGGCGTTTTTGATGTTATTATCGACGGAATGAAATGGGTTACTTACAACGCAAACCTTGACGCAAGATTTGTAGACGGGCTTCCGACAGCTCTAATTAAGCCTTTATCCGGTTCCGGAGCTCGTGGAATGATGGTTGATACCATGTCAACTTTCGGGGCAGACAGTTTCCAGGGAAAACTGGCAGCAACACTTCAGGGAAGCTCAGATACGACATTTTACGTGATTGCAGTTTATTTTGGAGCCGTAGCCGTAAAGAATACGAGATATGCGGTAATTGCTATGCTTTTGGCAGATTTGGTTGGTGTTATTACTTCAATTGCTTTGGCGTATTTGTTTTTTGCATAAAAGTTGCTTGTTGTTGGTTGGTTGTTAATAGTTTTACACTGGATATGAGTTATACAAAACTTGACATTTATAATACTTCCTTCGAATTATTTATTGAAACGCATCGACTTACTTTTAAACTCCCAAAGCATGAAACATATGAATTGGGAAGTCAGTTGAGAAGATCTTCAGACTCTGTGGTAACAAATATTGTAGAAGGTTATGGAAGAAAAACTTATAAAGGAGAACTCATTCGCTTTTCAGTTTATTCTCAGGGAAGTTGTGACGAAACAGTGTGTCATTTATCAAAACTAGCAATACTTTATCCCGAATTAAATTCAGAGTTTAAAAATAAAGCAGAACAATACCAACTCTTAGGAGGAAAAATAAATAATTTCATAAAATACGTCCAATTAAGTTGGCGATCATAAACAAACAACCAGAAACTATCAACAAGCACCCAGACTATGATAACAGATAAAGAATTCACATTACGACTGATCCGTCAATTAACTCAGGCATTAGAAAAATTGATTTTGGACAAACCCGAAGAAAGTTTAATGCAGAAAGAATTGGATTTTGATTCTTTAATGAAAGATATTTTTAAAATTGATTTTAAGGAAATTTCATCTAAATCGAAAGAAGAAATCATTGCAATCGTCAATGAAAGACAGGAAAGAGACCATAAAGATTATTACGAAATGCTCGGAAACCTCTTCTATTTTACAGGAAAACAAACCAACAATATTGATTTCCTTGACAAAGCAAAAACGTTTTACGAATTATATCTTCAAACCAGCGGAATTTTTGCACTTCCCGTTATCAACAGAATCAACGAAATAAAAAAAGCACTTGAATAAAAGTGCTTTTATATTTTAGAATGTAATTTTATACGTTCCGGTGGAAGATGTGCTTGCCTTTTCGGCTTTTACATATTTTTTAACCCAAGCGACGGCGTTCGATGTGATACAGGGATCAGAAGTTCCGCCAGACCTTCTTGCGGAGACTACGTTTCCGGCTTTATCAACCGTGTAAGCCACTGTAATTGTTCCACTTGCTGTACAATTGTTTGCGGGTTGCACGCCGCCCCTTCCCATTGTTCCGGGAATATAGCCTACTAATTTTCTGTCAATTCCTACTTTACTGTCGCCATTTCCGTCTCCACCTAAAGGATCGCCTGCATTTCCTATTCCGTCGCCTGTTCCCTGGCTTCCGGCTTTTGTTCCTCTTCCTTTAATTAAATTTCCGATGGCTGCAGTTCCTTTTCCGTCGCCATTTCCTGTTTTTGAATTGGCAGTTGTCGCGCCGGATTTTTTGGTGTTTTTAGAAGCAGAAGTACTTGTTGCTGCTTTTTTATCAGATTTTTTGGATTCTTCTTTTTTCGGAACCGATACTTTTGAGTTATTCCCTGTAATGATTTTCTCTTTACTTTCAGCTTTTTTTGTTTCAGGCTGAGGCTCAGGTTTAATAATTGTCTTTGTTTCAGGAACAGCAGTCTCAACAGGCTCCCGAGTAACTTCCTCCGTCGCTGCAGCTAAGCTTCCCGGCTGATCGGCAGGTTCTTCAACACCCTTTCCGTTTCTGTTGTCGCCAAAATTGACAAGCATCGTTGTAACCACCTCATCAGGTTTCTGATCGAGTTCCGGTTTTAATTTATAAAGAAAAACGAACAGCAAAATGGCAGACCAAATAAGGACAGAAAGCAATGCGCTTTTTATCCTGTCTCTGTTGTGCTCGTCCTTGCTTACAATCTCACTTCTCATCTTCCAATAATGTTTTCCCGTATTCTGATCCGGGTTATTATTTATCTTTAACTGTCGCAATGGCAATATTAAATTTATGCTTTTCAGCGATTTCCATTACAAAAACAACGTCTTTATGCAGTGTATTCTCATCCGCTCTTATCGTGAAAGATTTGTTGGCCTGATTTGTTAATTTATTGACAATCGTTGGTTCCAATTGCCCGCTTGACACAGGATTATCATCCACGAAAAAAGACCCGTCCGGCTTAATGCTTACCACCAAAGGATTAGGAATATTATCTTCAACCGCTCCCGCTTTTGGTAAATTAACCTCAATTGCGCTTTGATTGGCCGCAGATGAAGTAATCATGAAAAATATCAGCATCAGCAAGATAACATCCGTCATCGCTGCCAAACTGAACTCGGGGTTCGCTTTATTTCTTCTTTGAATTTTCATTTATAAAGGTTTGTTGATAAGATCTAAAAATTCGCCGGACATATTCTGTGCTTTCAATACAAATTTATCAATTCTTGTTAAAAGGATATTGTAGAAAAAGTTTGCCGGAATTGCCACTGCCAAACCTACCGCCGTTTGTCCTAAAGCCGTATAAATACCTTCAGACAATGTTTTTGGCGAAAAAGAACCTGACGCATGAGACAAATTAAAAAACGCGATAATCATCCCGATAACCGTTCCCAAAAGTCCTAACATCGGCGCAATACTCGGTACAACGGCCAAAAGGTTAAGATTTTTTTCCATGTTGGCGACTTCGATCTGCGCCTGAGATTCCATGGCGCTTACAATATCGGAAACAGGACGTCCCAGTCTTGCGATTCCTTTTTCCAGAATCCTTCCTTCAGGAGAATTTTGTCTTTTACAATAATCCAGTGCAGATTCCATTTTGCCTTCTCGGACGAAATCTTCGATGTTATTCATAAAGTTGGAATCCGTTTTTGAAGTTAATCTTTTAATGAAGAAAAACCTTTCAAAAAACAGATACACAGAAAATACACCAAGCAGTAACACGGTCACCATCACTATTTTAGCGAAAGCACCTCCGTGAAACATGATTTTCCAAAATGAAAATTCTAAATCGTCTGTTGCAGCTGCAGGTGCAGCAATTTGTGCAAATAAAATCTGAGTAAGTTCCGTTAGCAGCATTAATGTGTGTATTTATAATAGTTTTAAACGACAAAAGTAATTGAATATTATTAATTCTTGTCTTAAAAATTGCTTAAAAACAACTTAAAATTATGTTATGGTATTGCAAACAGCAAATTTCTCTCCAAAAAGAATTTGAAAAGAAATTTCTATAAAAATATTGAGCGAAGAAGTTTATTCTTCGTCTACAACAATCTCGTCTTGTTTAAATTCGCATTTTAATCTAAATGGGATCGGCGTGTCTGACCCTGTGTAGAAATCATCAATGTTTCCTTTCCAGATTACTTGCAGGACATCGTTTTCATTTTTTTCGAATTGAAGCTCATTATCGTAAATAAAAGCTTCTTCATCGTCAAAAAGATCCACTTCTGTATAGGTTTCCTCATCGGAATCATTGATCAATATTGATTTCCCTTCAATTTCCCGGGAATCGATCGGAAAATCGAAAATTTCCAGAGAAAGCTGCGGAAAATTGTACTGTAATGAATCATCTTCAACATGATCCAAACCATCATCCGTAATGATTTCAACCTCAAGAAAATGTTCCTGGTTACTGTAAACCGCTTTACAATAAGTATTTCTTATATTGTATGTCAGCGTTTCGTCCGGATGGTAAATTTTTAAAATCCCTTTCATTATTTCTTAAAAAAGAGCTGTAATAATATGATTGTTAAACGTTTTCAGCAAAGATAAAAAATAGATTGAATGTGAAAAATATTTTGAAAATTATTTTTGCTAAAATCCCAGATCTTTACCATCTTGTTTTTTAATTATCTACTTTTGTTTTTTAAAGATTCCGAAAATGAAAAACCTTTTAATTAAAAGCATCATAGGTTTAGGCTTCGCTGTGAGCCTGATTTCCTGCAAAAAGTCCGATTCTCCTTTAACGAAAGTTACTCCTACAAATCTGGATTCTATTGCCGCTAATTATTATGAGCAATATTTAAAATTATATCCTCTTGATGCAACTTCGCAAGGGGATTTAAGGTATAATGACCAGCTTCCCATCAACATTGACAAAGATTTTATATCAGGCGAGGTTGCTTTTTATAATTCTGTTCAGAAACAATTGGAAAATGTTGATTATAAAGATCTTTCTGACGATGATAAAGTGGTTTATGATGTTTTGGATTATACTTTAAAAGATAAAATTGAGGCATACACTTACCATCCGGAATATATTCCTTTCACCCAATTTGGAGGATTGCCGTTAAATTTCCCGTTGTACGGGAGCGGACAGGGAAGCCAGCCTTTTAACACAGAAAAAGATTACGAAGACTGGTTAAAAAGAATGGATAAATTTCCTTTATGGATGGACGCTGCGATAGAAAATTTCAAAGAAGGAATCAATAATAAAGTGGTTTTGCCTAAAAAACTGATCGTAAAAATGATTCCTCAAATGAAAGCCGAAGAAATTATCACTCCTGATTTTGAAAAAAATATTTTCTACGGACCGATTGAAAAATTCCCAAAAGATTTTACACAGGCTCAAAAAGATAAATTTACAAAACTTTATCAGGAAGCTATTTCTAAAAAAATCATTCCGGCTTATATCAAAATGGGTAACTTTTTAGAGAAAGAATATCTACCAAAAGGAAGAGATACAGACGGTTACAACAGCCTCCCGAACGGAAGCGAAATCTATAAATATTATGCGAAAAGCTGGACAACAACCAATAAATCTCCTGAAGAAATCAATAAAATCGGACTTCAACAGGTTGCGATGCTTCGAGGAGAAATGGAAAAAGTAAAACAGCAGGTCGGCTTTACAGGAACATTGGAAGAGTTTATTAATTTCGTAAAAACCGATCCGAAAGCGATGCCTTACAAAACATCAAAAGAAGTTTTGGCCGGATTCAATGGGATTTTAGCTAAAATAAAGCCAAAGCTGAAAACAATGTTCAGCGTAACACCGAAGACGAAATTTGAGATCAGACAAACCGAAAAATTCAGAGAAGCGAGCGCGAGCGCAGAATATATCCAGGGAACTCCAGACGGAAAAAGACCGGGAATTTTCTATTGCCCACTTCCCGATCCTGCAAAATTTAATGTAACCTCAGGAATGGAGTCTCTTTTCCTGCATGAAGCAATTCCGGGGCATCATTATCAGGTTTCTTTGCAGCAGGAAAACACAAAGCTTCCGAAATTCATGCGATTTGGCTGGTTTGGAGCGTACGGTGAAGGCTGGGCGCATTACTGCGAAACTTTAGGCCCGGAATTCGGGTTGTATACAGATCCTTATCAAAAAATGGGATATTTAAGCGATCAAATGTTGAGAGCCGTAAGACTGGTTGTCGACACCGGTTTGCACACCGGAAAAATGACAAGAGAAGAAGCTATTAAATATTTCTTAAACAATATCGCTTACGACGAAGCCGGAGCCACAGCCGAAGTGGAAAGATATATGGCGATGCCCGGACAGGCTTTGGGCTATAAAATCGGGTCATTAAGAATCCGTGAACTAAGAGAGCAATATCAAAAACAGCTTGGAAAAAAATTCAGTCTGGCGAAATTTCATGATGAAGTTTTGAGCCAGGGCTGTCTTCCTTTGGATGTTTTGAACAGAAAAATGGAGCTTTGGGCAAAGAAGCAGAAATAAAAAATTTTAAAAGAGATTCAAAAATCTAATAATTTTAACGGAGCGGTTTAATAATTGCTTCGTTTTTTATTTATAAACATAAATATGAAAAAAATTTTCTCTGTACTAATCTTCTCTTTTTGCCTGTCTTTATTTTACAGCCAAAGTAAAAGGGTATTCAATAGAATTGATTCATTGACCTCCGCAAAAGAGGTCGAAGAATTTATCCAAAATGATCGTAATAAAATAAGTAATTACTTAAATGTTGAAGATAAAATAAATTATGATTGGTATTGTCAAGTAATTGCTGACAGTCTTGATTTAAAACAAAACTGGGAAAAAGCAGATTTGACAATAACGGGCGGACAGATCTTTTGGTAACCGGACATACTTCGGAAGGAAATGAAACCATATATATTTTAGACAAAGGAGATCATTTTGAATCTAAAAATATTAGCAAAGGAAAACTTTATGAGCAATGTTCATTTTCTTCAGTAAAAGATAATACAATAGAATATTACAGTGTGAAAATTCTTAACAGACAAGGCTATTTAAGCAATTTAATTAAAGAAAAACTCATTTATAAGTATGAAGGATTTATTGAGGAAAATACAAACCCAAAAAGGCATAATATTTTAGAAATGCAATTTGAAACTTCAGGCTCGTACTGGAATAGCTACGTTTTAAAAATGGAAATAGTATCTAACAGAGATATAATATGGGTTACCAAAGACGATGGTTTTTTAAGATCTGGTGTTTACACATCAAAACTTTCAATGGAAAAATTTAAAGAAATTGTAGATTTACTTAATTATATCGATTTTGAAAATCTTAAGGATGAATACGAAGTAGGTTATTCTGATGCTGCAACTACACGTCTTAAAGTAACTTATGACAATTTAAAAGTAAAAAACATAAGTGATAACGGAGGCATGGGCACCAGAGGACTACGAAAGCTTTATGATATATTAATTGATTTGAAGCTAAATCAACAATGGACAAAACTATAAAAAATGATAACAGAAAGTCTAAAATCTCTCTACACAAGAGATTTAAATACATTAAAAACAGAAATTCAAGCTTATAAAAACGAAGAAACGCTTTGGGTAATTGAAAATAACATTTCAAATTCTGCCGGAAATCTTTGTCTTCATTTGGTGGGAAACCTCAGTCATTTTTTCGGAGCCGTTCTCGGAAATTCGGGATACGTCAGAAACAGGGAACTGGAATTTTCATTAAAAGGCGTTCCACGAGCAGAGTTGCTTGAAAAAATCGATGAAACATTAAAGACCGTAATCAAAACGTTAGATCAACTTAATAAAGAAGACCTGGAAAAAGACTATCCTATCGAACCTTTAGGATATAAAATGACCACCGAATATTTCCTGATTCATCTGATCGGTCATTTGGAATATCATCTAGGACAGATCAATTATCACAGAAGGTTGCTGGACGTGTAATAATATTCGTCAAAAATCTTTAAATTTTCGCTAATCCCCTCTCAATGAGGGGAAATTTGCAACTTTTATTCTTATTCTTGTTTGTCGAACATCATTTTTGTAATAAAATCTTTCTCCCCTTTTCCTCTTGCGGGAGAATATTCTCTTCCGTAGAAAATAATCTGAAGGTGAAGCTTATTCCAGACTCTTTCCGGCCAGATGCTTTTCGCGTCTTTCTCTGTTTCTACAACGTTTTTTCCTGAAGTAAGCCTCCATTGCGTCATTAGCCTGTGAATGTGCGTATCAACCGGAAAAGCAGGAAATCCAAAGCCCTGGCTCATTACCACAGAAGCTGTTTTGTGACCAACTCCGGGCAACGCTTCCAGTTCCTCGTAAGTCTGAGGTACAACACCATTATGCCTTTCCAGTAAAAGCTCTGCCATTCTTTTCAGGTTTTTGGCTTTTGTATTTGAAAGTCCGATTTCTTTGATTAATTCTTTGATTTCTGAAACCTCCAATTTTGCCATTTTTTCCGGCGTTCCGGCCACTTTGAAAAGATTAGGCGTAACCTGATTCACTTTTTTATCCGTTGTCTGCGCAGAAAGTGCCACAGCAACCATTAAAGTATAAGGATCGGTATGTTCTAACGGAATAGGAACTTCCGGATATAATTTTTCTAATTCGACCTGAACGAGCTCAGCTCTTTGTTTTTTTGTCATGTAAGAACTAAATTTGAGCAAAATTAAACATTATGCTTACAATTGGAGACAAATTACCAGAATTTGAAGGAATAAATCAAGATGGAGAAACGGTAACTTCATCAAAGTTAATCGGAAAAAAATTAGTGATCTTCTTTTATCCTCAAGCCAACACTCCAACATGCACTGTTGAAGCCTGTAATCTGAGTGATAATTATTCTAAACTGGAAAAAGCAGGATTTCAGCTATTGGGAATAAGCGGAGATTCTGTAAAAAAGCAGAAAAATTTTCATAGTAAATTTGCATTTCCGTATGATCTGATCGCTGATGAAAATCACGATATTATTGAAAAATTCGGGGTTTGGCAGGAGAAAAAGACGTTTGGAAAAACCTATATGGGAATTGTAAGAACTACTTTTATTTTTGATGAAAAAGGAATTTGCGAAAGAGTAATTGAAAAAGTAACTTCAAAAACGGCGGCTGAGCAGATTTTGGAAGGATAAGATATATTGCTTTTGTCCTTCTGACGAAGGAAAAATCTCTGAATTATATTTTATAAAATCAATAGGAACGGGCTTTAGCCCGTTTTTCAATTAAAAAAATCAACAAGGCTTTAGCCAAAACTTATATTTAAAGCATTAATTTTAGAGATTCTTCCTTCGTCAGAATGACAAATATTGTGGAAAATTATTCCGTTTCATAATACATCAATTCCTCTTCATCGTTTGGAAGAGTTACGTGTTTTATGAATTTTAAACCTAATTTTTCGATTAATTTTTGTGAAGAAAAATTGTCTTTCGAAGTAATTGCAGAGATCTTTTTTAACCCAAAATCATCCATTCCGATTGATTTTACTTTAACTGCAGCTTCGTAAGCGTATCCTTTTCCTTCAAATTCTTCCAAAAGAGAAAACCCGATATCGACAATATCCAATCCTTCACGTTCAAAAATTCCTACGCCGCCGATTTTGTGATTTCCTTCTTTTGTAACCATTAAATAATTCCCGAAACCTAATTTTTCAAATTGCGGCAAAAACCTGTTTTTAATATAATCTTCAGCGTCGCCAATTGTTTTAATACTGCGGTCACCAATGAATTCTATGAATTTTGGTCTGTTATAAAGATCGAAAATAAATTCGGCATCATCCAATGACATGGGACGGATGATTAATCTTTCAGTTTCGTAAAAATTATTTTCGTTTTGTGGATTTGGCTGGTTTTTTTTTAGGCTCATCTTTTGGTTCTTCTTTTTTCTCGATTTTTAAAAGCCTCGGATTATTGGTACACTTTTTATTGTAAAGCTCAATATACGGCCCGTTATCTTCTACATCAGTAATTTTTCCGGAAGCTTTATTGACCGCCAAAACGTAATGGGTTTTCTGATAGGGGCATTCTTTTGAGGTCAGCTTTCCCATTTCAAGATAATAATTGTTTTTATCATCAAAATAATTTCCTGCAACATCCTTAAATTCTTCATCAATCATATATCCGTCAATAGTTGCAGAAATAGCTGCTTCTTCCGCGTTATCCAGTTTTCCGATAAAGGTTTTTAACCCGGTTAAATCTGTTACATAATTGATTTTTCCTCCTTTTGAATAAACGATGTAATAAAAGCTGTCTTCATCCGGAAACATGTCAAATCCTGAAAACTGAGGCGTATAGTCTTTCTTGGTACCTGAAATTTTAATCTCCTGATCTTTGCCGTATTGGTTGTAATTCAGGACCCAAAAATCAACATCATCACTGGGAATAATTCTCTTTAAAACATTAGAAATACTTGAAAACTGTTTTTTTTCCTGAGCAAAAACTGAGATCCCTAAAGTAAAGATAATCAGTAAGCTGAGTTTCGTTATAATTTTTTTCATAATTCTAAAGCTTGCAGAAAGCATACCAATTATTTACATGAATTTTTCACCTTTCTTGAAGTTTTTAAGATCAAGAACGTAATCTTTTATCAGCTGGTCGTGCTCTCTTGGGCAGATAAGAAGAACTTTGTCGGTATCCACAACAATATAATCCTTAAGACCATCGATGACAACCATTTTATTATTATTTTTAATATGAACGATATTTCCTTCGGAATTGTATGTTAAAAGGTATTTTTGATTAATCGCATTGCTGTTTTCGTCTTTTTCTGCATTTTCGTACACCGAAGTCCACGTTCCGAGATCGCTCCATCCTAAATCCGAAGGAATAACGTAAACATTTTTCGCTTTTTCTAAAATCCCGTTGTCAATGGAGATTTTCTGAACTTTAGGATAAATAATTTCGATACAGCTCTGTTCGCTTTCGGCATTGTATTCACAGGCCTTAAAATGTTGTGTCATCTCAGGGAGATGGGTCTCAAAAGCGTGATGAATAGATTTTACACTCCAGATAAAAATTCCTGCATTCCAAAGGAAATCACCGCTTTCTAAAAAGCTTTGCGCGAGCTCCAGCATTGGCTTTTCGGTAAAAGTCTTTATCTTAAAATAAGATGAGTCTTTCTTTTCAACAAACTGAATATATCCGTACCCTGTATCAGGCCTTGTCGGTGTAATTCCCAAAGTAACCAGGTAATCATTCTTCGCAGCAAGGTCAAAAGCCAGCTCAACTTTTTGCAGGAAAATATCTTCCTTAAGGATCAAATGATCTGCAGGAAGCACGATCATAGTCGCATTCGGATCAATTTCGGCAATTTTATTTGCCATGTAAAGATTACAGGCAGAGGTATTTTTGGCCATCGGCTCGCCAATCACATTTTCTTCCGGAATTTCCGGCAATTGCTGATGAGAAAGTGATACATACTCTTTATTGGTAATCACAAAGATATTTTCGTTAGGAATGATCTTGCTGATTCTATCATAGGTCTGCTGAATCATTGTGCGCCCGGTTCCTAAAATATCCTGAAATTGTTTTGGAAATTTCTGTGTGCTCATAGGCCAGAATCTACTACCGATTCCTCCTGCCATAATTACACAGTATTTATCTGATCTTGACATGTTTAACTACATTTTTGCACCCTTGCCAAAGGCTTGAAAGAATACTTCCTTCCCGTAGCCAGGTTCTTACAAAGATAGTTTTTTTTAATCAGACCTTCTAATAAATACTTTTCATTTCTATAGAGAAAATATTCCCCTTTTTTCAGTTCTTCAATAAACTGGAGGGTATCATCTTGTTTTTCAATATGAAAATATTTAACCAAATCAGGGCTTGCCATGAAATTAGCCTTCGGAGATTTTGAAAATTTTACAATAATCGGTCTCAGCTCTTCTTCATACACATCAAGACTTTGCAAAAGCATTTGTCTGAAGGTTTCTTTCCATTCGTTGCCGTGTGGAGAAATCCTTCTGCCGTATTTTTCGAAGGCAATCAAATGTGCCAGCTCGTGGGTAAGCACAAAGAAAAAAAGTTGTGGTACCAAGGTGGAATTTATCGTAATCTCATGAGAATGATCCGGGAGTTTTCTATAATCTCCCAGCTTGGAATTCCTGTTTCGTGAGACTTTTATGTGAATATAATAATCTGCAAACCAGGTTTTTAAATACTGAAGCGTGTTTTGTGGTAAATATTTTTCTAATGAATGAATAGACATTTTACAAACTTAATGGAATTCCCGCATAGAAATTCAATAATTTTAAACTGAATAAGTAATTGTATTTAGCCTGAGCCACAGAACCTTGTGCGTTTGCATAATTATTTCTCGCAACATTTACATCGTAAATTGTTGTTCTTCCGGCCGCATAACTTTTATCTGCAAAGTCTAAAGCCAATTTTGTACTTTTCTCAGCTTCTACAGAAGCTAAATATATTTCATAATTCGCATCTACATCAAACTGAGCCTTTTGCACATTTTGTCTTACGGTCTGTTTTTGTTGTTCTAAAGTAGTTTTAGCAATATTTTCATTAATTCTGGATTGCTCAACCTGAAGCTTAGTAATTCCTTTATTAAAAATCGGAATATTGATAGAAACTCCCGCATTTTGTCCAAAATTGTCTTTATATTGCGGAAAGAAAACTCTTTCATCTTGTGCATTCAATAAGTTATTATAAAAACTTCCTATGCCTGCACTTGCCGTTATTGTTGGCCAAAATGCTGTTTTAGTTACTTCTGTCTGAGCTTCCGCAGATTTAATTCTGCTTTGTGCTGCTTTTATTTGAGGCTGAGATTCATAAGCTGTTGTTAAGACTTCTTCTACAGATTTCAGCTGAGGAGCCAGCTGATCCGGAATATCTACATTTTCAACATCAAAATCTTTATATTCTTCTAATTGTAAAAGTTGTGCCAGTGCAAATAAACTTCTTCCTACATTAATTTCAGCAGTTTTAAGGTTTTGCCTTTCTCTTGCCAACCCAGCATCAGCTTCTGCCAAGATCGTTTGAGCTGTAGTTCCAACCTGAGTTGTTATTTTTGCTCTGTCGGCTTGTTTTTGGGCATTTTCTACCGCTGCTTGAGAAATTTTCACAATTTCTTTGTTCAGCAATGTCGTTAAATACTGCTGAGCGATTTGTAGAGAGATATCATTTTTAATGGTTTCGATATCATATTGACTTGCTTCAACATCAAATTCTGTCTTACGAACCGTTTTTTCTAATCTCCCGTTATTGTAAACCAAAATATCACCTCCAAGATTAGCATTATTACTAAACCGGTCGTTCCTGATGCTTCCCGTTCCCAACGAAGCCTGTCCGAAACTCACCGTATTTCCCACACTTGCAGAAACAGATGGCAAATAATTCTTTTTAGCAATTTTTAAATTAGAATCCTGAATTTGTTTCGAATATTCATTTTGGATAACCTGCAGGTTATGCTTCACGGCATAGTCTACACATTCCCTCAGAGACCACTTTTTCTGAGCGCTTAAGCCCAGATAAGATAATCCCAAAACAATAATCAAAACTTTTCTCATATTAATATTTTATCATATTAGACGAGCCAAATATAAAAAAGTTACAGTTTTTAAAAATTAATATTTTATTTTAATAAAACTTTTGACAATTTTGTATCATGACAAATGGACAATATCAGGAAGCCGTAGACTGGCTTTTCATTCAGGCTCCCAATTATCAGATCGACGGACAGAAGGCTTATAAGCCAGGTTTAGACAATATCATTAAGCTTTGTGATTTCTTCGGAAATCCGCAGGAAAAAATAAAATGCATCCACATCGGAGGTACCAACGGAAAAGGTTCTTCAAGCAATATGCTGGCTTCAATTCTTCAGGAATCCGGTTATAAAATAGGTTTATATAACTCACCGCATCTCATTGATTTTACGGAACGTATAAAAGTAAACGGTGAGAATTGTGATAAAGAATTTGTCTTTAATTTTATCCAAAAACTTAAAACGCTTCCCGAAGATATTCTTCCTTCTTTTTTTGAATTTACAACGATTATGGCTTTTGAATATTTCTACCAGCAAAATGTAGATTTTGCAATTATCGAAGTCGGTTTGGGCGGAAGACTGGATTCAACGAATATCATTAAACCTCTGGTTGCAGCCATTACCAATGTTCAGCTTGATCATCAAAATATTTTAGGAGATACGATTGAAGAAATTGCCGCAGAAAAAGCAGGAATTATTAAAAATAACACTCCAATTGTTTCCGGAGACGAAACTGATGTTGTAAAAAATATCATTAAAGAAAAAGCCACCCGCGAAAACGCTCCGTTTATTGATGCTACTTTGCTTGAAGCTCATTTAGAATCTGATTTAAAAGGAAATTATCAGCAAAAAAATATCAGAGTTGTTTTAGCTTTAATTGAAGAATTAAAAAAATTAAATGTCAATATTTCCGATAAAAATATAGAAAACGGACTTTTACATGTTCATAAAAACACCAATTTCATCGGTCGCTGGTTTGAATTTTCAAAAAATCCATTAACGATTTGCGACACGGGACACAACCAGGCCGGACTGGAATTTGTTTTTGCTCAATTAAACGCAATTGACAAACATAAACACGTTATTTTAGGTTTTGTAAACGATAAAAAGATAGATGAGGTGATGAATTTACTCCCTGAAAATTCAGAATTTTATTTTGCAAAACCCTCTATCAACAGGGGCAGACACCCGAAAGATTATGAAGATTTGCTGATCGGGGCAAAAATTTCTTATAAAATTTTTGATTCCGTGCAGGAAGCGTATCTTTCTGCAAAACAACAATGTAGAAATGAAGAAATGATTTTTATCGGCGGAAGCAACTTTGTTGTCGGAGAATTTTTAGAAAAAAATTTGGAGAGTTCCAAATAAGTCGTATATTTGCACCACTCAAAACGAGAAATCGTAAGTGGGGCTCTTAGCTCAGTTGGTTCAGAGCATCTGGTTTACACCCAGAGGGTCGGGGGTTCGAATCCCTCAGGGCCCACAGAGAAAGGTAACTGAAGCCTTTTAAAAAAATTTCAGGGCTCTTAGCTCAGTTGGTTCAGAGCATCTGGTTTACACCCAGAGGGTCGGGGGTTCGAATCCCTCAGGGCCCACAAAATCTCTCAATGCATTGGGAGATTTTTTTGTTATATCCCAAAAATCTTTTAATCTTTTATAAACAAATTATTAAATTTGACCATCAAATTATTGCTGAATGATTAAAATGATTTTGCTATGGACATTATAATGTCGAAAAAAGAAATATTACGAAGATTAAATACCATTCGGATAAAACCTTCAGGACTAAAACCCAGAAAATATGGTGTTTCCGTGAAATATTTTTCCGGCAGTGAGCAAACTCCCTCTAAAAGAATCGATTATGAAATCACTACAGATTTACAGCTTGACAGTCATAAAGGTATTTTAACGATTCACAAAGAAAATACTTTTTTCAATCAGCACGAGCCGGATGGGATGAATGAAATTTTAGGAAACACTGTTTCTAAAGCATTTTATCCTATTAAAACTCATCTTAACGAAAAAGGATTGTCCACAAACGAAATTCTCAATCATGAAGACATCAAACAGCGTTGGGAAAAAGAAAAAGCCATTATTCTTGAAAAATACAACAGCAAATCGTTAGATGATTTCTTTCTCGCCGCTGATAAAAAAATTAATGATAAAAACGGATTAGAGGAAAATTTACAATTCGACTGGTTCTGGAACCTTTTTTTTCATCCAAAATTTATCGATTACGGAGAAACAAGAAAGGCAGAAACAGTTATGTTTTTATCCGTTATCCCCTATCAGTTTCCGTTGAGATTTTCAGGGGTTCAGAAAATCAATAAGATCCCTACAGATTATCATTCTTTCATCATAGAATTTGAAAGCGAGGAACAACCCGCACATTCCTATTTTATTCCTAAAAATCATGATCCTTCGAGATATTTTATGACTTTAAAAGTCGTTTTTGACCTCGATGTATATCATCATTTCCCGATGCATATCCGCGCAGATTTTGAAGTTTTCTCAAAAGATCTCCTTGGAAATAAGGCTTTCATTAAAAGAATAAAATACACCCAATTCCAGCAAAAGACGGAAGAATTTAAACAAATGAAATTAAGCCTGGACAGTCCTTTTATCACTGGTGGACTTGTTGTTTCCGAGCCTAATAAATGGGGATTTTATAAAAATAAGTATGAAAACGACTGGTAAAAACCAATTTGAATAAAAAACACTAAATTTACACACCACACAAATTTTATTAATATGTCCATAAAAGAAAAAGTAGTACAGGGAGCCTTGTGCCAATGTCAGTTTGGTACTACACCGGATACATTAAAGGTACTTACCCAGCAACGATATTATATAAACGATCTTAACGGCAGCGAAAAATTGGCTGCCACTCACAAAGATATAGGTGCAACTTTCGAAAAAAACACTTTCGGATCGTGTAAAAAACAAAACAACAAGCCCTGCACCGCCATTGTTACGGAATGGAGCGGATATTATGAAAAAGAAAAATATTCACCGCCAGACGGCTATATTTTGGTGGAGGACAGCAAAGCAACCTGCCCGATTGGAGGAAAAGACTGCATTATCATTCTAAAAACCGGCCAGATCGGCGAACCTTCACAAAAAAATATCAAAAATTCCGATAATGAGCTTCAATCTCATGTAAATCCCGTGATTGACATGAAAAACTATTCTCAGGAAGCTTATAAATCTATTTTTTAGACGATGGGAACAGCAGGTATTAAAAAAGCTCTCATTAAAGAGCCAAAGCAAAACGTCAAAAAATACGGAACGGGAACCATTATAGAATTGGGGCATTCCCAAAATTCGGTTACCGTTTATTTAGATAAAACGTGTCTCGGTCCCAACACCAAAAATCCGGAAACGACCATCAGTGGCGTAAAATGGTTTTTGATAAGAGAACATGTGTGGACGGATTTTAAACAATTATATCCGCAACTTCGGCCAAGTGAATTTTTTCAGACCTTAACGACTGAAAATAAAGACCATAAAATTCTTGAAGGCAACAACAAAGTCATTAATGTCGGAGATGTTAAAACAAGTGTCGGAAATATTGGAGTTATTCATCTTTTAATTCCTTACACTGCTTTTCCGGAAACGGAAGGGGTTGAATATTTAAGAATTGTGGGCTTAGACAAGCCTCAGGTCTTGTATTGCCATTTTAAATTTCCCGAACATGGCTATATTCCGTTGGAAAACAATGAGAAAAAGGCAACGTACGGTCAGACAGTTGACGTAGAAGTTTACACCCATTTGTTACCCAATTTTGAGAACAGATCAGACAAATTTGTGTTTGATGTAGAGCTTATTAATAAAGGAAAAGCTGTTGCTGTACAAAAAAATGTGGAGATCCTTACTCCCGGCTCATTTCAATATAATGCGAGAAAAAGCCTACGTTTTCTCATCGATCCGGAATGGCAGAAAAATCATAACGGGCAACAGCTTGACGAAAAATTTTATTTAAGATTAAAAGGTTCGATCGGGTTTACGGCTCCGGTTTTAATTTCAGCCGATGCCGTTCGCGATTCCGGTCAGTATGATTCTGAAAAAGCCACTGCCGACTGGATGAGAATGGAACACGGAAAGTGGGTTTATGATAATTCCAGAGAGCTTTTGGTGCCATATAATTCGATGAGCTCGCTTTTAGCACAATTCGAAAATGAAAAAAATAATCAGATTCAATATATTGGTGACATCAAATATCTCAAAAAGGAATATGATCCTTGCGGATATTCAAAAATTACCATAAAAGATGAAAATGACGGCGACAGAACGCCTTTGGTAATTTTCGATGAAGATGATGCAAATCTCGACAGAACTTCACAGATTTTTGGCATTACAGCCGGAGATTCAAGAAAAAAAATCTCTATTACATTAGATAAACTGACGACAAAAGACGTTTTTTGCCAGGGTTTATTGTTGGATGAAGGTCAGAAACATACAACCCAGACCAATGTTTTTCAGGTTGAAAAAGTAATTGCGGCAATAAGAAATAAAGACGGTTTTCCCACACAGGAAGATTCTACACACAACCAGCAGCAAAAAAATGCAGGAATTGCCACAACAAAAGAAAATAAAACAGATTATGATGTCTCAAAATCAGATAAATCTTACAATCCTTCTCAGATTCAGCAATGGCAATCGGGTGTAGATTATAAGTTTGAAGGTGACAGCAAGATGATCGTAATGCCTAAATATTTTTATAACAAAACATTTCTTGACGGCAAAATCAATAAATATCCTGCGCAGGTTACAAATATGTTGTGGCTGTTTAATTATTTCATTCTTTCTGATGATATGGCGCAAAATTATTTTGTCCCGATCAGTACGTGCCGTTATCCCAATCAGATTGCTAAAATCAAAGTATATCCCGATATAGAATGGGAAGTTGCATTTATGGTGACTGTCGGTAAAGGATATTCAGGGAAAATTAAATATTCAAGAGAAAGATTAAACGGTTATCATCAAAACTATAATTTCAGATATCTAAAAAGCGAACTCAATATTGAAGGCACGCAAACTTCCAATTTAGGCTGGGTTTTAAAAGCCAAAGCCGTCGAAAACGGAAAAGAGCACGAAATAGGTATCGAAAGCATTAAAAAAGTCATCGACACGGCCGTCGGAGCTTTCAATATGACGAGGCAATATCTTGAAGTTTTTAATCCGAGCCACAGCGACGGAACGCCTAGTTTAGCGCAATCCAGAAGGGTAATTGAGGTAGATTTTGCCATCGATCCTCCAAACATAGGCTTTGCATTAGGCTGGAAATTCGGAAAAGCAAGCACGAACGAAATTGTTCCGATTTACACCGGCGGATTAAAAGCAGATCCTTTAATTGGTTTAACAATTGCAGTTGATCTCGTTCCTTTAATTAAATTTTTAGGACCAATCGGAAGAGTGATCAGCTGGATCATTCAGTTCATCGAATGGCTTTCAAAATCAGACCTTTACATTACTTTTGAAGTTTCACTGCCCGTAAAAGCAGATTTAAGCTTATCTTATAATCGAGTTGACGGATTTTCCAACCGCGGAAAGCAAAAAATGTGGGTGGAACCGGGCGTTACCCTCCGTGCAGGGTGTAAAAGTAATGAAGTCGTTTTGATTCCCACTACCACGAGAAACGGCGTTACCGAAGCCTCTGAAGTCGAAAAATGGAAAGTCGAAGGAAATGTGGCAACATCTTTGACGTTTGAGAAAGAATGGGGATTTGATAAAGGTCCGGGAAAATATTATGAAAAATCAACCGTAAATTTCAAAGGCGCAAAAATGACAATCGTGGTCAGCGAATTGATCAGCAACAGAAGAATTGATTTCAAACCGACTCACCAACAAGTTTTTACCATAATTGAAGAACCAAAAGATCCAATTTATGATTCAGGAAAAATATATATTGAAGAAAAAAAGTAAGTTTTTATTCGCTATACTATTCGTTTTATCCATTTATAGCTGTAAATCACAGGAAAAAGAAAACCCAAAAACATTAGGAAGCACCAATTTTGATATACAAAACATCACTTTCAAAGAAGATGTCAATACTCTTTTTGGAAAAAATAAATACTATAAAACGTCCATAAAAGATGATAATTCTTCCGATATTGCTTATAATTATATTGTAAGCAAAAAAGAAAATCAGGGGATCAAAGTTTCGCTGGGAAATATTGATATCAGTAAATATAAATATGATTTTAAGATAAGCAAAGACAACAAAATGATCGGAATTTCTACGTCATTTGTTTCAAAAGAGGACATCAAAGACAAGATCATCCAAAACATTGATAATCAATTTAAAAACTATAAAGTAAATATCAATCAGCTATACGAAAACCCTACTGTTTACCGTTGGGAAGCTCCGGAGAAAATTATTCAGTTTACTTATTCCTCTTTTGAAGGAGATAATGTTTACAATATTTCTATTGTGAATAAAAATTTCAGTTGCGATAAATTTCCTTTAGAAAAAGTATTTGTAGGAGAAGACATTTGCTTAAAAAATTACACTAAAAAATAATTAATCATGAAAAACCCTTTCTATCTTGCAGAATTGCAGGTAAGAAATTGTCAGGCAGAATTACTGATCAACGATATTCCTTGTTTTGACCATTATAAAGAAGGCGGAATGGCGGTTGACTGGCCCATCAATTCATATATTTTAAACTCCGGAAAGCAGTTTTTCACCATAAAAGCCAACTGTTTTGAGCACGAAGAGCAAATCAGCAGACACGCTTCAATCGAACTGAAAATCACGGTAAGAGATGCCTTTGATTTCTCGGTTCCTAAACAGGTTGTAAAACAGCAAATTCCGATTTCTTTTGAGGAAAAAGATACGCAGATGTACACGACGGGAGATTTTTTTGAAGCAGAAATTCCCTACGTTTTAGAAGGCTGGAAAAATTCTTTTAGCTTTTCTGATTACGTAAACGGCAAAAATCCCGTGAAAGATGGAATTTTAAAGGAACTTGAAGATTACTATGAAAATTTTCATCAAATCATAAAAAACAGAGAAACTGATAAATATAACGCTTTGAATGGCATCCGTTTCGAAGAAATAACAACAGCATTCTACCTCAATGAAGAAGAAAAAGAAGCAAGAAAGAAAACGATCTTGAATTCTTCAAGACAAGACGTTCAAAAGATTGATTTTTCAGAATATTCCCTGCATTTTTACGGCGATAAAAACCAAGTTATCGGCCTGAAAATCAATGATCAGCCCTGTGGTTTTGTTTTCGAAAATAACGAAGGAATGGTCATTACAGAACTCGCTCTTTTTCACCGCAAAAGAGGAGAAGATAATCTTTCATTAATCAGATAATTTACTATGGATTTCTTTACAATTTATCTTAAAAACAATGATCTTGTTATAGAAAATTCTTTTACAGCACAGAAAATCCGGCTGGATTCTATTGATGATGTCATTATTTTTAGTGCTCAGGAAAGAGGACGCTTCAAGGTTTTCATTTTCACTACTTTACCCATTATTACTGAAGCAAAATCTGAAACGTTTATCAATAAATTGGTGTTTTCTGCTTTTAAAACTTTCAATAAAAATTCAAACGAAATTAAAACCCACTTTGAAGAAAAGGAAGTAAATACCTTATTAAAAATCCTGGCTGATAATTTAGATAATGTAATGATTTCAAATGATTTAGAAGGAAGCCTTTTATGGAGGGAAACAGATAATGGCTTTACAATAAAAGGGATAAAATTAATTTACAGTAAAAATAAATTAGGCTTAGCCGAAGTTTTGAAGAAACATAATATTTTACGCTAATTAAGACTTTTTACTTCATAATTTCCAGAAGCAGCCCAAGCTTGTATAAATCGAGGTAACGGAGATTGACATTTCCTTTTAAAAGCATCTTTTTAATACTGTCTTTTTTTAATCCAAAAGAAATGATGAAAAGCGTTTTCAAAGAAGCTCTGCTCAATTGATTATACGCTTTTACAAGCTTCACCTCAGCAATTTTCGGACTTAATTTATCACTTTTAAGCATTTTTGCAAGACTTTCAACGGACTCCTCTACTTTTCCCAGGTAGATTTTGTTTTCCTCAAGATCATTATTAAAAACGGGATTTTCAATGTGATCAATTGTAATATTTTCTGACTTCAGATCCATGGCAAAAAGCAGATCTTCGTAGCCATATCTTTGAAATTCTGGATTGAAATGCACTTTTTGCAGCACTTCACTTTTAATCACAAAATTATTTGTCTGAAAGCTTAAATAAGGCTTTTCGCATCGCAAATTCACCGGTAAATTCTCTCTTTCTACAGCAAATTTCCATCTTAAAAAATGGCTCTCATCAGAAGGTTCATCAGAAACTTTTCTTCCGCCATAGATTACCAATGTTTCAGGATTTTTTTCTATAAATTTAAGATAGTTCTTTAAAAAATTCTCATCGATAATTTTACCGTCGCAATCCAAAAAAAGCAGATAATCCCCTTTAGAATAATAGGTAAAAAGATTACGGATCTGGGCTCTTCCTATGTTTTTTTCCAGGAAAATAAACTCTTCGACGTCTTTTTGAAGTTCCGTATTGATTTGTTTAAAACTTTCATTGGAAGCATCATCAATCAGGATAATTTCTGCATTGATCTTATTATTTTCAATTTCTTTTTTTAAATCAAAAATTAATTCTCGAATATCAAAATTATAGACCGGAATACAGATTGAAAGCTTCATTTGCATTAAATTTTATCAATAATTTTCTGAATATCAAGCTCTTCCAGACACGCCCAGTCACCACGGAAACATTCTTTATCACCAAAAACCGAGCACGGCCTGCAAGTGAGATCTTTTACCTGAACAGCATCGTTTTCACTTTGTCCGAATCCTAAAAACCCTGCATAAGGATGTGTAGAACCCCAAATTGAAACACATCTGGTGCCCATTAAGCTCGCCAAATGCATATTTGCAGAATCCATAGAAATCATTAATTCTAATTCGGAGATTTTTTTTAATTCTTCGCTTAGGCTTAATTTTCCTGATAAGCTATAGGTATTTGGGATTTCCATTGCCCATTTTTCCAGGGTTTCAGTTTCTTTTTTTCCACCACCGAAAAAATATACTGTATGCTTTTTAGCTAAAACTCTTACCAATTCATAAGACTTTTCCAAAGGAAGCATTTTTCCCCGATGTTGGGCAAACGGTGCAAAACCAATCCCTGATTTTTGTTGTGAAACAGGTCTCAATTGATGCGAAAGCTCAACTTTAAAGCCCATTTCGCGAAAAACATCTGCATAACGCTCAACTGTTTTTCTTAACTGAATTTTATTTAAATTCCAGATATCGGTCAGGTGTTCTTTTTCTTCTTTTCCCTTGTTGATTTTGAATACTTTAAGTCCTTTTCGCCGGTAAATTTTATCTAAAATTTTGGTCCTGATCACATCATGGAGATTAGCGATCAAATCCGGGTTAAATTCTTTAACTAATTCGTTGGCAAGTCTTGTTAAACCAAAAAAACCTTTATAATCATCTAAGTTGATTCCTTTGAATATAACATTCGGAATATCAGCAAATAAGCTCTCAAAATTACTTCTGGAAACCATCACAATTTCCACATCGGGATTTTGTTCCAGAAACTCACGGAAAACGGGTGCTGTCATTGCGACATCACCAAACGCGGAAAAGCGGTATGCTAAAATTCTTGTCACAATTACGACTTCAATTGATAAGCAACTGCATAAAATTTGATCTGTTTTGTCATTGCCATCAAACCATTGGCTCTGGATGGGGAAAGAAATTCCTGCAGCCCGATTTCAGAAATAAATTCGAAATCAGAATCTAAAATCTCCTGTGTAGAATGGCCGCTGTAAATGCTTACCAGCAAAGAAACGATTCCTTTTGGCAAAATACCGTCGGAATCAGCATCGAAAAATAATTTTCCATCTTTAAATTCAGCATCGATCCAGACTTTACTTTGGCATCCTTTAATCAGATTTTCTTCTTTCTTCTTATCTTCCGGAAGGCCTTTCAGCTCTTTTCCAAGATCGATAATATATTCATATTTCTGTTCCCAATCGTCAAGAAAGGCAAATTCATCGATGAGTTCCTGCTGTTTTTCTTTAATGGTCATTTTCTTTACTTTCTTTCTGCAAAGATACTAATTTATGCTTTAGGCTTGAAGCAATAAGCAGTAGGCCAGATATTCAATTATTACAATTTGCTTATAGCTTACTTTTTAAAGCCTATCGCAAAATTTGATGCTTTTTCAAAAACCTGCAGTAATTTCACTTCTTCATTTTCCCAGCAAAGTTGTTTTGAGGCTTTTTCAAGCTCGGGCAGATATTTTTTTCTTCCTTTATTTAAAACTAAACGTATCGATTGGGCAATGTTTTCCGGCTGGTGATCTTTAATAATTTCTCCGATATCAAATTGACCCTTAATCTTTTGCATTTCAGGAAGATTAGATAAAATTAAAGGAACTCGCGCCTGAATGCAGTCCAAAACTTTATTTGGCAGAGAATAAAAATAGCTCTCGCCCCCATTTTCTTCGATGCTCATCCCGCAATCAACTGTTACTGTGATTTTTCTTAGATCTTCAGGAAGTAATTTTCCTAAAAAATGAACTTTATGCTGAAGATTTTCTTTAATAGCTAATTCTTGGTATTCTTTTTTTCTCGGCCCGTCGCCTGCGATTTTTAAAATTACGTTGTCAAGATGATGCATTGCCAGAATAGCTTTATCAATCCCGCGGAAAGGATTGATTGCACCTTGATAGAGAACTATTTTTGGATTATTTTCCGGAATTTCAATAGTAAAATCTAATTTTCTGGGTGCGTTTTGAACAACAATCGGATCAACATTATACTTTTTTTGAAACCAATTTGCATAGCTTCCGCTTGCTGTAATCATGAATTTTATTTTGGGAACCAGCCTTTTTTCAAGATATCGCCACAGTTTTTGTGACATTTTGCCCTGAATTGCCGGCATTTCGGAAAAGATTTCATGACTGTCAAAAATCAGGGGAATATTTAATTTTTTTGCTATTAAATAGTTCGGAAGCAGCGTATCCAGATCATTGGCATGAAGAATCGTGTTTTGGTCGGCTTTTTTCTTTAATTCGAGGTATAATTTCCAGTTGAATTCAAAATAAGCGGTTTTTAAGCTTTTTGAAATTAATTGTATTCTTAAAAAAGGGTACGGCCGCGACATTTTTTCTGCCCCATTCCAGTCGTTTCCTATTAATTCTATTTCATATCCGTTATCATGTAACGTCCTGCAAACCTTTTCAATACGCTGATCCGTATATAGATTGCTGAAAGCCGATGTAATTATTTTTTTCTTCTCCATTATCCCTTTTTGTCAGCCAATAAGTGGTAAATTTGTATAAAGCAGATCAATGCGTTTGGGATGATAACCGGCCAAAGCATTCCGCTGAAGATGCCATAAATGACAAAACAGATACAGCCTATCATATTAACGATTCTGATTTTTCTTACCTCTTTCAGTATAAAGCTCAACACTATAAAAAGTGAGGCGGAATATCCGATATAAGTAGCCGTTTCGGGAGTCATGAGGGAAAATTTAACGATAACAAACTTAATCATTTTCAATAAGATAATAAAATTTTTTCTGCCATAAAGTCATTTATTGGTTTTTGGTAAAATATTTGTAATTTAGATAATGAATAAATGGCAATGTTGCTTTTATTCTAATGAGATATATTATGGATTATAAGTTTTCACAAGGTTTGAGCCAGGTGTTCAAACAAAGCAAAAGCGAAGCTAAACGGCTGAAAAGTGAATTTCTTAATACAGAACATCTACTTTTAGGTATTATAAAAACGGAAAACTCTGCAAAAGAAATCCTTCAAAACCTTAATGCGGATTTAACACAAATCAGAAGAAAAATTGAAACTCTAAATACAGCAAGTCTAAATCCTATTTCTGAGGAGGTTACTAATATTTCATTCACGAAGATGGCAGATCATGCAATCAAACGTGCTGAGCTGGAATGCAGACAATATAAAAGCAATGAGATTAATACCGTTCATCTGCTTTTAGGCATTCTTTACAAATATGAGGACCCTACTTCAAGTATTTTAGGAGCTTATGATATTGACTATGAAGGAGTTTCAAAAGAGTATCAGACAATGCTTAAAAATTCCGGACAGGCGCCACAAATGAGCGCTTATGACGATGATGATGAAAGAGAGGAATTTGAGCAGATGAGAAAGCCTACAGGAAATTTAGGCTCCGGAAAAAGTAAAACTCCGACTTTGGATAACTTCGGCAGAGACTTAACTTCTTTAGCCAGAGACGGGAAATTAGACCCCGTGATCGGTCGTGAAAAAGAAATTGAGAGGGTTTCTCAGATTTTATCAAGAAGGAAGAAAAACAATCCGTTGCTTATCGGTGAGCCGGGTGTTGGTAAATCTGCCATCGCTGAAGGGTTAGCGTTAAGAATTCAACAGAAAAAAGTTTCAAGAGTTCTTTTTGGAAAAAGAGTAATCACTTTGGATCTCGCGAGCCTTGTTGCAGGGACGAAATACCGTGGTCAGTTTGAGGAAAGAATGAAGGCCATCATGACCGAGCTGGAGAAAAACAGAGATGTTATCTTATTCATAGATGAGCTTCACACTATTGTTGGCGCGGGAAGTTCAACAGGAAGCTTAGATGCGTCGAATATGTTTAAACCAGCCTTGGCAAGAGGTGAAATTCAATGTATTGGTGCCACAACTCTTGATGAATACCGTCAGTATATCGAAAAAGACGGCGCTTTAGAAAGAAGATTCCAAAAGGTAATGGTGGAGCCTACTTCTATTGATGAAACCATTCAGATTCTGAACCAAATTAAAGATAAGTATGAGGAACACCACAATGTTGTTTATACTGAAGAAGCGATTTTAGCTTGTGTCAATTTGACAGCAAGGTATATTACAGACCGTTTCTTACCGGACAAAGCGATTGATGCGATGGATGAAGCAGGATCCCGTGTTTATATTAAAAACATGAAAGTTCCTACCGAAATCATTGATTTTGAAAAGAAAATCGAAGACATCAAAGAAATGAAGCAGAAAGCTGTAAAAGCTCAGGATTATCTTGAAGCCAGAAAGCTTAAAGATGAAGAAGAACGCCTTCAGATGGAACTGAATTCTGCTCAGGATAAATGGGACAAAGATGTAAAAGAGAAAAAAGAAACCGTAACCGAAGAAAATGTTGCGGAGGTGGTTTCTATGATGAGTGGCGTTCCTGTAACGAAAGTTGGTAAAAACGAGCTTGATAAATTAGCTCAGATGGACGAAAAGCTGAATGGCAAAGTGATCGGTCAGGAAGACGCTGTGAAAAAAGTTGTGAAAGCAATTCAAAGAAACAGAGCCGGATTGAAAGATCCGAACCGTCCGATCGGAACGTTTATCTTCTTAGGTACAACCGGAGTTGGTAAAACTGAGCTTGCAAAAGTAATGGCAAGAGAATTATTCGATTCTGATGAAGCTTTGATCAGAATTGATATGAGTGAATACATGGAAAAATTTGCGGTTTCAAGATTGGTTGGAGCCCCTCCGGGATACGTTGGATACGAAGAAGGCGGTCAATTAACAGAAGCTGTGAGAAGAAAACCTTATGCTGTGGTTCTTTTGGATGAGATTGAAAAAGCTCACCCTGATGTATTCAATATCTTGTTGCAGATTTTAGATGAAGGTCATGTTACGGACAGTTTAGGAAGAAAAATTGATTTTAGAAATACAATCATTATCCTTACTTCAAACATCGGAACCAGAGATATTAAAGACTTTGGTGACGGTGTAGGATTCGGAACTTCGGCTAAGAAAACCGGTTCAGACACAAGAGCAAGAAGTACAATTGAAAACGCCCTTAAAAAAGCATTTGCCCCAGAATTCTTAAACAGAATTGATGATATTGTGATCTTTAACTCTCTTGAGAAAGAAGATATCAAGAGAATCATTGATCTTGAATTAAACAAATTGTACAGCCGACTTGAAAAATTAGGTTATAAAGTTGACTTAACTGAAGAAGCAAAAGACTTTATTTCTGAGAAAGGTTGGGATAAAGACTTTGGTGCAAGACCACTAAAACGAGCTATCCAGAAGTACATTGAAGATTTATTGGCAGAAATGTTGGTAAACAAGCAATTAAATGAAGGAGAAACAATCATTTTAGATGTAAATGAAGCAAAAGACGGCTTAACCGGAAAAGCTTCAAAAACTAAAAAGACGGTTGAAAAATCTTCTTAATCTTGAATAAATAATTTAATAATAAAAGCACCGGGAATTTTCTCGGTGCTTTTTTTGTTTTTATTTAAGTTTTTGCTAAAGATATGATCTGCATCGTATATAAAATTGGTCTAAATTTAAACGCAAATTTCTCTATAATCTATGAAGAAAAAATTTATAATTAAAGTCCCACCACAAAACCAATACTCGGGATCAGGCCACTGGAAAAAACACTGGAATTTTCTTTATACAAAACATTATACATTAAACCGATCTGCATAAAAGAATGAGTCCCGATTCTCTGCATATAGCCTCCGCCCAGATATAAAGCAGTTTCCTGCTCATTTGTTTTATAATCGTAAAATTTATCTTTAAAGTTGATAAAATATTGCTGGAGATTAGCTCCAACATAAAAAGATCTCGCAAAATAATAATTCACAAACGGACCAACGCCAAACATAGTTGATCTGTAATAATCAGAGGTTTGCCAAGAAACACTTCCTACAACACCCACTTCTAAATCGTCTGTAAGCCTGTAGCCAACCTTAGGAGAAGCTTGCAAATAAAATGAGTTCTGGCTTCCGAATCCAACACCGATTCCGCCTCCGAAAGTCCATTTATTATTCGTTTCTGGTGTTGTACCCATAGAAACCTGGGAAAATACTGATCCTGAAAGCATCAGCAGTAAAGGGAAAATAATTTTTTTCATAATATCGTTTTTATCAATGTTTAAAATTATGGTTTTTTTCCGAATTTATTTAGTTGTATTTTTGCCGCGTCAACTAAGAGCTCCCGTTAAGAGTCTCGTAAAATTGAAATACAATGAAAGTAGTAGTAGGATTATCCGGAGGGGTAGACTCGAGTGTTACAGCATATTTGCTGCAACAACAAGGCCATGAAGTTGTGGCTTTGTTTATGAGAAACTGGAACGATGCTTCGGTAACGTTAGAAGATGAATGTCCGTGGATTGAGGACAGCAATGATGCCTTAATGGTTGCCCAGAAATTGGGAATTCCGTTTCAGGTGATCGACATGAGCGAGCTTTACAAAGAAAGAATCGTCGATTATATGTTCGATGAATACCAGAAAGGAAGAACTCCGAATCCTGATGTTTTGTGTAACAGAGAAGTGAAATTCGATGTTTTTATGAAGACGGCAATGTCTTTAGGCGCTGAAAAAGTGGCTACAGGACATTATGCAAGAGTAGATTCTACTTTTGATGAAAACGGAAAGGAAATTTTTCACCTTCTAGCAGGAAAAGACAATAATAAAGATCAGTCTT
Source organism: Chryseobacterium soldanellicola (assembly GCF_900100115.1). Lineage (GTDB taxonomy): Bacteria > Bacteroidota > Bacteroidia > Flavobacteriales > Weeksellaceae > Chryseobacterium > Chryseobacterium soldanellicola. The sequence continues at coordinate 596,131 of NZ_FNKL01000002.1, forward strand.
ATTTTTTATGCCAGCTGAATCAGGACCAGTTGTCTAAAGCGTTGTTTCCGATTGGTGAATTAACAAAACCTCAGGTAAGAGAAATTGCTAAAGAAATCGGATTGGTAACGGCTGATAAAAAAGATTCTCAGGGATTATGTTTTATCGGAAAAGTAAGCCTTCCGCAGTTTCTGCAACAGCAATTAATTCCAAAAGAAGGTGAAATTGTTGAAATTTTTAAAGATTCTCCTTTATTTTCACAGGAAAAACCTGAATTTTCATCAAAAGAAGAAGAATTAGAATATTTAAGTCAAAAAATCAATTATAAAAAGGCCGACGGAAAAGTAATCGGAAAGCATCAAGGTGCCCAATTTTTTACGATCGGACAAAGCAAAGGACTTGGAATTGGCGGACATAAAGAAAGCTGTTTTATTGTGTCTAGAGACATGGAAAACAATATTATTTTCGTTGGAGAAGGCCACAGCTTTCCCGGTTTGCATAAAAAAGCGTTAAAAGTTGATAATGCTGAGCTGCACTGGGTACGTGAAGATTTAAGATTAAAAAATGGCGAATCTATGGAAGTAATGGCGAGATTCCGTTACAGACAGGAGCTTCAGAAAGCAACAATTTATCAGTTTGAAAATGTTTTTTATATGGAATTTGAGCAACCTCAATCTGCCATTGCGGAAGGTCAGTTTGCAGCCTGGTATATTGATGATGAGCTTTTGGGAAGCGGCGTAATTGCCTAAAATTATCAATTAAAATAAATGAAATAAGCTTGAAGATATCTTCAGGCTTATTTTTCTTATGGCAGAATATTTAATTAATCTTTTGCTTTAAGTTTGGCCATATAAAAAATATCAGCACAATGATTTCCAGGATTAAAATGATGATTAAAAACCCGACAGGCTTTCCTAAAAATAATCCTCTGATTAATTTTATTATTCCTAAAATCAGAATGAAAATCACAAAATAAAATGTGATTCCTGAAATCGTTTCTTTAAAAAATTTCAGACTAAAAACAGAAGCGTAAAATCCTGCTAAAAGAATCAGATAAAATTTTAAAAATTCCGGACCTTTTAAAATAATCGGATTGCATATTTGATCTTGTGCTGCAAGCAAAAAGAAACTTACCGCGATCGGGATTGTATGAATAATTATCTTTTTCATAATATCTGGTTTTTTAACCGCCGCATCCGCCACAACCACCACATCCTCCTCCACAACCGCCACCGCAACTTCCGCCACCTCCACTGCAGCCACCGCCGTCAGCACTATTGTCATTTTTATCCTGATCTTTTGGAGTATTTACACCTAAAATCATTGACAGAAAACTTATCAGCAGGAAAAAACTTATAATCGATCCAAAAACGATTGCCAGTGTATTAAAAGTGCTGTCTGAGCAGGAATACACCATCAATAGAAAACCTGTTAAACCACTAATTTTCAGGATTCTGAGCCATGATTTCACAGGTTGCTTGTGTTTAATTGTATTATTCCAAATCTCTGCCGGGGCTTCCTGATTAAAGATTTCTTTATAGTTTTTTAGGGTATCTGAAAACCAGTTCTGATGTTTATCTTTTTCGGCAAAACCTCCTTTTGAAGGATGATGATGAAGCTTTCTTTTCAAAATATTCGGGCAGAATTCTTCCCAGTAATTTTGTGTGTAAATAAGGTGCATGTGCCATACTTTATCAACAATTTCGCTTGGTGAAGCTCCGTTTGGAAGAACACAGCACAGATAAACGAATTTTTTATACTCTTCTATCGCTTTTTTAGTAAAATCTACTGTCCAGCTTTCTTCCTTGGCCAGCTTTTTTGAGAAAGGAAAATCAACATTGGGAGCGTCCAGCGAAAACTCCTGAAGCCTGCTCCAGAGAGAATCGTTTTGTAATAACATTTTTGTTTCCATTGTTTTAACTTTTATTTTCTACTCAAATTTGGTTTGATTTTAAAATATAAAAGTCTTCCAAAAATCTTATTTAGTCGTATAAAAATCTTATATTAGTCTTACAATCAAATATAAACAATGAAAAAAGAAGATATTCTGCATCTTGAGAAGTTAATGAATTTCTTAAGTCTGTACTTTTTAAAGAAAAATCATTGGGAAGATGTCACAAAAACCGAATGGTCATACATTGTTGCCGAACTTAATGATTTAATAATCAATGACAATACAGAAAATAACATAAAAAAGGAACCCGAACTGCTCGGTTCAAATTATCTTTATGAACATTTGATAATCAATAAGCTAAAGAAATTTTATCACAATGAAAATGCTATTTTAAGCAAGCCCAATCTGGCAAAATTAAGTATGATTGTCAAAGTATTGGGTTATTCAAACTATATCGATTTTATTAATTCAAACACAGAAGCATTCAATTTTAATGATCTGAAAATTGATATGAATAACGCCAGGCAAAATACCGCACTTTTGGATCGTTTGGTAGGCTGCTGGTATTCTTACAACAGAAATCTGCCCGACAATCCTTTGCAGGCGAAAGAAGACCGGATTTGGCGCTCAGCAATGGAAATCTACAAATCTGAGACTTCCGGCGAATATTTTATTGAGAGAAGCGGCGGCGATCACCACAAGTATTTTGGGAAGGTAACTGCCTATTCTGATTATGTTTTTATCATCATGAACAGCAATACATTTATCCGCCAAAGACATTTTATTTCAAGAATAAAAGATATCAAGGAAAAACTTAAAAATCCAGAATATAAGCTCCATGAGTTGCATTTTATAAGTACGTGTATCAGTTTTAATCAAGAGCCGATTGCTCTTTTTGAGATTTTTCAGAAAGCAGACCGAAAAACTTTTCTCCCCGACTCTATCAGCTTTCCGATTGACAGTGATGAAATTCCAAATTCAATTATAAAACAACTTGAAGATACAGAAGCTAACCGTATTGATTACAAGTAGTTGCGAGATACGAGTTTTGAGTTTAATCTTTTTGTTTTGGGTTTTGGTTTTGTGAGAAGTTTTACTTTTTCAAAATTAACTTACCAGCCAGTCTTTAAAATCTTTTACGCGATCACGGCTCACGGTAATTTCTTCCTGCGGCTGAAATTGAAGTTCTACTTTGTAATTTGGGGAAGTGTGAATATTTTTAATGAAATCTGAATTAATGATGAATTGTCGGTTGGCACGAAAAAATTTCTTTTCGTCCAGAACATCTTCCAGCTCATCCAGCGTAAAGTCTGACGGATACGTTCTCTCTTGGGTCTGTAAGTAAACGATTTTATTTTCACTGAAAAAACAGCTTACTTCATGCGTCTGAACGATCTTCAAATTATATCCTATCTTTACCAAAATTCGGGAAAGAGTTGTTTTATCTTTTTTAATTAACTCTTTAATTTCTAATGAGTTGACAGAATTATCTGAAGGAATAAATGATTTGAATTTTTCAATTGCCCTACCAAGATCCTCGTCTAAAATCGGCTTTAAAAGATAGTCAATACTGTTTAATTTAAAAGCCTTCAAGGTATATTGATCAAAAGCTGTCGTGTAGATCATAAAACCTTTTGTCGGAACTTTTTCAAAAATATCGAAAGATAAACCGTCGCCTAAAACAATGTCCGAAAAAATCAGTTGCGGATGCTCGTTTTCCGAAAACCACTGCACCCCTTCTTCCACAGATTCTATCTTTGCAACAACTTCTATTTCAGGGAATTCGCTCAACATTCTTTCTAGTTTCCTTGAAGCAGGCTTTTCGTCTTCGATAATGACAGTTTTGATCATTGAATCTTCTTTTTAGTCTTAAATTTGAAATAAAATTACTCAAAAGTTATCAGCTTTTAAAATCTATTGGCTGCTTTGTTTTTTTAAGCTCTTCATTCAACACTTTTTGTTCCCAATCTGAGTTCAGGATAAATAATTTAACGGCTTTTACGGTCAAAATAATTCCCCAAATTGTTAAAATTATTGATCCGTTGAAAAATGTTAATTCAAATTTTCCGTTTTTGAAAATATCGTTAAAAAATAAAAAAATTGAAATAATAGCAAACCATGTAAGGCTTTTATAGAACTTTTTTAACTGATTTACTCTTTCTTGTGCTTGATTATAGTCCATTGTAGTCGTTTTAAGGATATTAATTAAACTGTTTTGTTGTTTCTTCTGTCTTCATCCATCAATTCTCTGATCTTTTTCTCTTCCCAGTCTTTTCCGATCCCGAAAGTATTTACGCCATGCGCTGCAAGACCGATTCCCCATCCTAACATTGGCCAGTAAAACCATAATTGACCAGGCGATGTCAAAAGATTAAGGACCGCCAAAAACGGGATTACAAGGCAGTAAGAAGTAAGGTTTCCATAGAATCCTTTTATTTCTTTTACTCTTTTTGATGCTTTTTCGTAGGCTAAATTTTCTTTGTTGAAAGTTTCCATAATTTTTATTGTTTAAAAGTTATTTGTTTGTTTTGTTGAGACAAATTTAGGTTAACAATCAGCCTCAAATCAATTTTATCTTACCGAACGGTAGAAATTGAGAACTGAATTGTAAAAATTGAGACTTAATAGAAATTGGGTATTTTTATTAACCGCAGATTAGACTGATTACACAGATATTTGTGCTGATTTTTTGAGAGATGCTTCGTGAACATCCATTCAATTTTACTAATAAATAAACGGAATTAATTTCTTCGTTTTCATCCTGTACTCCAAATATTCTTCGCCAAATTGCTCAATTAAAGCATTTTCTTCAACTTTAATTCTATAATTAAATGCGATAAACGGCGGAATAAAGGCCAAAACCAATGAAAACCAGTTATTTAAATACAAACCAAGCCCCAAAGAAGTTAGTAAAGAGAAAGCATAAGACGGATGCCTCAGATATTTGTAAAATCCTTCTTTTTTGATTTTGTGATCTTGTCTGATCGTCACGTCAACTGTAAAATATTTACCTAAAGATCTGATAATGATGAATCTTAAAATAATTCCAATAAGGATGAAAATTTCTCCAGCGTATAAAATCCAAACAGAATTTGCAATCGGAAAATCCGTTAAATAAAAAACCATCACAGCACTCAAAATAGAAAACGGAATCGCGATCCACAACAAGTTCAACGTAGACTGATCTTTGTTCTTTTTGTCATTTTCTCCTGATTTTAACATTCTTTTGTAAAGAATCTCGCTGACAAACCATGCAACCATGGAAACGGTAAAGAGTATTGGTAAAATTTTCATTTATTTCTCTTTTTCCATTAATTCTTTTATTTTTCTTTCTTCCCATTTATTTCCGAGGATAAATCCCGGCAGAAAAACGCTCATTCCATAGCCAATTACGCCAATTCCCCAAAAGATCGGAAGGCTGAAATATTTCAAATGCCAAATCGTTTCCCCTTCATGTAATTCTCTGTAATTAAGAAATAAAATAAATGCATTGACCGCAAAATAAATAAAAGTGAGAACGTAAAAGTTCTTAATTTTTTTTACTCTTCTTTCGGCTTCTTTGTAACGGATATCGTTTTCGTCAATATTTTCCATGATTTCTTATTTTTTATGTTTTTTATTGTTTATTTTGTTTTTCAAGAATTTCGCGGATTTTTTTCTCTTCCCAGCTTTTTCCTATGGCAAAAACACTCATCCCATGCGCTACAACACCGATTCCCCATCCCAGCATCGGAAAGTAAAACCAGATATTTTGCGGACTTGTAATAAGATTTACGATAATTAAAAATGGAATGATAATACAATATGAAATTAAATTTACATAGAAGCTTTTAATCTCTTTCACCCTTTTCTTTGCCCTTTCATACGATTTATCTTTATCATCAATTTTAATACTGACAACATTAGGTTTAGCCGATAATACCGGAAGTTTTACTTTAAAATAATCTTCGGATTTTTCGATGAAAACATTTCTTTTCGTTAATAATGAATACCGCTGAACAATATTCGCCAGACCGATCCCTGCGCTTTCTTTTATCTGCTCTCTTGCCTGAAGATTATTTTCAATGCAAAGCGTATCATTTTCGGAAAATATTTTAATGATCAAAGGTTTTGAAGACGTTGCAAAATTATGCTTGATACAGTTTTCCAATAATAATTGCAGGGAAAGCGGAACCACAAATCTTCGTAAATCATCTTTATTTACCTCAAAAACAAAATCTACGCTGTCCTCAAATCGTGTTTTCAATAAATCACAATAGGTTTTGGCAAATTCTACCTCGTCTTCTACCGTAACCAATTCTTTATCTTTCTGTTCTAAAACATATCTGTAAATCTTTGACATTGAAGCGGTAAACTTCTGCGCCTGTTTGGGATTTTCATCGATCAACGAACTTAAAACATTTAATGAATTAAACAAAAAATGCGGATCCAGTTGATTTTTTAAACTTTCAAATTGGGCGTTGGCCGATGTTGCGATTAATTTCTGCTCCACCACTTCTTTTTTGGAAGTCTTTTTTAATTCTTCCATAAAGCCTCTTGCATGGAGGAAAGCCGAGATTAATAAGGCAACATTAATTGTAAACCAATTGATATAATTATACTTTCCTGAGAAATATTCTGCCGTATTTGCTGATTTTTGAATAACAACAAAATTCATGTAATTACAGAAATAGACTAAAATTATATTCGCGATAAGAATCGAAACAATGCTGATAACCGCTCTTTTTGTCGTTGCCTCAGACCATGGAAACTTTTTGTTGAGGAAATCATTAATTAAGCCATTCCCAACTCCTAAAACTAAAGAATACATGAAAGATATCAATACGGTAAGAAAAAAATTCTCAACGGTTTTCTCATCAGTAAAAACGAAAAAGAAAAACATTGAAGTGGCGAGTGATATCCAAAGTAAAGTGATAAAATTTTTACGTTTCATGAGTGGGTTTCTTGGTTCAAAATTAGTTTATATTAAAATTACTTAAAATTATTTCTTCCTGAGCGGTCATTTTCCGTGACTGAACCGCATAAAAAAACCTCCCGTAATGGAAGGTTTATATTTTGATTCTAACAGATTATTTTTTAGCCTGGCTGATGAAATATTCTGCTTCTGATTTTCCCCAGTTCGGGTCAAGAGAAGTTTTTGGCGTATATGCGTTGAATTTTGCCAAAGCATCCTTAAACTGCTCTATTCCTTTTGTTTTGCTTCCGCCGTACTGCTCCGGAGTGAAATAGGTGTCTTCAGCTTTGATCAAAGCAACTCTTGGGTTAGATGGATCCAGCTTTTCAGCCTTTTTAAGCTCTTCTGCAGCCTTTGCCCCGTCTGTCATGTATCTTTCCTGAGGATTTACCATCATTCTTAAAGAATACATCATTTTGGTCAGCAAATGGATCTCTGCATTGTCAGTCGGAGCAACATGAGATGCTGCTTCGATATATTTTTGAGCTTGCCCGGCGATGAAATCAAGTTCCTGCATTTTACCCTCTCTCATCAATGCTCTTCCTTTCTGAAGATTTGCAAAAGCTGCATAGTAGAAAGGCAACCATTTATTTTCATCTTTTCCTGCAATTCTGTGAAAATCATTCGCCAGCGCTGTGTAATCTTCGGCTGTTTTACTTGTTTCTATTTTAGCGATCTTTTCAGTCATCGCCTTTTCGTAATCTGCCTGAGCAAAAGCAGTTAAGCTTACAAAGGCTAAAGCAAAACTTAATAGATATTTCTTCATAATTTCTAATTTTTGAGGTTAGTTTATATTTTATTCAAAGATATGTATTTAATTGATATAATTAAATCATTAAAAGTGTTGTTTGTTTATATTTTTACAAATTATTATTAATTGCATCCTGCGTTCTATCAACTCCAAAGCTGATAAATGCGCCTACAAACACAAAAGTATTTACCGGAGGCACGACCGCAGAACTTCTCGATCCGTCTACAGAAAAATTGTATCCGTAGACATTTTTTGAGCCTAAAATATTCGAAATACTCAACACAAAAACGGTGAATGCTTTTGCATCTTTCTTACCTAAATTCGGAAGATAATTGAAGCTTATATTCAAAGCGTTATAATCTTTTAACCTTCCTTCATTTCTTGTAAAGTTAACAATTTGACCGTTTACATCTTTTGTTGCAATATCGTAATAAGGTCGACCTTTTGCGTAAGTGTAGGATAAATTAACGCCTAATTTCCATTCTGGGATAAATCTTTTGGCAACGGCTGAAAGCGTATGTTCTGAAGCAAAATTCGGCTTTAAGCTCACCGGATAATTCATAAAATCTCTTTTTGAATCTAAGAACGAATAGCTGATCCAGTAATCAATATTTTCGAATGTTTTTTTGTCTCTCCAGAATAATTCCGCTCCTTTTGCATAACCATACCCGTCGTTATTTAAAGCAGTTAAAACCTGTTGATTTTGTTCGTTATTTGGCGTTACATTAAAAGTTTTAATCAATTGATCGTATTTCTTATAAAAAGCTTCCAATCTCAAACTTCTGCCTTCCGTTGATCTTTGAAGCTGGAAGATGTAATGCTGTGATTTTTGAAAATCTAAATTTGAAGGACCGTTAATATATTTACTTTCAGGGTTTTGATAGAACAATCCATAGGCAATCGATGTTGTCCAGTCTTTTGCCAGACGATAAGCCAGGGCAACACGTGGTGCGATATTGCTTTTATTTAAAAAAGAAGAATTTTCTCCCCTCACCCCGATTTTCGCGGATAATTGATTGCTGAAACCTAAATCCGTCTCCACAAAAACAGATGAAATCAAATCCTGATAATGTTTATTCACCTGATCAAAATGAAGTTTTTCGTCTGTATTATTTAATTCAAAACCACCTCTCAACGCGCTTATTTTATTGATTTTTCTTTCTAAAACAGCTTTAAAATTGATGTAATTTCCGTCTGTTAATAATTGGGTTTTGTCTGATTCCAGATCATTGGTTTCTGTTGAGAAATTTAAATCCGATTTATTGTAAGAATAAGAAGTTCCTGCATTTAAGAGATATTTCCCGAATTTCTGCTTAAAAGATAAGTTGTGATAGGTATTTTTTCCTTTTAACCTTACGAGGGCAAAATCATATTCCGGTTCAAGGCTTTCTCCCCGCACGCCCATTTTATTGGAATCATACATTCCGTAATATTTGAAAAATCCGCCTGATTTAGTTTTAATTCTGAAATTAAAATCGCCATTTAAGCCTTGCGGGGCATCAATAAAATCTGTGTTAAAATTGAAGACCTTCTGCATTACGCTCAATAGAGAATAGCCTAAAGTTGCGCCGTAAGAATGATTTTTATCTTCACTTAATTTCTGAAAACCTGCGCTCAGAAATATCGGAGAAATCCCGAAATCATAAGAACTTTGGTCCGGCAGATCAACACTTTCCAACATCAAAGCACCTGAAAGAGCCTGGCCGTACAATGCAGAATATCCGCCGCTTGAGAAAATGTTTCCTTTAAAAAGTGAAGTATTAAAACGATCTCTTCCTGCAATTCCCGGAACCGAATTTGAGAAATAATTGTTGATTAAACTTCCATCCATAAAGATTTTAGACTCGGTTCCCGTTCCTCCACGGATAAAAAGACCTTCTGTCTCGCCAACTTTCTGAACGCCGGGAAGATAATTTAAAGCTGAAGAAATCTGCCCGTCTGCGCCCGCTGTGGTATAAATATCGATTGGCGTTAAAAGTGCTGTTGCTCTTTTTTTGTCGCTGGCTTCAATTGACCCCGCAGAAACTACGACCGCATCGATCTCGTTGATCTGTTCTTTTAATTCTGCATTTACCGAAACATTTTCATTTTCAATGGTGACCGGCTTTTCTACATCAATGTATTTTGGATGTGTGAATGTTAAAATTTTGTCTCCTTTTTCCGAAGTCTCGAAAGTGAAGTTTCCGTTGGCATCTGTTGTTGCTCCGTCGTAAGAGTTTTTAATTGAAACATTTACATCTCCAATTCCTTTATTTCTAAACATCACTTTTCCTGAAACTTTTACCTGGGCAAAGCTGAAGGTAAATAAAGAAAAAGTTATTAGAAATAATAATTTTTGACCCTGTTCTTTCATAGCTGTTAATTTTCGATTCAAAAATAGGACGAATTTTTGTTGCTGTTAAATTTTTGTTGCTGAGCTGTAGATTTTGAATTCCGAATGGTAATTTTAACGTCAGGTTTTTTGAAATATCATGTGTACTCTCGTCTGCAAGGGAGTTTCACTCAACAAACGAAAAATTATTTATTATTCTGATGAAGTAAGAATCTCAACAGTCAATTATTAGAGATTCTTCAATGCGCTTTGCTTCTTTCAGAACGACAAATGTAACGTCTTAAATAATTCTCCTAATTAATGGGAATACAGAAATCGACGATCATTTTTCCTTCGGGATGCTCTTTGAAATTGGTGTGGTAGATTTCAAAAGGAAAGGCTTTGCGAGCAGTATAATTGTTTTCTTTTATCCATAAAAAGAGGGAAACCCAGCATTGCTCAAAGTCATTCAATGTTACTTCACCACTTCCAAAAATGAATTTTCCGGGTTCGATGGTTTCCGAGAAAACTTCTCCTTCTTGTTTCTTTAATTTTTCATCCAAAAGCATATAGGCATGGATTCTTACTTTGTTTGCTGGCGTAACTTTAAAGCTGTCATGATAAACGGAAATCATTTTTACATGATCTTCTGAGAACAGATTTTTCTTTTTAGCCCAATTAATCAAAATATTAAAAGAATGTTCTACATTGGCAATTCCAAGGCTCATAACGGCTGCCAAATTCATTTCCGGAAGATCGGTTACTTTAATTTTTAAATTCATGTTCGTCCAATTTAATAGGTTTTCTATATTGCAAATGTATTGTTGAAAAACCATATCAATTTGTCCATTCTTGCTTTGTTTTAATTGAATTTTATGAAAATTTTCAGGGGCAGATTTCCGGAATTCGGATGGAGCTTTTCCGTAATATTTTTTAAACGTTTTATTAAATGTTGAGTGATTTGAAAAGCCGAATTGGAGATAAATTTCTTTTACTTTTATATTCTTTCGCAAAGCTAAATAAAAAGCACTTTTTTCAATTCTTTTTCGAATGATATAGCTCTGAATCGTTTCACCCGTAATCAGCCTGAATATCCTGTGAAAATGAAATGGAGAATACGCAGCAATCTCTGAAACTTTTTCTAAAGAAAGTTCTATATCAAGATTATTATCAATGTATTGTATTGCTTTTATGATTCTTTTTTTGTATTCTTCCAATGGCAGAAATATTTTTGACAAAGGTATCAACAGCCAATGAAAATGATTTGTCTTTTATTGCTATTTATGAAAAAAGAACTGCAATCATAAAGTGTTCTGAAAATAATTTTTACCTTTATAAGATCTTTAATCACTTAAATTATTTAAAAATGAAGGGACAAACATTGACATTATTGGCGGGATGTGCGTTTTTGGCAGCATCTTGCTGTACAACGAAAACGTATTCTGTAAACGCTAAAAGCGGTACACAGACGGGAGGAACGGCAAAATTTACTCAGAAAAAAAACGAGGTCGTTATGAAGCTTGAGGTTACAAATCTTACTCCGGGAATCCATGCGGTGCATATTCATGAGAAAGGCGATTGTTCTGCAGCTGACGGAACTTCTACAGGAGGACACTGGAATCCTGCAAAAGACGACCACGGAAAATGGGGCGCCGAGCACTTCCATATGGGAGATATCGGGAATCTTGTGGCTGACCAGTCCGGAACTGCTACCTTGACATTTAAAACCGACAAATGGTGTCTTGGTTGTGCCGACGAATCTAAAAACATTATCGGAAAAGGGATGATTGTACATGCTGCGGCAGACGATTTCCACACTCAGCCTACAGGAAATGCGGGCGGAAGAGTGGGATGTATAGAAATTAAATAATCCACTTTTATATCAATAAAAACGCCGCTAATTTTCAATTAGCGGCGTTTTTGTATTTGCATATTATGATTATGATTTTACAACCATATCTCCAACGATGTTCATTGCTTCCTGAAGGTAAGGATCTTTTTTAAGATTTTTGATCCACATATCAGATTTTTTCTTGAAGGCTTCGTCTTTTTTCTCCCTTTCTATCTCGTTTGGATACATTGTGAATTGAAGTCCGTTCTCGAATTTCGTCAATGCTTTGAATTTTTCGATCTGTCCTTTTCTTTGCTTCATCAACTCATTAAACTTATTGATATTAAGCGTAATCGTTTCTTCCTTGTCCAATTGTTCTCTCCATTGAGCAGACTCTAGCAACAGTTGATAATTGGTATTTTTAGCCATTCTGTCATTGCTTGCTTTTTCAATAGCCTGAATGTTGAAATAATTCAGTTTTTTGAAGTTTGTCCCCGGAATTTTATCCCAGGCTAAGGCATAATCATCATATCTTTCGCCAATTTCAGCATAAGTAAAGAAATCTTTCGTCTGAATATCAGAAACGATACCTTTTCTCTGGGTAGATTCTCCTGTGATTCTGTAGAACTTCTGGATGGTCAGCTTTAAAGATCCGAAATCATCTTCTGTATTCAGGAACCTGTTTAGATCAACAAACGTCTGTACCGTTCCTTTTCCGAAAGATTGTGGTGAACCGATGATCATTGCTCTTCCGTAATCCTGCATTACCCCTGCTAAAATCTCAGAAGCAGAAGCAGAAAGCTCGTTTTGCATGATTACAAGCGGGCCCGTCCAGATCGGAGTTTCATTTTTATTCTTTAAAGTCTGGATTTTTCCGTTTCCGTCTTTTACCTGCACGTAAGGCCCTGCTTCCATGAAAAGTCCCATGATATCACCAACTTCCGTTAATGAGCCTCCGCCGTTATTTCTTAAATCCAGAACGATTCCCTCAATATTCTGAGCTTTTAATTTAATGATCTCATTTTTGATGTCATCAGAAGCATTTCTTCCTTTAGCATCCTCAAAATCAGCATTAAAGCTTGGTAAATTGATAAAACCATATTTTTTACCGTTTGGAGAATTTACCACAATACTTCTTGCAAAAGTATCTTCGATGGCCACTTCTTCACGGATCATTGTAACGTCTTTGATCGTTCCGTCTTTTTTCTGAACCGTTAATGTTACCGGCGTTCCTTTTTCACCTCTGATCAAACGTACGGCTTCATCGGAAAGCATTCCTACAACGTTTACGGCATCTTCTTTAGGTTTAGATTTAACTTTTAAAATTTTATCGCCTTCCGAAAGCTGCTTTGATTTCCAGGCCGGAGCTCCGATGGTAAGCGCACCCAAATAAAGATAACCCTTTTTCTCCTGAATGATTGCCCCGATTCCGATTACCTTTCCTGTGAAACTGGTGTCAAAATCTTCCTTATCTTTTGGAGAATAATAATTGGTGTGCGGATCAAAAACTTCGGTATAAGCATTCATATAGACGGTAAACCAGTCCATTTTCTTTCTCTTTTTGAATCTCGTAAATGTTTCTTTTACAAGATCTTTCACCTCATCGGTCGCTTTTTTGATTTTTGCCTGCTGATTTAAAGGCTGATATTTGATCGTATCCTTTAAATTGTATTTCTGAACAGAGTCTTTTTTCTCTTTCTGAGCTTCTTCCTTGCTGTTCATCGATTCAATTTCCTGAAGAATATTGTATTTGATGAATTTTTTCCACTCATTATACTGCTCCTGCTTGTTTGCAGGTACTTTTTTAAGCTTTGGCTCCAGGGTTAATGTTTCATCTTCTTCCAGGTTAATCGGTTTGCTGAAGATTTCCTGAGTGATCTTGTCGATTTCATCCACTCTTTGGTATAACCTGTCGATCGTAAGCTTGTAAAACGTCAGATCACCTTGGTTAAGATAATCATCAAGCTTGGTTTCATGCTTCCCGAATTCATCCATATCCGACTGAAGGTAATATCTTTTTGCAGGATCCACCAACTCAAAATAATGCTTGTAAACATCTTTTGAATAGGCATCATTAATTGGTTTTGGGCTGTAATGTAAATAAGAAAGTGTATTCTTAACGCTTACCATTATCGTCTGCATCTTTTCATCATCATTTTGAGGTGAGTTGAAACAAAACATTAGACTTGTTAATGGAATTAGGAGTAAAAATTTATTTAGTTTAAAATTTTTCCACATAAATCTGTAATGTATTTTATTAATTTTTTTTAAAAGTATCTCAATTAGTAGTTATAATTAAATAACTGTTACAAACTATCAAATTTAATACCTTATTTATAATAATCGAATACTTTTAAGTATTTTTGTTAAAATTAAAATATTTTATGGAAAGACCACTTATTCTGGTTACTAATGACGACGGAATTACAGCACCTGGTATCAGAAATCTTATCAGTTTTATGAACGAAATCGGAGAAGTTGTTGTCGTGGCACCCAATTCTCCTCAAAGCGGAAAAGGTCACGCTATTACCATTAATTCTACCTTAAGTTACGAAGAAGTACAGCTCGAAGGCACTCAAACAGATTTTTCCTGCAGCGGAACTCCCGTAGACTGCGTAAAAATGGCTCTTGACAAAATCTTGCCGAGAAGACCGGATATCGTTGTTTCGGGGATCAATCACGGGGCGAATTCTTCGATCAATGTGATCTATTCGGGGACGATGTCTGCAGCTGTGGAAGCAGGTGTAGAAGGGCTTCCGGCGATCGGATTTTCACTGTTGGATTTCAGCTGGGAAGCAGATTTTACTCAAGCAAAAGAATATATTCAGAATATTGTCAGAAAAACTTTGGAAAACCCAATGCCAAAAGGAATTGTTTTAAACGTAAACATTCCGAAATTAAGCGCAGCAGAAATCAAAGGCGTAAAAGTTTGTAAACAGGCTCATGCAAAATGGGAAGAAAGCTTTGACGAAAGGGTCAATCCGCACGGCAAAAAATATTACTGGCTGACAGGATATTTCAACAATATGGATGATTCCGAGGATGCTGATGAAACGGCTTTGGCAAATGGCTACATCTCCATTGTTCCTGTAAAGTTTGACTTAACGGCTTATGAATACATGAAGACGTTGGAGGAAGTAATGAATTTTGATTAAAATAAATTTTTAAAGCGTAATTATCTTTACGCTTTATTTTTTTCTTAAATGTTCTTTTGTCTTGAAATCAAAGATTCGACGTAGTCAAACAAAAGAACGAAAAATTCAAGACTTGGAATTTGAATGCTAAAAATTAAAAATCAATCCTAAAATCCCCAAAACTTGCGCGAACTCAAATAAGTTCTTCGTTTAAAAACTTTGTGTCGCGCTTCGAACAGTGGGAATTTTTTAACGGATTAACTTTTAATTTTCTAACGCTTCAGCTTTCTATGTCATTTTAAGTACGCAGAAAAATCTGTGTAAATTTGTGAAATCTGTGGTTAAAATCTTTTCGATTTTTAATCAAAAGCTTAAAACAACACCTTATCATCTTTCCGCAATTCCTCAAGATATTTGATTTTATCATCCCTGTAAAAAAGATTCATCGTTTCAAAAGGAATTAATTTTAAGTCTTTATTGACGATATGAACACAGGATTTCTTCACAGCACGAACATCAAAATCATGGGCATCCATAAAATTCATGATAATAATCCGGAATAGATTATCATAATCCAGATTCGGGGCAGAAACTTCTGGTAGACAGCATAATAGCTGATTTACTTTAGGCTGTACTTTATCCACGGAAATTCCGGTGCTGAAAATATCCAAAAGCTGCATTTGCAGTCCGGTATCCTGCTCGTAGACAATTGTATTTCTGGTTTCATTGTTCAGTAAATCAGCGGGATTGATGTATCTTGTTAAAGGAATAATTTCACCTTCCAGCTTCAAAATATATCCCATCGCCAACGCATCCGGATTACAAGGAACCGGAATGATATCATCCGAATTCAGAAGCGGAAACTGGTTTAAAATTTCCTGTCTCACTTCCGTCAGCGTAATTTTTTCGTGGGCAGAATCATCTCTGTTTCTTCCTGCAATTTCTACAGGTTGAAAGGTAATTCCGCGGACACATTTCTGTTTTAAAGCAAAATCAATAATCTTTCCTATTTCATCAATATTTTTACCTTTTTGAAGCACGATAACAAGCGTTGTGGAAAGATTAAGCTCATTTAATTTCTCCAAAGCCTTCATGCGGATATCGGTAAGATCTTTTCCACGGAAATCCTGCAAAACTTCAGGCTTAAAAGAATCAAACTGAAGATAAATCTCAAATTCCGGCGCATAGGTTGCTAATTTTTCGGCAAAACCGGGATCATTGGCAATTCGCACTCCATTGGTATTCAGCATTAAATGTTTGATCGGCTTTGTCTTCGCAATATCCATTATTTTGAAGAACTCAGGATGAATGGTCGGCTCACCTCCACTGATCTGAACGACATCCGGCTCGCCTTCATTTTTAACAATAATATCAAACATCGCTTCGATTTCTTCCAACGTTCTGTGACTCCCATAATGTGGCGAAGACATGGCATAACAGGTTGGGCAGGTAAGATTGCACCGATCCGTCACTTCCACGATCGACAGGCAGCTATGCTGCTCATGATCAACACATAAACCACAATCATAAGGACATCCATATTCGACATCAGTTCCGAAATGATGAGGCATTTCCGAAGCTTTATTGTAATTTCTGATGTTTTTGTAATAATGAACATCAGAAGCAATTTTTGTCTTAAAAAAGCCGTGATCAGGACATCTTTTGGTCATAAAAACCGCTTCATCTTCTATGATAATCTTAGCTCCTACCCTTTTCAGGCATTCCGGGCAAAGACTGATTGTATAGTCGTAATAGGTATAATTTCTTACAGGCATAATTTTAATTTAAAGTCCACCACAAACAACACCACTTATTAATCCACAGATTAGCAAGCAAATAGCCATTGTCTGGATAAACTGTTTTCGGGAAAATTTCCTTTGATCTTTTGATTCGTAGATCAGTTTAACAAAAAATGTTATTACCAATGAAACTACCAATGCAACAACAATGATAATTCCTATAATCATCGCAACCAGGCCTCCTAAATTGCCAACTTCTAAAAGTGTTACCATTTTCATATGCAAAGTATTTATTGGTTAATTTTATGTTTGAGTATTTTTTATTTTATAAATGTAATAAATAATTACGCAAATGCACACCAGCTGAATCGTTCCGAGATTTCCAATAAGCTCCACCCTCGGTTTTATAAAGTCCAGGAAAAACCTGAACGTGAAATAACTCAACATAAACAACTGAAAAACAAAGCCTGAAGGATATTTCCGTTTGTTCTGAATTAATTTTAAATAAATCCAAAGAACAATTAAAAAAGCAATTTCATACAACGAAACAGGATGCCTCAAATATTGATCTCCCAAATGCATCCCGAAAATTGATTTGGTCGGCAAACCGTAAGTTTCTTCATAAATTCCTGTAAGAAAACAACCGATTCTCCCAATAATTATCGCCAGCATCAAAGGAAAAACAATCAAATCTCCCGTACTTTCTTTGTGATTCACAATTTTTTTTGCCAGTTCCACTCCAATTAATCCAAAAGCCAGTCCGCCAACGATCGTATTATTTGTCCATATCCTTTTCATATCAAAACTTTCAAATAATGTATAAGGATTCTCGAGGTTTCCAATTAATTTTGAGCCTAATAAAGCTCCTGCAGTGGCTCCAATAAGGACAGCAGCCGAAGTGTTAAAAGAAACTTTTTCTTTAGATTTCCTTTTTAAATAAAAATAATACCGCATCCCGATAAACATCCCCAAAGCTTCAAAAAGCGGATGCGCAAGAACAGTTTTGCCTAAAATATGAAAGCTGACAGGGAAATCCATGGTCTCAAAAGTATTGTTTTTAATTAAAACTTAATAATTTTATTCCATTCATTTCAGATTATCCCGGTTTTTTACCATTGATTTAATCTTAAAATATTTATAAAATCCATTAATTCAACCCTTCCAATCAATCTTTTTCTTACATTTATTTAAAATATTTTCCAAATTATGAGAATAGAATATGATATAAAACTGGGTTTTAAAGATGTAATGTTCCGTCCGAAACGTTCTACTTTAAAATCCCGTTCAGAAGTTGATCTTGAAAGAGAATTCACCTTCTTGCACACCAAAAAAAAATGGCAGGGAACTCCCATCATTGCAGCCAATATGGACACGGTAGGAACTTTTGAAATGGCGGTAGAACTCGCAAAAGACAAGATCATTACGGCTGTTCACAAACATTATTCGATTGAAGAATGGAGTGAATTTTTAAATAATCAACCCGAAAGCATTCACCAATATATCGCATTAAGCACAGGAACAGGAAAAGCTGACGAAGAAAAGCTCAGACAAATCCTCGAAAAACACCCAAAAATTGAGTTTCTGTGCATTGATGTTGCCAATGGATATTCTGAGCATTTTGTAGACTTTGTGAAGAAAGCCAGGACTAATTTCCCGGACAAAATCATTATCGCAGGCAATGTGGTAACCGGAGAAATGGTTGAAGAGCTGCTTTTGGTGGGTGCAGACATTATCAAAGTAGGTATTGGTCCGGGTTCTGTGTGTACCACGCGTGTAAAAACAGGAGTCGGTTACCCACAACTTTCCGCAATTATCGAATGTTCTGATGCGGCACATGGTTTGAGTGGTCATATCATTGCAGACGGCGGTTGTAAAGTTCCCGGAGATGTAGCAAAAGCTTTTGGTGGTGGTGCAGATTTTGTGATGCTCGGAGGGATGTTTGCCGGTCATGATGAAAGTGGCGGCGAGATCATCGAAGAAAACGGTAAAAAATATCGTCTGTTTTACGGAATGAGCTCCAAAACAGCGATGGATAAACATTCCGGAGGGGTTGCAGAATATAGAGCTTCCGAAGGAAAAACAGTAAAAGTTGCTTATAAAGGTCCGGTTTCCGAGACGGTGAAAGATATTTTGGGCGGCGTGCGTTCGACGTGTACGTATGTTGGAGCTTCAAAACTGAAAGAATTGTCTAAAAGAACAACTTTTATCAGGGTTCAGGAACAGGAAAATCAAATTTTTAAAGATTAAAATTGAATACTATATTTCACATAACCAATGGTGATTATCTTGCCGGTCAATTGAAAGAAATTTCGGTTGACGGTGAGATCATTATCTGTCGCGAAGCTTTAGTTTCAGGACCTTTGAAAGCCGGTTCTTTAGAAGAATTCTGGAAAATAAGATCTGAATTTATCTTAAAAAATTACAACGCAAGCTCAGAAAGCTATTATAAAAAGGTAGTTTCCGAGTTTGAAAAGATGATCAATATTCCGGAAGGTTCTGAAGTGAATCTTTGGTTTGAAGATGATCTGTTTTGTCAGGTCAATTTGTGGTTTTGCATTTCTTTACTTTCAAAAAACAAAGATTTAAAAATTTACAGGGTTTTTCCAAAAACATCCGAAAAAGATCATTGGAAAGGCTTTTCTGTTTCCACAAATTCAGATCTGGAGGAATCCTTACGCTCGAAAGTTTTATTTAAAGAAAAAGACATTAAATTAGCTCTAAACCTTTGGAAAGCATATCAAAGTCAAGACAATATTTTACTAAAACAATTATCTGAAGAAAAATCAGACTGCTTTTATTTTTTAAAGGAAGTAATTAATACTTATGTAAATAAAAATCCGGATGTTTTTATTAAAAATTTAATAGAAAGCGGAACGACAGATTTTAATCTGATTTTTGAAAAATTCCAGGAAGAATTGGGGATTTTAGGGTTTGGAGATCTTCAGGTGAAAAGTATTTATGACAAAATTGTAAAGAATAACTAACCTGTTTTTCTTTATGTTATTTTGATTTTATTCTTATATATTTTTTGTTAAAATAGCTTTGTAGCTGATCATTTACATATGTTTTTTCTTCATTTACGGAAGCCATTTCGTCAAAATATAAGATTTTAGGAACATTTTTTATTTTGTCTAAAACGATAGAATCCTGTGTTGAGTTTTTAATTGTATTAATCCTGTTTTCTATTTCTTTATCATACTCCACAAAATCGGTGTGCAGCAATTCTTTAATGATATTATTTACATTAAAATCGAAATTAAAATTAGCATATTTTGGAGGGAAAAAAGTCGTTTCAGGTAAAAATACAATGATAAATGTAAGCCACCAGTATTTTTTAATTTCTTTAAATTTAAATGCCACAACAACCGCAAAAGTAAGCAGATAAAAGAAAATTATAGTTTCAAACTGTCTTGCAATCGTATTGCTTATAAATCCTGTAAAAAGTAATGGTAAAAATGATATTGACCAAATTATCAAAGCTTTTTTAAAGCTTATTTTTTCAATAATCTTTTGTAAATCCTGTTCAAAGATCTTGATAAATAAAGGAAGTAGCAGCGTAATTTTTATAAAAATGTACGTAGAATTTACAACAAAAATACCTGTTTTTTTAATCATTTTCATATAAAAAACTTCCGAAGAATCCTGCATTCTATTGAAATTACCCGGAGCAAGAAAACTTATCAAAAATCCTGTAAAACCTATTGTCAATAGAATTTTATTCTCTTTTGTCCTGTTCTGAAAATAAAAAAGTACAAGTATTCCCAAAAGAATTAATTCTACTATTTCATTAGAGCCCATTAAAACCGCAATAAATACGGCAGAAAGATAAAACCATATTTTTTTGCCCGACTCCTGAAATTTGCCCTGAAAATAAAGTAAAAATCCCGACAAAATAACGGGCAAGAAATAAATATTAGCTCCTGTAATCCAGTAAAAATGTTCCGGAAGACTCACTAAAAGTATGGCATAAAAGAAAAATAACAGAAACCCTTTTATTAAGGCTTCTTTAAATGAATATCCAAAATATTGTTTAAAATTTAAAGCAGCAACGCCTATAAAAGTTAAAAATAAAAAGACAGGATAAATTTTTGGTAAAATATTTCCCGGATCTTTAGAAAGAGGATTTAGCATATTGATTGTATATCCAAAATATCTTCCTCCCCAAAAGGTATAAAATCTTTTTATATTTCCTAAAATCCCAAGTTTTCTGGTACTGTAAGAAAATATATAATCATCGGTTTGATATACATTGAAAAAAGCAATGTAAACCAAACCGATAACTAAAAAAATCGACAAAAATAAAACTATATTTTGTGCAAATTTCATGTTTTTACATCAGCATTCCGCCATCAACGTTCAGAACCTGTCCTGTAACGTAAGCCGACATATCACCTGCGAAGAATACACAGGCATTCGCAATATCTTCAGGCCTTCCTCCTCTCTTCAACGGAATTCCGTCTCTCCAGCCCTGTACCGTTTTTTCGTCTAAAACAGCCGTCATTTCAGTTTCAATAAATCCTGGCGCGATCGCGTTGCAACGGATGTTTCTTGAACCTAATTCCAGCGCTACAGATTTTGTGAATCCGATAACTCCCGCTTTAGAAGCTGCATAATTTGCCTGTCCCGCGTTTCCTTTTACTCCCACAACGGAAGTCATATTGATGATAGAGCCGGATTTTGCCTTCATCATCGGCTTAATCACAGCCTTTGTAAGGTTGAATACCGAATCTAAATTTACTTTGATAATTGTGTCCCAATCGTCTTTAGACATTCTCAATAAAAGGTTGTCTCTCGTGATTCCTGCGTTGTTGATCAGGATATCGATTTTGCCAAACTCAGCCATTACGTCATCTACTAATTTTTGGGCGGCATCGTAGTCTGATGCATCCGATTGGTAACCTTTAATTTGAGTTACAGAACTTAAAGTCGCTTCTAATTCTTTCGCTTTGTCTACAGATCCGGCGTACGTGAATGCTACTTTTGCCCCCTGTTGAGCGAAAATCTCAGCAATTCCTCTTCCGATGCCTCTTGTAGCTCCCGTGATTAGCGCTACTTTTCCTTCTAATAGTTTCATATTTATGACAATTATTTTCTTTTTAATTGATTAACCTTCTGAGAGTTGGCTAATTTAATATATTTAATTAATGTAAAATTAAACGGTGCGCAAAGATATTATAAAATGTTATTCAAAGCATTTGAAATCATTATTTTAGTAAAATTTTATGACTGTTTTTTGTCATGTCCGGATCTCATTCTACTAAAATTTTTCCTTTTTGCGGCGTGGTATGTACATATTCCGATTCTTTGCCTTTTATAAGCTTAATTCCTTTGCTGTCTGCTACATATTTATCGTAAATAACTTCCTTTAAAAGCTCTCCTTTGTGGTTGGTTAGCCCGAATTTTTTGCCTTTTTGAATAATAATTTCATTCTCTCCTAAAAATGTCACGATATCATCATACATAAACGGAATAATCTCATTTCCTTCTTCATCAAGCATCCCGTAAAGACCTTCCTGATTTTTACAAATAATGGCCGGATAAAACTGAAACGGCTTTATCGACGCTATATTTTTAAGTTCAACATAAGATTTTTCTTTGGGCGAAAATTTATAGAAAGCAGCACCTTTTTTAACAATTAAATTATCAAAAAACACCTTTTCCACTTCGTAGCCTTCATCCAAAACGCTTTTTAAGTCCTTATCTAAAAGCTTTTCTTCGCCTGCTTTGCTTACATACAGATAATTTTCATCTTTAATTTTAAAAGCTTCCACGACATCATATTCTTTAGGAAAAACGATTTCGCCATTGGTTTTAATGACCGCTATTTTTGGATTTTTATCATCTTTCAATGTTTTAAACAAGCCGTTAAATAAATGGTTTACATAATGAAAATCAGTTGGATAAACCTTTCTTTCCGCTTTAGAGAAAATGCTGGCTTTGTTGTCATTTATCAGATAAATATATTCTCTTCCTACAAAAGCCTGATCGTAGATTTCATCGGCGAGAACGATTTCTTTTTCGTCTATAATTCCGTATTTATTGGTCGTGATATTTTTGGTAACTAAAAAAGGAAATCCATTAATATCATCAACATTATGGTCTGAAATTGAGCTTAATGTTTTCCCGTTATTATCAAGAACTTCTCCTTTTTTTTCATCAATGGTAAGATAAACCCTTCCTTTATAAAAACGGAGATCTTCCGCAAAAACTCTGTCTGACACTTGCTTTCCATTAAAATCATAGATCAGCCAGCCCGCTTCTTTTTTCACAAAAAAACGATTTTCACTGGCAAAAACGATTTTATCTGCAGAAGGAATTATTTGTTTACCATTGTAATCATAAACGCTTTCATTTCCGTCTTTTGAATAAATCAGACGGTCTTTATTTTCCCAGGTCCTGTACTTAAAATGATCCAACGGAATCAATTGATTTCCTTTTTCATCAATCAATGCAATTTTTCCTTTTGAATTGCCGTCTTTTATTTTTAAAATAAACCTATTCCACGATAAACGTGAAATTTCATTTTTATAAGAATCAATTAAAGTGATATTTCCTAATGAATCGATGATGGCGGAATTTCCTGTTTTGGAGTCGTTGATAATGCCAAAACCTTTTGAATAGGAAGTGACGTTTTTACCAAGTTTTTTAGATAAAAGTATTTGTTTGTACTGGTCGGTCTGTGCAACACACAGCGACGAAAGCAGTATAAAAACTAGATTTTTCAATTTTTATTTTACAGCATTATTGACAATCAGAACGATTTCTCCTTTTAAAGTTTTGCTTTTAGAGAATTCAATTAACTCATTGATTGTCCCTCGTTTAGTTTCTTCGAATTTTTTCGAAATTTCGCGGCTCAGACTCGCTTTTGTGTCTTCCCCGAAAAATTCTTTGATCTGTTCCAGCGTTGTATTAATTTTATGAGGGCTTTCGTATAAAACGATGGTCTTTTTTTCTTCCGCCAATTGTTTCAGCTTGGTTTGTCTTCCTTTTTTCTGAGGAAGAAATCCCGCAAACAAAAACTCGTTATTCGGTAGCCCCGAAACCACCAAAGCAGGCACAAAAGCCGTTGCCCCGGGCAGGCATATCATTTCAATATGATGATCTGCGGCCGCTTTTGACAGCAAATATCCGGGATCAGAAATTCCGGGAGTTCCCGCATCGGTAATGATAGCGATATTCTGACCGCTTTTAAGGTCTGCAATGACTTTTTCTGTTGCCTGATGCTCATTATGTAAATGATACGATTTCAAAGGTTTAGAAATCTCAAAATGCTTTAAAAGTACTCCTGAAGTCCGTGTATCTTCACACAAAATATAATCTGCCTCTTTCAGCATTTTTACCGCCCTGAAAGTCATGTCTTCTAGGTTCCCGATCGGTGTGGGAACGAAATATAAAATACCGCTCAAAATTTAATTTATAAGAATTTATTTTCTACCAATATCCAGAGTCTTTGGGCGTATTCGTCCACTTTATTCCATTTTCTTTCGTAATAAAGGTCGCTCAGATATTCTTTTGCCTGTTCAAGGCTTTTGAAGCTGTTTAGAACTCCAACCGTTTCATTTAATTCAGACTGGCTTCCTCCGAAAAGAACTTTTGAGAAGGCAATTCTGTCATTAAGGTCTAATTTAAAATCAGGTTTTGGCTTTTCGGCTTCCATAAAATCGGTTGCCATATTGCTTTTTAAAATGCTTCCGGTTTCTTCTTTTACCGCTTTTTCTTTCTTTTCTTCTGGAAAATCTCTTTCCAGTGGGTCATCATCAAATAAAGTCTGAATGCTTTTTAATCCTTTAATATTGGACAGCTTTATTTTTTTCTCCTGATGATATGCCTCTAAATTTTCAAAGCTTTCATCAGAAGGATGGATTTCTTTTTCGATCTGAGGCTTGTCGATTTCAACGATTTTTCTTCTGTCATTTTCTGTTGAAGCGGCAATTTCCTCATTTTTTTCCTCAACCTGGGCTTCATGTTTTATTTCGCTCAGAATATTTTCAACATTTGAAGTGTCTGTGGCCATTTCTCCCTGACTGATGGCACTATTTGAAGCGATGAACTGATCTTCGTTTTCTTCAATCAGCATTTCTTCATCAAAATTTTCCGAATCAAAAATACTTGGGATCTTTTCTGAATTTTCAAAGTTTTGAGATACGGATTCTTTATTTTTTTCTTCAGGTTCAAAATTATCCTGAATTTTTTCCTCTTCCTCAAATTCTTTCAGATTATTTCCCTGATCGTCGGAAATTTCGTTTTCGAATTCATCAATTTCATTAAGCTGATTATTAAAAATCGCTTCTTCTTCCGTTGTTTTAAGAGTAAACATTTCTTCATTAATATCTTCATCATGATCCGGTTCTGCATTGGCCAAAATTCTTTCTTCATCCACAAAACTTAATGCACTTTCATGATATTCAGACAGTTCGCTTTCATCAATTTCATTTAACTGATTTTTAAATACCTGCTCTTCTTCCGTTATATCATTTCGGGAAACCAATTCCTCAACATTTTCAGCAACATCTGCTTCAGGATTTTCTTCAGCAAAATTCACGATAGCTTCGTGAAATTCATTTTCAACGATTTCATTTAATTGGTTGTTGAAAATAGCTTCTTCCTCAGTGACTTCACTATTGTAGTATTTGTCTTCTTTTTCGTCAATTTCATTGAGCTCATTATTAAAAATCGCTTCTTCTTCCGTGACTTCATTGTTTGAATCATCTTCAAATTGATTGACGGTTGAAGAAAAATTTTGCTGATTTTCTGAAAATGGCGAAGAATTTTCATTGCCGAAATACTGAATATTTTTTTCCAGCAAACGCAGGAACGAAATTCTGTTAGCAAGCTCGTCCACAAGATCTTGCCGGGAAAGTAGCTCTTCTACATTGGTTAATTTGTCCAGAATACCAATAATATTCTTGGATTCAAAAAAAATCTTTTCCTTTAAATCTTGGATGTTGTGCATATAAGAATCTTGTTAAAATTGCTTACTTTTGATCTTAAAAATATACGGCTAATTTAACAAATGTTTTTAGAAAATACAATTAATCACTCCAAACAAAGCGGTTGGATGGAAGTTATTTGTGGCTCAATGTTTTCCGGAAAAACCGAAGAGTTGATCAGAAGGCTGAGAAGAGCAGAAATGGCGGGGCAAAACGTGGAGATTTTTAAACCAAAATTAGATACAAGATATTCTGATGAAGACGTCGTATCTCATAATCAGAATAAAATTCGCAGCACCTCAGTGGAAAATCCCAATGAGATTCTGTTGCTGGCCTCCAATTGTGAAGTTGTAGGGATTGATGAAGCACAGTTTTTTGATGAAAGCATTGTAGATATCGCTAATCAGCTGGCAAATAGCGGA
Source organism: Chryseobacterium soldanellicola (assembly GCF_900100115.1). Taxonomy (GTDB): domain Bacteria; phylum Bacteroidota; class Bacteroidia; order Flavobacteriales; family Weeksellaceae; genus Chryseobacterium; species Chryseobacterium soldanellicola. The sequence goes on from NZ_FNKL01000002.1 coordinate 622,076, forward strand.
GTAAGAGTCGTAATTGCAGGTTTGGACATGGATTTTCTTGGACGCCCGTTTGGGCCGATGCCGAATTTGATGGCCACTGCAGAATATGTCACGAAAGTGCACGCCATTTGTAGGAGAACCGGAAATCTTGCCAATTATTCGATGAGAACTTCTGCAGGAAAAGATCTTGTAGAACTCGGAGAAACAGAATCTTATGATGCCGTTAGCAGAAGAGTTTTTGTGGATGAAGTTTTAAACAAAAAAGACATTTAATATCAAATTTATTTTTAAATTTGTTTAGGATTTAATAGTAAAAACTATCAAAAAATGATATTAGAAATCAAAAATTATATAAAAATCAGCAATTCTATTGATGAGATTTTGAAAAATTCGCCTTTCAAACTGAAATATATTATTGAAAAAAGCGGGATTTCTGAACCTACATTTTTTAGAAAAATGAAAGAGAAAAAATTTCTTCCTGAGGAATTGTTAAAGATTGCAGAAATTATTGAACCGGAAAAAATTTCAAAAGAAGATATTCTGAATGCGATTCAGGAAGGCTTAGATGATGTAAAAAATGGAAGAATAACAGAACATTCGGTTGTCATGAATGAAGCAAAAGAAAGAATTGCAAAAAAGAAAAATGAATATCTTCTGGACAAATAAAGCCAAATCAGATTTAGAAATTCTGGAAGATTTTCTGATTGAAAATTGGGGCTTTGATATTCTGGAAAATTTTTATGTAATTTTAGAAAAGAAAATATCTTTACTTGAAAATGGAAATCTTATACATCAGAAATATGAAGACACAGACTTTCACAAATTACTGATTACGAAACACAATTCAATTATTTACGAAATTTCAGGAAATCAAATAAATCTTTTAAATATGATTAACAATTTCCGAAACCCTAATTCTAACTATAATTTAATTACAGAAAAGTAGTTTATGAACTACACGACACAACATATCGCAGATATCACCAATGCTCAGATTATTGGAGATAACAACTTAATTATCAGAAATATAGCTTTTGATAGCAGGATTATTTATTCAACAAAAAACACTGCGTTTATTGCCATTAATACTCATAAAAATTCAGGAGAAAAATTTATTGAATCTGCGATTGACAGAGGAATTACTGCGATTATTTCCGAGCATCAGTATCCTCAGTTTGAAAATATAACGTGGATTATTGTTGAAAATTCCGTGGAGTTTCTTCAAAAATTAGCCAAATACCATTTCGAAAATTCTCATTTAAAATCCATCGGAATTACAGGAAGTAACGGAAAAACTATTTTGAAAGAATGGTTGTATCAATCTCTCTGGAACGAATTTCCAACTGTTAAAAGCCCCAAAAGCTTCAATTCTCAAATCGGTTTGCCGCTCTCTTTGCTCCAAATCAATGATTCTCACCAATTGGGAATTTTTGAAGTAGGAATTTCCAAGCCGAATGAAATGCAGAAGCTGGAAGATATTTTCCATCCGCAAATAGGTTTATTAACACACATCGGAACTGCACACGCTGCCAATTTTGAATCCGAAGAAGAATTGATTAACGAAAAAATTAAACTTTTCAAAAATTCCGAAGTTATTATTTATAATGGTGATAATCTATTGGTAGACAAAAAGATAAAGCAATTATATTCAAGTAAAAAATTAATTTCTTACGGTTTTAAAGAAAACAATCAGGTTTTCATTAAAAATAATATTTCCAAAGACGAAAATATCATTGTGAAATATTTTGATGAAGAAATCAGCTTTCCGGCTCATCAGCGGGACGAAGCGACTTTAACGAATGCTTTGGCGCTTCTTACGGTATTGAAGGAGTTAGGCATCGAAAATCATAAGATCGTTGAAAAAATCAATGCTTTAAAGTCTGTGGAAATGCGTCTTGAAGCGATTGAAGGCATAAAAAATAATATTGTCATTAATGATTCTTTCAACCTTGATCTTGATTCTCTGAAAACTGCGCTCCAATTTTTAAATGAATATAATAAGCCAAAAAAATCTTTGGTTTTAACGGATATTGTTGGGGTTAATTCTAATTCGCAGGAGCTTTACGAAGAAGTTTCCGAGCTTGTGAACGAACAGAAATTTGACTCCGTCTTCTTAATCGGGAATGAAATATCAAAGTTTAGTGATTTATTTAATTCTCAAACTTCTACTTTTATTAATACTCGTGAATTAATTGAAAGCAAACATCTTACAGAAATTGAAAATCAAATCATTTTACTCAAAGGAGCAAGAAAATTTGAAATTGAAAAGCTTAAAGATATTCTCGAGCTCAGAAAGCATGACACGGTTTTGGAAATTAATCTTAATGCCATTCTTCATAACATTAATTATCATAAATCTTTGCTGAAACCTTCTACTAAAATGATGGCAATGGTAAAAGCAAATGCTTATGGATTAGGAAGTTATGAAATATCAGAATTCCTGCAACATCATCATATTGATTATCTGGGAGTTGCTTTCGTAGATGAAGGTGTTGAGCTTCGAAAAAAAGGCATCACGGTTCCTATTATTGTCATGAATCCTGAACAGCACAGCTATGAAACGGTGATTCAATATAATTTAGAGCCGGAAATTTACAGTTTCAGAGTCTTGGAACTGTTTTATGAAGCCGTACAGAAATCCGGTTACGATAAAAAATATCCAATCCATATTAAGCTTGAGACAGGAATGCATCGTCTTGGTTTTAAAGATTTTGAATTAAATCAATTAAGCGAAATTTTAAGCGATAAAAATTTAAAAATTCAAAGTATTTTCAGTCATTTATCGTCTTCAGATATGCCGACTGAGAGAGAATTTACTTTGCATCAGCTGGAAACTTTTGAAAAAAATTCAAGCTATTTAATTGAAAAATTGGGGTACACTCCTATTCGACATATCTTAAATTCTTCAGGAATAACCAGTTACACTCATCATGAATATGATATGGTGAGAATAGGGATCGGAATGTTAGGAGAATCACCAAATAGTGAAATACAGAAACAATTACACCCGGTGGTAAGCTTTAAAACCGTAATTTCACAGATCTCTCAGGTTGAAAACGGAGAATCAGTGGGTTACAGCAGAAGATATAAAACAGATCATTCGACGAAAATTGCGACAATTCCCGTTGGTTATGCAGACGGAATCCCGAGACTGATAGGAAATCAGGTAGGTAATGTAGGCATTAATAAAACATTAGCTCCAATTGTGGGAAGTATTTGTATGGATATGATGATGATTAACGTCGACAATATTCCGAATGTGAGAGAAGGCGATACGGTAACTGTTTTTAATGCAAAGCCAAGCCTGAAAGAATTCGCAGAATACTGCAAAACAATAACTTATGAAGTATTAACCTCCATTTCGCCACGGGTGAAACGGATTTATATAAAAGATTAATTATGAGAAAACTCCTGGTTCTCTTACTCGTATTCCAATTGCTTTTAATTAACGCTCAGGTTAAAAAAGGGCTGGTAATTCCGAAAAATCCCAAAATCGGGCTTTCATTGGCCGGTGGCGGAGCTAAAGGATTTTCTCATGTCGGAGTACTTAAAGTATTAGATTCGCTGGGAGTAAAAGTTGATTATATTGCCGGAACCAGTATGGGAGCGATTGTGGGAGGTCTTTACGCTTCAGGATATTCCGGAAAAGAAATTGAAAAAATTGTGATGGACACCGATTTTTATTCATTAATTATGGATCCTAAATCCAGACAGGAAAGTTCATTTTTCAACAAATCCGTCGACAAATATCTTTTATCCATTCCGTTAAAAAATGGGAAAATTACCCTTCCCTCTTCCATCAGTACAGGCCAGAAAAATGTTTATTTATTAAAAGAATTATTTAAAAACGTTTCCAATATCGATGATTTTTCAAAGCTGCCGATCCCTTTTATGTGCGTTGCCACAAATCTTGAGAGTGGAAATATGCAGATTTTTGAGAAAGGAGATTTGGTACAGTCTATCATGGCAAGCTCGGCCTTTCCTTCATTGATGGATCCAGTAAAAATTGGCGACAGCATCTATATCGACGGAGCAATGACCGTAAATTACCCTTCAAAGCCTTTAAAGGACAAAGGGATCGACATCGTCATCGGTGTGGACCTTAACCAGGATTTATCCAAAAGAGAAGATTTAAACAGCATTATTGCGATCCTTAACCAGGTTATCGATATGAATATTCATAAAGATACCAAACGCCAGTATAAATACACCGATATTAATATCAAACCTAATTTAAAAGGCATGTCTGCCACAAGCTACGACGAGAAGAAAAAAATTCTTGACAGCGGCTATGCGGAAGGTCTAAAATATACCGAAATATTAGATGAACTGCCGAAAAGACAGTTTGACCGCCTCAGACAGCGCATAAATCCAATATATTCTAACGTCTATAAGATTGATAGCATTTCACTCGAAGGAAGCAAAATTTACGGTAAAAACTATGTTCTCGGGAAAATGGGACTTCGACTTCCCTCTCTGCAAACATACGGGAGTATTAATAAAAAGATTGATAAGCTTGTAGCGACTAATAACTATAAATTTATTAACTATGATATTATTTCGCAAAATGATGCCAATTATCTCAAATTATATGTCACGGAAGATGATACCCGGCATTTTGTGAAATTCGGGCTGCATTACGACGAAATTTTCAAAACCGGATTACTATTAAATTATTCTGCTAAACGGCTCTTATTTAAAAACTCCAATCTTTCATTAGACGTGATCGTCGGTGATAAGCCAAGATATTATTTAAATTATTTCATTGATAACGGCTATATTCCAGGTTTTGGAATTTACTCTTCCGGAATGAGCTTTAACCTTAGAGATGAAAATAATTATGAAGTTAATAAATGGGAATGGTTACGAAATGAAGCATATATTCAATCGATTTGGAAGGATAAGTTTGCCATTGGTGGCGGGATAAGCCATGATTATTTTGAATCAGGAATTAATGGGATCGATAAAAAATACAGCCGCTTTTTAAATCCTTATGTTTTTCTGAAAAGCGATACTCAAAATGACAGAGATTTTCCGACAAAAGGAATTTACATCTCAGCTGAAGGAAAAGTGATCGATCTTATGAAATCTGAAGTTGACAAAAGACTCGTTCAGGTAAAAGCAGACATCAGAATTAATATCCCGCTTGCAAAACATTTTACCTACCGTCTTAATCTTTACGGCGGAATAACGATCGGAGAAAATCTTCCCCAATTTTATCAGTACAGACTTGGAGGAATTTTTGAACAAAATATGGTCAATTTTAAAAGCTTCTCCGGATTTTATTTCGCGCAGCTTAGCACAACCAATGTAGCTTTAATCTCAAATGATCTTCAGTTTAAATTTAATAAAAACTATTTTATCACAGGAAATTTCTCTTTTGCAAATTTATCTGATGATCTCAGTTTTGAAGATGCCGTAAAGCTTAATTACAGCTCTTTGGGAATTACGGCTGGATATAAATCTCCTTTCGGGCAGATTAAGCTTAATTTCAGCCATTCACTTAAAAATAATCAAAAAGGTATATTCAGTGTTATTTTAGGGCACTGGTTTTAAAACAATGATACAATTCTTTTACGAAAATCTACCGGAATCTGTAAATACAGACTATACGAAATGGCTGGAAGAACTCATTTTTTCAGAGGGAAAAAGGCTTGGCGAGATCAATTACATCTTCTGTGATGACGAATATCTCTTAAAAGTAAATCAGGATTATTTACAGCATGATTACTATACAGACATCATTACTTTTGACTATGTAAAGGGTAAAACAATAAGCGGAGAGATTTTTGTATCTTTGCAGCGCATTTCAGACAACGCTTCTGCTCTATCCAAAAATTATGAGGAAGAATTGCGCAGAGTTTTGGCTCACGGCATTCTTCATCTTTGCGGATACAAGGATAAAACCGAGCAAGAAGAATTGTTAATGCGAAGCAAAGAAGATTTTTATTTAGCAAAGTATTATTAAAAATTTTAGAAATTCTGAGGTTCAGGAATTACTTAATTTCATCACTTCTCAATCTCTTAATTTTTTAGAAGCTTATTCCCGCTCTCCGCACTCGCTTTTTTTCTTTTTCAAAGAAAAAAGAGCTCAGACAAATGCTGCGATCGGGGCTAAACAGTCGGAATAAAGGCACTTTCAGACCTTATTTCGAAACAATGTTTCACGTGAAACATTTATAGAGAAGATTAAAATTTAAGGCTTAAAATAAGCAATAAAAAGATGATTTCAGAAACATATGATGTAATCGTAGTTGGTGCCGGTCACGCAGGATGTGAAGCAGCAGCTGCAGCAGCTAATTTAGGTTCGAAAACTCTGCTCGTTACAATGAACATGCAGACGATCGGCCAAATGAGCTGCAACCCCGCGATGGGTGGTATCGCAAAAGGACAAATTGTAAGAGAGATCGATGCAATGGGAGGTTATTCAGGGATTGTAGCGGATAAATCTGCTATCCAGTTTAAGATGCTGAATCTTTCAAAAGGTCCTGCAATGTGGTCTCCAAGAACACAGAATGACAGAATGCTTTTCGCAGAAGAATGGCGTTTAGCTTTAGAAAACACTCCAAATCTTGATTTCTTTCAGGATATGGTGAAGCAGCTTATTGTTGAGAATAACAAGGTTGTAGGAGTTATTACTTCATTGGGAATTGAGATAAGATCGAAGTCTGTTGTTCTTACAAACGGTACTTTCCTTAACGGATTGATCCATGTTGGAGATAAGCAGTTAGGCGGCGGAAGAATGGGTGAACCTAGAGCTTTCGGAATTACAGAACAATTGGTTTCTCTAGGTTTTGAAGCCGGAAGAATGAAGACCGGTACTCCACCACGAGTAGATGGAAGGAGCCTTGATTATTCTAAGATGGAAGAACAAAAAGGAGATGAAAATCCCCAAAGATTCAGTTATTTAGATACACCTAAATTAACCAGACAATTAAGCTGTCATATAGTTTATACCAACGAAACTGTACATGATATTTTACGTGAAGGCTTCGATAGAAGTCCAATGTTTAATGGTACAATTCAGAGTTTAGGACCAAGATATTGCCCAAGTATTGAAGATAAAATCAACCGTTTTGCAGAACGAACAAGACATCAGCTATTCGTAGAACCGGAAGGCTGGAAAACTGTAGAAATTTATGTAAACGGATTCAGCTCTTCTCTTCCGGAGGATGTTCAGCTCAAAGCAATGAAACATATTCCGGGATTTGAGAATGTTAAAGTATTCCGTCCGGGCTATGCCATTGAATATGACTACTTCCCTCCTACTCAATTAAAACATACGTTAGAAACAAAACTGATTGATAATTTATATTTTGCAGGTCAGATCAATGGGACTACAGGATATGAAGAAGCGGCCGGACAAGGTCTTATTGCGGGTATTAATGCCCACAATAAGGTACATGATAAGGAAGACTTCATTCTCAACAGAGATGAAGCTTATATTGGTGTTTTAATTGATGATCTGATCACAAAAGGAACTGAAGAACCTTACAGAATGTTTACCTCCAGAGCTGAATACAGGCTTCTTTTAAGACAAGATAATGCAGATATCAGATTAACTGAAAAGGCTTATGATTTAGGTTTAGCTAAAGAAGATAGATTAAAAAGAGTTCATGAGAAAATAGCTAAGAGTCAGGAACTTGAAGCTTTTTTACGAGAAACTTCTTTAAAACCTGGACTTATCAATCCTATCCTTGAAAGCATGGAAAGTAACCCTGTAGACCAGGCTTACAGAGCTTCTCAATTCCTTACAAGACCTAATATCACACTGGATAAATTAGATAATATCGATGTTATTAAAGAATTTTCTTCTCAATTTGATGGTGAAGTAAGAGAGCAGGCAGAGGTAAATATCAAATATAAAGGCTATATAGAAAAGGAAAAAGAAAACGTTGCCAAACTGAATCGTTTAGAAAATGTTAAAATTCCTGAGGATTTTGATTATATAAAAATATCAAGCCTTTCTGCAGAAGCCAAACAAAAAATGACTAAAGTAAGACCAAAAACTCTTGCTCAGGCAGGAAGAATCAGTGGTGTTTCACCTGCTGATATTAACGTTTTAATGGTCTATTTAGGACGGTAATTAAGATATGTTTCACGTGAAACATTGATAAATAAAAACAAAAATTAAGGTATTTTTGAGCTTATATAAAGCTTTCAAATATCTTAATTTTTAATATAAAGCTATTACTCAAATGAAAATTAAAGATCATTTTCTTTCACAGGAAATATTTGAAATAAAGGAAACAGATACAAAAGGAGTTTTCAAGACCTCTCCTATTCCATCAAATATTTCTAAATATTATGAAAGTGAAGATTACATTTCCCATCATCAGGATTCAGGAAGTTTAAAAGAAAAACTGTATAAATTCTTACAATCTTTTAATCTACAGTACAAAAAAAATATCCTGGTTGATAGAATAAAAAAAGGTTCAAAAGTCTTAGATTATGGTTGCGGTGCCGGAGAATTCGTAAAATTTATAGAAAATGATTTCGAAACTTTCGGATTTGAACCTGATGAAGATGCAAGAAAAGCAGCACAATCAAAGATAGCAAAAGCAAAAATTTTAGATAATATTGAGATAATTGAAGACGGAAGTTTAGATGCAATTACGCTTTGGCATGTTTTCGAGCACGTGGAAAATCAAGATGAAATGCTTGAAATTTTCAGTAAAAAATTAAAAGAAAAAGGACTTCTAATTATTGCCGTTCCCAATCCTACTTCTTACGATGCAAAACATTATAAAGAATATTGGGCAGCATATGATGTACCAAGACACATCTATCATTTTTCAAAAAACGGAATGGAAAATTTGATTTCAAAAAAGCCAAACTGGAAAATGAGAAAAATAAAACCTTTAATTTTAGATTCGTATTACATCTCTATGTTGAGCGAAAAATACAAGAAATCACCTCTTTTTTGGCTAAAAGCGACGATCTACGGAACGATTTCTAACGTAAAAGCCCTTTTTTCGAACGAATTTTCAAGTTTGATCTATATTATCGAGAAAAAGTAGAAAATCGATTTTTAAGGCGTTTCTAGAGGTCAATTTTCATTAATTTCAACTAAAAAAATAAAAAACTCAGGATATTTTCTTGAGTTTTTATTTTTTATTTGAATTTAAAATAAAATAAATTTCTTTTTCATGCTATAAAATTGGAATCATATTAAAGAAAATATACACGCTATTTTTCATCCGTAGGATCTCACCAAAGAAAATAAAAATTAAATATAGATTCCTACGGAATGATAAACTCAATGGAAAATTGGAGAAAGTTGATAAAAAATTCATTTTAAAAAGTAAATTCTTACAAAAACACACTTTTTAAAGCTTTAAATTCATCTTAGATATAAATCCTTAAAATATTTCTGTTTTTCAATTTAAAATGTATTTCTGAAAGCCAATTTTCAACACTTTTCAGAAATTTTATATTTTGAATTAAAATATAAAAAATAAAAGTCTGCTGAATTTCTCGGCAGACTTAAAATTATAAAAATGAAATTTATTAATTGTTGATCGCAGCAACGCCAGGAAGTTCCAAACCTTCCAAACTTTCAAGCATCGCACCACCTCCGGTAGAAACATAACTCACTTTATCTGCATAACCGAATTGCTTAACGAAAGCAACACTGTCTCCTCCTCCAACTAGAGAGAAAGCTCCCAATTTTGTTGCTTCAGCAATACTGTCTCCAAGAGCTATAGTTCCCGCTGCAAAATTTGACATTTCAAAAACTCCTATCGGTCCATTCCAAAGAATTGTTCGTGAATTTAACAAAACATCATTGAACTGATCTCTTGATTTCGCACCGGCATCCAATCCCATCCAACCTTCAGGAATTGCGTAGATATCTACTTCTTTTCTGTCTGCATCATTGCTAAAACTTTCAGCGATAATCGTGTCAGAAGGAAGATATACTTTTACATTATGCTCTTTAGCTTTACCAAGAATTTCAATTGCCAGAGGTAATTTATCTTCCTCAACCAATGAATTTCCGATCTTACCACCAAGAGCTTTAATAAAGGTAAATGCCATACCGCCACCAATGATTAAATTGTCAACAGCAGGCAAAATATTTTCTATAATGGTAATTTTAGTTGAAACTTTAGAACCTCCAAGTATCGCTGTTACAGGCTTTTCACCACTTTTCAAAACTTTATCGATTGCTTTAAGCTCGTTTGCCATCAGTAAACCGAAAAACTTAGTTGAAGGAAAAAATTGAGCAATTACAGCCGTTGAAGCATGTGCTCTGTGAGCTGTTCCGAAAGCATCATTCACATAAGCATCTCCTAATTTAGAAAGTTGCTCAGCAAAACCTTCATCACCTTTTTCTTCTTCATTATGAAAACGCAGATTTTCCAATAATAAGATTTCACCCGGTTTAAGATTTGCAGCCGCTTCTTCAGCCTTCTCTCCTATTGATTCTTCAACGAACTTTACTTCCTGGCCAAGAACCTTAGAAACTTCATCTAAAATGTTTTTCAGAGAAAATTCATTCTTTACCTCTCCTTTTGGTCTTCCAAGGTGCGTCATTAAAATTACAGAACCACCGTCTTTAAGAATTTTGTCAACGGTAGGCTTTACCGCCACAATTCTTGTATTGTCTGTAACTTTCAGTTGATCATCCTGCGGAACATTGAAATCTACTCTTACCAGCGCTTTCTTATCATTAAAATTGAAATCATTGATTGTTTTCATATGTACATTTTATTTTTTCTTCGGGCTTGTGGAATCGACTTTGCATAAAGATCAGTAAATAACTTATGGCAGGCCGATTTCATAAATATCGTTGAATTTTCGTTTCACAAATGTAAGATTTTAAAATTTTTGAAAAGCCGCAACCCGATAAAAGTTTTCAAAAAGTTTCCCGCAGACCCAACAATCAGTATTCAACAATTTCTTTCTCTTTAAAAAAAAGAATAGTGTCTTTGTTGTTGAGTGTTGGGGTTTTGGGGGATAACTTTTTCTGAAATACTTCATAACACTAAATTTTTATTCAATTCATATTTAATTCACATCATAATTTGCTGGAAATCTGATTTTTCGATCGGTTACTAACAATTATGGATAACTTTTCCACGATACCCTTTATTAATAACTGTTTTATGGAAAAGGCAGAGAATTCTGTCGGGAAAGTTTTTGAAAAAAAGTGTTAAAATTTTAGGAGATACTTTCCATTACAATTTTTTCTAATGTTACGAAACATTTACTTTACGATAGTTATCCACAGTTATTCACAATGCTTTTCACAATTTACTCCCGAAGGACTAACAAAATTTTTATTATTCTTATCTTTGTAAGGAAATAAATCGAGAAAAAGCTTAATACAAGTATTATGAAAAGAAAAATCGCTATTGCTGCTGACCATGCAGGTTTCGAGTATAAAGAGATTGTTAAGAACTATTTATCAGAAAACTTTGATGTTCAGGATTTTGGAACGTTCTCCACAGACAGTGTGGATTATCCGGACTTCGTACACCCTGCCGCAGCTTCTGTTGAAAACGGAGAAAACGAACTGGGTATATTACTGTGCGGAAGCGGGAACGGAGTACAGATCACAGCAAACAAACATCAGAAAATCCGTTGCGCTCTTTGCTGGATGCCCGAGATTGCAAGCCTGGCGAGACAGCATAATGATGCCAATATGATCTCAATACCTGCGAGATTCATATCTAAAGAACTGGCGATCGAAATTGCAGATAAATTCCTTTCAACAGATTTCGAAGGAGGAAGACATCAGAACAGAGTTGATAAAATTGCGTTCTGCTAAACATATAAAGGCTTGTAAATCAAATTACAAGCCTTATTTATTTTTTATTTTGTATCTTTGTGACGTTCAATAGAATTTACCAGTCTATTATTTCTACTTAAAACTTATTATATTAAATGATGTTTAATATAAGGTTTTTCTCCCTTCTTCTCCATATTTGTAGTAATTTTATACAAAACAGCACTTCAACTGTAAAATATTTGGAAAGATAATTGATGTTGTTGAATTGCAGTGTAAAGTTTAAATGAATCGTAATAATCTTTATATTTATAAAGATTATTAAATAGTTTTAATTCAATATTAAAGCTAAGAATTAATAATATTAAAATATATGCCAAAAAAAAGAAAATATATAAGTCAGAAAAATGACCATAAACTCATGGAAATCGGAAGATTGATCCTGCGTTTTATGAATGAAAATGCTTCTAAAATTTATAATTATAAGCAGATTTCAGACGGAATTGACCATAAAAACCCAAGACAAAGAGAGCTTGTAATTCAGGCTTTACATAAACTTCAGGCTTCTGAAAAAATCAAAGAAACCGAAAAAGGAAAATATATCGTAAATCTTAAAATCGCCGGAACATTAACCGGAGTCATAGATTTTAACCAATCCGGAAATGCCTACGTAAAAGTAGAAGGTTTGAAGGATGATATCTTCATTCATTCCAAAAATGTGAAAGATGCTTTACAGGGGGATAAAGTTTTAATCGTAACCTATACTTATAAAGGAAAAAAGCTGGAAGGCTCCGTTTTGGAAGTTTTAGAAAGAACCAGAACCGAGTTTGTAGGAACTTTGCAAATGGTTGCTCATAAAGATTTCGGTTTTGTTGTTTGTGATAAAAAATCAATCAATACAGATATTTTTATTCCAAAAGGAAAATTCGGCGGTGCTGAAGACGGAAATAAAGTCGTAGTAAAAATGACGGAGTGGAAACCGGGAGATAAAAATCCGGAAGGTGAAATTATCCAGGTTTTAGGTGCTCCGGGAGAACATGAAACAGAGATCCACTCTATTCTTGCGGAATATGGCTTACCGTACACTTTCCCTGAAGAAGTGGAAAGAGAAGCCGATAAGATCGATCGGTCAATTAATGCTGAAGAAGTGGCAAAACGTTGGGATATGCGTAATGTTCTGACATTCACAATTGACCCGAAAGATGCAAAAGATTTTGATGATGCATTGTCAATGAGAAAGTTAGATAACGGAAACTGGGAAATTGGAGTTCATATTGCAGACGTTTCTCATTACGTAGTTCCGGGAACTATTCTGGATGATGAAGCCTATCAGAGAGCGACTTCCGTTTACCTGGTAGACCGCGTTGTACCGATGTTGCCGGAAGTTTTGAGTAATGACGTCTGTTCGCTTCGCCCCAATGAAGATAAATTTACCTTCTCAGCAGTTTTTGAATTAAATGATAATGCTGAAATTCAAAAGCAATGGTTTGGCAGAACGGTTATTCATTCTGACAGAAGATTTACGTATGAAGAAGCTCAGGAAAGAATTGAAACAAAAGAAGGAGATTTAGCGGAAGAAATCCTGGTTTTAGATAAACTGGCGAAAATTATGCGACAGAAAAGAATTAAAGATGGAGCAATTACTTTTGACAGAAGTGAAGTAAGATTTAATTTAGATGAAAACAACGAACCAGTTGGAGTTTACTTCAAAATAAGCAAAGATTCTAATCATTTGATTGAAGAGTTTATGTTGCTGGCAAATAAAAAAGTATCTGAATTTGTTTCATTAAATAAAAGAGGAGATATTTCTCAAAATACCTTTATTTACAGGGTTCACGACGATCCGGATCCTGCAAAATTAGAAGCTTTGAGAGATTTTGTTTCCACTTTCGGATATAAGATGGATCTTGCCAATACCAAAAAAGTTGCCGAATCTTTAAACAGATTATTGCACGATGTAAAAGGGAAAGGCGAAGAAAATATGATTGAAACTTTAGCGATGCGAAGTATGAGCAAAGCGGTTTATTCTACAGAACCGATCGGTCACTATGGTCTTGGTTTTGATTACTATAGCCATTTTACCTCTCCTATTCGCCGTTATCCCGATTTGCTTGCCCACCGTTTGCTTCAGCATTATCTGGATGGAGGAAAATCTCCGAGCAAGGACGAATTGGAAGAAAAAGCAAAACATTGCAGCTCCATGGAAAGGCTGGCTGCCGATGCCGAAAGAGATTCTATTAAATTCATGCAGGTTAAATTTATGGAAAAACACTTAGGGGAAACCTTTGTAGGTGTGATTTCAGGAGTTGCAGAATTCGGTTTCTGGGTAGAAATCCCTGAAAACGGCGCCGAAGGTTTAATTAAATTAAGAGATCTGATGGATGATTCTTATTCGTATGATAAATCTACCCACGCAGTGTACGGCTCAAGAACCGGAAACAGGTATCAGCTGGGAGATCAGGTCAAAATAAAGGTTGTAAAAGCCAATCTGATTCAAAAACAACTGGATTTTAAGATTGTTGAATAAATAATGACTAAAATAGATAAATATATCGTTTTTAGCATTTTAAACGTAATATTATTGGTAACAGTAGTTTTTAATACTGTTATCAATTTTTATTTATTTGTTTTTATTTTGCTTATTATCATTGCATTAAGTAATATTTTAATCAATAAAAACATTCTTAAAATTGGAAATTTTGGAAAGAAATATTTTTTTGCAGTTACTTTTCCCATGATAATTAATGCATTTTTTCTTATAAATTATGTAACCGGAATGAATCCTACCAAAGAAACATACTGTTATAAAAATATGATTGCAGAAGTTGGAGGAAAATATAGCCATCAAAAAGGAAAAACTACATATATATATTTAAGCGGAAACGCTTATGAATATTCATATATGACAAGAAGTTTTTTTATTGATTATAAAAGAATGCTATTTAAAAATCAGATTATTTATACTTTTGAAAGAGGAATTTTTGGATTAAAAATTAGAAAAGATTATCAATTTATTTATAATGAAAATTGTTTAGATAAATAGGATTGACCAACACTAAAGCAACTGGATTTTAAGACTGCTAATAATAAATATCACAATAATAGTAAAGACTGCAAATTTTGCGGTCTTTCTTGTTTTAAAATACTCTGATTTATAATTGAAAAACCTAAAAGAAGCGGTTTTTAGCGACAAATAGAAATATAATTTTTAAATTTGGGATAGAAACAGATATTAAATGTTCGAACTTATATTTTCTGCCATCGTTTTAGGCTTTATGTTAAGCTTGGTTTTTATAGGGCCAATCTTTTTTTTATTAATAGAAACCAGCTTTTCAAGAGGTCCGAAACACGCGTTGGCATTGGATTTAGGTGTTATCTGTGCAGATCTTTTGTGCATCGTTGCAGCTTATTATGCGAGCGCAGATATAGTAACTTTGATAGACAAGCATCCCGGTTTTTACAGAATAACTTCCATCCTTATTTTCGTTTACGGAATTGTCATGCTCGTCACGAAAACCAAAATGCACATGCCCGGCGAAGAAAAAATCATTAATCAGAATTATTTTAAAACATTTTTTAATGGTTTCTTTTTTAATCTTTTAAATGTGGGGGTTATCCTTTTTTGGCTGGTAACGGTGATTTCCGTAAGAAATCAATATCCGGATACCGGCAATTTTATTTTATACATAGGGATTGTAATTGCCACTTATCTTTGTATAGACCTTGCAAAAATCTTTTTGGCAAAACAGTTTCACGATAAATTAACACAAAAATTAGCCAACAAAATCAGAAGAATCGTTGGCGGAATACTTATAGTTTTCAGTTTCTTTATTTTCCTGCAAAGCTTTAAAAAATTTAATCAGTTTGATAAAAAATTAGAAGAAGCAGAAAAGAAAGAAGTAAAATTTCAAAAAAACAAATGAAAAAAATTATCTTCCCGAAATCTCTTAAAAAAGGGGACAAAATAGCTGTAATTTCGCCTGCAGGAGCTGTAGAAGCTTCTCAGCTGGAAAAAGGTTTAGAAATGATTAAAAATAAAGGTTTCGAACCCGTTTTGGGTGAACACCTTTACAGCAAATTCTCCAACGGCTACAATTACGCAGGAACCGAACAGGAAAGAATTAAAGACATCAACTGGGCTTTAAACGATAATCAAATCTCTGCAATCTGGGCTTCCAGAGGTGGATATGGGTGTCAGCATCTGGTTGAACATTTGAATCTTAAAAACTTCACCAAAAATCCAAAATGGTATATCGGATATTCTGATAATACGGTGATCCAAAGTTATCTACTGAAAAAAGGCTTTGCTTCAATTCACGGACAAACCATTAAAACATCAAGTTTTGGCGTTACGGATGAAAGCTATAATCTGACTTTTGATATTTTGAAAGGAAAAGCTCCAAAATACAGCTTAAAACCGCATCAATTTGATAAAAAAGGGAATATTGAAGGAGAATTGATCGGAGGGAATTTAGCCTTAATTTATGCGCTTCTGGGAACAAAGTATTCTTTTGACTTCAAGGATAAAATTCTATTCATTGAAGATATCGGTGAAAATTTTTATGCGCTGGACCGAATGATCATGAGTCTTGAATTAGCCGGAGTTTTTAATAAAATCTCAGGTTTAATAATCGGTGGGATGACCAATATGGGTGATGAAAAAGAAAATAAAAGCTATGAAGAAAGCTTTGATGAGTTTGCTTATCAGCTGATTTCAGACAGAGTTTTAAAATATAAATTTCCTGTAGCTTTTGGTTTCCCGAATGGTCATATTAAAGATAACCGACCGTTAATTATTGGAGGAAATGTAAAAATGAAAATTGGTGATAAGGTAAAAGTTGAGTTTTAGATTCCCTGACTTAAAACCCTCAAACCCTATTACTCTCAAACTTAGACGATGGCAACTCACAACGATTTCGGAAAAAAGGCTGAAGACTTAGCAGTAGGTTTTCTACAGAAAAACGGCTATAAAATTCTTATAAGAAATTTTAGGTTTCAAAAAGCGGAAATCGATATTATTGCCGAAAAAGATAATTTAATTATCATAACAGAAGTAAAAGCGCGTTCTACAGATGCTTTTATGCTGCCTCAGGAAGCGGTTAACAAAAAGAAAATCAAATTAATAGTTTCTGCAGCCAACAATTATCTGGAAGAATTTAATAAAAGCCAGGAAGTCAGATTTGATATTATTTCCGTGCTTCCCGACGAAAAAGGAAAACTAATTATTGAACATATCGTTGATGCTTTTGAAGCATTCGACGCCAATTAATGATGTAACAATGTATCAGTCTAGCACTTTACCATTGTTACATTGATAAATTTAGACTAATACATTTAAAAAATTGAAAATTTTTTATGAAGACAATATTAATCACCGGAGCCACTTCCGGAATAGGAAAATCTACAGCAGAGCTTTTTGCCAGACAAGGAAACAGGATCATCATTTGCGGAAGAAGAAATGAGGTTTTAGAATCATTAAAAACTGAACTTTCCTCCTTCACCGAAATATTTAGTTTAAAATTTGATGTCAGGAATTTGGAAGAAGTTGAAAATGCCATCAATTCTCTTCCGGAAGAATGGAAAAGTATAGATGTATTGGTTAATAATGCAGGAAATGCACACGGTTTGGATCCTCTTTCAGCCGGAAAAACCGATGATTGGGATTCTATGATCGACGGAAATGTAAAAGGACTTTTATATGTTTCGAAAATGATTATTCCTTCGATGAAAGAACTAAATTCAGGACATATTGTGAATATCAGTTCGGTTGCGGCGAGACAAACTTATGCAAATGGCGTTGTGTACTGTGCCACCAAAAAAGCAGTCGATGTTATTTCTGAAGGAATGAGGCTGGAATTAACCGAATTTGGGATCAGGGTTTCAAATATCCAGCCGGGCGCTGTAGAAACAGATTTTTCTTTAGTTAGATTTAAAGGAGACAGCGAAAGAGCTTCAACCGTTTATGCAGGATATGAGGCTTTAAAAGCAGAAGATATTGCTGATGCGATCGCCTATTGTGTAAATGCTCCAAAACATGTAAATGTTTCTGATATGACAATTTATCCGAGTGCTCAAAGCGAACCGAGAACTATTTATAGGAAATAATTTCATAAAGGATTAAATTTGCAAAAGATTACAGCTCATTTATCAGGTTAAAATTTAATCTATAAATGTCAGATTAATGACAGATTTTATTAAAAATGAAAATTTTATACATCGAAACCTCTTCAAAAAACTGCTCGGTAGCTATTTCGGATAACGAAAAGCTGTTGTGTGTTTGCGAAGAAGTTTCAGAAAACTATAAACAGTCCGAAAGTCTGCACACTTTTGTGGAATGGGCTTTGGAAGGTGCAGGAATTTCAATGAAAGAGATTGAAGCCGTTTCTTTAGGAAAAGGCCCGGGTTCTTATACCGGGTTGAGAATTGGCGCTTCTTCTGCAAAAGGATTTTGCTACGGATTAAAAGTTCCTTTGATCGCTGTAAATTCTCTTGAAACGGTGATAGAGCCTTTTTTAGATCAGAACTATGATTTTATAGTGCCTTTGATTGATGCAAGAAGAATGGAGGTTTATACGGCCGTTTATGACGGTAAAACCGGCAATATGATCTCTGAAACGGAAGCTAAAATTTTAGATGAAACCTCTTTTCAAGAGTTTAAAGATAGAAAAATACTATTTGTGGGAGACGGAGCAAAAAAAGCACAGGAAATTTTGCAGCTTCCAAATGCTGTTTTCAATGACAGCATCTACCCTTCTGCTCAATATTTAATTAAAAAAACGTTGGAGAAAATAGATAAAAAAGAGTTTGAGGATATTGCGTATTTTGAGCCGTTTTATTTAAAAGACTTTCACGGAGTAAAGAAAAAGAATTCATCAGATTGATTTTATAGAAAAAAGCGAAGAAATTTATCTTCGCTTTTTTATTTTACTGGGTTTTTGGAGGAGCCGTCGGCCCTTTTACTTCTTGTATTGTGGTTGGCTGCTGTTTTTTTGGCAGCTGTTGATTTTGCTGATTGGGGTTATTCATATTGGTTGAAGGCTGTCCGCTGAAATTTCCACTTGGGTTTGGGGGGATTCCTATATTGTTGTTTTGGGTATTAGGCTGTTGTGGAGGAAGAGAATTTCCCTTATTATCCGTAGCCTGGAATGCCAGATCGCTTTTCAGATAATTCAGCATTTCTTTGGCTTTTACGCCTTCCGGGGTTTTAGAATAATTTAAAGCAATTTGTTCTAATTGAAGAATCATCACCTCTTTCCCACTCGATTTTCCTGAATTAAATGCATTTAACAGATATAATTTAGGAATCAAAGCATCTTTTGGATATTTCTGAATGGTCTGATCAATAATATCTTTACTTTCCACAAATTTTTCACCTTCATACAAAGCGTAAGCTCTTTTGTATTCATTTTCAACATCTTCAGAAGATTTTACAAACGTATTGCTTTTAGGATTTCTTGCGAATTCCGCATAAGATGAATATGGATAATCGGTCAATAAGATTTGTTTTGCTCTTTCTGCAGCCTGTGGATTTTTCTGATAATTCATGGCAAAAATCTCATACAAAGCCTGCAGCATCACTTTTTCTTCAGGTTTAACATCTACGAGATCGTATAATGTTTTTGTCGCCAAAGGTGTATTGGTAAAATAATTCTGATACATTACACCAAGGCCCAAAGAAGCTGTATCTCTGTCTTTTTTCAGCTCGGCTAATTTTGTGGCGTCTGTAGGAATTTGCTCGATATAATATTTAGGCTCGAAACGTCTTGGGTTTGGCGCAGATGTCACTCCTAACGCTTCATTTTTCATGTCTTCAATAGAGGTCATTTTTTTAGAATAACGCCAGTTATCGGCAAGAGCCCTGTCGCCCCACACCTGCTTAAATGAAGAGGAACCTTTGCTGACGGTACCTGTATTAGAGAAATAAAAACCTTTTGTTGCCACTCCGAAATCCTCAAAAGAATTGGAGCTGTTTGCAAAAATAGAGTTGGCACTGTAATCACCGGTATCGAAACCTTTTGCTCTTTCAGCTCGTTTTCTTTCCAACTCTTCTTTTTCTTCCTTAGCCTTTAATTTTGCAATATGTTTTGTGAAAAAATCTGTTTTTTCGGCTTCACTCATTTTCGCTAAAGAAAGAATGCTGTCATTTTTCTTAATTAAATAATAGTTTTTTGAGATCTTTTTAATATAAACGGACTGATCCTGTAAAAGCACCTTAGAGGGCTCATAGGTCATTGCGGCAAGCGCAGAATCATAATATGTTCCGGCTGCGATATAGTCGTTTTTATCAAGATAATCTTTTCCTATTTCATAATAATCTAAACCGCGGATTTGCGGATCGGAAACTTTTTCTTTCAGGGATTTTTTAAAGAAGTCCTGAGCTTCATCTCTTTTGCCGGCTTTATTGGCCATTAACCCTAAAGCATAGTAAAATTCGTTCTTTCTGGAACCGTAAGTTCCTTTTTTACTGATATCTTCCAAATATTTTTTAGCACCGGTATAATCGCCTTTTCCGTTGAATGTTTTGGCAACGGCAATTTGGGATTTTACCTCAAACTCGAAATCATTGGCATATTTATAAGCAGCCATAAAACTTTCTCTGGCCTGATCGTTCTGTCCTAAATTTTCATAAACCTGGCCTTTCAGATAAGCAATTCTGCTCTTTAATTTTCTGTTGGTATTAACTTCAAAAGCGTGGTCCAATTCTTTTACAGCTTCTTCTTTTTTACCTGCATCCAATAGAGATTCAGAATAATAGATGCTTAAAAGCTTTTCATACGTTTTACTGATATCCTCTCCTTTTAATTTTGCAAAAACATCCTGGGCTTTGTGGTAACTTTTAAGCTGAGAATACGCGAGGCCTTCGTAAATTCTAGCCAAAGGAACTCTTTTATCATCCTTCATATGCGTGAAAACATAGTTCAGGGCGTCCAAAGCTTCAGCTGATTTATTCTGGTAAATTCTCGATTGCGCAAGAATCATGTAAGCATCGAAGATTTTTTTGTTTTTTTCCTCTCCGTTTTTAATGACTGAATATTTATTAATCGCTTTTAAAGCTTTTGCTTCTGAAATTTCCAGTGCTGTAGCGCCTTTATTTCCTGTTTGGTTTTGATCGTCGGGATTATTCCCATTTGGCGTCACATTTCCCTGCATCCCGGGTGGCATTCCCGGAGGCCCGTTCTGAGCGCTTCTGCCGCTATTATTTTTGGCAGGCTGATTCACTTCTGCCATCTTTCTGGAGTTTTCGGCGAAAGCTTCAGATTGGCCAAGATCGCTTCCCAAAGGCTGATCTTCATAGGTCAGAATGGGAATATACGGAGCATAAAAATTATCTTTATGCGCTTTGTCTCTCGTCTCAAACTCTGTGTTTAACGCATCTTTTGCATTAAACAAAGTGTTGTAATATGTGGAAAATCCTTTCATGAACTTGGATCGCTGCTCCGGTCTCTTGGTTTTTGTGCCACAAGAGAGAACGATACATGCTGTCAAAAGGAATAAAATATTCTTTTTCATTATTCAATATAACTGGCTAATCTACTTTTTATTATCAAAAGTTTGATGATTTTGTAAAAATAATAAATTTTATATTGAAAAAATTTATATTTTATTCAAAATTTTGTAAACCAAATGAGTAGGAAGCCCCATAATCGTATAAAAGCTGCCTTCCATTTTTCTGATTTTTGCCATTCCGAGCCATTCCTGGATGCCATAGCTTCCTGCTTTGTCGAAAGGTCTGTATTTTTGAACGTAATAGTCAATTTCTTCATCTGAAATTTCGTCAAACTCTACATTTGCGACATCAGTTTCTGTAAAAGTTTGATTTGAAGTTTTAATCGTAATTCCTGTATAAACCTGATGTGTTTTCCCTGAAAGCTTCTGCAGCATATTTTTTGCATCGTCTGCATCTTTCGGCTTTCCAAGGATTTGATTATCAATAGCTACAATGGTATCGGCAGTTATCAGAACTTCATCATTTTCCAGCTTTCTGAAAGCTTCTGCTTTTAATTCAGATAAATATGCTGCCGCCTCTCCTATTTCAATATGTTTTGGAAGAATTTCTTCACAATCTATTTTCACGACTTCAAAATCAAAGCCTAAACTTGATAAAAGTTCTTTTCTTCTGGGTGATTGTGAGGCTAATAATATATTCATTATCAATTAATTAAATAGATTGTGTGTTATCATCATGCCAATTACCCTGAATTTTCATTACCTGCTCGATTACATCGCGTACGGCACCACTTCCCCCTTTTATTGGTGAAATATAACTGGCAATCCCTTTTACTTCAGGTACGGCATTTTCAGGACAAGCCGCAATGGCAGAATTTTCCATAATATGAATGTCGGGTAAATCATCTCCCATTGTTAAAATGTCTTCATTTTTAAGATTATATTTTGCTTTAAAATCTTCAAAATCAGCCATTTTATTATGAGATTTCGGATAATAATCCTGTATTCCGAGATAATTGATCCTGTGTTTTACCATTTCATCGTTTCCTCCTGTAATTACTCCTATTAAGTAATTGTTTTTTAAGGCTTTAACAACAGCGTATCCGTCTAGAACATTCATTACCCTCGACATATTTCCTCCCGGCATCAGATAAACGCTTCCGTCTGTGAAAACTCCGTCTACATCGAATACAAATGCTTTTATATCTTTTAATTTCTCTTTATAACTCATACATTTTTTGAATTGAGTGATTCATTGTTTTATAAATCTCAAGACTTTCGTCTTTTAATAACTGCTCATGTAATTCCAGAACTCTTATATCATTTCTTACGGCTGGACCGGTTTGTGCTGATTTTGGTTCAATTTCATGAATTTTTTGAACCGTTTCATCAATTAACGGTAAAAAATAATCAAACGGAATTTCCTGTGAATCCGAAATTTCTTTCGCTCTTGAAAAAAGATGATTTACAAAATTACAGGCAAAAACGGCCGTTAAATGAATATATTTTCTTTTTTCATGAGTACTTTTCATTACATTTTTTGAAATTTTAGAAGCAATTTCAAAAAGTAAATTTTGATCCTCCTGATTTTCAGTTTCTATAAAAAACGGAATGTTGGAATAATCCAGTTCTTTAGATCTTGAAAAAGTCTGTAAAGGATAAAAGCTTGATTTTCTGTACTCTCCTACTAAAACTTCTTTGGAAAGCGAGCCAGAAGTATGAGCAACCAGACAATCTTTTTTAGTAATGATTTTAGAAACATTTTCTACAGAATTGTCACTTACACAAATAATATACAGATCTGCATCTTCCAGTTTTTCCGTTGAATAAGGAATTTTTAATTCATCAGAAATTTTTTGCAGTTCTTTCTCATTCCTTCCAAAAATTTGGGCTAAAGGAATGTTATTCAGAACAAAAGCTTTTGCCAGATGATAGGCGACGTTTCCGGAACCGATAATTACAATTTGCATATAACAAAGATAGGATTTTGCAGTGAGTTGTGGAAAGGATGTTAAAATGTGGGAAGTTGGAAATTTTACACCGCTTATTGCTTATTGTCTGAGGCTTATTGCATAACTATCTTACAATATTTTATTTTTTGGACTAAAAATTGGATAAGTAATTTAACTTTCAACTATTTTTGTAATCCAAAACAGTGAAAGCATCTTATGAAGATTAAGGACGCGGAAATTATTTCGTTGATGCAAAATCCACGAACTCAGGAAAAAGGAGTTCGCGCCCTGATGGATGCTTATCAAAGTAGATTGTATTGGCACATAAGAAGAATTATTGTGGACGGAGATCTTGCACAGGACACGCTGCAGGAAACATTTATAAAAGCATATCAGAATTTTCATCAGTTCAAAAATGATAGCCAGTTGTACACCTGGCTGTACAGAATCGCTACCAATGAAGCATTACAGCAGGTAAATAAATTGAAGAAAATGCAGAAGACCGATGAAGATCCGGAATATTATATGCAAAATCTTGTCGCCGATAATACAGAAGGGGATGCTGAAGAAATACAGCTTTTACTCCAGAACGCGATACAAAGTCTGCCCGAAAAGCAGAAACTGGTATTTATGATGCGGTATTATGATGATTTGCCTTACGAAGAGATATCAAAAATTGTAGATATGTCGGTAGGCACATTAAAAACGAATTATCATTATGCCAAGCAAAAAATAGAAGAATATATTAAAGAAAATTACGAAAGATAATTTTTGAGAGAAAAGAGATGAAAGACTTCGATATAGAAAAACTAGAACGCAAAAACATTTACCGAGTTCCTGATAATTTGTTTGAAAATATTCAGGAAAAAGTAATGAATGATGTAAAAGCGAATAAAAAAGCACCTATTTTTAAATTAAATTGGGCTTACGCTGCGGCAGCATCATTGGCGTTGATTTTTGGAGCGACTTTTGTTTTCAATTCAATTGATAGAACAAAGGATAAAGAAGGTTCTCAGCCAACGTATGCCGTAAACGGTCAGCAATCGAAAACCGAAAGCGAGTTGGCGTATGAAACATTGAAATCTGATTTAACTTCTGTTGAAAATAATAATCAAACAGTTGTAAATCAAGAAAGTAAAAACAATACTTACACTCAGGTGACTGATAATAAGGCAGAAAAAAAGCAGACGGTAAAGCCTGCAGCTAAGAAAGTTGAAACTCAGATGAATGAATATTTGGATTCTTTTTCCAATTCTGAAATATCAGAGCTGGCAAGCAATTCAACACAGGACGTTTATTTGGATTTATATAATTAAGAAAGATGAAAAAGATATTATTTACACTTTTTATTATTTACGGTTTTGGCTTAAATGCTCAAAGAACAGATTATGACTGGAAAAAAATGGACCCTAAACAAAGAAAAGAGGTAATAAACAGTCTTTCTCCGGAAGAAAGAAAAGCGCTTCTTGCAAAGTTCAGGAACAATATGGTGATGGATAATCTGGACATCGATCCTAGTGATAAAACAGAATTTACGGAGATCTACAACGAATATCTGGATAGTCAGAAGCAGATCAAAAGCCAGTTTAATTCTAATTTTAATCCGGAAACTCTCTCTGATGATGAAGCTAAGGCCAAATTACAGCAGAGCTTTGAAGTAGGCCAAAAATTACTGGATAACAGAAAAAAATACGCTGATAAGATGCAGCAGGTGATTCCTTGCCAGAAAGTATTAAAATTGTTTCAGTCTGAGGGCATGATGAGAGATAAAATGAATGAAAGAAAACCTCACGGAAACAACAATAATGGGGCAAGGCCCAAACAAAACCCATAATAGTTTATTTTTTTAATGTTGGACGACTCTTACAAATTTTTTGTGGGAGTCGTTTAATTTTTAAAGCAAATTCATATTTTTGAATGAAATCTTTTTATTAAATGAAAAAAATACTACAGATCACTTTAATTTTTGTTTCAATAATTTCGTTTGCACAAGCTCAGGAGATCATTAAAGAAAGAGGAAATCTTTCAAATCCGAAAGGGAATATTTATAAATCCCTTGAAGTAATTGATCAGAGAGAAGAGCAAAAAATAGGCGAGATGCCTTTCGGGGACAACAAAGAAATGAAAGAAATTGTTTTTCCCACTTCAATAAATACTTTCTTAAGTCAATGGTACACAGACAGTAACCATAAAGGCGGGAAACATGAAATGGTTTTAGTCCTTAAAAAGCTTAAGGCTTATCTGGGAGAAACGGAAGGAAAGGAGACAGAAGGAGATATAGAATTTTCTGCGCAGACTTTCCTGAAAGAAGGTGATACTTATAAATTTTTATATAAAAAAGATACGGTTTACAGTTTCAGAAGTAAAAATATTTCTGATGTAATGATGAAAAATATCCCGGTGGTTTTTGCGATGTTTTTGAAGAAAACGTATACCCTGAAGCCCAAAGAAAACCCGGTAGCCATTGATGCTCTTACAGATTATGAATCTTATGTGAAAGCCAATTCCGAAGCGTATAGAAATGAAAAGCTGAAAGATGGAATTTACTTAAATCATACTTCATTTATGAACCAGACTCCAGAACCTGGAAATTATGTTCTTGAAAAAAATGAAAAAGGAGCAGTTTTAAAGGCGATAAAAGAAGAAAACGGGAAGAAAGATAAAATCTCTGCCAATGAAATGTTCATTTATGTAGAAAACGGAAAGGCGTATAAAAAAACATTTTCGGGATTTTTAGAGCTTAATAAAAATGACAGAGGATTTTATCTGATAAGCAACAGAGGGTATATTCTTCCGGTTCAAAATTCTGCTGTTTTTTTGAGTGTTGGTGCAGGACAAGGAGGAATGTACGGCGGTATTGCTGTTGGTCTTGTTGGGATTCTTGAGCGGGGTTTCAGACAAAATAAGGCAAGAAGAAGTGATACGTTTGCAATTTATATCGATCCACAGACAGGAGAATATGATTTCTCAGAGGAATAAGATAATCGCGGATACTTTTTTGTGCGTTGTTTAATTTAAACGAATTCATATTTTTACAGACTAATTTTAAAAAAAACAAATGAAAAAAAAATTATTATTTCTATTATTTTCCAGTTTTGTTTTTGCTCAAAAAGATCAATTTATAGAGCTCAGAAATAATATAAAAGATAAAAATCATTATGCCAAATCTCTTACTTTGCTGGACAAAAGAGAAGATAAAAACATAGGAATAGTTTCTCACAGAAAAGATCCTTTTGAGGTAAAATTTGAAAAAGATGATCTGGAAAAATTATTTTCTGACTGGTTTTTAGAAAATAATAAGGTACAGGGTAATATTCAATATTTTCTTGTGCTGGAAAATTTAAAGGTTAATGATATACCGACTGAAAGATCGGTCACGGGACATTTGGAAATGAAAATTTCTACCTTTTTAAAAAGAAATAATCAATATTATTTTTTGAAAAAACGGACAGTTTCAAAAGATTATCCGCAAAAAGATCATGCGTATATTACAAGAGCTATAGCGGCTAAAATATCATTAGAATTAGCGAACATCATTAAAGATTCATACACTGAAACCGGGCTCAATATTCCTGTTTCTGAAACCGATCTTGGAAATTATGAAAAAATAATACCAGAAAAGTTACCAGTTTATAATTCTGAAACTTTTACGGACGGTGTTTATAAAGATTATAAATCATTTGCCGAACAAACACCAGATAAAGATTTTACAGTAAAGAAGAATAAAGAAGGTATAATTAGAGGAGTGAAAAGAGTTGATGGTTACGATAATCTTGGTAAAGATGTTTATGCAATTATTGACAACGGAATTGCCTATAAGAAAACACCCGTAAGTATTATTGAAATTGAAAAAGATAATGACGGAATTTTCATAATGGCAGCTCAGGAAGAAATTTTTCCGGAATATAACAGTACACCGATTATTGTGGGAGCAGGTGCTGCAGGTGCTATTGGAGGTCTGGTAGTAGGTGTAATAAATGTTGCAGCCACAAAAATCAGAAGACAGAATGCTCTGTATTATAGAGTAGGAATTGATAAGCTTACAGGGGAATATATTTTACCCGAAAATTTCGGTAAATCTAAATAAGACAAATAAAAGAGAGACATTTTGTCTCTCTTTTATTTTATTTTTTATCCGTAGAATAAGAATAAGGAAAATCTTTTTCATTTGTTCCGCGGCTTTTATTGGGTCGGGAAATCATATCAAATTTTAAGGTTGCACCTTGCATTAATTCTTTATGACTGAGCCAGTTTTTAGAATATTTTTTTCCATTGAATTTTAATGAATTGACGTAGCGGTTTTCATCACTGTTATTATCTGCCTTAATCTCGAGATTTTTTCCATTTTCTAAATGAATAATGGCTTTTTTAAACAATGGAGCTCCTAAAACATATTGATCCGTCGCCGGAGTGACAGGATAAAAACCCAATGCCGAGAAAATATACCAGGCAGAAGTTTGTCCGTTATCTTCGTCACCGCAATATCCGTCCGGAGTTGGCTGATACAGGCGATTCATTGTTTCACGAACCCAATATTGCGTTTTCCAGGGCTCTCCGGAATAATTATATAAATAAATAATATGTTGTGCAGGCTGATTTCCATGAGCATACTGTCCCATATTTGCATTCACCATTTCCTGAATTTCATGAATCGTTGAACCATAATAAGAATCATCAAAAACAGAAGGTAATTCAAAAACCTGATCTAATTTTTTCGAAAACTCTTTTCTTCCGCCCATCAATTTTGCCAGTCCGTCAATATCCTGAAAAACAGACCATGTATAATGCCATGAATTACCTTCTGTAAAAGCATCACCCCATTTGAAAGGATTAAAAGGTGTCTGAAAACTTCCGTCCTGATTTCTTCCGCGAGCTAATTTTGTTTCCGGATCAATCACTTTTTGAAAATTTTGTGAACGTCTGTAATATTCGCCCCATTCAGATTCCGGTTTTCCCAAAGCTTTTCCTAATTGAGCAATCGCAAAATCGTCGTAAGCATATTCCAAAGTTCTTGCCGCGTTTTCATTTATTTTTACATCATAAGGAACGTAGCCTAATTTTTTATAATATTCAATTCCTAATCTTCCGGTTGCTTGCGGACCTTCATTATTCGCGCCGTGAAGCAAAGCCTGATATAATGTTTCAATATCATAACCTCGCAAACCTTTTAGATAAGCATCCGCAACTACAGAAGCCGAATTATTTCCAATCATAATGTCAGAATACGAGGGGCTCGACCATTCTGGTAACCAGCCGCCTTCTTTGTAATCACTGATTAATCCTTTCTGCATTTCAACATTGATGCTTGGATACACTAAATTTAAAAAAGGATAGAGCGCTCTGAATGTATCCCAGAAACCAGTTCCTGCAAAACGATAACCAGCTTCTGTTTTCCCTGAATATGGACTGTAATGTACGATTTCTCCGTTTTTATTAACCTCATACATTTTATGTGGAAAACAAAGCATTCGGTATAATGAAGAATAGAAAGTTCGCATTTGGTCGATTGTTCCGCCTGCCACTTCAACTCGTTTTAATTTTTCATTCCAGGCTGATTTTGCTTTTTTGAAAGTATCGTCAAATGAATCTTTATTTAATTCTTTTTGTAAATTTAATTCTGCCTGTTCCAAACTGATGAATGATGAAGCAATTCTCAAATTCACTTTTTCACCTTTTTTGGTCGCGAAACCAACGACTGCGCCGCAATGATCTCCCGTAATTTCCAGTGCATCTTTTACAAAATCTTTATCCTTCCAGGTTGAATATTTCGTGAATGGTTTATCTGCATAAATCACAAAATAATTTTTAAAACCAACCAATTTTCCACGAGAATATTTTGTTGAATATCCTGTAATTTTATTTTGAGAAGGAATAATTGTAATGCTCGAACCTTTATCAAAAGCATCGACCACAAACCATGAGTTTTCGGAATCTGGATACGTTAATCGTAATTGGGCAGCTCTTTCTGTAGGCGTAATTTCTGCTGTGACATTATGGTCGGCTAAATAAACGCTGTAATAATAGGGTTTTGAAACCTCTGATTTATGGGAAAACCAACTCGCTCTTTCTTCTTCATTAAAACGCATTTTCCCCGTCACAGGCATGATGGAAAACATTCCGTAATCATTCATCCAGGGAGAAGGTTGATGCGTTTGTTTAATTCCACGGATTTTATCGGCATCGTAAGTGTATTGCCATCCGTTTCCGTTTTTCCCGGTTTGTGGCGTCCAGAGATTCATTCCGTGGGGAACTGCGACGGCGGGATATGTGTTTCCGTTTGATAAAGAAGGCTTTGAAAGTGTTCCGATTAGCGGATTGACAAATTCTTCAGGATTTTCTGGCGCATTTTCAATCCATTGTGATTGTAAATGAGAGAAAGGAATAATTAAAAGAAGTAGAAGAACTTTTTTCATGAGTTAAAATATGGTTGAGTTTTCTGTGAAGAGTTTAATGTGAAAAGTTAAAAATTTTATGAGGAATAGGAGTAAGTTTTTTGATTTTTGTAGTTAAGAATACTTTGTCGTTCTTAATAATGAGTGGAGAGAAGAATCTCTAAAAAAAGAAAGTTGAGATTTTTTCTTTCGTTAAAATGACAATCTTTGTGACTATTTTACTTTGTTAATTGAGATTGCTTCGTCACTTCTGAACTACGTTCGCAGACCTTCAGTCTGTTCGCAATGACAAGAATTGAAAGAAATGACTGCAATCCTAGCCCAGATCGCAGCATTTGTTTGAGCTCATTTTTTTGGTTTCGGCGGCGGCTTTGCCGCCGCCGAAACCAAAAAAATAGCGAGTGCGGAGAGCGGGAATAAGCTCCTGAAAAACTAAATTATTTTAATCAGATTTTAAATTAATTTCACACCCTAAAATAAGAATGAGGAATTGTCTTCCTTTTTTTTATCTTTGCAAATTACAAGGTTCTTAAATGAAAAACATACGAAATTTTTGCATAATCGCTCATATCGACCACGGTAAAAGTACTTTGGCGGATCGACTATTGGAATATACCAATACGGTAACCCAAAGAGAATTACAGTCTCAGACGCTGGATGATATGGATTTGGAGAAAGAACGCGGGATTACGATCAAGTCTCACGCGATCCAGATGGATTATGAATATAAAGGAGAAAAATATATTTTAAATCTGATTGATACACCGGGACACGTAGATTTTTCTTACGAAGTTTCCCGTTCTATTGCAGCCTGTGAGGGTGCGCTTCTTATTGTAGATGCTGCACAAAGTATTCAGGCGCAAACAATTAGCAATCTGTATTTAGCATTGGAAAATGATCTTGAGATCATTCCGATTCTTAATAAAATAGATCTTCCATCAGCAAACCCTGAAGAAGTTACCGATGAGATTATGGGTCTTTTAGGATGTAAATACGAAGATGTTTTGAGAGTTTCAGGGAAAACAGGAGAAGGTGTTCACGATTTGCTGGAGCAGATTGTCAATAGAATTCCGCCTCCGGTAGGAGATCCGAAAGCTCCTCTTCAGGCATTGATTTTTGATTCTGTATATAATCCTTTCCGAGGGATTGAGGCTTATTTCAAAGTGGTAAACGGAAGCATTTCTAAAAACGAAAAGATCAAATTTTTCGCTACAGGAAAAGAATATGGTGCTGATGAGGTGGGAACTTTAAAACTAAAGCAGGTTCCAAAGAAAACAATCGAATGTGGCGATGTAGGTTATATTATTTCGGGGATTAAAGATGCAAGAGAAGTAAAAGTGGGTGATACCATTACCTCTTTTGTGAATCCTGCTGCAGCTGCAATTGATGGGTTTGAAGAAGTAAAACCGATGGTTTTCGCGGGTATCTATCCAATTGAATCTGAGGATTTTGAGGAATTAAGATTTTCATTAGAAAAATTGAGACTGAATGATGCTTCTCTGGTTTTCGAACCTGAAAGTTCTGCAGCACTTGGTTTTGGTTTCCGTTGCGGATTTTTAGGAATGCTTCACATGGAAATCGTTCAGGAACGTCTTGAAAGAGAATTTGATATGAACGTTATTACCACGGTTCCCAACGTTTCATACCACGGATATTCTAAAAAAGATCCAGAAACCGCAATTTTAATCAACAACCCATCTGAAATGATTGATCCCAATCTTTTAGACAGAGTGGAAGAGCCTTATATAAAAGCTTCTATTATTACTAAATCTGATTTTGTAGGGGCCGTAATGACACTTTGTATCGAAAAAAGAGGGGAAATAGTAAACCAAAGCTATTTAACGGCAGACCGAGTTGAATTAACATTCAATATGCCTTTGGCAGAAGTTGTTTTCGACTTTTATGACCGTTTGAAATCTATTTCTAAAGGATATGCATCTTTCGATTATTCACCCATCGGAATGCGTTCTTCTAAATTGGTAAAAATGGATATCCTGATCAACGGAGATATGGTAGATGCTTTATCCTCACTGATTCACGATTCTAATGCTTATTATATTGGGAAGAAAATGTGTGAAAAACTTCGCGAGCTGATTCCTAGACAGCAGTTTGATATTGCGGTTCAGGCAGCATTGGGAGCGAAGGTTATTGCAAGAGAAACCATTAAAGCATTGAGAAAAGACGTTACCGCAAAATGTTACGGAGGAGATATTTCCAGAAAGAGAAAACTTCTTGAGAAACAGAAAGAAGGTAAAAAGAAAATGAAGCAGATTGGTAGAGTAGAAGTACCGCAGTCAGCATTCATGGCAGTTTTGAAACTAAACGATTAATACAAAAAAGACCGATAAAATTTTTATTGGTCTTTTATTTTTTGTGGTTGGTAATCGGAAAGATGCAAAGTTTTTAATTTAATCTATGTTTTAAGGCGCAAGAAAATCAAAGATTTTCAGCAAAATATTTATTGCAAATTTTATCGTAGATAAAATCCTTGCGTCTTAACAAAGTTTCGGAAGGAAAGAAAATTGAGTCTTTGCGTTTTCCAACAATTTTCAAAGATTTCTTTGCTTCTCAATCAGATTTCCCTGGATGACTAATGCGCCGAGTCCGAGGATAATTTCAGCAATTCCTAGAATTCTTACTAGATTAGGCCCACAAACGATACATTCCGGTTCTGGAAAAGGTTTTTTCCCTACAACAATGATCAAAACTCCGCCAATAATAATGATGATTACTATAATGGCTTTTAATAATGTTTTCATGATGGTATAAATTAGTTTTGTGCCTACTTTTTAGGTTTTCGGCTTTTACCTTTTGTTTATACCAAATTTGAGCTTAACTATCAGGATATCAATAAGTAAAATCACTATTTTGTTACAGTGATTTTACTATTTTTTATTACTTTTTCACGTATTTTATTTCCATTGTTTTAAATTCTTTTCCGGTTTTGGCATCAGGGCCGTACATTTCCAGTGTTTGGTGCGTATCATCAACAAAAGTATAAACTTCTCTTACTTCACAGTCTTTTCCGGGTCTTGTAGGATCGGTCATTTTACCCTTAAATTCTATTGCTTTTTTGGAAGCATTCCAATCGCCTTCCATATTCATAATTCCGGTTCCCATATTGTCTATCCATGTGCTTACAAATTTCTTTTTGGCATTGTCGTATCCTGTAATGCTCATCCCTTCGAAAGGCATTCCCATGAAGTTTCCTTTGTGTTCGCTTACCTGATACCGTCCGTCAAAAATCATTTTGTTGATTGTTTCAGACATGCTTTTCATCGGTTTTCCTCCATTTTCCATCCACATTGTATTTTCACCGGACCATTTTCCGTCGGATTTTGCCAGCATTTTGTGCATATCACCGGGAGTTGCATATTCCATCCACGCTTTATTTGCTGTTGCAGAATCTACCGGTTTCCATTCTTCTTTTGCTATAGAATCAGTTTTGTCAGAATCTTTTACGCCTACTTTTACTTTGTCACAGGCTGTAAATAGAAAAGCTGCGCAAACTGTGAATAATAATAAATTTTTCATAATTGTTTAATTTTAAGTTGTTTATAAATTTAATAAAAATTTTAGTGCAGGGAAGTATTATTTTATTGTTGATTTTAACACTTCAAAATTGTAGCTTTGTGTATTCGTAACGCAAATTAATTTATGGAATCTTCAAAAAAGCTACAGGATATAAAAGTTGCCGTTGATGCCGTTATTTTCGGATATTTCGACAAAAAAGACCTTCAGATTCTTTTAATAAAAAGAAATATTGACCCTTTCAAAGGAGGTTGGGCACTTCCTGGCGGACTTGTTTTGGATGATGAAAATCTTGATGATGCCGTAAAAAGAGAATTGCATGAAGAAGCAGGCATACAACCCGATTTTCTGGAGCAACTTTATACTTTTGGTAATGTGGGGCGTGATCCCAGAAACAGAGTGGTTTCTATCGCTTATTTAGGGCTTGTAAACCCTTCTTATCATGAATTATTTGCTGACTCGGATGCAGAAGATGCACAATGGTTCAGTGTTAATAAGCTTCCCAAGCTTGCTTTTGATCATGATAAAATTATAGATATTGCCTTAAAAAGACTTCGTACTAAAATTCAGTATCAGCCGATCGGCTTCAACCTTTTGAATGAAGAATTCCCTTTTTCAGACCTTGAAAATCTTTATAAAACCATTATCGGACAAGAAATCGACCGCCGGAATTTCCGTAAAAAAATTATGAGCTACGGACTTTTAAACGAAACCAATAACGTTAAAAAAGAAGGCAGCGGCAGACCCGGAAAATTGTTTACTTTCAATCAGGAGAAGTATAAAGAGCTTGAAGAGCAAGGGTTTTATTTCGAAATTAAATGATTTTTAAATACGAATTACACAAATATTTTACATAAATAACGCAAAGGACAATATAAAAAAAATCAGAACTTTTACATCAATAGGAACGGGCTTTAGCCCGTTTTTAATGGACAAACAATCTATTGGCTTTAGCCAAAACTTAAATAATCACTAAATTAATTTCGCCTTTCATGGAAAAATTTGTGTGATTCGTATTTTACTAAATAAATTTTATGGCTGAAAATCAACTAATTAAAATAATTAGTGTAAAATAAACGCAAATAAATTTGGGTGATAAAATTAAGCTTTCTTATATTTGTGTAAGAATAACGCAATCATGAAGAATAGGAATTTGTAAAAGGGTATTGCAAAACTATGCAATTTTCAATTAGCGTAAAGATAACACAAAATATTAATTTAAAACGTAAAGCTATGTTTGGTTTCAGACACATCAAATTTGATTCAATGACTTACGTTCTTCATTTCAAAAATGGGGAAATCGTAAGAGAGGGAAGAGGTTTATCATTCTTTTATTTCGCTCCAAACAGTTCTATCGCTGCAATTCCGATGGGAAGTAATGATCTGCCGTTTATTTTTAACGAAAATACTTTTGATTATCAGACGGTGAAAATTCAGGGGCAGATTAGTTATAAGATCACTGATCCGAAAGCACTTTCTAACACATTGGATTTCACCGTAAACGAAGCGGGAGTTTATAAGAAAAACGATATTGAAAAGCTTAATCAACGAATTATCAATCTTGCGCAGACTTCTATTTCAACATTTATTCATGAATTAAGTTTAAAAGATGCCATCCGCTCAGCAAAAAAAATTGAAGGAAATATTCTGGAAGGATTAAAGTCCTCAGAAAGTATTCAAACGATGGGAATTGAGATTTTAGGAGCGAATATTCTGGCAGTTCAGACCACTCCCGAAATGGCAAGAGCTTTGGAAACAGAAACGAGAGAAAAACTTCAGCAGCAGGCAGATGAAGCGATTTATGAAAGAAGAAATTTTGCAGTTGAACAGGAAAGAAAGATCAAAGAATCTGAATTAAATACAGAAATTGCAGTTGAGGAAAAACAAAAGCAAATCGAAGAAAAAAGAATGGAAACCGAAGTTCAGCAGGAAGAAAACAACAGAGTTTTGAGAGAAATGAAGATTGCTGCCGATATTTCCGTTGAAAATCAGAGAAAACAATTGATCGAACAAAAAACCGAAAACGACAGAAAAGAAGCAGAAACGCAAGGGTATGTTTTGGAAACTTCTTTAAAACCATATAAAGAAATGGATTGGAGAGTTTTAACAGCCTTAAACGGAAATCAGGATCCAAAATCAAATATCGCTTTGGCTTTCAGAGAATTGGCTGAAAATGCAGGCAAAATCGGAAACCTAAATATCAGTCCGGATTTATTGGAAAGTATTTTGAAACATTAAGGAATTTAAGTTCTTAATTAATTTTAATGGTTAAAAAATTAAAAAAATGAAGGTCGAATATGCCATCATCATCAAAAATAAAACGAGGCTTGAGTCTTTGATCGAGAGATTCAATACAAAAGCTCAGGCTCAGTTTTATATTGAAAGTTCGGGAGGAAATTTTCAGGAATATGTGGATGAACATGAAAAATTCTATCAGTCATTTCTTGAAGTGCAGACCAAACTCTCAAAAATCATTAAAAATAAAGTAGTAGAAAGAGAATTTGTTCCGTCCTATATTTTTTCTGAAAAGAATTTGATTATTGTGATCGGACAGGACGGATTGGTAGCCAACGTCGCAAAATATTCTAAAAATATTCCGATTGTAGCGATCAATCCTGATGAAGAGAGATATGATGGTGTATTGCTTCCTTTCAATGCTAAAAATTTTTTAAATGGTGTGAACGCAATTCTCAACGAAAGTTTTAGTTTAAGGAAAATGAGATTGGCAGAAGCGGTTTTGAATGACGGACAAAAATTACTGGCAGTCAATGATTTATTCATCGGAATTTCTTCTCACAGCTCGGCAAGATATAAAATTATGCTGAACGGAAAAGAAGAAACTCATTCATCCAGCGGAATTATCGTTTCCACAAAAACAGGAAGTACGGGTTGGCTGAGTTCTATTTTCAACATGGCTTACGGAATTTTAGGTTCAACAGAACTACAATATCCAAAGTTAAATGAAGATGATTTGTATTTTGCAGTAAGAGAACCTTTTAAAAGCATAAAAACCCAAACGGGGATCAACTGCGGAGCCATAAAAAGAGGAAATAAGCTTGTGATAGAATCATTAATGCCAAATAATGGTTTTATATTTAGTGACGGAATTGAGCAGGATTTTTTGCAGTTCAACAGTGGAGCAACAGCGGAAATCAAGCTTTCTGATGAGGAAGCGGTTTTGGTGATAAATTAGAAAAAGATGAAAACCACAACACTTTACAAACACATAGAATAATGGGGAATATTTATTTAATGATGAAATTTTAAATAAAAATTAAGACTTAATGAAACCAATAATTGAATTAATAAAAGGCGATATCACCAAAATAAAATCAGACATCATCGTCAACGCAGCCAATTCATCTTTATTGGGCGGCGGTGGAGTTGATGGAGCGATTCATCGCGCAGGAGGTCCAAGAATTTTGGAAGAATGTATGACAATCAGAAATAGACAAGGAAAATGTAAGACCGGAGAAGCCGTGGTAACAACAGCCGGAAATCTTCCTGCAAAATATATCATTCACACAGTCGGTCCTATTTGGAATAATGATCAGGAAAAATGCTCACAACTGTTGGCAAATTGTTATAAAAACTCGTTAAAACTCGCTGAAAGCCTGGAATTAAAAACGATTTCTTTTCCGAATATCAGTACGGGAGTTTACAGATTTCCAAAAGATTTGGCAGCAAAAATTGCTATTCATGAAGTGAAAAATTTTGAATCGGATGTTGTTGAGAAAGTTATTTTTGTATGCTTTGATGATGAAAACGAAAAAATTTATAAAAAATTATTAAAAGAATAAATTAATGCTCATTTGCTGAGTGAAACGCCTTTGCGAACGAAAATGCAGAATAATTTTAAATAAAATCTTTGCTGACTTTGCGTTTAAAATAAAACAGAAAAACAAATGAAAAAACTAACCATATTAACCGGTGCCGGAATCAGCGCCGAAAGCGGAATAAAAACATTCAGAGACGGAGATGGTCTTTGGGAAAATCATAGTATAACGGATGTAGCAAGTCCGGAAGGATGGAGAAAAGACAGAGAATTAGTTTTGGAATTCTACAACCAGAGACGTCGACAGCTTCATGAGGTCGAACCTAATGATGCTCACAAATTAATTGCAGATTTGGAAAGATATTTTGAGGTTGAAATTATCACTCAGAATATCGACGATCTTCACGAAAGAGCGGGATCTACAAATATTCTTCATATTCACGGAGAATTGTTTAAATCCTGCTCATGCAATAATAAAAGTTTGATTTACGAGCAAAAAAGTGACATCAAGATCGGCGACAAAGCAGAAGACGGGGCACAATTAAGACCTTTTATCGTTTGGTTCGGGGAAGATGTTCCTTTGATGAAAGAAGCCACGAAAAAAGCAAAAGAAGCAGATATTTTTCTAGTAATCGGAACCTCTTTACAGGTGTATCCCGCAGCAGGCTTGATCCACGAGATCAAAGATGATTGTCTTTTAATTGTAATTAATCCCAACGAAACAGGCTTCGGATACGGACAAAGAGCGGTTGTCATGAAAGAAACCGCAACAAGGGGAATGAAGCTATTATTTGATAAGCTTGTAAATTTAGCCTAATGGAAAATATTGTAAAAGCCGGAATTTTCGGAGTTTGTATTGGTGATGCTTTAGGTGTTCCGGTGGAATTCAGAAGCAGAGAACAATTGAAACGTTCTCCTGTTACAAAAATGAGAGCTTTAGGAACGCATCATCAGCCCGCTGGAACGTGGAGTGATGATAGTTCCTTGGCTTTATGTCTTGCTGAAAGTCTTTGTCAAGGCTATGATATAGAAGATGTAGCGTTGAAATTTTTACAATGGTACAATGCCGAGATCTGGACTCCTCACGGGAGAATTTTTGATATTGGAATTGCAACAAGACAAGCTATTTACAAAATAAGTAAAGGTTACACGCCCCAATTATGTGGAGGAACAAGTGAGTTTGATAATGGTAATGGCTCTTTGATGAGAATTTTGCCACTATTATTTTACATGAAGAACCTCTCCATCGAACAACGGTTTGATAGAGTCAAGGAAATCTCTTCAATCACTCATGCCCATATTCGTTCTGTTATTTCTTGTTTCATTTATATGGAATTTTTATTAGAAATTTTGAATGGAGCAGAAAAATTTGAAGCTTATCAAAAAATGAAATCAACAGTAAAATATTTTCTAGATAATAATCCAATTTGTTCACAAAATGAAATGGATAAGTTTGAAAGAATTTTAAACAATAATATCTTTGAATATGAAGAGGATAAAATAGGTTCCAGCGGTTACGTTCTTCACAGCCTAGAAGCCTCTTTATGGTGCTTTCTAAATTCAGAAAGTTATTCCGAAGCGGTTTTAAAAGCCGTCAATTTAGGAGAAGATACGGACACAACCGGAGCCATCACAGGCGGAATTGCGGGAATTTATTATGGTTTTGAAAATATTCCTGAAGAATGGATTGCGGAGTTGGTGAGAAAAGATGATATTGAAAACTTATGCAGTAAATTAGAAAACAAATTAATGAAATAAAAATTAAATAACCATGAATAAGGATACAATAGAATATCTAGCTTATTTATTGAATGAGGCTAAAAATGATGAAGGGAGAGAAAAGGCAATAGTTTTTTTAGGAGCTGGAGTTTCGGTGTCTGCAGGGATTCCTTTAACAGGAACAATAGTTGAAGATATTAAAGTGAAATTTAGTAATAATCCCATTATTAAAGACTGTATTAAAAATAAAAAAGATGATTATTATAGTTTAATGGGAGCTTTAACAGCAGATGAAAGAAGAGATTTATTTCATTTTTATGTCACAAGAGATGAAGTCAAGCTTAACTTGGCTAATATTTATTTAGCACAATTATTAAAATTGGGTTATGTTGATTACATAGTGACAGTAAATTTTGATGATTTAATTTTAAAGGCTTGTACATTATTTAATTTTCTTCCGCCAGTTTATGATATTTCTAATATAAAAACAATCACAACTACTGATATTCGAAAAGGCTCTGTAATTTATTTACACGGACAATATTTTGGACAATGGTTGTTAAATAATCCGGATGAATTAAAAAAAGTTGAAGATG
The DNA here is from genome assembly GCF_900100115.1 of Chryseobacterium soldanellicola. GTDB lineage: Bacteria > Bacteroidota > Bacteroidia > Flavobacteriales > Weeksellaceae > Chryseobacterium > Chryseobacterium soldanellicola. The sequence goes on from NZ_FNKL01000002.1 coordinate 661,198, forward strand.
AAGTCTTGAGACTATTTAATGCGATAAAAACTAGAAGAACATGGATTGTGGTTGGATATAGTGGGAACGACGGAATTTTTGATAAGATAAAATCTTTAGGAAGTTTTTCAAGTGAATTATTTTGGATAAAGCATAAGTTCTCCGAAAGTGATAAGACTGTTGTAGAATTTCTAGAAACACCTAATATTAATGCTCACAAAATAGAAGAATATTATGCCGATTCATTTTTTTTAAAGTTGCATGCAGAGCTTTCTGTATTAAATAAAAATTTAGAGGCTCCAGAGATCATTACCAAGCCATTTACTTTTGTTAAATCAGTATTGCAGAGTATCAATGAAATTAGTGAAGATGATGAATTAAATGATAATGTTAAAAAAATGCTTGTAAATTGTAATGGAAGAATTGATAAAGCAGTAACTGAATATGAAGAAGAAGGTACTTTAGAATCTTTAAAACAAAGAATTATTGATACCATGGTAAAAGCAGAATTCAATAATGATTTGGCAGAAAAATTTGAGAAAGAAATAATAGAAAAGTCGTATGATGAAGCAAATGTTCAATTATCAACGTATTATGATAATTGGGGTAATTTATTATTCCAAAAAGCAAATAAAGAAAGAAAAATAAGCAGTCTATTGTATGAAAGTGTTCAAAAATATGAAAAAGCAGCACTATTAAATCCACTTAATGATAGTGCATTTAATAATTGGGGAGCTGCATTGTCAAGTATTGGAAGATTGGAAAATAATGAGGATTTTCTTTTTGATGGTTTAGAAAGATTAAAAAAAGCAATAGAGATTAATCCCAAAAATCATAGGGCTTACAATAATTATGGATTAGCATTATTTGATTTAGGTTTTCAGAGTAATAATGCAGAACTATTTGAAGAAAGCGTTCAAAAATTTGAAAAAGCTTTGGAATTTGGAGCTAATAATCGCTATGTTTTAAACAATTGGGCAAATTCATTATTGGAGTTGGCCAAAATAAAAAAAGATATAAACTTAATTACTGAGAGCTTAAAAAAGTTTGATGAAGCACTAAGTTTAGATCCTAAAAATAGTAATGCTTTAAATAATAAGGCTAGAGCATTATTTGAACTAGGTAAAGAATTAAAAGATTCAAAATATTATGATCAAGGATTAGGTTTGTTACTTGACGGATATAATTTAAGTGGTAATTCATATAATCTTTCTTGTGCTTATGCTTTATTATCAGATAAAGAAAATGCATTAAAATATTTAAAAGAATCTCTAGATAAAAATGAAATAAACCTAGAGGATATTAATAGAGATAATGATTGGAAGAGTTTTAAAAGGGATAATGATTTTATAAATCTATTAAATGAATATAGATAACCATGAACGAGCAACAAAAGAAAAAAACAAGCAAATTCCTGAGCTATGTTCTCAGGCATCATCCCGAACTCATCAATTTGAATTTGGATGAAAACGGCTGGGCAAATGTTGATGAATTAATCACAAAATCAACAAATGATACTCAAAGTTTTACTTTTGAAGAATTAAATGAAATAGTACAAACCAATGATAAAAAACGGTTTATTTTTAATGAAGATAAAACGAGAATTAGAGCAAATCAAGGGCATTCGATTGGTATTGATCTGGCATTGAAACCGCAACAGCCGCCGGAATTTTTGTATCACGGAACTGCTCAAAATAATATTGAATCCATTTTAGAAAAAGGAATTGAAAAAAGAAGCCGACAACATGTTCATTTAAGCCAGGATAAAGAAACCGCAATTAAAGTCGGAATGCGCCACGGAAAACCAATAATTCTAACGATCAAAACAGGAAAAATGTTCGAAGAAGGAATTGAATTTTACCTTTCAGAAAATGAAGTTTGGCTGACGGATTATGTAGACGCAAAATATATTTCAGAGTAAATGAAAAGAACATTAGTAATCGGCGACATTCACGGGGGATTCAAAGCTTTGCAACAGGTATTTGAACGAGCGAATGTTACCGAAAATGATCAATTAATTTTCCTTGGAGATTATGTTGATGGCTGGAGTGAATCTTCCCAAATTATCCAATTTTTAATAGAACTTTCCGAAAAACAGGAATGTATTTTTATCAAAGGAAATCACGATGCATTCGCTGAAGACTGGTTTTCTTCAAGAGAAACTCCTGGGGTGTGGCTCTATAATGGAGGAAAAAAGACAGTTGAAAGCTATGCTGATTATTCTCCGGAAAATTTGAAACTGCATTTGGAGTTTTTTCAAAGAATGAAAAATTATTACGTTGACGAAGAAAATCGTTTATTTATTCATGCCGGTTATTCTTCTATGCACGGACCTGAAAGAGAGGTCTATTCCAGCAATTACCGTTGGGACAGAACCCTTTGGGAAACCGCCGTTGCAATGGATAAAAAGCTCTCAAGAAATTCAAATTTATATCCAAAAAGACTGCTTTTATATAAAGAAATTTTCATCGGTCACACACCGACTTTGCATTTAGGTGTAAAAATTCCCATCATGAAAGCCAATATCTGGAATCTCGATACAGGCGCGGCTTTCACCGGAGCATTGTCGATCATGGATGTCAATACCAAAGAATTCTGGCAGAGCGATCCGCTTCCGTCTTTGTATCCGGCTGAAAGAGGAAGGAACAAGTAAAAATGTTGGATAAACGTAAAGAGGCAAAGATTATTAAATATCTTTATCGAAGATAAAAACCTTGCACTTTAGAATGTGTTTCATTGTAAAAAATTGAGCCTTTGCATTTATCCAAAAATCAAATTTCAAAGATTTATTTCAGTAATTTTAAAGTTCGAAATATCTATTCAATGAAACTGAAATATCTCTTATTTTTTCTAATTTCTTCTTTATTTTCAGCGCAAAATACTTTCCAGACTCCTTTTGAAAAAGGGAATGGAAATCAGACCGTTACCTATGATGAAATGAATTCTTATTATCAAAATTTAGCTAAAAACTTTAATGAAATTCAATATCTGAAAAAAGGAGAAGATGATAATGGGAAGCCGATTTATGTTGTCATTTACAATCCTTTTCCTGAAAAAGAGGTAGAAAAATTAAGAAAAGAAAAAGCAATTCTATTTGTCAACAACGGAATTCATCCCGGCGAACCGGACGGAATTGATGCAACAATGATGTTAATGCGAGACTTGGCAACAAAGAAAATTAAAACTCCGCAAAATTTTGTGATTGCAGCTATTTCAGCTTACAACGTCAGCGGAATGCTGAATCGGGGAGCATTTTCCAGGGCCAATCAAAACGGTCCGGAAGAATATGGTTTCCGCGGAAATGCCAGAAATTATGATTTAAACAGAGATTTCATCAAAGCAGATTCTAAAAATGCCAGAAGTTTCCAGCAGATTTATCAGTGGCTGAAACCTGATGTTTTTATCGATAATCATGTGAGCAACGGAGCTGATTATCAATATACTTTTACCTATATTTCAACCTTCAAAGAACGATTGGGAAATGTGTTGGGTGACTATTTTTACAATAATTATCAGGCTAAAAATCTTGAAAACTTAAGGAAACTCGGCTATGAAAGTACGCCTTATGTCAATATTCATGGTGATATTCCAGAGATTGGCTTTGCAGCATTTGAAGATTCCCCGAGATATTCTACAGGATACGCCTCCCTGTTTAATACTTTGGCGACAATGCCTGAAACGCATATGCTGAAGCCTTATGATAAAAGAGTGGATGCAACGTACAAATACATGCTTGTCAATCTTCAGAATTTAGACAAAGAATATAAAAAAATAAAACAGCTCAGAAGTGAAAATTTAAAACAATATCAAGCCGGAAAGCAGTACGGAATTCGTTGGAAAATAGATTCTACAAAATTTTCTACCATGGATTTTAAAGGATATGAAGGAAAATATAAACCAAGTGATATTTCCGGGAAACCGAGATTATTTTATGACAGAAATAAACCTTTCACAAAAAATATAAAACTGTTTACAACCGCGGTTCCGACAGGATACATTACGATTCCGAAATATTATGTGATTCCGCAATCTGAGTATAAGATTATTGAAGAATTTAAAAGAAACCAAATTCTGATGAAACCACTTCAGAAAGACAGCGCAATTGCAGTAGAATCTTATAAAATTAATGATTTTAAAACGGTTAAAAATCCTTATGAAGGCCATTATCTTCATTTTGAAACAACAGTTGATAAGTCGAATAAAAAATTGACGTTTTCTTCGGGAGATTATATCGTGTCAACCAATCAGGAAGGCGTAAAATATATTATAGAAACCCTTGAGCCTGAAGCTTTAGACTCTTTTTTCAACTGGAATTTCTTTGACGGGATTTTATCACAGAAAGAATATTATTCAGCCTATATTTTTGAAGATACAGCAGCTGAATTAGTAAAGAAAGATAAAGATTTAAAGCAAAAATTTGATGCTAAAAAAGCTTCTGATAAGAAATTTGCAGACGACGGGCAGGCTCAATTGGATTGGGTATATAAAAATTCTCCTTATTTTGAAGAAAAAACTTTCCGGCAATATCCGGTTTACAGAATTTTATAACAAAAAAGACGTTTCAAATCGAAACGTCTTTTCTTTTATTTTGGTAAGCCTCTTTTGAGGGCTATTTCTGCTCGTTTTACAGCTACTTTTTCTTTCCAGTCCATGTATTTCTTCTTGAAATTCTTTTTCATAATATCGTCAAATTTACGCTGAACGGTAAGATTCCATAAAGAATGCGCTTTTACGGCCCACGATTTGTCCCAGGCTCTTAGAGAAAGAGAAAAGCTTCCGTCAAGATATTTCATCCAGTGCCACCAGCCTGTCGGCATAAATAAGGTGTCACCATGCTCAAGATAACAGTCGATGCCTTCTACACCGTCCAGCGCCGGAAATTTCTCAAAATCAGGATGTTCGATGTCATAATCTTCCAGTGCGTATGTCGCATACGGAAGCTGATACAGTCTTTCTTTCCATTTATTTTCAAAAAGCAGAACATGTTTCCTTCCATTAAAATGAGTATGGAAAATATGCGCAAGGTCGATATCAAAATGTAAAAAGGTAACGGAGCTCTGGCCTCCGAAAAACATGCTTGGGTATTTATCTAAAAATCCGCCCATAAGATCTTTTGGAGAAATATATTCTTCAAGTAATTTTGGGGCGTGCTTTATAGGGTCAAAAAAGAAAATTCTCAGATCGGTAGGCTCTTTCTGGATGAGGTCTATGTAATCCGCAAACTTCATTTTTGTAGTAGGCGTATTGATGGGAGCGGCGGGATCGGCCTTTTTAGAATCATAAAGAGGCACTTCTACATCACCAACGACTTCCTTCATATAATCCATTGTCCATTTTTGATAGGCAGGCCATTTTCTTGCCATGTTTTTAATGACAACGGGCCTTCTGGGCTTTAGATATTTTTCGATAAACTCTTGCTGAGTAATATCATCAACAACATCTATAGGCTTTAAAATAATTCCCATTTTATAAATTTTATGTTACAAAATTATTAAATAAAAATTTATGTTACAGTGTTTAAGTTTTTTTTAATCTATGATTCAAATCATTTTTAACTATTTAGACTAAATAAAAATATAAATAAATCAGATAGGTTGAAAATTCAGGGTGAAAAAAAGAATACCCTGTAAAAAGAATTACAGGGCAAAAACACAAATTGAATGAATAAAAATCCATACAGGTGCTAAAGTATACATTATTTTTATAACGAAAAATTGGAGTAAGTTAATAATTATTAGCTATTTATGATTTAAAAATAACTATTTTTTGTCAAACGCGATATTAAGCGAAACATTTATAAAGAGTAATAGTATTTGGAGTATTTCTTTAATTTTTTATAAAAATAATAATTTGTAAAGAATATAAATAAGCACACTAAATAAATTATCACTATGTTTGTAGTGATAAAAAAGAAAGCTTTTAACTTTTCCCTGTTAAATGTATCTCTATAAATGTGTAACAAAATTTGATAACCAATAACTAATTAGCCAAATAATAGATTATGAAAAAGAACATTTCTTTGTTTCTGATGCTTTTTCTCTCCGTGCTTACTTTTGCTCAAAAGACGGTTTCCGGGAAAATTACTGATGAAGACGGCGTTGCGATCCCGAGTGCGAGCGTAACGGTTGAGGAACCCGGAAAAGATGCAATCCTGGCATACGGAATTACCAATTCTAAGGGAGAATATAAGGTTACTTTTACTTCTGCCGAAGCCAATGTAGACCTTAAAGTAAAGGCTTTTAATCAAAAACCGTTAACAAAGCAGATCAGCAACAGCGATCAGAACTTGAATTTTAAAATGGATTCTGAAGCTACAGAAATCAAAGAAGTTCAGCTAAAAACAAAAATGATCACTTCGAGAGGCGATACGATTGCATATGATCTTAAAGCGTTCGACAGCAAAAGCGACCGAACTCTGGCCGATGTCATGAAAAAAATTCCCGGAATTGAAGTGAATACAGACGGAACGATCCTTTATCAGGGGAATGCGATCAATAAATTTTATGTAAACGGAAAAGACCTTATGGAAGGCGGTTATGGAACGATCAACAACTCGCTTCCGAAAGATGCCGTACAAAAAGTTGAGGTGCTTGAAAATCACCAGCCCGTAAAAATCCTTCAGGATAAAGTGCCTTCGGATCAGGCTGCAATTAATATTAAGCTTAAAAATTCGGTTACCATGACCGGGCGTGGAGAAGTCGGAATCGGAGCAGATCCTTTTTTATGGAATATAAAATTGACACCCATGTTTTTCGGGCAAAAAAGCCAGTGGGTAGTCAATTATAAAACAAATAATGTCGGCGAGCAAGTAGAAAATGAAGGGAATATCCTGGCATTCGGAAGCGGATGGGAGGGAAAAAGAATCAATGCCGCCCAAAATGACTGGCTGAATGTAGAAAATGCAAGTACGCCCAATTTGCCTGTGAAAAGATATTTGATGAATAGTGTACATTATCTATCAGCAAATTATCTTACAAATATCGACAGCAAAAAAGAATGGGAATTAAAAGCCAATGCCAATTATACAAATAATGCCGTTGAAAGAGAGGATTACAGAGAAACAACCTATCAAACAGGAGATCTTGCAGGGTCTAAAGTGATCAACAGCACAAGAAATGATTTTTATACCGATAAAGTAAAAGGTGAATTGATCTTTACAAAAAATGCCAAAAAGGGATTCTTTAAAAATACCACAAGCTTTAGCCAGTTCTGGAACGGGGACAGAGCGGTGGCCGTAAGAGAAGGAAGAACAGGAAATGAATCGGTAGAATCGCCAACTTCATCCTTCCAAAACTCATTGAGTACAATTATTCCATGGAAAGAAAAAATGGTAAATTTTAAATCATTTATTAATTACCAGGATGACAGACAGACGCTTCAGGTTTCGCCAGCAAGTTATTTACTCATTCCTTTTAGAGAAAATGCTCAATCTCCGATAGGAACAATTAATTTCGCTCCGGGATCATTGGCGGAACAAAGCTTCAGATTAAAAACCTTAGATACGTCACATTCTGCCAACATCAGCTTCTCAACAAAAGGATGGACTTTTACTCCACAAGTAGGATTTGATTTTTCAACAGATAAATTGAATACTAATTTTGATGGAATTACAACCTCCGGAAATCCAAATTTTAATGGTCCGGCTTACGAAAACAATTTAAAATTTACTGAAGTTAATCCTTCAGCTTCATTAGGAATTAATTATAAATCCGAAGCCTGGAGCTTATTTGCAAATATGCCAGTGAATTTTAATAATATCAAAGCGGAAGATGATCTCAGAGGAGTTTCTAAAACTTTAAATAAAACGACATTTACACCAAATGTTTTCGCGCAATATACATTTGCATCTTTCTGGAAGGCGAGTCTGAACGGAAATATCAGCAATAATTTCGGAGATATAAAATCTGCTTATGCAGGATATATGCTATTGTCCCCGACGGGATTCAATGTTATGGATCCAAACAATCCGATTCCACAAACGACCACATCAAGTGCCGGCTCGAGAATCGAATACAGAAATCCGTTGAATAATCTTTTCTTCAATGTAAATTATTCATTAAGCGACAGTAAAAGAAACCTTATTTCAAACCCGATTCTTGATCCTACCACCGGATTTACCTTAATGCAGTACATAGAGCAGGAAAATCATGCGAAAAGCAACAGATTTAATGTAGAGGTAGGAAAATATTTCCCTAAATTCAAAACTAACGCATCGGTAAGTTATGGAAATACAGAAACGAGATCAGACGCGTTTTTAGATAATCAGCAATTTGAAAATAAAAACAATTCCCAGACTTATGGCTTTAAATTCAATAACACCTATTTTGAATGGATGAGCATCGATTATAACGGAAGCATTTCAAGAACTACACAAGACAGCCGTGGAGGAAGATTGGGCGTAAACAACGGATATAACCACAATTTGGCATTATTCTTCTACCCGATTGAAAATCATACCATAGGATTTAACTGGGATCAGGTGAATACAAGTAACGGAACAAATAAATACAACAACCCGTTCTTTGATGTATCTTACCAGTTTTCATGGGCCAAAAAGAAAATCGACTTTGAGCTGAAATGGATGAATGTTGGCAACCGAAGGGTTTTTGAAACCTATAATCTGGACGGCCAGTTCAATGCCATTACGTACACAAGAATCCAGCTTCGGCCAAGCCAGGTCATGTTTACTGTAAAATTTAACTTTAAATAATAAATAAAACCAATCTCTGAGGGATTGGTTTTTTATTTTAAAACATCTAAAATTCTCCATGATACGCAGAAATTGAGTGAGAAAAAAATAATTAAAAAAATCTGTAACAAAAGTTAGTAACCACTAACTAATTGATTAAACATTAAAAAAAGAAAATGAAAAACCTATTCTCAATATTCTTTATAGCTCTTTTTGCCTTTACAAGTGCTCAGGATAAGGATTCAAAGGAAACCGCCAACCGTTTTTTCTATGAGCTGACCTTCAAGCCAAGGAAAGATTCTGCAAAAATCGAAAAAGTAATGACCGTTCTTGATATTGTTAAAGACCGATCTGTTTACAGAGATTATACGATGATTGCGCAGGATTCAATTATTAAAATCCAGATTGAAGCCATGCAGAAATCGGGAACATTTAAAGATATGTCGAAGTCGATCAGAATGCCAAAATTTTCTGAAAAGATCGTAAAATATTATCCGGACATGAAAGTGCAGTATATTGAAAGAATTGCAAGCGGATTTTCACCACTGGGCATTGCATATAGCGAAACAATCAAATTCGACTGGAAAATTTCCAACGAAAAGGAAAAAATCGGCGCATACAACGCACAAAAAGCAACAGCAGAATTCGGAGGAAAAAAATGGACCGCCTGGTTCACCACAGATCTTCCTTTCCAGGACGGGCCGTATAAATTTTCTGGTCTTCCGGGACTTATCGTAAAAATAGAAGATGAAGGGAAGAATTACTCATGGGTTCTTCAGGGCAACAAAAAGGTTCCAAATTGGGAAGAATTGTCCTACTCAGAAAAAATTTCCAATATGAGTCTTAAAGTAACGGAAATGCCGAGAGAGAAATTTGAAAAAACGTTTAGTGATTTCAAAAAAGATCCTTTCGCAACAGCAAGACCAATGATGACACAGGAAGTTATGTCTAAAACTATTCCCGGAATGGACGGAACTATTGGTGACATGATGAAAAAGCAGGAAAAAATGTACAAAGATTTCTTCAATTCAAATGATAATCCTATCGAAAATTATCAGCCTCAGGACAAAAAGAAAAAATAACATTCATATCAACTAAATTATATCTGAGTCAACCCAAATGCAATCTTGTATTTGGGTTGATTTTTTAATAAAAAGATGTTATTTAGATTAAATTTAAATAGCGTATATTTGCAGACACAAAAAGTAGGCTTTGAAACAGAAGGATTTACATAAGTTGAGCGGTTTTCCCAAAAATAAAATGGGAAAAATTACAGGCTATGATAATAACCAGCTGAAAATGCCTAATAAGATCATTGAAATGGGGCTTCTTCCGGAAACTTCTTTCAGGATCTTGTATCAGGCGCCTTTCAGCGGACCTATGTACGTTGAATTTGGGGAAGAAAAAAGCCGTATTGCTCTTCGTGAAGAGGAAGGAGATTTTATTATTGTTGAAGAATTGAATTAATGCAGGAAATTCAGAAAAAGCAGGTACTTTTAGTAGGGAATCCCAACGTAGGAAAGTCAACGGTTTTTAATGCGCTTTGCAACAAAAAACAAAAGACCGGAAACTACGCGGGAGTCACTGTTGCGAGCCATTCAGGATACTACAATTATGAGAATGAGGAGGTTGAGGTTGTCGATTTGCCCGGTTCTTACAGCGTATATCCGAGCTCTGAAGATGAGGCCATTTTTTCTAAATTTCTTATCGACGAGCAGAAAAATTATGCCGGCGTTATTTATATTCTTGAAGCATTAAGCTTAAAAAGAGGTCTTCTTTTATTTCAGCAGATCCAGGATCTGGGAATTCCTATGATTTTGGTGGTCAACCAGATCGATCAGGCAGAAAGAAGAGGAATTACCATTGATATTCAGAAATTTTCCGAAGCTTTAGGCATTACAATCATTCAGACCAATGCCAAACAACAAATAGGTATTGAAGATATTAAGAAGGCGGTTTTACATAATAATTTCATTAAAGCAGAAAAACAGTCTTTTGAAACGCCGAATGAGCATAAAGATTTTATTCAAAAGATTGCTTCCCATAAAGGGATTGACAATGAGTATAAAGCATGGATGAGCCTTTCTCTGGGATCAGATCTGGGAAGAATAGATTCTATTATCGAGCAAATGAATGCTCCGGATTCTAAAAGCTTGGTTCCGAAAAGATTACAGGTTCAGGAAACGGTAAGAAGATACCAGAATGTTGATAAAATTTTATCAAATGTTATTTCAAAAAAACCGCAGTTTAAAGAATTATTAACAGAAAAATTAGATAAAGTTCTCGTTCATAAATTCTGGGGATATGTCGTTTTTTTAGCTATATTATTGATTATTTTTCAATGTGTTTTCTTCCTTGCAGAATATCCGATGAGCTGGATCGATGATTTTTTTTCATGGCTGTCTGCTTTTACGGGGCAACATTTGCCGGAAGGCCCGGTAAATTCACTAATTTCAAACGGAATTGTTCCCGGATTAGGAGGAATTATTGTCTTTGCACCACAAATCGGTATCTTATTATATTTCTTATATTTATTAGAAGATTCAGGATATATGGCGAGGGTTGTTTTCCTGATGGACAGGCTTTTACGGCCATTCGGGTTAAACGGTAAAAGCATCGTTCCGCTGGTTTCAGGAACAGCTTGTGCGATTCCGGCTGTGATTTCAACAAGAAATATTGAAAACGTTAAAGAAAGATTATTAACCATTCTGGTAACGCCTTTTATGACGTGCTCGGCAAGGCTTCCTGTTTACAGCATCATTATTGGCTTAATCATTTCAGACGGCTCTTTTTTAGGAATAAAATACAAAGCATTAGTTTTAATGGGCATGTATTTGTTAGGTTTCGTTGTTGCGTTATTTTCAGCGGCAATTCTTAATAAATTCATTAAAAGTAAAGGAAAAACATATCTGGTAATGGATTTGCCGACTTACAAAAAACCGCTTTTCGGATACGATCTTAAAATGGTTTTGGGTAAAGTATGGGATTTTATTACAGGGGCAGGAAAAATTATTTTCATCGTAAGTATCATCATTTGGTTTCTGAGTTATTTCGGGCCAAAACAAAAGCCGGATCAGTTGGTGGCCACAAATGTACAGCTTGACCATTCTTATTTGGCGAAAATGGGAAAAGGAATCGAGCCCGTAATTGCACCACTCGGGTACGACTGGAAAATGGGAGTGGGAATTTTGACAAGTTTCGTCGCAAGAGAAGTATTCGTCGGAACAATGTCAACACTGTACAGCCTTGATGATGATGCCCCGGAAGGAAAAGTAATTGATAAAATGAGGAATGACGTAAAACCGAACGGCGAAAAAGTCTTCAATTTTGCGACCGGAGTTTCCGTACTTTTATTCTACGCATTTGCAATGCAGTGTGTTTCTACACTTGCAGTAGTTTACAGAGAAACCAAAAGCTGGAAATGGACCGGCTTTCAGGTTGTGATGATGACAGGTTTGGCATATTTTGTGTCAATGTTAGTATATCAAATATTAAAATAATGAATTCTTCATTGATTATACAATACGTAATTATCTTGGCAGTTGTTGCATTTGCCTGCTACTCTTTGTTTAAGATACTTAGGAAGAATTTTGCACCGAAAAAATTCAGCTCAAAAAGAACAAATTGCGACAAAGATTGCGGCTGCTCATAGAATTAAAACCTATGTAATAATTTAATTCAAAATAATGTGTAATTTCATCTTGAATTAAAACACAATGATTTGAATCAGAAAACAGTATATCTTATCTTTTATTTGTCTTTTTTTATTTCGAATGCACAAACAAAAAAGGACAGCATAAAAATCGTTTCCTACGAAGATCAGGTAATGGTCAGGGTAAATTTTGATACTAATATAGAAGACTTTATCGTTAATGAAAAAGGAGAAGCCATTTCAAAAACCAAAATTTCAATAAATAATAAAATCAATACTTCTCTTTCTCTTGATTACCGGATTATAAGTGCAAGTATTTCTTTTGCGCCCAATTTCATTCCCGGAAATAATGACAATGAGCTGAAAGGTAAAAGCTCGTACTCAGATTTTAAATTAAGGTTTTTCCCTAAAAGCTTTATCCAGACTCTTTATTATAAGAATATGAAAGGGTTTTACATAAAAAATATGGAAGATCTTATTCCGGATTGGCAGAAAAGTGACGGTTATTTATTATTTCCCGAATTGCGTGTTCAGAGTTTTGGTGGGATTACAGCTTATTCTTTTAATAAAGATTTCTCCCTGAAAAGTATTTATTACCAGAGAGAATGGCAAAAGCAGAGCAACGGAAGTCTTGTTCCGTCTTTGGAATATGATTTAACGTATTTTAAAGATACGATTGATAATCTGAAAAGCAAAGAAACCCAATACAATCTGGGAATTAATCTTGGCTATTATTATAATTGGGTAATTACGGAAAAAGTGAATATTTCACCTTTTGCATTTGCCGGAATCGGAGGAAAATGGTCTTCATTTCAGGAAGATTTAAAAGACGGAACCCAATCTTCAAAAGAAAATAACAAATATTTCACTAAAAAATTCGGCGGCGGAATTCATATCGGATATAATACAGAAAGGGTTTTGTTTGGAGGAAAATTAAATTATACCTCATATAATTATAAGCAGGATGCCAGCTCACATGTTCAGAACAATAATGTCTACGGGTTGCTTTACATAGGTTATCGTTTTGCACCGCCAAAAGTGATAAAAGAAAACTATGACAAACTACAAAAGAAGGTTCCTATTTTATAAGTATCTTTGCACCGGAATTTAAATAAAAATAAATATAGGATTTCGAATTTTATTTATTTTTGTGAAAATACATCACAAATGACATGAAAAAAGAATTAATAGAAGAGCTCTTTTTAAAATTTGAAAATGCTTCACATTTGTATAAAGATATTGAGTGTTGGAGTGCTAGAGATTTACAGGAAATTCTCAATTATACAAAATGGGATAACTTTTTAAAGGTTATTGAAAAAGCAAAAAAGGCTTGTGAAAATGTTGGAGAAGACGTTCAAAACCATTTTGCCGATATCGGGAAAATGGTCTTATTAGGAAGTGGTTCTGAAAGAGAAATTTCAGATTTAGCTTTAACTCGGTATGGTTGTTATTTAGTTGCTCAAAATGGGGATAGCTCGAAAAGTGAAATCGCCTTTGCTCAAACTTATTTTGCTGTTCAGACAAGAAAACAAGAGATTATTGAGAAAAGACTTTTAGATGTTGCGAGAGTAACGGCAAGAGAAAAGTTATCAAAAACAGAGAAAAAACTTTCAGGTATTATTTATGAAAGAGGGGTTGATGATAAAAGTTTTTCAGTAATCCGTTCCAAAGGAGATCAGGCTTTGTTTGGCGGCTTTACTACAAACGAGATGAAAAAAAAGCTTAATGTCCCACAATCTAGGGCTCTTGCTGATTTTCTTCCCACATTGACAATTAAGGCAAAAGATTTTGCAACTGAATTGACAAGTCATAATGTTGTTGAAAAAGATTTAAATGGGGATGTTCAGATTACTAATGAACATATTGAAAATAATTTAGCAGTAAGAAAAATGTTGGGAGAAAGAGGCATAAGACCTGAAAGTCTACCAGCTTTAGAAGATATTAAAAAAGTTCAGCGAAAATTGGACGGAGACGAAAAGAAAATTTTAAAACAAACTAAGAAAAAAGAATAATGTCGTTAATCAAATCGATTTCAGGGATTAGAGGTACAATTGGCGGAAAAGTAAATGATAATTTAACGCCTTTGGATGTCGTGAAATTTGCTTCCGCTTTCGGAACCTGGCTTCAGAACAATAAAAATAAAAATGATCTTACCCTTGTCATAGGAAGAGACGCCAGAATTTCCGGATCAATGGTTAATTCTTTGGTTACGGCGACATTGCAGGGATTGGGAATTAATGTCGTGGATTTAGGGCTTTCAACAACACCGACGGTTGAAATTATGGTTCCCGAACTTAAAGCTGACGGAGGAATCATCCTTACCGCTTCCCACAACCCAAAACAATGGAATGCGCTAAAATTATTAAATGATAAAGGAGAATTCATCACAGGAGAAAATGGAGCAGAAGTTCTTGCTTTGGCTGAAAGCGAGGATTTCAACTATGCAGAAGTAGATGATTTAGGGAAATATGAAACGAGAGATGATGCTTTTGATATTCATATTCAACAGATTCTTGATCTGCCGATGGTAGATGCAGAAGCAATTAAAGCAAAAGGATTTAAAGTCGTTTTGGATGCCGTGAATTCTACGGGAGGGATTGCAATTCCGATGTTATTGGATAAATTGGGATGTGAGACCATAAAATTATATTGCGAGCCAAACGGGCAATTTCCACACAATCCGGAACCTTTGAAGGAACATTTGGGAGATATTTGCGAATTGGTAAAAAAAGAAAATGCCGATTTCGGAGTTGTGGTTGACCCGGATGTTGACAGATTGGCTTTAATCGATGAAAAAGGCGAGATGTTCGGCGAAGAATATACATTGGTTGCCGTTGCAGATTATTTACTGAAAAATAAAAATGGCGTGGCTATTTCAAACCTTTCTTCAAGCCGCGCTTTGAGAGATGTTGCGCACGCCCACAATTCGGAATATTTTGCAAGTGCTGTCGGAGAAGTAAATGTAGTTACTTTAATGAAGGAGAAAAATGCAGTGATCGGAGGAGAAGGAAACGGAGGAATTATCTATCCTGATTTGCATTACGGAAGAGATTCTTTGGTAGGTGTGGCGTTATTTTTGACTCATTTAGCAAAGGAAAATAAGACTGTTTCTGAGTTGAGAGCAGGATATCCAAGCTATTTTATGGGGAAAAAGAAAATTGAATTGACTCCCGAAATTAACGTAGATGATATTTTAACTAAAATGGAAAAAGAATATCAAAATGAAGAGGTTTCTACGGTAGACGGCGTAAAAATAGATTTTGAAAACAATTGGGTTCACCTTCGTAAATCGAATACAGAGCCGATTATCAGGATTTATACGGAGGCTAAATCTCAGGAAGAAGCCGACAAATTAGGGGATGATATCATCGCTAAAATCAAAAGTTTGATTTAATAAAATTGAGAGGAACATTTTATTTAAACAAATCAAAAAAAAAGGTGGTTATATTAAATAAAAGTTAGGAATTAAGGCAATATCTACCTCAAAAATTTAAAGCGGATTTCATCATTTTAAAAATAATTATTATTAACTTTATAGTACTAAGATTTTCAGAACCGAGTATTTGTATATCTCATATCTCAAGTCTTAAATCTTAAAACTGTTTTATATTGGAAGAATATTTTGGAAATGAACTTGTAAAAAAGTTCGAGGAAATGATGGAAAATAATGATGAATTCTACTTTGATACAGAAGAGTTGGAAGACATCATTGTTTACTACTTGGAGCTGGGCGACTTTAATTATGCCGATACTGCGGTTAATTATGGTCTGAAGCTTCATCCCAATTCCTTAGACATCAAGATCAAAAAACTTGAAGTTCTGCTGGAATGGGAAGAATATAGTACGGCAAAGGAGCTTATCGATGAGTTAAAGGGCTCTTCTATGGAGAACACAGACTTTTTGGTGTGCTACGCGAAGTATTATTCGAACCTAGGAAATCCTAGAAAATCCATTGAAATTTGTAAAATAGCATTAGAATTAAAAGAAGAAGAGAATTTTCTTCACAACTTTATTGCAGATGAATATGTGAATTTAGGAGATCCTTTTAACGCTCTTAAACATTATAAGCAGGCACTTAAAGAAGATCCTACGGATGAATATTCGCTGGAAAACTGCATGGTTTGCTTTGCAGATTTGAATAAGAGTGAGGAGGCGATTGCCTTTCTTAATGAATATTTGGATGAGTTTGCCTATTCTGAAACCGCCTGGCTGGAATATGGGCAGTTTTATTTCAACAGAAAAAATTATGAAGAAGCAATAAAAGGATACGACTATTTATTGGCGATCAATTCAGCTTCTGTTGGGGTTTATGCCAATAAAGCAGCCTGTTATGAAGCGTTAGGGCAATATAAAAAAGCGATCGAAGTATATGAAGAAATGCTTGAGCTGGAATACACAAAAGCATTCACATTTTACAAAATCGGGCTTTGTTATAAGGCTTTAAAACAGTCGATTGTAGCCTTAAATGCATTTCAGAAATCGTTGAGAGAAGATCCACAGTTTTATCTTGCGATGATGGAGCAATCTTATCTTTACGAGGAAATGGGCGGCATGTCGGAAGCGTTGCACTTTGCAAAAGAAGCGACTCATTTAAACGAAAATAATCTTGATTATCAGAAAAGATTAGCCTTTCTGTTTATTGATGCAGGAAAGTTTGAGGAAAGCCTTTCATGTCTGAAAAAACTGGTGGACGCAGAACCTACAAGATTCTACAACTGGTATGCTTATTCAGAAGTACTGATGCTTTTGGGCGAATACGAGGAAGCTGTTACGTTGCTTATCAAAGCAATAAAATCACATAACAGAGCCGAATTGTATTATCAGTTAAGCAATTGCTACTTTAATTTAAGAGAGCAGGAAAAAGGAGCTCAATCGCTTCAGGATGCTTTGGACCTTGATCCGTCTTTGGCAAGGGATATGCAGAAAAAATATCCTTTCATAAAAGATGAGGTGAAAAAAGTAAAAGCAAAAGTAAAAAAGAAGACTGATAAATAAGGAAGCTTTAAAAGTTTCGCTTAAAATCAGAATAATTCACACTTTATTTAACTCAATTAGCTTAAATGACTTAGCGGTTAAATTAAAAATAATTTTAATAAATCCTGCAGCAATGCGGGATTTATTTTTTTATCACGTTTGGTTTTGTTCTTAAAAAGATCAGTCCTGCGAGAATAATGCCTGCGCCCACAAACTGTAAAGGAGTGAGTTTTTCGCCATCTAAAAAGCCCCAGATAATCGCCACAATAGGCATTAACAATGTTACTGTTGATGCAAAAAGAGGAGAAGAAACTTTCAGCAAACGATAATTCATCATCATGGCCAGCCCTGTCCCGAAAACAGATAATAAGCTTACAAACATTAATCCCAACAGGGTATCTTTCGAAAAAGTGAATGTTGAAAAGAATCCCGTAAAGCTTAAAGCAATTAATGAAGGAAAAAATAAAACAAAAGAGAACACAAAAGCAGATAAAACCGTTGAAGAAACCTCCATTAGTTTAGATTTTACCGTTGTTGTGCTTACTGCGTAACAAAATGTTGCCAATAAAAGCAGTAAAATCGGAATTAGCTTAAATTCTCCGCCGTCACCGCCTCCGAAAGCAAGCAGGCAAACCCCGGTAAAGCTTATTAAAGTCCCGAAAATCTGTGTTTTTGTTGTTTGAAATTTCCAGATTAAAGCGCCGACGATGATCACAAAAATCGGCATCATCGAATTAATAATTCCCGCAATGCTGCTGCTCACTTCGGTTTCCGCGATAGGAAATAAAAACATCGGAATAAAATTCCCTGTCACTGCAGCCAAAAGAAGCCATTTCAGGTGTTTTTTCGGAAATAATTTACGCTTCGAAATCGCAATGGGCATTAAAATAATTCCGGCTATCAAAACTCTCAAAGCTCCGACTTGGTAAGGATTAAAATGTTCTAAAGATTTTTTAATTAAAATAAAAGAAGATCCCCAAATAATGCTCAGGATGATCAAAAGAATCCATTTTTCTCTATCTGCGTTCATTGTTTTTGTGTAAAATTTTTAAAAACTCTCTTTTAGGAATCATTTTGGCGCCTAAGCTTTCGAGATGTTCTGTATGAGATTGGCAGTCAATTAATTCAATATCGTTTTTATGGTTTTCAACAAAATGAATAAATCCTGCTTTTGAGGCATTGCTTACTTTAGAAAACATGCTTTCGCCACAGAAAACATGCCCGATTTGGAGTCCGTAAAATCCACCGACCAGCTCGCCATTTTGCCAGACTTCAATGCTTTTTGCCAGTCCGTATTCATGAAGCTTAATGAAAGATTCCATTAATTCGTCCGAAAGCCAGGTTCCGTTTTGGCCTTTTCGGATTGTCTGCTGGCAGTTTTTGATAATTTCCCTGAAATTTTGGTTTTCCGTAAAGGTGAAAATATTTCTGTTTAAAATCTTTCTCATCGATTTTGAAACTTTCAGCTCATCAGGAAACAGAACAAATCTTGGATCCGGGCTCCACCAGAGAATTTCTTCCCCCGGATTAAACCAGGGAAAAATCCCCAGCTGATAGGCAAACCAAATTCTTTCAACAGAAACATCGCCCCCGAAAGCCATAAGACCATCAGGACCGTCATAAATTTCCGGATCAGGAAATGAAATCTCGTTTTCGTCTAATCGAACCATTTTTTAGGGAAAAAAAATCCCACTTGTAAAAGCAGGATTATTATCTGATTGTATTCTTTAATTAAAAAGGTAAATCGTCGTCTTCATCTCCGGCAAAGGGGTTTTCGTTAGAAACCGGCGCCGCAGATTGAGAAGGCGAAGCTTGTGTAGGCTCCGAACCGTTGTCGAAAACTTTCTCTACTCTCCAACCTGTAATTGAGTTGAAATATTTGGTTTCACCCTGAGGAGAAACCCATTCTCTGCCTCTGATGTTGATTCCCACCTTTACATTTTCTCCTTCTTTGATATTATCCAATAAGCTGATCTTATCAGACAAAAACTCTATGTTTATCGGCTGTGGATACTGTTCCTGCGTCAAAATAACCATTTCTCTTTTCTGAAACCCGCTCGCAAATGTCTGAGCATCAAAAAGTTTCTTTACCGTTCCTTGTAATTCCATATCATAAATATTAACGATGTAAAAGTAATAAAATGAAATGTAATAAAAGGGGTCCGGAAAAAAAAATACAAAATTTTTAAATTTTTTTCTAAAAATTCTTGCAACTAAAGAAAATTGCCCTATATTTGCACTCACAAAAACGAAACAAGATCTTTAAAATAAAACCTTAAATAAAACAACGCGGATGTGGTGTAATTGGTAGCCACGCCAGACTTAGGATCTGGTGCCGAGAGGCGTGGGGGTTCGAGTCCCTTCATCCGCACACGTTTTGCGAAAATAGCTCAGCTGGTAGAGCACAACCTTGCCAAGGTTGGGGTCGCGGGTTCGAATCCCGTTTTTCGCTCCACTCCATGCCCTGGTGGTGGAACTGGTAGACACGCAGGACTTAAAATCCTGTGTCCGCAAGGACGTACGGGTTCAAGTCCCGTCTGGGGTACTTTAAAACCCTCTGTAATTTGATTACGGAGGGTTTTTATTTTTGGTCCTTTCATATTTAAAAAAAGTACGCTGAAATTATTCAGCATACTTTAATAGTTCTTTATTACAAGATATTTTATTCTTTAATAAATTTCTGAGATATTTTATTTCCGTTTTTATCTTTACCTGTAATGATATATAAGCCTTTTGGTAATTGAGAAAGATCAGCATCTTTTTTAGTGGCTGCAACATTTAACTTTCTGCCATCAATAGAACTGATTTCAATATTGCTTAATTCTTCCGAGAAATAAAGAATATCTTTTGCAGGATTTGGGTATATCTTTAGAATAATCTTCTTTCCGGTTTCTGATGTATTGAGGGTTGGAAAAACAACCTCATAAGCACCCATATTAGGGATGCCGGTATGGGGAGCTCCTGTACAGTCATAATCGGGCGCGCCGGATGTGGTTCCTGAACCGCGACAAACACTGTTACTGAGTAATGCCAGACCATCATCTGCCGTAAGAGGAATGCCATCTGCTCCAAGTGGAATTGCCGGATTTCCGAAACTAGGATTTTGAGCAAAAATGTTTCCTTGAGGATTAGATCCTAAAGAATTGAAGGCTGCTGTTGTATAAGAAGTGTTCGGAAGCTGCAGAAGATTGTTTGAGAAACTGATGGTTGTTGTATTATTATAATTATAATAATCAGAACCCACCACACTTGCTGAATTTCCTTTTTTGTTATCCCAGAAAATGTTGTTTCTTAAAGTATTGTTTCCTGAGGTTGTGTATATTCCGCCGCCATTACTACTTGCGGTGTTACTGTATAATGTATTGTTATTTAAAATATGAGTTCCTGAACCTAAAAAAAATGCGCCACCCCCTGTGTATGATATATTTTTATAAATAATTGTATTTGTAAATGTATTATTACCTACAGAATAGATTGCGCCACCCGCAGCATATGCGGTATTTTCGTATAAAACGTTGTTTAAAAAGATATTGGTTCCGTAATTTAGATAAATACCTCCTGCAATACCGCTGTTTGCTTTATTTTTATAGATAATATTGTTTGTAAATGTACTGTTTCCGCTGGTTATCATGATTGCACCGCCACGAGAGCCTGCTATATTGTCATGAATTTTATTGTTGTTAATTGTATTGGTACTGTAATAGGTGATAATTGCTCCTCCGTCACTTATAGCACTGTTGTTATAAATGGTATTGCCCGAAAATACGGAAGTGTCATTGTCTGTGTGAATTGCAGGACCACTGTTTGCTGTATTATTATAGATAATATTATCGGAAACGGTATTATACCCGTATTGAAGATAAACAGCACCGCCGCTGCCGCCAGAAATATCAAAAAATGTACTGTTTGTTATTGTACTTTTGCCATAGCCGGAAAAGACACCTCCTCCACAGGCTCTGTAAATAAAGTGATTATTAATCATCATCCCTCCCGAATAATTATTGGCATTTCCTTTAGTAATTGAAAATCCGTCTATTACAGTGCCGATATTGCCGTCTGCAGAAACAATGACATGATAACAGTTGTCGGATGCATCTCCTTGAATACCAATGTCTCCACTTAGGATTGTTTCATTTAAAACAACGTTTCTTTGGCTAAATAGTGTTTCTGTTCCTGAAAACCCGCCGTAGATTTTTACACCGTCTTTTACAAAGAAAGTATAATCTCTTTCATGAAAAACCGTTAAGCTTCCAATATTAGATGGTGTGGCTACAGAAGGAATAGAGTTGGGTTTATAAGTTCCCGCCGCAATCCAGATTTCATCTCCGGCAACACTTTCGTTGATCACTGTTTGGATGTCGCTTCCTGCGGTTGCCCAAGATGTATATGGCGCGGCCGTCCCTGCAGTATTATTAAGATTGACATAACGGATCGTAGCGTGTGCCATATTTACGGCTGCAATAGAAAATATAGATCCAAGGAATAATTTGTAAAGGTTTTTCATGGATTAAGAATAATTAATTTTTTTTTCGATGCAAAGATAGCTTTTTGTTCTTAATCTGCTCAAATCATGCAATTTGTATTTTAAAATGCAATTGAACTTTAATAGTTTAAAAAATAAAAATTAAATCTCTATTTTTGTGAAACTCCCTATTTCAATGAATAAAATTATCCTAATCGAAGACGAAACCGGCGTTGTATCCTTTATAAAGAAAGGATTGCAGGAAAATGGCTATGAAGTTTCCGTGGCGTTTGACGGGAAAACCGGAGTGCAGCTCGTGCAATCCAACGATTTCGATTTGGTGATTTTAGATATTATGTTGCCTGAAATGAATGGTTTGGATGCCTGCAAAGAAATCAGAAAAACCAATAAGCACGTTCCGATTTTGTTTTTGACAGCCTTGGGAACTTCCGAAAATATCGTTTTAGGACTGGAAAGCGGAGGAGATGATTATCTCGTAAAGCCTTTCAAATTTATAGAATTGGTTGCCCGCGTAAAATCTTTGTTGAGAAGAAGCAACAATAATATTCCTGAAATTACAGAACCGGAGGTTGATAATGAGCACGTTTTTCAGTTTTCAGATTTAATTCTTAACGATTATACAAAAAAAGTGACGCGTGCCGGTGAAGAAATTTCCCTCACGTCTACGGAATATAAATTGCTTTTATATTTCCTTAATAATCCTGAAAAAGTGATTTCCAGAGCCGAAATTTTAGATGCGGTTTGGGGAGTAAATTATGAATTGGGAACCAATGTTGTGGATGTTTACGTTAATTATTTACGGAAAAAACTAGATCATAAGGAAGATAATAAATTGATTCATACCGTTATAGGAATGGGCTACGTCCTTAAAAAATCTTAGAATGTTTAATAGAGTTGTAACAAATCAGACCAAAACAATGGTGCTTCTAATGTTGGTATTTACCGGCATTATTTTGCTGTTTGGCGGGCTGGTTTATTTTTCGATTGTCAACTTTTCACATCAAAGGTTTTATGAATTGTTAAAAATCCGGACCACCACGATTGTACAGATTGAAAAAAGTAAAAACGATCTTGATCTGCCGGAAAATTATGTCCTAAACAGTCTGAATGATGAAGAACTTCCCATGGAAAAAGACTATGTTTTTGCTGTTCCGACCGATTCCAATTTCAAAAAAATCTCTCAAAAAATTCATATTCCCGATCATTTTTTCAAAAATATTGTAAGGTATGGCGAGGCAAATTACAACGACAAAGAGTTTTATTACATCGGTCAGACGTTTAAATTTGATAATAAAGAATACATCGCGATAGCTTCCGCAAAAAACCATTATGTGGTTTATTATTTAGGCTTTTTGAAGCGAACTTTAATAACATGTATCGTGCTTTCGCTATTTTTTAGCATGATTTTCTCTTTTTATTTATCTAAAACTTTATTTAAGCCAATTTTAAAAATCACCGGAAAAGTAAAGGAAATCAGCTCCGAAAATCTTCATCTCCGCCTTGAATCTCAGCCTGATAATAAAGAATTAAACGAGTTGGTCGATACCTTCAATGATATGTTGAATCGCATCGAAACCTCTTTTGAAACCCAAAATCATCTTATCGGAAATGTTTCCCACGAATTAAGAACACCTCTAACTTCAATTATGGGAGAAGCTGATGTTGCCCTTTCTATCAACAGAAATGCTGATGAATACAAGGAAACATTGGAAATTATTTTGGATGAAGCTGAGAAATTAGACAAAAAAATCAAGGCTTTACTGATGATCGCTCAAACCGGATTCGACGGGAAAATCCAGAAAATGGATAAAGTACGAATGGATCAGCTGCTTTGGGATGTCATCGAAACATTAAGAAGAATCGATTCCAGAAATAATATCTATCTGGATATAAGTATGTTACCTGATAATCCCAAAAAATTGAAAGTTCAGGGTAACGAGCAATTGTTGCATCTTGCCGTGACGAATATTATTCAGAACGGTTGTAAATATTCTAATTTTCAACAGGTCAAAGTTTCGCTAGGAGCCACTGATACAGATGTTTATATCATTGTAAAAGACTTTGGGATAGGAATTCCCGAAGAGGAAATGAATAAAATCTACGATCCTTTTTTCCGGGCTTCCAATACAAAAAACTACGAAGGCTACGGAATCGGGCTTCCTTTGGCGCGAAATATCGTAAGAATGCATCATGGCGAATTAATTGTAAGTTCTCACGAAAACCAGGGAACAACGGTGCAGCTTCGTTTTCCGAATTTCTATCGTATGCAGGTTGAAGAGAAATTAACATAAATCTTGAAGAGATGCTGAGCAGAGCGAAGCATCTCGCATAAATTAATAGAACCCTTTCTCAATATTAATTATTCTTAACAATTTTCTAATCTCATTCTAATCTCTTTAATGACATTTTAATTCCATTCCAAAAGGCTTCTAATTTGGGGAGCATAGTTTTGTAATATCAAAAAAGATCATCAACTAAATCTTAAAGATATGACTAAAACAATTTTAATTGCCACGGATTATTCTCTCGAGTCTTTAAATATATTGAAAAAAGTGCTGAAAGAGAAAGACGCTTCGGAAGAACAGAATCAATACAATATTCTTTTGGTTTCAGGATATGAAATGGGAGATTCTATCAGAGATCTTCTGTTTACTACAAAAAGTACGGTTTTTAACAAAATCAGGCCTCAGGAATTCATCGATGCTTACGGGATCATTAAAAATAAATATCCTCATTTAATTAATAAAATCGTCTGTGATATTTTCACGGGAAGTTTTCAGAGAGCCTTTAATAATTATGTAAAAGCAGAAAACATTGAGGAAGCCTACTATTCTCCTTCAATTAAAAGTAAAGGAAAGGGGAAATTCGACCTTATTCCTTATATCAAAAAGTGTAAAGAGCTTCAATCTCAGGAAATCAGATTTGAGGTTGCCGAGAGACTTCCTGAAAGAGGAAGGCTTGCCGAGGTTTTTGTCGAAGTTTAATAGGATGAACGATTAAAAAATAAAAAAATGTTAAGAAATTATAGTAACAGCAGGACGTTGGGAGACAACATTAGACTGGGGACGCTGACTGCCTTTACGGCAGGAACTATAAATATAGCATCTCTGTTGATATTTCTCTCCTTTACATCGAACGTGACGGGGCATTATGCAATTTTGGCGGCTGAGATCAGCAAAGGCAACTGGTCGCAGGTTGCGGTTGTGGGAACGTGGATTTTCCTGTTCTTTTTCGGAGGTTTTGTATCTAATTTTATAGTCATCACCTTCAATAAAAAAAGTAAATATTTTGCGCATGCCATGCCAATTGTATTAGAAATACTGTGTTTGTTGTTTGTTGGGATTTACGGGCAGTTTTTCTACCGGAAAACACTGGAAGAAACGGAATATCTGGTAGCATTAATGCTGTTTGCGACCGGTTTGCAGAATGGTTTAACGGCAAGTATCTCAAACTTTTCCGTGAAAACGACACACCTTACCGGGACAACGACCGATTTGGGGATTTTAATGTCAATGTTTACGCAGAAAAAATTCAGGAAAAATGCGGAATTAATTGGCCGTGCAAAACTTCTGATGAGTATTATGATTGCGTATGTTTTGGGAGCGGTTTTTTCGGGATTAACCTATTATTACCTGGAATTCAGGGTTTTCTATGTGATAAGTCTTTGTTTGTTGGTTGTTATCGGGTATGATGCGTATAAAATCCATATCAGACACTTTCATACGCAATACAGATACAGTAAGATTTATAAAAAGCCGAATATTATGGCGTATTTATACGACAAAATTCATGGAATTCCCGAAATTAAAGAAAAAAGACAGGAAAAGAGAAAGCTTGTATTTGACGATGTTAAATATAAGGAATATCAGTATTAATTTTGTGTAAACTAGCTGTGAAAACAGCCCTCAACTTTTTAAAAGTGAGGGCTGTTATTTTTTTATTGATGATTAATTATTTTTTTTGGCTTTCTTCAATAAATTTTTCCATTTTGGCGAGTCTTTCTTCCAGTGATGCAGACGTTTTTTGCTTGGCTTCAAGTTCAGAAATACGCTTATTTTGATTTTCAATTAAAGCTTGCTGTTCCTGTATTGCTTTTGTAAGCACCGCAACCATTCTGGAGTAGTTAACTGTATTATATTCTTGTCCATCCTCTTTTTTGAAAGTGCTGGCCACTTCCGGAATCACTTTATTTACTTCCTGTGCGATGAAGCCAACTTCTCTTTGTTTGCCGTATTCGTCAGGGTTTTTCCAGTTGTAATAAACCGGGTGAAGCTTCATTACTTTACTGATGCCGCTGTCTAAATCAGTAATCTCTTTTTTAAGACGCAGATCCGAAGGAAAGATAATTACGCTACCTGCAGCGTTAACACCAATTTCTCGGTTTCCGGTTCCTGCATAAGCTGTCATCTGAATATTATTACACTGGATATTACCCGCCACATCCAGCCAAAAACCTGAAGCAGGAGATTGTGTATTGATCCCGACCGGCTGCAGGAAATGATGAGTACCATTGGTTGCACTATAGGCTAAGTCATTCGCAAAACCATTTGCCGCATTAGGCTCACGATGCTGTATATACGCCGTAAGGGTTGCATCTGTACTTGCGCTATTGTTGATAAAGCCGAGATATCCGCCACCGGAATTGGAATTAAGCATTACCGTATTGGTTAATGCAGTTTGAGACAAGGCAATACCTTCATTAACAACGGTGGTGTTTACATGTAATTTTTCAGTAGGAGTTGCGGTTCCGATACCTACATTGCCGGCATCTGTAAGACGCATAAGCTCTGTGGGAGTGCCATCTTGCCAACTTGTGTTGGTTCCCCAGACAAAACCCACATCATTGCCTGCTGCGGATGTGTTATTTCTGTCGGCAATAAAATACATATACTCTCTTGATTCTAAGTACATATTATTTCCTGATGTGCCTAAATTTAATGCTGAATAAATACGCTCTCCTGTGTCATCGGTTCCCCATCGTACGGCATTACCCTGTGTAAGCTCGATATTACCGGTCTCAACATCTAATTTTGAAGTAGGAGCATTAGTTCCGATCCCCACATTTCCGCCCATGTGATAGATGGTTGTATTGTTATCCGTAGGATTAGTAGGAATTTGATTGGTTCCCTTCAGCCAGTCATAATCTTTAGTGGGAACAGCGCTGTGAAAGCTCACAACTTCCCAGGTCGTCCCCGAAGTGTTTCCGTTATTGACTAAAAGTACCCCGTCTCCCGGAGTAATAGTAATAGAAGCAAGACCTGTTGCCCCGATATCATCAATCAGCTCTGCGCCGTTTGCGGCTACCGTCAAAGTCGTGGTAGGATGGGTGTTCTTGATTTCATATAACCGGCCTTTAAAATTACCGGAACCGACGGCTTGCGCGGCTGGGAGGGTAACCGTATTGTCAGCAGCACTGTTTGAAACAAGATAATAGTCGTTGCCTGTCATGGTGTAATTGCCTGTTACTGCTCTATATGCCGGAGCAAAAGAACCATTGACCGTGAGTTTGGAGCCCGGAGTTGATGTGTCGATACCAACATTAGCAGTTTGGGCCTGGAATGTGCTGTAAAATCCAGCAACAAAAAAAAGAGGGTAAATAAACTTTCTCATATAATTTAATTATTAAAAATTAAGGAAATTGAAATTTTATGTAAAAATTGTATAAAGTGTATCTCAGGAAAAGAAAAGTGTGCCTGTATTGTGAAGTAATTAGTTTAAGCTAAAATAATTATTTAACATTAAAATTCCAAAATAAATTTTATTAATATTAAATTTAATATGTATTATTTTTATAAATTATTTATTTATAATTAATTATTTTACATTATTGTTCATGGTTTTAGTAAAATTTAAGATTTAGAATTTCTTTGAAATTATAAGCTGTATTTAATAAAAATTAATCAATAAAAGAAATGTTTTAAAAGAACGATGGAATAAGAGAAAGCGGTTTTTCAGTATAGATGAATAAATTTTAATTTATAGTTTATATTTTTATTACCATTTTCATTGACTATTTTTGTAAGTTGATTTACGTTTTATGTCAGATATTATTCAGCTTTTACCGGATCATGTGGCCAACCAAATTGCGGCAGGAGAAGTGGTGCAGAGACCCGCGTCCATTGTGAAAGAACTTTTGGAAAATGCCATCGATGCAGATGCTTCTAAAATCGAGCTGATCATAAGAGATGCAGGAAAAAATCTGATTCAGGTAGTTGACGACGGAAAGGGAATGTCTGAAACCGATGCTAGGCTGGCTTTCGAAAGGCATGCCACCTCAAAAATCAGAGGAACGGAAGATATTTTTAAAATTTCTACAAAAGGCTTTCGTGGCGAGGCTTTGGCTTCTATCGCGGCGGTTTCCCAGGTTGAATTAAAAACAAAACAGAGAGATTCGGCTCTGGGTACGAATATTTACATTGAAGGTGGCGTTTTCCAGTTTCAGGATCCGGCCCAGACGGCGGAAGGATCTAATTTTTTAGTTAAAAACCTTTTCTACAACGTTCCTGCAAGAAGAAAATTTCTTAAAAATAATAATATCGAGTTCAGGCACGTAATTGATGAGTTTCAACGTGTTGCGCTGGCTCATGAGAATTTGGAGTTTTCCATGTTTCATGATGATGAGCCTGTTTTCAGGTTAAGAAAGGGAAGTCAGATGCAGCGTATTGTCGATATTTTCGGAAGAAAACTGCAGCCGCAGCTGATTCCTATTAAAGAAGATATTCTTTGGTGCCGGCTTCACGGCTTTGTTGCAAAACCGGAAGGTGCCAAGAAAACGAGAGGCGAGCAGTTTCTTTTCGTGAATGGAAGATATTTTAAAAGTCCGTATTTCAATAAAGCGGTTCAGGAAGCATTTGAAGGACTTCTTTTACCGGGATATATTCCTACTTTTTTCCTTTTTTTGGAGCTTGATCCTGAGAAAATCGATGTCAACATTCATCCGCAAAAAACGGAGGTCAAATTTGAAGATGAGCATCTTATTTTTGCGCTTCTTCGTTCCACAATTAAAAGGTCTTTAGGAATTTATAATGTAGCGCCAAGCCTTGATTTTGAAAGAGATCCGCAGCTTGACGAAATCATGCAGAAGACTTTTCCTAGCAAAGGAAACAACGGAGGCTCGTTTAAAATGCCTGAAATCATTGTAGATAAAGATTATAATCCGTTTTTGGAAGAAAGAGAAGTTAAAAAGGTTGAAATTCAGAATCTTGCAGAGATGTATCATCAGAATATCGCTGCAGAACCTTCAAAAATTAATTTATTTGAAGAAGAAGATTTTGATGAAGATCTAATGCGGCTTCCCAACGGATATTGGCTGTTTAATAAAGGCGACAGAACACTGATGCTTGACCTTGGAAGAATGCACCGATTGGTGGTTTCCGAGAATAATAAATCGACTTCAAAAAAAGGAAGTACCAACAGCCATGCGCTTCTTTTTTCTTTGGAATATCACATGAATGAAATCGAGAAAAATAAGTACAGATCAATAAAAAAATACCTTCCGGAGCTTGGTTTTGAAACAAGTATCGCTCATGAAAATGTGTTAAGAATTGATGCCGTTCCTGAAGGTTTGAAGGAAACTCAGGTGATGAAATTCCTTGAAAATCTGTTTGAAATCCTGGAATATAAAACAGAAGAAGAATTTATGCAGTTTTATCAAAATCAATGGAATAAAATGCAGTCAAAATCAAGATTTGATTTTATTTATAAAGCAGATGCCGAGCAATTAATTAAAGATTTCACAGCATTAGGCTTCCCGGAATTTTTACCCAACGGAAAAAGGTGTTTCTATGAAGTGCCTTTTAATGATATTAAAAATAAATTTTAAAGGATATGTTTAATAATATACCCCCAGTTACAAGAAATATTATCATTCTAAATGTTATAGTATTTATTGTATCTTTTTTTATACTTCCCCAGCTGTATGATTCGCTTTCGGGCTATTATCCGTTGTCTCCCAACTTTAAGTCTTGGCAGGTAATCACTCACATGTTTATGCATGGCGGTTATGTGCATATACTTTTTAATATGTTGACATTGTGGAGCTTCGGGCCGATTTTAGAGCAAGCCTTAGGAGAAAAAAAATATTTGATTCTTTATTTTGCAAGTGGATTGGGTGCCTTTGTTTTATTTAATCTTTGGAATTTTATTGAAGTTCAACAAATTTCATCTGCATTAAATGCTTTAGGAATAGATCCGTCGGAAATATACACAAAGGCAGCAGTTGGTTATTCAGGCAGTCTGAATATCAGTGCTAAAACTCCTGAAGGAGTAGAATTATCTCAAAATTTATATAATTTGCTGAGAACACCTATGGTCGGGGCTTCTGGAGCTATTTTTGGGGTTGTAGCTGCTTTTGCAACACTTTATCCCGATGCAAAAATTGCGATGATGTTTATTCCGATTCCGATGAAAGTTAAATATTTAATGCCTGTTGTCATTGTGGTTTCAATTTTCTTGGGAGTCACGGGAAATGCAGGAGGAATTGCTCATTTGGCTCATGTTGGTGGTGCTTTGGTAGGCTGGCTTTTGGCTAGAAACTGGAGGAATCATTTATATAGATTTAATTAAGATCCTGTGAAAGTCTTTCGTACCATCATTTTAATAGCGCATTTAGGAATTTTTATTCTTTTATCAGGAATGCTTTTAAATGCCTATGTTCCTCCAAAAGTTTTTCCCTGGTTTAATTTGCTTTCTCTCGGATTTCCGGTTTTAATGACGGGTTATGTTCTATTGACGGTTTTCTGGCTTTTCAGCTGGAAAAAAAGAGCTTTTGTATTTATGCTTTTGGGTTTATTGTTCACAAATCCGGTAAAAAGGTGGATAAACTTCAGTGCGGATAAAAAAGAAGCAGCCAACCTTAAAATTGTCTCTCTAAACGCAAAAGGCGGGATTTTTGGTTTGAAAAATATTAAAGACTATATCGATGGTTCAGACGCGGATATTGTTTTTTTACAGGAACATGGCGGGAAAGATTATCAGTTTAAAAATCTTAAAAACGTAAAGTTCGATGCAATAGTCGCTATTTTTTCAAAATATACAATTCTTAATCAGAAAGAATTGATTGACAGCGATTATGAAACCAATAATGCCTACGCCAGCCAAACCGATGTTGAGCTTAAAGGAAAGAAATACCGTTTTATTAACATTTATCTTCAACCGTTCAAGTTTGAAAAAGCGATGGTTAAGCTTAATGGCGACAGTGAGCAGGATGAGCAGAAACTGAAGGATGTTGTTAAAAGATTGATCCCAACTTTTAAAATGCATCAGGAGCAGGTAGAAATCATCAGAAAAGCGATCGATGAATCACCATATCCTGTTTTTCTGATCGGCGACTTTAACTCGGTTCCGAATTCCTACGAATATTATCATCTTGGAAAAGATATGAACGACGTTTTCATGGAATCAGGAACTGGAAGCTCAACCAGTTTTCATGACTATAAATTTCCGTTGAGAATTGATTATGTCTTTACTTCAAAATCCATTCAGTCAGTTAGTTATAAGGTCGATCGATCGGTTAAAATTTCTGACCATTATCCGGTCATTGCCACTTTTTCATTAAAAGATTAAAATCATAAAATTAGTTAAATCCGTTTTATTGGTAGGATTTTTGCTGAAAAAACAGCGTATTCTAGACCGTTTTTCATGAAGCCGAACCAGATATTGTTATTTATTCATATTGTTGTTGCTATTTTATTGCTGTGCACTTTAGGAAATGCATGGATTCCGCCTAATATTTTAGGCAACCTGAATCTTCTTTCTCTGGGATTTCCGTATATCATGTCATTATATATAATTTTGACATTAGTTTGGGTGATTAAAAGAAAAAAAATAGCCATTGCATTTGTTTTGGGGATGTTTTTATTTTATAATCCGATCAGAAGATGGATTAATTTTACTCCGAAAAGCGAAAACCTTAAATCGATAAGAGATATTAAAGTATTGACTTTCAATGTAAAATACGGCGATTTTGGTTGGGAGAAAGTGAAAAAATATATCAGAGATCAGGATGCCGACATTATTTTGGTTCAGGAAAGAGACACAAACAGAACGTTACGGCAGGATATGGTAAAATATCCCAGCGTGATTTTAAAAACAAAACATAAGATCGTAAGACAGGAAGAGCTGATCACCGATAAATCGAGAGGGAACTCTTTTTATGCCGATGTTGATATTCACGGAAAAATTGTTAGAGTAATAAATGTCTATCTGGAGCCATTCAGGCTTCATAAATCAATGCTTCAGTATGATGGTCTGGGGAAAGAAGGCGGGAAGATCAATACACTGCTTTCTCACATGATCCCGACATTTAAAGCACATGAAGATCAGATTAAAAAGATCAGAAAGGCAATAGATCTTTCACCATATCCTGTGATTTTAGCGGGTGATTTTAATTCTGTACCGAATTCTTATGAATATTATAATTTAGGGAAAGATCTTCAGGATGCATTTTTAGAAACTGGAAACGGCAGCTCTTCGAGCTTTCATGATTATAAAGTACCTTTGAGAATTGATTATATTTTCACTTCAAAATCAATTATTCCTTTAAGCTATAAGGTAGACAATTCTGTGAAATTATCGGATCACTATCCTGTAATTGCGGAATTTCTATTAAATTAGTTCCATGAAAAATTTACTATTTACAGTCCTTATTTTTTCTCTTTTACTGATATCTTGTTCCAAGAAAGAGCCTGCTGATCTGTATCCGCAAGATACTTCAAAGACGCAGTATGATACGGTGCCTGTGGATTCTTTTTCGGACGGAGCAACTTCCGTGGATATCGTTCGCCAGATCAGAATGTCTTCTCAGCAATATCAGGATTCTGTGAAAGAAGCGTTGAAACTGGAGGCTGAAGAAAAACGCATTAAGGAAGAATTAGAAAAAGAAAACAAGAAAAAGCAGGAAGAGGAAAAGAAAAAAGCAGGTGAAGAAAAGAAAGAAGAAAAAACAACTTCGCCCGCTTCTTCGAATGAAACAAAAAAAGAATAGGATTTTTCTTATATTTAAACTCATTTAAAAAATATAAAAGTATGAAAAAACACATTTTATCGGCAGTAATTATTGCAACATTGGTTGTATCGTGCACGAAATCAACTACAAAAACTGAAAAAGTTGAAAACCCGGACGGATCAGTTGTAACAACAACGACCACTGTAGCCGAAAATGGAGTAAATGTTGACTCTTCGAAAGTGAATAAAGCTAAAGAAGATGTTCAGGCGAAAGTAGACGCGGCCGGAAATAAAATCGACGACGCTGCTCAGAAAGCAAAAGATAAAATCGATGCAACGGCAGATAAAACGAAAGAAGATCTTCAGAAGGCCGGGCAGGACATCAAAGCAGAAGCCAATAAAGTAGGCAAAGATGCAAAAGAAGCTGCCGCAAAAGGGGCTTCAAAAGTAGAAGACGCTGCTAAGAAGCTGAAAGAAGATTTAAAGAAATAAAAGCATAAAACCGCAGAAATCTCTGCGGTTTTTTATTTGTTAAGAGCCAGTAAAGGATCGATATATTCTCTGTCGTTGCTCAGTCTCGGGACTTTATTCTGTCCACCAAGTTTGCCTTTAGATTCCAGCCAGTTGTAGAAAAGATTGGGTTTTGCAATATGTACAATTGGTCTTTTTAAAGTCATGTTATTGTATCGTTTTGCCTCGTAATCTGAATTGATAGCTTTCAGATGCTGATCAAAAATATCGATAAAACGCTCCAAATCATTCGGTTTTTCGCAGAATTCAAAAATCCATTCATGAGCGCCACCTTCATTTTCTTTCATGAAAACCGGGGCTCCTGTGAAGTCCAGCACCAGGGCATTGGTTTCTTCACAGGCTTTAGAGAGTGCAGATTCAACATTGGTGATCATTAATTCTTCTCCAAAAGCATTGATGTAATGTTTCGTCCGTCCCGTAATTCTTATTCTAAACGGATTAATTGAGGTAAAAACCACCGTATCTCCAATTAAATATCTCCACAAACCGCCATTGGTGGTAATCACCATTGCATAATTTTTTCCGACTTCTACATCTTCAAGGTTAACAACTTTCGGGTTTGAAAAATGGAACTCTTCCATCGGAATAAATTCATAAAAGATACCGTAATCCAGCATCAGAAGCATTTCATCACTATTTGATCTGTCCTGTATCCCGAAAAAGCCCTCAGAAGCGTTATAAATTTCGTAGTAATTAATGTTTTTTCCGATAATCTGCCTGTATTGTTCTTTATACGGTTTAAAACTGATTCCGCCATGGAAAAAAACTTCAAGATTAGGCCATAATTCTGAAATATTTTTAACATCGGTTTCTTTCAAAACTTTTTGTAAAAGCACCATCATCCAGCTTGGAACGCCCAAAATACTTCCCACATCTTCATTTTTAACTTCAGAAACGATGGCTTTCAGCTTACTTTCCCATTCGCCCATCAAAGAGACCTTTTTGCTCGGAGTCGTTGTAATTTCTACCCAAAATGGCAGATTATCAATCAAAATAGCAGATAAATCGCCAAATTTTGTATTAAAATCTGCATATAATTCTGAGCTTCCGCCTAAACGTAAGTTTTTATTGGTAAAAAGCTGATTTTCAGGATGGTTATTGGCATAAATGGAAACCATGTCTTTTCCGGCTTTCAGGTGGCAATATTCAAGGCTTTCTGCGGAAATCGGGATAAATTTGCTTTTGGCATTGGTGGTTCCCGAAGATTTAGCAAAATGCTTGATATAGCCCGGCCAGCTTACATCTTTCTGACCTTGCCTTGCTTTTTCAATATAAGGCTCAAAATCTTCATAGGTGACGATCGGAACCTTGTTTTTGAAGTCCTGATAACTTGAAATAGAATTAAAACCGTTCTTTCTTCCGTATTCGGTATCTTCCGCATGGAATAACTGAGAAAAGAGGATTCCCTTCTGAGTTTCAATAGGATGATTCATAAAATTCTGAATCTGATCTATTCTTTGACGAATAAACCAATTTACCACAGTATTGAAAAGTGCTTTCGTTGCCATTTCAACAAATATAATGATATTTGGATTTTCTGAGAATTTTTTATTGTGTTAAATAAAAAATTATGCTCTTTTTATCATTTCTTTGAAATCTGAATTAATTGTCTGTTGGAAAATTAGTAGCTGGATCTTCCAGGATGACAAACTTTGTGGATTTTCTAACTATTTAAATCAACGACAAACACCCTAGCCCTGATTGACGCGACATCCTTTTTGTTTCGGGCGGAGCATAAACTGAAAGTTTACGAACATGGTTCAGGAGCCCGAAACAAAAAGATACAGCGGAAAGCGGGAAATTGCTCCAAAAAAATTATATAGCTTCCATTATTTTTAATAAAAAAACCGCTACAAATTTGTAACGGTTTAGTATTTTGATCTATTGTTTCTTAACAATACTCATCGTAAGCAGCCTGAAGATTTGCAGCGATTGCGCCAGCAGGATTTCCTTCAATGTGGTGTCTTTCAAGCATATGAACCAATTCTCCGTCTTTGAAAAGTGCCACGCAAGGTGAGCTTGGAGGGAATGGAGCCAAATGTTTTCTTGCTTCAGCAACGGCTTCTGTATCAAAACCTGCAAAAACAGTCGTTAAATGATCAGGCTTTTTATCTCCTGTCAAAGAATATAATACTCCCGGTCTTGCAGCTCCTGCAGCACATCCGCATACGGAATTGATTACCAAAAGAGTGGTTCCTGATTGTTTTAAAGCTTCTTCTACCTGTGTTGGTGTTGACAGGTCTTCGAAGCCTTTATCTGTAAGCTCAGCCTTCATAGGCATTACTAAATCTGTTGGATACATATTTTTGTTTTTAAGTCTAGGCAAAGTTAAGCAATTCTTTACTTTTGTTCAATATATAAAAACTATCACTCGATTTGGTAAACAAAATTAACTGAGTATTAATAATTTAATAATATTCAAAAAAATATAAAATAAAGTTATGAATAAATCAAAATTATTGTTAAATTTGAAATGATTCTGAAAAACAAAACCATGAAAAAACATTGATTTCCTTTCCCTCAAGAAAAATAGCAGGTCGATTCTGTACGAATTGAGTTGTAAATATTCTTAGAATAAAAAATGAAGTCCGGAACTGTTGCAGTTCCGGACTTCTTTAATCAAATCGATATGCAAAGGTTGAATATCCTTGTTGTGGTTCGGGATGCATGACACGAGTTTAGAACATTCGAAAAAAGCTCAAAACCCGAAACCCTGACTTTACGAAAGCAGCTTTTTCGCCATCTCGGAAATACTTTTTCCGTCTGACTTTCCTGCAAATGCTTTTGAAGCTACTCCCATTACCTTTCCTAAATCTTTCATAGATTCGGCGCCGGTATCTGCGATAATCTTCTTCATTTCAGCTTCCAGCTCTTCTGAAGAAAGCTGTTTTGGTAAGAACTGCTCAATGATTTTCATCTGAGCTTCTTCCACTTCTGCTAAATCATTTCTTCCCTGCGCGGAAAACTGCTCGTAAGAATCTTTACGCTGCTTGATCATTCTCTGAACGATCGCAATTTCCTGTTCGGGAGAAACTTCGGCGCCTCTGGCCTCCGTTTTCAGCAATAATATTTGAGATTTTACAGCACGGAGGGAATCCAAAGCAACTTTGTCTTTTGCTCTCATGGCTGTTTTTATAGCTTCGCTTATTGTATTTTCTAAACTCATGGCTTTGGCTTTAAGCTTTAGGCAATAAGCTGTAAGCATTGACACCCGAATTAATGAGCCTAAAGCTTACTGCTTATTGCTTATCGCAATTAATCTACATCTTTATTTAAAAATCTGTTTTCTCTTACCTGCATAGAACCGTTGTTTTCAGACAAATAGGTGTTGATATTCTGGTCTGAAGCATTGGTTCCGTCAATAGAAATATTTTTTCTCTTGAAGGCAGGAACAGATTCGAATTCACTCGTGCTGTCAAAATTCTGATAGCGTGAATTGAATTCTTTTAATTTATTTCTTCTTTCGATTACTCTTTCCTGATCTACCGCTTTATTCACAAAAGTGAATTCTGATTCATCAGCTTTTGGAGCTTCGATTTCTGTTTTGTTTTCAAAAGCAGGTTTTACTTCTTCTTTTGGAGGGAAGAAATTTTCAACTTTTTGTACGGGCTGTTCAACAACAACGTTTGTTGGGGTCTGAAAGTCTGTTTTTGGCTGTCCGAAATCCGCTTTAGGCTCATTAACAGGCTCGTTTACGAAGAAACTGAACTCAACAGGCTTTGCTTCAGAAAAAGAACTTGAAGGTTCTGTTTTAGGTTCTTCTCTTTTTCCTTCAACATCAAAAGAAAAAGACTGAATTTCCAGATCATTCGGATCTTCACCTTCTTCCCCTTCATAAGAGAATAAGCTGTAGGATTCTTCTTCCTGCACTTCTTCATTTCTCCAGCTTTGAGTATATGTATCTTCCTCTCTGTCAGAGAATTTTATTTCGGTTTTTATTTCTTCGTGCTCAATAGTCATTTTTTTTTCAATAGACGTCGCACCAAACTGTGGCGTGTCGTGGTCTTCATCGTCTAATCTGAAAAGGTTTTTGCTGCCGAAATTATAGTCTTGCCCAGGAGCAGTTTCTCTTTCCTCCCTTGTTTTAAAAGGGGATTCTTTTGGAACATCAAAACTGTCATTTAAGCTGATTTTAATCTTTTCTGTCGGACCTGCAAATTTTTTATCATCGTTAGAAAAACCTGTAGCGATAACAAGAACGCTTACTGCATCCCCTAATTCTTCATCAGCACCCACCCCGAAAATAATATCGGCAGTGTGTCCCGCTTCTTTCTGGATATGATCCATAATGATACCGATCTCGTCCATCGTTACCTCTTCTGCGCCGCTTCTGATCAACAAGAGAACGTTTTTAGCGCCTGTGATTTTGTTATCATTCAATAACGGGGAATCAAGGGCTTTTCTTACCGCTTCTTCGGCTTTATTTTCACCTGAAGCACTTCCGGTAGACATCAACGCCGTTCCTGAATTCTGAAGCACAGATTTAGCATCTCTAAAGTCAATGTTTACATCAAAATAACCCGTAATAACTTCCGCCATACCTTTCGCGGCGTTGGTTAAAACTTCATCGGCTTTTGAGAATCCCTGCTTGAATCCAAGGTTCCCGAATTGCTGTCTTAGTTTATCATTATTGATTACAATTAATGAATCAACGTTATTTCTTAGTTTATCAAGACCGTTTTCGGCTTGTTCTAATCTTCTTTTACCCTCAAAACTGAAAGGAACGGTTACGATACCCACCGTCAGAATTCCCATGTCCTTTGCCACTTTAGCAATTACAGGAGCAGCACCCGTTCCGGTTCCACCGCCCATTCCGGCAGTAATGAAAACCATTTTGGTGTTTTGTCCCATCGCAGCTTTGATGTCTTCGATGCTTTCGATAGCTGATTTTTCACCCACTTCAGGATCTGCACCCGCGCCGAGACCTTCTGTAATAGTTGTTCCCAACTGAACTTTATTGGCAACCGGGTTATTATCTAACGTCTGGGCATCGGTATTACAAATGACAAAATCTACCCCGTGAATCCCTTTTTCGTACATGTGCTTCAGGGCGTTGTTTCCGCCGCCGCCTACACCGATTACTTTTATGATCGATGAATTTCCTTTTGGCAAATCAAATGAA
Source organism: Chryseobacterium soldanellicola (assembly GCF_900100115.1). Lineage (GTDB taxonomy): Bacteria > Bacteroidota > Bacteroidia > Flavobacteriales > Weeksellaceae > Chryseobacterium > Chryseobacterium soldanellicola. The sequence goes on from NZ_FNKL01000002.1 coordinate 699,572, forward strand.
AATCCTTGTGTACCTATATTTTCCATAACTATATTTTTAATAATTGATAATTGATTAACGATAATTGATAAATCATTTATCTCTTACCATCTACCATTTATATTTTACTCTACTTCTTCAAAGAATTTTTTTACTTTTTCCATCAGCGACTGACCGAATGTTAATCTTGCCGCTTTTTTATTCTGATGATCCTGGATAACTTCCTGCTGTTGCATGGCCATCGTTTGTTGGATTGGCTGAACCGGCTCAACAGGATCTGCATTTGTTTTTACAGGTTCCGGCTGAGGTTTTTCCTGAGCAGGCTCTTCTTCAACAATAGTAAGCTTTTTATCCCTTATTTTTAAACTTTCCATTAATAATCCGATGGAAGTTGCAAATTCAGGGCCTTTCAGATATTGATTCTTATCATTAGCAATATACTCATTTGCGAAACCAATTCTACTATCAAAACCTGTTGTATAATTGGCCAATTGACGAAGGTGCTTCAAATTTGATCCGCCACCCGTCAAAACAATGCCTGCAATCAGTTTTTTCTTTTGTTCGAAGGCGCCGTAGGCTTTTAATTCTGTGTTTACCATTTCCAGGATTTCCTCCACTCTTGCATTGATGATCTGTGCTAAAGTTTTTAATGAAATTTCCTTATCCGGCCTTCCGTGAAGTCCGGGAATGGTAACGTACGTGCTGTCTTTTTCAAGCTCAGGAACAGCAGAACCGAATTTTACCTTCAATTGTTCTGCGTGTTTCTCGATGATTGAACAGCCTTCTTTGATGTCTTCCGTAATAATCCCGCCTCCGTAAGGGATGACGCAGGTATGACGGATGATATTATCTTTAAAGATGGCGATATCTGTAGTACCGCCACCGATGTCTACAATAGCAACTCCGGCTTCTTTTTCTTCTTTTGTTAATACTGCTTCAGATGATGCCAAAGGTTCTAATGTAAGGGCTTCCATTTCAAGACCTGCTTCACGAACACATCTTGCGATGTTTCGGATGCTTCCCATTTGTCCTACAACCACATGGAAATTAGCTTCCAGACGTTTTCCATGCATCCCTACAGGTTCCTGAATTTCACCCTCTGAATCCACTTTATATTCCTGTGGCAGAACGTGAATAATTTCTTCTCCAGGAAGCATGACCAGTTTCTTTACCTGATCTTTTAACGCTTCAATGTCGTCATCTGTGATGAATTTATCGGGGTGCTCACGCATAATATAATCGGAGTGCTGCAAAGAACGGATGTGTTTTCCTGCAATCCCAACCGTTACTTTACGGATAGGAACTCCTGCGCTTGACTGTGCCTCAGACACAGCAGCTTTGATTGAATTAATGGTTTGTGAGATATTATTCACAATACCTTTGTGAACCCCAAGACTTTTCGCCTTTCCTACACCGAGAACTTCTATTTTCCCGTGTGCATTCCTCCTTCCGACAATCGCAACAATTTTTGTTGTCCCGATGTCCAGACCTACTGAATACTCTTGATTATCCATTTTTATACCGATTTGATTTTTTCTTTTTTTATCATCCCTTTGGGACTCTTCTTTATTCTATCTTAACTTTTGCTTTCGTTTTCGGCTTTGTGACCGTTGGTTTCTCTGTTTTTTTCTTTGTGTCTTTGGGTTTGGCCGTCGTTTTTGGTTTTTTGCTTTCCTTCGGTTTTGATGAAGTGGAACCCTGCTTTCTAGTTGTTTTTTTTACTTCGGCTATTTTCAGCTTAGCTTCGGTTTTCTTAACAGGTGTCGGAGGTGGCACTTTAGCTAATTCCTGACTTCCTACCTTTAAAATACTGTCGTTTTCTTTAAAATAAGGATTTAAAGTTGTTACAATCTGGTTCTGGTATTTTATTGAAACCATGTTGTATTTTTGAGGATCCTGATAGACAAGATATTTTTCCACAAAAGCTTTGAAGCCTTTTACTTTTAAATCTATATTATCTAAATCGCCCAATTCTACTTTATAATTTCCTTCGCTTGTCAGAAGATTGTAATCGCCATTATTGTCTTTTGAGATTCCGATGAAATATTTTTTGCTGAAATCATCTTTATCGATTTTCTCAACCAATTCTGCGAGCTTTTCATATTCATCTCTTTTCACATTTCCTGTCACGAGCATACAAGGATGTGAGTATGTTCTTGAAATCGGAAATTCAACACCTTTTTCATCCACATAAAAATCTTTTCCGTCTTTGTTTAATCTGAAAACAGGAACTCGCTGTTTGATATCTAAATTGAGTTTTCCATTTAAGTTTAAATAAACATTGGCGCTGTCAACAGCCGGAAGTGAGTTGATTTTCTTTTCCAAAGCAGGAATATTCAGATCACCGACTTTCCCGGACGGATTTTCTTTTTTTACAATTTCTCTAATATCTTTTTCATCAATGAAATAAACCGGAGTTTTTTCATTCATTTTTACAGAAATCTTATTATCCGTAATCTTCTGACCTCCGAATTTCTTCAAGGAGAAACTCAGCAGGAATCCAAGAAGGATTACTGTGATAGCAATTTTTAATATTCTGTATTTATTTTTCATAATTGGGTTTCGAGTTCCGGGTTTTCTGTTTCGAGTTTTAAACTTATTATTTTAATTTTTACTCAACCATTCACAAATAGGATCATACAACGTATCAATATTTCCTGCGCCTACCGTGAGAAGGATGTCAAAATCTTTTTCTTTTATTTTATTGAAAGCATCATTTAAAGCAGACACTTCTTTTTTATCTAAATTCACTTTTTCCAGTAACCAGTCTGAAGTTATTCCTTCAAAATTTTCCTGAAGTTCTCTTGCGGGATAGATGTCCAGCAAGATCAATTCTTCGGCATCGCTTAAACTTTCTCCAAAATCGTCTGCAAAATCTCTTGTTCTGCTAAACAGATGCGGCTGGAAAACGACCAGCAATTTCTTATCAGGATAAAAAGTTCTGATCGAGCTTACAACAGCATTAATTTCTGTCGGATGATGTGCATAATCGTCAATGTAAATTTTACCGTTTTGATATCTGTGTTTGGTATACCTTCTTTTAATTCCTTTAAAATTGGCAATCGCTTTCTTTAAAGTCTCGAAATCAACGCCTAAATTGCTTAGAATTGCCAACGCAACGGTCGCGTTTTCAACATTGTGAATTCCCGGAATATCCCAGACAAAATCTTTTATCGTTTCAGCCGGAGTATGAAAATCAAAATAAATTTTATCATGATCCATTCGAAGGTTATCCGAGTAATAATCAGCGACTTCATTTACTGCATAGGTCAGATGAGGTCTTCCGATTTCGATTCCTTTTCTTACAAAAAGCTGTTTGTCATCCGGAACTAAGGCTGCAAATTGTCTGAAACCTTCTTCGATTGTATTTTTATCTCCATAAATATCCAAATGATCTGCATCTGTGGAAGTTATCACCGCCCAATCCGGGGAAAGATTGAGGAAGCTTCGGTCATATTCATCGGCTTCAACCACAGAATATTGCGAACCGTTATATAGGAAATTAGATTTAAAATTCTCAGAAATTCCCCCTAAAAAACATGAGAAAGGTAAATCTGCTTCTTTGCACAAATGTGAAACCAATGTAGAGGTCGTTGTCTTTCCGTGAGTTCCTGCAACGGCAATACAATCTGTATTTTCTGTAATTAGGCCTAAAACTTTTGCCCGTTTCAACACTTCAAATTGAGTTTCATTAAAATAATCCAAAATCCCCAATTTTTTAATCGCAGGAGTATAAATTATTAATGTTTTTTCTTTTTCAAGAGAAGTGATTTTTTCATCAATGAGATCTTCAAAAACAATATCAATACCTTCATTCATAAGATGTTGAGTAAGCTTGGTGTTGGTTTTATCGTAACCCAAAACTTTTTTGCCCGAAGCATGGAAATAACGCGCTAAAGCACTCATTCCGATACCTCCGATTCCAACGAAGTAAAAATTCTGATATGTTTCTAAGGATTTCATTTTCTTAATATTATTTTTGATAGCTGATCATATTTTCTTTATCTAAGGCATAGGCATCACCCTGATATAAATAAAATTCTGCTACCGCATCTTCTAATGTTTCGTTGGTGAAACCGCCCGTTATCCAGAAATAATATCTGAAGCCTATTGAATTTTGGTTTTCAATATATTCTGCTTTTATCATTCCAAGCTTGTTGATTTCTTCAAGGAGGTTATCAATTTTATCTCTCGTTACGCCATCTTTTAATGAAATATTTACGTTTAAAAGAATATATTTCTTTGAAGCATCCAAATCCAGGTATAAAATACCTTTGCTTTTATTGGTTAATTTTATATAAGTTTCAGTTTGTTCCAAAATATCATAGCCTTTGCCTTTTAATAGCACTGCTGTTGAGGACAATTTATAATCCGCAGGCTTTACAAGCGTTTGGGCTGTAAAGAGGGTTGCAAAAAAGCAGATTAAAAGAGATGTTAATAATTTTGTTTTCACGTTGTGGTTATTTGATATTTAATTTTTCTACAATCTCATCTACAATTTCCTTTGCTGCATTTGGTTTGGCAAAATATTTCAGGCTTTCGGACATTTCTTTTCTCAGGTTTTCATCTTCACAGATTTCTGACAATGTATTCCAGAATTTTTCCTGCATTTCAGAGTCTTTTACCATTTTGGCTGCATTTTTTTCCACCAGATTCATGGCATTTTTGGTTTGATGATCTTCCGCTGCAAAAGGGAAAGGAACCAACAAAACCGGCTTCTGTGCAACTGCTAACTCTGAAATGGCAATCGCTCCTGCTCTTGAAACAATCACATCTGCTGCAGAATATGCAGTTTCCATGTCTTTGATAAATTCTTTTAATTGAATTTGAGCTCCGAGTTCCGAAATTCGAGATTCGTTGCTTAATTCTTTATAATCTAATTTTCCGGTTTGCCAGATCAATTGATAACCTTTTTCTTTAAGGTTTTCAAGATTTTCTTTCCAGCCATTATTTAATGTTCTTGAGCCTAAAGAGCCGCCGACAGACAAAATCGTCAGTTTATCTTTATTTAAGCCCATTTTTTCTTTTGCCCGAGAGGTTTCCTGCATTCCTGAAACAATAGCTGAACGAATAGGATTTCCTAAAAATTTAATCTTTTCACTTGGAAAACCTTCCACTTTTGGATAAGCTGTAAAAACCGCTTTTGCTTTTTTACTTAAAATTTTATTCGTTACGCCTGCGTGTGCATTTTGCTCCTGAATAAAAATAGGAATTCCCAATTTACTCGCTTCATATAAAGCCGGACCGCTTGCAAAACCACCTGTTCCTACCGCAAAATCCGGAGCGAAGCTTTTAATGATTCTTTTAGATTTAGATAAGCTTTTCAGAATTTTGAAAGGCAGACCTAAATTTGAGAGCATATTTCCTCTGTCGATTCCTGCGATATCAATTCCTTCGATTTTATAACCAGCCTGCGGAACTTTTTCCATTTCCATTTTTCCGTTGGCTCCGATGAACAAAAACTCTGCATCGGGAAATCTTTTTTTGATTTCGTCTGCAATAGCGATGGCCGGGAAGATGTGACCTCCTGTTCCGCCGCCTGATAATAGTATTTTAAGTTTTTTGCTCATTTTATCAATATTATGCTGTGGGTAGATTCTCAATTAAGTCAATAAAATCAACAGATACCCAAATCTCAATTTTATCTTCAATTAGTTTTATCGAGATTTCTCCAACATTATAAATAGAATCATTAAGTTCAATAATTTCGGTAAATTCTAAATTATAAGATTTCAAAAAATTGATGATTTGTTCGTCGGTATCATAAACCGATAAATCTTCTGTGTTTTTGTTATCAATAAATCTTATTAATCTTATTTCCATTTTTATTCTGTTTTTAAGCGATGTCGTTTATTTCTGCAACGCTTTGTTTTTTGCCCATTCCTTCTTCATCATAAATCTGGATTCTTGAGCTGATATTTAAAATAATTCCCAATTGCAAATAGGTAACCAGCATTGAAGTTCCTCCATAACTTATCAATGGCAATGGTTGTCCCGTTACGGGAATTAAATTAATTGCAACGGCTATATTGACTGAGAGCTGTATAAAAATCATAACCCCGAGGCTGAGAACGAGCAGTGAGCCGAAAAAGGCGGGCATCTTGCTGGCTATCATTACAATACGGATCATCATAATTAAATACATGCTGATCAGAAAAATGGCTCCGATCACTCCGTATTCCTCAACAATTACAGCAAAAATAAAATCGGATGCAGATTGTGGAAGCATTTGCTTTAAAGCGCTTTTTCCTGGTCCCATTCCGGTAATTCCCCCGTGAACGATGGCTGCTTTTGCCTGCATGACCTGGTAATTTTTGGCTTTTACGCTTTCATCATCTACATCTGCGCTTTTTGCTTTGCTTGATGTAAAAGTCTCAATACGGCTCATCCAGGTGTGAACACGGTTTCCGCCGATTAAATTTGTATTTAAAGCAATAATTAAAAACAAAACAATGGCGATAAACGATGAGGAAATAAACCCGGCAATATATTTCCAATGTAATTGCCCGATAATTAAAACAATCACAGAAACCATTAAAATCATCAATGCCGTAGAACCGTTATCTTTTGCAACCAATACAAAAACCAGTAAAATAGGTCCGAAAATGTACATAATGTTCTCAATCGGAAGCCTTTCGCGGGTAATTTTTTTGGTTAAATATCTGCACAGATAAATGATCAACATCAAAAAAGCGAACGAAGACGGTTGAAATGAGATCGGTGTTCCCGGGATTTTCAACCATCGGGAAGCACTCGCTCCGTCAATAGTTTGCCCTGTAAACATGGTGACAATCAGCAAAATAACCATTAATCCCAGCAAAATACTGCTTAGCTTTCCGATATATTCATATTTTACGGTTCCTACGATTCTCATAATTGCAAGGCCAAGGAGCACAAAAAACATATGTTTCATGACGTGACCGGTTGTGGTCCCGTTATTTACGATATATTCCAGATTCGAACTTGCAGAATATACAGGGAAAATCGAGAAAATGGAGATCACAAGAATGACCATCCAAAGTACTTTATCGCCCTTTAGAAACTCAAATCTGCTGTCTGTATCTTGTTCGTTCATATGCTCTGCTGTTGGCTTTTGGCTAATTGCCATTGGCTTTTAATACCTGTTCTTTAAACTGACGGCCTCGGTCTTCATAGCTTTTAAAAAGATCAAAACTGGCACAGCATGGAGATAATAAAACCGTATCACCATTTTTAGCCAAAGATTTTGATATTTTCACGGCTTCCTGCATGCTTGACGTATCATAAATAAACTCTTTCTTGTCTTTAAAGAAGTCTATAATTTTTTGATTATCAATTCCTAAGCATACAATTGCTTTTACTTTCTTTTTCACGAGATCCTCAATTTCTGAGTAATCGTTTCCTTTATCCTGTCCTCCGACAATCCAAACGGTCGGAGTTTTCATGCTTTCTAATGCGTAGTATGTGGCATTTACGTTGGTTGCCTTGCTGTCGTTGATGTATTTTACGCCATCAATTTCAGTTACAAACTCCAATCTGTGTTCAACTGCCTGGAAGGTCATTAACGAATTTCTAATGCTTTCGTCGTTGATTTCCAGTATTTTACCAGCTATTGACGCGGCTAGGCTGTTAGCAACATTGTGATTTCCCAGCAAAGACAATTCTTCAAGTTTCATTGAGAATTTATCTTTTAATTTCACCACAAGCTTATCATTATCTATAAAACCTCCTTCTGGCAAATTTTCTTTTGTTGAAAAAGGAATCATTTTCGCCTTTATTTCAAACTTTTCGAGAATGTTTTTGCTCATTTCGTCATCTTTATTGTAGATGAAAAAATTGTCATTCTCCTGATTTTCAGCTATTCTGAATTTTGCCATTGCATATTCTTCATAGTTGTAATTGTACTGATCCAAATGATCCTGTGACAAATTCAACAGTAAAGAAATATATGGCCTAAAGTTTTGAATATCATCTAATTGGAATGAGCTAACCTCCAAAACATAATATTCATAATTTTCATCGGCAACCTGTTTTGCAAAGCTGTAACCGATATTTCCGCCTAAGCCTACATTTAATCCGTCATTTTTCAGGATATAGTAGATCAGAGAAGTGGTCGTTGTTTTTCCGTTGCTTCCTGTGATCGCAATGATCTTAGCATTGGTAAATTCCGAAGCAAATTCAATTTCAGAAGAAAGTCTGATTCCTTTCAAATGAATTTTATTGATAATCTCTGCTTTTTTGGGAATTCCGGGGCTTTTTACAACCCAGTCTGCATTTAAAATCCTTTCTTCATCGTGGTTTCCTTCTTCAAATTCAATTTCATTTTCGGTCAGAAACTGCTTATAGTTATCTTTAATGGCTCCCTTGTCTGAAAGAAATACTTCCAAACTTTTCTTTTTAGCCAAATAAGCAGCGCCGCATCCGCTTTCTCCACCTCCTAAAACAACTATTTTCATTTTTTTTCGCTTTATGCAGTAATTTGGAAGCATTAAGCTTAATGCCTATCGCTTACAACTTACAGCTGATTTCTATCTCATCTTCAATGTGATAAGACATACAATTGCCAGCATAACACCTATGATTATCATTCTGTTAACGATTTTACTTTCGTGAAAACCCTCTTTCTGATAATGGTGATGTAATGGTGACATTTTAAACAATCTATTGTTTTGGGCATATTCCAGCCCGTATTTTCTTTTTCTGTATTTGAAAACAACTACCTGAAGCATTACAGATATGTTTTCTATTAAAAAGATTCCGCATAATACAGGAATCATTAATTCTTTTCTTAAAATAATTGCTAAAACGGCAATTACTCCGCCCAACATTAAGCTTCCGGTGTCGCCCATAAAAACCTGTGCAGGATAGGTGTTGTACCAGAAAAAACCGATTACTGCGCCCACCATTGCGACGACAAAGATGGTGGTCTCGCCCATATTGGGGAGGAACATGATGTTGAGATAGTCCGCAAAGATAATGTTCCCGGAAACGTAGGTGAAAAACGCCAGAGCAAGCAGTATGACTGTACTTGTGCCTGCTGCGAGGCCGTCAATTCCATCTGTGATATTGGCTCCGTTTGAAACGGCTGTTACAATGAAAATTACGATTGGAATGAAGACAATCCATGCCCATTCGTGAGCATCTTTATCATTCATCCAAAACAACATTCCGCTATAATCGAACTCATTATTTTTAGCAAAAGGAACCGTAGAAACCGTGATTTTTTCTGTTGGCATAAAATTCTGCTCAACATTATTTCTGTTGACAACTTTTGCGTCTGCATATTTTCTCTTAACGGTAATATCAGGGTGGAAATACATTGTAACTCCGACAATTAGCCCTAATCCGACTTGCCCTACAATTTTAAATTTACCGCTTAAGCCGTCTTTATTTTTCTTAACTTTCTTTAAATAATCATCCACAAAGCCGATTGCACCCATCCAGATCACGGAAACGATTAATAGGACAATATAAACGTTGGTAATCCGGGTAAATAACAGAACGGGAATTAATGTGGCCAAAATAATGATAAGTCCACCCATGGTAGGTGTTCCTTCCTTTTGTTTCTGACCGTCCAGCCCAAGATCACGAACCAGCTCACCCATCTGTTTTGCTCTCAGATAATTGATGATTCTTTTACCGTACACAAGTGCTATGGTAAGGGACAGCAGGACTGCCATTCCCGCGCGGAAAGAGATGTATTTCAACATTCCTAATCCGGGTAAATGGATTCCATGGTTGGTTAAATATTCGTATAAGTAGTATAACATTTTCTATTTTTTTATAAATGATAAATGATTATTGATGAATGATAATCAACTACCATTTATCAATTACCGATTATAAATTTTTACTTACTCATTAATTTCCAAAGCTCATTAATTACTTCTTTATCGTCAAAATGATGCTTCACACCATTAATCTCCTGATAGGTTTCGTGGCCTTTTCCGGCTACGAGTACAATATCTTTAGGTTCTGCAAATTTTATCGCCATTTTTATGGCTTCTTTTCTATCGGGAATTGAAGTGTATTTGCTGAAGTTCTGAGGTTCAACACCTGCTTCAATTTCTTTAATAATGTATGCCGGATCTTCTGTTCTCGGATTGTCTGAAGTGATGATCGCCAACGTTGATTTTTTGGTGGCAATATTTCCCATTTCAGGTCTTTTGGAATGATCTCTGTCGCCTCCGCAACCGAAAACGGTGATGAGTCTTTCGTTTTTTGTTCTGATATCATTAATGCTGTCCAGAATGTTTTCCAAGGCATCTGGAGTGTGCGCATAATCTACAATGAAGAAAATTCCGCCATCTGATTTGAAAGTTTCAAACCTTCCGGAAACTCTTTTTAGTCTGCTGATCGCCTGTAAAATTTCATCTTGCTCAAAACCAAGCTCAGAAGCAATTCCGAAAACCAGCAATAAATTGTACACATTGAATTTTCCTGTTAAAGTTGTCCAGAATTCTTTTCCATTGAAGTTCAGCAGCATTCCGTTGAAATCAACTTCCAGCAATTTTCCATGAAAATCTGCCATTGTTTTCAGAGCATAAGACTTTTTTACAGCCTTTGTATTTTGAAGCATGACATTTCCGTTTTTATCATCCACATTAGTAATGGCAATGGCTGTATTCTGAAGCTCATCAAAAAATCTTTTCTTCGTTTTTAAATACTCATCAAAAGTTTTATGATAATCTAAATGATCGTGCGTAAGATTGGTGAAACCTGCAATTTTGAAATGCAGTCCTTCAATTCTGTTTTGAGAAATACCGTGTGAGCTTACTTCCATGAAAGCAAATTCGCAACCTTCTTCAACAGCCTGAGCCAGAATTTTATTAATCGTAATAACATCCGGAGTCGTATGTGTCGCCGGAATTACTTTCTCTCCGATTCTGATTTCTACTGTAGAAAGTAAAGCAGAATCATAACCTAAGTTTTTAAAAACATCAAAAAGTAGCGTAGAAACAGAAGTTTTTCCGTTTGTTCCTGTAACGCCGATTAATTTTAATTTTTCGGAAGGATTTCCGTAGAAATTGGAAGCTAACTGACCTAAAGTTTTAGAAGAATCTTTTACTTTAACATAGGTAATATTTTCATCTAAATTTTCAGGAAATTCTTCACAAACGATTGTTTTTGCTCCTTTTTCAATCGAAGATGCAATAAATGAATGCCCATCTACAACCGTACCTCTCATTGCGATATACAAAGAGTTTTCCGTAACCTTTCTGCTGTCGAACACCAATTCGGAAACTTCACGGGTGTTGTCACCGTGAATTTCTAAAACTGGGATTCTATTTAATAATTCAATTAATTGCATTTCTTTGATGCTTTATATTTATCTTTTTTTGAATTTCATAATTCCATAAGTTTTACTTATGGCTATTCATATTGAACCCTTTGGGTTCTTTATCACTTAATTTTTCCCTTTTTTATTAAATAGGATTATCATCCTATTCTATTTTAAATCGTCCCTTCGGGACTTTTTCTTTTAATTTTGCAGAGACAAATAAATTCTCTGGTTTTTGCTAATTATTGTGCCTTCTGACGGGAACTGTTCTTTGATTCGCCCAACTCCTTTATAATCAATTCTGTACCCTAAATTTTCTAATTGCGGAATCACATTTTTGCCGATGAGCCCGACTACATTAGGCATTTGCTTATTATTAACTGCTATTTTCACATTCGGTTCCACCATTTTATTAAGGTTTACCTTTTTGTCTACAAGCATTTCTTTTTCAACATTTTGAGGTGTTTTCAGGAAAGTTTTTCCTGCAATTTCTTTAAATACCGGAGCAGAAACTGTGGCTCCGTAAAATCCTTTTGCCGTATTAGGCTCACTGATCATCACGTAGCAGGTATATTTCGGATTATCAGCAGGATAGAAGCCTGCGAATGACGCGCGGTATTTCATCGGGCCAGGCAGCCAATATTCAAATCTTGCGGTTCCTGTTTTTCCTGCCATTTTTAAATTGGGGGTAAAAATACTTTTCCCTGTTCCTTTTTCTACGGCTTTTGTCAATGCGCTGGTCATCATTTTAATTGCTTTTTCAGAAGCCATTTTGTTGACGATTACTTCAGGTTTTGCATTGTATATCACTTTTCCGTCCTTCATTATTTTGTCGATAAACAGAGGTTTAAGCATTTTCCCGCCATTCGCAACGCCGTTGTAGAAGGTTGTTAACTGTAATAAATTGATGTTTGACGAATATCCGTACGCGATTGAAGCCAGTGTTGCGGCATTCCATCTTTTATTATCTGGTGTTACGATTTTCGGTTTTGTAATTCCCGGAAGCTCGAGATCCATTTTTTCAAATAATTTCCAGCGTCTTAAATGATCAAGGAAAATCTGGGGTTTATCAGCATAATATTTCGTAATTAATTTTGCTGTTCCTACGTTACTTGACTTCGCTAAAACATCACTTATGTCGTATGTTCCGCCTCCGTGACCGTCTGAAATTCTTTGTTTAGCATATGTCCAGATTCCGTTTCCTACGTTTACGGTTGTATTTTCGTCAATAAAACCGTCATCCATTGCCGCCAGAAGCGAAATGGTTTTAAATGTAGATCCGGGTTCTATGTTATCCTTTAAAGCATAATTGTAAGAATCTTCATAATTTCCGTCTTCAGTTCTTCTTAAATTGACCATTGCGCGAACTTTCCCTGTTTCAACTTCCATCACAATCACGGTTCCGTGTTTTGCTTCAAAATTAATGAGCTGCTTTTCTAAGGCCGAGTGCGCAATGTCCTGAATTCTAAGGTCTAAAGTAGTATAAACATCTTCGCCGTCAATAGGTTCCTGAACCTTCCAGAAATCAATGGGCTTCCATTGAGAAGAATTAATTCTTTGTTCTAATCTTTTTCCGTCGGTTCCGGTTAAATATTTTGAAAAAGCGCCTTCCAGACCGGCTTTAAGATCACCATTATCGATTCCGATTGTTCCGGCTCCGATTTCTGAGGTTGCCAATTCTCTTTTATAATTTCTGTCAACAATAAAACCACCTTTATTTTTTCCTCTTTTAAAAATCGGGAACTTTCTGATTCTGTCGTATTCATCAAAATCAAGCCCTTTAACCAAAGCGTAATATTGATTTTTCTTTTTTCTTTGCTCATCAAATTTCTTTCTGAATTCTCCTCTTGATTTCCCGAACATTTTACTTAAAGAATCCGTCAAAGCACCAATATTGTTGCTGTAAACGGTGTCTTTCAATGTTTTAAAATCAAGATAAATGTCATAGCGCATTACGGTTGTTGCCAAAATAGAGCCGTCGGAAGCGAATAAATTCCCACGGGCGGCCTTGAGTGTGGCTTCACGATAGTTTTTATTAATGTAATCGTCTTTAATTTCCTGGACATTAGTGTTTTGGAGGATTATAATCCTTGCCAGAAACATTACAAACACGCACAAAGCCACCACTGCGAAGAGGTAGCCCCACCTTAACGTTTTTTTACGTTTGTTGTCGTATTCATTTTGCTTTTGCATCTGTACTATCCAGTTTTATTAGCAGTTTATGAGGATGATTTTCTAAGGTCATTAACGAATCTTTAGCTACTTCTTTCCCCAATTGCGATTCCATTTTTACTTTGATCAGCTTACTTTGTGCGTAAGCGTTTCGCGATTTATATTCTTCTGTTTCTTCTTTTAAGGCATTGACAATTTTAATCTTTTTGTTGACGAGGTGATTGCTGTAAATCATTGCCATCATTAAGACAAACAACAGGAGAAAATACTTGTAATGTATTTTGATCTCATCACGGTTGAGAAAATTCCCTTTTATAATATCTATAAAAGTTAATCTCTTCTGAGGACGATTTGTTGTTGCTCTTTTTGCCAATTTATTATCAATTTGCTTTGCAGTGAATTCACTTTGTTTGTCAATGGTCAATTTTAACGTTTGAAAAAAAATTGACTATTCACAATTCATTTATTCACTTTTAAACTTTAATTCCTGTTCTCATTTTGGCACTTCTGGCTCTTGAGTTTTCTTCAATTTCCTTATCATCGGGAATAATTGCTTTGCTCTTTACCAATTCAAATGCTTTTTTATAATTTCCGTAAATGTCTCTTTGAGGTTCCCCTTCAAACATTCCGTTTTTCAAAAACCTTTTTACTAAGCGGTCTTCCAGGGAATGGTAGGAGATTACAACCAATCTTCCTTCCGGCTTTAAAACATGGTATGCCTGCACGAGCATTTCTTTTAAAACTTCCAGTTCCTGATTGACCTCAATTCTTATCGCCTGAAAAAGCTGTGCATAAAACTTATTAATCTTATGCGGCGGAAGAAAATTGAAAAGCTTTTTCAGATCTTCCGTTGTATTTATGCTTTTATTTTTTCTGTGATGAACGATATCTCTTGCTAATTTTCTCGCTTCTCTCAATTCTCCGTAATAATAGAAAATATCGGCAAGCTGCTCTTCCTCATAATCGTTAATAACTCTTTTGGCATCAAGACTTTGCATGACATTCATTCTCATATCCAAAGGAGCGTCGCTTCTTGTAGAAAAACCTCTTGCGGCTTCATCAAACTGGTGTGATGAAACCCCTAAATCAGCTAAAACACCATCAACCTGTGAAATTCCGTACATTAATAAAGAGTTTTCCAGAAATCTGAAATTCTGATTGATTAATGTAAATCTCGGATCATCAATTGTATTTTTAAGAGCATCTAAGTCCTGATCAAAACCGTACAGTTTTCCTTTATCAGAAAGCCTGCTCAATATTTCTCTTGAATGGCCGCCGCCACCAAAAGTGCAGTCCACGTATGTTCCGTCTGGATTCGTCACCAAATCATCAACACTTTGCTTCAACAAAACGGGGTTATGATACATGTTTAAGTTGTGTTTTTTAGCTTTTAATAATTTATCGGGTTTATTCTTCTTCTAAATCACCCATTACATCTTCGGCAAGACCGGCGAAATCAGCTTCATTAATAGAAATCACTTTCTCATAAGCCTCTTTATCCCACATCTCAAAAAGCTCTCCTGCGCTTGTGATCACAATATCTTTCTGAAGATTTGCGAAATGCGTAAGGTCTTTCGAGATCTGTAATCTCCCTGCATTATCCAATTCTACTGTTTTTACTCCTGCCGTAAACATTCTAATGAAATCAGCATTCTTTTTTACGAATCTGTTAAGTTTATTAATTTTGCCCATCACTTTATCCCATGCGTTCATAGGGTAAACTTCAAGGCAGGGTTGGAACACGGATCTTTTGACTACAAACGCCTTGTCGTCGAAGTTTTCCATTTGTTTAATCAAAGATGAAGGTACCTTTAAACGGCCTTTATCGTCGATTTTACACTCATATGTTCCAATGAAACTTTTCATTTGGGACAAATTTATATAATAATTTCCAAAATTTCCCACTTTTTCCCACTTTTTGCCTTAATGTTAATAAGTTTTATTAATAATTGAGATTTGAGGAGGTAAGTATTTGATATGTTGTATTTTGTATAATGTGTTATTTGAGCCATAACAAAAGGATTTTGAAAAAAAGAGTTAAAAAACAGTGTATTATATTATTTTTATTTTAAATTAGGCTAATCAAAATATTTTTGAGGTTTAATTTGTATTTTTGCAAGGCTTTAGTAAGGCATTTTATGATATTTAGTACAAAAAAAGAAAAGAAATATACCTTTGTAGAGGCGGGAGAAGGACATCCATTGGTGCTGTTGCACGGTTTAATGGGTGGTTTGAGTAATTTCGATAAGATGGTGAATTTTTTTTCGGAGAAAGGATTTAAGGTCTATGTGCCTCAATTGCCGATCTATGATTTGCCGGTACTCAATACCAATCTTACCACAATTGCAAAATATATTGTCAAGTTTATAGAAAGCAATATTTCAGGGCCTGTCACTATTGTCGGAAATTCAATGGGAGGTCATATCGGGCTTATCCTGACGCTGGCAAGACCGGATCTGGTTAAAAATCTTGTTCTTACAGGAAGTTCCGGCTTATATGAAAGAACTTTCGGAGACAGCTTTCCAAGAAAAAACGACCGTTCATATATAAGGAAGAAAACGGAAGAGGTATTTTATGACCCTTCTGTGGCAACCGAAGATTTGGTAGATGAGGTTTTTGCTGTCGTCAATGACAGAATGAAAGGCATCAAAACCGTAATGCTGGCAAGAAGCGCTATCAAACACAATATGTTGCATGATCTTCCTAAAATTTTAACGCCGACGTGTTTAATTTGGGGAAAGCAGGACAATGTGACGCCTCCGGAAGTTGCGCAGGATATGCATAAGTTTATCCCCAATTCAGATCTCTTCTGGATCGATAAATGCGGCCACGCAGCAATGATGGAAAAACCGGATGAATTTAATGAAATTCTCTACAGCTGGTTAAAAGATAAAGTTTAAAACAAAATAAATTGAACCATTAAGAGCTTTTCTTAATGGTTTATTTTTCTAAAAAATATTCAAAATGGTTATTAAAACAGCAACATTCGTAAAGAGCAGCGGAAAATGGCAGGATTGCCCTGAGCCCAATCTTCCTGAATATGCTTTTATCGGAAGGTCTAATGTCGGGAAATCTTCATTGATCAATGCAATGATGAATCACAAAGATTTGGCTAAAACATCGGGAACTCCGGGAAAGACGCAGCTTATTAATCATTTTTTAGTTAATGAAAACTGGTATCTGACGGATTTGCCGGGTTATGGGTATGCAAAAGTTTCAAAATCAATAAGAAAGGATTTCGAAAAGCTGATCACCAATTATATTTTAAACAGGAAAAATCTGGTTAATCTTTTCGTTTTGGTAGATTCAAGACATACGCCGCAAGCGATCGACCTGGAATTTATCCAGTGGTGCGGGGAAAGTGGAGTGCCTTTTTCAATTGTTTTTACAAAAGTTGATAAGCTGAAACCTAATATTGCGATTAAAAATGTAGAAAATTATAAAGCAGAACTACATAAAACATGGGAAGATCTTCCGGAAATATATGTGACTTCTGCAGAAAAGAAAACAGGTGGTGAGGAAATCCTTAATTTTATACAAACAACAAATGATTTTTTAAAGAATAACAGTGTCAATTTCGATGAATAATATTATCTGGAAAATTAAAACTTTCGAGGAATTTACCGTTCCTGAATTATACGCCGTTCTAAAAGCCCGTATTGATGTTTTTGTCATCGAGCAAAACTGCCCGTATCCTGATTTGGATAATTATGACCAAAAAGCGATTCATATCTGGGCAGAGCAGGATGGGGAAATTCTCGCCAACTGCAGGGTTTTTGACAAAGGAATTAAATATGATGAAGCCTCTTTAGGACGCGTTTTAACAACCGATGCGGCAAGAGGGAAAAATTTGGGAAGGCAATTGATGAAATATGCCGTTGAAACAATAGAAAACCGTTTTCATACTTCGGAAATCAGGATTTCTGCACAGGACTATCTGTTGAAATTCTACTCCGATTTTGGATTTGTGGATACGGGGAAAAAATATCTGGAAGACGACATTCCGCATACGGAAATGTTGAGAAAGTAAAGAAAAGCGGGGAAATTAATCTTCGCTTTTTTTATTTGTCTATCGCTGTCGTTTTTTTAAACTGGAATTTGCGTTTATTTTTTTAATTTAAAAATTTAGATTGATTTATTTAATTTGCGTATTTAGTAATAAAATAGTTGATTTTTTAATTAATTTATTGGAGCTAATTATTTGAAAACAAGTTTTATATTGCACAGGCTTTAAAATCCTATCAAGGATTGTGGTATTCATAAAATCAAATTTAATTAATTAAAAAAATGATGAAAAATTTAAGAAAGTTCAGCAAATGGGCATTTTTATTTATGCTCTTTTTTGCTGGCAACACCTATGCACAAATTGAAAATAAGTCTCCTTTTCTGGTAGGGACAACGCGTCAGTTTCTGTCGCATATTCAAAAAAATCAATCGTTAGGCAAACAAGAGCAGCGTATTAAGCTCAGTACTTCGGCATCAAATGTTTTGGATGTAAAGATTAATTATTTTAAAAATGAGTCTAATGGGATCACGCATCTTGAAGGCGAGGTTCTAGGTACGGAGCAAGGAAGTTTTACAATTAGAGTAAGCGAGAGCAAATTTGAAGGAAATATAATTCTTCCAAAATCTAAAAAAGCGTATAGCTATTATTCAGACGCAAAAGGGAATGCTTATATACGAGAAACAGACATTAATAAATTAATCTGTACAGATTATAAAGTGCCCGTTCCGAAAGAAAAGCCCGTTCCTTCTGCAACGAAAACAACATCAAAAACAACAGATGTTTCAAATCTGCAAAGTTACCCAGGAGCAGCAGGCTGCATTCTTCTTGATTTTGACGGTCATTATATGCCCGCAGGCAGTTGGTGGAATGGTGGGAATGCCATAAATGCAGCGCCTGCAGGGATGACTAATGATGAAATTCTTCAGGCCTGGGAAGTTGTTGCTGAAGACTTTCGCCCATTTGGGTTGAATGTAACAACCAACGAGGCGGTTTTTAATACCTATCCTGCTAATAAAAGAATGCGAAATGTTATTACTACTACAAATACTGCAGACCAAAGCGGTTCAGCAAGTGGTATTGCTTATATGAATAGCTTTTCTAATGCTAATGATAACGATACGCCATGTTGGACATTTACTAATGATTATGTAGCGCGTTATCCAAAATTTATAGGAGATGTTACATCTCATGAAGTTGGACATACCTTTGGGCTTTCTCATGATGGGACTTTGGATGATCCAGGAGGGTATTATCCGGGGCATGGATATTGGGGACCTATTATGGGCATTTCTAATAACAATGTTGTACAATGGAGTAAGGGAGAATATTCAACAGCTGATAACCATCAGGATGATTTAGCGATAATCTCGGGATCAGCTAACGGTGTAGGTTATCGTGCTGATGATCATGGAAACAATATTTCTGGCGCAACGACATTATCTTCTATGTCCGGGCAAATATCAGCAACGGCTAATCAAAATAGTGGGATAATCGGTACTACTGGTGATATTGATATGTTTACTTTTACCACAACAGGTGGGGATGTAGCGATCAATATAAATGCAATACCCAGAAACAGTAATCTTCGTCTGGGAGTAACTTTATTTAATGGACAGAATGTTTCACAGGGAACTTATTATGCAAATGCTGCTAATTTAGGTGAAACAGTTGTAATTAATAAAACCCTTGCTGCCGGTAAATATTATATTTCGGTAACAGGCGTTAATGATGGAACTGCTGATACAGGATATACAAATTATGATTCATTGGGAGCCTATACGATATCCGGATATTTTCCTTCCAATTATGCATGTGTAGGAGGTACGGTTCAATTGATGACTAATATCACAGGAATATCTTACCAATGGCAGTATCAATATGGAGGAGTCTGGAATAGCTATCCCGAAGGAAATAATGGATATGCTACTTTCTCAGGATCACAAACAGCAACGATGACGGTTTCAAATATCTCATCATCCTACATATCAGGAGCTAATACGGCAAGAGTAGCGGTAACTTTGGCAAATGGTACAGTGGTATATTCTGTGCCACAGGTTTGGGGCGCTTCAGGAATAATCAGCCAACCGGCACCATCCACGACTGCATGTGTCGGGGGTTCTTTAACGCTATCTGCTCAGGCTTCGGGCTCATCTTACCAGTGGCAGTATTTATCCGGAGGAAACTGGATCAATTATCCTGAAGGGAATAACGGTGTTGCAACTTTTACCGGCAGCCAGACTCCTTCAATGACAATTTCTAACATTACATCAGGATATATTGCGAATAACAATCAGGCAAGATTAGTGGTATATGGATTAAACGGCTGTTCTACTGCTTCAAACGTGATAACTTGGGGTGCTTCAGGAATAATCAGCCAGCCGGCAGCATCCATCACTGCATGTGTTGGAGGCTCTTTAACGTTATCTGCTCAGGCTTCGGGCTCATCTTACCAATGGCAGTATCTATCCGGCGGAATCTGGAACAATTATCCTGAAGGAAATAACGGTGCTGCAACTTTTACCGGAAGCAAGACCCCTTCAATGACAATTTCTAACATTACATCAGGGTATGTGACGAATCCCAATCAGGCAAGATTAGTGGTATATGGATCAAATGGCTGTTCTACTGCTTCAAACGTAATAACTTGGGGTGCTTCAGGAATAATAAGCCAGCCGGCGGCGTCCACAACTGCATGTGTCGGAGGCTCTTTAACGTTATCAGCTCAGGCTTCGGGCTCATCTTATCAGTGGCAGTATTTATCCGGTGGAAACTGGATCAATTATCCTGAAGGAAATAATGGTATTGCAACTTTTACCGGAAGTAAGACTCCTTCGATGACAGTTTCTAATATTACATCAGGGTATGTCACAAATCCAAACCAGGCAAGATTGGTCGTTTACGCATCAAACGGTTGTACCACGGTATCTAATACTGCAACATGGAAAGCGGTAAACTGTGCCGGACGACAATCTGTTAACGATGAAGTAAAGCCAACTTCTGCGAATGATCAGGCAGTATATCCAAATCCTGTAAAGGATGAGCTGAATATCAGTTTAGGATCCGAAAAAGGGAATTATAAAGTGGAAATAAGTAACAGTCTTGGGCAGGTATTATATACTACAACTACCTCAGAAAGATTAATACAAGTGTCATTTTACGGAAAACCATCAGGATTATATATTGTAACGATAAAAAATTCTGCAAATGAAAATATAAAATCATTTAAAGTGATAAAACAATAATAAAGAGACCGTTTTGGCGGGAAAAAATATCTGGAAGACGATATTCCGCATACGGAAATGTTGAGAAAATAAAGAAAAGCGAAGAGAAATCTTCGCTTTTTTTTGATAGTTAAATATATGAAGTGTTTTTTTATTTTCCGGAAATGGCTTTTAAAATAATAGGCTCTAAATTAGATGGCAGATCTGCTGATTTTATCTGATAATTTTTTATTTTCATTTCTTTAAACCAGTTTTCCCAGTATTCTTTGATGACATCGCCACCAAAAGGATTTCCTTTTACAGGATTAATTCCCAGGACAATAACTTCAAGATTTTCCAGATCGTCATTAGCCTTAATGAAGCCTAAACCTTTATCCTGAATTTTTGCCTTAAAGTCCGAAGAATTAAGCTTTAATGATTTTACCAGTTCTGGTGTTAAATAGGAGGTTTTTTGGCCTTCGGAAAATTTGGAATCTTTATGATAAATATATCCGTCGGTTAAAATAAAAAGAATATTTCTATGATTGTCTTTGATGCAATAATCCTTTGCTTTATTTTTGAAAAACTCCCAAATATCTGAACCTACATATTGTTTATCTTTAATAGCTGACTGATAAATCTGCAATGGCAACGATGAATATTTTTTGTCAACCAGATCAATATTGTCCTTCGTTGTATTTTTATCGAAAGAAACTTTCAGATCTTTTGTCAGCTCATTCATTTTCGGATCGGATGGTTCTGGATTAAAGAAAACCTGCATCTGATCGTTCAGTTGGATCACTCTTTTGCTTTTGATATGATCTAAAAACCCTTTATCAATAGCTTTGATATATTCTACATCGCGTTGAAAATATTCCATGGTAGGATTTGAATTTTTTTCGGGATCAATTCTGTCTGAAAGATCTATCAAAACACTGATGTTTAAGTTTTTAGCAGAATTATTTATCGGAGCAGAAATTGTTTTAACCTGTTCTTTCGGTTTTCCGCACTGGATGAAAAGCGCAGATGAAATTAAGAAATAGAATAGTTTTCTCATAACAATTTTTTTATAGAATTGACATATAAACCGTGTTCTGGCTGTCTGAGTTTGCCCCGACTTTCTTTAGATTGGCATTATACCTTTCCATGCATTCTTCCACCAGTTTTTGAGAATGGATTCTCTCATTAATATTGGTAATCCAGCCCTGCATATATTCCGAAGCATACAATTTGTAATCTTTTGTTGGAATTATTACGCCATCAATAATGTTCTGAAGCTCTTCAATTCTGCCTTTTGCTTTGGCAATCAGTTCTTTGATGCTTCCGATATTGTTTCTAACTTCTTCTTTATGTTTTTCGAGATCCTCTATTTTTTCCTGATGAACAAGAATATCTTTCTGTCTTTTGGTTTGCTCATGCTTGATCTTGTCTTTTTCTTTATGCTCTTTCATGACGAAGTCAAAAACAAGTCCCCAAATAATATACACAATGAATCCTGCGAAAATAATTCCCCAAAACTGATTCTTTGTAAAAGCAATCGACAGATCGAATGGGGGAGAGTTGAAAGTTTTGTTTAATTCATATAATTTTGATTCAATTTCATAGGCTAAAATGGCATCAAAAACGAAGGTTATGATAAAAAGCAAAGCCACTTTGGAATAATTGACAAAACTTTTATTTTCACCAAACATATGAATCAAATACCCCAATCCTAGAAACACAAAAGGGATCAGCGTAACAAAAGCGCCTTCCAGCGGACCTTCATCCCAGGCTTTATTGAAAGCCTGTGCGTCCAAAACATTCTGAATAATATTTCCATTCGTATCAAAATTTTTGAAAAAAGCAGAATAGGAAGTCGAAATATAAAATGTAAAGAGATATAAACTGATCGGGATCAGAATAATCAGGCCAATCCAGAATTTTGTAGAAGCTCCTTTTGTTGCTTTTACATTATAGATCTCGGGATTTCTTGGAAGATCATTAATTTCAAATTTTATTTTTTCAATTTTATCCTGAACAGCTTCAATGTCATCACCAATGTTTTTTAACTGATCTTCTTTATTGTCTAAAGAAACGGTCAGACCTTTGATTTCGGTTTCCTTATTTTTCTGTTCGTTGAGATACGGTTCCTTTAATTTATTTTGTTTTTCAACGAGTTGTTTTTCTTCGTTTTGAAATTTAGAATAAATCGCGTCAAGACAAATTGACAAGGCGGTATGATTTCCGTTGTTTCTTGAGCTGTCTCTGTAGCCGGTCTCATGATAAGACCTTTTTCTGTTTTCTTCGGAAGAATCTAAATTTGGTTCAATATCAAATGTTATATTTTCATCATTTGACTTATTTGAATCATCGATTGGAACGGGCTTCAACCGGAAAAGATTTTTAATATTTGTTGTCATAATTTATGGATATTAGTTTTTAAGATCATGAAGAATGTCGGTTTTGCTTTTACCCTGCTTTACGGCTTCGATAAAATAATCGGCAATGTCTTTTACGTTTTCTTCCAAAAATCCGAACATGGCAACATATTTTTTCAAAGCGGAATATTCGTTTTCAGAAACCACTCCGTCTGCCCAGATCATTACCGTGAGATCAAATAGATATTCTACTTTTTCTTCGATGGTTTCGGGAATTAATGATTTTGAATTGATGGGATTAAGAAGGATTTCATCTAAATTTTTCGGTGAAATACCCCTTTCTTCTGCTGATTTATAAAGCATTTTAAGTTCTAAAGGGCTGAAATCATCATCGCAGATTGCCATTTGGTACAATCTTAAGAAATGAGCTTTGAGATTTTCAGGTATTTGTGTTGTTTCCATAGTTTTTTATTTGATTATTCTGTCTCGTGTTCGTGATATTTCCTGGTGTTTGATATCAATAGTTTCAGGTTCTTTTATTTTCTTTTTTGGAATTAATGTGTAGAAATAATAGAGAAACAAAAGCCCGACTAAAATGTCAATGATGATCCAAAAAGGCTTTAAATAAAGGTAAATCGGGATGATCGGATTAAAAAGAAAGAAGATCAGTATAAAAGCGATCAGCCAAAAGCTCCTGCTCCTGAATTCATTAAAGATAATGACCAATGCCATGAATGAGACTATAATTCTAAGAAAAGTATAGTATCTGTAAGGCATTTCAAAGATCCCGATGAAACAAAGGAGTGCGGCGATTATGATGAGGTATTTCATGGTTATTTTAGTTTTTAGTCGGGCTTTAAATTAGTTACAACCTGAGCAGTACGACCTGTCAACGTATTCTTTACTATTTCCGGAATAGTAATAGCATCCACCTCTTGGTCCGACACTTAACGGATGTCCGTTATAGGTGCATCCTCTGCTTTGAGAATAAGATCTTGTGCTTCTGGCTTTGCTTCTTTTTGATTTTCTGCTTTTTTTTCTGGTGGTTTTGCCTTTCTGCTTCTTCGGTTTTTTAGAAGAAAATTCTGTTGTTGAAGTAGCGCTGTTCGTTGAAGCTGAAAGGCTTACCGGTAATAATAAGCCCAGGCTTAAAAGGCTTGTAAAAAGTAGTTTTTTCATGGTGATTTTAATTTTAAAATTTGATTTTAGTTTCTTTAATAAACCAGTGATTATTTTTATAGTAATCACTGGAATAGCTTTTAAGCGTACTCGACTAATTCCCAAGTGACTGCTTTGCCATCGTAAGGAGGCATAGTATTTCCTTCAGCAATTGGTGCTGTAGTTGATGGATTTCCAACAACTTTCCATTTCCCAGACTCAGGACACTTTTCTCCTGTTCTCGCTTTTGTACCTAATGGTTTTTTTGCCATGTTTAAATATTTAATTGTTTTAACACTCCAAAAGTATGAGCATTACGTTTCAATACATTACGGAAAACCATAAATTGAATTATTTAATAAAAAAACCTTCCAGAAATACTGAAAGGTTATTAATTTTTGATTAAAAATAAATTATATAATGCCGATGTCTTTACATATAACAATCAATTCAATATTATTTTTGGCACCAAGTTCAAAACGAAGATCATTTAATCTTTTTTCTATGGCGCTTTTGCTATCCGGGGCTATTTTATTTTCTTTGAAGAATTTTTCAATTTCACTTTGTTTCCACCCTTTGGCAAGGAATTCAATAAGGGTAATGTCATATTCCGTAAATTCAAAAGAAGTATTACGAATAGAGTTTAAAATGTCTTGTGGAATAACGATTTCACCAGAAAAAACGTTCTTGATTGTATTTCTGAGATCCTTACCGTCATTTCTTCCTTTACTTACAAAACCATTGATTTCATGTATTTTGTAAAGGTCATTAATAATTTTTGGTCTTTTTTCAATAGAAAAAGCAATGATTTTCAAATTGGGTTGCATTTTTTTGGCTTCCTCGATTAATTTTTGTCCGGAATTGATTTTCTGCTCTATATGGTCTTTGTCAAAAGATAAGTCTGTAATTAACAAGTCATAAGGAGCACTGGTTGTAATTGCGGTTTTTATTTTTTGTAATGCTTCATCACAATAATTCACAAAATCAAAATTCTGAATTTGTAATTCGGTAAGGGTATTCACAACACCCAAATTTCGGATTTCGTGATCTTCGGCTATCAGGACTTTCTTAAACATATTTCGATTGTATTGGTATGGTTATTTGAATAATTAATCCTCCTGTAGGATTTTTTTCAAAAGTAATATCTCCTCCAATGGTTTCAATACGGTTTTCCGTATTATATATTCCTGTGCCTTTTTGTTGGTTTAAATCACTAATTCCAACACCATTATCTGTATATTTTATTTTTAAAGCGTTATCGTTTTTCTCAAATTTTAAGGAAGTAAATTTTGCCTGGCTGTGTTTTTTCATATTAACGAGCAATTCCCGAATAATCTGATAGACCTCATCCTGATGAGATTCACTTAAGTTTTTCCAGATATTTTCATTGTTTCCGACAAGATAGGTTTTTACATTCTCATTATTAAAAGAACCGATGAGGGTAGAAATTTTTTTGCTGAAATCCTTTTCTTCATTTTTAGAATCATGTTTTTCGTAGGAAATGTCGCGTGATTTTTCGTAGACAAATTCCAGTTCATCAAGCATTTCGTTTTTATCGATATTTTCCTGATTTTCAATTTTGGTCATCACCTGATAAATCCCGTTGGCAACAACATCATGAACTTTCTTAGAGATCTTAAGCTGATTGTTTTTTATTTTTAATTCGTTTTCTTGTTTGAGTCTTTTTTGTCGTCTGCGATACCAAAATGAGCCCCCAATTAATATTAATATTAATGAGACAATTCCAATATCTTGTTTAAAACTTTTTGCTTTTAATCTTTGATAAGTAGCGTTTTTTGCTTCCAAATCATATCTCACTACAGCAAATTGATTCTTATCCCTGCTTCTTGCTATTTGAATACTGTCATTGATATAATTAAATCTTTTGAAGTTCTCCAAATAATTTTTAGGATCTAAAGTTATAATTTTCTGTAAAGCAATTACTTGATCATCAAAACTTTTGTTTTGAATAGCAGTTTGAAGCATTCTTTTAGCAAAATCTAATGAAAGGTTTTTATCTCTATTTAAATAATATTCAGATAAAGTTTCAAAACTTGAATTTTTCCCCCATTGATCATTTGTCTTTTCCCTAATTTCCAGGGCTTTGTAAAATTCTGGCACGGGATTATAGTTTTTATCATCAAGATATTTAGCCTTTGCAAAATTGTTTATTGCTCTTGAATAGTTAGAGCTGCTATTAGTTAAAATTGCTTTTTTCAGATATTCTTTGGCAAGTTTTAAATTTCCTTGACTTATTAAAACATCACCAATATTATTATAACAGGTATATCTATCTTCATTATTATTGGCATATCCTAAAGCTTTTTTGTAATAAATATATGCGCTGTCAAAAACCTTAAGGTTATTAGATGCGATAGCCATATTATTATAATTTGAAGTTAATGTTTTTGTAACAGTAATATCTTTTTCGTCCTTAAGGAATTTATTTGATTCCAATGAAGTTTTAATAGATCCAAAAAAATCACCTTTGCTTGTTTGAATTTGTGCCATGTTAGCCAAAGCTCTTGCAGCACCAATAGAATCTTTATTATCTAAAAAAGAATTCTTTGCTAAATTAAAATTATAAAAAGCCGAATCTAGAATATTTTTGTTATAGTATCCTTTTGCTTTATCAAAAAAAAAGTTTGTGGAAAGGTCAGGTTCTGTTGTTTTATTTTCCTTTTTACAGGAAAATAATCCCATCAATAAAATAATTAATAGTAAGTGTTTCATGAGGTTAGTTTTGGGTGCAAGGTAAGAAAAAGGACAGATTATACAATCTGCCCTTTTAATATTAAGGATTTGGAGGGGTAAATGGAGGAGGTATTTGTCCTGTATTTCCACCCACAGGTCCGCCATCATCACCTGTTCCTGTGCCGGGATCTGTTCCTGTACCCGGATCACTCGGTCCGCCGTTTTGTACCGTTACCGGATCCTGGTTATTGTTATGACATGTTGTTGCGTTTCCGTTATTATGTGAGAATGCTAAGCCAAGTAGCATTAAAAAAAATTGTATCATTTTTTCAAAAAATTTAATGTTAAAGCATTCGTGTTCTTCCCTGCGAAACAGATCGCAGATAGTTTGACACGGTTAAAAAATTTCGAAGCGCTTCTTAAATTTTTTGGGAAGTAGAACCTTCAAAAACGGAAGAGAAACATCTGCTTCCCAACCCGGAGTTTTCTTCCGTTTTATCCGGTGTTTTTTGAAATCAGTTTTGTAAATTTGTTTTTGTAATGTTTTGTTTATCAACTGATTTCTGATACAAATTTCTAGGAATTTTAGATGGTATAACAGACAATGAATAGACATCGATAGACATGAAATGGACAGG
Source organism: Chryseobacterium soldanellicola (assembly GCF_900100115.1). Classification (GTDB taxonomy): domain Bacteria; phylum Bacteroidota; class Bacteroidia; order Flavobacteriales; family Weeksellaceae; genus Chryseobacterium; species Chryseobacterium soldanellicola. The sequence continues at coordinate 727,036 of NZ_FNKL01000002.1, forward strand.
AATTTAATTACGGAAACCCGTAATGCGACACGGTAGAAAATCAAGTATTTTGTAATACCCTTAAAAACTAATATATGTCCAAAATAAAACTGTTAATCAATGAAGTATTTAAACAGGGCGAACGTGATTCAGGTTTAAAGAAAAAATATCCACTATCTCTCTATTTAAAAGTGCATCTTGAAACATTTAAGCTTTATATAGATGAAAAAACATTCGTAAGGTACTATGAAGCTTATGTTTTAGGGACAAATAAAGAAATGGATCCGGATCCAGACACACTCAATAAATTAAGTCAATATGTAGGCTTTAAAGATTTTGCAGATTTTTCCAGAACTTTTGTGAAAAAAGATGAAAATGCCAATAAAACAACCGTAAAAATAAGTGTGGATGAAGATGAAGAATCTTTGACGGAAAAACTCTCCAAAATTATTATTAATATTACTAATGAACAGCATTTCAAAATGCCTGAATTCATAAAACAAAATGGATTTGGAATCGTTGAATTAACCTTTATCATGCTTCTTCTTACAGGAAATGTTGTATTTTCTAATAATAAAAATAATTCTTTTGGAATTATGTCAAATGCAGGTTCCTGGACAGATAAAAAATATATGTACTGGAATGGCGAGATCTATATTCCTACAGATAGCTCAGATGTAGGTCCGGAATTTAATGTTGTTGCAATCGACTTTTACAAAGTAAAACACTTTAAAAGAATCACAAGAAAAGATACTTTGACGGAAGAAAATGCTACTGGAAAAACCTGGTATTCAAAATACAATGGCGAGGTTGAATTTTTTACAGCGGATGGTGTAGATCCGGATACGGACAGAGAATTAAGAAAATCAACATCTCTTATTGTTAATAAATATGCTGGACCACAAGCAGATTCCCTTCAAACCGAATAAAGAATTTCCTTCACAATTATTTAAACTTACCTTAAAACAAAACGAAAAATAATCCCTTACTTTCGTCCTATTTTAAGATGAATAAAGGAATATTTTCACTTTTGCTTTTTGCTTTTTCAGTGTTTTCTGCTCAGAAACCGGTGCAGATTGCGTTTCTTTCGGATGTGCATTTTCAGGATTTGTATGGAAGCTTTTCGGATAGCGATTTTAAAGGAATTATCAATCCCCAAACAGGCAAGCCAACCATTCTGAGAACGATGGATTCGCAATTGCATTCTACCCGGATTTTTAATGAAAATTATTTTGCGTTTCTGAAAGCATTAGATGATATTGCGGCAAAAGGAATTAAAATTGTAGCCATGCCCGGAGATTTTTCGGATGACGGACAAGCATACAACCTGCATGGGCTCCACAAAATTCTGGATCAGTATCACAAAAATTATGGCATTGATTTTTACATCACCACGGGAAATCACGACCCGGTTGGTCCGTTTCGTCACGATGCGGGAAAAGATGATTTTCTAGGTGAAGACGGAAGTCCTCTAGGAATTTACAGCAAAGAAAATCTTGGAAAGACAAAGAATAAAATCATTACAAAAGACATTGCTGAATCTGGCTATTTAGAGATTTTGGATGAATTAAAAGCTTTTGGTTTTTATCCTAAAAAAGAAAATCTCTATTGGAATACACCTTTCGATCAGGATTCTTATAAAAATTATTCATTTGAAAAGGCCTTTCAAAAAGCCGATTATTCAAAAAGAATGTATGAGGTTGAAAAAGGTTTTTCCGTGCCCGATCTGAGTTATGTTGTTGAACCTGTGAAAGGAATTTGGCTGATCGCCATCGATGGAAATACGTACATTCCAAAAAATCTTAATGGAAATCCCGATGATCCTGACAATTATCGCGGTGCAAGTATCGGTTATAATAATGTGCTGACCAATAAAAAGCATTTGATCGAGTGGGTGAAAAAAATCACACAGGAAGCGAAAATTAACGGAAAAACTGTTGTCGCGTTCACCCATTATCCAATGATCGATTATAATGAAGGGGCAACGAATGAAATTAAAAATCTGTTAGGCGAAAAGAAATGGCAGCTGGAAAGAGTTCCGGATGAAGAAGTAGCAAAAGCCTTTGCAGAAGCCGGTTTGCAAATACATTTTGCAGGACACATGCACATCAACGATACAGGAATCCGGAAAATTGGAGATAAAATGTTGGTGAATGTTCAGGTTCCGTCATTGGCGGCGTATCTGCCAAGCTATAAAATTCTGACAATTCATTCTCCTGAAAAGATGGAAGTAGAAACGGAAGTTTTAAATGATGTTCCTCGTTTTGACGAATTATTTCCTTTGTATGAAAAGGAATTTGAAGCATTAAGTAAAAACAAGAATAATATACTTTGGAATAAAGATATTCTGAAAACAAAATCCTACCATGATTTCATGCTGTTTCACTTGAAAGAATTGGTTCGGTTGAGAATGATTCCAGATGATTGGCCGAAAGATTTTATTGAAAAAACGAAATCCTTAAATGGAGAAGATCTGCTTTTTCTCGCACAAAAATCAAACCCTGAATTCAAGCAAAAAATTAATTCAAAACCATTTACCCAATGGAATTTTGAAGACTTGCTATTTGATTTGTATAAATTCCAATCCGCAGACGAATTAGCAAAAAAAGACATTCCTAAAGAGAGGCTGCAACAGTATCAAACGCTGGAAAAGTTGTTTGAAACCAATCGATCTCAGGATACTTTCATCATACAGTTAAAGTCTGTATTTAAAATACTTTCTTTACTGTCAAACGGAGATCCCGCAGATCATTTCGAAATAGATTTGAAAAAACATGAGATAAAAAGATTGTAGTTTTTTTATTTTCCACAGATTTGACTTCGTCGAATTTACATTTCACGAATCGACACGGATTGGGTTTTATCTTTGTGCTATTCGTGAAAATATTGGTGTTATTTGTGTTTGAAAATTTTTAAACGCAAAGATTAATTATTTAAACTTTTGAGTTTAGAAAGCAAAGGTAAATAAAATTTGCTGCGCGAAGCTTAAACGTGAGCTTAATCAAATCAATTTATTGATCCTCCTTTGCTCCTTAATATTACATTCTTAAAAAATCAACTTTGTGTTAAACTCCTAACCAAAATCAAAAAAAAGACTGCCCGAAAAATCAGACAGCCTTTCCCCTTTAATATGATTTTACAATTTATTTTCCGTTGACGGGATTTCTCCTTTCGTAGGTATTATTGTCAAAACTAATTTTATAGTTTGACTTAAAAAGCTTACTCGGCTGGTAATAATCTGTCGTGATCACCTGCGCACCGCTTTCTTTTGCTTTTTCAAATCTTGAATAATCTTCTTTTCTCGCTTCCATCGTATCGGCATCGGCTCTTGTTCGGATGATATAGCCTTGTTTTACCAGATCATTAATCTTCGGACTTGGATCATTCATAAATAAAACTGCAGATTCAGGCGTTCCCGGAGCTGAATTGGTGAAAACCATTCTTCCTTTCAAAGAAGGATGTCCTTCCATATAAATATCTCTGTTTTCACTGTTGTTATCCAGTACAAACAGGAATTTTCCTTTGGCATCTTTTACGGTGGGCCAGTTTTTATGTAAAACGGCTTCGTTCAATGTTGTGTAAGAACCGCGAATATCGTCAGGCGTAATGATTTTATTTTTACCTAAATATTTTTTTAACTCATTATCAAGATCATCAAAAAGTTTTGAAGTATAATGTTCCGGTTCTGTTCCGAATGTATTGGCTTTTCCGTCTTTTGGTTCAAGCGTGATAAAAACAGGATCGTGATCAGGGTGTGCATCAGACCATTTTTTAAGATCTTTTAAACAATCTTCCAATGTGTAATATTGAGTCTGATAATCAATATCTGTAATGTGAATCATTTTATAGCCCGGTTTCTTCATTTTCCCTTCCGGATCGAATGGTTGTGTGGTTTTTACAAGGTCTAAAATTTTCGGATGGGCATATTTTCCGCCTTTGCTGTCTGCATACACATCAATTTCCAGATTTCTTAATCCTAAATCCAATTGTTGAGGAATCGGAATATGTTCGTACTGAATTCTTGGAAGAAAATTCAACGTATCTTTTTTAGCTAAATAACTGTAAACTTCCGGAAGAATGGCTTTTTTATAAGAATTATGCGAGCCAATCACCTGGATTTGGTTAATTTTTAAATCATTCAAATTTTGAGATTGCGCCTGGAATAGGTTTAATGAAAATAAATACAAACCTATGAAAACTGCCTTTTTCATTGCTTCAATTTTTGTAAGGCGAAATTAGGAAGACTTTTCGCCAGGCAAATTACATATTATGTTAAGTCTGTTTTAAGCTTTTGTAAATGCGAAAAATTAAACGTTTGTAATGTGTTGATAACTAATAGAATGATAATTTATCATTTTGGGATATTTATGTTTTGTTGATTTTAACATAATATTCTGTTAAAACGATTTCGTGGTATATCCTTTTACTTTGTATGCCGAAAATGAAACGAATAAAGGTTATAAAAAAACCACTGTTGCGGCAACAACAGCGGCTTTTTTATAAGCAATGTAACGTTGATCACAATTACTTTACTTAAAAATATGTACCACAAAATTAATTTATTTAAGGTTAAAAAGCTAATTCCAATAGCAATAATCTTTCTCGCAGCGGGCAATGCCCAGGCAGAAGGATTTACCAAGAATCACTTTGCTTTCTCGCAGGTGAGAGAAACGATCTCCGGAAGAATTTTGGATCAGGAAGGATCAGCGATTGAAGGCGCAAAAATTACTGTTGTAGAAACGGGAGAAACGGCAACTTCCGATGCTTCAGGAAATTTCACGATTTCAGCTTCGGTCGGGCAGACTTTATCCGTTTCTTATGATGGATATCAGGCTCAAATCGTGAAAATTTCCGGAACTTCTGTTTTGATTAATTTAAAATCTAAAAAAGAAGCCACTTCTATTGAAGAGGTTACTCTTGTAGGTTACGGTTCCCAGAAAAAATCTGATTTAACGGGAGCTGTAAGTCAATTGAAGGCAGAAAATTTCAAAGAAGGAATGAATATTTCCGTTGATAATTTAATGCAGGGAAAAATTGCGGGTGTTCGTATCGTTCAGTCGAGCGGTGAGCCCGGAGCTGGAGTAAATGTTTCGATCCGAGGAATCGGTTCCATCAGAAGCGGAAGTACCCCTTTATTTGTTGTAGACGGAGTTCCTTTGAGCAATGATGCGGTAAGCGCCCAAAGCCCGAATGTGGGGTTGGGAAATACACAGGCAAAAAATCCGCTGAACTTCTTGAATACCAGCGATATTGAATCTATTACTGTTTTGAAAGATGCGTCCGCAGCGGCAATCTACGGAGCAAGAGGTTCAAACGGTGTTGTTTTGGTAACCACGAAAAGAGGGAAGAAGGGAGAGCCGATGTTTACATACGATACCTATTTAGGTTTTTCTTCTGTAATAAAAAAATTAGATTTAATGACTGCTGATGAATACAGAGCAGCAGGAATAAATAAAGCGTACGACCACGGTGGAAACACAGACTGGCAGGATGAAATCTATAGAAATGCAGTTTCGTCAAACCACTCGATTTCATTTTCAAAAGCGACGGAAACGGGAAACTATTTTGCGTCAATTTCTCACATGGACCAAGATGGTATCGTTCTGAACAGCAGCTTCAAAAGAACAACAGCCCGTTTGAATGCAGAAGAATCTTTCTTTGATAATAAAAGATTAAAAATTAAAGTAAATCTTACCGCGAGTGACATCAAGGAAACAGGAATTCCGAACGGAGGTAATGCAGGATCCGACGGCCAGGTAATTATCCACGCGTTGATGGCAAATCCTACACGTTCTGTGTATGATGAAAACGGAAATTATACCAATTTCAACATGAATGCTCATTATAATCCTTTGTATTTATTGAGTGTTTATAATGATAAAACCAATACATTCAGAGTGTTGGGGAATACGGAAGCGACGTTGAGAATTTTACCCGGATTAAATTATAAATTCAATTTAGGGATCGACAAAACAATGTCGGAAAGAAATACCACAATGTACCCGAATGTTACCGATAGAACACCAAAAGGAATGTACGTTCAGGCAAATCTGGATTCTTATAATGTGCTTTTGGAACATTATTTAACCTATGATTTTAGTTTAAACAGAAATAACTTTAGCGTGTTAGGCGGCTTCTCTTATCAGAAATTCAAATCTACAGGCACTTATTTCGGAGTAAAAGATATTGCGGCTCAGGGCGCGGGAATTGCTCCGGAAATTAATCCGGGATATTCAGGAACGGCATTTGTTCCGGGAGCGGGCTATGCTCAGGAAAACGAATTACAGTCGTATTTCGGAAGGGTAAATTACAATTTTGATAAAAAATATTTATTAACGGCTTCATTAAGAGCAGATGGTTCCACCCGTTTCGGAAAGAACAACAAATACGGATATTTCCCTTCTGTGGCTGTGGGCTGGACGATGTCTAATGAAAATTTCTTAAAAGATTCTCAATTTATCAATGAATTAAAATTAAGAGGAAGCTGGGGACAGACCGGTAACCAGGAAGTTCCGAACAAAATTACACAGGCGAGCTCTTCACTGACGCAGGCCGCAGGATATTATTTATATGATAATTTAAATCTGATCAACGGAGTTTCGATCAACAGAACCGTAAATCCTGATCTGAAATGGGAAGTTGTGGAGCAAACCAATATCGGTGCAGATTTCAGTTTATTAAAAAATAAATTGTATGGCTCATTGGAATATTACCACAAAATAACGAAAGATCCTATTTTAAATATTCCTTCAAGCCCTCTGAGCCCTACAAGTACAGTTTGGAGAAATGTTGATGCGCAGATCGTTAATAAAGGTTTTGAATTCTCTTTAGGTTCAGAAATTATTAAAAATGAAAATTTTACCTGGAACTTTGATGTAAACGGAGCAACGGTAAATAATGTGGTGAAAGATCTTCCTGTTTCCGCGATTTATTCCGGAGAAGTTTCAGGACCAGGGCTTTCAGGAGTTACAGCCAATATTTATAAAAATGGTTACGAAGCCGGATCTTTTTACATGTATAATTATTTGGGAGTTGATGCCAACGGAAAATACATCTATGAAGACATCAATGCAGACGGAAGAATCGATCAGAATGACAGAAAGATTTTTGAAGGCGCGCTTCCGAACTTTACTTTCGGGATTAATTCTTACATGAAATACAAGAAGTTTGATTTTGCATTCTCTTTCATCGGGCAAACGGGAGGTTATCTGGTAAATAATACAGCCCTGGATTTAAATATCAACAACTTGGCTTCAGACAGAAACGTTTTGAAAAATTTCTACGATTCCGGGGCAAATTTCACAAACCAACCGCAATTATCTTCTTTATATCTTGAAAAATCAGACTTTCTGCGTCTGAACAATGTAAGATTAGGATATACTTTTGATATGAATCAGTTAAAATTCCTGAAAAGCATCAATCTTTATGTAAGCGCGCAGAATTTATTTACGATTACCAGCTATACGGGGTATGATCCGCTTGTGGATACAAACAAGCAGGTTGGCGGAAACCAGTCTTTGGGAATTGATTACACGACGTATCCGTCTGCGAAAACTTTCATTTTAGGAGCAACTGTTAAATTTTAATTTAAGCTAAAAGAAATAATGAAATCTAATTTTTTAAATAGTATTAAAGTAGTTTTATCCTTTGCTGTACTTGCTTTAGTGGGATGTACAAATCTGGATGAGCAAGTGATTGATGAGGTATTGGGATCTGAAATTGCAGATTCTGAAGCGGCTTTGGCGGCAGCTTATAGCCAGCTTGGGGAAGGAACTTTTGTAGACCACGGAAGTGTTTTTGCGCTGCAGGAATATTCTACTGACGAAGCTATATTGCCAACAAGAGGAAGTGATTGGGGAGATGGTGGAAAATGGAGAGCAATGCACGAATTTACATGGGATGCCAATAGTGATGTCGTAAAAACAACATGGAATCAATTGAATTTCGGGATTACAAAGTCTTTAACAGCAATATCAAGCGCAAGCAAAAGTACAGGAGCCAATAAGGCGCTGTTTTTAGCGGAAGCAAAAGGGCTGTTGGCATATTACACCTATACAACGATTGATTTGTTTGGTCAGGCGCCTTACAGGGATCCGGATAATATCAATGCTCCGATTCAGATCAGAAAGGCAGAAACAACAATTGATGCTTTAATCACTGAAGTGGAAGGGCTTATTCCGAATTTGGCGGATATTAAGACTCAAAATACACACGCCGGAAGATTTACAAAACAGGCAGCGTATGCACTTTTGGCAGATATGTATCTGAACAGGGCGGTTTTGAAGAACAGAATGGCAAGCAATTTCAATTTTACAGAACAGGCGGTAAATGGAAGCGGAACGGATATGGATAAAGTAATCGAATATTCTAATTTGTTGATTAATAACCCGAATTTCAGCTTAGAGTCTAATTATTTCCACAATTTTGATATCAATAATGATACAAGCAAGGAAATGATTTTTACGATAGTTCAGAAGAAAATTGCCAATTCAGATAAAGGTTCGGATAATGATTTAGCATATATGTCAATGGAAAGAATCCAAAAACCTTCGCCTGACAACAGAGGAACAAACGCAAATTGTGTTACCCCGGAATTCTATTATTCTTGGAACGGGAATCATAATGATCCTCGTTTCCAGAGAACCTACCAGTATGATGACGGAACTTGGTTCAGAAACGACGGAACGGATGTAAGTGTGCCTTCAACAAGCAAAGTGGAAGGTACAGGAAAACCTTGGTTCCACTTCAACAGAGGATTACAGGTTGGCCAGCAATATGGTCCGAAAATTCTTGCCAACGGAAATTTTGACCTGACTTCTGACGGAAGAATTAAAGTATATAAATTATTCACAGAAAAAAATACAACGTTAGCCGCAGATTTTACTCCGGAATTAAACTTCGACAGCCCTTCGGAAGCTGTATTTACACAGGCTCAGATCAACAGGGGAGTACGGGTTTTCAAGTTTGAATTTGATCCAGGCTACGGAAACAACGGAACAAGCGGAATGGATGTTCCGTTATACAGATTAGGAACAATCTACATGATGAGAGCCGAGGCGTATTTCAGAAGCGGAAATATTTCTGCAGCTTTGGCTGATGTTAATAAATTAAGATTAAGCAGAACAAATGACGCTTTAAAGGGCAATGCTCCCGGCGTTGCGCTTGCTTCTCTGGATTCTGAGACATTATTCAGAGAGTCGGGATTTGAATTGTACTGGGAAATGTACAGAAGAAAAGCAATGATCAGATTCGGTAAATTTGATTTGCCGGGAACTGCAAAGCCGGCTTCACAACCTTACAGAAGGATTTTCCCAATTCCTCAGGCAACGCTTGATGCTTCATCTTCATTTACACAAAATCAGGGATATTAAGTCACTTCATATCAAATTAATTTTGCAACAAAAGCGAAGAGGTTTTTCTCTTCGCTTTATTTTTTATACTTATCCGATTAAACTTGTTATTCTGAAGAATCTCAACGATGATTTATAATTCAACCTCTAAAAAGCAAGCATAGACAACACAATGGATAGATTTCTGTTAAGAGGAACGGGCTTTAGCCCGTTTAATAAAAAAATAATAAATCATCCGGCTTTAGCCAAAATTAAAAACATTTATTATTCTTCATTCAACATTCCCAATTCCCCGAAATGTTTTTTAAACTTCTGAATCTTCGGGCCTACAACCGCACTGCAATAAGGCTGTGTCGGGTTTTCATTGTAATATCCCTGGTGGTATTGCTCGGCAGGCCAGAATTTCTCAAACTTTGTTAATTCAGTCATATAAGTTCCAGGCCATCTTCCTGATTCCTGAGATGTTTTGACAGCTTCTTCGGCTTTGACTTTTTCAGCATCATCTTTATAATAAATTACCGAACGGTATTGAGTCCCAATATCATTTCCCTGTCTGTTGAGCTGGGTTGGATCGTGAAGAAAGAAAAATACATCCATTAATTGCTCATAAGAAATGATTTTAGGATCATAAGTGATCTGTACCACTTCTGCATGGCCGGTTTCTCCGGTGTACACTTCCTCATAAGTCGGATTGTCCTTACGACCTCCTGAATAGCCTGAAATTGCAGATTGTACCCCTTTCAGCATATTGAAGCAGCTTTCCACGCACCAAAAGCATCCGCCTCCGAAAGTGATCTGCTCTAAATTATTTTTATCCATTTTAGGTTAATTATTTATGTCAATGTTTTTCTCTTTTTAGCATTAAATTAATTGAGAAAAGCAGATCAAAAATAAGAAAAACTTTTTCAAATAATGTTCTATAAACTCTTCTAAACGTAAATTGTGATCATAGATGAGACAAATTGTTTTAAACAGAAATCTTTAATTGAAATTTAATTTTAAAATTAAAAATCAACAACATCTTTATCCTTGTGGAAGAATCTAAGCTTTATTATTAGAGATCCTTCGACTGCTTCGCGCTCAGGATGACAACTCTAATACTAATTGTTATTTTCGCACTGTCATGCTGAGCGCGAAGCAGTCGAAGCATCTCAACAACCTAAATAAATCTTTGCTTTTAAACTTTAAATACAAATAACACAAATGATTTTCACGAATAACACAAACATCTGTGTAAATCCGTGAAACGTAAGTTCGGCGAAGCCAAATCTGTGGTTAAATATCAAAAACAAAAAAAGCACCCTCAAAAAGGATGCTCAATATATTTTAAATAGCTTTCAATTATTTTTCCCAAACCAAAGCACTTGCTCCTAAAATAGCAGCATCAGCTTCATTCAGCTCACTGAAAACCAATTTTACTTTATTTCTGAAAATCGGAAGAAGGTTTCTTTCCATGTGAAGTTTTGTAGGCTTTAAGATAAAATCTCCCGCTTTGATAACTCCACCAAATAAAAGAATAGCTTCCGGGGAAGAAAACATGACAAAATTGGCCAATGCTTCTCCTAATTTCTGACCTGTATATCTGAAAACCTCAATAGAAATAGGGTCACCTTTTACAGCACATTCGTAAACGGTTTTAGAATTAATTTCTTCTTCGGGAAACTGGCTGAGCATAGATTCCGGGAATTCTGCTCTCATTTTTTTTGCCGTGATCGCGATTCCTGTTGCGGATGCATATGCTTCAAGACTTCCTTCAGAACCGGTGCTCCAGTGTTTTCTTCCGCCTGGCTTTACGATCGTGTGGCCCAATTCTCCTGCAAACCCGTCATGTCCGTAGATTAATTTTCCACTGGCTACGATTCCGCTTCCAACGCCTGTTCCCAGAGTGATCATGATGAAATCTTTCATTCCGCGTGCTGCTCCGAAAAGCATTTCACCAAAAGCTGCCGCATTGGCATCGTTGGTTACCGTACAGGGCATATTGAATTTCGCGGTCATCATTTCCCCAAAAGGGACAACGCCTTTCCAGGGTAAATTGGGCGCCTGCTCGATGGTTCCTTTATAATAGTTGCCGTTTGGTGCACCGACTCCGATCCCGTCGAAGTTTTTTTCTTTACCGTGGCTTTCGATTAAAGGCTGGATCTTTTCATATAAAGCATCGATGAAATCTTCAACCTTTTCATATTCATCAGTTTTCAAATATCCTTTTTCAAGAACTTCTCCACGATGGTTTACTACCCCGAACTTTGTGTTCGTTCCGCCTATGTCAATACCTAGGGCAACGTGTTTTGATAAATCTATTAATGACATTTCTATTCTTAATTCTAAAAGGTTAAAATTATAAAAAAGATTGTATTAATGGATTATTAACTACAGAATTATTAAAAAAAGTTTTCATGCAGATTTCAAGGTCTTCTTTTTTCTTCTTCCCCACCATATCATAAAACCGGTGACTGGTAATGAGGCACATATGAGGCTTACAATGAATGCAATAATCTTTGTCGGAAGTCCTAAAATAGATCCCACGTGAATATCATAGTTGGCGCCAACCACTTTTTCTCCAAAATTTTTGTCTTTAGGGTCGTGAGCATGAAGAAGCTCTCCTGAGTTTTCATCAAAAATCAAGCTGCTGCTTTTATGATAAGAATAAGATAAATGTTTAACGTAAACTTCAAAATTCGGGTGCTCATGATCATCCATGTGCGGATGGCCCAAATCAATAGAAAATCCGTAAGAATCCGGATATTTTGCTTTAACAGTGTTGCTTATTTTGTCTAAAGTTCCTTCTGTCCTCTGCTCAATCGGGGCTCTTGTTTTAATAAAAGAAAAATCCGGATATTGAGTTTCGCCGCCTGAAAAGATGACATATATGGTCGCCTGGACCACAAAAAATGCATAAAACAATCCTGTAATGGTAAAAATCAGTGCAAAAATTGAGGCATAGAATCCTAATACATTGTGAAGATCATAATTCTTTCTTTTCCAGCTTTTTACGTTTTTCCATTTGAATGAGAACCGTTGTTTTCTGGCTGCTTTATTTTTAGGCCACCAAAGGATAATTCCTGAAATCAGCATTATAACAAAAATAATCACGGGAATTCCCACCACATAAGTTCCCCAATCCTGCTTCAAAAGATAGCTCCAGTGAATCATTTTTACAATTTGAAAAAAACCGTTTTTCTCGTCGTAAGTTCTTAACACTTTTCCGTTGTAAGGATTGACGTATGCTACTTTGTAAATGGGGAATTCATCAAAATAATTCCAGGCTTTCGGGTTGTGTTCGTACCAGTAAAAAAGATAAGACATCTTTTTATCAATAGGAATATTAACCCAGTGAACGGGATATTTTTCTTTAACCTGCTCTGCCACAGATTTCTCCAGAACACGGATCGGAAGAATCTGCTTTTGATCAATATTTTGCTCGTTATGATAAATAACGTCTTTTCTGGTAATGTTCTCCACTTCATCCTTAAAAACATACAAAGCACCGGTAATGGAAATGATGAAAATTAAAAATCCAATACCTAAACCCAACCACAGATGCAGCTTTCCGGTCCATTTTTTAAATGTGCTTGGTTTTTTCTTATGATGATGTTTTTTCTTCATTTTTTCAGCAGAAAAGTAAAATAAAGTCCAAAGATAGAGCTTTAAATTTATTTAGATTAATTAAAATTTATATTCAATCATGAAAGTTCCTCTCATTCCTAAAGAATTGGTAAAATCGCTGTCTCTCGCAGCCCACCAGGCAATTGCGGGCTGATATAATTTGTTAAATACATTTTCAATGCCTAGCGAAAGTCTCCAGCTTTTATTAATATCATAACTTGATTTGAAGTTAAATACAGTGTATTCCGGGACTTCACCTTCTCCGTAAGCATATAAACCTGTTTTTGTATTCGGATCAAATCTGTCCTGTCCGAAAGCATGAAGCATATCAAGTCCGACAGATAAATTCTGTGTTGGTTTTACCTGAACATAAGCCAAAACTTTCGGGGCAGAAATTCTGCTGTTGTTGATTTTCGTTGAATAATCTCCGTCGTCTTTTACAGAAGTGATGCCTTCCATCCAGCTGTAGCTTCCACCGAAATTGATCCATTTAACGGGTGTAAAATGTAAAAAACCTTCCACACCATACACAATTTCCGGAGCTCTTTGAATCGTCAAAGCTCTGTCGGGGCTTTGGATGAAGGTTGCGCCTAGTTTTGATGTGCTCACATAAGAAGTCACTTCATAATTCAGCCATTTTGCGATCTGTCCTGTTGCTCCCAATTCGTAATTATTAACGATAATTGGTTTTGTTTCAAGGTTGTTGATCGTGTCGGAAGTTGAGGTTCTTAAAATTCTTCCCAATTCGTTGATGGAATACGCCTGTGAAAAGCTTCCGAATACATTAATATAATTTTCAATATTATAACGGACTCCGATGTTGCCGACAAAGGCATTGTATTTTAATTCTCCGCCGGTTACGAAGATGCTTTTAGTGAAAGTTCCGTCGGTTTTTAATGTTGAAAGGGTGTTAAAATCGCCTACTTTTACATTCATGTTTTCATAGCGAAGACCTCCTTTTAAGGTTAATTTTTTGAATAAATCAACTTTAACCAGCATGAAAGGGGCAATATTCGTCATGTCCATATCCGGCGTCCAGTAACGTCCGTCTTCTAGCTTTTGAACGGTTTGGTCATTTAAAATATCAACTCCGTAAATAACTTCTCCCTGAGAATTCTGAGAATTCCATAATTGGGTGTCAAAATTTACCCTTGCTCCTTTTTTCTTTGAAATGACGTTGGACTGACCTCCATTTAAGAACGTATCGCTATATCCGTAAACGGTTCTGAAGTCCTGTAAATAAAGGTTTAAATTTAATGAAGTATTCCAGAAAATATTTTTATTGTCGTAGCTTATTTTTACATTATGATTTCTGGGTGTTCCCTGTGGGGTTGTTTCGAGATTTAATCCTCGTCCTTCTCCAATGGTTGGTGTAATCCCATATTTTCCTGTTTTTAAGCCTAAATCTAAGTCTGATTTTGAAGCATATCCAATATAGGAGACTTCAATTCTTTGATTGTCAGTGATGTCGTAGCCTAGCTTCAACATTCCGTTGTAGTTATCCATTTTTGCGGGGCTGTATGTCGGACTTAAATTAACACCATCCGCATCTTTCATATAACCTGTTCTTTCGTAAGCAAAAGAAGCTGCATAATCGAATTTATTGGTGATTTTTCCTGACAAAAACTGGCTGGCTCTTACCCCAAGAGTTCCTCCGTAAGGCTGCCCGGTGATGCCGACCTGAGAAATCCCCGAAATCTTTTTATCTGACTTGCTTTTTCTTGTAATATAATTAATGATTCCTCCATCTGCACCGTTTCCGTAGATCGACGAAGCTCCTTTGATTACTTCAATTCTTTCAATTACCGAAGGATCGATAGATCTTAAATCTCTTGCACCGTTTCGAAGCGGGGTAGACTGCGGAATCCCATCAATTAAAACCAAAACCTGACGCCCTCTCAAAGTTTGTCCGGTATTTGAAGTCTGCCCGGAACTTGTCGCCAAACTCGGCACCGTATATTGTAAAATGCTTGTAATATCTGAATTTACAGTAAGTTGGGCTTGCACTTGCTTTTCACCAACAATCGTTACAGAACTTGGTATTTCTTTGATATTTTCTCTTTTTCTTGAAGCAGTAAGGACAACTTCATCTACATCTTTTACCTGTAAAGAGTCTGTTTTCTGCGCAAATGTGGTGATGGTAGCTAAAGTTGCTACAGATAAGATGATTTTTTTCATTTTAAAGCTTAATTCCTTTTTTCTTTTGTTTCCCCAACCATACTAAAAATCCTGTGACAGGCAATGATGTGCAGATTAATCCTGCCATAAACCAGATGATTTTTCCAAACAAGCCAAAATATGAACCTGTATGAATGTCATAATTGGCATTGACGTATTTTTCTGCGTTACTTAAATCCTGATGAGGTTTATTTGCTAATAATTTTCCGGAATATTTATCAAAAACAAGCTGATTTCTGATAGCAAATCTTCCGTCTTCTCCGTAAACAGTGACAGGAATATTCTTTAAGTCTTTTCCTTTTTTATTTTTTCCGTTTAATGGAATTCTGAAGCTTGATGAGCCTGAATATAATTTTCGTGTTTCTAAAACTGTAAGATCAAAAACCGAATTGTTTTTTGCTAACAATGAATCTGGAGACTTGATTTCCTTCTCTTTCGGAAGATCAATTGAGCCGGACAATGTAAAATTGAATACATTTTTTACCCAGGGGTAAGCAAAATATATTCCCGATAAACTTAATATTAAAGCGATAAATGATGCATAAAATCCTAAAATGCTGTGAAGATCATAGTTTTTACGCTTCCAGTTTTTTCCATTTTTCCAGTCGAATGAGAAACGGGATTTTCTCATTTTTTTGTTCTTTGGCCACCAAAGGATAATTCCTGTAATCAGCATAATAATAAAAAGCACAACCGGAATTCCGATCACATATTTTCCCCAGTCAGAATTTAATAACAAACTCCAGTGAATAGCTTTTAAAATAGGAAAGAGGTCATATTTTTCATTATAAATTCCAAGAATCTGTCCTGTATATTGATTGACGTAAATAAGTTTATTGATTTTTACCTCGTCAAAATAATTCCAGGCTTTTTTATCTTTTTCGTAATATAAGAATTCGTAAGATTTGCTTTTATCTAAATGAATTTCAACCGAACTGATCGGATATTTTTCATTCACTTCCACGGCGACTTTTTCTCTCAAAACCTCAAGAGATAGTGGCTGTTGGCTGATTGTTTCTTTCTTTACATAAATCGCATCTTTACGAATCTGATTCTGAATTTCATCCTTAAAAATATACGTCGTCCCCGTCAAAGCAACAATAAAGACGATAATCCCAACGGACAAACCAAACCACAAATGCAGTTTGGCAGACCATTTTTTTATAAAAGAAGGTTTTCTTTTATGATGATGTTTCTTCTTCATTAAAATATACTATTCCTGAATTTTCAGGAATAGTGAATATGTTTGCTGATTAAAATTTGTAATTTAAGCTTAGAGATAATGTTCTCAATCTTTGTGGTGATACTGTTGACCAACCGGTGAAATATTGTTTGTTGGCAATATTGTCAAGCTTTAGAATTAGACTGTATTTATCTTCGTTATATGATAGTGCGGCATTGAAAACAGTATAACTTGGTAATGCAAAAGTTCCTATTCCAGCTCTGTTTAATGTATAAAGCTCACTTGCTGAGTTAGCACCGAAACCAACTCCTACATTTTTCAAAGCACCTTCCTGTACTTTATAGTTTGCCCAAAAGTTGAAAATATTTTTTGGACCCGCTTCTTCAGGACGATATCCGATGTAAGTAGGATCTCCTGCAGTAACATCACTGTCATTATGGCTAAATCCTGCAATAATATTTAAACCTGTAATCGGGCTACCTACAACACTTACTTCGAAACCTTTACTTTCTACCTGACCACCTTGAATGCTGTTTAAGGCATTGCTTGGATCCGGCATTACCTTATCTTTTACCTTAATATTGTAATAACTTGCTGTAATTGATAATTTATCTTTTACCAAACTTGCTTTTGTTCCGACTTCCCATTGGTTCGCGTGCTCAGGATCAAAATACGCGAAATATTTTCCTCCGTTTGCATCAGTATTCTGAACGGGTTCTACATTTTGGAATCCATTCATATAATTAGCAAAAATTGATAATTTATCTTGAATTGGCTGATAAACTAAACCTAATTTAGGTGAAAAAGTAGTTGTCGCTTTTGATTTTTCCACAGCATAGGCTGTTGGGTTTCCTGTGAAATGATCTACTCTTGCACTTAACATGGCAGATAAATTTGGAAGGATATAAACGACATCTGAAATATATGCACTATAGATTTTTGTTTCCATTGATCCGATAGGATTTTGAGTGGAAAGTAATGCATTGTCTACGGCTCCTTGATTTAATTCTCCAGCCTTTGTATCTGTCTGATTAACTAAAGAAACCGTTCCAAAAGAACCCCATCCTGTGCCTCCAAGTATAAATTGTCTTTGGAAGAAATCTAATCCAAATAAGAATTTGTTCTTAACTTTTCCAATGTTGAAGTTTCCTACAATATTTTCCTGAATACCTGTTGTGTTGGTTTCTCCGCCTAATTTTGAAATAAATCTTGTGAATTCATTTCCATTTGCAGAATCCCACAAATATTGATTGTATCCATCAGTTTTGGTATTACCTCTTGAAACAATTGTTTGTGAAGTCCAGTTTTCGGAAATTTTATAATTAGCTTGAGCCTGAATATTAAAGGTTGAGTTTTTAATAGTTAAATCATTGCTCGTATATGATTTTTTATAATTTTGTTCAAATAAATCGATTGAATTGAACGATAATGGGCTATATCTGCTCAAAAATGTCATTGGAGCATTTGCTGCATCAGATTTTTTAATTTCAGTATTAACATAGAAAGTTAATCTGTCACTTGCAACATATTTAATCGAAGGAGCAACGTAAATTGATTCATAAAATCCTGCATCCTGAAATGAATTTTGTTTTTGATAAGACGCGTTTACTCTTGCATAAAGGTTTTTACCAATAGGAGAGTTTACATCTGCTGTTATTCTATTTAATCCGTAACCTCCTAAAACATATCCAACTTCACCTCCAAAATAATTATAAGGTTTTTTTGTAATTACATTAAGAAGACCCCCGTAAGAGATGACGCTGCCTCCGTATAAAGTTCCGGAAGGCCCTTTAATTGCTTCAATGGTTTCTATTCCAGCAGGATCTACAGTTCCGTTATTGAAAGCTGGCATACCGTTAACTAAATTGGCTTGTAATGAAAAACCTCTCATTGTATAATATTCTCCTCCATCATTTCCTCTACCTGTAGATTCCCATAATCTTGAAATACCAGTAATGTTCTTAAGAGCATCATTAAAACTCGTAGCAACCTGTTCTTTAATAACATTTTTATTAACCGTATTGTAAACCTGCGGATTTTCAATGTCTTTTAAAGGCATTTTATTAGCAGACTCACTGTCTTTATTTATATAGCCTGTAACGACTACTTCGTCAATATCATTTGATTTAATAGAATCTTTTTCTTGTGCAAACGTTAGCATAGAACCCAACATAGAAGCGCAGATCAGTACATTTTTCATGAAACTCAAAATTTTTGCAAATATATTGTTTTTAATTATTCTAAATAAATTTTTGAATTGATATTTATCATGAAAGTACTATACATTGAATAACAAAAAACCGCTCCATGCAGTGCTGGAGCGGTTTTCTATTTTATTATTAATTATTTCTTAAGCAGGAATTTCTCCTTTATATAAGAATGAAATAATCTCTTTATTCATTTTATCTACCATTTCGCTGAATAAATGGAAAGATTCTTGTTTGTAAATTACAAGCGGATCTTTCTGCTCGTAAACAGCTCCCTGAGAAGATCTTCTCAAATCATCCATTTCACGAAGGTGAAGCTTCCAGTTTTCATCGATGATTGATAAAGTGATGTTCTTTTCGAAATCATTGATTAAACTTTCACAATGCGTATCATAAGCTTCCTTAAGATCGGCAACAATAGTCATTGTTTTGTGACCGTCTGAGAAAGGAACCTGGATCATTTTAAACATCGAACCTTGATTCTGATACACATTCTCAATAATCGGGAATGATTTTTCTTTCAGTAGATTCAGTTTCATCTGATAATCTTCCTGAGCAGCTTTGAATAAAATATTCGTCAGTTCCTGAACATTTTTATTACCAAAGTCGCTTTCAGAAACAGGAGAACCCATTGTGAAATTCTTGATTACTTCAAATTCAAAATCTTTGAAGCTTCCGTTTGCTTTTCCTTTCGTAACGATAGAATTAGAAACGTCAAAAATCATATTGGTAATGTCATACTTCAAATGGTCTCCGAACAGGGCGTTCTTTCTTCTTTTGTAGATTACGTCACGTTGCTTGTTCATCACGTCATCATATTCAAGAAGTCTTTTTCTGATTCCGAAATTATTTTCCTCTACTTTTTTCTGAGCTCTTTCGATAGACTTGCTGATCATAGAATGCTGAATTACTTCACCTTCTTTATGACCCATTCTGTCCATCATTTTAGCGATTCTCTCGGAACCGAACAAACGCATCAAGTTGTCTTCAAGAGACACATAGAACTGCGAGCTTCCCGGATCTCCCTGACGTCCCGCTCTACCTCTCAACTGTCTGTCAACACGTCTTGAATCGTGTCTTTCTGTACCGATAATTGCCAAACCTCCCGCTTCCTTTACCTCTTTTGTCAGCTTAATATCCGTACCACGACCTGCCATGTTGGTTGCAATTGTTACAACTCCCGGCTGACCTGCTCCGGCAACGATTTCCGCTTCCTTCTTGTGAAGTTTCGCGTTAAGAACCTGGTGAGATATTTTTCTTAGCTGGAGGGCTTTTGATAATAATTGTGAAATCTCAACAGACGTTGTACCGACCAATACAGGTCTTTTTGCTGCTGTTAATTTTTCAATTTCTTCAATTACCGCGTTATATTTTTCTCTGTTAGTTTTGAAAACTAAATCTTGTCTGTCATGTCGTAAAATCGGACGGTTGGTAGGAATTACCACAACGTCTAATTTGTAGATTTCCCAAAGCTCACCCGCTTCAGTTTCGGCTGTACCTGTCATCCCTGCAAGCTTGTTGTACATACGGAAATAGTTCTGAAGGGTTACCGTTGCAAAAGTCTGCGTCGCCGCTTCGATTTTTACATTTTCTTTCGCTTCGATCGCTTGGTGAAGGCCGTCTGAATAACGTCTTCCCTCCATGATACGGCCGGTTTGCTCGTCAACGATTTTTACCTCGCCGTCAATAACCACATATTCATCATCTTTTTCAAATAATGTATATGCTTTTAATAACTGACTCATCGTGTGTACTCTTTCTGATTTTTCAGCAAATTCAGAGAATAGTTTTTCTTTAGCTTCAAATTCTTCTTCTTTAGATAAATTTTTAGCTTCAACTTCAGCGATTTCAGTTCCGATATCAGGAAGAACGAAGAAATTGTTATCTGAATTTCCTTGAGACATGTATTCAACACCTTTGTCTGTAAGGTCAACCTGATTATTTTTCTCCTCGATTACGAAATAAAGATCTTTATCTACGATCGGCATATCACGGTTGTTGTCCTGCATGTATTGAGCTTCAGTTTTTTGAAGCAAAGCACGGTTTCCGCTTTCCGATAAGAATTTAATTAATTGTCTGTTTTTAGGAAGGCCTCTGTAAGCCTGAAGCAATTTAAATCCTCCTTCTTTTGTATTTCCGGCAGCGATTAATTTTTTAGCTTCATTAAAAATGGCAGAAACTGTTTTTTTCTGAACTTCAACGATTCTGTCGATAGAGGGTTTAAGAACATCAAATTCCTGTCTGTCTCCCTGTGGAACCGGACCTGAAATGATCAAAGGAGTTCTCGCATCATCTACTAAAACAGAGTCAACCTCATCAACGATGGCAAAGTTTAATTCTCTTTGTACCAATTCTGAAGGTGAAGTTACCATGTTATCTCTCAGATAATCGAAGCCAAATTCGTTGTTGGTTCCGTAAGTGATATCTGAATTGTATGCTTTTCTTCTTCCATCTGAGTTCGGCTGGTGATTGTCGATACAGTCGATCGACATTCCGTGGAACTGATATAAAGGGCCCATCCAGGCGGAGTCTCTTTTTGCAAGATAGTCATTGACTGTTACAACGTGAACACCTCTTCCGGGAAGGGAATTTAAGTAAATAGGTAATGTTCCTACCAAAGTTTTACCTTCACCGGTTGCCATTTCGGCAATTTTACCGCTGTGAAGAATAACCCCTCCGATAAACTGAACATCATAGTGGACCATATCCCAAACTACAGGAGTTCCGGCAGCGTCCCATGAGCTTTTCCAAACGGCTTGATCTCCTTGAATTTCAACGAAATCTTTCCCCGCAGCAGCCAATTCTCTGTCCCAATCAGATGCTTTGATACGGATTTCTCCGTTCTGCGCCCATCTTCTTGCTGTTTCTTTTACGACTGCAAAAGCTTCAGGAAGGATTTGTAAGAGAACTTTCTCTTCGATTTCGTATGATTCTTTCTTTAGAGTCTCAATTTTTGAAAAAAGAGCTTCTTTTTCGTCAACATTTGTCGAGTCTTTTATTTGCTCTTTTACCTGTTCTATCTGAGCTGTGATTTTGCTGGTTGCAGATTTTATATTCTCTTTAAACTCAGCAGTTTTTTCTCTCAAACCATCATCAGACAATTGCTGAATGCTTGGTTCAACAGCTTTGATTTTTGTTACAACTTTTTTTACTTCTTTTAGGTCCTGCGCTTTCTTGTCTCCCAAAAACCCTTTAAGAACTTTGTTTAAAAAACTCATAAATTTTTTGCTTTATGCCTAAAGCGATATGCTTTAAGCGTTTTTAATAACACTTATCGTGCAAAATTGATATTTAAAAAAGGGCAAAAAAGCTCTAAGCAAATGCCTAAAGCTTAATGCTTTAATTTAATATTCGTCTTCGTTCCAAAGATAATCTTCGTCCGTAGGATAGTCGCTCCAGATCTCATCGATCGCATCATAAATTTCTCCTTCATCTTCGATTGCTTGAAGATTTTCTACGACTTCCATAGGTGCACCAGTTCTGATTGCGTAATCGATAAGCTCTGCTTTTGTCATTGGCCAAGGTGCGTCACTTAAATATGAAGCTAATTCTAATGTCCAGTACATAATTTTCTAATTTTTTGCAAAAGTATAAAATTAGCTTATATTATATGCTTTTTTATACTTGATTTTCAATTCTTTTTATTAATTTTTGTTCATTGTGCGTCACAAACCGAGTTATAGCTTGTGTCAACAACTTGCTGATGTCATTTTCTCAAAAACCATTCCACAAATTTTTTTATGCCATTTTGGAAGTGTGTGGTTGGTTTGTAGCCTATTAAAGTCTTCGCTTTTGTAATGTCTGCGTTGGTTTTCTGCACATCTCCGGCCTGCATCGGCAGCATTTTCTTGTTGGCAGATTTTCCGAGAGTTTTTTCAATTGTGGCAAGCATTTCATTTAAAGTAATGACCTCGCTTTCGCCCAGATTAAGAATCTCATATACCTTCGAATTACTTTCTAAATAGCTGATCGACTTTGTAATTCCGTCAATAATATCTTCAATATACGTATAATCTCTTGCCGTGCTTCCGTCACCATAGAAAGGGATTTCCTGACCTTCTGATATAAGTTTTGTGAACTTATGTATCGCTAAATCAGGCCTTTGTCTCGGTCCGTAAACCGTGAAAAACCTTAATTGGATCATATCAACATTATATAATTGATGATAAACATGTCCTAAAATCTCGCCACATTTTTTTGTCGCAGCATAAGGCGAAATGGGATTATCAACATTATCTGTTTCAGCAAAAGGAATTTTTTCATTGTTTCCGTAAACGCTTGAAGATGAAGCGCAAACGAATTTTTTTATTCCAAAATCTTTACATAATTCCCAAAGATTCATCGTGCCGCGGATATTTACCTCTTCATATTCCAAAGGTCTTTCGATAGATGGACGCACGCCCGCAAGCGCCGCAAGATGGATAATTAAATCAATTTTATGATTTTTAAAAATATCTTCAAGTCCGTTTTTATCCCGAATATCCTGATAATATAAAACATAATTGTCTGATTTTGAAAGTGAAATTAAATTTTTAATATCATTTTCCTTATCAGAGAACTCAAAGTCAGAATTTTTATCAATTGACTCTAAAGTATTTTTAATTTTTATCTGATAATTATAAAAGTTATCAAAATTGTCAATGTTTATGACAGAATGTCCTTTTTTTAATAATTGTTCTACCAAGTGAGAACCAATAAACCCGCTTCCTCCTGTTACAAGATAATTCATCTGTGATTTTTTCTTACTGCAAAAATATAAAATTTACTATTTGAAAATATAATCATTAAATTTACTTAAAAAAGTAATATAAAATTAATATGCAGTTTCAAGGGCAAATTTTAAAGATGACGAGTTTTGATGATCAGCCGATTCAATACTATCTCAACCTTTCCGGGGATTTGATTCATATGAATGAATTGTTCGGAAAAGAATTAACGATAAAGCACACCGGTTTTCAATGTGTAAACTGCAGTGAGCCGAAACCAATTTACAGAATGGGTTTTTGTAAAAACTGTTTCTTTGAAAGCCCTTATGCAAGTGATACCATCATTCGTCCCGAGCTTTCTACCGCACATCTTGGCGTTGCAGAACGTAATCTGGAGGTTGAGCAGGAAATTCAGCTTCAGCCGCACACGGTTTATCTGGCTTATACAGGTGATGTAAAAGTGGGGGTGACAAGAAATACGCAAATTCCTACCCGATGGATCGATCAGGGGGCAACTTTTGCGCTGCCGATTGCAAGAACTGAAAACCGCTACGAAGCCGGAATGATTGAGGTTGCCTTAAAAAATCACCTTCCCGATAAAACAAACTGGAAAAAAATGCTGCAGGATGATTTTGAAGGAGAAATTGATCTGGCAGATTTTCAGCAAAAAATAAAGCAATATTTTCCCGAAGATTTCCAGAAATTCTACAGCGAAGGCGAAAATTTGTGGAAATTCGATTATCCTTTTGAAAAACCGGAGAAAATAAATTCATTTACTTTGGATAAAAAACCGGAGTTTACAGGAAAGCTGAGAGGTATTAAAGGACAGTATTTAAGCTTTGAAGGAGGCAATTTTATTAATGTACGAGGTCATGAAGGATATGTTATTGAATTGAATGTAAAAAATTAATCATATCTTTAAAATGATTTAAAAAAATCATTAAAATGAAGAAATGGGTGAAAAGGCTTTTAATCGGGTTGGGGATTTTGCTGGTGGTATTTTTACTGGCAAATCTTGGATTAAATATTTGGCTTAAAACCCAGCTTCCCAATTATATTAAAAATAATACAGAGTATAAGGTTTCTTATAAATCGCTGGATGTAGATCTTGGTTCCGGAAACATTCTGGCAACAGGAATCACAGTTAATAGTAAAAATCCTCAAAACATCAATGTTATTGGGCTTCAGGGAACGATTGACACCCTAAGCATAAGCCGTTTTGGAATCTATGATGCGGTCTTTAATAAGCAGATCAGGTCGTCTGATCTACTCTTGGGAAGCCCGAATCTGAACGTGATTCTTGCAAAACCGATCGACAATAAAACCGGGAAAAAGAGAAATCCTGTTTTGTTTGAAAACATCAGAATCAATAATGGCAGGATAAATATTTTTAAGCACACAAAACAAAAATTTTTATCAGTTCAGCAGCTTGATCTGTATGTTGAAAATTTACAGATGACCGAAGAATCTGTAGAAAATAAATTACCCGTTGTTTTTGATAAATATACGATCAGAGGGAAGAATTTTTTCTTTCGCCCGAATACTATTTATGCATTGACAATCAATACGATAAAAACTTCAAATGGCCAAATGTCTGTTGAGGATTTCCGGCTGATTCCGTTGTTGGATTTTAATCAGTTTAAGAGATTTTATCCTAAAAAAACAAAGCTTTTTCAGTTTACTATTCAGAAAATGGATTTTAAGGATGTGGTTTTAAAAAGAAATGCCGTATCGCTTGCCAATGCAGATTTTCAGAATCCCAATCTTTTGGTTTATACAACAAATGCAGTACCTGTAAAAATTGAAAAGCCACTTAATTTTGAGCTTAATCTTGAAGATGTTACCTTAAATAATGCCACAATTCAGGTGTTAAAGCCCGACGGCAATAATCTTTTCTTTGCAAAAAAACTGAGCCTGGAAGTCAATAAACTGAGGTTTGATAAAGAAACACGGGAAGAAATTGTGCCCGTTAGCTATAAAAGTTTTCAATTTTCAGGAAAAGATATTTTATATTCTAGCCATCAGAATTTTACGATCGGAACGGTTGCCCTGAACACAAAAAGTGGAGAGTTCAGAAATATTTCTGTTGTCCCGAACCCGTCTGATCCCGGAAAAAGATCAATGAATCTGACAGCAAATGCTGTTGCTTTTAACATCAATAAATGGGAATTTGTCAACAAAAAATTAAATCTTGATATAAAAGATGTTTTAGTTGATCATGTAAACGGTATTATTAAAGCTGGAGAACTTAAAACTAAAAAAGCACCGAAAGAAAATAAAATAAACTCAATTCTTGTAGGAAAAATTTTACTTAAAAATTCAAATATTACATATGATAAAGAAAATCAGCCGTTAACTTTTAATGCATTAAATGCGACCGTTAATCAATTTCAATATATATCCAAAGCCAATAACCGCGGGCATGATATTAAGATTAAAAATTATTTTCTGACAACGAAAAATTTTGCGTATAAAACCAGGTTTTATAATATGACGGTCGGATTTTTGAAATTAGATAAGAATAAAATTCAGATCGATAATTTTGCAATGAAACCTCTCATTTCAAGAGCTCAGTTTATCAAAATGATACCTGTAGAAAGTGATCTGTATGATATTAAGGCCAATCAGATAACAGCAGACGGAACCTGGGATCTTTTTTCTCAAAATAAATTGATTAATGCTTCTAATATGGTGATTCAATCTGCGGATGCCAATATTTTCAGAAGTAAAATTCCGGATGATGACCCGAAGGAAAAGCCTTTGTACTCGAGAATGTTGAGATCTTTAAAAATTCCGATGTTTATTAATAATCTGGATTTAAAAAATTCTGTTTTAGTATATGAAGAAGATACACCGGAAAGTGCCGGCCCCGGGAAGCTGACGTTCGGAAATTTTAATATGAATGTTAAAAATTTAAACTCAGCAAAAATAAAAGGAAAGCCGACCCGCGTTGATATTAAGATCAATTGCTCGTTTATGAATCTCGCTCCGTTATCTGTAAACTGGAATTTTGATGTTGCCGACCAGCGTGATGTTTTCAATATTTCGGGACGTACGGTCAATCTCCCGGCACCAGGTATAAATCCGTTTATCCGCCCTTATCTGCACGTTACCGCAACGGGAACGATCCAGGAAATGCTGTTTAATTTCCGAGGAAATCCTGCCGGTTTGAACGGAAGATTTAATTTAAGACATAAAGATCTGAAAGTTGCCATTTTAGATAAAAATAATCAGACGAAAAAAGGGGTTTTAACAGCGATTGCCAATTTGCTTGTAAAATCAGATTCGGGTAAACTTCCTCAGGATGTGATAGTTGAAGATGTGCAGCGCGACCCTACGAAATCTTTTTTCAACTTATTCTGGAAAGGAATTGAGCAGGGCTTAAAGAAAACGCTGATAGGAATAAATATTGATAAAACAAAAAAAACGGTTCAGAATACCGTTTCAGCAGTAAAAGAAGTGAAACAGTCTGTCAAAGAGCTAAAAAATGAAATAAAATCTCCGGAAAAAAATACAGCGCCAAAACCGGCACAAGAAAATAAAGAAAAGAAAGGCTTTCTGAAAAATGTCTTTAAGAAAAAAGAAAAGCCCGAAACTGAGTAGTTGCGGGCTTTATTTTATATTATTCAAAATCAAATTCGTCGCTTTCGAGAATAGGAATTTCTCTGAGAAAATTATCAAACTCTTTAGGATAATTACTCTCTGCTCCATAAGAATCGATGATCATTCCGTAGTTTCCTTCATTGTCTTTTACCACATACAAAACAGCATTATCATCGGGGCTGCTTGGCCCTTCAAAACGGTAGGTTTTTAAGATGGTTAATTCTGAAGGCTGGTATATTTTCTCCGAGTTTTCAAACTTTACTTCACAGTTCTCATTCATCCTAAACTCCCTGTGGATGCCTCTTTGTGCCAGTCTGGTCATTACCTGGCTCAGTGTGGTCATTTTGTCTATGTTTCCTGTACTTTCCATAATAATATTTTGTTGAATACTACAATAATTAAACCACTAATTTACTAAAATTAAAAATTAGAGAATTATATTTATCTTAATAATAATGTACAATGTTAACAAAAATTATAATTCGAAAATTTCGAATAGGTACACTTTTTGCAATATTGATTTTAATAAATCGGACAAAATATGAAAAAAGAAGTCGGAGTTTTACTGGCAGGAGGAGTTGGTCTATTGGCAGTATTAAGCATCATCGGGATTAAGAAAATATTACACAGAAAAGATAAAAAATACAGTGATACCTATTCAGATTATCACAGACATTTTGATGACAAAAACCATGATGATGAATATCACGGTATTGAATTTTATGCGCTGAAGTAGTAAAAAAATATATTTAATCATGTTTAAAATCCAACGCTTATTTTTAGGTGTTGGATTTTTTTGTGGAAAACTTTAGTGTTAAAACTCATTATTTTATTAAAATTCCATTATAATTTTACATCAGAATGCAGAACGAAAATATCATAAAAGGTCAGGGCGCACAGCGAAATGTTATCAACCGTTTCGACAGGTACACCTTTGAGCCTGAGGATGAGGATTTCGAAACTGTAAAAACAACTTTCACCGAAGTTTTTCCGAAAACGATTGTAAATCAGGTTAAAAGCGAAGATTTACCAATGGAGTATTCCATGAATCCGTATCAGGGTTGTGAGCACGGCTGCTCGTATTGTTTTGCAAGACCTACCCATGAATATTGGGGATACAGCGCCGGAATTGACTTTGAGAGAAAAATAATGGTCAAAAAAAACGCCCCTGAATTATTAGAAAAATTTTTCCAGAAAAGAGGTTACAAACCTGCTCCGATTTTACTCTCAGGAAATACAGATTGCTATCAGCCTGCCGAACGACAATTTGAGATCACCCGAAAACTATTGCAGGTTTGCCTCGATTATAGGCATCCCGTGAATGTCCTCACGAAAAATGCATTGGTATTGAGGGATTTGGATATTTTGAAACTGATGGCTGAGCAGAATCTGGTGTCTGTTTCGCTAAGCATTCCCACCATTAATGAAGAACTGCGCAGAAAAATGGAACCCCGAACAAGCTCTGCCAATAATAAACTGAAAGCTGTTGAAGTTCTTTCCCAAAATAAAATCCCTGTCCATGTGATGGTTGCGCCGATAATTCCCGGTCTCAACAGTGATGAGCCTTTGACGATTTTAAAAGCAATTTCTGAGGCCGGCGCACAAAGTTTTGGATATACGTTGGTAAGATTAAATGATACGGTCGAGCCTGTTTTTGTAAAATGGATTGAATCCAGCTTTCCTGATCGCGCGCAGAAGGTTTTAAACTTAATCCGTTCAATGCGAGGCGGAAAATTAGGTGAAAAAAGATACTTTGACAGGCAAAAAGGAGAAGGGAATATTGCAGAAATGATTCACAATACTTTTAAAATAGGAAGAAAAAAATTCTTCGAAGGCAAAGAGTTTCCTAAAGTTTCTACTGCCAATTTTACAGGATCGAAAGATCAGCAATTGAGATTGTTTGATTGAAGTTTTGATTCACCACAGATTACATTGATTTTCACAGATGTTTGTGTTTATTTGTGGGAATATTTGTGTTTAAATAACAATATTTATTAAAAATAAAAACCGCTCCAAAAGGAACGGTTTTCTTATAAATCTTTTTTGAATTTCAATTACATTGAGTCATCCGGACATGTAAATTTATCACTGCAAGTTGCGCAAATCACAACTCCGTTGCAATAATACATACAAAATTCAGGTTCCGGAAGTTTAATTCCTCCTGCTCCAGAAATACTCTTTAATTGGCCTTTGCTTAGTTTTTTTAAATTTTTCATATTGTTTTAATTAAAAATTTGATAGTAAAGTAAAGATAATTAAAAATTTATTAACTCAAGTGATTTTGAATTAATTTTTAATGATTGATTTAAAAATTAATATTCGTAATTATTGTTTATGTACTTCAAAATTCATTTAATTGTGAATAAAAAATGTAAAAGTTTGATTATGAATGAAAAAACGTATAATTTTAATAAAATAAAGCGGTATCCGAAAAGCTTATAGAGTAGGAAAACATCAAAAACAAAAAACTATGAAAAACTTCAGAAAACTTTCAAGAGAAGAAAAAAAGAAAATTTCTGCGGGTGATTCTCCGTCTTCATGCTTTGAAGGCGGAGGTCCGGGCACGGGAGGTTGTGCTGTGGGGCAGATCTGTTCTGGCGGAACGTGTATTCGTTACGTACCACCCGGAACAGGCGGCGGCGGAACTCCCGGAGGAGGAGATACCTATACTTGTATTTGCCCGTGGGGAACTGTTATTCAGTCTACACCTTGTCCGGAATTTACTTGTATAACGGGATAAGTTTAAAGAACAAACCTTATAGGTTTTGAAGCCTATAAGGTTTAGTTGATAATTAATTATTTTTTGATCAAGCCCAATTCAATAAGCCTTTCATGTAAAAATTCTCCGGCAGTTATATCCTCATACAACTTAGGATGGTTTTCGTCAACGCAATTGTCAAGGGTATTTAATGACATTTCGCTGATCGGGTGCATGAAAAAAGGAATTGAATATCTTGAAGTTCCCCACAATTCTCTTGGCGGATTGACCACTCTGTGGATCGTAGATTTCAGTTTGTTATTGGTGTGTCTTGACAGCATATCTCCAACGTTGATCATCAATTCGTCAGGTTCTGCGATCGCATCGATCCATTCTCCTTTGTGGTTTTGTACCTGAAGGCCTTTTCCCTGAGAACCCATTAAAAGAGTGATCAGATTGATGTCTCCGTGTGCTGCTGCTCTTACCGCATCATCAGGCTCCTGAGTGATTGGCGGATAATGAATCGGTCTTAAAATAGAATTTCCTTCTGCAATTTTATCATCAAAATAAAATTCGTCAAGACCGAGATACAACGCCAAAGCTCTTAACACATATTTCCCTGTTTTTTCAAGCATTTGGTACGTTTCTTTACCCACTTCATTGAACTTTGGAAGCTCTTCAACGATCACATTATCAGGATACTCGCTTTTATATTTGGAATTGTCGGAAACATATTGCCCGAAATGCCAAAATTCTTTCAAATCCCCTTTTTTAAAACCTTTTGCAGTCTCTTTACCAAATCCTACATAACCTCTTTGTCCACCGATTCCGGGGATCTCATACTTCTGTTTCGTTTCCGTTGGAAGCTCAAAAAAGTTTTTTACCTCTCCATACAATTCACTCACCAGCTTATCATCAAGAAAGTGCCCTTTTAAGGCTACAAACCCGATTTCTTCATAAGCTTTTCCGATTTCATTTACAAATTTCTGTTTGCGTTCCGGGTCGCCCGAAAGGAAATCACGCAGGTCTA
This sequence comes from Chryseobacterium soldanellicola, assembly GCF_900100115.1. Lineage (GTDB taxonomy): Bacteria > Bacteroidota > Bacteroidia > Flavobacteriales > Weeksellaceae > Chryseobacterium > Chryseobacterium soldanellicola. The sequence goes on from NZ_FNKL01000002.1 coordinate 757,576, forward strand.
CACTAGGTATTTTATCCATTTTTAGAAATTTAACGTGGTGCTAAATTACATTTTTTTTAAATTAAATGTTTTTAGAATTAAGGATTTATGAACTAAATTTGTCACATGAAAAAATATTCTTCTAAAAGAAGTATTCAGATACTTGCGCATCTTCTTCAGCAGTACGGAATTTCAGATATTATCATCTCTCCGGGATCCAGAAACGCTCCTTTGGCGATTCATTTTGCAGAAATGCCTGGAGTTTTCAACTCTTTCAGCATTGTGGATGAAAGAAGTGCGGCTTTTGTAGGATTGGGAATGGCGATTAGCGAGAAAAAACCTGTGGCAATTACGTGTACAAGTGGTTCTGCAGCGGCCAATTATTATCCTGCGGTGACAGAAGCGTTTTATTCGAATATTCCGCTTTTGATATTAACTGCTGACAGACCAACGGATTATGTTGATATTTTTGACGGGCAAACCATTAGACAGAATAATCTTTTTCATCAGCATTCGTATGGCGATTTTCAGCTTTTAGAAGACAGCAAAGAAGATGCGGAAGATCTTAATTTTGAAATCATTAAAAAAGCAATCGAGCTTTGTATTGAAAAACAAGGTCCGGTACATATTAATATTCCTTTGGAAGAACCTTTGTATGAATTGATTTCCGAACTGCCGACTTTTCCGACGGTTGAAAAAACGATCAAGCAGAAAGAATATGAAATTCCGTCAAATTTAATTGCAGACTGGAATACTTCCCAAAGAATTATGATCCTTGTCGGAACAAGAGATTACAGCCCTGAATTGGAGAATCAATTGACGCAATTGGTTAAAAATCATTCTGTTGTGGTATTAAGTGAAGCCAATTCAAATCTGTATCACGAGAAGTTTTTCAGACATATTGACCGTTATGTTTTTAATTTTTCAGAGGAAGATTATAAAACCTATGCCCCTGATTTACTGATCACTGTGGGGCAGAATGTGGTCTCCAAAAAAGTAAAGCAGTTTTTAAGGAATGCTCATCCGAAACAGCATTGGCATCTGGATGAAGTTTGGCAGCCGGACACGTATTTTGCACTGACGGAAAAGTTAGAGATCAAGCCTGAAATTTTCTTTTCTAAGTTATTGAAATTCATTAATCTAGAGCCAAAACCCTATTTCAATCTTTGGGACGTTTTGAGGGATAAAAAAGATGCAAAGCACAATCAGTTTTTGAATATGGTTGAGTTTTCAGATTTTTATTTCTTCAATAAAGCCTCACAGACGATTCCTGAAAATTATAATATTCATTTCAGCAATAGCTCGGCGATCCGTTATGCCCAGCTTTTTGACTTTGGAAAAAACAGAATTTACTGCAACAGAGGAACCAGCGGAATTGACGGTTCTACTTCAACGGCAATGGGCTTTGCGATCAAAAATACAAATCCTACTTTGTTGATTACGGGTGATTTAAGCTTTTTTTATGACATTAACGGTCTTTGGAATCAATACATTCCGCCATTTGTAAGGATCATTATTTTTAACAATGGGGAAGGAAATATTTTTAAAATTATTCCGGGTCCCGGAAATGCAAATCCGAATACGCTGGATGAATTTATTGCAACAAAGCATCACAAAAATGCGGAGCATCTGGCGAAAAATTTTGGATTCTCTTACACAAAAGTTGAAGATGAAGCAACTTTAGACCGTGTTTTAGAAAATTTCTTCAAACCCGATAATCAACCTAAAATATTGGAAGTCAACACATACGGCATGAACAGTTCGGATGTGCAGAAAGCTTATTTTAATTTTATGAAAGAAAATTAAAGATCCAGATATTCTTCATTTCCGGGTAAATTGATAATTCTGTCAATAGGATAAATAAACATATCGTCAAAATCATTTAACGCGTTAATTAATTGAAAATGTGAGAATTGCTTTAAGTTTTGTAAGGTAACCTCCGTTTCTTTTATTTTCTTATGCTTTAAAAGATTTTGGCGTTGTACACCATTCAGAAGATAGCTTGTAGGCGTAAACCAATCTTTGCCTTTTAAGAATAAAAGGTTGGTAAAAGAGGTATCGGTGATGTGATTATTTTTAACAATAATGATTTCCTCAGCCTTTGATTTCATCTTCATTTTCTCCAGTTCCTTTCTGTCTTCAAACTTAAAGGAATAGTCGAAGCTATTGTTTTCAACTAATTGAAAATCTTCAATTTCAGGAATGGCATAAGGAATCATTTGGGTACGTACTTTTTTATCTAAATCATAGATAATTCTCAATTTGAAAAGTCCATCTTCATCATGTTCTAAATGCTTGTAAATCTTAGCAATATCTATCGAACCTTCTTTCCCAAAATGAGCGAAAGTCTGATCTACACGTTTCTGATGAAATTCCAACAGGTAAATTTCCTGATCTTCTACTTTTATACTTTCAATGAATTGGGACATAGATTTTATTTTTCATTTCCTGATATTCGTCTTCTAACTTGCTCATGTGCGTTATTCCGCCGCCACTTTTAAAATAAAGCTGATCCCCTTCTTTTTCAATAAAACGGATCATCACGCAACTGTCAACATTTTTACCGTCAAACCAGCCGCAAACTCCGGTGTAAAAACCTCTGTCAAAGCCTTCTGCTTCAAGGATTATTTCCAATGTTTTTGGTTTTGGGGCTCCTAAAATAGAGCCTGCTGGCAATAGTGTTTTCATAATACTTCCCACTTTTCCGTCAAATTCAGGTTTTATTATTCCAGAAATTTCGGAGCTCATAGTGTACAGGTCTTTTTGCTGGGTTTTGATAAAGTCAATATGTTGGAATTTATCTACCTTCACATCGTCTGCAACCATGCTGAGATCGTTTCGGAGCAAATCCACAACGGTGTAATGTTCGGCTTTCTCTTTTTTATCATTCTTCAGAATTTCTGCTGCATTTTCCAAAGACGCGTCAATCGTACCTTTCATCGGATACGTCAGAATTTTTCCGTCAATAATCTTAACAAAAGTTTCAGGAGAAAAAAATACAAAAAAATCTTTATAAAAAACTTTATATTTTGCCCTTGAATGATAAAATATTTCGCTAAGCGTTAAATTCGTATCAATTTTAGTTTTGCGGGTGTAATTTACTAAATAAGAGTTTCCTAAATGAATATTTTTCTGAACAATATCAAACCCTTCTTTAAAACTTTCTAAAGACTCAGGATAAGATTTCCATTCTATTTTTTTATTTAATTCGAAGGTGTCTTTTGCGTTTGAAAACCATTGAAAATCAATTAATAAACCTGATTTTTCAATTTCTGATTCTTTATACACTTCTACATTTTCCGAAAGGAAATCGATTATGAAAAAATAGGGAACCTTCTGCTGAGAAAGCTCGTCCATTTCCATAAATTTTTGATGATTCGTTGAAAACATTTGACAAAAGTACTTATTGATGTTTACTTTTGCACTAAATTTTTTTAATGCAGAACAAATATCCTCAGAAACCGGGAATAGACTTTATACTGAAGCAGGCTTTTTTTTATTGGAATAAGACATTGATTTTTCAATTAGTGTTTTCCATTATTTATTTTGCTGTCTTTTTCACATCAATTTTTTTCTTTGCCTCCAAATATGGAATTTGGGAACAGAATCAGGCGCTTATGGAAGCTTTCCAGGAAAGTACACAGGCTTATTTACAAAAAGCGGCAGAGTTAGGAACAACGGAGAATTCGCGTTATTTCAGTTATGCATTTTTGGGGACAATTGTTTTTTTGTACCCTTTGAACCTTGGATTTTTTAAAATCTTCAAAAAAATTGATTTAAATGAAAAAATTGAACTTGGAGACTTGTTTGCCGGTTATAGCGGAATTAATTTCTTTAAATACATAGGATATTTTTTATTTTGGATCTTAATTTACCTGATGATTGCACAAACTATTATTCTTCCATTTTTATGGGTAATGATAACCCTTTTTGTGGCGCCTTTAATGTTTTTTACAGACAAAAGGATTTTTGAGGCCATGTCTTTAAATTTCAAGGCATTGAGAATGTTTTTTCTTGAAGTATCAGTTTGTATGATTGTGGCGCTTTTATTTAAATATGTTGGCTTTATGTTATTTTTTGTAGGCGGATTATTTACTTTTCCTTTCTGGAATGCGATGATTTATTCGCTGTACAAGACGATTTTTACTGAGAAAAATTAAATTTATTGCCTTTAATGTTTTTCTTATCAAAAAAAGTTAAATTTGATAAAATCAACATTAAAAATCAACACCATGTCAGAATTTAACGAATTTGATCAACAGGGTTCCGTTCCGGGTAGAGAAACGGGATCGATTATCTCGCACGCTTTCGAAATGTACAAAGGGATTTTCCTTTATGCCATCATTTCAATGATAATATATCTGATTGGAGACTTTGTCTTACAGTCGATTACGGGATTTAACTCTTGGGGAGGCTTTTCTCAATTCAGAGATTTTGATGGCGATTATTCACAATATGAATATTGGCGAAAACCCGGCTTTTCTCTGTATTATTCTTTTTCAAGTATTTTGGGGATTTTACTTTCTCCGATTTATGTTGGCTTAATTTATATCGCTAATAAATTTAATACTAAAAATCCGATAGAATTCTCTGATTTATTTATCGGTTATCGTCAGAACTTGGGAAATATTCTTTTATACAGCTTATTTACAACAATTATTTTCGGAATTGCTGCGGCTATGTGCGGAATTCCTTTCTTTTTTGTTTTTCCTCTTTTTCTTTTGGGATATCCTATTCTTTTGTTTGAAAATGCCAATGCGATGGATGCGATTAGTAAGACTTATGCTATCGCAAAAGACAATTACGGTACGTTTTTGGGTGCAGGTCTATTGGGCGGGCTCATCAGCATCAGCGGAATTATCCTTTGCTGTATAGGAATTATCGTTACCGCACCATTTATCATGATCGTAATGTACTCTACCTATTGCGCTTACCTTGGAAAACCAAGACAAATAATTTTTAAGAAATAAAAATGAATAAAGATCAGCAAATAAGCAGTGTAAAAATAAAGCAGGTCTCTTTGCTTGCAATAATTTTGGTGTTAACGGCCTTAATTTGTTTTAATCTTGCCCTTTTTATCCCTTCGGTTTTGGGGGCGATTACAATTTATGTCGTTTGCCGGAAGTATAATTTTTACCTTCAGGAAGAAAAAAAATGGAAGCCCTGGGCTTCATCGCTTGTTTTAATGCTTGCAAGTTTAATTATTCTTATTCTTCCGATCTATTTTATTGGTGATCTTCTGATTGATAAATTGGGAAATGCACAGGCCTACATGACAAAATTTAATGTGTTTCTTGAAAAAATACACTCTTACATTTATTCAAAAATAGGGTTTGATATATTAAGTAAAGAAAATATGGTCAAGCTGAGAAGTTCTGTAGGACAATTCTCAACCAAAGCTTTAAGCGGAACTTTTAATACTTTAACGGTTGTGCTTTCCATGTATTTTATTCTTTATTTTATGCTGGAAAAACCGAGGCTTTTTGAGAAAATTCTTTCATCATCTGCACCTCTTAAAAGAGCAAATGTTTCTTTGATCGGTGAAAAGCTGAGAAAATTAATCATGGCCAACGCAATCGGGATTCCTGTTGTGGCAATGGGGCAGGGGCTTGTTGCTTTGATAGGGTATTTTATTTTTGGAGCGCCGAGCCCTGTTTTGTTATTTGCTTTAACAGCGGCGGCTTCAATGGTTCCTGTAGTCGGAGCGGCGATTGTTTATATCCCTGTTTGTATTTTCATGATCGCGGAAGGTGATACGGGACACGGACTTGGACTTGCTGCATATTGTTTAATTATAGTGGGATTAACAGATAATTTGCTCCGCTTTACGCTTCTGAAAAAACTGGAAGATATTCATCCTTTAAATACCGTTTTCGGAATTATCATGGGAATGAGCTTATTCGGATTCATGGGCTTAATTTTTGGTCCGATCCTGATCTCTTTTACTCTTCTCCTGATTCAAGTTTATAGAAATGAATTTTCGGATGAAGACACTCCTCCCGATCTTCATTTACCGGATAAAGATGATGAGCTGGAAGAAAAAATTAATTTAATAGTATAATGATGGAAGGAATAAACCCGGAAATATTACAAGAAATATGTGTCGTAAAAATGCCCTTCGGAAAATATGAAGGAACTGTAATTGCAGACTTACCGATAAGCTATCTCGAATGGTTTCACCGGCAGGGAATGCCCAAAGGTAAACTGGGAATGCAGCTAGCTACGATTTACGAAATAAAATTAAATGGCCTGATGGATTTACTGATTCCAATTCGTGGAGGAGCTGTGAATTACGAAAAGCCAAAAACAAAGACCTACAAATTTTAGCATAAAGTTTCGGCGGCACCGAAGGTGCCGCCGAAACTTATTTTATCGAAAAGCTTTATCTTATTTCGGTTCCCACAACTCAATCTTATTATCTTCAATATCAAGAATGTGCACGAATTTTCCGTAGTCATAAGTCGCGATTTCGTCAAGAATTTTCACCCCTTCTTTTTTTAATTCTTCAACTAACGCTTCCAAATCAGAAACGGTGTAATTGATCATAAACTCTCTTGCAGAAGGCTCAAAATACTTTGTTGTCTCTGCAAACGGGCTCCAGGACAAAGAACCATTTGGATTAGAGCCGGCTACATCTTTCCATTCAAAAGTTGCTCCGTAATCGTTGGTGTCCAGGCCAAGATGAGTTTTATACCATTCTTTCATTTTTTGCGGGTCTTTGCATTTGAAAAAAATGCCGCCAATTCCTGTTACTTTTTTCATTTTCTTATGTTATAGTTTTATGTTTAATTTATTTATAATCAATAGTTAAGCTTTCAAAGCAGCAATTTCATCCCTTAATTTAGCGGCTTTAATAAAATCAAGATTTTTGGCAGCGGCTTCCATTTCTTTTTGCTTTTGGCCGATCATTTTTTCGACATCTTCCGTTGCGTATGTCGCTTTTACTTCGGCTACTTTTTGTAGAATCTGTTTTTGAGTATATTTTTCATCCGGGAAATCCTTGGTTCTGCCGACTAAATTTTCCGATATTTTCTTATTTAAAGCAGTTGGGACCTTGTTATTCTCTTTATTATATTGTATTTGTTTCTCACGACGGTAGTTGGTTTCATCAATCGTTGCCTGCATTGATTTTGTCATCTTATCGGCATACAAAATAGCTTTACCGTTAATATTTCTTGCGGCTCTACCGACCGTCTGAATCATTGATCTTCTGCTCCTTAGCATTCCTTCTTTATCGGCATCTAAGATGGCAACCAACGAAACTTCAGGTAAATCCAAACCTTCTCTTAATAAGTTGACTCCAATTAAAACATCAAAAAGACCGACACGCAGGTCATGCATAATCTGAATACGCTCCAATGTTTCTACATCAGAGTGAATATATCTCGTTCTGATCCCGAATTTTGTGAAATATTTGGTTAATTCTTCCGCCATTTTTTTGGTCAGAGTCGTCACTAAAACCCTTTCATCAATATCAGCTCTTTTCCGGATTTCTTCCATTAAATCATCGATCTGATTCTGGCTTGGCCTGATTTCAATAACAGGGTCTAAAAGCCCTGTCGGACGAATAATTTGCTCAATATACGTTCCTCCTGATTTTTCCAGCTCATAATCAGCGGGTGTTGCAGAAACGTAGATTACCTGATTTTGAATTGCTTCATATTCCTCAAATTTTAAAGGCCTGTTATCCATTGCGGCAGGAAGTCGGAATCCGTATTCAACCAAAGCTTCTTTTCGGCTTCTGTCGCCTCCATACATTGCATGAACCTGTGGAACGGTAACGTGGCTTTCATCAATGACCATTAAATAATCTTTAGGAAAATAATCTAATAAGCAGAAAGGCCTGGAACCCGGAAGCCTCCCGTCTAAATATCGCGAATAGTTCTCGATGCCCGAACAATAACCCAATTCTTTAATCATTTCGAGATCAAGCTCTGTTCTTTCCTGTAATCTTTTGGCTTCCAAGGGTTTTCCTATTTCACTGAAGAAATCGACCTGTTTTACCATATCATCCTGAATATTTTTAATAGCTCCGTTTAAAGTTTCTTTTGAAGTCACAAAAAGATTGGCAGGATAAATCTGAATCTGATCAAAATTTGCCGTAACATTTCCCGAAACCGGGTCAAAACTCTGAATTTTTTCAATTTCATCCCCAAAAAACTGAATTCTGACTGCATTATCTGCATAAGCGGGAAATATATCGATCACATCTCCTTTTACCCTGAACGTACCGCGTTGGAACTCACTTAATGTTCTGGAATATAGGGCGTTAACTAAAGAATGGAGAAGCGCGGTTCTCGTTACTTTCTCGCCAATTGCAACAGAAATCAGTGACTTATGAAATTCTGCAGGATTTCCCACACCATAAATACAGGATACTGAAGCAACGATCAACACATCACGCCTTCCGGAAAGCAAGCTCGCAATAGCTGAAAGTCGTAGTTTTTCAACTTCTTCATTGATGCTCAGGTCCTTTTCTATATAAGTTCCGGTGGTGGCAATGTAGGCTTCCGGTTGATAATAGTCGTAATAGCTCACAAAATATTCAACAGCATTGTCAGGAAAAAATTCTTTAAATTCCATAAAAAGCTGTGCTGCTAACGTCTTATTATGGGCCATGACGATCGTTGGCCTTTGCACGTTCTGAATAACGTTGGCAACGGTAAAAGTTTTCCCGGAACCCGTAACACCCAGTAAAGTCTGGTATTTTTCGCCAATTTCTATTCCTTCGGTAAGTTTTTCAATGGCTTGAGGTTGGTCGCCGGTTGGTTTATATTCTGATTGAAGATTGAAATTCATACATCAAATTTAGGAATAAAAAAGAGTCCTTAAAAATTTTACCGGTCAATTTATGGCATTATTTTTCCATTCATTTTAATTAATCACTAATTACAATACTATGAAAATCAGACCATTTTATATTCCTGTTTTAAGCTTTTTACTGCTTTTATCATCATCCCATAAAAATAATGCTAAAGCTCAGGAAATAGGCAAAGACGGAAGTGTGGAAACCGCAAAACCCAATTCGGATTATAAACCTGCCTTTGTGGGGCAAACAAGAATTAAAGCGGTAAAAACCTCAACTCCTTATACTGTTGAAATTCTAAGTAAAGCCTTAGGAAAACCCTGGGGAATTATTAATTTACCTGACGGAAGATTTTTAATTACAGACAAAAGAGGCTATATGAATGTTGTCTCAACGGACGGGAAACAAATTTCAAAGATCGAAGGATTTCCAAAAGTTGATGATAAAGGACAAGGCGGAATGCTTGATATAGCGCTCGATCCCGATTTTAAAACCAATAATCTAATTTATTTCAGCTTTTCTGAACCTTATGAAAAAGGAAATCATACAGCAGTTGCAAAAGGAATGCTTTCTCCGGATTTAAAAAATATTTCTGAAGTAAAAGTGATTTTCCGGGCAACTCCTACGTACGATGGTGACAAACATTACGGAAGCAGATTAGCATTCGATAAAGAAGGTAATTTATTTGTAAGTACAGGCGAAAGATCGGATAAACAGACGAGAGTATATGCTCAAAGAACAGATAATTATTTAGGTAAAATTTTAAAAATTACCAAAGACGGAAAACCTGCTCCCGGAAATCCTTTTATTGGAAAAGCCGGATTTAAACCTGAAATTTATGCTTACGGAATCAGAAATCCTCAAGGTTTGGCGATTGACCCCAACGGAAATCTTTGGGACGTTGAGATGGGGCCGAGAGGTGGTGATGAAATCAATTTAATTCAGGCCGGAAAAAATTATGGTTGGGGAGATGTAACTTATGGAATTGAATATTCTGGTGAAAAAATAAATAACGGAACAACCCAAAAAGCAGGAACTGAGCAGCCTGTTTATTATTGGGATCCTGTGATTTCGCCAAGCGGAGTCACTTTCTACACCGGAAATATCGACGAATGGAAAGGGAATCTATTCATCGGCTGCTTAAGCGGTGAACATATCAACAGGATTGTGATGAAAGATAATAAAGTTGTCGGTGAAGAACGTCTTTTGGCAGATCAGAAAGAAAGATTCCGTGATGTATTAAATGGCGCGGATGGAAATCTCTACGGCATCACCGACAGCGGAAAATTGTATAAAATATCAAAAAAATAGTCTTTTATATTAATGGTTCGGGCTCAAAACTTCGTTTTGAGCCCGAACCGCTTTTTACCTATTTAAAGCAGTCGTTTCATCAGAAAAATTTATTTTTCAAATCTTTGCGGCAAAAACCTTAAAAAGTATTTAAAATCTAAAATTAAATCTGGCAAAAACCTGTCTCCCCGCAAACCCCATTTGTACGGGATCAAAAATACCGCCTGATTCTGTATTTCCTTGCGAAACGTGAGTGGTTTGTAACGTCGGATATCGGTTGAATAAATTTTTGCTTCCGATCGTTAAATTAACATTTTTTGAAAACTCATACCCGAAAGATAAATCTGTTGTGACCTTTGGATTATAGGTCTGATAATCATCTGGACCGTTGTAGCCAACTAAAGTAACTTTATCAAATCTTACGAGCTGTAGATTAGCATTGAACTTGCTGATTTTATAATTTAAATTTAAATTAATCTTCGTTTTCGGAGCGGAAGCTAAAATAAAAGCTCTTTCTCTCGGGCTTAGATAAATCTCTTCTTTCCCTTTTAATTTATCGGAAGTATTCACTTTGGTAATCTCCATTTCGTTGTAATTTCCGGCTAAAGTTGCGGTCAGTTTTCCGCTGCCGATGTTTTGATTATAGCTTAAAATAACGTCTATACCTTTTGTTCTCGTATCAATGGCGTTGGTGAAAAATTGCGCCTGATCAATGTGATTATCAATTAAAATCTGTCCGATTGCGTCATCATCCTGAGAAAAATTTCCTGTTAAAACAATTCTGTCTTTTACTTTAATATAATATCCGTCAACAGTTGCGGTAAATTTTCCGGAATTAAAAGTAAATCCGGCACTTCCATTCACCGATGTTTCCTGTTTTAATTGAGGAATTCCGACAGCTTTCGCTAAATCACTGTCATTGGACGCTAATTGAATCGTAACTAAGTCGCCGCCCTGAAAATTAGTGAACTGTAAGCTGTAGTATTTTTGAGCTAATGAAGGCGCTCTAAAGCCTGTAGAAGCCGATCCGCGAAAGGCAAACTGAGGTGTTATTTTATATCTTGTGGCAAATTTTCCGTTGATGGTATTTCCGAAATCATTGTAATTTTCAAATCTTCCGGCAATGCTGATCATCCAGTCTTTGGTGATATCGAGCTCTGTATCAATGTAGGCTGCAAAATTATTTCTGCTTTTATCAACTTCCTGAGAATATCCGGGAAAACCCTGTGATCCGCCTGGTCTAATATCTCCGCTTAAAGGATTTGTAACCAATAAAGCCGGATCTGTATTTGCGGTTACAATATTTCCGTTGACGTCATACATGGCGTAGGAAGCCTCTTCACCTTTAATTACATTGAATTTTTCATATCTGAATTCCGATCCGAAAGCGATATTCAGGCCTTCCAGAACACTGAACTGTTTTGAAGCATTAAAACCTGTCGTATTTTGCAGTAAAGAATGCCCTCCCGCATTAAAGCTGGTGGGTGAATTTACGCCTAAAGTCGCATTAATCGTATGATCGATCTGATAAGTAAATCTGTTGCTTCCGAAAGCATTATAAAAATCAACATCCCAATCGGCAATTTTAAATTTTAATCCGTTATCAAACGTAAAATCCGTAATGCTGGTAGCCTGAATTGGGTTAAAACCGTTTGGATACACTTCCGGAATATTTCCGTCTGCATCGGCACTTCTCGTCCATGCATAAGCGTCTGTTTTTCTTTGTGAAAAGCCCTGTCTTGAATAAAATTTAAGATTATCCGACAACGGAACTTCTATATTTCCGAAAAAGTAAAAATTCTGTGATTTTGCATCACCAAATCGCTGTCTCGGAGCCTCATATTTTTCAGGATTGGCATTTCTGATCGCATATTCTTTATTGATAAATTCAGCAGTGAAATTTCCAAAACCTCCTTTGGAACCTATCTTTGTTCCGAAATTACCACTGAAATCAAAAGTGTTCCCATCTATTTTCCGGTCTGAAACAACGTCGTTATTTCCCGGACTTTTAAAAAGATTCATTCCATAGAACGTGTTGCCTTCAAAACCTTTATCACGATCATTTAAAATAACATTGATAACTCCTGCAATGGCGTCAGAACCATATTGGGCAGAGGCTCCGTCACGAAGAACTTCGATTCTTTTAATGGCTCCGATCGGAATTGTATTCATATCTGAGCCGGTATTTCCTCTTCCTTTTGTTCCGAAAAGATTAATAAGAGAAGATTGATGATATCTTTTTCCATTCAATAAAAGCAAAGTCTGATCGGGGCCCAAACCTCTTAAGGTCGAAGGATCCACAGCATCGGCTCCGTCAGAACCTGATTGTTTATTAGAATTAAAAGAAGGAGCGGCAAACTGCAGGAGCTGATTTACTTCAACCTGTCCGGTCGACTGGCTTACCTGCTTAATATCAATTACATCAATAGGCACGGGAGTATCAATGACGGTTCTTTTCTTATTTCGGCTTCCGGTGATGGTGACTTCATCGATCTTTTTTTCTTTTGAGATCGTATCATTTATTTCCTGTGAATACAACATGGAGCCTACACCAAGAAAAGCGGCACTTAAATACTTAATTTTCATATCTATCGAGTTTTTTTTATTTTGGAATTAAATCAAATGTATTAAAATTTGGCTATAAATCCACAAGAAAACTCACTATTGTTTGAAAAGTATTATGTATTAAATTGAATTTATTGAATATTAGTAAATTTTTATATAGTTGCTTGTTATACATTATTTTTATACACTTAAAAAGCTTATAAAATCAATAAAAAAACCGAGAACTTATCTCGGTTTTAATTTTATGCTTCTTCCAGCTGAACTGTAAAGTGTCTCAACAAATCTGGTTCCCATGTGATTTTGTAGCCTTTTGCAATGTCATCACGTCTTTCGTAAACGTTCTTGATGGCTGCCGCAATATAATCCATATGGTTGTTGGTGTATGTTCTTCTAGGAATTGCAAGACGAACCAATTCCAACTTAGGGTAACGGTTTTCTCTGGTTTCAGGATCTCTATCTGCCAGTAAAGTTCCGATTTCTACGGTTCTGATTCCTGCTTCTTTATAAATCTCAAGACCTAAAGTCTGTGCCGGATATTCTGCACGCGAAACGTTTGGTAAGAAATTTAATGAATCAATGAAAACAGCGTGTCCACCGATTGGTTTTTGTACAGGAATTCCGTATTCGATTAATTTATGACCAAGATATTCAACCTGTGAAATTCTGCTTTCTAAATAAGCAAATTCAGTGGCCTCATTTAAACCAACAGCCAAAGCTGCCATATCTCTTCCCGCCATACCGCCGTAAGTAATGAAACCTTCGTAGATAATGGTAAAGTTTGATGCTTTTCTGAAGACATCTTCGCTATTCAAAGCAATGAAACCTCCGATATTAACAAGACCGTCTTTTTTAGAGCTCATTGTCATTCCGTCTCCGTAAGAGAAAACTTCTTTGCAAATCTCCTTGATGGTTCTGTTTTCCTGCCCTTTTTCTCTTTTTTTAATGAAATAAGCGTTTTCAGCAAATCTTGCTGAATCAAAGAAAACAGGAACTCCATATTTATTAGAAAGTTCTCTTACAGCTTTCATGTTTTCTAAAGAAACAGGCTGCCCTCCTGAAGAATTACAAGTAATTGTAATCAAGCAGAAAGGTATTTTTTCTCTTGGATGGCTTTTATAAACTTCTTCCAGCTTTTCAAGATCAATATTACCTTTGAACGGATGTAAGTCATTGATATCAAAAGCTTCATCAATCGTACAATCAATGGCGTGAGCTTTTCTGAATTCAATATGTCCTTTTGTTGTATCGAAGTGTGAATTCCCCGGAACCACATCACCGTCTTTAACTAAAACTGAAAATAAAACATTCTCAGCCGCTCTTCCCTGGTGAGTTGGCAAAAGATATTTGAATCCGGTAATATTTTGTACTGTTTCGTGTAATTCCTGAAACGAACGAGAGCCGGCATAGCTTTCGTCTCCGGTCATTAAAGCGCCCCATTGTCTGTCGGACATTGCTCCGGTTCCTGAATCAGTCAGCAGATCAATAAAAACCTGTGAAGATTTTAGATTAAATAAATTATAGTTAGCGTCCTTAAGCCACTGCTCTCTCTCTTCTCTTGTTGATTGACGAATTTCTTCAACCATTTTAATGCGGAAAGGTTCCGCGTACGGTAAATTCATGAGTTAATTATTTTTAGATTGTTGTAAAGAAAAATTTATTTGAAATAAAATTCAAACTCATCATGTATTTTAAAAGTAGATTGAGGAGACTACTCTGGTGCTTTAAAAATATTGTCATCGGAATGGAATCCTGCAACGCCGCCACTTACCGCAAATTTCATTGCAGAAGCAGCCGTCATACCCACAACGGGTTTGATGTTTTTTTCCTCCGTAACAATCACCCAGCCTGAAATAGCGTATGAGTGCGGAAGATATACGGCTACGTAATTGTGTTTTTCAACGTCAGCCATTTCTTTTTGAGTTAAAAATCCGATTCTCCAAATCTCGGGATTTTCATTGGTTTTTACCCAGACAGGATCATTAAATTTTTTCTTATCTCCAACAAATGAGGACATCACGTCTTTTGTAGGGGTGTAAATATGCTTTACGCCGGGAGTTCTTTCCAATAAGCTGTCCATGGTGTCGAAAAAAAAGCGGCCGACAACAAATTTATTCCCTAAATAACCCAAAAGTGCAGTAATTAAAATCGTTGAAATAAAAACCAGCCCCGGAATTTCTTTGGCAACAGACGGAATAATATTATCAATCGAAGAAATAATGTACCAGATCACGAAAATGGTAAGCGCGATAGGTCCAATAATAACCAGCCCCTGAAAGAAATTTTTCAGGAAAAAATTGAGAATATTTTCGAAAGTCAGTTTTTTCAAACGGTATAAATTTTAAACAATCTTTTAGATTAATTTTTGTCAAATTTAATGATTTAGGATGAGAATTTGTAATGAAGCCGTTTAAACTTATTTGAAATGTGAGAATATTTAAAATGTAAAACCTACAAGGTCTAAAATCTTGTAGGTTTCTTAGTTTATTTGTGAAGCTTATTTATTGTTGTCCTTTTTTGGCTGATAGTCGGGATGGCCTAGTTGCCAGAAAGCGAAGGCGAAGATGTCCGAAAGGTTTGAATGTCCGTGGAAAGCTGTAGTATTATTTCCATGACCTCCTTCATAATCTATTTGTAATAATATGGGATTTTTCGAGATATTATCTGACATTAATTTAGCCGCAAATTTTACAGGTTCCCAAACCGGAACTCTTGGATCATTTATTCCTCCAGTTATAAATGTTGCAGGATATTTCACTCCTTTTTTGATATGTTGATAAGCATCCATTTCTAGCAAACCCTTAAACTCTTTAGAATCTTTTAATGTCCCAAATTCATCTGCATTACTACCAATAGCGAGTGCGTCTCTTAATGTATTGGTTGTTGGCACTTCCAAAATTGCTACTTTAAATAAATCAGGTCTTTCTGTCATTGCTCTTCCTACAGTGATTCCTCCTGCACTAGCACCCCAGATTGCTACTTTATTTTTTGAGGTGAACTTTTCATTAATTAAGTATTCTGTACAGTCTATTAAGTCTTTCCAAGTATTAGGTTTTGTTTCTTTATACCCTCCCAAACGCCATTTTTCTCCTTTTTCTCCTCCTCCTCGTACATGGGCAACAGCCATTATTCCTCCCTGATTTACCCATAATAAATAAATTCTAGAGAAGAATGGGCTTTGAGAAGACCCGTAAGAACCATAGGAATCAATTAGAATCGGATTATTTCCATTTCTTTTTATATTTTTGTTGTATATGAGAGATAATGGTATTTCTTCTCCGTCTCTAGCTTTTACAATTATTTCTTCCGCTATTATGTCTTTAAACTCAGGATATTCTGTAATTGGAGTTATGTTTTCGGGAAGAAATGAATTTGTTTTAAGATCATATCTAAAACGCTGTTCTTCATTAACCCATCCGGCACAGCTTATCCAAATGTCTGAAAAGTCTTCCCCTTTTGCTTGTAAATTTATATTACCTGATGGAAAAGGAAGCTTAATAGGAATATCTTTTCCTTCTTTAGATAAGTATAATTTTGCTTCTACTCCGTTTTTTGTAGTTGTATAATAAATACCATCTTTAGTGATTCTATATTGTCCGATAACCTCATCACTTCTTTCCGGGATAATAATTTCAGGTTTTTTAAAATCTGGAGCTATTATACTGGTTTTGCAAAGTGTATAGTTTTGAGTATTATATTGAGATAAAAAATACAGATCATTATCTACAAGTTGTAAAGACCTTACTTTATCTTCTTTCGTGTAAAGAGTTTTCCATGTTCTTTTACCTTCTAATAAATCTTGTTTAGGAATAATAAATGTTTGCCTATAGTAGTTATTATCAAGCAACATTCCTACGTAATATTTATCATTAGAATCTAGGATAATAGGGGATTTTTTCTCATCTATCTTTAATTCAGGATTGTTTTTAGCAGAAAAAATATCTGTCAATTCTTTTGGATTTGTTCCTATTTTGTATAAAATAGCTTGTGTGTTTTTATAAAACTCCTGAGACTTAGGATCATTGATAGGAAAATACGTGTAGAAAAATCCGGAGTTATCATCCAGCCATTTTATTCCTCCGATATTAGCAGGTGTTGTATTTGTAATGGTTTTAGGATGGATATATTTGTTTTTCACATCCATGATAATAACCTCTGTAAGCTCCTTTCCCTTTTCAGCAATCGCAATAGCTACTTTATCCCCAACTGAATCAGGGCTGATGTAATTAATTATAAACTCATGATTCTGTTCATTGCTTTTATAATTAGCCGGATCATAAAGTAATTCCTCTTTTCCTAAAAATCCTTCCCGATAATAAAGCTTTGCAGCTTTTTCATTACCGATTTTCTTTAAATAAAAATATTTATCATTATTTGTTATACTTAAATTTGATACAGAATACCCCAGCCTTTTGTCAAACTCCATTCTTTTTTCTAAATAAAATTTTCTTTTGGGAATTTGATTAAGAATCGAATTAGCATAATTTGTTTGAGTCTCCATCCATTTCTTTGTTGAAGGACTTTCTAAATTTTCTAAGTTTCTATATCCATCTACAATTTTAGTCCCAAAATATTCATCTGTTACGGGAACAGATGGAGCAGGATTGCTTTTTTGAGCACTTGTAAAGAATGTATAAAAAACACAAATAATGATAAATATTGACTTTCTCATCTTAACATCTACTAGACACTGCTCCTCCTCCTCCTTGAGGCACAAATGTTGGTGGTTCATCACCGCCATTGATATTCATTAATTGATTACTCCCACCATTGATTGTTTTCATGTTGTTAATCTTCATTATTTGTAATTTTTTCAACGATAATTTTTTTTCTTGTTTGATTGTTTTTTTCATTATTAATTGCATTTAAAATTCACGGGCAAATAACGGGATATTTTTCAAAATTGCAATAAAAATAGATTATGGATTTATAAATTCATTATTTAAAAAAGAGGACAAGGTGTTTATTGCCAATGATTTATATGGTTTTGCATTAGGCTTCCAGTTTACTGAATAAAAATGTAAATTTGCAACGTATTTACAAAATGATGAAAAATATATTCCCAATTATAATACTATTGTTTGGCAATTTGGTGTACGCCCAAAGGAGTAAAATTGATAGTTTATATGAATTTAAGTATCCGGAACTGAAAAATAAGTTTTTTGATTATAGTGATCATAATAAAGTTTCGCAGGCTAAACAGATAGCAAAATATTACCTACAAAAAGCTAAAAAAGAAAATAATACAATCGAAATAGCCGAAGGCTACACTCTTATTCACTTAAATGAAGATTGTCCTACGGCTTTAAAGTACATTGATAGCCTCGCAATTATTACAAAAAATATCAAAGGAATATACCCTACCAAAACCTATTTGCTCAAAGGAAATCTATATTACAAATATGATAATCTAAAAGCAGCGTTGGATAATTATATTCTTGCATTGAAATATGCAAAAGAGCAAAACGATAAAAAACAAATCGCCTATGCCAATATGAGTATTGCCTATATCAATAGCTATATAGGTAAAAATGCAGAAGCAGCAAAAATATTCAGATATTATCTTTACAACGGCAATGATATCATAGACGATTATGAGCACAACCAAATGCGTATAGCACTCATAAGCTGTTATCTTGAGATTAATAAATTAGATTCTGCTAATATTTTAATTAAAGAAGGGCAAAAATATGCTATCGTAGGTAAAAATAAATATGATCTTGACCCGTATTCTTATTTGTCCGGAACTTATGATCTTAAATTGAAAAAATATAATACTGCCATTACAAAGCTATCCAAAGTCTATGATAATTTAATAAAAATTAATGAAACCAATGCTAATTATGCCCTTTTTAATTTAGGTAAAGCCTATCAGGGTGCAAAAAATAAAGGAAAAGCTGTAGAAACCTATAGTAAGTTAGATTCCAATGTTCAGAAATCTAATATTACTTTTCCTGATCTTCGGGAAGCATACACCTATCTCATAGACTATTATAAAGAAAAAAACGATAAAGAAAAACAGTTGTATTATATTGATCGCTTTTTAAAAGTTGATAAAAAGCTTGATGAACAGCTTCAATATGCATTTACAGAGTTACCCAAAAAATATGATACTCCGAAGCTTTTAGAAGAAAAAGAAAACATTATTAGTGATTTAAAGGGCAGAAAAAGAATTCTTTACGTGGCTATAAGTGCTCTTTTATTAATTCTTTTATCGTTACTATATCTTTATTATAAGGCTAAGAAAAACGAAAAACAGCACCGCAAAATTGCTCAAGATTTAATCAATTCTATTGAGAGGAAAAATGTTGAAACTCCGCAAGCGACATTAGCTCCAATGCAGTTCCAAAATATTGAACAAGTTGATATAGAAGATAGAGCAACTAAAACAATACCGGAAGATGTAACCAAATTCATTTTAAAAGAATTAGAAATTTTTGAAAAACAGGAACATTTTCTTAAAAAAGGAATAACATTATCCAGTCTTGCCCAATCGATAAACACCAACACCACCTATTTATCTGAAGTAATTAACAGTTATAAAGAAAAGAGCTTCACCACTTACCTTAACGATTTACGTGTTGATTATGCTTTGAAGCGACTGATAGAAGATAAAAGATTCAGATCTTATAAGCTAGCCGTTATTGCTGATGAACTTGGGTACAACAATGCTCAGGCATTTACAGCGGCATTCAAGAAAAAAACGCAGACCACTCTTTCTACATATCTCAAAGAAATTGAAAAAACACAGACTATTAAATAAAGTCCAATTAGCTTATTTTTCAATACTTTGTTGTTGTTGATTTATAAATTAATGGTGATGAATTTATAAATCCATAATGCATGTGCTTTTTTTGTGTGAATCTCTTTCCTAAGTTTGCTCCAGGTAAAAACACAAATATTCTATTTTTTGTATGTGTACAGTACAAGAGATTAATATAAACGCTGATCAGCAAAAACCCATGTCAGGGATGGTATGACAAAAAATTAATACATTTAAAAAAAATTACAAATGAAAAAACTATTATTGGGCGCGTTTTTGATCGCGGGAACTACTTTAGCGTTTGCAAAAGACAACGTAAAATCTACAACAAGCAATTTGAAAATTGAAAAGACTGTTTCTTTAGAAAAAGTTACACCTTCTTCTGATAAGGAAGTTGCTTCGGTTAAGAGAATTTGCGGACAGCTTGTTTATTCGGAACATACAGTAGATCATGTTGATATGTACGGAAATGTCTACACCGAAACAGTGGGAACTTACACCCATTATACCACTTGGTGCTAAAAATTAATTAAAAATCTTAACGCATCATGATTTTCGCATCACGATGCGTTATACTTAATATATATGTCTCATGAAAAATAAAACAATAACTATTTTAACAGTTTTCTTCATATCCATTTCGTTAAATAATTTATTTGCTCAGTATTTAAAAGTTGAGTATGAAAGAACAGAACTTCAAGATTTTAAAAACTCTTCCTCCTCACAAGAGTATATTGATAAAGTGAATAAGGTAAAGAAAATACCGCAAAAGAATTTTCTGTATTTCGCCAACGGAAATTCTTTTTTTAAAAATATTCCTCGTGTTGGTTTCGTTCACGATGCAGGAACCACACAGATTGATGAATCTAACCGAAAAACTAAAAAAGAAGTTTACACAGATTTCGAAACAAAGATCTATCATATAAAAAATGAAAAAGGCTCCTACCAATATCAAAATTATCAAAGAATTAATGAAGAATTTTATGGATATGTTGAGATGAATTATAAAAAAGTAGATTACAAAGATGATATCCTGAAAATAGATAATTATTTTTGCAAACTGGTGGAAGTCACTTTTCCAAATGAGCAGATTACAAAAATTTGGTATACAGAAGATATCCCTATCTCTAGCGGACCTTATGGCTTTAATACTTTTCCGGGTGTTGTTCTTAGAATCGAAGCTCCAAGTTATATAATGACCGCTGTAAGAATAAGTAATGATACTAAAGAAAATGACGTGGAAAAATTGGATCCTAAATTAAAGATATACAAAGGAGAAGAATTTACCAAAAAAATGCAAGAGGTAAGAGAGCTTAACAGCAAGCCAACTTATCAAGAAATAAGATTATAAATCAATGAAATTAAAGTTTTTAGTTTTCATATTATCTCTATTTTTCTTTCATTCTTTTTCTCAAAATATAAATATTAATGTAAAAGAAACGACTGGAAAACCCATATCAGAAGCTAATGTACAGCTTTTAAAAAACGGAAAAACAGTAGATTTTCAAAAAACAGACGATAAAGGAGTTTGTACTTTTCAGCTCTCTGAAAAGGGCGTTTTTTCGGTGAAATTTACATCAGTGTTCTACAAAACAAAGATCTTAGAAATAGACACCAATGAAAAATCAAATTTTGAAGTACAGCTAGATCCACAGATTACTGTAATAGAAGAAGTAGAAATAAAATCCCGCCCAAAAATTGCTACCGCTAAAGAAGATACAATTGCTTTCAACCTAAAAGCAGTAAGAGACGGTACAGAAAGAACAACGGAAGATTTAATAAAAAAACTTCCCGGATTAGATATTAACGAAAACGGAAAAGTTACCTATAAAGGAAATACCGTAGGTCAGGTGTTAGTCGAAGGAAACGAATTCTTTGGGAAAAATCATAAAATGGCAACGCAAAATATTTCTGCTAATATGATTGAAGGGATTGACCTTTGGCAGAATTTCAGTACCATTAACGGAAACCGCTCTACAGCATTAAATCTAAAATTAAAAGATGAATACAAAGGAAAAATCAGTGGAAATGTAGAAGGAAATTACGGAACTAAAAATTCTTATTTAGGTCATGCCAATTTGTTTAAATTCGGGAAAGCTGGAAATTTAGCCCTGATTGCTGATGCCAATAATATTGCAAAAGATCCTATTAATTTCATGGATTTTTACGAAATGAATACTCAGGAAGACATAGAAAATTCCGGATCTGTAACTAATATAGATATTCCGAGTTTTCTAAATAATGACGGAAGAGTAAAATCAAAATCTAATCAATTTGGAGCTTTGCAATATTCAAAATCTAAAAAGAATTTCACCATTACCGCTTTTTCTATTTTAAATAATGCACAGCTCGATAAATTCTCAACTTCCAAAAGAATTGCTTTTGAAGGACAGCCACAAGATTTTAATTTCCTTGAACAAAAAAGAGAAGACAACAGAGGTTTTTTCGGAACTACTCAAATTAAATTAAAGAAGACCTTTTCGGATAATAGTTTCCTATATTATAATTTTGGGTATAACCCCACTGAAGATCATTTTAATCAGAATATTGACAGATATTCGGCAGACTATAACTTCTATGAAATACAAAATAAGGTGAAAAATAATAGTTTGGGTAATTTCATTTCATGGAATAAAGAAATTCTCAATTCTAAATTAGTATTTGCTCTAAGCCAGCTCAATGAAGCTCATACAGGAAGTTTGGATATTTGCTCTAACACCCAATTATTTCTTGAAGACAGTAATTTTTTATCTCAAGAATATTCAACAAACTCCAATAAATATGCATTTGATTTTTTTATAAAAAACAAAAATCAGATTCTGAATTTTAATTTTCATTCAGGGATTTCTTATAAGAAGGAAGTTTCCGATCTTGGAGAAACTTTTTCTGAAACCGCTGAAAAAAGAACCCTTAAAATCTACCATTATATTAATGATTTGAATGTTTCTAAAAAATTAGGAAAATTTGATCTGTCCGGTTCCGTAAGTTCAAATTTTCTTACGGTTAATGAGATCAATAAACATTATTTTGAGAAGAAATTCAGTGTAAAATTTAGTCCTGCCACAAAAGCAGTAAGTGATTTCGCGTTAGAATATAGCTCAAAATACGAACTCCCCGACTTAAGGCTTCTTCAGTATAATGTATTATATACAAAAGATTTATCTTTTTATCAAAATACCCTGCTTACTCCCGATTTATTAAGTAAAACGGATAATTATAAATTCACCTGGAATAGATTCAATTTTGAAAAAGGGAATAATCTGTTCTTTATGATTATGTACAGTAAAATTAAACCAACTTATACAACCAATATTACCAATTATGGGACATTTTCGGGAATAGAAAATACGATAGGTAAGTTTAATGATAGATTCGTATTTCTACTGGTCAACGATCAGAAGTTTAGTAAAAATTATACTTTGAAATCAAAATTGACAGGAGTTTTAAGTAAGAATGCCAATTTTATCAGTGGGAATAATAATTTTTCAACGATCAAAAATTTTGAATTATCTCAAAAGATCTCAACAAATTTTAAAAATAAGCTTTTACAATTCGATTTAGGATATACTTTCACTAAAAATATTTTTGAACAGAGCTTTTATGACACAACCTCCAAACAAGATAATATAAAAATATCATTAGGAATAAGAGCCAATATTAAAAAAGAATGGATTGCCAATGTTTTGGGAGAATATTTAATTCAGAAAACAGAACAGAATACATTGAGAAATTTTTTAATAGGAGGACAGGTTTCGTATAAAAAAGAGAAATCTTATTTTGAATATAATTTATTGTTTAACAATATTTTAAATCTTAATTCTTTCCAATATATCAATAGTTATACAAGCCAGTTAGGAATTGATGAATCATCAATAACAGCTTTACGGGGCTATATTTTAGGCGGTCTGAAATTTAATTTTTAATCATTATAATTTATAGAAATACCGCTTCATAAAGTAAGCGGTTTTATTTTTTTACCCGTGTATTGATTCTTTATTTCCGTAGGATTGTATAATTTTTGCTTCGTATTCCAGCCATTCTTCCCAACGTTTGTTTACTTTTTCTTCGTCTCCCAATTGTCTTGCAAACCCAATGAAGGTCGTATAATGATTGGCTTCAGAGATCATTAATTCTCTGTAGAAAACCTTTAGCTCTTCATCTTTGATATTTTCGGTAAGCACTTTAAATCTCTCGCAGCTTCTGGCTTCGATCATGGCTGCAAAAAGCATTTTGTCAACAATAAGATCGTCTCTGTTACCTCCTTTTTGGATGAAATTCACAAGCTCATTGACGTAATCGTCTTTTCTGGTTCGTCCAAAAGTGTATCCTCTTTTTTTAATAATCTCATGAACCTGGCCAAAATGATCAAGCTCTTCCTGCGCGATGGCAAGAAGCTCTGTAACAATTTCGGGATATTCAGGCAACATGGTGATCAGTCCGATGGCGTTTGTTGCTGCTTTTTGCTCACACCAGGCATGATCTGTCAAAATTTCTCCAATGTTTTCCTCTGCTATATTTGCCCACCTGGGATCGGTAGGAAGTTTCAACTTAAACATATTTTAAAACTTTTTGTAAAATT
Source organism: Chryseobacterium soldanellicola (assembly GCF_900100115.1). Taxonomy (GTDB): domain Bacteria; phylum Bacteroidota; class Bacteroidia; order Flavobacteriales; family Weeksellaceae; genus Chryseobacterium; species Chryseobacterium soldanellicola. Next base: position 781,555 of record NZ_FNKL01000002.1, read on the forward strand.
AAAATAATTTGCAATAAATCAGAAGTTTTATTTGTATTTAAAATTTAGGGCAATTTCCCTGTTTAATCAATGTTAAATATTTAATGGTATTTTTTTTGATATTGTTTAATCACAATTAAAAAATTTAACATGAAAACCATTACAAACTTTAAAAACTTATTAAATACAATCTTAGCTTTTGTATTTACAATGTCTATTTCTGCAGTTTCTTTTGCTCAGGAAAATTCAAGTGGGGTTGTTGAAACAACAAATTCAACAAAAACAACAACAACGACAGAATGGTACGCCGATCCTGTTTATTTAATCGGAGGCGCATTAATTTTAGTTATCTTAATTGTTCTTTTAACAAGAACCGGAAGAAAAAAAGAGGATTAATCTTTTACAGCCGTTTTCTTTCTTAAAAATTCTAAAATAGACCATCCTAAGCTGTCGACTTTTTTTAAGCCAGATGAAATGATGAACGCCAAAATGATATTAATGATGTAAATAATGATCATTAAAACCCACCAAGGCATCATTTCTTTCAATGGAACAACGAGAAAATAAACCAGTGAGGAGCTGATTCCTTGTGCGAAATAGAAAAATATGGCGTTTTTACCGATGTAAGTAACAAAACTTTCTTTCTCAATTTTTAATCTGTTGTAAAAAACAAATAAAGTGACCAGTGAGAAAAGTGCCCATATGATATAAGGAATTTTCGGAGGGAATTTATTTTTATTGATTTTATAGAAGATATCGCTTCCGTAATACCAAAACATCCAGAGTAATGCGGCTGCAACAATGCTGTAAAGAACCGGGATCATTTTTATCGGGATTTTTTTACCGCGCATTCTGTTGGCGATCAGGAAAATAGCCATATAAAATGCTACGTAACCCACTTGCCCTGTCGGATAAATTTCAGGAAAAATGTTGAATACCAGGGTTAAAGCGATGCAGATTCCTATAAACCAATTGATATGTTTCGGAAAGAATCTTAGGATTAAAACACCGAAAACGGTGAGGATAAAATATACTTTTAGGTACCAGAAACTTCCCATTACAACAGGAAAAGTGTCTGCATTGGTGTATTGATGAAGATACCAGTTGCCAAGATTTTGCCATTGCGGAACGGCTGAAATGCTTGTTGTGGCATATTTTGATCCAAAAGTTGAATAAAAATTCTGCAACCATTCCAATGAAAAGATCGTTAATCCGAAAACCTTAAAAAAGTAATCCAAAAAGAACAAAAATGTTACGAAAATCATGTAAGTGATCTGCAATTTGAGCAATCTGTACAAAGTTTTCTCAATATTGGATCCGGAAGTGATTCCGCTTAATGCATAAAACAGAGCAACATCAAAAACCAAAGAAAACACTCGTACATCTGCGGGAATATAAAATTGCCCCGACCAAAAAGCCGTGTGAATAAATATAATGGAAAGCGTTGCCAGGCCTTTCGCAAAATCTATGTAGAGATCTCTGTTCATTGATAATGGATAAGCATCAAAATTAAATAAACTTTGTGAAATATTTCGGATAAATAAAAGGAGGTAAGACTTTTCGCTTACCTCCTTTCTGATAATATGCTAAAAATGAATGTTTATTGCAGGTTTTTAAATTCTTCTGCAGAGATTTCTCCGGATTGAATTTGTCTTAATTCTTCCATATATTGACTCATATACGCATCAATTTCAGGATTTCTTGAGTTTTTGCCCATTTTGTAGGTTCCGTTTAAAACGCCTTGGTAATAATAGAAGAAATTATAATCAAAATCAGACGCAGAAAGACTATACTGGCCTAAAAGGAATCCCAGACGAACGGCCGATCTCCTTTGTGGCGGAGTTCCGTGATGTCCCGGACTTGTAGTCTGATAATCTCCGATGCTCTGAGCGAATTCATAAGCCGCTGCAATTTGAGCAAATGTTGTTTGATTATAGCCTGTTGGTCTTCTCAGATAATATCCTGCAAAACCATCTGCTTCTAATTCGTTTGGCCGTGCGGTTGACTCACTTACAGAAGGTAAGTTGAAAATATACTGCAGCTGGTGGCCATATTCATGGGCGAGGATCATGGCGTTTACAATATCACCGCCCTTTGCTTTTGCATCATAATAAATAGCATACCCGTAATAGATTTTTCCTGTAGAATAAGAAATCGCATTATACGTTGAATTGAAATTTGAAGGATCATTTACAAATCTCAAAGTAGGATTGCTTCTTCCCCACATACTGGCAATTTTAGTCATCTGAGCATTCATAAAATTAGTGTCTGTGGCATTTTGAAGGCTTGTTGTTAAAACCGAAGAAGAGCTCCAGTACTGATCTACATAATAACAGATTTTTTCAAGTTCTCCGGGCTGCTCGATTTTTCCGGTTTGTGCTTGTGGATCTTGTGAAACGGGTGTTTCCAGATTGTCGTCGTTACATGCTGTAAGTGAGAATACAGCAAATGCTCCTGCTAATAAGCAGAAATTAAGGCTTCTTTTCATATAAAATATTTTTTGGTAAAAACGAAGGTATAAAATTATCCGATATAATTCATCACTTTATGGTGAAAAATTATTTAAAGCATAGTTAAAAACTTTTTCTTAAAAAGATGGGTTTGGTTGTAAGTGAATTAGAAAATTATTCATATATTTGCACCTCGAAATAACTAAAAATTTATAAACAATGTTTGCAATTGTAGAAATAGCAGGGCTTCAATATAAAGTTGAGCAAGACCAGAAGTTGTTTGTAAACCGTTTAAAAGGAGATAAAGGAGGAAAGGTATCTTTTGATAAAGTACTTCTTACTGTAAACGGAGCAATCACTGTAGGCGCCCCAGCTGTAGGCGGAATCACTGTAGAAGCAGAGATCCTAGACCACGTAAAAGCTGATAAAGTAATCGTTTTCAAAAAGAAAAGAAGAAAAGGTTACCAGGTAAAAAATGGTCACAGACAATCTTTAACTCAAATTCAGATCACTGGTATCACAGGTTTTGAAGGAGCACCAAAGAAAGCTGCTAAAAAAGAAACTGCTAAGGCAGAAATTCTTTCTGACAACGAAACGGTAAACTTCGGTGAAGATCACGAATTGAACTATCACTTAAAGAAAAACGGATTATCTCAGTCTAAAGAAAACAGAGATACTTTAATCACTTTAAGTAAAGCAGTTAAAGTTGAATTAGAAAAGACTGTTCTTACTCATGCAGAAATAGATGCTGCTATCGTAAAGAACATCGACACTTTTAAAGCATTAAACAAATAATAAAAATCCACTTATAAAATGGCACATAAGAAAGGAGTTGGTAGCTCCAAAAACGGTAGAGAATCTCACTCTAAAAGATTAGGTGTGAAGATTTTCGGAGGACAAGATGCTATTGCCGGAAATATTATTGTTAGACAAAGAGGTACTCAGCACCACCCAGGTGATAACGTGGGAATCGGTAAAGACCACACTTTGTTTGCTCTAGTAGACGGTAAGGTAGTTTTTAGAAAAAAAGCAAATAACAGATCTTTCGTATCTGTAGAAGTAAACGCATAATCTAAAGCGTTTTATAAAAAATAAAATCCCCGACATTTTTGTTGGGGATTTTTGTTATGTAAAGGAATTTTTTATTTTTTAATAAATTTTTGAGAGCTCACAGTGCCATCATTATTTTTTATCTGAATAATATAAGTTCCTGAAGTTAAGTTCTGTACAGGGATTTTTTCTTCATTTTTTAAAGTTTTAATTTGTTTTCCGCTAAGATCAGATATTGAAACTTCAGAAATTTGTTTTTCCGAAGAAATATTAATATAATCTGAGGTCGGATTTGGAAATATTTTGAATGATTTTTTTTGAAGATCCGTTTCAGAAGTTGCTAAAGCACCGGCATTTACGGTAACATTATCAACATTGATGGAGCAGCCGTACCATGCAACACCCTCAAGAGCAATCTGATAAGTCGCTGAAGGAGAAGGTAAGACCAATACTCCGGAAGTCACCCAATCACTGATGCTGGAATCAAAATTGGTAATTAAAGTCCAGGCTCCTGAAGATGAGGTTCTGTAATATACCTTCAATTCATTTTGATCGCCGCCCCAATCTTTATTTCGATAATAAAATTCTAAAGTAGGATTTGTCGCGGTAGATAAATTCAGCACCGGACTTACATATTTTGTAGTGTCTCCGTTAAAGGTTGTAATGTCAAACTGAGCCATGTAGGTTCCCTGATAAGGCCCGGTGGAGTAGCCATAATATGAAGTTTGTACGTTTGTCCATTCTTTGGTTCCCGATTCATAGATTTTTGTCCATGAAGGTGCGGTTGGTGAGTCGGTTTCAAATGTTTCTGTCCAGGGGAAGGTTGTGACTTGTGCATCAATTAAAACAGAAACGAAGATTAAAGAAAATAAAATATTTTTCATAATTAACAGTTTTAATGATAAACTAATATACAAATTTTTATTAATATTGTAATTAATTCTAAAAATCATTACATTTGACTTGAAAAAAATAATTAAATGTGATAACCTGTTATTTGCTTTACTTAAACATCAAACTATAAAAATATTATTATGAAAAATTTAAAGAAAATTAATCGTCAAGAGTTGAAAAACGTAATGGGAGGAGCGCTTCCCGAAAAAGATTGTTTACCTTGTGATGTGTACTGCAAAATTCCGGAAGGAGAAAGGCCTCCGTGTAATATTGTATATATTGTGGCCCACTGTAACGGGTGCAAGAATTATCCGTCAGAATCTTAATAAAAAAAATCTCCTTTGCTTTAAAGGAGATTTTTATTTATTTAAAACCCAACCTGGAAGCCGGCTTTAATTCCAAATGCTGAAATATCCGGTCGGTCGAGGTAATTACCTCTCCAGTTGAAGTCTACTCTGAAAATTCTAAGGTTCCCAAAACCGATGTTTTCAATTCCGAAACCGTATTCATAATAAATATGATCACTTGGCGCAGAATATTTGAATCCTTCTACATTGATCGCTTTTGAGGCATCGCTCATCGTTCCGTAAGCCCCTCTGATAAAGGCCACCTCTCTTAATTTTAACTTTTTAATTAAAGGAATATAAGAAAGAATCTTGCCATTAAAATGATGCTCCAAATGTAGTGTAGCATACGTATCCGCAACAAATTCATAATAATTAAGCTGTGCAAAAGTATTGCTTGCCAAACTGTATGACTGGTTCCCCGGAATTACATTTTGTAAGGCTAAAGGCACGGTATCAAAGTTTTTTCCGGCTTCAAAATTAATCAGTGTTTTTCCCCAGCTTCCGATCAAAACGGGCTTATAAAACATGAATTGTAATTTATTATAGCTGTAATCCGCATTAAATAAGCCTTCAATACCTCTTGTATATTTTAAGACAATGGTAGGAGCCAGGGTTCCGTGCTCGTATCGGTCAACGCCGGTTTGGGAGAATTTTGCGCCCGGTCTTGCAATTAAGCTTACTGTAACGTGCGAGTCATTAACGGTTTTTCTTAATTCGCCATTTCTGTAATACATCAGGTTAAAGCCATCAGGATTTGCAGATTTAATGCTTTGCATTGTTCCGTCAATTCTAACCTGGAAGTTTTTCCAGGGCTCAATCGATGTGAATATATTGGTTTGATTTACAGAGCTTAATGAAGCGTTTTCTCCTCTTGCAAATAGAGTGGAAGAAGCAAATGAGCGAGACATTATCCCATCATCATTGGTAAGTTGTACCCCAAGCTGCATGATATCTCTTCTTGTTCCTGCGCCGACCATAAAACGATTCAGCCTGTTGAACATATATCTACCTTCAACACCATATTTAAATTGCTTATCTTTAAAGCCATAAGCATTGTAAAACTGAATTCTCCAGGGATCATTTTGCCCGAAATACGTTCTTGCACCGAGCCTTATTCTGTCGCCTTCTACTTCATTCTTCCCGTAAATTGAGAATATCGGGCCAATATCTATTCCTTTAAAAGCATTGTAATAACCGGAAGCCAGTGTTTCATAGATTTTTACAATTCTGTTGAATTTTGGGGTCTGCTGAAGCTTATCAAGCATTTCATAAACTCCCTGCTCACTTTTAGACAAAGAGTCGGGTCTGGCTTTTACCCAATAGGCATCGTCCTTATCAACGAATTTATTGTCATATTCTTCTTCTCTTCGGACAAAAACTTTGTCTTCCAGAGGTTTATTGAATTCATAATTTGAGTAATCCACAGACCGTTTGGCAATAATGCTTTTTGAAGTTTTTTTCTTGGCAAAAGGGGTCAGTTCGATTTCTGTGACGAATTTTTTAGGTAAAAAGGTATTTTCGTCGGGATTATCATATTCAAGTTCTGTTGAAATTGAATTAATGAAATTTACATTGATTTTTTGAGTTGATTTTAAGGTAGCGCCCAACACGGCGTAACTATCCGTATCAATATAAAGGTATCCCTGGAAGGCCAAAACTTCGGTCCTTTTAGGCAGATATCTTATTTTGTAGGCATTTTCTCCGCGTATTGAGATGGTGTCAACTAAATTGTAATCATAGGTGCTGAAACCCGTTTCTCCAACAGGGCTCGGAAATCCTATATCAAAATAATTAATGGTATTATCATAAATATTAATGTCGCGATAGAGGTTTTTTGCCGTAATCGTAATCACCTGATTGTCCTGAAAACCGGACGTTTTTTGTGCAACTAAGAGCCTTTTTGTTCTTTTATCAGGTTTATTCCTTCCAAAATTTTCATAAATAGATTCATTTAAGAAAATAGGAAGCCCCATTTTGCCGCTTGCCGTAGAATCTGCATAATCGAATATAAAATCTAATTTATTAAAGATCTTTTTATTCATAAAAGCACTGTCCAGATTATTGGCGTCAAACTGTATTTTTTCGTATTCCTTGAAAGTGTAGGTGTTGAATTTATCAAGGCCGTTGTTTCTTTTTCTCTTCCAGACTTCCTGCATAATTGCATAAGCCGGATTTTCTTTCTTGTTTTTGTATTTTGGCTTTTCGTTGTGGATAACGACTTCTTCAATATTGCTTACCTTTTCCTGAGCAAGCTTTACAAAAACATTATTGGCATTTTGAGGAGTGATATCTACCGATTGTAAACCATAGTTTTTTCTTAAAAACTTTAATTTATAAATAATACTGTCAGATTGTATGGTAAAATTTCCTGTGGTAGTGGTTAAAGAGGCTTTATCACTGTCGTTGATGAAAATATCAACGCCGGTGATTTCTTTATTGGTTCTGGCGTCTACGATTTTGCCGTTCGCTGTATTTTGTGCACAAACAAGGTCGATGAAAAATAGCAGAAAAAAAAGAGGGTAATATTTGGAATTAGTAATTAACATTTGTTGTTTCTTCAAGCATTTAGCATAAACAAAAAGTATGCTGTTTATTTAAAAAGATTAATAAATTTAAAGTTTTTTACAATTAATTATAAAAGTGCAAAGGTAACAAAAATAACGCCATCATTTTGAAGGCGTTATAGTTATTGTTTTGTTAAAATGATAATGAGGCTGAATCGTTATTTTTGAAGTTCAACAAAAATGTATCCTAGAGCTCCAAAACCCAGAGAATCACCGTCTGCGATATTGACATTGACTCTGTAGAAAGTTCTGTCCGTATAGGAAAAGAAGTTAAATTGCGCATGCCCATCCTGAACACAGTTTAGTGGAACTGCTGTTATATCGGCAAAAGTTGGCGTAAGGGTTATAGGTACGGTATTAACTAATGTAGAAGCATTTTGTGCTGTGGTATACATTGCATGGGAAATGCCAATATTATTAGCTCCAGATGTGGATCTTATCTGAACGTATGTGGTTGAATTAGTACAGGTAGTGGTTGGATAACGGAATTGCAGAGTTCCGATAGTAACGGTGGAGTTAGCGGCTGAATTAGCATCAATACTAAAAGATTTAAAAGTAGAAGTTAATGGCGCAACATTTTGTATGACCACATTTCCTGATGCGTCAACTCCTAAAGCGGCGGCATTTGGGGTAGTTGCGGTTGTATTATTAATGTTGGTAAATTTTAAGCCGGACGTTCCTGTTGTGCCGGACGCGACTTCCAGTTTTGCTGTTGGTGCAGCGGTACCGATACCGACATTTCCGGCTCCTGTAAATCCTAGATTATTCCCGCCCAGCGCTACGTCTCTGGTACTGTTAAGCGTTCCATTAGAATTATAGATATTAAGAATGCTTCCTGTTGCAATTTTAACCCAGGCTGTGCCGTTGTAGAAATAAAAGCCTACGGCATCAACGTTTACCGCATTTCCAGTTTGGGTACCGTTTATAAGGTTGATGTAAATAATAGTTGAAGTAGCTATTCCTGTCATATTTTGAGCGCGCTGCCTGTCTACTCTCGGTACAAGAAGCCCGTCAATTGTTGAAGCGGTTCCTGCTGGCGTTTTTGCGACAACATCCAGCGTTGCGCCGGGTGTTGTGTTATTTACACCGATTTGTGCAAATATATGAGCTGAAACGGATAATAATGTAAGTAAAATATATTTTTTCATGATTGTTTGAATATGTTGTGATGTAAATTTTATAATTAATTGTAAAAAGGCTGTGTTTTATCTTTGAAGTTCGGCAAAAATATATCCTAATGCTCCAAATCCTAATCCGTCTCCATCTGCTAAATTAACGGATACCCTGTAGTAAGTTCTATCTGTATAAGAAAAGAAGCTTAGCTGTAAATGACCGTCCTGAAAGCAGTTTAATGGTAAAGTTGTAATGTCAGTAAACGTTGTTGCTGCAGTTAGCGCAGCTGTATTTACGAAAGACGATGCGTTTTGAGCTGTTGTATATTGGCCGTGAACAATACCTATATTACTGGCTCCGGTTGTTGATCTTACCTGTACAAAAGAGGTGGATCCTGATGGGCAAGATGTTGCGGTTGCACGGAACTGCAGATTTCCTATCGTTAACAATGAGTTGGTCGGGGTATTGGCATCAAGATTAAACGATTTGAATGTAGTTGATAAAGGTACCGTGTTTTGTATCACCACATTTCCTCCGGCGTCAACTCCTATGGTAGCCGCATTCTGAGTTGTAGCAGTCGTGTTATTAATGTTGCTGAATTTTAATCCGGATGTTCCTGAAGTTCCAGATGCAATTTCCAGCTTTGCCGTAGGAGAGGCAATTCCTATCCCGACATTTCCTGTTCCTGTAAAGCCTAAATTATTTCCGCCTAAACCTACATTTCTGGCTCCTGAAAGAGTTCCGTTAGCTGTATAAATGTTAGTGTTTTCTCCGGTGGCAATTTTTGTCCAGACTGTTCCGTCGTAAAAATAAAAGCCGGCGGCATCAATATTTACTGCTGTTCCGGCTTGTGTGCCTGTTGTTGGATTATTGATGTAAATCAGTGTCGAGGTTGGGGTGCTGGTCATATTTTGTGCCCTTTGTCTGTCAAGTCTCGGAATAATCATTCCGTCTGGCTGAGTGGCCGTTCCTGTTGGATTTTTAGCTGTGATGTCTAATGTAGATGCAGGATTTGGATTGTTGATCCCAATTTGAGCAAAAATACAATAAGGTATAAAAAACAATAGAAAAACTTTCTTCATGGTAATAAATCTTATTTTTTGAAAATTTACAAATATATTTTAACAATAATTGCATGTTTTTTTTAATTTTTTAATAATTTTTTGAATGTAATTAAAAATTACAGCTACTTTTAATAATCAAAAAAAAGATTTATTATGCAAAAAAAAAGACCTACATTTCTGTAAGTCTTTTTGGCTCCTCCTGCTGGGCTCGAACCAGCGACCCTCTGATTAACAGTCAGATGCTCTAACCAACTGAGCTAAGGAGGAATTTTCCTTTGTTTTTCGTGCTGCAAATATAATATGAATATTGATATGAAGCAAGTTTTTACCGTTTGATATTAACCAAAAACCGCTATCAGATTATTTTTCAATAATTTAAATTTCAAAATAAATCTTTTATCCTCTTCTGGAAATTTATAAAACAAAAAAAGACCTACATTTCTGTAAGTCTTTTTGCTCCTCCTGCTGGGCTCGAACCAGCGACCCTCTGATTAACAGTCAGATGCTCTAACCAACTGAGCTAAGGAGGAATGTCCTTCGTTTTAAGTGGTGCAAATATAGGACTGATATTTATACCATGCAAGTTTTTTAATTAAATTTTTAAAAAAAGTTAAAATTTGTCAGTTATGATCTTAAAGATATCGTTTCCGAAAATCAGTAACATCAAGCCTAACAGGAAGATAACTCCAATCATCTGAGCATTTTCCAATACTTTTTGTGGAACTGGTTTTCCTACAATCATCTCATATAATGTGAAAATTACGTGTCCGCCATCCAGTCCCGGAATAGGAATTAAGTTCAAAAAGGCTAACCAAACGGAGAACATTGCTGTAAAACTCCAGAAAGCTGTCCAGTCGATCGATACGCTTCCGTCTTTTGCTTTGTCAACAGGCATGTTTTTTATGATCGCAAGCGGCCCTCCAACCTTTTTATATCCCTGAACTTTTTTATTAAAAATTAATTTAAACTGTTTGATCTGATACGTTAAGCTTTCAATACTTCTTGTAAATCCTCTTCCGATAGATTGACCGAATGTGAAATGCTGAGTTGTCGCAAACTTTTCAATCTGCTTATAAGATGCAATTCCGATCGTTCCTTCTTTTGAAACAGGAATCGTTAACGGCATAATATTTCCCCCTCTTAAAACCTCAATATTAAGGTCTTTTCCTACATTTTTTCCTACAACATCTTTAAATTCGTCATAATAATTAATCTTCTGTCCGTTGGCTGAAACCACCTGATCGCCTACTTTTAATCCTGCCTCCGCAGTTTTAGGATTGAAAATAGAATCAATTACAGCGGTATATCTTGGCGTAAGAAATGCTTTGGGGTTTTCGTCTTTAAAAGCTAATGCCTTCCCGTCATCATTGGTATTAAAGGTAACTTCTTTTCCTTTTCTTAAAACAGTAACCTGATCGCTTAATAAGATATCTAAAGACAATTTATCTAAATTATTCTGAACCTTTCCGTCAACTTTCAAAATTTTATCACCGTCCTCAAAGCCCATTGCTTTTGCAATATGGGTGTAATGCATTGGTGTATTTCCTTTTGAATCAAATGATGTTTCGCCATTAAAATAGGAAAGACATCCGTAAATCAGCCAGGCCAGGAAAAAGTTTACCGTAACTCCTCCAAGCATGATGATCAATCGCTGCCAAGCCGGTTTAGCTCTGAATTCCCAGGGTTGAGCGGGTTGCTTCAGCTGCTCTGTATCCATACTTTCGTCCACCATTCCGGCGATTTTTACGTAACCTCCGAAAGGAAGCCATCCGATACCGTACTCTGTTTCTCCGATTTTTTTCTTGGCGATAGAAAACCACGGATCGAAAAACAGATAGAACTTTTCTACTTTGGTTTTAAACCATTTTGCGGGTAAAAAATGCCCAAGCTCGTGAAGAACGACCAGGATAGAGATACTTAATATAAACTGGAAAATCTTGATTGCTAATTCCATTAATAAATTTTAGATTTAATTTGCAAAGGTAACAATTATCAAAACTATGCCAAATAAAAAAGCTCCTCTAAATGAGAAGCTTTGTCATATATTATAGGATATTTTATAAATTGAACGAAACGCCAAGGCTGCCATTGTTGCCAACTTCCGCAAAAACACCGATTTTGTCCGTAAAAAAGTATCTTGCGCCAATGTGAGCTCCGATTCCGAAATCTTTTCCTAAAACTCCGACATCAACTCCCGGATAAATATCCAGTTTTTCAGGCAACTGTAAGGCATCTTTTAAATGGAAATTCAGCCTTCCGAAGATAAAAACCCTGTTATCATTGTCATTATCCTTATAATCTCCAAAATAAGCATTTAAACCGGCTCCGACAGAGATTAATTTATTTAAGCCATAATCGTAAGTTCCTGTAACTCCCGTTCCGTATCCCCAGGCGCTCAATCCCAACTGGATTTTCTGATCTCCTTTTCCCGTCCAGGCCTGAGCATTTGCCGTAGCTCCGAAAAATATTAACGTAAACATAAAAACCAATTTCTTCATAAATTTTACTTTTTTACTGTTGTTACTAAAAAATATCCGCATCAAAAATAGAACCGAAATCAATGGAAAATCGTATTTTTATGGAAGTTTTTAACAAAGTTTATGAAAATCGCAGGGTTAAATTTAGATATCGTCTGGAAAAATAAAAGTAAAAATTTTTTATTGATTGAAAAAGAACTAGAAAATATTGAAGCAGATCTATTCCTTTTGCCGGAAATGTTTCCAACAGGCTTTTGTATGGATGCTGAAGAGGTTTCAGACAAAAATCAAGAGTCTTTGGAGTTCTTAAAAAAGGTCTCAAAAGAAAAAAACGCAGCTTTCTGCGGAAGTGCTCCTGTAGAACAAAACGGAAAATTTTACAATAGAATGTATTTTGTTCAGCCTGATTCTAAGGTTGATTTTTATGATAAAAGACATTTGTTTTCTTTCTCCGGCGAAGATAAGGTTTACACTCCGGGGCAAAAAAGAGTGATTGTTAATTATAAGGGATTCAGGATTTTACTGCAGGTTTGTTATGATCTTCGTTTTCCTGTTTTTGCAAGGAATAATGATGATTATGATGCGATTTTATATGTTGCGAACTGGCCTGAAAAAAGAGTTGGAGCCTGGGAACATCTGTTGAAAGCCCGCGCCATTGAGAATTTGTCCTTTGTTTTTGGATTAAACAGAATCGGAACAGATGGAAATCATCTTTTTTATCAGGAAAGCTCACATTGTTTTTTTGCAGACGGAAAGGAAATTTCTCAAAAAAACGGAAATATTGTTTCTGCAGAATGGAATTTAGAAGAATTGAAAGATTTTAGAAATCACTTCCAGTTTTTGAATGATCGAGATTCTTTTTCGATTGATCTATAAAAGATTGAGGTTAAGATTAAGGTTGAAAAAATTGAGCCTTAATCTTAACCTTAAAGTTTAAGCATATTCTTTTAAAAGTTGTGTTAGCGTATTGACATCATGCACGCCGCTTTCTTTCCAAAGCATTTCTCCGTTTTTGAAGATCGCTAAAGTCGGAACACCACGCACCCCGTACTGAGACGCAAGGGCAGGGTATTGATCAACATCTACTTTTATAATTCTGGCGCCTTCGCCTATATTTTCTTTTACTGTCGTTAAAACCGAAGACTGTACTTTGCAGGGTTGACACCACGTTGCAAAAAAATCAATAAGGACAGGTCTTTCGGATTCAATGATTTCCTGAAATTTTTGTGACATAGTTTTTGATTTTTATGTAAAACACTTTAGTTTAAGAAGTTCTAAGCTTATTTTAATCACTTAAAAGAACACTCGAAAAAATCGAAACTTTGTGTTTTTTAAACAAGCCTTGAATGTTAAACTAAATAAACTAAAGTGTAAATTTTAATTAATTTTTTTTTCAATCATTGCTGATCTATGAAATTGCAGCAACAATAATTCCAAAAAAATGTTCTTTATATTAATTTTTATAAAGTTTTTGACTGACAGACAAAATCCGAGGTTGGAAGTTTTTCTGTTTTTTTAATTCCGTTAAAACCACCTTCTATTTCGGTAAAGTTTCTGATTCCATGTGAGTTAAGAATGCTTGCTGCGATCATGCTTCTGTAACCTCCGGCACAATGCAGAAAGAAATGTTCAGAATCATTAATTGTGCTTACCCAATCACTTATTGCGTCTAATGGTTTGCTGTACGCATTGTCAATATGTTCTGCAGAATATTCTGAAATTTTACGGACATCAATAATTTTTGAATCTTCTGTAAATTGTTCTGTAAACTCAAGAGGAGAAATTCTTTTCACTTCATCCGTTTCTTTCCCTGAATTTTTCCAGGAAGCAAAACCTCCTTTTAAATATCCCAACACATTGTCGAATCCGACTCTGCTTAATCTTGTGATCACTTCTTCTTCAGTTCCTTCGTCAGAAACCAATAAAATTGGGTGTTTTACGTCTACAATCAGATTGCCTACCCAAGGCGCAAAATCACCTTTTAAACCTATATTAATAGAATTTGGAATGAATCCTTTGTGGAAATCTGCGGCAATTCTTGTATCTAAAACCAAGGCTCCGGTTTCTTCAGCATAATTTTCAAAATCTTCTACAGGAATAGGATTTAAACCTTTATTCATCACACTGTCAAGACTTTCATAACCTCCTTTATTCATGGCTACATTCATCCCGAAATATTTTGGAGGAGCCGTCAGGCCGTCAAGAACTTCTTTGATAAAAGATTCTTTATCAGGCTGATTTAATGCATAATTTGTTCTTTTTTGATTGCCTAAAAGATCCACAGTTTCTTTCTGCATATTTTTTCCACATGCAGAACCCGCGCCGTGAGCAGGATAAACGGTAATGCTGTCATCCAAAGGAAGGATTTTGCTTTGCAAGCTTTCGTATAAAATTCCGGCAAGGTCTTCCTGGGTAAGATTTGTTGCTTTTTGAGCAAGATCAGGTCTTCCGACGTCACCTAAAAATAAGGTGTCACCCGTGAAAATAGCAGTTTCTTTCCCAAGTTCATCAATCAGAAGATATGTTGTGCTTTCCATCGTGTGGCCTGGGGTGTGAAGCGCTTTTATCTTTACTTTTCCGATCTCGAAAATTTGGTTGTCTTCTGCAATAATTGCCTCAAATTCAGGGTTGGCGGTTGGTCCGTAAACAATCGGGGCATCAGTTTTTTTACTTAAATCCAAATGTCCCGAGACAAAATCTGCATGAAAATGAGTTTCAAAAATATATTTTAACGTTACATTATCTTTTTCCAAACGATCAAGATAAGGCTTTACTTCTCTCAACGGGTCTATGATAGCAGCTTCATTTTCTGATACGATGTAATAGGCGCCCTGTGCCAGGCAGCCTGTATATATTTGTTCAACTTTCATTTCTTCTGTAACAGTTTTGTTGTTATTTTCAATATACAAAAATCGGCTTTATTTTTTTAAAACAAACTAAAATAAATAAACCATAAAGATAGAATAAATCTATAAAGCTTTTATTTATTCTAATTTAGAATATTAAAATAGCCAATTCAAAAATTTCAACACTAATTTAAGCATATTTATAGAGACTGAAAACAGAATTTAGCCAGGATAATTTTTCAGCGCTAAATGTTTCTAAAAAACTTTATATTTATGAGTTAAAAAAATCAAATGGCAGATAAAACAAAATTTATTGAAGAATTAAAGGCAAGATATATTCCGAAAGGAGAACATATTATATTAGGAAAAGCAATGTTAGACGGGGAAGTCGTAACGGAAGTTGATGTTACCATTCCTCTGAAAACAATCAATCGTCACGGGCTTATTGCCGGAGCAACCGGAACCGGAAAGACAAAAACACTGCAGGTTTTTGCAGAACAGCTTTCTCATGCGGGAATTCCGTCCTTGGTTTTGGATATTAAAGGAGATTTTTCGGGAATTGCTGAAGCTGGCGAGAAAAATTCAATTATTGAAGAACGATATGCAAAAACAGGTCTTCCTTACAATCCGCAGCCGTTTCCGGTAGAATTAATGAGCATTTCCGGAGGAAAAGGAGTAAAATTAAAAGCCACCGTTACAGAATTCGGGCCGATTTTATTAAGCAAAATTTTAGAATTAAATGATACTCAGCAAAGTATCATGTCTATTGTTTTTAAATATTGTGATGATAAGGGTCTTCCTTTAATTGATCTTAATGATTTAAAGAAAGTTTTACAGTACGTTACCGATAATGCACAGGGAAAAGCTGAGCTTTCAGCCAATTACGGCTCGATTGCTCCGGCTTCTTTGGGTGCGATTTTAAGATCAATTGTCGCTCTGGAACAACAGGGTGCGGCGAGTTTCTTCGGAGAATTAAGTTTTGATGTTCATGATTTGCTTGAAACAAGGGACGGAAAAGGCGTTGTGAATATTTTGAGAGTTGCTGATATTCAGAGTAAGCCACAGCTGTTTTCAACATTTATGCTTTCTCTTTTTGCTGAAATTTATATGACTTTTCCGGAAGAAGGCGACAGTGGAAAACCTAAGCTGGTGCTTTTCATTGATGAAGCTCATTTGATTTTTGATGAAGCTTCAAAAGCGCTTCTTTCACAAATCGAAACGATGGTAAAACTGATTCGTTCGAAAGGAGTCGGGATTTATTTTATTACCCAAATTCCCGGGGATGTACCTGAAAATGTGCTTTCTCAGTTAGGTCTGAAAATCCAGCACGCGTTGAGAGGATTTACCGCAAAAGATAAAAAGGAAATTTCCAAGGCTGTTGAAAATTATCCGGAAACAGCGTTTTATAATGCGTCAAGCTTAATTCAGAATTTAGGAATCGGAGAAGCTTTTATTACCGCTTTGGATGAAAAAGGAATTCCTACACCGTTGGTTCACACCTATTTAATTTCTCCGGAATCCAGAATGGATGTTTTGAATGACACGGAAATTGCAGAACTGACGAGTAAATCTGCTTTGGTTGCAAAATATGATAAAATCGTTGACAGTGAATCTGCGTATGAAATATTAGTCAACAGAATGGAACAGGCAGCCGAAAATCCGGCACCGAACCAAAAAGCAAAACCCGTAAAAGAAGAGCCCGGAATGTTTGAGCAGGTTCTAAAAAGCCAGGCAGGAAGAACATTTACCAGCACGTTGATGCGTGAAGGCGCAAAAGCAATTTTAGGAATGCTTGGCTTAGGAGGAAGAAAAAGGTAGATGTTTGTGTTTTTAAATATTTTTAGTTTTAAAGTAATTTCAATGATAAAAATACCGTCGTTTTATTTTGTCGGATTGGCTTTTTTAAATTTAATAATGGACAGTTTGCATTCAAAATTTAGCTTTTTTGATGTAATTTTTATTATTTTAGCAGGATTGCCTTTGCTGGTCGACAAAAAATGGTTGTATCAGATCTTTGGAGCGCTGGTTTCTATGAGCAGTTTATATATCGTGTTTGCGGTTTTTATTTCAAACATAAAAGATATTCAACAGAATCAGATACAGCCGCTCTGGACGTATGGCATGGGTTATGTAATAAGTTTGGTAACCTTGTTTTTCGGACTTATAATGACGAGGATTATTAGCATTAATTTAAAGAAATCAGTTGTATAACAGTAATTTATAATGTATTCAATTATAGATATAGAAAGTAATGGTGCAGGTTATAGAAAAGAATGCATTATAGACATCGCCATCTACCGGTATGATGGTCAGAAGATTACGGATCAATTTATATCACTGGTAAATCCTGAAAGTGATATTACTCCTTTTGTACAGAAATTGACCAATATTACCCCAAAAATGGTCAAAACCGCCCCGAAATTTCATGAAATTGCCAAAAGAGTCATTGAAATCACTCAAAACACAACGTTGGTTGGTCACAATATCGATTTTGATTACAGAATGCTTCGCCAGTCTTTCAAACAGCTTGGCTATGATTTCAAAATCAATACTTTAGATACGATTCCTCTGGCTAAAAAGCTGATTCCGGATGAGGTAAGCTATTCTCTTGGAAAATTGGTGAAATCGTTAGGAATTCCTTTAACCAATCATCACAGAGCAGATGGGGATGCACGTGCCACGTTGGAATTATTTAAGCTTTTGATTTCAAAAGACACTGAAAATGAGATCATTCAAAAGCAGCACGATGAAACCAATGCAGAGAATTATATCAACAAAATCAAGCAGTTGACCCAAGATCTGCCGAATGAAAAAGGTTTTGTCTATTTTCAGAATGAAGGTGGAAAAATCATTTTTTCTGATCATGTTC
The DNA here is from genome assembly GCF_900100115.1 of Chryseobacterium soldanellicola. Classification (GTDB taxonomy): domain Bacteria; phylum Bacteroidota; class Bacteroidia; order Flavobacteriales; family Weeksellaceae; genus Chryseobacterium; species Chryseobacterium soldanellicola. The sequence goes on from NZ_FNKL01000002.1 coordinate 799,208, forward strand.
AGGATATTAATAAATTTTCAAAGAAAGTTTTTAATTCTAAATCTAAAAAGTGGGAAGCGGTTCAAAAAGCTGTTGAGCAAATAAATTTTGAACTTACCGGAACCGATATTATTGCGAAGCTTATTTTAAATTCTAAAAATGTTAGAAAAAAGGAGTCACTTCCTTTCGGGCTTTATTTTAGGAATAATAAATATTTTGTCGAAAAAAATAATCTGAACAAAACAGAAAAGCCAATTCTCAAGTTCAGGTCTTTTACACAGGGCTCAAAAGCGGTTCAGTTCATTGGAAAGATCAATGAATATAATGATGTGAATGTTCTCAGAAATAAATTAGATTTCAGAAAAAAAAGCGAGCTTTGGCTGGGCACAGGAAGAAAATTAGGTGAAAAGTTATTTTTAATCATAGAAAACGGAAAGGTGCTTTCTTATGGTTTTTACGATCTTTTTACGCAAATTCAAACATTCAGCAAACTTTCAAAGTTAAAAATTGACCTTCTTTTCCAGTCGGCAGATTTAAATAATGAACTGCAGCTGGCATTGCTTCGCGGCGATTTTGAAACACTGCCGTTGCCAAAATAATTTACAATTACTTTATGGATCATTTTAATATCTTCTCCGTGGAAATTCATTTTCTATTAAATAAAAGAGGATAAGAAATTATTTTTACCAAAATGGTCGGGATTTGTATTGACCGTCAACTTCGCGAATCCGCTATCTGTTATTGTCCTTTATGGGTTATCATTCTGATTTTTTCAATCGGAAAGTAGTCAAATAAGCAAAATAAAAAACTTTTTAAACTCGTATAAAAGTTTTTTATTCTTTAAAAATTAAATTATTAAGAATAATCTTCTATGTGATTGATTTTAAATTATAAACAAATTCTTACTACCTTTGCCCTTTCTTAAAATAACAAAAAAAGAAGTTTTACTTAATCAATTATGAATTCAAAAGAATTACTAAAGATTGCCAATGAGTTTGGTACACCGGTGTATGTTTACGATGCAGAATCGATCAAAATTCAATACGAAAAACTTACATCTTCTTTTTTAAAACACACAAAGTTCTTCTATGCAGCGAAGGCGTTGACCAACATCAACATCCTTAAGTATGTCAAGAACCTGGGTGCTTCTTTGGATTGTGTATCGATTAATGAAGTGAAGCTTGGTTTAAAGGCAGGATTTCCGAAAGAGAAAATATTATTCACTCCCAATTGTGTTGACCTGGCAGAGATCGAGGAAGCCATGACGTTCGGCGTGCACATTAATATTGATAATATCTCTATTTTGGAGCAGTTCGGGAACAAATATGGTAATACATACCCGATTTTAGTAAGAATCAACCCGCATATTTTTGCAGGGGGAAACTATAAAATTTCAACGGGACACATCGACAGTAAGTTTGGGATCTCCATTCACCAGGTTCGTCATATCGAAAGAGTGATGAAAAGCACGAATCTGAATGTTGAAGGTCTTCACATGCATACAGGAAGCGAAATTAAAGATCCTGAGGTTTTCTTACAGGCTTTGGATATTATGTTGGAGCTTTCCGAGCATTTCCCGAATCTGAAATATCTGGATATGGGAAGTGGCTTCAAAATTCCTTATCAGGACAGTGAAGAGGAAACTGATGTAAAAACATTAGGTAAGAAAGTAGAGAAAGTTATTTCTGAATTTTCAAAATCTACAGGAAAAAAATTCGAATTATGGTTTGAGCCAGGAAAATTTTTGGTTGGAAAAAGCGGATATTTATTAGTTAAAGCTAATGTGATCAAGCAAACAACTGCGACTGTTTTCGTTGGCGTGAATTCCGGGTTTAATCATCTGATTCGTCCGATGTTCTATGATTCTTACCATGTTATCGAAAATTTATCTAATCCAAAAGGAGCAGAAAGAATTTATACCGTAGTTGGAAACATCTGTGAAACAGATACTTTTGCTTGGGACAGAAAATTGAATGAAGTAAGAGAAGGTGATATTCTGGCGTTCCACAATGCGGGAGCTTACGGTTTTGAAATGAGCTCAAATTTTAATTCAAGGTTAAAGCCCGCGGAAGTTCTTTTTTTAGACGGAAAAGCTCATTTGATCAGAAAAAGAGACGAATTTGAAGATTTACTGAGAAATCAGATTGAAATATTGTAATTCAGATTAAAAAATATTTAAAAGAAACTTCGCTATTCAGTGAGGTTTCTTTTTTTGCCGTAATTTTGTTCTATCAATTAATAATAAGTAGGCTCATGAAAACACTCGCATTATTTTTAGGTCTTCTTGTGTCAAATTTTGCATTTGCTCAACAGGACATTGAAGAAAGAGATGATAATATAATCACCGAAAACAACAAAAATATCTTAAAAATAGATATTAAAGAACCGTTGCTTCAGATTGCGGTAAAAAATTGTAATGATTTTAAAGCAGCAGGTTTTGAAGGCGGAATTCCTGCGTACAAAGAAATGCTGAGAAAATATATGTATGATTATCTCAATTCTGAATTTTATATCTTAAATGGAGATTTTACCTTTACATTAACCGTTGATCAGACAGGAAAAGTAACAAATATTGAAGGTGCCCCAAAAGTGGCGAACAGCGAAGTTTTCTTTGATGATATGAAGTATGTCGTAAGAAGAATCAAAAAGAACTGGATTCCTGCAAGCTGCAACGGCCAGGCCGTAACTTCTGAAATAAAAATTAAAATGAATTTCTCATCAATTGCTACGGATTTGTAATGAAAGTTTAGTGTGAAATAATATATAATTTCAATCATAAAATCATCAATACAGAAATTTAATTATTAAAAATTATTATTTATTTTAATCTTAATGTTCAATAATTCGGGCAAGTCTCTTGTGAGTGCAGATGGAACGATAGATTTTGTAAAATATTCTGATTCGATTGAAATTGAAATGAGATGGATAGAAGAGAATTTAGAATTCAATAATTCCTGCCATTCTGTCACAGGATTTTGTATCTTTGCAAATTCAATGAGTTCAGAGTTTAATGTTTTACGTTCAAGTTGCCTTGCAATAGACTTAAACCTTAGACTTAAACCTAAAACAGACACTATCGTGCAAGAAAAATATATAGACGAAACAAAACAGGGAGAAGCCTTTGCGATTGCTGAAAAAGACGGAAATTCTAAAAAATTATTTTTGGAAAGCTACGGCTGTCAGATGAATTTCTCTGACTCTGAGATCGTTGCATCTATTCTTAATGAGCAGGGATACAATACCACTCTAAAGGTAGAAGAAGCAGACCTTATCCTTCTAAATACATGCTCAATTCGTGAAAAAGCTGAGCAAACGGTGAGAATGCGTCTTTCTCAGTTCAAAAACCTGAAGAAAGAAAGACCAAATATGACGGTTGGTGTTCTTGGTTGTATGGCTGAAAGGTTGAAAACCAAATTCTTAGAAGAAGAACAATTGGTTGATTTAGTCGTTGGTCCTGATGCGTACAGAGATCTTCCGAATCTTTTAAAAGAAACAGAAGACGGACGAGATGCGATCAACGTAATTCTTTCAAAAGAAGAAACTTATGCAGATATTAACCCTGTTCGTTTAGGGGGAAATGGTGTTACAGCTTTCGTTACAATCACGAGAGGTTGCGATAATATGTGTACATTCTGCGTCGTTCCGTTTACGAGAGGGAGAGAAAGAAGCCGTGATCCGCACTCAATTCTTGAAGAATGTAAAAATCTTTGGGAAAGTGGCTACAAAGAAATTACCCTTTTAGGACAAAACGTAGACTCCTACCTTTGGTACGGAGGCGGTCCTAAAAAAGATTTCGCAAAAGCTTCAGAAATGCAGAAAGCTACGGCTGTTGATTTTTCTCAATTGCTTGATTTGGTGGCTAAAGCTGTTCCGGAAATGAGAATCAGGTTCTCGACTTCCAATCCGCAGGATATGAGTCTGGATGTGTTCAGAATGATGGCAAAGCATGATAATATCTGTAAATATGTTCACCTTCCTGTTCAGAGTGGAAGCAATAAAATGCTGGAAGCCATGAACAGACAGCATACACGTGAGGAATATTTAGATTTAATTAAAAAAGCGAAAGAAATCGTTCCTGATATTTCTTTTTCACAAGATATGATCATCGGTTTCTGCAACGAAACGGAAGAAGATCACCAGGATACATTAAGCTTAATGAGAGAAGTAGAATATGATTACGGTTATATGTTTGCCTACTCAGAAAGACCGGGAACTCCGGCTCACAAGAAAATGGAAGACAATATTCCTGCCGATGTTAAGCAGAGACGTCTGGCTGAAGTGATCGCTTTACAGGGCGAATTATCCAGAAATCGTATGAAGTCTTATGTCGGGAAAACCCATAAAATTTTAATCGAAGGAATTTCAAAGAAGAATAAAAACCAATGGAAAGGAAGAAATTCTCAAAATGCCGTTTGCGTCTTTGATATGCTTGAAGGCCAGAAAATTGGTGACATTGTGGACGTTTTCGTTTTTGACAACACACAAGGCACACTTTTAGGGGAAACAGTGAAAAGCTAATCCGTATTCAACGAATATATTAATTAAATAAAATTATTAACCAATAAATAGACAATGGAAAAGTTTCATAAATATTGCCTAAGTGTATTGTTGGTAATAATCTGCAGCAATATTTCTGCGCACGTCAATAACGGAACTCTTGGAAGTGAGGATTATAAGAAGCTGTGCGAAGTGTACAGCAAATTTTTAAATTCTCAGAATGGTAAAGAATCCCGGGAATTTTGTGTCAGAAAAAAGACAATTCAGTATAATGCAATCCATCAAAAGCAGAACGCGGCTGATATTGCTGAAATATTTTCCGGTTTACGTCATAATTCAGGCTTTTTAAAAGAAAATTTTGGATTATATGGACTTGAAAATGGAAAATATGATAAGATTTTAGAAAATTTTGAGAAAAACAGCAAGACATATAGCTTTGCTGAAACGGAATATTTTAAAAGTAAAGTTTCAAAGATCAGAAACAAGGATTATTTAGAAAAAGTTAGTTAAAAATTAAACAATTATTTCAGACTAATTAACAGACCTGCAATTCATTAGCGCAGGTTCAACTTTAAATCAATAATCTAAATTTACTTATGAGTGTCGAGTTACAAAATATAAAAAATCGTTTCGGAATTATCGGGAATTTCCCGGCTTTAAACCGTGCCTTAGAAAAATCTATTCAGGTGGCACCAACGGATATTTCCGTTCTGGTGATCGGGGAAAGTGGTGTCGGGAAAGAATTTATTCCAAAAATCATTCATGCAGAATCCAAAAGAAAACATCAGCCCTATATTGTCGTAAACTGCGGAGCTATTCCGGAAGGAACGATCGATTCCGAATTGTTCGGTCACGAAAAAGGCGCGTTTACAGGAGCTACAGCAACCAGAAAAGGATATTTTGAGGTGGCTGACGGCGGTACGATTTTCCTTGATGAGGTGGGTGAATTGCCTTTGCAAACACAGGTCCGTTTGCTGAGAGTTCTGGAAAGCGGTGAATTCATGAAAGTGGGTTCGTCTCAGGTTCAGAAAACCAATGTAAGAATCGTTGCGGCAACAAACGTGAATATGATGAAGGCAATTCATGACGGAAGATTCCGTGAAGATTTGTTTTACCGTTTGAATACGGTGCAGATTGATATGCCTGCTTTGAGAGAAAGAAAAGGAGATATTCATTTGTTATTCAGAAAGTTTGCGATAGATTTTGCTGAAAAATACAGGATGCCGGAATTGGAGCTGGAGCCAAATGCTGTTCATTATATCGAAAATTATGCTTTTCCGGGAAATATCCGTCAGTTGAGAAATCTGGTCGAGCAAATGACGGTTGTCGAAAGAAACAGAAAGCTTACTGCTGAAAAATTAGCAGAATATATCCCGATGGAAACTCATTTGCCAATGGTGGTCAATACTCCGAATTCTCAAAAGCAGAATGATTTTGGCAGCGAACGAGAAATTATGTACAAAATTCTCTTCGATATGCGAAACGATATAAATGATTTAAAATCCTTAACTTCGGAGCTGATTAAAAACCGCGGAACAGCAGATTTAAGCAATCAGGAAAAGAATTTAATCAATAGGATTTATACTCCTGAAAATCAGCAGGCTGTAGCGCCGAATAATTCAATGCTTTTCTTTGAGGATAAAAACCCTGCAGTTCAGACGCCGACAATTATTTCAAACTCAGATGATCATTATGAAGATTTTGAAGATATTGAAATTGAAGACGATAAACCGGAATCTCTTTCGCTTCAAAATAATGAAAAAGACTTGATTATCAAAGCGTTGGAAAAGCATAAAGGCCGTAGGAACAAAGCCGCGGACGAGCTAGGTATTTCTCAAAGAACATTATACAGGAAAATAAAACAATATAACTTAGAAGAATAAACTAATTAATCATGATGAAATTTAGCGCAAAACCAGTCAATTTTAAACTGAATGACTATTTAAGTAACGGATATGAATTTTTAAAAAATAATTTCGGAAACCTGCTCGGAGCTTTTTTACTTTGCATCGTAATGTCAATTATTCCTTTCTGCAGCTTTTTGGCAGTGGGTAATTTTTATAAATATTGCAGAGATTTAAGAGCGGGAAAACAGGTAAGTGCCGGAGATATTTTCAATTTTGATAACTTCATGCCGTATTTTATTTTACAGTTGATTTTAGTCGGAGGTATTTTGCTGCTATATATACCAATGATAATCATGATGCCGATTATGGCTAATAATCATGGAGAGCCTTCTTCGGCAATGCTGTTTTTTATACCTTATATGGTAATTTTATATATTGCAATCATAATTATCTGCTTAAAAGGCTTCTATATTCCGGCATTGATCTCTTTAGGAGGTGTGACGGATGTTAAAACAGCCTGGAAAATGTCTGTAACAATGGGAAAAGGTAATTTGTTGTCCATTTTCTTGTTTGCGCTCGTCGTAAGTCTTATCGGAAACTTAGGTATTTTAGCTTGCGGTATTGGGATTTTTCTTACTTTACCATTTGTTTATACAGCTCATTATTTTGCTTTTGAAGATGCAATGAAGCAGGTTGAATATGATGAAATAATAGAAATCGGATCTAAAAATGAATTTTAAAATTAAAAATATCCAAATCAGACATTCAGGATTTACCTGGCTTTTACTTCTCTGTTTAGGAGTTTTAAACTCTTGCTACAGTTTCACGGGCTCATCTTTAACGGATGAAAAAACGGTACAGATCAATGAATTTCCCAACAATGCGGCACTGGTAAATCCTACCCTATCACAGCAGTTTTCAACGGATATTCAAAACAGGTTTTTACAGCGTACCACCCTGAAAGGAACGAAGGAAAATCCGGATATTTTAATCGAAGGAGAAATTACAGATTATTCCATCAGCCCCACAACAATCAGCTCAAATACCCAGACAACTTCAACAGGAGGAGTTATCCAGGAATCACAAAATAAGTTAACGATCACCGTGAAAGTGCATTATGAAAACAAAGTGCATCCCGATTCCAGCTTTGACAGAACCTATTCTGATGAGGCGGTTTTTAACAGCAACCTTTCACAAAGCGACATTGAAGCTTCTCAGGTGAAAATCGTAACTGAAAGAATTATTAATAAAATATTTAACGACATCGTAGCAAACTGGTAAAATGAATCCTAGAGTTTTAGAATTATTAAAAGACCCAAAAAGCATTCAGTCAGAGGATTTACATCTTCTGAAAGAGGAGATTAATTCTTTTCCCTACATTCAGAATATCAGAGCATTGCATTTGTATGGAGTGCATCTTTATGATAAAGAAAACTATCAGAAAGAGCTTTCCACAACGGCAGCTTATACAACAGATAAAAAGATCCTTTATCAGCTGATTAACGGTAAAATTCAGCAAAAGCAAAAGCCTGAAATTAAGGTTGAAGCAAAAAAGCCCGAATTTTCTAAAAATACATTTAATTATACCTATAAAAGCAGCAATTTCCCTTTAAAAAGAGAGGAAAAAGAAGAGACTAAAGAAAATGTGGCGATTCCAGCTCAGGAACTTGAAGTCCCTGAAGTTGTAAAGAGTGATGCTGTTGAAAATCAGGTAAATACATCCGGACATAAATACGAAGAAGCTGCGCGTTTACTGCAAAATCCAAAGCCTGAAATAAAAGATGTTTTTGTAAAAGGCGAAAGAAACAGAATTTTATTTGAAGGAGAAGAAAATTTCCTTGATGATGAAAATGTTGAAAAAATTGACCTCGAATCCACACTGGAATCAGGCGTTATTGTCACTCAAAAAGCAGAAGTAAAAGATCCTGTTTCTGAAATTAATGATTCCGAAAACATCGTAAACAGTTCCGGTAAAGCAGAAAATTCTGAGGAAATAAAAGAAGAATTTACTCCTGAAACAATTATTGAAGAGGAAAATATTTCGTCAAAAGAAGAAAAAGAGGAAATTAATGATGAAGTAAGTTTTCATGAGATTGAAAATGTAGAAAGTCAGCAAAATATTCAGACAAATGAAATTGTAGAGGAGAAAATAGAGGAAGAAGATGTTAAAAGAACAGAAACATCAATCGCTGAATTTACGCCTGAAACAATTATTAATGAAGAAAAAATTTCATCAGAAAAAGTTGAAGAAACCGTAAATGATGAATCTGAATTAAGCTTCCACGAGACACAGTCTTTTTTACCGGAAATTAATATTCAGACAAGTTCTGAAGAAGAAAAACCGACTCAAAATAACACTTCTCCCGAAGTTCACGGATTGCAGGCCTTCCTGACAGGCACAAAAATTCAGACCAATAATCCTGAACAGAAACAGCAGGAAAATAAGCCGGCGATCAATAAGCACGAAGAAGAAATGAGACGTCTGATCGAGGAAGTTGAGAAAAAAATGAAGGAGAGCAAAAAAGATGCAGGCGAAAAGGAAAAAGAAGAGCCGGAAATCATCAGCCATGATATCAGTTTTGCAGAAACTCAGAGCTTTGATGTAAAATCTGTTGAAAAAGATGATAAAGAGAATGAATTTACAAAATCGGATGAACCGAAATCTGAGACTAAAGAAAATCAGGAAAGTAAACGAGAATTCATAGCAGAAAAACCCGTTGAAATACAGGAAAAGGTACAATCTTCCTGGAAACCAATGAGTTTTGAACCTCATGTTCCGGATTCACTATTGAATAAGACCCAGGAAATTCCGCAGCCGAAAATTGAAGCTCCAAAAGAAGAAACTCCGAAGCAGGAAGAAATTTTACCTGAAATTAAGGAACTCCCGAAATTGGTAAAAGATCAGTCACAGCAATTCGGAACGGCAACAAAAGAGCTTCAAAAAGATCCTGAAGCGCCCGTAATGAACGTTTCCTTCTTTAATTCAGATACCATCGCAAGCTGGAAAGTCGACCTGCAGAAAGAAGAGGAAAAAATGGAGGAAGAAGTAAAGGAAATCCCTCAGAAAACTTCTCAGGCCCCTGTTGACAGCAATGTTCCTGGTTTTATTAATACATGGCAAAGCTGGCTGAAAATCGACAGAACGCCGGAAGTTGAAGAAAAAGATAAGATCGAAATAAAAAATAAAGTTATTGAAACCTTTATTGAAACCAATCCGAAAATTTCCCAGCTAAAAGATGAGGTTAATTTTGTGGTGAAAGAAAAAAATGACGACATTTCTCACTTAATGACAGAAACGCTGGCGAATCTTTATTTTGAGCAAAAATTATATACAAAAGCTATAAAAGCCTTTGAAGTTTTAATGAATAAATTCCCTGAAAAGAAAGATTATTTTGAAGCAAAAATTCAGGAAATAAAAGATAATCGTACTAAAAATTAATTATTTACGATGCAAAAAAAAACGGCTGATTAGATATCAGCCGTTTTTTTATGTATTATCAACAACGGTTTTATTTTTTCTTAACTTTCGCCAGGCTTTTCGTCCTAAAACAACGACAAGTATGACTAAAATGATGGCGCAAATTCCGGCAATAATAGGAGCTGCTATTGCTAAAAAAGTCATCAGCCCGGCTCCGGCTGTTTCAGTAGTTCCGACGACGGAATTCCCCAATCCTCCCGTTGTTGCCGTAGAAGCCGCCCTAAGTCCTGCGAATCCTGAGCTGATCGTTGCCGCCGTTCCTCCTCCTGCAATTAAAGCCAGCGCCCATTGCGGAAATGTTCCTAAATCAGCAAATTGACTCGCAAACAATACCGAGCCAGCAATCGTAGCCAACGGAATAGAAAGTGTATCCAGCAAATGATCAATAAAAGGAATGTAATAGGCTAAAACTTCGGCGATGGTTGCAATTCCTGTTGTAATCAAGGTCGGAAGCCCCGCAAGCCATTCAAATTGCTCATTCATGGGAATCCAGTGAAGGTACGAAGCTAAGCTTACTGCAAACATCGGCAGAAAAACTCTAAAGCCCGTCGCGGCAGCCAAACCGATGCCGATAAAGGCGCTCAGCACGTAAGGTAAATAGGGAACATGGTCTAACATTTTAATTTTCAGATTAATTGTTTCCCTTTAAAGTTACAAAAATTTATATTTCTACAGATTTTGCAGACTTATTTATAAAAATATACATAATCATCTGTGTAAATCCGTGTGATCTGTGGAAAAAATTAAGGCTTTTTCTGAGACTGACAAAGCTTAATAAACTGTGCTTCAACATCTTGAAATTTTTCAGGCATTTCAGGCGAAACCCAAAACATCATCGCCATCGTTTGATCTCCGAAAGCTTCCTTGAAAAGGTCTTTATTTAAGCGATAACATTCTCTCAGCAATCTTTTTAAACGATTTCTATGAACTGCTTTTTTGAAATATCTTTTAGAAACGGAAACCGCAAACTTTGTACTTTCTACAGGCAGAGTGGGTTTATCCTTAAGAACAATAATTCTCAAATTCCCATGCGTTCGCCATTTGCCCTTCTCGAAAAGCAAAGTAATTTCGGTGTTTTTTTTAAGTTTTTCCGCTCTTGGGTATTTGAAATTTGTCATTTACGGACGTAAATATAAGGTATATTTTGTTTATTTGAGATGCTTCGACAAGCTCAGCATGAAAGTGCTGTAAATTGACAGATAGTGTGTAGAAATGTCATGCTGAGCCTGTCGAAGCTTATTTAATTTTCTTTTTTTATTAAATAATTAATCACTTCTGCTGCGGCATACAGCCCGAAAATTGCCGGAATATAACTTATCGTTCCGTAAAAAGATCTTTTATAATTGGTTCCGTCAGTCATTTTAAGGCTTTCTTCATTCTGAAGCTCGTTAGAAAAAACGCATCGGATTCCTTTGTTTATTTTCTCTTTTTTCAGCCTTTTTCTTACCTGTTTTGCCAGAAAGCAATTTTGAGATTTACTGATATCTCTTACCATTACTTTACTTGGATCAGATTTTCCGCCGGCTCCCATTGAGCTTACGATTTTTATTTTTTTTCTTTTTGCTGCGATCAGTAACTTAAGTTTTGGAGTCACACTGTCGATGCAATCGAGGATATAATCGAATTTTCCGGCATCCAGGACTTCATTCATCCTTTCCGGATTCAGAAACTCATTGATTTTAATTAAATTAAGTTTGGGATTTATATCTAAAAGTCTTTCAGCAACAACTTCCACTTTATGTTTTCCGATAGTGGAATGTAAAGCGGGTAACTGTCTGTTAATGTTGGTGATATCTACCGTATCTCCGTCTACGATGGTCATATTTCCGACTCCGGATCTTGCCAAAAATTCAGCCGCAAAAGAGCCAACACCTCCCAAACCTACCACCAGAACAGATGCTTTATTTAATTTTTCCAAGCCTTCTTCTTTGATGAGAAGTTCCGTTCTTTCCAACCAGTACTTATCCATTTTTTATTGTCTCTAAATTTTCTATAATTTGTCCGTTAAGTTTTTCTAAGGAAATTTCCTTTATTTCCGAAACTTTCTGATATAGTTCTTCGATGCTAAAATCATCATTATCAGTTTCTAAAAAGATTTTGTCTAAAGGGGTAATTTTCAAAGTATTCTGCAAAGATAAATTATACAAAACCGCTTTTCCAAAACTCAGATAAAAATTATTTTTAAGAAGATCATCCGCAATGCTTTGTTTTTTATTAAAACCATGAATGATCATCGGCTGTTCGGCATATTTTTTAAATGAAATAACTTCATAAAATTTTCTTACACAATGAATGATTATTGGTTTTTTTACTTCGTTGGCGAATTTTATTTGTTTTAAAAAAACGTCTTCCTGAATTTTCTGATTGATTTCAACAAAAGAATCTAATCCGCATTCTCCAATCGCGAAACAGTTTTCATAAATGTTTGATTGTAGCCAATTGAATTGATTTTCAATAGAATGAATATCAATATCTTTTGGATGAATACCAATCGAATACGGAAAATCAGGAGGTATTTCTTCGGAATCCAAATTATAGATGCCGTTTTTTATATTTTTCTTATGATGATGAAAATCAAAAAAATCCATTTTCAAAAATACCAATTATTTAGAATTAACGTAAAATTCTTAAACGAACGTTTATAAATGTGTTAAAAATTTCTTAACTTTACCTGAAAGCAGCACTTCATGAGAAAAAAATTTACTGAAAAACAAATTCATATTTTAGATATAGCCGAAGAGCTGATCGCCAAAAAAGGCTACGAAGGAACGTCTGTGAGGGATATTTGTTCAAAAGCGAACATCAATGTAGCCATGATCTCTTATTATTTTGGTTCGAAGGAAAAAATGATGTCTTATCTGTACCAGTACAGAGTGTTAAAAACCAGAGAAAATTTTTCAGAATTTGCAGATACCATAAAAGACGGCAAGCCAGAAATGCAAATGAAAGAAATTATTAAATATATTGTTGCTCAATTATTTAAGTATAATTATTTCCACGGTTTTGTTACTCAGGAACTTCGTCATACAGAAAATTTAAAAGACGAATTGCTGGATTTTTATCAGTTATTTGTTAAAAAAGTGGATGAAGTAATCAAAAAAGGAGTTGCCTCGGGCGTTTTTACATTTACACCAAAACCGGAGGATGTTTTGACAACAATTATTGGTTCTACCTTATTTGTTATTAGAAATAAAAACTTTTACGAGCTGTATGTTCCGAGTAAAAATGAGGAAACATATGAAAAAGAAGCCGAAAAAAAGGTCAGAATGAATCTTTTAATGAGCGTTTTTGCAATTTTAGGATACGCAGCAGACTAAAATTACGTTAAATAATCATAAAAAGAAATCTATTGACAAAAAAGTTTTATTTTTGCAAATTAATAGATCGGTATAAATCCGAGAACTGTTGAATTTTATATGAAAAAATATATTTTAGGTCTTTTAGCGGTGGCTGTAGTTTCGGCTTGTACAAGTCAGCAGGATAAAGCGATGAAAAGTGCAGACAAAAACTACATCTTGAAAACAGCTAATGAAAATTTTGCTAAAAAGAAGTGGAAAAATGCTTTGGCGCTGTATGACAGGCTTCCGAACCTTGTAGCGGGTACAGATGATGCTCCGAATGTGGTTTTTAACTCTGCATATGCCAATTATTATGATAAAAACTTCAAATTGGCAGGACACCAGTTCAAGAATTTTGCCGTAAGTTTTCCGCAGGATAACAGAAAAGAAGAAGCTGCTTATATGTCGGCTTTATGCTACTATGAAGGCTCTATGGATTATAACTTAGACCAATCGAGCACAGAGCTGGCGATTAATGAGCTGCAGGATTTCTTGAATAATTATCCAACTTCAGAAAGATCTAAAAACATCAATACGCTGATTGAGGAATTGTCTTATAAGTTAGAGTTTAAATCTTACGAAAATGCAAGACAATATTTCAATATGGGTGATTATAAGGCAGCCAACACGGCATTAGAAAATGTATTGGAAGATTTTCCAAGTACAAAGCTTCGTCCGAAAATTTATGATTATATCTTAAAATCCCGTTATCAGCTGGCAACAAAATCAATTTATGATCTTAAGGATGAGCGTATAGAAAGCGCCTTGGCATTCACAAGACAGGTTGAAAAAGAAATGCCGAATACAGAAAATGCTAAAACCGCTTTAGACTTAAGAGCTAAGCTGGAAAAAGAAAAGAAAGACTTTGTAGAGGTAAAAAAACAAACCGAAGCAAGAATTGCAACATTAACTGCAAAACAGAAAAAAGAGGCAGAAAAGCTTGCTGAAAAATCAAAAACGGAAGAACAAATTAAAAATCAGGCAGATGCCGAGAAGAAAGCAATGCAGATCCAGAGGGATAGTGCAGCACTTCAGACCCCTCCTCCGGCAGCGACTTTCAAAATCCAAAGATAATTCGTAAATTTGCCATCTTAATAAATAATTAATTTTCTCAAAATGAGTGTAAAAGATACAAAAGCAGAAGTAAATACTATTACTTACGATAAAGATAAGATTGAAGATAAAGTAGCCTCAATCTATGAAGCTATTGTTATCATGGGAAAGAGAGCAGAGCAGATCAATGCAGAAATTCGTACAGAACTTCATAATAAGCTTGATGAGTTTGCTGTTCATAATTCTACATTAGAAGAAGTTTTCGAAAACAGAGAGCAGATCGAGATCTCAAAACATTATGAAAAACTTCCTAAGCCGACTTCAATCGCTATTGAAGAATGGTTAAACGAAGATATCTATTTCAGAAAAACAGAAGAGAGAAAATAATTCATTTGTTTTTTTTATATATGAAGGTCATAAAGGGAATTGTTTCTTTATGACCTTTGTTGTTTAGGTGTTTCTGAGAAAAAATAAGTAATTTAGTGTTCTAAAATTAAAACTACATGAGTATTTCCGGGAAAAAAATTCTCATTGCCGTTTCCGGGGGAATTGCAGCTTACAAAATACATTTTCTGATAAGAGATTTTATCAAAAAAGGTGCGGAAGTTCAGGTAATTATGACGCCGGATGCTGAGAATTTTGTAACCAAGCTTAGTTTGTCCACACTTTCTAAAAAGCCTGTTTATTCAGACTTTTATGGTGATAACGGAACCTGGAACAGCCATGTAGAATTGGGTTTATGGGCTGATGCAATTATCGTTGCGCCATGCACGGCAAATACATTAGCGAAAATGACCCACGGAATGTGTGATAATCTCGTTATTGCAACCTATATGTCGGCAAAATGCCCTGTTTTTATCGCTCCTGCGATGGATTTGGATATGTATGCGCATCCTTCGACAAAACAAAATCTTGAAATGGCAGAAGATTTCGGTCATATCATTATTCCTGCAGAAAATGGCGAGCTGGCAAGCGGATTAATCGGGCAGGGAAGAATGGCAGAACCGGAAACAATTTCCAAAGCTGTTGAAGATTTTTTTGATTTAAATAATAAAAAAACGCTGGAAGGCAAAACCGTTTTAATTACAGCTGGTCCGACGTATGAAGCAATTGATCCTGTGCGATTTATAGGAAATCATTCTTCCGGAAAAATGGGATTTTCTTTAGCTGAAGAAGCCGTGAAAAGAGGAGCGAAAGTGATCTTGATTTCCGGACCGAGTTCTCAGGTTATCAATGATAAAAATGTTGATATACACAGAGTTACTTCAGCAAAAGAAATGCTTGCAAAAGTTTTTGAGTTTTACGAAAATGTAGATATCGCCATCGCAAGCGCAGCCGTTGCAGATTACGCTCCAAAAGAAGTTGCCCTAGAAAAAATCAAAAAAAATGATGATAATTTAATCATTGAACTGATTAAAAATCCGGACATTCTGAAAACAATGGGAGAAAAGAAAACACATCAGTTTTTAGTAGGATTTGCCTTAGAAACCCAGAATGAAGAAGAAAATGCAAAAGCCAAGCTGCAAAAGAAAAATCTTGATATGATTGTTTTAAATTCTCTTCGCGACAAAGGCGCAGGATTTAAAAACGATACCAATAAAATAAAAATATTCACCAAAACGGATGCAATAGAATTTGAGCTTAAATCTAAAGAAAATGTGGCAAAAGACATTTTAGATTTCGCGGAGTCTCAACTTTTAAAATAATTTTAATAAATTTCCGTTCTCAATCTTAAAATAATAATGAAAAAAATCATAAGCTTATTTTTACTGCTTTTCTTATATAATATCAGTTTTTCCCAGGAATTACTGGCCACCGTACAGGTTAATGCCCAACAGATACAGGGAAGTAACCAGCAGGCTTTTAAAGCGTTGGAGAAAAGTCTTCGTGATTTTATCAACAACACAAGCTGGACAGGCAAAAAACTCCAGAATTTTGAAAAAGTAAAATCAAATTTTGCCCTCGTAATCTCCGAAAAAGACGGAAATAGATACAAAGCAACACTTGTCGTGCAGGCGGTTCGCCCGGTTTATAATTCAACTTACGAATCTCCTTTGCTCAATCTTCAGGATACAAAATTCGGGTTTGAATATATTGAAAATGAGAACCTTATTTTTAATGAAAGACAGTTCTCAGGGAAGAATTTAATTGATGTTATCAGCTTTTATGTCTATGTAATTTTGGGCTATGATGCAGACAGCTTCCAGTCGATGGCAGGAACCCAGTGGTTTCAGAAAGCGCAGCTGGTTGCCCAAAACGGCGAATCACAGAATACATATGATGGCTGGAAGCAGGTAAACGAACCAAGAAACCGTTCTCAGCTGATCAGAGAAATCCTCAATCCAAACATGTCACAGCTGCGTTCTACCTATTATACCTATCACAGAGCCGGACTGGATAATTTATTTAATCAGGATCAGACAGGCGCGAAAAAAGTAATTTTTGATGCCCTGATGCAATTAAAAATGTACGAAAACTCTTTTCAGCAAAATTATTATTTCGATATTTTTATGACAACCAAAGCAGATGAGATCTTTAATATTTTTGATTCCAATAATAACGGCGGTCTCGTTATTGCTGATCTAAAGCAATTAATGATGACAATCTCTCCAAAAAATACCGAGACCAAATGGAACAGGTGGAAATAAGATCCTTCATCTTCTCTTGAATTCTGAACTGTAAAGTTTTATATTTGCAGTAACAAGTAATCTGCTATTCATGCTGTCGAGAATATATATTAAAAATTTTGCCCTGATTGATACCTTAGATGTATCGCTTCACAATGGTTTACAGGTTATTACCGGTGAAACCGGAGCAGGGAAATCTATTATTTTAGGTGCTCTCAGACTTATTTTGGGCGAAAGAGCAGATGCAAAATCAATCTCAAATGCCGAAGAAAAAAGCATTGTAGAAACAGAATTTGATTTAAATAACCAGTTCAAAAAGTTCTTCATAGAAAATGATCTCGATTACGAGCATCAGACCATTATCAGAAGAGAAATTTCACCTTCGGGGAAGTCAAGAGCGTTTATTAATGATGTGCCGGTAACACTGGATGTGCTGAAAGAACTTTCTTCTCAGCTTATTGACATCCATTCTCAATTTGAAACTTCCAATCTTTTTACTTCTGAATATCAGTTTAAAATCATCGACGGCCTTTCCGAAAATAAGAAGCTGATTGAAGAGTATCAAAATGAATATTCAGACTTTCAAAGCTTAAAAATTCAGCTTAAAAAATTCACGGCTCAGCTTTCAGAAAATAAAAAAGAAAGCGATTATAAAGAATTTTTATTAAATGAGCTGGAAGAAATAAAACTCGATGATGTTGATTATCACGACCTGCAAAACCAACTTTCCGTTCAGGAAAATGCAGAAATGATCTCCGAAAATCTGGCTCAGGTTTTATCAAGATTTCATCAGGAAGAAGTCGGAATTTTGTCTTTCTTTAATGAAGCAAAAAATAAGTTATCTAAAATTGCAGAAGTTTCAAACAGCTTTTCTGAGCTTGATCAAAGACTTGAGGTCTCTTTTGTGGAACTAAAAGATATTATTTCCGAGCTGGAAAATGAATCTGAGAAAATTGAGATCAATCCTGAAAATTTAGCCATACTTTCTGAGCTTAATAATAAAATAAATGCCCTGTTTCTTAAACACAGTGTTTCGGGTATCAATGAATTAATTGAGATTCGTGATCAGCTGTCCGGCGAGCAAAAAGGAGCTTCCGAACTGGAAGCCCACATTCTTGAAATCGAAGAAAATATTTCTAAGAAAGAAAAAATACTTCAGTCCCTTTCCGAAAAGCTTTCTAAGAACAGAAAAAAAAGCGTTCCTGTTTTTGTTAAAAAAGCTGAAGATCTGCTTAAAAAATTAGGGCTTGAAAAAGCAAAGGTTGATATAGAATTACAAATGACCCCGGAATTTAATCAGTTCGGGAAAGAAAATATCCAGCTTTTATTCCAGGCGAATTCCGGCTTTCCTTTAAAACCGATTCAGACGGCCATTTCAGGAGGTGAAAGATCAAGAGTAATGCTCGCTGTAAAGAAAATCATTGCTGAAAGTGATGAGCTGCCAACGCTTATTTTAGACGAAATTGACACCGGAGTTTCAGGAAAAGTAGCCGAAGAAATCGGAAATCTTATGCGCGAAATGTCAAATGATATGCAGCTGATCGTTATTTCTCACCTGGCACAGGTTGCCGCAAAAGGGAATAACAATTATAAGGTTGTAAAACAGGACGTTTCCGGAAAAACCCAATCAACAATCGTTCCTCTTAGCGACGAGGAAAAGCTTAATGAAATTGCACAGCTGCTTTCCGGAAGTAAGATTACAGAAGCTGCTTTGGCCCAGGCTAAGGAATTAATAGAAAATTAAAGATATTTGTTTAAAGGCTTAGACAAGCTCAACCTGACAGACGGTTAGTATTAAAGATGTCACCCTGAGCGGAGTCGAAGGGTCTATAAGAATTAATTTTTAACCTAAAAATGTAAAAAATCCTTTAAACAGGAATTTTACATTAAAAATCTGTAACATATTTTGCTTTATATTTACTAATGTAAAAAAATAAACTATGTTTTTAAAGTTCCTGAGGTTAGAAATCAAAAGTTTTTTTCGAGGCTCGTCGGTCGGGATTAATCTTGCCATGAAGATTCTCCGTTTTTTGGGGATATTATATTTCATGGGAATGCTGATTCTCGCAGGGTTTTTTGCGTTTTTTTATGTAAAAGAAGAAATCCATCTCGATCCTTTGAAGGTTGTCTCAAAATTTTTAATTATCGGTTGGGTACTCGATCTCGCGCTCAAATATTTGTGGCAGGAAATGCCGACGCAGAATATTAAGCCGTTTCTTACTTTAAGCATAAGGAAAAATACGCTGGTGAATTATATGCTGACAAAAACTTTTTTAACGGTTTTCAGCTGGATAAATTCTTTATTCTTTATCACGTTTTTTATTATTGCTTTATGGAACGGATATAGTTTTGTAGAAACTTTTTCATGGTTTATCGGGGTTTCATTATTATTTTACCTTAATAATTTTATCAATATATTTTTCAACGATAAAGAGACGGTTGCTCTCTCGCTTGCGATTCTTTTTGCTGCGGTCGGGGCTCTGGGCTATTATAATATCATTCCTGTTTTGTCCTATTCAGAGACTTTCTTTTATGGATTTTTCTTAAAACCTTATTTAACGTTATTGGTAATCGCTTTATTTGTGGGGATCTGGTGGCTTTGCTTTACATATATCCGTAAAGAATTTTATCTTGACCAAGGTCTTGAGGCTAAGAAAACGGTTGGTAAAACTGAAAATATCGCCTTTTTAAATAAATATGGAGTGACGGGAACCTTCATCAACAATGACATTAAAATGCTGAGACGGAATAAAGTCACAAAAGGTATTTTATTGGGAAGCTTTATGTTTCTTTTTTACGGATTATTAATGTTTACTTCACCGATTTATAAAACCCCGACAATGACAATGTTTATGGGGCTTTTTGTAACGGGAGGCTTTCAATTCCTTTTTGGTCAGCGGGTTCCGGCTTTTGACAGCTCCTATTATCCGTTAATGATGACCTTAAATGTGCCTTACAAACAATATCTGAAAGCAAAATGGTGGCTCATTAATATTGTAACTGCCGTTTCTATGGTCGTGGCTTTGTTTTACGCCTATTTCGGATGGGAATTGTATATCACTTTCTTTGCGGCGGGGTTGTATAATATTGGAGTTAATTCTCAGTTTACGCTTTGGTCAGGCGCTTTTAATAAGACTCAGATTGATTTAAATTCTAAAGAAAAAAGAATCGGACAAAAGAATAGCTTTAACTTAAAAGCTTTGTTATTATTAATTCCAAAGATGCTTTTACCGATGGCGGTTTTCGGTTTGATGAAATATTTTTTCGGGATAACAGCCGGCGTTGTCAGCATTGCCATTTTGGGAACCGCAGGATTTTTATTGAGAGAAAAAATCTTCGACATCATTGTAAGACATTATAAAGTAGAGAAATACAGCACATTAGACGCATTCAAAAATAAAGCTTAATATGATTACTATAAATAATTTATCTAAAACTTATGGAACGGCAACCGTTCTGAACATCGAAAATCTTGAAATTCCAAACGGAGAAACCTTTGGGCTTGTCGGAAATAACGGAGCCGGAAAAACAACACTTTTCAGCCTAATGCTGGATTTGATTCAGCCGACAACAGGTTTTGTGAGCATTGACGGAATAAAAGTCAACGAATCGGAAGCTTGGAAAAGCAAAGTTTCAGCCTTCGTAGACGATACTTTTTTGATCGGATATCTTACGCCTGAGGAATATTTTTACTTTATTGGAGAATTGAGAGGGCAGAATAAAGCTTCTGTTGATGAGTTTTTGAAGCAGTTTCATGATCTTTTTAACGGCGAAATTTTAAATTCCGGAAAATACGTTCGCGATTTATCAAAAGGTAATCAAAAGAAAGTTGGAATTATCGGGGCCATCATCGGAAATCCTGAAATCATTATTCTGGATGAGCCTTTTGCAAATCTTGACCCTTCGACACAGATTAAACTTAAAAATTTAATTAAAGAATTATCAAAGCAGGACGGCGTTACTTTTCTTATTTCAAGCCACGATTTATCCCATACAACGGAAGTTTGTAACAGAATTGTTGTTGTAAATAAAGGGCAATTGGTGAAAGATATTCAGACAAATCCTGAAACATTAAGAGATCTTGAGCAATATTTTGCAGATCAGGTTTCAAATCCTGTCGAGACGATTAGCGTTGAAGAAGTAAAATAGTTTTTGCTGAAATTTAATCTTAAGAAATAACACTTTAATTAAAATTAAACTAATACATGAAAGCGGATTCACAAAATGTTACTGATTATCCAAACAGCAATACCATTTTCATGGTTTGGAAGCTCAATGAAGATCCGAAGCTTAAGGATATTTTTCAGCAATTGTGTGCATTGGTTTTAAATCTTAACAATTCTGTTTTTAATAGATTTCCGGATAGCCGCGCGAGCTGTGTGATGGGAATTGGCTATGAAGCCTGGAAAAAGCTGGAACTTCCGAAGCCGTTACCTAAAGAATTGGTGAATTATGAAGAAATTAAAGGGGAAAAACATACCGCCGTTGCTACCCCCGGAGATCTGCATTTTCATTTGCGGGCGGATAATAAAAGCGTGATTTTTGATATGGCGATTGAAATTTCTAAATTATTAAGTCCTTTTGCTGAAAGTATTTTGGAGGTTCATGGCTTTAAATATTGGGATGCGCGCTCGATTCTCGGCTTTGTTGACGGAACTGAAAATCCGCATGGTGATGATCGCGATTATTTTGCGAAAATTGGGGATGAAGACTTAAATTATAAAGGCGGAAGCTATCTTTTTGTTCAAAAATATCTTCACAATATGGATGCCTGGAAAGGGCTTTCCACGGATGAGCAGGAAAAAGTGATCGGAAGATCGAAAGAAAATGATATTGAGATGTCAGATGATGTGAAACCTTCAAATTCTCATATTGCATTGGCAAATATTGAAGGCGAAAACGGAGAAGAATTAAAAATTGTGAGAGACAATATGCCGTTCGGAAATCCCTCAACGAATGAGTTCGGAACGTATTTTATAGCCTATGCGAGTACATTTTCAACGGTGAGAAAAATGCTGACCAATATGTTTATCGGAAATCCTGTTGGGAATTACGACAGAATTTTAGATTTCAGCACGGCAGTTACGGGCTCTCTTTTCTTTGTTCCGACAAGAAATATGTTGGATGAATTTTCCGGATAAGTTTAAAATCAAAACAAAAATATAAAAGGTCGGAAAATTGTTTTCCGACCTTCTTTTTATCAAATATCTACATTAAAACACTAAAGTGGATTTCCGTTATCACACATATCAACAGGAATCAGGCACATGGTTCCGTTGCAGGGATTTCCTCCCGGAGGCATTTGTAAGCAGCACGCATGATAGCCGTTCCATTCAACATGAATCAAAGTTCCCGGGCAGGTGTGGCCGCCTAAAACTTCTTTTAAATTTTGTCTGTTTAATTTCTTAAGATTTTTCATAATAATTTGATTTTGGATTAGTTTTAATTTATATCACTAATATATGAAAAATTTAAACTGAAAAATGTATTTTTCTAAAAATATGTATTCCAGTGTTTTTTTGTAAAACGAAAAAACTCCAGAAATGAATCCCGGAGTTTCTTTATTTACTATCTAAATCTAATTTTATTTTAAGCTTCCCACCATATCTTCAGGTTTTACCCATTCGTCGAACTGTTCAGCTGTTAAAAAACCAAGATTGACGGCTTCTTCTTTCAGCGTTGTACCGTTTTTGTGGGCTGTTTTTGCAATTTTTGCTGCATTTTCATAACCAATATGTGTATTCAAAGCTGTTACCAACATCAGAGATTTATCAACCAATTCTTTAATTCTTTCATTATTCGGTTCGATTCCAACAGCACAATGATCGTTGAATGAGATACATGCGTCAGCAATTAACTGTGCAGACTGTAAGAAATTGTAAGCCATCACAGGTTTGAAAACATTCAGCTCATAATTTCCCTGAGTTCCTGCGAAAGAAATTGTTGTATCATTTCCTAAAACCTGTGCACAAACCATGGTCATCGCTTCATTTTGCGTAGGATTTACTTTTCCCGGCATAATGGAAGAACCCGGCTCATTTTCCGGGATGTGAATTTCGCCAATTCCTGAACGTGGGCCAGAAGCCAATAATCTGATATCCTGAGCTATTTTAAATAAAGAAACAGCCAATTGTTTTAAAGCTCCGTGAGATTCTACGATTGCATCGTGAGCTGCCAATGCTTCAAATTTATTTTCTGCCGTTACAAAAGGAAGATTTGTAAATTTTGCGATATATTCAGCCACTTTTACGTCGTAACCTTGAGGTGTATTTAAACCAGTTCCAACAGCGGTTCCTCCCAAAGCAAGCTCGGAAAGATGTGGCAATGTGTTTTTTAATGCTTTAATTCCGTAATTCAACTGGGCAACATATCCTGAAAATTCCTGTCCTAACGTCAATGGAGTGGCATCCATCAAATGCGTTCTCCCGATTTTAACAATATCTTTAAATGCTTCTGATTTTTCTTTTAAAGTATCTCTTAATTTTTCAACAGCAGGGATCGTTGCTTCAACCACTTTTTTATACGCTGCAATATGCATTGCTGTCGGATAGGTGTCATTTGAAGATTGTGATTTATTTACATCATCATTCGCATGAATTTCAGATTTATCACCAAGATTTCCGCCGTTGTTGACGTGGGCTCTGTTAGAAATAACTTCATTCACATTCATATTCGATTGTGTTCCTGAACCTGTCTGCCAGATCACCAAAGGAAATTGATCGTTTAGTTTTCCTTCTAAAATTTCATCGCAAACTTTAGCGATCATATCTCTTTTTTCAGCTGGAAGAACGCCCAAATCTGTGTTTGTAAAGGCCGCCGCTTTTTTTAAATATGCAAAAGCTTCGATAATTTCGTGTGGCATAGAGCCTTCAGGACCAATTTTGAAATTATTTCTTGAACGTTCAGTTTGCGCACCCCAAAACTTATCAGCAGGTACTTGTACCTCACCCATGGTGTCTTTTTCTATTCTGTAATTCATTGTGATTGAAATATTTATTTTGTTAAAAAGTTAAAGCTAAGGTTAAGTTTAAGGTGAATCTCAGCCTAAATCTTAACCTTAACCTCAATTTATAAAATTAATCATAAACTCAGAATCCCGCAATTTATAATCATTATAAATATCAATCTAAGTGACTGATTTTGCTCATGCTTTTTTCGCGATGTTTTATTTTTGCACCATAAAAAATTGAAATGGAATTTAGATATCAGGATCCGTACCCGATTCAAAAGGACGATACGGTATATAAAAAGTTGACTTCAGACTATGTAAAAGTTGAAAAATTAGGAGAAAGAGAAATTTTAACCATCGATCCTAAAGGTCTTGAGCTGTTGGCTGAAGAAGCGATGGCAGATGTTTCTTTTATGCTTCGTTCTTCACATTTAGAAAGTTTGAGAAGAATTATCGATGATCCTGAAGCTACAGATAATGACAGATTTGTTGCCTATAACTTGCTGCAAAATGCTGCGGTTGCCGTAGAAGGCGCTTTACCATCTTGCCAGGATACAGGAACGGCCATTGTGATGGGCAAAAAAGGTGAGAATGTGTACACAGGCGTTGATGACGGTGAGTATTTAAGCAAAGGAATCTACAATACCTACCAAAAAAGAAACTTAAGATATTCTCAGGTGGTGCCATTAACGATGTTTGATGAGAAAAACTCGGGTTCAAATCTTCCGGCGCAGATTGATATTTATGCCAAAAAAGGAGATTACTACGAATTTTTGTTTTTAACGAAAGGTGGTGGTTCTGCCAACAAAACGTTTCTTTATCAAAAAACAAAATCTTTATTAAACGAAAAATCTCTTGAAGCATTTGTAAAAGAGAGAATTTCAGATTTGGGAACAGCGGCTTGCCCGCCTTATCACTTAGCTTTGGTGATTGGAGGAACTTCGGCTGAAGCAAATTTAGCGGCTGTGAAAAAAGCTTCCGCAAAATACTACGACAATCTTCCGACAGAAGGAAATGAGGCGGGTCAAGCTTTCAGAGATCTGGAATGGGAAGCAAAAGTTCAGAAAATCTGTCAGGAAAGTGCGATCGGGGCGCAGTTTGGAGGAAAATATTTAACTCATGACGTTCGAGTGATCAGGCTTCCCCGTCACGCAGCTTCTTGCCCGGTTGGAATGGGAGTTTCCTGTTCGGCAGACAGAAATATTAAAGGTAAAATTACCAAAGAAGGTATTTTCCTGGAGCAGCTGGAACAAGATCCCAAAAGATTTTTGCCTGCAACGCCTCCACATTTGGAAGAGGCTGTTGAAATTGATCTGAATAAGCCAATGCCTGAAATTTTAGCTGAACTTTCAAAATATCCTATCAAAACAAGATTAAAATTAAACGGAACGCTGATTGTTGCCAGAGATATTGCCCATGCAAAAATCAAAGAATTGTTAGACAGCGGACAACCAATGCCTGAATATTTCAAAAATCACCCGATTTATTACGCGGGACCTGCAAAAACTCCGGAAGGAATGGCTTCGGGAAGTTTCGGACCAACGACTGCCGGAAGAATGGACGTTTATGTAGACGAATTCCAAAGTCACGGCGGAAGCATGGTAATGCTGGCAAAAGGAAACAGAACAGCTGATGTTACCAACGCCTGCCATAAATATGGAGGATTTTACATTGGTTCAATCGGTGGACCTGCTGCAATTCTTGCAAAAGATAATATTTTGTCGGTTGAGGTAGTAGATTTCCCGGAATTAGGCATGGAAGCGGTAAGAAAAATTGAAGTGAAAGATTTTCCGGCATTCATCATTACAGATGATAAAGGAAATGACTTTTTCGCCAATCTTGCCCATTAATAATTTAAAAGAATTAAGACATCCAATATCGAAATTCTCCACCAATTAGTTTAAAATCAAAATAAATTGCAAAATAGAGCTTCTATCTTTTGTGTAAAAAAGAAAAATGTTCTATTTTTGCCTAAAATCTTTAAGAAAAAATGATAACGATTTTATCAGCATTTTGGCCGTTTTATCAGTTCCTTTGGACATGTTTCTTCATTACAATGTTCTTAGTAGGATTCTGGTGTATTTTTATGTTCTTCGGATTTGTTATCCCTTTGTGGTTAACTGAAGGCCTGAAAGAATACTTCGGAAAAGTAAAACCTTTTGATCCTGAGGATATTAGAAGAAAGCAGGTAAATGAGCAGAAGGGTGTGGAAGTGATTTTCAGCAATCCTAAAGGTAACGGGCCTTTCTTACACGATCACGATAGTCACGGACATCATTAATTGATTGTCATTGTTTTCTCACCTTAATTCTGGGAAAGCAATATCAAAGCAAAACAACATATATAAGCCACTTAATTTATTAGGTGGTTTTTTGTTTTACCCGTTTCTCAACTTTTCCGGAGACAGTCCGAATTTTTTCCTGAAAGCCCGTGTAAAGTTCTGAACATATTCGTAGCCGCATTCGAAAGCGATTTCTTTGATCATAATTTCTTTGTCGATGATTAATTTTTTAGCTTTGAGCATCCGAAGTTCCGAAATATAGTCGGTGACGGTGATATGATATTGAGATTTAAATTCTTTTCTGATTTTATTTTGATTAATGCCAATTAATTTTCCAATTTCCTCAACTTTAATATTTTTGTGATAATTTTCATCGACAAATTTTTTAATGATAAAAGCTATTTTTGGGGTTTTCTCTGAAATATTCTTTTCATTAAACTGTTCGAATATCAAAATTAAAAGCTTAATGATTTTGGCTTCAACAAATAATTTCTGTAGCATGCCTTTTTTTGAATAACTTAGAATTTCCCTCAAAATAAGATGCATTTCGACAGTCAGATGCGGTGGAGTTTCCTGATGAAGGAAAATGAAATAATTTTTAATCATTTTCTCAAAAATTTCCGCGCTTTCGTTGCTGGATTCAGGATTGATTAAATTAAAAATGTATTGATAACTGATTTGAATTCGAATATATTTCAATATTTCCTGATTCTCTGTCCAGAGCTCTGTTTGAGTTTCTTCCGGTGAATAATGAAGAATATATTGATTTCTCTTAAATAAAAAATGCGTTTTGCGATTCTGAATTTCTAGGTGTATATCTTGACTTAGCATACATAAAAGAGTAAAGCTTGATTTTTCTTCAATAAAAACTGATTTTAAGAATTTTTCCGGATCTGAGTCTTCATGCATTACGATCTGAAAATCTTCAGATTGGAATAATAATCCTTTTTTAGTTTGCTCTTTCATGCAATACGGTTTACGACAATGGTACAATTGAAATAAAAGCCAGACATCAGATAACAAAAAGTTCGGGAATGATAACTTGAGATAAATAATGTAAGGTAATTTTGCGCAAAATTAAATATAATTTAGAATAAATAAAAATAATATTTGTTATGTTCAGAAATTTACATTTAGGGATGAGAAAAATTGTGACGGGAGCTGTGATATTTGTGATGGCAAATACTCAAATAAATGCCCAGCAAACGTGCAACAATACAGATCCGGGAACTAATACAGGAGATTTGGGTTGTGTGACATTTATCTATAAAGGTCAAGCAGTTTCTTATACGACAGTGAGAGGTGCAGACGGAAAAGTCTGGCTTCAACAAAATTTAGGAAGTACAAAAGTGGCAGCCACTCTTGACGATGCAGATTCTTACGGAGATCTTTTCCAGTGGGGGAGATGGGATGACGGTCACCAGCTGAGAAATTCTGCGACATCAGCAGCGCCATCAACGAATGCTCCAGATGGTTTAACGGGAATTGACACGTTTATTATTGGTTCAGGCGCTGCGTCCTGGTGGGCAGCCAATGCTACAAGTGATGCCTGGAATGCCAGTAATGCAGCGTCTGTAACATCAGCAATCGGTGCAGATCCGTGTAAAACAATCGGACAAGGCTGGAAAATGCCGTCTCAGGCAGATTGGACGACTTTGGTGAATGCAGAAGGAATCAATAATCCGGCAACGGCGTTCGAAAGTTATCTGAAATTACCGGCAGCAGGATACAGAAGCAATACAACAGGCGGTTTCACATTTGTTGGTCAGAGAGGATATTACTGGAGCTCTGACACTTCTTCTTCGGGCGGAAAATATCTGTATGTAGGAACTACGATTGCCAATCCGTCATCAGGAGCTCCAAGAGGACAGGGTGAGTCTGTAAGATGTGTTAAAGATGCAACAGCATTAAGCACAAATGAGATAAGATTAAATGTCGCAGGAGTTTATCCAAATCCTACCAACGGAATTCTTATGATAAAAGCAGATTCAGCGATTGAAAATGTAAATATTACGAATGTCGTGGGACAAAAAATAAATGTTCGGTTCTCTGATAATCAAATTAATATGCAGGGATTTCCAAACGGAATTTATATCGTGGAATTAAAATTAAAGAACGGACAGATCATATTTAAAAAAATAATCAAAAACTAAAAAACCATACCCATTTGATTTTTTACAGGGGTTTTCTCTGGAGAGCTTATTTGGCAAAAACCCGCTAAGTACATCATACAAAGCGGGTTTTTATTAGAAAATATAATTAATATCTGAAAAAATCAATTAGATAATAGCAATTGTTACCTTAATATTTCCTCTTGTTGCTTTAGAATAAGGGCAAGTTTGATGCGCTTCATCGGCTAATTTTTTTGCGGTTTCGCGATCAATTCCCGGAAGACTTACATGGAGACGTGCCTGTAAAAAATAAGCATCATCGGTCATACATAAGTCTACTTCAGCGTCAACGGCTGTTTCTGCAGGAAGCTTAATTTTTGAGTTTCTTGCTGCAATTCCCAACGCTCCGATAAAGCAAGCTGACCATCCTGCTGCGAAAAGCTGTTCAGGATTTGTTCCCGGTTGTGTTCCGCCTGGAGTTGAAAGTTTAATGTCAAGATTGCCGTCTGAGCTTTTTGATGCGCCGTCACGACCTCCTGTTGTGTGCGTTTTTCCTGTGTATAATACTTTTTCCGGTTGTGGGATGGTATTGTTTTCCATTGTTAAAAATTTAAATTATTAGTGTATTTTTAAAATTATAGATTAAAATTAGTCTTGTTGAAGATCTTGTGAAATAATAAAATACTCCAGACAGACAAAATTGAGTTTTAATTAGACATTTTTCGGTTAAAATTATTTTGAAAACGAATCAACTTCGATAATCGCATCAGCAAATGATTTCGGATCCTCCTGAGGAACGTTGTGACCGATTCCTTTTAAAATTGTATGTGAATATTTTCCTGTAAATTGATTGATATAAGCCTTTCCGTCAATGGCTGCCCCGTCAAAATCACTGCTGATCGTAATCGTAGGAACAGTAATTTTCGGTCTTGTAGAAAGGATTTTTTCTAATTGATCGTATTGTGATTCGCCTTTTGCAAGAGACAATCTCCAGCGGTAATTATGAATAACAATTGCAACGTGATCCGGATTTTTAAATGATTCCGCGGTACGATTGTACGTTTCCGTATCAAAATTCCATAGAGGGGAAGCGGTTTTCCAGATTAATTTATTGAAATCATACGTATTGTCCGCATAACCCTTCACACCACGGTCGGTAGAAAAATAATATTGATACCACCATCCCAATTCAGCAGTCGGAGGTAAGGGTTTTTTATTCGCTTCAAGATTGGTAATCAAATATCCGCTCACAGAAACAAGACCTTTTACACGTTCAGGCCAAAGCGCAGCCATCACATCTGCCGTTCTTGCGCCCCAGTCAAACCCTCCAATGATTGCTTTATCAATTTTTAATGCATCCATCAAAGCGATAATATCACTGGCGACTGCTGCCTGCTGACCATTTCTCATTGTTTTTTCAGAAAGAAAGCGCGTTGTGCCGAAACCTCTCAAATAAGGCGTGATTACTCTGTAACCTTTTGCGGTCAGTTGCGGAACAACTTCTTCATAACTGTGAATATCATAAGGCCATCCATGAAGTAAAATTACAGGAGTTCCGTTGGCTGGTCCGGCTTCTGTATATCCTACATTCAAAACTCCGGCATCGATTTGCTTTAAAGTTCCTAATGAGCTTTCCGTTTGTTGGGCTTTCATCAATCCGAAGCTTGAAACGAACAAAAGCATAGCATTTACAATATATTTTTTAATAAAATAAGGCTGTTGAGGAATTAATTTTTTGAACATATTAATTAGATTTAATGGTTGTTTTAAATTGATGCTCCAAAGGTAAAAATGCTAATCATGCTCAACAATCAGAAGGTTCTTTAAACAGACAAATTAAATGGTGAATCAGACATATTCAGAGGTGAAAAATTATTGTTTTTCGCATAGTATATAATTGCGTTAAACTCTAATTTTTAAGTCAAAAACTTATAAATAATGAAAAAATAAATTAATTTCGTTGAGTATTAATAAAAAAACAAATCTTTATGAAGAAATTTTATTCCGGTGTTTTGGTGTTTGTCATGGCTCTTATATTTGGGCAGATAAGCTATACCATTACGCCAAATCCGTTTAATGAGACGGATCAAATTACGTTAACCGTACCTGGAAATCAGATTGATGAAACCGCCTGGGGAGTTGCCAACAATGCCGTTTATATCTGGACGTGGTCTTTGGATACGAATTATAATAACAGCCAGGATTGCCCCACCAACGGAACCTGGGGAAATTCTAGTGAAGCCAACCGGCTAAATTACAACCCGGGAACAGATACGTATTCCTTAACTTTTACACCTACAGCTTTTTATGGGAGAACCGGAATCGGAAGGTTTGGATTTTTGTTAAAAGATAAAACAGGGGCTCATCAGACCTCGCCCGATATTTTTGTCAATGTCGGAGTCTTAAATTTAAGCCTTACAAATCCTGCCGCGAACAGCTTGACATCGGTTTCTGCGGGAAATTCAATTAACGTTACGGCGACCACAAACGTCAACGCTACTTTCCAGTTGAAAGCAAACGGAACAGTTGTAAATTCTACTTCAACACCATCAACTTCTTACGCGTACAATTACACCGTAACAGCAGATGCCAATATGGAATTAATTGCAACAGATGCCAGCTCAAATTCTAAAAATGCAGCTTTCATTCTACAGATTCCCAGAACGGTTATTTCTGAAGCTATCCCAAATTGGATAAAGCAGGGAATCAACTATAATCCGACAGATAACACAAAAGTCGGGCTCGCTTTGTATGCTCCGACTAAAGATTTCGTTCATGTAATCGGAAGCTTCAACAACTGGACGGTTGATGATGCTTATTTAATGAAAAGAGACACCACAAATCCTGATCTTTACTGGATCGAATTGAGTGGTTTAACACCTCAGCAATTATACACTTTCCAGTATAGAACCAACGATTTGAGGAAGGTTGCAGATCCTTATTCGCCGCAGATTTTATCTTCTTATGATGACCAATATATCTCTGCTTCTACCTATCCCGGACTGCCGGCATTTCCTGCAGGACAGGGCTTTGAGGTTTCTATGTTTAAAACAGGACAAACGCCTTACAGCTGGCAGAATACAAGTTTTCAAAGACCTGCAAAAGATAATTTAGTGGTCTATGAATTATTGTTGAGAGATTTTACACAGGAGAAAAACTGGCAGTCGTTAATTAATAAAATTTCTTATTTAAAAAGTTTAAATATCAATGCGATTGAGCTTCTTCCGATCATGGAATTTGAAGGAAATCTTTCATGGGGCTACAACACATCTTTTCATTATGCGTTGGATAAAGCGTACGGAACGCCGGAAAAATTCAAAGAATTTGTTGATTTATGCCATCAGAACG
Organism: Chryseobacterium soldanellicola; assembly: GCF_900100115.1. Classification (GTDB taxonomy): domain Bacteria; phylum Bacteroidota; class Bacteroidia; order Flavobacteriales; family Weeksellaceae; genus Chryseobacterium; species Chryseobacterium soldanellicola. The sequence goes on from NZ_FNKL01000002.1 coordinate 830,716, forward strand.
GGATTGCTGTTATTTTGGATATTGCATTTAATCACGCAACAGGGCGTTCTCCGTTAGTAAGACTTTGGAATGTTGATCCTGATGGAGACGGCTATGGAAATGTTGCAGCAAACAATCCATATTTTAATACGGTTCCTAAACATTCTTATAATGTTTTCAATGATTTTAACCATACAAGTTCTTCAACTAAATATTACGTTGAAAGATGTCTTCAGCAATGGCTGACAGAATATCATATTGACGGATTCCGTTGGGATTTGACAAAAGGATTCACTCAAAGCTGCTCCGAGAACGATGAAAACTGCACAAACGCTTATCAGCAGGATAGAGTTGACATCATGAAGTATTACGCAGACAGACAATGGGCGATTGATCCGAATTCGTACATGATTTTTGAGCATTTGGGCACGGATCAGGAAGAGCAGCAATGGGCAAATTACAGGATTGCAGAAGGAAAAGGTGTTATGCTTTGGAATAAGCAGACCGATCCTTACAACCAAAATACAATGGGCTACAAGGAAAACAGCAGTTACGACAGGATGAATCACGCCCTTCATGGTTTCACCAATATGTCTGCTGTCGGGTACGGAGAAAGTCATGATGAAGAAAGATTAATGTTTAAAAACCTTGAATATGGCGCTATAAATGGCTCTTACAGCGTAAAAAACCTGAACACGGCTCTTGACAGAATGAAAACTTTTGGTGCCACATTCTTCACCATTCCCGGTCCGAAAATGATCTGGCAATTTGGTGAATTAGGATATGAATTCAGCATCAACAGATGTGCAGACGGATCTATCAATACAGGTTGCAGAACAGATGAAAAGCCGGTTGCGTTCACTTTAGGCTACGATACAAACACCAACAGAAAAGCAGTTTACGATACCTGGGCAAAAATTATCAATATCAGAAATGCAAATCCGGTTTTTAGGTCTAAAACATACACGGTAGAATCAAATAATCTTACCAATGACCCAAATGGTTTAATTACAAGGATTTACGTTTATGATAATACACTTACAAATGGAGTGAAAAATGTGGTTGTTTTGGCAAATTATGACACTACGGTTAAAGATGTTGTTCCATATTTCCCTTACACCGGGCAATGGCAGGATCTGATGGATAATACCATCTCAAATATTACATCAACGACGGCGCCGATTACTCTTCAGCCCGGAGAATTCAGGATTTTCGGGAATTATACAGGAAGTTTGTCAACAATTGATGTAAATGCAGAAAATAAACTTTCTCTACAAATTGCAGACAATCCTGTGAAGAACGGTTTAGCGAAATTAATTTACCATAAAGCCAAAAACGGAGAAATTTTTATCTACGATATGAGCGGTAAAAAAATGGATTCATTTAAGCTAAAAAATGAAAACGGAACATACGAACTGAAAGCGGTTTATCCAGCCGGAGCATATTTAGTTCATCTAAAAGCCGATAACGGAATTGCAATTCAGAAAATGATTATTAAATAAGATAAAGACAAAATTGCAAGTTTGTCATTAGGAATGGAGTGAAGTATCTTTAATCAATAGATTCTTCTTTCGTCAGAATGACAGTTATCAATTAAATATATTTTAAACAAAGAGAGATAATGAAAATTATCTCTCTTTTAATACAGTCAAAAATTCACCTTTCACCATTGACAATTCCCAATTTCAACATTCCCAATTTTTGTCAATTAAAAACAATAGTCTACTTTTGCAGTAGATTTATCAAGAAAGGTGGAGGGATTTGGCCCTGTGAAACCTTAGCAACCGACCTTTTTCAATGGGTAAAGGTGCTAATTCCAGCCCGGTTGGGGCAGATAAGTGATGTCAATATTCTTATACTATTCCATTTTCTTGACAATCTTTGTTGGCGGATTTTTGTCCGTTCAAGTATATTATTAATTTTGCAAAAAACAAAAGATGAAAAAACTAAGCATATCTATAGTATTGCTTGGAGCGGTTTTCGTATCAGCTCAGGAAAAAGAACAACAAATCGAAGACGTGGTTATCGTCGGTAACCGAAACAACAAAAGAACAAAGCTGGAAACTCCTGTTCCTGTAGATATAATTAATATCGAAAAAATTCAGAAATCGGCGCCTCAAACTACCGTTCAGGATCTTTTAAATTATGTAATTCCTTCTTTTAATGCGGTGAGACAATCGGCCGCTGACGGAACGGAGCACATCGATCCGATGACGTTGAGAGGAATGGGCCCGGATCAGGTTTTGGTGCTCGTCAATGGAAAAAGAAGACATACGACATCTCTGGTTAATTATCAAAATACAGTCGGAAATGGTTCTGTAGGCACAGATTTAAGCACGATTCCTGTAATTGCAATCGACAGAATTGAAGTTCTGAGAGACGGAGCCGCCGCGCAATACGGATCTGATGCCATTGCAGGAGTTATCAATATTATTCTTAAAAAAAATACAGGAGCTTCGGCAAGTTTAAACTACGGAATATCGGGTAGAAATGACGGCGAAACCTATCAGGGCGGAGTAAATTACGGAGCTTCTTTAGGAAAAGATAAAAGTTACATCAATTTGTCATTACAAGTAAGCCAAAGAGGAAAAACAACACGAACGCAGAATCATGATCTGGATATTTTTGGAAATAATTTTGCCTATGCCTTTGCAGATGATCCTGTAGCTGCAAGAGCTGCCGATGATGCTGTTATTCGGGAAAGAGGGTTAAGTCGCAATGATTTTAATTTCCAGATCGGGGATGCGCAGATCAAGCAGGGGCAATTATTTTTCAACGCAGAATATCCTTTTAATGATCATTTTAAATTATATTCTTTCGGCGGTTTTAGCATAAAAGAAGGCCAGGGCTTTGGATTCAGAAGGCTTCCAAGCGAGACTTTTAACGTGGTTTCTTCGATTTATCCTAATGGTTTTCAGCCGTCTTTAGGGTCAAAAGTCTACGATATTTCTTATGCTGTCGGAGCAAAATATGAGGTGAATGACTGGTTTTTTGATCTAAGCAATACGTTCGGAAGCAATACTTTTAATTATGAGGTGAGCAATACCAACAATGCTTCGTTAGGAGCTAATTCACCGACAAATTTCTACGCCGGAGCGCACAATTTTCTTCAGAATACCATTAATCTTGATGTCTCAAAAAAGATCAATCAGTTTAATATAGCTTTTGGAGGAGAATTCAGGTTTGAACAATATGAAATTAAAAAAGGTGATGAAAATTCCTATGCTCAATATGATATTTTCGGAAATATGGTGACCGGTTCTACACCTTCTACAGATGTTATCGGAGCGGGTGGAGCGCAATCTTTCATGGGTTTTTCACCGGCAAACGCTTTAAAAAAATCGAGAAATTCAACCGCAGTTTATGCAGATGTTTCTTATGATTTAGATAAAAAATTAAATATCGACGCGGCGGCAAGATTTGAGAATTATTCAGATTTTGGAAGCACTTTAAACGGAAAACTGGCTGTTCGTTATGAGTTTATAAAAAATTATGCCATTCGTGGAGCTGTGGGAACTGGTTTCAGAGCGCCTTCTCTGCAACAGCAGTATTTTAATAATTCTTATGCCGATATTTCTACAACAGGCGACGGAATTGTAACAAAAGGTATTTTCAGAAATGATAGCGAAGCCGCAAAAGCGCTTGGATTTGATAAATTAAAGCAGGAGACTTCAGTCAACGGAAGTCTGGGATTTACCTTAAAACCCACAAAAGGACTTCTCATTACGCTGGATGGATATTTAATTAAAGTGAAGGACAGAATCGTTATTACAAGCAACATCACAAGTCCGGTTCTTGCTCAATATGGCGTAGAAAGCGGGCGGTTTTTTGCCAATGCCATTGATACGGAAACGAAAGGTGTTGACTTAGTAATTTCTTACGACTGGAAAGTGGGTGGAGGAAATCTTAATGCAAGCCTTGCTGGAAATTATACCGAAACCAAGATCACGGATTTCCATTTTCCTCAAAACTTAGGAACTCCTCAAAACGAATTTTTCGGCCCGGATCAGATCAACATCATTGAAACATTGTCTCCAAAGACGAAAGCAACTTTAGGTTTAAATTACAGCATCAGCAAATTTAATTTTCTCGTAAGAAATACCTATTTCGGAAAAGTAATCAGAGACGGTTATCCTTTCGGCGGCGTTCAGGAATTTTCGCCTAAAATTGTGACAGATGTCAGCATTGGCTATGATCTGACGAAAAATGTCAACCTTACAATTGGAGCCAATAATTTATTGGATGTTTTCCCGGATCTGCAGATTTACGAAAATTCTTATTACGGAGTTTTCAAATACGCGCCTGTCCAGATGGGGACTTTGGGAAGCTATTTCTTCGGAAGGCTTAATTTTAATTTTTAATAAATAATTTTAAACCTAACACTTTAAATGAGTACTTCTACACATCAGATCGGCTGGAAAACAGCAGTTGCCATTGTTGTTTCGAATATGATCGGAACGGGGATCTTCACGACGTTGGGTTTCCAGTTGGTTGATATTACGAATACCTACAGCATATTTCTGTTATGGTTTATCGGCGGGATTTTAGCGTTGTTCGGAGCGTTTTGTTATGCCGAATTAGGAACGTATTTCAAAGGAAACGGCGGCGATTTTATTTATCTTAAAGAAACTTATCATCCGGTGTTGGGATATTTGGTAAGCTGGATTTCGCTGATCATCGGATTTTCTTCTCCTGTAGCTTTGGCGGCTTTGGCAATGTCGAAATATCTTTCGGTTTTTGATTTTTCTTTCGGAACACCTTTTTCAGTGGTTATTATTTTTCTGGTCGCAATATCTTTGTCTTTCAGCTTAAAAGGCTCGAGCCGGTTTCATAATTTTTTCACAATCATTAAGATAGCTTTCATTATTGTCCTGATTATTTTAGGCGTAATGCTTTCCGAGCCTAAAGAAGTCGGAAACAGCCTGCATTTCAGCAACAGCTGGAAAAACGAAATTATGCTTCCCGCTTTTGCAACGTCTTTGGTGTTTGTAACGTATTCCTACACAGGCTGGAATTCGGCTTCCTATATTGCAGGCGAAATTAAAGATGTTAAGAAAAGTCTTCCGAAAGCACTTATTGTCGGAACTGTTTTTGTGACGATTTGTTATATTTTAGTCAATTTTATTATGCTGAAACATGCGCCGCTTCATCAGCTGGCAGGAAAAGAAGATGTCATGGGTGAGGCTGCTAATAATATGCTGGGAATTTCTTTCGGGAAAATTGTAAATGTCTTCATTGCCTTGCAGCTGGTAGCCACAATCAGTGGATATTTATGGGTGGGATCAAGATTGACACAGGCTTTTGCAAAAGAAAACCATTTATGGAAATTTTTATCAATTAATAATGGAAAAGGAATTCCTGTCCGTGCCATTTTTGCCCATGCTGTTATTGCCACTTTGATTATTTTAACGGGAAGTTTTAAGGAAATTTTCGTTTATACATCGTTTATTCTTCAATTATTTGCGAGTCTGGCGATTTCTACGGCATTTTTTCTTAAAAAAGAGAAAAGGACAATATTCAAATCCAATTTATTTTACATTTTTCCTTCTGTTTTCCTGATTTTCAGTGTTTATATCCTGTATTTTACCTTTGTGAATAATCCGAAAGAAAGCCTTATAGGATTGGCAATTGTTGCATTGGGAATTGTTTTGTATTTGATTGATAAGAAATTGGCTAAAGAGAAGTAGAAGAACAAAGAAAAATTATTGAATTCGTGCAAGTTTTAGAATTTTTAGGGAACAGAATTTATTTTTAGCGGAAGTTTCCAGTCTTGAACTTTGGTTATTTTGTTTCAAGACAAAAGAATAGAGATCAAATAGTTATAGTTTAATTAAAGACTATTGAGTATTGAAATATTTATTTCTTATCTTTGCAGCCACAAAATTTCTACAATGTCTAAGTCATTAATTCCAAAGCTTGAAGCTATAAAACAAAGATATAATGAGGTTGCAGACCTTATTATACAGCCCGATATTATTTCAGATCAGAAAAAATATTCTTCATTAAACAAAGAATACAGCGATTTAGGGAAAATTGTAAAAGTTTACGATCAGTATAAAAACGCATTAGATAATATTGCAGAATCTGAGGAAATCATTGCAGACGGCTCAGACAGGGACCTGGTTGATATGGCTAAGGAAGAAAAGATGGAAGCTCAGGCAAAAATCCCGGGGCTGGAAGAAGAATTGAAGGTTTTATTAATTCCTAAAGATCTTGCAGACGATAAGAATATTATTGTGGAATTACGCGCAGGAACAGGAGGCGATGAGGCGGCAATTTTTGTGGAAGATATTTACAGAATGTATTCCATGTATTTTAAAACAAAAGGCTGGAAACATGAAATAACAGATTCTAATGAAGCTTCAAAAGGCTATAAAGAATTGATTATGAAAGTAGAAGGAGACGGCGTTTACGGGATCATGAAGTTCGAATCCGGAGTTCACCGTGTACAGCGTGTTCCTGAAACCGAATCTCAGGGCAGGGTTCATACATCGGCAATTACAGTTGCTGTTTTACCGGAAGCAGAAGAGGTTGATGTAGAAATCAATCCTGCGGATATCGAAATGCAGACTTCACGTTCAGGAGGTGCCGGAGGTCAGAATGTAAACAAGGTTGAAACCAAGGTTCAGCTGACCCACAAACCTTCAGGATTGGTGGTAGTATGTCAGCAGGCCCGTTCTCAGTTGGCCAACCGTGAGCTTGCCATGGAAATGCTTCGTGCGAAATTGTATGATATTAAATTACAGGAAGTTCAGGGAGATATCGCAGCGCAAAGAAAAACAATGGTTTCCACCGGTGACCGTTCTGCAAAAATCAAAACGTACAACTATCCTCAGGGAAGAGTTACAGACCACAGAATCAACAAATCTATGTACAATCTTGATGCTTACATGAATGGCGATATTTCTGAAATGATCGATGCCGTAATCATGGCAGAAAACGCTGAGAAAATGAAAGGCGAAGAAGATAATTACTAAAAAATAAATTAAAAAAGACTCTTGAAGCAATATCAAGAGTCTTTTTTTGTTTATAAACTTTAAATATTAAAGAAATTTGACAATAAACTATGAAAAAACTAGCCATTTTTTTGTTTTTAACATTACTATTTTGTGTACAAAACCTGAAGGCTCAAACAACCTTAAAACCCGAAAAAGTATTTAGCTTATATTTTAATACGTTCGTAAAATATGATGAAAATTCTTTAAGCGAGCTCAATAATTATCTCGGTCCTGTATTCGGCGAGGAAAAAACCTACAGCATAAACGTTAAAAAAGCGTATGAAGATGAAATTGATAATCTTACACAGCTCTTTTTATCAGGCTTTTCTAAGGATGTTGCCACATTTTGTGAGAATGAAACAAAAGCGTATTTCACGGCATTATCGGAAAACATTAAAAAGGCAACTTATTCTGTGAAAAGCATAGAAACAATGCGAAACGAATTGAGCCAAAGCCAGGATATATCAGAAGTTATTTTTGATGTCAATCTTAAAGTTCCCGCAAAATCTTCAGATTTTAAATTAAAAAACGGTCAAAAAGTAAATATAAACGAACTAAAAAAGTATCTGAAGGATTTAACAGACAAGCTTTTAACGGCAGATTCGGAAAAATCACTTACCATGAAATTTAATTTATATCAATTCTATAAAAATGACAAAACATATTATTGGAACGGCGGCCCCCAGGAATTAACCTGGAAAATCAACGAATTTTATTTTAAAAACTACAATTCCAATAATTAATAATTTACATTAAAGCTGCTGTTTTCAGGAGCTTTTTTTATTTAATATACTTTCCGTATTTTTGAGAAAATCGAATTTAATATGAATTTTAAACCTATCCTGTTAACCGCCGGCGTTTTGTTCTCGGCAACATTTTATTCTCAGAAAATGAATTATCCTAAAGCATTAAAAGGCAACCAGACAGATACTTATTTCGGAACAGCCGTGGCAGACCCTTTCAGGGACTTGGAAAATGATTCTGAAGCGACAAAAAAATGGGTAGACGATGAGGTAGCATATTCGCAAAATTATCTTTCAAAAATACCTTTCAGAGATCAGATCAAGCAACAGCTGACAGCAATCTGGAATTACGAAAAAATCTCAGCCCCTTTCAAAGAAGGCGATTACACCTATTATTATAAGAATGACGGATTGCAGGCGCAGTCGGTTTTATACAGGACAGACAACAAAACGAAAACAACGGAGGTTTTCCTTGATCCGAATAAATTTTCTGAAAAAGGGACAACTTCTTTAGCACAGCTTTCTTTTAATAAAAAAGGAAATTTGGCGGCATATTCAATTTCCGAAGGCGGAAGCGACTGGAATAAAATCATCATTATCGATGCTATTTCTAAAAAACCGATCGATGAAACTTTAATTGATGTGAAATTCAGCGGAATTTCGTGGCAAGGCGACGAAGGCTTCTATTATTCAAGCTACGACAAGCCAAAAGAAGGAACCGTACTTTCCGGAATGACGGATAAGCATAAAGTCTATTTCCATAAATTAGGAACAAAACAATCAGAAGATCAATTGATTTTCGGAGGTGAAAAAACGCCGAGAAGATATCTGGGCGCTGGTGTTTCTGAAGATCAGAGATATTTGATCATTTCTGCGGCAAACGCTACCAATGGAAACGAATTGTATATTAAAGATTTAAAAAAAGGCGGAGAATTTGTCCAGATCAATAAAGGTTTTGACATTAATGCAAATATCGTTGATACAGAAGGCGACACTATTTTTATTTATACCGATAAAGATGCTCCGAACGGCCGTTTGGTGAAAACAACCATTCAGAATCCTTCTCCCGAAACCTGGAAAGATGTGATTCCGGAAACAGGAAACGTGTTGGGAATTTCTACTGGCGGAGGCTATTTCTTTGCAACATACATGATTGATGCCATTGATAAAGTTAAACAATACGACAAAACGGGAAAGCTCATCAGAGAGATTTCTCTTCCCGGAAAAGGAACTGTTGGAGGCTTTAGCGGAAAAGAAAAAGAGAAAGAGCTTTATTTCTCATTTACAAATTATACAACACCTGGAACAACATACAAATTCAATGCAGATTCAGGAAAATCAGAGGTTTATCAAAAGCCGAAAGTGAAATTTAATCCTGAAGATTATGTTTCTGAACAGGTTTTCTACACCTCAAAAGACGGAACAAAAGTTCCGATGATGATCAATTATAAAAAAGGAACTAAGCTTGACGGTAAAAATCCGACAATCCTTTATTCTTACGGAGGTTTCAACATCAGCTTACAGCCTGCTTTCTCTGTTGTCAACGCAATCTGGATGGAAAATGGCGGAATCTATGCTGTCCCAAATATCCGTGGAGGTGGTGAATACGGTAAAAAATGGCACGATGCAGGAACAAAACAACAAAAGAAAAATGTTTTCGAAGATTTCATTGCAGCTGGGGAATATTTACAAAATAAAGGCTACACTTCAAAAGAATTTATGGCGCTTTCAGGAAGATCAAACGGTGGCTTATTGGTCGGAGCGACAATGACAATGCGTCCTGATCTGGCAAGAGTTGCCTTCCCCGGAGTCGGCGTTTTGGATATGTTGAGATATAATAAATTCACAGCCGGAGCCGGTTGGTCCTACGATTACGGAACAGCGGAAGACAGCAAAGAAATGTTTGAATACTTAAAATCATATTCTCCTGTACACAACGTAAAAGCAACTTGCTATCCATCAACAATGATTATTACAAGTGATCATGATGACAGGGTTGTTCCGGCGCATTCTTTCAAATTTGGCGCAGAATTACAGGAAAAGCAGACATGTAACAACCCGATTTTATTAAGAATTGAAAAAAATGCAGGCCACGGTGCCGGAAGAGCAACTGATCAGGTGATCGGTGAAAATGCAGATTTACTTTCGTTCGCATTATATGAAATGGGAATAAAGAAATTAGGGAATAAGTAAACCATTATAATCTTAATTATAAAGACAATTATTAAAATCAATAGGAACGGGCTTTAGCCCGTTTTTTTATGTAAATAAATCCATGGCTTTAGCCAAAAACTATTTTGAACGATTAATACAATACTTTTACAAATATCCACAATCATCTTTGTAAATTCGTGAAATCTGTGGAAGCAAAAAAACAATATTCATTTCATCATTATTAAATTGAAAATCAATTTGTCTTAAACCAATTTTCATTAAAAAATTAACACAAAATTATTATCTCAAAAATCCGTAATTTTAGCCATCTAATAAATCAGAAAGTATGAGAAGGGAAGTTCAGAATAAAACTCCTCAATTTGATAATATAACCGAAAAAAGCACAGAAATCTATCCTTTTGAAAAAGATGGACTGCAGCTGAAATCATCCTACAGGGCAGAAGATGTTAAAAATAAAGATTTAACACAAACTTCTCCGGGAATCGCGCCCTATTTGAGAGGTCCGTATTCTACAATGTATGTTCAAAAACCGTGGACAGTTCGTCAATATGCGGGATTTTCAACAGCTGAAGAATCAAATGCATTTTACAGAAGAAATTTAGCGGCTGGTCAGAAAGGGCTTTCCGTGGCGTTTGATTTGGCGACGCACAGAGGGTATGATTCCGACCACACAAGAGTGGTAGGTGATGTCGGAAAAGCAGGCGTTGCTATTGATTCTGTGGAAGATATGAAAATTTTATTTAATCAAATTCCATTAGATCAGATCTCGGTTTCCATGACAATGAACGGGGCCGTTCTTCCGATTTTATCTTTCTACATTGTCGCCGCAGAAGAGCAGGGTGTGAGTCAGGAATTGCTTTCAGGAACGATTCAAAATGATATTTTGAAGGAATTCATGGTGAGGAATACCTACATTTATCCGCCTGCGCCTTCGATGAAAATCATCGCCGATATTTTTGAATATACCGCACAAAATATTCCGAAATTCAACTCAATTTCAATCTCAGGATATCATATGCAGGAAGCCGGGGCAACTCCGGTTCTGGAAATGGCTTACACATTAGCAGACGGCTTAGAATACGTTCGAACAGGAATAAAAGCAGGAATGAATGTTGATGAGTTCGCGCCAAGATTATCTTTTTTCTGGGCAATCGGAATGAATCATTTCATGGAAATCGCAAAAATGAGAGCGGCAAGATATATTTGGGCCGAATTGTTAAAGCAATTTAATCCTCAAAATCCAAAATCTTTAGCCTTAAGAACGCATTCCCAGACTTCCGGTTGGTCTTTGACAGAGCAGGAACCATTTAATAATATCACAAGAACAGCAATTGAAGCATTGTCTTCTGCTTTGGGCGGAACTCAGTCTCTTCATACCAACGCTTTGGATGAAGCGATCGCGCTTCCGACAGATTATTCGGCGAAAATTGCGAGAAATACTCAAATTATCCTTCAACAGGAAAGCGGAATTTGCGACGTTGTAGATCCGATGGGTGGAAGTAATTTGGTGGAAAGTCTGACTCAACAAATGATCGAAGAAGCCATGAAATACATCGATGAGGTGGAGCAGGAAGGCGGAATGACGAAAGCCATCGAAGCCGGAATTCCGAAGATGAGAATCGAAGAAGCAGCAGCCAAAAAACAGGCTAAAATTGATAGTGGAGAAGAATTTATCATTGGCGTAAATTCATTCAGATCTTCATTAAAACAGCCTCAAATTGAGATTCTTGATATTGATAACACGGAAGTTCGCAGAAAGCAGATCGAAAGATTAGATTCAATTAAATTAAATAGAAATGCCGAAGCAGTCGAACAGATTTTAAATGAAATCAGAGAATCAGCAAAAACCGGAAAAGGAAATCTTCTGGCATTATGCATCGAAGCGGCTCGCAGAAGAGTAACGTTGGGTGAAATGAGCGATGCCATGGAGGAAAGTTTCGGCAGGTACAAAGCAAATATTAGAACAATTTCTGGAGTTTATGCCATGAATGCAGGAAAAAACGAATACTTCGAAAAAGCCCTTCATCTTACTCAAAAATTTGAAGAAGAAGAAGGTCGCCGTCCAAGATTGATGGTCGCAAAAATGGGACAGGACGGTCACGACAGAGGTGCAAAAGTGGTTGCGACGGCGTTTGCAGACATGGGATTTGACGTCGATGTTGCCCCGTTATTCCAGACTCCGGAAGAGGTTGCGAAACAGGCGGTAGAGAATGATATTCACATTTTGGGAGTGTCTTCTTTGGCGGCAGGTCACAAAACATTGGTTCCTCAAGTGGTTGAAGAATTAAAAAAGTTGGGTGCAGATGATATTACAATTGTTGTCGGAGGGGTAATTCCACAGCAGGATTATGAATTTTTATATGCAAACGGAGCAGATTTTATTTTCGGTCCCGGAACGAACCTTCCAAAGTGTGCTGTAGATATTTTGGAGAAATTTTTAAATTAAATTAACTTTTATAAAGTGTAAGTTGCATGGGTTTTGTACTGGTTAATGAAAAATTTCATTATGGCTTATACAGTAATTTCAGTATTTCCTGCAACTGTAAACACAGAGGAAATTCAAAAAGAGTTAAAAGATCAGGGTTTTGATGATGCCAATATCGTTGTTTCAAAATCAAAGCTTGAAGAGGGATCATCGCATGATAATTATGAAGATGATGTAAAGACAAAAAGCTTCTGGGACTATGTTTTTGCTCAGGATGTGGAGCTGTTAGACGCTTACAGCAAACATAGTGTGGGAAAAAATAATATTATTGTGTACGCTGATAATCTTGAGGAAGCTCATCGAGCGAAGACAATTCTTAATGCAAAAGGAGCAGTTGAAGTTCACAAAGAAGATTCTGAAAATCATGCACCTGAAGGAATGTCTGAAGATGTTTACAAAGGCATTATTGCAAAAGCGAAGCATGATATCTATTTTCTTGATTCCGAGAGGGTTTATCGCCCGAATACAAGAGGAATGGATGATACAATGGACGATCTCGGCTCAAAAGATTAAATTATTTTAAACATAATAAAAACAAAAAAGACCGTCAATGTGACGGTCTTTTGTTATATTTTCCAGGATCTTATCAGCCAGCGATAGATCAGTTCTTTTACAAAGAAATACACCAATACCGGGATAATGATGATCGCTGTCCAAAGAAGCGGATTGATATACATTGAAAGCAAGCCGTTTGAAACACTGGATTTTGCTACAAAATACTGTCCGGCAGCAAGTAAGCCTAAACTTAAAGCTAAAACAATCATTAAATTGATACTGAAGCGTTTACTGATGTCGCTTACCATTTTTTTAGGCGAATATCCCAAGCTGTTTTTGATGGAAACTTCTTCCTGCTTTTCTAAAAACTGGATTTTGATAAAGCTTACGATAATATAAAGGCAAAGCGCAAAAATAAAAATTCCCAAAATTGCAATTACTTTTAAAACCAGAAAAAGCTTAGACTTGATCTTTGCAGAACGCAGACTCTCCTGATTAGATTCGTAGTTGTTTTCTTTCATTTTTGAAATCAAATTTTCATCTCCGGAATCTTTGACCTGTACCAAAACCCGATTAAAAATTTTAGGCTGATTTGCAAGTTGAGGTTTTTCCGCCAAATTCAAAGAATCGAGAAATTTTTTCGGAATTAAAACAGAATGGATTCTGTCTGAAAGTCCCACCATTCTTCCTTTGTACGTTTTATTTTCTTTATTAACGACAATATTAATGTTGATCTCAATTTTCTTCGCAAAATCTTCTGAAATCTGCGGAAGTCCTTGATTTAAAGCAAATCCATAATTGTAAAGATTCAAATATTCTCTGGAAATAATGATCGGAATTTCGTCACCTTTTACCTGAAATTCTTCATCTGTCAAAGGCACATCAATTGCTTTTAAATCTAATCCTTCAAAATACAGATCCGTATAAAAAGGGATAAAATCACCTCCATTTGCAGAAGCTTTGAATTCATTTGCAGAAAAAGGATAAACGTCTTTTACTTCAGTCCATTTTTTAAGTTTGGCAACATCGTTTTCATTAAAGCCAAGAAGCTCTTTTCTTCCGATATTATCAGGCGTAATTTTCTTGCTGAAAGTCAGCCAGTAATTGCTGTCACTGCTTTTATTTCCAAAAAGTCTATTGGCATTTTCATACAGTTGCAGGCAAGACAGCACCAAAATAAATGCTATAAATAATCCTGCATACAGTATAATTGAGTTAAAAATTTTCTTCATAAGCTTTTATAAATGAAGAATTTGATATTCATGTTCAAAAGGGAATTCATTCAATTCAAAAAATATGACTGAGCTTCCGTTTTCCTGAGACACTTCATTGATTAACGAAAAGGCAATTTTCTTATTATCTACATCCAAATGGCTGAAACATTCGTCATAGATCAGAAAATCGGTCGGGTTGACAAGGCTTCTTACAATGGCGCTTCTCTGTCTTTCGCCGTACGAGCAGTTTTCCGCTTTTTTATTGAGCAGATTTTCGATTCCTAGCCTTGAAGCATATTCTTCCATTTTCGGAATGAATTTTTTTCTGTCTTTATTAAAAACTCGCAGTAAAATATTCTCCGAAATCGTAAGGTTTTTAATTAATCTTACATCCTGAAAAAGCAGGCTTACCCCATCTTTTCTGTTCTCCACGATTTTCTCAAGATGAAGGTTTTTTACGATTTGCTGATCATATTTTATACTTCCTTCATATTGAAAATGGGTTCCCAGAATAGCCGTAGCAAGAGTAGATTTTCCACTCCCGGAAGGGGCAACAATCAGGAATTTCTTCCCTTTCTGAAAAGAGATGTTCTTTTTCCAGATTTCGGATTGATCTACATTTCTGGGAGTGAAATATTTTGGTGAAATATTTTCTAAAATAATATTATCCATTCATTATTAAATAATACAATGCATTTTCATCTTTTTTGTCTAAAGTAAATACCGTTTTAGAAACCAGATTTCCACCGTCTTCTTTAGATTCGCTGACCATATCTACAACTTTTACGGTTGCTTTTTCCTTCTGATTGTAGTCGTTTCCGTCAGACCATGAATAGGCTGTAATTCCCGTTTTTTTATTAAGTTTTGTGTTTTTTCCGGCTTTTCTGTTTTGGAATTGATAAATTACATTATTATCCTCAGAGAAAATCACCTGATTGTCAGCGATCATATATTTTTTACTTTGACCAAGCGGACCTTGAAGCAAAGATGTAAGAACGTCTTTTTTCTTTGGATTAAAGCCTAAAACAACAGCGCTATTTGTTTTGTAATATTCCATCGTATCGGCAGGATTAGATTTAAAATCTGCAAAAGCGTAATCTCCGGTAAAAGTAGAGGTAATATCTTCCAGCGTTTTGTTGGTTGATGCCAGATAATGGTTTACAGTGGCTTCAAAACCAGCTTCTTTCACCAGATATCTCATAAAATCTAAGCTGAAAAATCCAATTGTGAAAGATTTTGCGTTATTCAGTTCTACGTTTTTCACAAGATCATAATTCACGGCATTTTTATCGTAATATTTTTCAACCACTTTCTTCATATCTGAGTTGAAGAATGTTTTGGTATCCATTTCAGATTTTCCTTTATCAAAATTAAAATCGAAACCAATCCCGGAATCTATAATTAATTTATTGACAGCCAGTGTTTCAATATAACCTTTTGAAACATAGCTTGCTACAGCAGCAAGATTAACCCATCCGCTGATGTCTCTGTCACTCACCAAAGACTGGTTGACCTGATCTTTTATCGCTGCATTTGATGTTCCTTTTCTACCCCAGAAATCTGTAAAATATTTTTCATCAAGTTTAGAAGAAGAATTTGGAACGGGAGCATTTAAAGAACTGTAACCATAAGGATTGTATGATTTATCACTGGAAACGATTGCCATATCGCCTTTGATGCTTCCTGTCATTTTTCCGTCAACGTAGATGTAGTCTTTTTTGTCGATCGTTACTTTAGTTTTCGTAAGATCAGACATGCTTTTCTGGAATTTTGCTTTGTCGGTGATCCAGAAGAAAGCTTTGGCATCAGGATCATAAGTAGATTTCCCCTGATCGATGATAAAATAAAGAGGTTTATCCGTATCAATACCGGATTCTTTCGGTTTGCTTACGAGTTGTAAGAAAAATTTTTCATCATCTTTTAAGTCTTTCTTTTCTTTTAAAATCTTGTCAACAGGAATTTTTTCTGAAATTGTATTTAAATTAACTCTCGACAATCCCAATGTAGTGTCGGTGGTGTAAGTCAGAATCTCATTGTTCTTGTTAGAATTACATGAAAATAAAATAGCAAATGCAAATACGTAAAATAGCGATTTCATTAAAGTGTTTTTCATAATTTTTTAGTTAAGAAGGCAAATATAACATTTTGAATTGAATGACAATCAATCAGAAAGCAACAGAAAAAATAAAAAAAAGTTGATATTCAGAAAAATTTATATATTTGCAGCTTAAAATAAAGTTTAACCATTAAAAAACAACGAAGCAATGTTCAGATTAGATCATAATTCTCCTTTCGATTTGCCACTTATGGTGGTGAGGCTTCGTGGTTTGGTACACTCTTAGAATAGCAGTACAATGAAATGTCAAAACCCGAAGTCGTAAAGATTTCGGGTTTTTTATTGCGCAATATTTCAAACTCAAACAAGTTTCACCGAAATCATTTTTTATCAGGAGCTTAATCCCGCTGTCCACTGTATCTTTTTTGCCTGCGCTTTTTTCAAGCCAGCGCAAAAAAAGGATGCCGTTTCCATCGGGGCTAGAACAAACTCCAAACTGTCATTCTGACGAAGGAAGAATCTATTTTCACAAATCAAAATGATAACAAACCAAAATTCGACTAAGTGTTTAGTTGAAAAAAATATCAGATGCTCAAAGGCTAACTTCTGGCATCTAATATCTAACATCTTATTTAAAAACAATGGGAAATTTAAAACTTAAAGGAAAAGATATATTAAAAATAGGGTATCCAAACAATCAGAGTCAATATCGCTTTGGAAGTCATGAAAAGGAATTTTGCAACGAAAAATATTCATCACGTAAAATCTCTTTTGAAAGAAATTCTGCAAAATCCGGAGAATTACGAAAAAGATTTAACCTTCGGACAAATCTCGGAAGCTTTGCTTTCATCAAAGAAAACAGAAAAAAGAATGCTCAATACAAACCGAGCTTCTTTTCAGGTCTTCGGAAACAATATTTCGGATGAAGCAAAAAACCAATTGTACACTGCATTGAAACTTCCAATTGCAACGCAGGGAGCTTTAATGCCCGATGCACACAGCGGTTACGGGCTTCCGATCGGCGGAGTTTTGGCGGTGGAAAATGCCGTGATTCCTTATGGAGTTGGGATGGATATTGGCTGCAGAATGAGTCTCAGTATTTTGGATACCCCTGTTTCATATCTGGACGGCGCAAGAGACAAATATGAAAAAGCGCTGGCCGAGCATACCAAATTCGGAATGTACGAAACACATAAATCTCATGTCGATCACGAGATTTTCGACAGAGATACATTTGATATGATCCCAATTTTGAGAAGATTAAAAGGAAAAGCCATCAAGCAAATGGGAAGTTCCGGCGGCGGAAATCACTTTGTGGAATTCGGGGAAGTTGAAATGACAGAAGAAGACGAGCAAATCGGACTTCCAAAAGGAAAATACCTCGGAATTCTTTCTCACAGCGGATCGCGCGGATTGGGAGCTGAGATTGCTCAATACTATTCAAGGGTTGCGACAGAACAATGCCCGTTGCCGAAAGAAGCCCAAAATTTCGCCTGGCTGGATTTAAATACGCATCTGGGATTAGAATATTGGACGGCGATGAATCTCGCAGGAGATTACGCTTCAGCCTGTCACAACGACATTCACAGGAGATTGGTGAAAGCGGTCGGCGGCAGAGTAAAAGCCAGAATTGAAAACCATCACAATTTCGCCTGGAAAGAAATCCACAACGGAAAAGAAGTGATCGTTCACAGAAAAGGTGCCACTCCGGCCAATGAAAATGAATTGGGAATGATTCCCGGATCAATGACCGCAAAAGGTTTCATCGTGCGCGGAAAAGGAAATCCGGATTCTTTGAATTCAGCTTCACACGGGGCAGGACGGGCTTTTTCGAGAGGGGAATGCAGAAATCTTTTCACTCAAAATGACATTAAAAAAGAATTAAAACTAAAGAATATCACTTTGATAGGCGGAAATACCGAAGAAGCACCAATGGCATACAAAGATATCAACGAAGTCATGAATGCCCAAAGCGATTTGGTAGATATTCTCGGAACTTTCCAACCCAGGATTGTGAGGATGGATAAGTAATTTTTGTTGCGCGTTTCTGGTTATTAGTTGATGACTTTAACTGATAACTAGGAACAAGCAACTGTAAACTAAATTAAAATGGACAAATTAATACAAATAACCTCAGGAAGAGGACCTTTAGAATGTCAATGGGTAGTTGCCAAAGTTCTGAAGGTTTTCCTTGAGGAAGCAAAACATAATAATATAGACTACGAAATCATACACCGTGAAAATGGGGATGAAAATCTGACATTGAAATCCGTGACCCTGCTTTTAAGAGCAAAAGATTTAAATGAATTTTTAAAAACTTGGTTAGGAAGCATTTGTTGGACAGGAAAAAGTACATTCCGGAAACTGCACAAAAGAAGCAATTGTTCATCGGTGTTTTTGAACTGGAGGGTTTGGAGAAAATCAATTTTAATGAAAAAGATATTCAATTCCAGACAACGAGAAGCCAGGGGAGCGGCGGACAAAACGTGAATAAAGTGAATACTGCCGTTCGTGCAACTCATTTACCGACTGGGCAAAGTGTTTTCGTACAGGATTCGCGTTCGCAATTGGAGAATAAAAAACGGTCCATTATAAGATTAAAAGAAAAAGTCTTGGAACAGAATATTATTCAGCTTCAAAAAAGAATGCAGGAAACCTGGAACAATCATCTGCAGGTGCAAAGAGGAAGTCCGATCCGTACATTTTCCGGAACAGATTTTAAAAAGAATTATCAGGAAAAATCTTTCAAAAAACAAAGAAACGTCCTGAAAAACGAATTAAAAAACTACAGAAATGACCTTAACTAAAAGCAAATACTATTTCGAGGCTTTAGATAATTATCCTTACAGCTTGCCGGATTGCCTGGAAGCGTTGAATTATGCATTGTCCTACGATCCCGAAGATGCAGACAGCCTGTGTTTGATGGGAAGAATATACAGCGAAATGCTGACTGATTACGAAAAAGCAAGGCTTTATTTTGAAGAAGCGATGCAATGTGATGTGACCAACTTAAATGTTCCGCAATATTACATCAAATGCCTTTTGGACAATGAAGATTTCCATGAAGCCGAAAAGCTCATCAAATATTCTTTAAAAATCAAAGGAATAGATAAATCGGCAATTTGGCTTCATCGATCTTTGCTTTCCGAGAAGAGAGGAAGTTTAATAAATGCCTTGAAATTTTTGGATGAAGCTAAAAAATATTGTTTTACCGAATACAGTTTGAATATTGTAAAAGAACGCAGGAAATTTATCAAATCTAAAATGCCCAAAAAGACCAAACAAAAACAAATTAAAAAGAAGGAGGAGACGAAATAAGTCTCCTTTTTTGTAAATTTAATAATGGAATTACGGTTTGAACTTAAACAGCTTCACTTAAAAGAAACATTCTCAATCGCTTACGGAAATTATGATAAACGGGAAGCATTACTCATAGAATTGTCTCATCAAAACGGAAAAGGTTACGGCGAATGCGTTGCGATCGATTATTATCAAATTGATCTTCAGAGTTTTGTTTTAAAATTAAAAGAAATTCAACCAAAGATTGAAGCTCAGAAAATCATTCATCCGAAAGAATTTTTCAAATTTTTAATGAGTTTAAATCTTCATCCGTTTCTACTTTCTGCGTTGGATTGTGCCTATTGGGATCTTTTCGGAAAATTGGAAAACAAAAGTTTTATTGAATTAAATAACATTCCTTCTGAAAATTTAGTGGAAAGCTCAATCACCATTTCCGTGGGAGAAATTGATAAGCAGATACAAAAAATTGAAAAAAGCAATTGGAACAAGTTTAAAGTAAAATGTAAAGGTTTAGATAGAAACAATGTTGAAAAATTGTTAGCATTAAACAGAAATATCGCTTTAGATTCCAACGCAAGCTTTACTGATCAAGATTGTCTTTGGCTTCAGGAAAATGTTGAGGTTCAGAAGTTTTCATATTTAGAACAGCCGCGACCAATTGATCAGTATAAAGCTCTTAGAAAAGAAGGTTTCGCCAATTGGATGGCAGACGAAGATTGTCAGAATTTGGATTCTTTGGATGAATTAATTCCGTATTACAAAAGCATCAATATCAAATTAATGAAATGTGGCGGTTTAACTGCCGCCTTAGAAATGATTAAAAAAGCCAGAGAATTAAACTATAAAATTATGATCGGCTGCATGACAGAATCTACCGTTGGGATTTCTGCGGGCTGTGTTTTGGCAGGGTTTGTTGATTATGTAGATTTGGACGGCGCGAATCTTATTTCCAATGATTATGCAACGGGAAATTTTGTAGAAAATGGGAAAATAATGCTCAACGGAAAACCGGGATTGGGAATTGAACTGAGATAAAAGTCAATGGTGAATAGTCAATTTGCTTTGCTTGTCAATTCATATGTTTTTCTTTGCCTTAAAATCAAATTCAAAAACAAAAACAGACTTTCAGAAGAAAGCCTATTTTTTATTTACAGAAATAAGATAATCGTAAAGCATTTGATGTTGATCATCATTTAACTTCGCTCTGGGAGCCATTCTGCTCAATGTTTTGATCCATCCCTGATCGTCATGCTTTGCTGGGTTTGGTAAACCGTGACATTTGTTGCATGAGTTTTCAAAAATGGTCTTTCCTTGTGCTAATTGCTCAGATGAGGTGTATTTTGGTCCGGTTACAGCCACACTTTTAGGCCCGCAGGAAACCATAAAAGCTGAACCTAAAATAATACTTAAAATTAACTTTTTCATAGTAATATTTTTTAAGATGAATTGTTACTTTTTCACAGAAACAATATAATCATAAACCCATTGATGCTGCTCGTCAGACAGTTTTGCTTTCGGCGCCATTGAGTTCATAATTCCTACCCATTGTACAGGATTATGTGAAGTAGGGTCTGGTAATTTATGACATCTTCCGCACGAGTTTTCAAAGATCGTTTTTCCCTGTGCGATTTGTTCTGCTGTTGAGGCTGAAGCTACCGGAGATGTTGCTGTTGAAGCTTTTGGTGTACAGGATGCTAGCAAAACAGCAGTGAATGATGCTACAGCGATGAGTTTTTTCATTGTTTAAATTATTTGATTGAAACAAATGTAGGAAATTCCCTTTTCCATTGATTAGGCGGAACTTAATTTAGAAGAAATACAAATAGTAATAATAATGTGAATGGTGAATTCGTTTCACTTGTAAATTGTCAAATTTTCTGAATTTCAAAAAAAGTGAAATTTTGAGGTGAAAGTTTCCCTCTTTTGATCGGAATTATTTATAAATTCATTGAAATATCAATTCTTGAAAAAATTGACAAGCAAAGCAAATTGACTATTGACCATTCACCGTTTAATCCTTATTTTTGAATTAATGAAATTTTCTACAGAAGAACTAATTGAAGGCATACAATCGGGCAACAAACGCCTGATTGCAAAAGCCATTACCTTAGTTGAAAGTAAAAAAGCCGAGCACAGACAGCAAGCCGAGGAACTTTTAAAGAAAATTATGCCTTTCACGGGAAAATCCGTTCGTGTAGGAATTACAGGTGTTCCGGGTGCCGGGAAATCAACTTTTATAGAAAATTTCGGAAGATTGGTCATTTCTCAAGGCAAAAAAGTGGCTGTTTTGGCGATCGATCCGAGCTCAGCGATCAACAAAGGAAGTATTTTGGGTGATAAGACCAGAATGGAAGAATTGTCGAAAGAAGAAAATGCTTTTATCCGGCCTTCCCCGAGCTCCGGATTTTTGGGTGGCGTTGCGAATACTACTTTTGAAACAATGATGATCTGCGAAGCTGCAGGCTACGATTATATTTTAATTGAAACCGTTGGAGTAGGGCAGTCAGAGGTTTTGGTCGCCGATATTACTGATGTTTTTTTATTCCTGAAAATTATCGGCGGCGGAGATGAGCTTCAGGGAATCAAGCGCGGTATCATGGAAATGGTAGACGTGATTTTCATTAATAAAGTAGAAGAAAGCAATTTTCAGAAAGCAAAAAATACAAGATTAGAATTAAAACGAGCGCTGGATTTTATTCCGCCAAAAGAAAAAGACTGGAAAGTTCCTGTTTTATTGGGTTCTGCTTTACATAATCAGGGATTGCAGGAAGTTTTTGAAAAAATTGATGATTTTATCAGCTTAAAAAAGAAAAATAACCGTTTTGAAGCCGTTCGGACCCAACAAGCCGAAAAACGCTTTGAATATTGGGTTCAGGAATATATTTTATCTATGATGAAGCGGGATAATTCTGTGGAGGAAGCCTATATTCAGCATAAAAAAAATGCTTCAGCAATGGTTTCAAACCCAAGCACCGAAGCAAAGTTATTTGTTGAAAAGTTTTTACGGGATTCGAGTTTCGAATTTCCTGGTTCAGAGAATGTTTAAATATAATTAAACGAATCAATTACCGGGATCTGAGTTTCGAAGTTCCTGGTTTGAGCATGTTTATTAAACTCGCATCACGAATCTCGCATCAAACTTTACTTAGATTCCTCATTTTTAGAAACATATCCATCGTAAGAAATCGGCTGTCTGTCATTGCTTCTTACTGAAGTGAATGCTTTTCCGCTTTTATAGATTTCAATGATAATTTCATCAACTTTATCTGTATCGTTCGGTTTAATTTTTACAATCCAGGTTCCTTTTTTATTTTGGGATTTATTAACTGTAAAGTCTTTAGATTCAAATCTATAGCTATTATCACCACTGTAATTTGGTTTAAATGATCTTCCGAAATAGGGTAAAACAACATTTAAAATATTATTTTTTAATTCTATGGTATAATTTCCGTTCAATTCAAGAATTCTTGTTGAGGTAGAATTCGGCATAGAATTCATTACATTAATGACATCATAATTCGTAGGATTGGCTCTTTGGGCAAAAAAGGTAAACTCCTGTGAATTAACAAGGGTATTGACGGATTGAGGATCCATTTTGCTCTGTGCCGAACAACTCTGGAAGAGAAAGAAAAATCCGAAAATAAATAAGAGTGAAATATACTTTTTCATGATAGTAAAATAATTATTACATTTATATAGCAAATTGTATGCAAATATATTCCTTCTGAGGTATTTTGGAATAGAAATTGTTAAGGTTGAATTATTAACACTCGAAACTATGAAAATAAAACATTTATTCGGAATGGGAGCAGTTGCATTGTCAGTTGCAGCCTGTACCACAAACCCTATTACAGGAAGGTCTTCTTTGCAGATCGCAAATAATTCAGAAATATTAACAATGTCTGCACAGGAATATAAATCGACATTGTCTAAAGGAAAAGTAATTACAGGGACAGCAGATGCAAAAAGAGTGGTAAATGTAGGAAACAGAATAAAAACTGCTGCAGAAAAATATTATCAAAGTATAGGAAGATCTGCTGATCTTGCGAATTACAGCTGGGAATTTAATCTTTTACAAAGCACAGAACTTAATGCGTGGTGTATGCCGGGCGGAAAAGTAGCTGTCTATACAGGAATTTTACCGGTTACGAAAAATGATAACGGACTTGCCGTTGTGATGGGCCACGAAGTTTCTCACGCCCTAGCCGGACACGGGAACGAAAGGATTTCTCAGGCCATGGTAGCGCAATATGGTGGAAGTATTTTAGGAAGCACGATTTCTAATGCGCAATGGGCCGCTATTTTCCAGAAAGCTTATCCTATCGGTTCACAGGTTGCGTTATTGAAATATGGAAGGAATCAGGAATCAGAGGCTGATAAAATGGGATTATATCTAATGTCGATGGCAGGATACGATCCAAGAGAAGCAATCCCTTTCTGGAATAGGATGGAAGCGTCATCTACAGGAGGAAGACAGCCGGAATTTTTATCTACCCACCCGAATCCTGAAACAAGAATTTCAGATATTAATAAGGATTTACCTCAGGCTTTAGAATATTATAAGGCTGCAGGTGGAAAAATATAAAATATAATAATTAGAAATTTTAATCTTGATTAGCCTTATTAAATTTTTAGTAAATTTGATAAGGCTTTTTAATTATAACCACTTAGACACAACATTATGAAAAATTTAACAATTATCGGGCTGATACTTTTAGCTTTATCGGTACTTCTATTTTATTTAACGGCAAACAATTTTACAATCAATGATCTGGGAATGCCTCATATCATGGGAATTATGGGAGGAATTGGTGTTGGCTTGATTATCGGCGGACTTGTAGGGTATGTAAGTAAAGGAAGCGCTATTAAGGCTGAGCAAAAGAAAAAAGAATACAGACAATTACAAAAAGATAAGGAAGACCTTGAAAAACAGGCTGCAGAAATCGCAAGACGTGAAGCAGAACTTCGTCAGGCACAAAATAATAATCCTCAAGTTTAATGATTTGAGGATTATTTATAGTTGTTATTTTCGTGAAATTCTTAAAATTTATATCCTAAACCTACCATAAAAAGGTTGGGCCTGTTGTCGTATCGTACTTCTTCGCCGGATACTTTGTTGATGAAATTTCTTTCATCTTTGCTGAAAGAGCCTTCATATCTTGCATTTACGATCAGCTTTTTGATTTCAAGCTGAGCCCCGAATTGATAACCTACCGTGAAATTATCTCTTGCATTTTCTTTAAAATCATTGAAAGTATCTTCTTTGCTCAAATTATAGCTTGCAACCGGGCCAATAAAGACGCCCAACATATCTCCTAAAACTTTGTGGCCTACAAGAACCGGTAAATCTACACGGCTGCTTTTAATATCAAAAGTTGTGTTGGCGGTTGTAAATTCGTTCT
Source organism: Chryseobacterium soldanellicola (assembly GCF_900100115.1). Classification (GTDB taxonomy): domain Bacteria; phylum Bacteroidota; class Bacteroidia; order Flavobacteriales; family Weeksellaceae; genus Chryseobacterium; species Chryseobacterium soldanellicola. The sequence continues at coordinate 855,563 of NZ_FNKL01000002.1, forward strand.
TAAAATTGGTGTAATACAATTCCGGCATTGCGAAAAACGCCATTGGAAGGTTTACCTTTAATGAAAGACCTACGTTGAAGCCTACATTGTTTTTACCTTCTCCTTCGATCGCGCCGTTTACTGTTCCTTTGATATTTTTCCATGAAGGCGAACCTGTCGGGAAAATTAAATTCGCTTTACCGGCAAGAGAAATCTGCGCCGAAGCAAACAAAGAAAATCCTATTAATGCTATACTAAGTACCTTTTTCATTATCGTCTATTTTTGTGATTGTATTCTCAATAGTTTTATTATTTTCCAATAAATATTCTCTCAGTTCTTTAAATAATTCTGATGAATAAACGAAGTCAATAAGATTTTTATTGCCCGCGGTGATGAGAACGTCTTTATTTCCTTCCCATTCTTTAATTCCTAATCTTAGGTAAACAATTTTCTCGCCAATCGTCATTACGGAGTTCATATCGTGCGTATTGATGATGGTGGTAGTATTGTATTCTTTTGTAATTTCAAGCAGAAGATCATCAATTACATTTGAAGTATAAGGATCCAGGCCAGAGTTTGGCTCGTCACAGAACAGGTATTTAGGGTGATTGACAATGGCTCGGGCAATGGCTACACGTTTTTGCATACCTCCGGAAATTTCAGACGGGAATTTTCTGTTGGCTTTATCTAAATGCACTCTTCCGATTACTTCAAAAACCCTTCTTTTTTTCTCTCTGAAAGTAAGGTTGGTGAACATGTCCAAAGGAAACATAATGTTTTCTTCCACCGTTAAAGAGTCAAACAAGGCACTTCCCTGAAATAGGGTTCCGATTTCAGAGCGTAAATGCTGCTTTTCTTCCCTGTTCATCACATTAATATCTCTTCCGTCAAAAAGGATTTCTCCTGAAGAAGGCTGATAAACATTCAATAAGCTTTTAAGAAAAACGGTTTTTCCGGAACCACTTTGTCCAATGATAAGATTCACTTTTCCTTTCTCAAAGGTTGTTGAAATTCCTTTAAGTACTTCAACTTCATCAAAACTTTTTTTAAGATTTTTTACCTCAATCATTAGCTTAATATTAATTGGGTTAATACTAATTCGGAAAGAATAATGAAAACCATCGTCCAGACCACCGCTTGTGTACTTGCGCGGCCTACTTCCAGCGAACCTCCTTTTACGGTATAACCGAAATAAGCAGGAACAGTAGCAATAATGAAGGCAAAAACTGCGGTTTTGGTAAACGCATAATACACAAAAAGATTAGGCATATACATCTGAATTCCAGTTATATAATCCGCTGTTGTCCAGTTTCCTGTTAAAACCCCTGCAACATACCCTCCGCTGATACCAAAAACAATACTTATGGCAATCAGGAGCGGGTTAAAAATAACACAGGCAATGATTTTAGGTAAAATTAAAAAATTGGGTGAATTTACTCCCATAATATCTAATGCATCGATCTGTTCCGAAACCCTCATTGTTCCTATACTCGAAGCAATATATGAGCCAACTTTCCCTGCCAGAATCAAGCTGATAATGGTAGGTGAAAATTCCAGGACCAAAACAGCCTTTGTAGCATATCCTACAAACGAAGTCGGAATAGGAAATGAGGAAGCATCAAAGTTGTTAAACATTTGAATCGCAACTACGGCTCCTACGAATATAGATGTAAAGATCACCAACCCGAATGAGTTGACTCCCAAATCATTGATTTCTCTCATGAACAGCTTCCAGAATACCCTCATTTTCTGAGGCTTCTGCATGGATTTACCCATGAGGATGATATATTCTCCTATTGCTGTAAAAAACTTTTTTAACATTCTGCTAAATTAGACTTTTTTTATTTAATTAGTTTAAAACTGAGGTTAAGTCTGAGGCTCTGTTTAATCAAAAATTTAAACCATATTAACACAAATCTCATCCTTTTTTTATTTTATTTTGCATTTTTATCTCCACCGATTACCAATAAGATAGTTTTCAAAATAATGACAATATCCAACACAAAACTCCAGTTTCTGACATAAAATGCATCCGCCAGGATCCTTTTTTTCATATCAACTTCCACATCGCCAAAATCTCCCCTCAAACCATTTACCTGGGCAAGACCTGTAATTCCCGGGCTTACCATGCTTCTCAGGCTGTATCTCCCGATCTTCGGCTTATAATAATTGTCAACCGCAAGCATATGAGGTCGCGGACCGACAATTGACATTTCTCCTTTCAGCACATTAATAAACTGAGGAAGCTCATCAAGACTTGTTTTTCTTAAAATTTTACCGAATTTTGTAATTCTTGAATCATTTTCTTCTGTTGTTTTGGTCGCTGATTCATCATTTACAATCATTGTTCTGAATTTTATACAATGAAAAACCTCTTCATGAAAGCCATATCTTTTCTGTAAGAAAAAAACGGGCCCTTTTGATGTAATTTTAATAAAAATTGCAATAATCGGAAATAACCACGAGCAGATGCCCACCAAAACAAGCACTGAAAAAATGATATCAAAAACCCTTTTCAGTAAAAAATTAGAATAATAATCTAACGGATATCTTGCCTGATTTAAAACCGGCTGTGTCTGAATATATTCCAGATCATAAAGGAAAAAATCACTTTGTGTAATACTCGGAATCAAGGTTACATGCACTTTGTTGGCTTCAGCAAGGCTAAAGATTTCACTTTCGGTATTTTCGGTCAGTGAATGATCAGTCGGCAAAAACAGCGTATGAATTCCGTTTTTTTTCCAGAATTCAACCAAATCGGCAGAACTTATGCCAGATTTAGAATAATTAAATATCTTGTATCCGTAATCTTTTCTGTTAATCAAAATATTTTTTAAAACTTCTGTGGAGCTGTCTTCGTTCAGAAACATTATATTTCTGTGATTGATTCCTAAGCTGCGGAAATATTTTATCGTAAAATAAATTAAAGATTTAGCTAAAAATATAAAGAAAAACAGATAAAATGAAAGCCAGTAAACATCGGAATTAAAAAATACGTTGTAGCTCACTTTTCCGATCAGCAAAACACCGAGAATGAATAGCAGGCAGTGAATAAGCAGCCGTTCAAGAAATAAGGTATAAGTAAGATTTCTCGGAATATTATAAATCTTTGTCCTGCCGCTGAGAAGCATCCAGAACAAAAATAACAGTATTAACGAAAAAGCATTTTGATACCAGGTTTCCTGATTATATTTTAACTCAGCATTTCTGCTTAGAAAAAAGAATATAAATATAGATGCAATAACCACGAGGTCAAGCAAAATAATAATCGATTTCAGGTATCTAGAGTATCGAATTCTCTGCATCTATTGGTTTTTCTTACGAATACGGGAGGCTAATATACGTTTTTTTATGGTATATTCAGATATTTATGTGTCTGAACGGAAGCCCGCCATTTGGGATGCTCTAGAATAAAATCTGTAATTTTAGGATACATTTCATCCCGTTTGCTCCATTCGCTTTGAAGATATAATGTACAGTTTTCGGAAACTTTTGCAGCCTGTTCTTCGGCAAATTTAAAATCGTTATTGTTGAAAACAATTACTTTAAGCTCGCTTGCTTTGGCGTAAATTTCCTCTTTTGGAAGTCCTGTTTTCTTTGGGGAAAGTGTAATCCAGTCGATTTGTCCGCTCATGGGATATGCCCCGGAAGTTTCGATATGAACGGTGCATCCCAATTCTTTTAATTTAGAGGTTAAAATATCAAGATTCCACATTAAGGGCTCTCCACCTGTTAAAACAATTGTTTTACAGTGTTTTGCGGCGGTTTCTGCAATTTCTTCTGCATTCATTAACGGATGTAAATTCGGATCCCAGCTTTCTTTCACGTCACACCAGTGGCATCCGACATCGCACCCGCCCAATCTTATAAAGTAAGATGCTTTTCCGGTGTGTGCCCCTTCTCCCTGAAGAGTGTAAAAATGCTCCATTACCGGGAGCATTTTACCTTCTTTTAATAATATATCTTCTATTAAATCCATTTTAAAATTAGTCGTTATAGACTGAAGTTTTGTAAGCAATGATGGTGTTTTTCATCAACATCGCTCTTGTCATAGGGCCAACACCTCCCGGAACAGGCGTTATCCAGCTTGCTTTTGCGGCACAGCTGTCAAAATCAACATCTCCGGCCAGATAGTATCCTTTTGGTGAATCGTCGTCTACCCTTGTGATTCCTACATCAACAATTACAGCCCCTTCTTTGATCATTTCACCTTTTAAAAAGTGCGGATCTCCCAAAGCCGTAATAACAATGTCTGCTTTTTTAGTATATTCTTCAATATCTTTTGTGTAAGAGTGCGTTAATGTAACCGTAGAGTTTCCAGGGAAATCTTTTCTTCCCATCAAAATACTCATTGGTCTTCCTACGATTTTACTCCTTCCGATGATGACACAGTCTTTACCTTTGGTTTCAATATTATATCTTTCCAATAGTGTTAAAATTCCGAAAGGGGTTGCAGGTAAGAAAGTATCCATCTCCAAGGCCATTTTTCCGAAATTTACAGGGTGAAAACCGTCGACATCCTTTCTCGGATCAATCGCGTTAATAATTTTCTCCTGATCGATCTGATCGGGTAAAGGCAACTGAACGATAAATCCGTCAACTGCTTTAGACTTGTTTAATTCATCGATTTTTTCCAATAATTCAGATTCAGAAACCGTGCTTGGAAATTTAACCAAGCTTGATTGAAAGCCAACTTCTTCACAGTCTTTCACTTTAGCATTGACATAAGCCTTGCTTGCGCCATTGTTTCCGACAAGAATGGCAACCAAATGAGGCGCTCTTTTCTTGCTTTCCAGGATCTTTTCAACTTCAGCTTTGATTTCTGCTTTTATTTCTTTGGATACTTTTAATCCGTCAAGAATTTCTGCCATTTTTTACTTTTATTACTTTTTGTTATTAGATTTTAAGGATATTTTTCCGGAATCTGATGAGTGCAGAAACGGAGAGGATGTTGACAATTTGCTGTTGCTCATCAATATCAAACAGAACTAAATAAGGTAATTTCTTTAAAGGGATTGCCCTTACATCTTTGTATTTGACGGTAAAGAAAGGATTTAGCTGTAACGATTTATAAGCATCAAATAATTTCTTTCTAAAGCTTTTGGCTGCAGATTGAGACTGCATTTTATAATATTTAATGGCTTCATCAATATTATTGTTTGCAATAGGAGAAACTAAAATTTTAAATGCCATATTTTTCCGAAATTTTCTTTAATGATTCGAAAGCATCTACAGATTGTGATCTATCTTGCTTTAAAGCTTCATCAATCACCATTTTCATCTCATCTGTCAATTCAAAATCATCCTCATTCTTTTCAAAGCTGATTTTCATTTTTTTTAAAAAAGTTTCCACAAAGGTCTCTTCTTCCTTATTGTTTAGGTTAATGATAATCTGTGTCATATCTTTTATTTTAATCAAAATTAATGAAAATCCGTAACAATTATTTATTTGCTTTATAATAATTAATCAACCCGTTTGTTGAAGAATCATGAGAGCTGATTGCTTCATTATTTTCAAGTTCCGGCAAAATTTTATTGGCCAAAACTTTTCCTAATTCAACTCCGAACTGATCAAAACTGAAGATATTCCAAATAACACCCTGTACAAATATTTTATGCTCGTATAAAGCGATTAACTGCCCTAGTGAAAATGGAGTTAATTCATTGAATATAATTGAGTTAGTCGGTGTGTTTCCGTGGAAGACTTTATAGTTTAACAAGAAATCGATTTCTTCATCAGATTTTCCTGAATTTTTCAATTCTTCTTCAACTTCTTCTTCTGTTTTTCCGAAGGCAAGTGCCTCAGTCTGAGCGAAAAAGTTAGCCAATAATTTATCCTGATGATCAGAAACTTTATTCGGACTTTTTGCATACGCAATAAAATCCGCAGGAATCAATTCTGTTCCCTGGTGAATCAATTGATAGAAGGCATGTTGTCCGTTCGTTCCCGGCTCGCCCCAAATAATCGGTCCTGTTTCATATTCTACGAATTCTCCGTTTCTGTCAACACATTTTCCGTTACTTTCCATATCTCCCTGTTGAAAATATGCCGGAAATCTGTCTAAATACTGAGAATAAGGAAGAATTGCATGCGTTGTTGCTGCATAGAAATTACGGTACCAAATTCCAATTAATCCCATCAAAACAGGAATATTTTCAGAGAAATCAGCCGTCTGGAAATGTTGATCCGTATTGTAAGCTCCTTTTAATAATTCCTCAAAATTCTCATATCCAACGGATAAAACGATACTTAAACCGATGGCGCTCCACAATGAATATCTTCCGCCAACCCAATCCCAGAATTCGAAGATGTTTTCCTCTGCAATTCCGAAGTCTTTAACTGCTTGAACATTAGTTGATAAAGCCACAAAATGTTTCGCGACATCTCCATGTTTTCCAGCTTTTAAGAACCAGTCTTTTGCTGAATTGGCATTTGTCATCGTTTCCTGAGTCGTAAACGTTTTAGAAGCAATGATAAATAAAGTGGTTTCAGGATTTAAATTTTTTACAACTTCCGCGATATGATTTCCGTCTACGTTTGAAACAAAATGAACGTTTAGCCTTGTTTTAAAATGTTTTAAAGCCGAAACTACCATCACTGGTCCCAAATCTGAGCCTCCGATTCCTATGTTCACGACATCGGTGATTTCTTTTCCGCTGAAACCTTTATGATTTCCTGAAATAATGCTTTCAGAAAAAGTTTTCATATGATCTAAAACTCTTTTGATCTGAGGTTTGATACTTTCACCGTCTACCAAAATTTCCTTATCGGAAAAATCTCTCAAAGCTGTATGCAGAACAGCTCTTCCTTCCGTTTCGTTGATTTTATCTCCCGAAAACATTTTAGAAATAGCGTCTTTCAGCTGACATTCTTCTGCAAGATTCAGTAAAAGTTCTTTCGTTCTTGCATCAATTAAATTTTTAGAATAATCAAAAAGAAAATTTTCTCTTTTTAATGAAAATTCGTTGAAACGGTTCGGATTGTATGCGAAAAGACTTCTTAAATCGAAATCATTATTTCCAAAATGTTCGTCAAGCGCTTTCCAGCTTTCTGTTTGAGTAGGATTTATTTTTGATAGCATATGTTTAGAAATTAAGGTTTTTAAGGCATTGGATTTAGGATTGTTGAATACCAAATCCTCATGCAAAATTATTGATTTGCAAATTTACGGAATTTTACTTCAATGATGTTAATTGAGAATTAAAAATCAATTCACCGACTAGTTTGATTTTTAATAGATCAAAATTATTTTTCAATATTTTATTAATATTTTTTTGACAGAGAATCTTTGTAAAGAGAATTATAATGTTTTATGAATGTCAAATTACTTAAGAATGAAATCGATAAAAAACTTCTACTCAAAATAAAGTTTGGTAAATTTTAAAATCGTTATTTTTAGAATTGATTTATTTTCGTTAAAAATTATGATTAATAGAAGAAATTTCATTAAAAAATCATCATTAGGATTTGGTTTTTTTGCTTTGCCTACCTCTTTGAAATTCGTTTATAGAGATGATTATATTTCAAAAAGGCCGAATGTTAATCAAAGAAAATTTACTTCCCAAGCAGTCGAAAATATAGTTAAAATCGTTAAAAAATCAATTGCAGATGAAGAATTGGCGTGGATGTTTGAAAATTGTTTTCCCAATACCTTAGACACAACGGTTAATTTTTACCATAAAAACAATAAATTCTACACTTACGTTATCACAGGAGATATTGATGCGATGTGGCTTCGGGATTCTTCAGCTCAGATTTTTCCGTATTTAAATCTTGCCAATGAAGATGAGAAACTTAAAAATTTAATAAAAGGAGTTATCAACAAACAGGTTGAATGCGTTCTTCTTGATCCTTACGCCAACGCTTTTTTTGATGATCCGAATAAGATCAGCGAATGGAAAAATGACAATACAGAAATGAAACCCGGAATTCATGAGCGAAAATGGGAAATCGATTCTTTGTGTTATGTAATGCGCTTATCTTACAATTACTGGAAAATAACGGGAGATTCTTCTGTTTTCGATACTGATTGGAGAAAGGCAATGCACTTAATTTTACAAACTTTTAAGGAGCAGCAAAGAAAAGATTCCAAAGGGCCGTATAAATTTCAACGAGCAAACGGAAATCCTTTAGACACTCAATTTGGAGAAGGTTTTGGAAATCCTACAAAGAAAATAGGCTTAATTCATTCGATGTTCCGGCCTTCTGATGATGCAACTTTTTATCCGTTTTTGATTTCTTCGAATATGTTTGCTGTTGTTTCTTTGAGACAAATTGCCGAAATTTTTTCTAAAGTTTTTAAAGATGAAAATTCTTCCGTACAATATAAAAATTTAGCGAAAGAAGTGGATGAAGCCATTCAAAAATATGCCATTTTAAATCATCCTGAAGCTGGAAAAATATACGCTTTGGAGATTGACGGTTTCGGAAATGCTTTATTTATGGACGATGCCAATGTTCCGAATCTGCTGTCAATTCCGTATTTGGGATATGTTTCAAAAGAAGATGAAATATATAAGAACACGAGAAAATTTTCTTTAAGCAACGCAAATCCGTGGTTCAGCTCAGGAAAATTTGCAAAAGGAATTGGCGGACCGCATATTGGGGAACATAAAATTTGGCCTCTTGGATTAATTATGCAGGCTTTGACAACAGATAATGAAGAGGAAATTATCTATTGTCTGAAAACATTAAAAGCAACGCACGCCGGAACCGGATTTATCCATGAATCTTTTGATGTCGACAATCCAAAAGATTATACAAGGTCTTGGTTTGCATGGGCAAATACGCTTTTTGGTGAGCTGATTCTTCATTTATACAAAACAAAACCTGAAATTCTGAAAAGGAAGTTTTAAAAATAAAAACCTCCAAATGATGAAGGTTTATGTAAAATTTTAAGTTTTATGATGATAACCAAAAAGTTAGGATAGCTTACAATTCTGATATATTTTGCTCTGTTTTTTTTGAGGGTTTTCTTTTTCTTAAGAAGAAGACAATTGCAGCTCCGATCAATAAAACCGGCCAGATTGTAATCAGCCCTACTGCGATTTTCTGGATTAAATAAAATCCTTCCACAAAAGCATTTTTTGCATCGTAAATAAAGTTGAATTTGTATTTATTATCAACGTTTTTTGTATTGGTAATAGCGATTTCGGCGATGCGGAGTTTCGGTTCTTTGATGTAAATGTCAATCGTGCTGTATTTCAGATTATCGGTTACGTCCATATTTGCAAGCTTCTGCTGATTTTCTTCCGACATATTATCGTTGTCCAGAACAATTTTATCTTTATTGGTCTTTAATTTAGAAATATTTTCACTTGTTTTTTTTATTCTTTTCCCTTCCAGCTCTGCATATTTGATGCCTGAAGTCACGTCTTCCGCATTGATCGATCTGGAATTCAGGAATAATTTTTTATCATTAATTAAAGTCAGAAGTTCTCCAAGCTTGCTGGTCGGAACCCGCACCTGCATGGTGTTTTCAGTTTGGTATTTTTTTACCAGCATTGCATCGTCACTTGATGTGTTGTAGGTGTCTTCAGAGATGACATTGCTTCGTAAATTGCTGTGCGTTACAAATCCACCCAATTCCTGAACTGATTTTTCGATGGAAATTGTCGCTTCGTAAACATCTTTCACTTCCATATTGACGTCTGCGGTTTTGATAAATTGCTTGTCTTTTACATTCATAGTTGCGGTGGAAGAAACACTGTCTGAAACAACTACCGCCGCCGAATCTGCCGCTGCAGACATTTCGTAATCGTTTGCTGTGGCTTCTCCTTTTTTACATGAATAAATTCCTAATAAAAGTGTGGCTGCCAATGATAATCTGATGTAAGTGGTTTTCATAACGTTGATTTTTAATGTTTTGCTTACCTCAAAGTTGAAGCTGAATCTTTTGTAATGTTTGAAAATCAGGAATAAAAAGTTTGTAAAAATTAAAGTTAATTTAATGAGCTAAAAGTCAGTGTTTTGTAAAATAAATTAAAGAAGATGGTCTTGTTTTCGGATTAATTTTTGCTTAACTTTTACAAAACAAATTCACAACAACTATTATGTCAAATACTTTTTCCAAAATCAGAAACGCGATAGATTTGTTCAGATCAATAGATTTTGATCAGTTGAGTGCCATTTCTCAAAAAGTTGACCTTCCAAAATTGATGCAGAATTTCTCAAAATTAGATGATAAACAGCTTGGAGGACTGATGAAAATGCTCGATCCGAATAAAAAAAAGAAAGAACTTCCGCCGATTGACGGTGATTTCTACGATATTTATCACACTTTGAGCCCCGAACAGCGAGAAATTCAGCTTAAAGTAAGAGCGTTCATGGAAAAAGAAGTAAAACCTCTGGTAAATCATTATTGGCTGAGAGATGAATTTCCGTTTGAATTAATTCCAAAATTTCAAAAGCTCAACATTTGTGGAGTAACATATCAAGGGTACGGCTGCCCCGGAATGCCTTTTTTAATGGAAGGCGTTTTAGCCATGGAAATGGCAAGAATTGATGCTTCAATTGCTACTTTTTTCGGCGTGCAGTCGGGTTTATCAATGGGTTCGATTTACATTTGCGGCTCGGAAGAGCAAAAACAAAAGTGGCTTCCTCAAATGCAGAAATTTGAAAAAATCGGAGCTTTTGGTTTAACAGAACCTGAAGTTGGTTCCGGAGCAGCGGGTGGCTTAACCGTAACCTGCAAAAAAACTCCTGAAGGCTGGATTTTAAACGGACAAAAAAAATGGATCGGAAATGCCACTTTTGCAGATTTAATTATTATTTGGGCAAGAGATTTAGGTGATGGCGAAGTGAAAGGTTTTATTGTTGAAAAAGACAATCCGGGCTATTCCGTTGAGAAAATCAAAGGAAAAATGGCGTTGAGAATCGTACAGAACGGATTGATTACGTTGAAAGACTGTTTAGTTACAGAAGAAAATCGTTTGCAAAATGCCAATTCATTTAAAGACACGGCAAAAGTGTTGAGAATGACCAGAGCTGGCGTTGCATGGATGGCAACAGGCTGTGCAAGAGGTGCTTATGAAAGTGCATTGAGCTACACCAGAACAAGAGAGCAGTTTGGAAAACCGATTGCGTCTTTTCAAATGATACAAGGGCATTTGGTAGAAATGTTATCCAACTTAACGGCTATGCAAACCATGGTTTTTAGATTGTCTGAGATGCAGGATGAAGGTATTTTAAAAGACGAGCACGCTTCTTTGGCAAAAGTTTTCTGTACCTTAAGAACAAGAGATATTGTTTCCAGGGCCCGTGAAGTGATGGGCGGAAACGGAATTCTGCTCGAATACGATGTCGCGAGATTTGTGGCCGATGCAGAAGCAATTTACTCTTATGAAGGCACAAAAGAAATCAATTCACTGATTGTCGGAAGATCGATTACGGGATTCAGTGCTTTTGTATAATTTTGTAAGTGAATGGTGAATAGTGAATAGTGAATTTTGCTCCGCAAGTTAATTTCTAAATTGACAAGCAAAGCGAATTGACTATTCACCATTCATTATTATTTCACTAAAGCCTTATATTTTTCTTTATTATCGATAATTATCCAAATATTGATAAGGAATAAAATTGCTGCGATTGACATTCCCATTGTTGATTTGTCTATTGAAAAAACGTGAACAACAATCCCAACCATTACGGGTAGAATAACGATTGCGCCAAGAGCTCTTGTTTTTGGGAATATAAATAATAATCCGCCGACAATTTCCACAATTCCAATTAATGGCATCAGCCAATAAAGCTCTCCAAATGCTGCAAAAACTTTCATTTGCTCAGGAGTCGGCTTTTCCATTGGCATGTAATTAAAAAATTTGTTTAATCCGGCATTGATAAACATAAGTCCGAAAAGAAGGGACAGGATAAATTTTACGGTTTTCATGTTTGATAATTTTAAATCAAATTTAAATAAAATTATAATTCGTTAAGCAAATAAAAATAAATTCTATAAAATTCCCTTTTTAATGAAATATTTTTCTTAGATATTGCTGAATTTCATATATTTGTTTTACAAATCAAACAAATCAAATAATTATGTTGAAAAATCTTAAGAAATTAGATCGCTCAAATCTAAAAACGATTAAAGGAGGAGATGATCCTAATATTGGTTATTGTCCTGATAGCCATACTTACATTCCTTGTGACCAGCTTTGTCCGAATGGACGAAATCCTCTTTGTGCACTTGGATAAAAAAACAGGCCCTTCAATTTGAGGGGCTTTTTTATGTATTATTAATATTTTTAAAGTAAATTATTCGTACTTATTACTCAGGACTCAATCCATTTCTTTCAACGTAATATTTTTCGATATTTTGTAGCTTTTTTTCTTTTTGTGAGGCTTTTCTTCTTCGCCGAGCAATTTTCCCCAAGGTTTTAAGCCATCCACCCTTTCAAAAATAATTTTTAAAATAGCAATAGCCGGAATACATAAAAACATTCCTGCAATTCCCCAAAGATGCTCGCCCAGAAGTATTCCGAGGAAAGAAAATAAGGCATTTATCTTCACTTTTGAACCTACAACGAACGGCAGAATGATATTTCCGTCCACAATATGAATTCCGATATATCCGATAATCACATAAATGCATGTGGCTGGAGTTCCTGTTGCAAAAGCAATAAAACAGGAAATTAAAAGTGAAATACATATTCCCAAATAAGGAATTACATTTAATAAACCGGTTAAAATAGCCAAAAGAACAGCATATTTTACACCTAAAATGGTCAAAACGATTGATGTAAGAATAGAAACAATCAGCACCTGCAGACAAAGCCCGATGATGTATTTTTTTGTCATGATTCTTACTTCATTAACGACTTCCTGTACGCTGGATTTGTGTTTTTCATTAAAAACGGTGACAATAAAATTATTTAAAATTCTTCTGTAATTTAAAATGAAAATGAAAAAAAGAATAAAAAATATGATAAATCCGAATCCGGTTGAAAATATTCCGAAAGTGAAGCCTAAAATTACGCCTGAAGAAGAAAGAAGTTTATCTAAACCCTGATCAAGATAATCCAGCTGCTGATCAATTTTGATATGGAAAGTATCTGAAACCCAATGTTGTAAGCTGTTAAAAACAACCGTTGATTGTACCCTTAAATGCGGTAGATCCTTACTAAAGCTAGAGAGTTGCGATCCAAAAAAGTAAACCAGTCCGGATAAAATCATCAACATGATCATCAAAGAAGTCAATGTGGAAAAAGACCTCGGAAATCTAAGTTTTTTCTCCAAAAAAGAAGCGAAAGGCAAAAACAGCATCGCCATCAGAAATGCCAGGAAAAATGGTGCTAAAATACTCTGTCCCAATGCCAAAAGATAGCCAAGCCCTATGATGGAGATCACGACAAGGGTAAGTTTAACAAGGAAGGGTAATCGAAGAAAATTCATACATTCAAATCTGTTGCATAAAAATAAGAAAAACCCTCCGGATTTGAGTTTATATTTATTTAATTAACGTTTATTATTTAATTTATGAAAAATTAGCCGGCTCTGTTAAGACAAATTTGATAACCAATGTCATCAATTATTATTGTAAAAATCAAAAAAAACACGCCTCCAAAAATTGTGGCGTGTTTTTCTTGTATTGAGAAGTTATATGTAACTATAAATTATTTTTCAAGAGCAATTTCAATAACTTCTTCCATTTTATTGACGTAATGCACTTTCAGATTTTTCAAATAATCTTTTTTGATCTCTTCAACATCTTTTCTGTTGGCTTCACAAAGGATCACATCTTTTACTCCGGCTCTTGTTGCGGCGAGAAGCTTTTCTTTAATTCCGCCTACAGGAAGCACTTTTCCTCTTAATGTAATCTCGCCGGTCATGGCAAGATGAGGTTTTACTTTTTTATTTTTAAAAGAAGAAACCATTGAGGTCAGCATTGCTATTCCCGCAGAAGGTCCGTCTTTTGGTGTTGCCCCTTCCGGAACGTGAACGTGGATATTTTTCTTTTCAATATCTTCCTGAGAAATCCCGAGTTCATCGTGTTTTGCCTTTATATATTCCAAAGCAATTGTCGCGGATTCTTTCATCACCGTTCCCAGGTTTCCTGTCATTGTCAGAGCTCCTTTTCCGTTGCTTAAAATGCTTTCAATGAATAAGATATCTCCGCCAACGCTTGTCCATGCAAGGCCTGTTACAACTCCCGGAACATCCGTAAGCTCAGATAAGCTTTTCGGTCTTGGAACTCCCAAAATTTCATCTACTTTTTCAAGCGAAATTTTAGAATCATATTCCCTTAATAAAGCCGTCTGCAATGCTACCCAACGGGCAACGGATGCTATTCTTTTTTCCAGACTTCTTACACCGCTTTCTGAGGTGTGAGCTTCGATAATATGTTTTAATTCAGCATTTCCGAGTTTGAAAGATTTTGTATCCAAACCGTTTTCTTCCTGCTGTTTTTTAATTAAATGTCTTTTCGCAATCTCGATTTTTTCTTCCAAGGTATAACCCGCGATCTGAATGATTTCCATTCTGTCCAAAAGTGGAGTCTGGATTGTTGATAGCGAGTTGGCTGTTGCAATAAACATTACTTTAGACAGATCATAGCCCATTTCTAAGAAATTATCATAGAAGGCTTTATTCTGTTCAGGATCAAGGACTTCCAGAAGTGCCGAGCTCGGATCTCCGTGAATACCTTTCCCAACTTTATCGATCTCATCCAGCACGATCACAGGATTTGAGGTTCCGGCTTTTTTAATGGACTGAAGAATTCTTCCCGCCATTGCACCGATGTAGGTTTTTCTGTGACCACGGATTTCACTTTCATCGTGAAGCCCGCCCAAAGAAACGCGGACGTATTTTCTCCCCAAGGCATCGGCAACAGACTTTCCTAACGAAGTTTTACCCACTCCCGGAGGCCCTACCAATAATAAAATCGGGGATTTCATGTTGTTTTTTAATTTTAAAACAGCCATGTGCTCCAAAATTCTTTTCTTGATGTCTTCTAACCCAAAATGTGCTTTATCTAAAACTTTTTCGGCTTTTTCAATGTCAAAAGTATCTTTGGTGAATGTATCCCAAGGCAGATCTGTAAAGAAATCGAGGTAATTTCTCTGAACGTTGTAGTCCGGTGAATTAGGATTTTGTCTCTGTAATCTGCTGATTTCCTTTTGGAAATGATCTTCAACCTCGGAATTCCAGGTTTTTGTTCTTGCTTTTTTAATTAAATCTTCAACATCACTTTCCGGCCCGCCTCCCAATTCATCCTGGATGGTTCTGATTTGCTGATTCAGAAAGTATTCTCGCTGCTGTTTGTCAAGATCCTTCGATGTTTTTTGATGAATCTGATTTCTCAATTCCAGCTTTCTGAAATCTTCGTGCATCATTTCATAACATTTATTGGCTCTTTCCATTAAATTTTTCTCTTCAAGCAGCTTTTGCTTTTCAGTAGATGAAAAATTAGCGTTGGTGCAGATAAAATTTAATAGATCATCATTGTTATTGATGTTTTTGATCGCAAAATTCGCTGCATTCGGGATATTCGGGTCAAGCTCAATAATTTTTAATGCTAAATCTTTAACATTTTCCAGTAAAGCTTCGTATTCTTCCTTATTTTTAGGTTTTCCGTCTTTTAATTTTGAAATTTCAGCTTTAAAATACGGTTGGGTTTCAACGAAGTTTTTAATCTTAAACCTGTGAAAGCCTTTGGTGATCGCCGTAATATTACCTTCAGGAAGTTTAATGATCTTAATAATCTTGGCTAAAGTTCCGGTCTGGTAAAGATCTTTTTCAGTCGGCTGCTCAATATCTGAGTTTTTCTGGCTTACAATTCCGATAAAATCTCCATTTTTCTGGGCTTCCTCTAAAAGCTGTATAGAGGCTTTTCTCCCTGCAGTAATAGGAATTACCACATTAGGGAACATTACCATATTTCTTACAGGAAGTATCGGGAATATTTTTTGCTCGGAATTTTTTTCAGTTTCCGAAAGATCTGCAAGGCTGATTTCTTCGGCTACAATATCAAACCCATCACTTATCATTTCCTCCAGACTCATATCTTCAAATTCTGTCATAGTTAAATCAAATGACAAATTGTCATTTTCGTTTTAAATCGTTAACGTGAAATTACGCAATATGCGGTAAATAGTTGTAACATATTAGGTATCTCTAAAATGCACAATACCTATGCCATTTGTTTTTTGATAAAAAATATGGTCAAAATTTCCTTTTTTGTATTATTTGAATTTTAAAAATTAAAATAAAGGTCTTATATTTCTGTAATTTCTTAAAAATGTGTATTTTCGCAAACTGATAAAAAACTATAATTTATATAATGGCAATTTTAGGACAAATTAGGAGTAAGCCTTGGCTTTTGATGGGAGTGATTGCATTGGCGCTTTTGGCGTTCCTTGTAAACCCCGATAGTATCGATAAGGTTTTCGGTAAGAATCCTGATGTTTTAGGAAAAGTGAACGGTGAAAAAATTACCCGTGAAGAGTTTAACGATCAACTTTTCGTGCTACAACAACAGGCTGAGCAACAAGGTCAACCAAAGAACGGCCTTGAAGAACAAGCTTGGCAACTGCTTGTACAATCGAAACTGATCAAACAGCAATTCGAAAAAATGGGCTTTGAAATGACGGAAGATTATTTCTGGAGTCAGATCCAGTATGATCAGATGTTTGCTCAGCAAAAGCAATTTTTCGACGAAAAAGGTAATTTTAAGACGCAGGAGCTTAAAAAACAAGTTGAAGATTTAAAAGCACAACAGCCTGAAGGCTACAACCAATGGTTAAAGTCAAGAAAGTCTATTGAGTATAGAATTATGGCTAGACAGGTGTTTGCAAATATTTCTACAGGAGTTACAACAGGTAAAAAAGAAGCGGAAGAATTAATGAGAGAAAGAGATCAGTTAGCTGATATCGATTTTGTAAAAGTTGATTACTCTTCATACCTTCAGAAAAATAATATCAAAGTTACGACTGAGGATTTAGCTAATTATATCAATCAGCATCCTGTAATGTTCAAAACTGAGGCAAGCAGAAACTTAGGTATTGCTTATTTTCCATCTAAACCGAGTGCGGCTGATGATGCAGCAGCTCAGAAAGAGATCACAAAATTGTTCTCTGCAGGATCTGATGCAAGCGGCGGTACGGAAAATTTTCAGAATACCAAGAACGACTCTATGTTTGTAACGGCAAATTCTGATATGCCTTTCAACCCTCAGTATTTGAAGCCGACTCAGTTGCCACAAACAATCCAAGGTCAGATTGCAACTGCTACAGTTGGACAGACTTTCGGGCCATATAAAGAGCAAAACTTCTATGTAGTTTCTAAATTGGTTGATAAAAAGACTTCGGATTCTACATTGTCAAGACATATTTTGATCGCATTTAAAGGAAGTCCTGCGGGAGAAGGCGTTTCAAGATCTAAAGAACAGGCTAAGAAATTAGCAGATTCTATCGGAGCTATCGTAAAAGCTAATCCGGCGAAATTCACGGAATTTCTTAAACTTTCAAACGATCCAAATTCTGCCGCTCAAGGGGGTAGCTTAGGGTGGACAACCCCTGAAACTCCTTTCGTTCCTGAATTCTTAACATATTTAGCGAACAATCCTAAAGGTGCTACAGGTGTTGTAGAAACTCAATTCGGATATCATATCATTAATATTGAAGATAAAAAAGCCGGAGCAATGGGCTATAAAGTAGCTAATTTAGTGAAAGCGATTAAGCCTTCTGACGCTACGGAAGCTGAAAACGATAAGAAAGCAAGAAGATTCATCCAGCAAGTTCAAGGTAAATCTTTCAACGATTTTGTCAATATTGCTAAAAAAGGAAACTATCAGTTCTCTAATCCTAAACAGGCTAAAAGATTTGACGGACAGCTTCAGGGCTTAGGAACAGATAAAGACGGAGAAATTCTTGCCTGGGCTTTTGATAAGAAAAGAGAAAAAGGTGATACAGAATTCTTTACTGTTGACGGAACCGGCGATAAAATCGTAGTTTATTTAAACGGAAAACAGGAAAAAGGAACTGCTGATCCTGAATCTGTAAGAGATCAGATTGAGGTGGTTGTTAAAAATAAATTAGCGGCAAAACAAATCTCTGAGAAGATTGGTAAAGCAGGTAATTTAGATCAGATTGCAAAACAATTTGCTACTACAAAACAATCTGCACAGGTTAATTTATTAAATCCATCAGTTGCAGGCGCAATGGAGCCTAAGGTTGCAGGAGCTGCATTCGGAGTTAAGAAAGGACAGCTTTCTAAGCCGGTAGAGGGTGGAACAGGAGTTTATGTTTTGATCAAAAAGAACGAAACAATCAACAAGCAGCCTGGTGATCTTAAGCAATTCACGGAGTCTGTAACTCAGAGAAATCAGGGTATGTTTGGGCAGGCTTGGTTAAAGAGCTTACAAGACAACGCCAAAATTGATGACTATAGAATTGAGATCTGGGGTAAGCTTGGAAATCAGCAACAATAAGAAATTAAATTTCAATGATATTAAAAGTGGCAAAATTTTTGCCACTTTTTTTGTATTTAACGCAGAGCAATAAACAAAAACATTAATTTAAATGTAGTATATTTGCTCATAGAAAAAATTTAGCAAGTGAAGTTCAGTAAAGAATTAAAAGCTGGTATTATAGCGCTTTTAGCCATTGTAGGCTTTGTGCTGTTGTTTCAATTCATGAAAGGCAGAAGCCTTTTTACAACCGATAATATATTTTACGCGAGATATGATAATGTAGAGGGACTGGCACAATCTTCACCAGTTTCCATCAATGGATTAAAGGTGGGGCAGGTTGATAAAATCATTCCTCAGACAACAAAAGACGGAAAAATCCATTTTGTTGTAAAAGTTACTGTTGATAATAATTTTGAATTTTCAAAAAATTCAACACTTGAAATTTTTGAGCCGGGATTAATGTCCGGTAAAGAAATGAGAGTAAATCTTTCATACGGCGGTGTTACTGCAAAAGATGGCGATACTTTACAGGGTGCTTTCAAATTGGGGACTTTGGGAAGCCTTTCTTCTCAGGTTGGCCCTGTTAAAGATCAGTTACAAACTGTTTTGTACAGAGTTGATTCTTTAATGTCGAGTGCTAACCAGGTTGTCAACGCACAAAACAGAGAAGAAATCAGGTTATTGCTTACCAATCTTAATAAAACTGTAGGTGCACTACAAACCACTGCAGGAAGTGTCAACAGTTTGGTCGGTCATAATGACCCTAAACTTCAAAAAGTACTGGATGATGCAAGCCTTACCATGCAAAGTGGTAAAGTGACTTTAGATAAATACGGAAACCTTGCCGAAAGCATTGATACCAAAAGATTAAATGCAACAATTGCTAATCTGGATGCTACCGTTGGTAAGCTTAATGATGTTGTTGCCGGAATTAATAACGGGCAGGGAAGCTTAGGAAAACTGATGAAGGACGAGCAGCTGTATAACAACTTAAATTCTGCGTCTACCAACCTGAATTCATTAATTGAAGACATGAAAGCCAATCCGAAAAGATATATTAATTTCTCGGTTTTTGGTAAGAACAATAAAAACTAAATACCATGCAATATATCGATAATATTATTTTTCTGATTTTATTGGTTGCTGGTTTTGGACTGTTTGGGAAAAGTCTGCAGAAGATTTACAGAAACATCAGATTAGGACGAGAGATCAACCGGAACGACAGAAAAGCAGAGCGCTGGGAAACCATGGCACGGGTTGCAATGGGACAGAGCAAAATGGTAAAAAGACCGGTAGCAGGTATTTTACACCTTTTCGTATATGTAGGTTTTGTCATTATTAATATAGAACTTCTTGAAATCATTGTTGACGGAATCTTTGGAACACACAGATTTTTGGCAACGGTTTTAGGACATGGCTTTTACAATTTCTTTACGGCAACTTTAGAGGTTTTAGCTCTTTTAGTTGTAATTGGAGTAGTTATATTTTTCATTCGAAGAAATTTTTACGGGGTGAAAAGATTAACGATGAAAGAACTTTTCGGATGGCCAAAACAAGATGCCAACTGGATTTTGATCATTGAATTTGCCTTGATGATCGCTTTCTTTACAATGAATTCTTCAGACTTAATTCTGCAGCATAGAGGTGTTTTTCCTGAACATGGAAGTTTTCCGATCAGTGGAATGACATTCGTTCCGTTTTTAGAAATTTTCAGTTTTGATAACGGATTTTTGTTCTTTGTAGAAAGAGGAGCTTGGTGGTTTCACTTTGTGGGGATTCTGTTTTTCATGAATTATCTTTATTATTCTAAACATTTACATATAATTTTGGCTTTTCCAAGTACGTGGTACGCCAATTTGGAGAAAAAAGGGAAATTCAACAACTTAGACTCTGTGACCAAAGAGATCAAATTAATGATGGATCCAAACGCAGATCCTTACGCTGCTCCGGCAGAAGGTACGGAAGCTGATGTTCCTTCAAAATTTGGCGCGGAAGATGTTTTTGATTTAAACCAGGTTCAGCTATTAAATGCCTATTCCTGCACGGAATGCGGAAGATGTACTTCCGTTTGTCCAGCCAATATTACAGGTAAAAAGCTGTCTCCAAGATTGATTTTAATGAAAACAAGAGATCGTCTGGAAGAAGTGGGAAGAAATATCGATAAAAACGGAAAATTTGAAGACGACGGTAAAAAGTTGTTGAATGATTATATCACAAAAGAAGAACTTTGGGCGTGTACAACGTGTAATGCCTGTACGGAAGCCTGTCCGGTTTTATTAGATCCGCTTTCTATCATTTTTGAAATGAGAAGATTCCTGGTCATGGAACAGTCTGCTGCGCCACAGGAGTTGAATCTGATGATGACCAATGTAGAAAACAATGCCGCACCTTGGCAGTACAATCAAGCAGATCGTCTGAATTGGGCGAATGACTAAATAAGTTTACCAGTATATCAATGTATCAGTTTACCGATTATTACATTGCTAAATTGCTATATTGTTAAATTAAAATATAATGGATTTCAATATAAAAACAATGGCAGAATATGCTGCCGAAGGAAAATCACCTGAAGTTTTATTTTGGGTGGGTTGTGCCGGAAGTTTCGATGACCGTGCCAAGAAAATTACGAAAGCATTTTGCAAGATATTAAATAAAATAGGTGTTGAATTTGCGGTTCTTGGGCAGGAAGAAAGCTGTACCGGAGATCCTGCAAAACGTGCTGGAAATGAATTTATTTTCCAGATGATGGCTTTAACCAATATTGAAATTCTGAATGCTTACGAGGTTAAAAAAATCGTAACGGCTTGTCCGCACTGCTTCAATACATTGAAGAATGAATATCCGAGCTTGGGAGGAAATTATGAGGTGGTTCACCATACTCAATTCCTGAAAAGCTTAATGGAAGATGGAAGATTAAAAATTGAAGGGGGTGCTTTTAAAGGTAAAAAAATCACTTTCCACGATCCTTGTTATCTTGGAAGAGCGAATAATGAATATGAAGCTCCGAGAATGCTGCTTGAAAAGCTTGATGCAGAACTTGTTGAAATGAAACGTTGCAAAACCAACGGACTTTGCTGTGGAGCAGGCGGCGCACAGATGTTCAAAGAACCGGAAAAAGGAAATAAGGACATCAATATCGAAAGAACGGAAGAAGCGCTGTCTTTTGAGCCTAAAGTGATCGCAACAGGTTGCCCGTTCTGTAATACAATGATGACCGATGGGGTGAAACATTTTAATAAAAATGAAGAAGTAGCCGTAAAAGACATCGTAGAGCTGCTTGCAGAAGCGGAAGATTTATAATGAAATAATTAAAAATATAGTATAAACTCAGGAGCGATCTTGAGTTTTTTATTTATAAATGATAATGAAATTATTTTTTGCAAATGATGATTTTTTCGTCCTTTTTTAAACCAAAATAAATGTCTGCTTCAAATGTTTTAATCTCAGTCTGAAAAGCTGCTTCTTTTAACCTTTTTTCCAATTCCGAAGCAGAATAGATCCTCACATGATCTTCCTGTCCGAAATGTTTTAATCTTTCCTCAGGCGAAATGATTGTGTAGTCTTCATAAGCTTCACCTTCTTTAAAAGGAGTTTGAATAAGCAGTGTTCCGCCTTTTTTCAGGACTCTGTAGAGCTCTTTCATTGCCTGTTTATCTTCTACAATATGCTCCAGTATATGATAGCAGATGATAAGGTCAAATTTATTGTCTTCCGTATCAATATTTGTAATGTCGTAATGATAATCTGATAAAAAAGCATCTTCAAAATCAGTAGGAAAGTAAAGAAAATCTTTTCTTTTTTTCAGTTTTCTGTACAAAATTCGGGATGGGGAAAAATCCAGAACAAGAAAACCTAGTTTTAAAAATTCTTTCTCCAACAGCATATAAAGTCTTCTGGTTCTTGAAAGGCTGCCACATATGGGACAAATAGTGTCTTGATTATTGAGTTTGGCGAAATGCTTTAATTTTGTCTTACAAATATTGCATTCGTGATTTTTTCCCTTATAAAGCGGAATTAAAAGTCTTCTAAATCTTTCTTCATTTTCAACAAGAATTGTATTCGGAACAATATTTTTGACGATGGATTTTAATAAGTTATACATACTTTAATTTTAATTCTTGTCTTAAGATTAGAATGACCAAAAATATTATATTTTTCTAAAAATTCTATTGAATTATTTATTTTATTTCAAAATAAGTAAATAAGAATCTTTTAAAGAAGTTTATCATTAAATTTTTAACAGAAACAATTTATTTTGATGTAAAATTTATTTCTGTATTGCATAGCATTGGATTTGTATTTATCTATAAATCAATAAATTATAAGTGATTATTTTTTAAAAATTGATTATTTTTTTTAAATTTGTGAAATTAAAAAACACAGATGAATAAAATCGATTCATATGGAACATTTTCTATATGTTCTATAATTACAAACGTTGCACTAAATGTTCATTCTTTTTGTTCTCATAATAACTATGAAATAATTTTAATTGTATGCTGAAAAATTATATATCCAATTTGCTAAGAAAGCTTGGAGTAATACACTTTATAGATGATTTAAGGTTTTATAAACAAAAAATTCAAAACAAGAAACAAAACGATCTTTTTAAGCAAAAACATACAACGGTAAAGCTACCACCTGACTATTTGATATATGAAGCTTTTCAGTTACGCTATGACAGCTATTATTACGGAGGGAAGCTTACCGCTGAGTGGATATTAGATTATTGCAGCAAATATAAGACACTGGAGAATTTGAAAATCTTAGACTGGGGTTGTGGTCCTGCTAGAGTTATAAGACATATTCCTGATCTGATTGATCTATCAAATGAAGTGTACGGAACTGATTATAATGCTCTTAGTATTGAATGGTGCCAAAAAAACTTAGCAAATATAGAATTTTCTGTTAATGATATTAATCCTCCTTTGCAATATAAGAATGAGCAATTTGATATTATTTACGGAATTTCAATATTTACTCATTTATCAGAAGAATTACACTATCAATGGATAGATGAGCTGTATAGAGTTCTTAATATCGGAGGTATTTTATTATTATCCATGCAAGGAGATAATTTTAGAGTAAAATTGACTGATCATGAAAGAGAGAGTTTCGATAATGGATCTTTAGTGGTAAGAGGAAATGTAAAAGATGGGCATAGGGTTTTCTCAGCATTTCATCCAACAGCATTTATGAAAAAAATATTTAAAAATTTTACCATACTTGAGCATGTTGTTAGAAAACCGGAAGGGATGTCAACAATACCTCAGGATTTATGGATTATTCAAAAATAACAAGATATAATATAAAGTATAAAAACATAAAATGAAAAAAAAATTTTTACTCTTAGCTATTTTAAGCAGCATTTCTATCTGTGCACAAACTTGGAACTTAAGTGGAAATTCCGGAACAAATCCTTCCACAAACTTTTTGGGAACAACTGATAACCAACCTCTAGTTTTTAAAATTAATAATATAGAGAAACTCAGAATTACTGAAGGAAATAGATTCATACCTCAAGGGATAACGGGAACAGGTAATATTTGGGATAAAAACCTTTTTTTTGGAGGTGGTGTTGAAGGTACTACTACTGGTAATACAGTTTTTGGATTAGGATCATTGACATTAAACACGACAGGAAATGGCAATACAGCATTTGGTAATAATGTTTTGAGTGCAAACACTACGGGTACTAGTAACACGGGTGTTGGGCTTAATGCTTTGATTAGCAATACATCAGGTATTCAAAATGTTGCTATAGGACAAAGCGGTTTGAATAGACTGACTACTGGAAATCTTAATACTGCTTTAGGATTTAATACTTTATATGGAGGAGGAGCATCAACAATTACAGGGGATAATAATACAGGGATCGGAGGACAGGCTTTACAGGGATTATGGGTGGGTGCGTCTAATAATACTGTTCTTGGAGCAAAATCATTTCTAATGCTGAGAACTGGAAATAATAATATTGCAATTGGATATAATAATGCTGCATCTTCAGAAATAGCCAACGCTAATAATAATATTTATATCGGAAATAATATACAGCCCGTAAGTGCGACTCCAAATAATGAGCTTAATATTGGCAACTGGATTGTTGGCAATAATGGAACGATAGGGATTGGTTCGTTCTCTACTGTGCTTCCTGCAAACGGAATTGGGCAAGACGGTGAAAAATATAAGCTATTTGTAAAAGACGGGATTAAAACAGAGAGAGTAAAAGTTGATGTTCCTTCTACTAATGGATGGGCCGACTATGTTTTCGTGAAAGGTTACAAACTTAATTCCCTGGAAGAAATAGAAAAGCATATCCAAGAAAAGGGACACCTGCCTAATATTCCATCTGCTGATGAAGTTGTAAAGAATGGAATAAACCTTGGAGAAATGGATGCGAAATTACTTGAGAAAATAGAAGAGCTTACCCTTTATTCTATTGACCAAAATAAGCAAATTAAGTCTCAGGGAGAACAGCTTAAGCAACAGACAGAGGAGCTTAAGGAATTGAAAAATCAAATTCAACATCTTCTTATTTCCACAAAAAAATAAGCACAAATTAAATTGAAACCTTCAAGGTTACAGATGATCAATAAAAACAATAAAAAAGCAAAGATGAAAACAAAATTACTATCTCTCTTTTCTTTAATGATAGGATTTCTGGGGTTTTCTCAGACTGAAGTTTTTTTCAAGTATGATGAAGCCGGAAACCAAAGATACAGAGGCACCAACCCCGCGGGTAAAAATGCTGAAGAAACTCCTAAAACAGAAGTTAAAGCAGTGTCAGTAGTTCAATCTCAGCCAGCCTTTGATGAAAAAGCTTTTTGGAAAGAAATCAGATTATATCCGGTTCCGGTTAATGATTTTCTTACAATTGACTGGACTGAAAAAGTTGACGGTCTTATAGAATCCGTTTCTCTGTATCAGCACAGTACGGTGCACTGGAAATTCCAACAACAAAATATTCCGAGTCTTAACAGGCAGTTAAAAATTAATATGACCGGCTATGAATGGGGTGTTTATATTGTACGCTTTACTTTAAAAGACGGTAGAATTTTCAGCAAAAATATTACAAAAAGATAGTAGTTCATTTATCCAACTATCAATAATCAATCTTTATTAAAACACAAATATGAAATTTATTTCATCATTTATACTATCTGTATGCTCGGTATTGAGCTTTTCACAGACTATACTGTATCAGGCAGAAAGTGCCTCTCGTACCGTTCAGGATCCACAATCCGTAATTTTTACGACAGGATTTCAGGCTTCATCTACTGTTTCTAATCCCTTTTTGGCAAAGATCGGTCCTGCTACGGAAAACCCAGGCGGAGGTCCTTCAGATTCTCAGGCGGGAGCTAATAATCCTTCGGGAACAACGGCTCCTACAGGCCAGAGTTTCCATGATACGAAGGGAAATATTGATGTTAATGGAGCCGGACAGCTTCAGTTTACTTTACCTATTGCTTTACCGCCAGGAGTAAAAAGTGTAGCCCCTCAAATTAATCTTGTTTACACAAGTGGCACAGGAAACGGGATAGCCGGATATGGCTGGAATCTTTCGGGAATCACAGCTATTTCACGAGTTGGAAAGAATATAGAAAAAGATGGTGAGCTTAAAGGAGTTCAGCTTGATTATTCGGATTATTACAGTTTTAATGGTCAGAGACTGATATTAAAATCAGGAGAATATGGGAAAGATGGAGCTGAGTACATGACAGAAAAGTATTCTAGTGTTAAAATTAAATCTATTGGCTCAGTAACTGGACAAACGTGGCAAGGCCCTGAATACTGGGAAGTGACATTTGAAGACGGTTCTCAGGCTTGGTACGGTGCTACTACTTCTGGCAATAGTACAGCAAGAACACCCATAGAATATAATATTGTAAAGTGGAAAGATACACAGGGTAATTATATTTCGTATAATTATTCACAAGCAGCTTCTGCTAATGTTGCTGTAATTTCTTCTATAGAATGGGGAGGAAATGACGTATTAGGGAAGGGGAATTTTAATGTAATTGAGTTTACTTATTTTAATGACAGAAAATTAAATGAAAGAAACTATTTAAGAGGAATTGAATTTATTCAGAATAAATTACTTCATGAAGTTGCTGTAAAAACTAATGGGAATCAATTTAAAAGATATGCTGTAGAATATATTGATAATGGGACTAGCTATCAATTTGCCAATAAAATTACAGAATATAATGCTGCTAACGAGCCTGCCAATCCTATAATTGTAGAGTATGAGCCTGGACAAACAGGTAATGAAGAGACTACAAAAGAAAATAATATTGCAACTACCAATACAAAGAGATATGGAGATTTTGATATGGATGGCATTACCGATTATCTTGAGTATATCCCTACTCCAGGAACTTCAGGTTCTACACAAGTAGGAGTTATAAATTTTAAGAGTTCAGTCTATAAAGATGTTCCAACCATGCCATTGCAATATGAGCTTAATAGATTCACCGCAACTGAATTTGCTAAAGCTACAGCCATAACCTTTAAAAAAAAGGGTTATGTAAAAAATAAAGTAGGAATCGTTATTCCTCACAAGGTAGCTACGGCAGATCCTAAAAAGCCAAATTATGAGTTACTGGTGTATTCTGTAGATATTTCAAATTTTAAATTTAGCTTTGAATATTCAAAACTAATTCTTTATGCTACATATACCCCTGGCGGAGAATTAAGTGGCGGTACTGAATGTACAGAATTACTACCAATGAGTGTAAACTATTTGGAAAGTTATGACTACGACGGGGATGGTATTTCAGAGCTGATGATAGGTTTCAGCAAAACAAACCGCTGTACAAGTGTGCCATATTCTAATAAAATACCTCATCTTAATGATGATAAGATAGAATCTATTGACTCTCCCTTACCTCTTTTACAACCCCGAATTAACTCCGAGAATGTTGAGTATGGAGATGATATTCTTGCAAGTCTGGAATTAGAAAATTCTCAAAATAAAATATTGCCGCCTGATGGAGGAGGTGGTACAATAGATAATTTCACATATTATTCATCATTTTTGATGGGTATCGATGAAACTATAGATATTAGTAACAGTATTTATAAATACGATGAAGGACTAAATATTAATAATTCAGGAGATAATAATAAAAATAATCGCTTTGCTGATTTGAATGGAGATGGCATACAGGATATTATCAAGATAAAGCCAGACGGTACTATTGCAGATGTCTATAATTTTCGTAAACAATCTGCTGGAAATTATATAAAGACAAGTATTGGAAACTTTTCAGGACAAGTGCTCGGAGGTGTTTCTTCAGGAGCTTTATATGGAGATTTCAATGGAGACAGCAAAATGGATATTTTGGTTCCTCAAGCCAATAAATCTTATAATTGGAATTTATATACTTCAGACGGCAAAAAGCTCAATCAATCCTCCATTAATAACTTTATTTATTATAGTTCAGGATCTGAAGTATTGATGGAAAGCAGTCATAATGTCTGGGAAGCGGGTGGGGGATGTTCATATTCGGAGAGCAGGTATTTTCAATACAATGTTGCAGATATGGATGCAGATGGTAAATCAGATATTATTGTCAGCTATATTTTTATCAATAATCACGAATGGTCTGCCCATCATGATGAGGAGAAAACTGTTTTGCGGACCTTTGTTTATTCAGTTAATAAAACCACAGCAGATGCTACTGCAAATTTTGCTAAGAAATTTTTATCAAGCGGGGGAGGGGATTATAATGTTAGTTTATTGGATTCACCTATCCAGACAAACGGAAATTTAAATTTTTACAGAGTAAGAGATTGGAGAAGAGAATATGCTCAAAAAGTTATTCCTTTCGGAACTCTGAATTTAAACCGAACTAATCAACAAATTATATCTATTGGAAAACCTGATGACTGTTCGGGAGTAAATGGTTGTGCTTATAATTATGTTACCCAATATGGATATCCTTATATTCCTACTTTAGCAAGAGCTAAATTTATTAAACAAGGAGGGATTACAACAGAAGTTTCTTATCAAGAACTTAATTCTAAAACTGATACCAATTTTTATAAAGCAATTAAAAAAGAACTATATCCTTACTTTGAACTAGAACAAATTCCTCTATCAGTAGCAGTATCAAGGCTTAAGCAAAATATACCTAATGGCACATTGATTCAGGATTTCAGATACAGAGGTTTTATTAGTCATTTAACAGGGAAAGGTATGATAGGTTTTCGTCAAGCAGCCCGTTCTTCATGGTATGCTGAAGGTTTTGAAAACACTAAAATTTGGTCAGGAGCAGAGATTGATCCTCAAAATGATGCAATGCCTGTTAAAGAATGGTCCATCAGAACCAATAACGAGAATCTAATTTTCCCGGGTGATATTTCAGAGAATAATACCCAGTTATTGAGTTTTAAATCTACCAATTACCAAAAGGATAAATTATTGAACGGTCAAGTGGTCACTACTGTTGCTGATATTGATAAGCCGAAAGTTATTACAGCAATTCTTCCTAAAAGTATAAAAACCAAAGATTTTTTAACAGGTGTCTTTACAACGGGAAATATTACTTATGGAGATTATTATCTTCCAGTACAAAGTGTTTCCAATGTCAATAATGGATATGCAATAACAACATCCACCTTTGAATACATTCACAACCCATCGGGAACAGGCTCAGATTATTTTATAGGCCGTCCGAAGACCAAAACCGACGCAGTACAGGCTTATGGAGATTCCAAATCTGCAAAAGAAGAATATGCTTATGAAAATAATCTTTTAAAAACATTAAAAACCTGGAACAGAGATAATTCGGGTTATTTGCAGGAAACGTATGGCTATGACGGTTTTGGAAATGTAACCCAGAAAACGATCAGTAATAATGTAGATTCCCAAACCCAAAACACAACAGCCGAGTATGATACAAAAGGAAGATTTGTCATTAAAAAGACAGACAATTTAGGATTACAAAATAATATAACGTATAACGATTGGGGGCAAATATTAACTCAAACTGATCCCTTAGGTAACACATTAACCAATACGTATGATAATTGGGGTAAGCTCCTGAAATCTAAGACCAATTTGGAAGGAACAACTACCTATACTTATGAAAAAGACAATAACTCTAATGTCATTGTTACCCAGTATGATGCAGACGGTGATGTTTCGAGGAAATACACCAATATATTGGGTCAGGATTATAAATCTTCTACTAAGGCCTTCGGACAGGGACAATTTATATCCCAAGAAGTCCAATACGATCTACTGGGAAGAAAGCTCAAAGAATCTGAACCTTATTTTGAAGGACAAAGTGCCAGCCAATGGAATGTTATAGCCTATGATGATTCCGTATTTCCAACTAAACTAAACGCGACTTCATTTAATGGGAAACAAATGGAAACTTCTGTTTCCGGTTTAACGACTACCGTAAAAGAGCTCAATGGCTATAACCGGACCAATTCCAAAACCACCGATGTATTAGGAAATGTACTTTCTTCAAATGATAAGGGAGGAACAATTCAGTTTACCTATAATGCTGCAGGAGAGCAGATCAAAGCACAGTATGCAGAAAATATTGTCACTACAAAATATGATTCATGGGGCAGAAAATCAGAATTCAATGATCCTTCAAATGGAACATATAAATATGAATATGATGGATTCGGACAACCGAAGAAGATCATCAGCCCGAAAGGAACTAAAGAGTACATTTACAATAGTTTAGGCCAGCTCATCTCTCATACAGAACTTTCTACTACAGATGGCGGCCAGGCAACCAATAAAACGATTTCTTACTCTTACGATGATAAAGGGCGGGTAATTTCCAAATCCGGAACTTCCAAAGGGAAAGCCTATAGTTCTAGCGTGGTCTATGATCCTCAGGGACGAGTGCTATCCTCCTCAGAAAATAGCAACGGAAAATACTTTATGCAGAAAGGAATCACCTATGATGATAAAGCAAGGGTAATTTCTTACGAAAAACAATTATATTCTTCGGGAACTTTAACCAAAGTTCAGATAGAGAACGTTTATAGTGCATGGAATGGGGAATTATATCAGGTTAAGGATAAAGTAACAGGCAAGAGTCTCTGGGAACTTAAAGAGACCAATGCCAAAGGTCAGGTCTTAAAGGCTAAACTAGGAGCAGCGGAGGTAAACAACAACTACGATGCCAGTGGTTTTTTAACGAATGTCAACCATTCCTCTTCCGTAAAGCCCTCTATTCTGCAACTTTCTTATTCATTCAATGCAATTAAGAATGAATTAAATAGCCGAACAACCGGAGGTGATTTCAATATCGTAGAGTCATTTGATTATGATGATAACAACCGATTGGTGAACTGGACAAATCCTGTTACAGGTATAAAACCATCCACCAACAGAAATGTTTACGATGTTAAAGGAAGAATCATGGAGAATGATCAGGTGGGAACAATGAAGTATGAAAACTCCGCTAAGATCTACCAGCCAACAGGAATGACCCTAAATGCAGCAGGAACGCAGAATTACAACAATGATCTGATCCAGACTATTGTTTATAATGAAAACAATGATCCTGTGTTTATAGACGGAATGAAAGGTGACGTTGCTTTTCAATACGGTTTGACAAGCATGAGGCAGAGAGTGACTTACGGTGGTAATTTCAGTGTTGACGGAGATGGTAAATTCACCAAGTTCTACAGTGAAGACGGAAGTTTTGAAGTCGTAAAAGATAATGTTACAGGCAAAGAAAAACACGTCCTTTACATTGGAGGAAGTCCATATGAAAGCAATATCGTTTATCTTAAAAATTATGATGAATCTACAGGTTCTTACAAATTCCTGCATAAAGATTATATCGGAAGTATCTTAGCCATTAGTGATGAAGCCGGAAACAAACTGGAACAGAGACATTTTGACGCATGGGGTAATTTTACCCATTTGCAAATTGGAAATGGCGCCATTATTACGGATAAAAATATAATCGATACTACTTCGTTATTAGTAGAAAGAGGCTATACCAGTCATGAGCATTTTGCAGAAGTGGGCATCATCCACATGAATGGTAGATTGTATGATCCATTGCTGAGAAGATTCTTAAATGCAGATGAAAATATTCAGGATCCATACAATACCCAGAATTATAATAAGTATGGATATGTATTGAATAATCCACTGATGTCTAATGACCCTAATGGGGAGTGGCTCGTTGAATCTGCATTTTTGTCAGCTGTAATTATTGGATCTATGATAGCATCTTTTAGTTATACGATTATGACTTCAATTACTGGTCAGAATTGGGATTTGGGAGGTTTCTTTAAATCAACCTTATTTGGTGCCGCCTCTGCTGCTGTTACCTATGGCATAGGAAGTGTATTTGTCAGCTCGGCAGGTACGGCTACCCAAATTGCAACAGAACTTGGAAAATTAGGAACTATATTTGTTCAGGGAACTGCACATGCTTTGGCACAAGGTGTATTATCTTTAGTACAAGGTCAGGGCTTTGGAAGTGCTTTTGCTTCGGGATTTTTAGGAAGTATTGGAGCTTCGGCGTTTGGCGCAGTTGCGGGTAAGTTCGCAAGCAGTGCTACAGGAACAGTATTATCTGGTGCTGTTTTAGGGGGAGTAGGAGCCGAGCTTACAGGTGGAAATTTCTGGCAAGGCGCTTTAATTGGTGGAATCGTAGCTGGGTTTAATCACGTGATGCATAGAATGGATACGAGTAATAAAATAAGAAGTAGAATTAATAAATATTATAACGACAATAGTGTAGCAGATGCTCCTGTAAAAGAGGGCTTTTTAAATGACCTATCAAAAATTTTCCCAGAAATTTATGAACTTAGTGCTAAAAATTTTGCGATTGCAAATGAACAAAACTTAAGTCAATATAATGAAAGTACAGGAGCAGATTATGTACTTCAAGGTAACAAATTGCTAAGCGACGGAGGTGCTGGTGAAGCTGTAAATGGTATAACATCCATGGCAGATGGAAGAGTTTTAATTTCTCCATACAGAATGAGAACAGCATTAGGCTTTGCTGCAACTTGGTATCATGAAGGAATACATTCGCTCCATTTTGCTACAGGTATGTTTAAAGCATGGAATGCAAGATATGGGGCGGCAGAAGCTTCAAGAATTACTGAATTTTATGCCCATAGTATGACAGATGGTATGTCAGGGGTAAGCATGAAATTTTCAGCTGCATTTAGTAGCAGATATTATCCATCAATGTATATTCAATCATTATCTTCATCACTTTTAAGACCATAAATAATATGAAAAAAATAATTTTAACTGCATTGTTAATGCTTTTGGGTTTAAAATCAGATTGTTATGAGTTGCAAATAATTACTAAAAATATTGAAAATCAATATTTGAAAGTAAGTATTAAGAATAATAGCAAAAAAACATTAGCTTTTTATAATGGATTATACCAAACTGATTTTAAAATAATAGATAATGATGATGAGGAAAATGTTGGAGAAGTAACTAGTATATATTCGGGAGAAGATTATTTAGATTATCAATTCGATTATAGTAAAAGTTTAATAGATAAAATAATGAAAAAATATTCTTTATCTTTCCAAGAAGCTATATTATATTTACATTATAAAAATCAGTACGTATTAATTCCACCAAATCATACTGAATATATTGACTTACCGATTATTCATAAGAATATTACAGCAAGGTATAAGTTAGATTCTACAAAATCATATTTTTTGTCTATCTCTACTGTTTTTTCTACGGAATATATTCCTAAATATGTCAAGGATTCATTAAACTCTAAAAACATAGAAATAATAATTCCTAAGATTAATTCTGATAAAATAAATATAAATGTAAATAAGTTTTTTAGAAGACATAAGAATCTTTATATGAAATAATGTAAGGCTCCCATCGCAAAAGAACTTGGAACATTAGGAACTGTACATGCTTTGGCACAAGGTGTATTATCTTTAGTACAAGGTCAGGGCTTTGGGAGTGCTTTTGCTTCGGGATTTTTAGGAAGTATTGGAGCTTCTGCGTTTGGCGCAGTTGCGGGTAAGTTCGCAAGCAGTGCTACAGGAACAGTATTATCTGGTGCTGTTTTAGGGGGAGTTGGTTCTGAACTTACAGGAGGGAATTTCTGGCAAGGGGCACTTATTGGTGGTATCGTCGCCGGGTTTAACCACGCAATGCATAGAATAGACGGTGATCCTCTAAGAAAACAATTAAGAGATGAATTTGAAGACAGGAATGAAACCAGGAGACAAAGCATCATATGAAGACCATGTAAAGCTTACAGAAAAATTACCAACCCTTAAAAATTTACTTTCAAAAACTAAGTCTGTTTTCTATCGTAATGATAATTTAGGAAATTTAGTTGATGCCCAGCAAGTTGGCGAAAGCAATATGATTGAAGTAAATGGCACGTCTTTAGGAAGCAAATTAGATTATGCTTATACTATAGGTCATGAAATGTTACATGTTTTTGATTCTATATACAATTATCCTATAATAAAGGATATTCTAGGTAAAACAACTTTAGGCTCTCACGGATATAAGTTTTACAAAGAATACAGATCGTATATGTGGGAGCATGGTATGGGAAATGATATCAATGTTTCCCTATATTTAAAAGGATATATTACTCCGATTAATCAGGGAGGAGTAAATAAAGTTTACAATAATTTAATAAAGTTGAATAATTCTGTTATAAATCCTTAATAATATGGAAGAAATTAAAAAAAATTTACTCATCATTTTTATATTTATGTTTCATATTTTTAATTCTCAGATAAAAATAAATATAAATGTTGTTGAAAATACTCATTATGAGATAAGAAATGAAAAGAGATACAAACTATTAATAAAAATAACTAACGAGTCCACCCAAAAATACATATTGCCAATTGATATTACAGGTTTTAAAAATTATATGAGTGAGGAACCATGCTCTAATTTTAATTTAATTGATTTTTATCCTGACTTAGGTTTTTTGCCCATGTTTAAAAATGAAATAACTTATATAGAGGGGTCAGGTATTAATTATCCCCATTTAGTCAATAACAAGAGAGAGTTAAAAAAATATCAGAATAAAATTAATAGATATAAAAAAAATAAAAGTATTAAGCTTAATAAGTGGATAAAGGATAATAAACTTAATAAAGTCAGTAAAGAATGGGCAGAAATAAATCAATATTTGTTGTCAAATTTACTGACATTAAATTCTGAACAGTCTTTTTCTTTTGAAATATACTTTAATCCTTTACAATACAATTATGTTAAGCTATATGGAAGTTCCTACTCCTATCCTATTGAGAGTAATAAAACATACCAATTTTCTTTACAACTGTGCATTGAAAAAAATATATATCAGTATTTAACTGAAGATCAGAAAGATAAATTTAAGGATTATAAATTTTTTAATGGGAAAATTATGAGTAATGAGATAGACTTTAAAATGGTGCATAATTATGAGTTTATTAATAAATAGATAACAACACAGTCAATACTGCTATAGGTCAAGGCGCTGTAATTGGAGGAGTTGTCGCGGGTTTGAACCTGGAGTTGATATCTTTTTTGAGACACAAGTTTAATACTTCTCATCCTCTTCGAAATTACAAACTTCGGAGAGTTTTTAGAAACATCTTGCTGCTTCGGCAAGTATAGGAAATGAGACTTTAAGAAGTCTCGTTCACGCAGGGGTACAGGGAACACTAAGCTTCATGCAGGGAGGTAATTTCTTTACTTCGGCTGCCAGTGCATTTTTAGCAAGTGTTGTATCTTTCGGATATGAGCAAGCTGTTGAAGCTGCTGCCTAAATTGGTCCTAGAGTAGGCGCAGAAAACGGTAAATGAGATCTGCCGACATTTACAAATGGAAGAGCAAATATGAGGATTAGAATTTTAATAATAATTATAAATATTTTAAACAATACAAACAATGAAACAAATTTTTCTTTTATCCATGATGTGTTTGGCGTCATTTACTTTTGCACAAAAAAAAGAATATGATCAGAAAATTATAGGCTGTTATAAAGGTTCTGAGCAAAACCAACAAGTTGACGGAATATCAAAATATTGGGTTTCCTGTCGCCTTGACAAAGGTAAAAGTGTTCTTCTATTTGTAGCTATAGATAAGGATGGTAAAGTAACACAGGCCACTGAGAACGGAAATTGGTGGACAAATAGCGGGAAATATTATGAATTGCATAATTATGATAATGTAACGGATATTTATAATTATCAGATTCTTGAAAATGGAGACGTAGAGTTCAAGTCTATTGAGCTTATGGGAAAAGAAGACAATACGTATGAATTTACGGATTTTAAAATAGCAGAAAATTAATTCTGCTAAGTTTGTAGCATAATAAAATTAATCTCCCAAAATCCAACAGCAGTTTTTAATTTAGTATGCTCGTTAATAAATTAAAAAAATAACAAATGATTTTTCCAAAAGCAAAAAAATAGCCGAAGATCTTGGTTGGCATAAAACAAAGAACAGTGTATTTGGACTTTACAAAGGTTACTTTTTCAACGTTGCAGACGCAAGTTTATTAAGCACTCCCCAATTTAAGTTTGTAACAGTGACAACCGACAGATTAACAGAAGAACAAAAGCTACAAATCGAAACAAATCTAAATACAAATAAAAAAGATTTAAAGTTTACGAACTTTGAAATTAGGAACAATAATATTTTTTTTCAATTCACTGAAAACCTGATTTTTACTAAAATCAAAACTGTTTATTGTTTATTTGACTTTTTGGTTGATTTATTCAAAAAACTAAACATATCAGAGCAAAACAAATGTCATAACTGTGAGACAAATCAAAAAATTAACTATTACAACCTTAATGATATTGGCATAATACTTTGTAACACCTGTTTCTACCAGACAAATAATAGTTTCTACGAGATTGAAAGAGAAAGAATTGCAAAAGAAAAAAATTATTTGACAGGATTTTTAGGTTCAATTGTTTTTTCAATTCCAGGAATTATAGCTTGGAGCTTGTTTGCAGTATATTTAGAAAGGCTTGCCTCTGGAATGGTATTAATTATTACATATCTAGAACTTATAGGTTATGATTATTTCAAGGGACGACATGGAAAATTGACGAAGTATATTATTGTTCTTACAAATATTGTAAGTATAATTATTGCAAACGTTATAACCATAATTGCTTCATTGGTAAAAGAGGGTTCATCCATAAATCATGCAATCTTGGAGTTTCAGACAAGTCAAGTTGCAAAAAATGTATTTACTCAAAACATTATTATTTCTTTTATACTGGCTTTTCTGATTTGGATTTGGCTATTATTTATAAAAAAAGACAAAAAATTAATTCTAAAACCTGCAGATAAATTTTAAAAATAAAAGCGTTAGGATGACAGTTCTTCTCAACAGCAATCTTGGGGTTTAGTATTTTAATCAAAATACAGTATCTTGCAATCAATACAAAAACAGATATGAAGAGCCTGTTAGCCGCAATTTTTAGATTTATTTTAAGCTTTAATTTTTTTAAGAAAAAGTATTTTGCTTTTTATAAATATATTTTTAATCCGTATCATCTTTTCAAAAATGTCAAAAAGAATGTCGTTTATAGAGATTCTATTATGCTTAATTTAGATTTGAATGACTGGATCCAGCAGCAGATTTATTTCTTGGGAGATTACGAGAAAAATGAAATTGATTATTTATATCAAACTTTAAAAGAAGGAAGTACATTTATAGATATCGGCGGAAATATTGGCTTGTTTTCATTAAATGCATCAAAAATTATTGGCGAAAAAGGGAAAATATTTGCTTTTGAAGCTTTTAAACCCAATTATTTAAAATTTCAACAACATATTCAGATAAATAATTTTCACAATATTAAACTGGAACATTTAGCAATTTCCGACAAAAGTGGATTTATCGAAATTTTACACAACGAAAACGATAATAATGTTGGGATGGCTTCGTCATATCTTCAGGAATATACTTCCAAAGAAAAAGTTGAAGCTATAAGTTTAGATGAATATGTGAAAAAGAATAATATTTCACAAATAGATTTAATTAAAATAGACATCGAAGGCGCCGAATTTTCCGCATTAAAAGGAATGACCGAAATCCTGACTTTCCATCAACCGAAAATAGTAATAGAAATAAACAATATCGCTTTAAAAAGTTCTCATCATAGCGAAGAAGAGTTAATTTCAATTTTAACTGAAAAAGGCTACAACAGGATAAAAATATTAAGCCAAAACGAAAATTCCTATAACGCCGTTTTTGAATATTCAGCGTAATTCTTTTAAGGTTGAAGCACAGAGCAATTCTCATTTTTCAAATAAAAAACCGTAATTTTATCCTTTAAATTGATCGTAATGAAAATTGAAGAATCAAACATTGTAGAAACAAACGACTACAGAGTTATCATATATCCGGCATCAAGACCTTTAGAAACCAAAGAAGCAAAAGTAATTACGGAGAAACTATACGATTTCCTGGCGACTTGGGCCGCTCATGGGAAACCGCTTTCATCTTCGTTTAAAATTGAAAAAAATCAGTTTATCGTCATTTGTGTGGATGAAGAAAAAGAAATGGCTTCCGGATGTAGCATCGATGCTTTAGGAAAAATCATGAGGGAGATTGATGAAGAATATCAACTGGGATTATTCGACAGAATGAAAGCAAGTTACGTAGAAAACGGAGTGGTTAAAACCTTAAAATTGTTAGATTTTAAATCAAAAATAAGAAGCGGAGAATTATCAAAAGACATTCAGGTTTTTGATTTTTCTAAAAACACCTATCTTGATTTTTTAAGTCATTTTCTGTTACCTTTCGAAAAAAGCTGGGCAGCTTCTATAAAATAATTTCCCTTGAAAATACTTTTTATCTCTTCCTGGTTCCCGAACAAACTGGAACCCACAAACGGTAATTTTGTACAGCGTCACGCAGAAGCGGTGGCGTTATTGCATGAGGTCGAGATATTACATACGATCGGAGATTTTAGTCAACAGGAAGAGTTCATTTTCGATGATAAATTGATCAATGGAATAAGAACTTTGATTATTTATTATAAGAATTCCAAGAATCCGATTAAAAATTTTCTGAAAAGAATGAAAGCATACAAAATGGGATTTTCTACAATGAAAAAGCCCGATTTGGTACATGCAAACGTTCTTCACAACAATATGCTTTTTGCCGTTTATATCAAAAGAAAATTCAAAATACCTTTTGTTTTGACTGAGCATTGGACAGCTTTTCAGCAGGAAAACTTGTCTAAAACGTCCAACAACATCAAAAGAATTGCAAGGTATATCGCAAAAAATGCAGGATACATCATGCCAGTAAGCCATAATCTGAAAGAAAGCCTGCAATTAATGGGCATCAAAACTCCCATGAAAGTTATTTCAAATGTGGTTGACACAAATGTTTTTGATATTAAACCGGAAAGTGAAAATTCAGATTTAACGAAATTTTTACATGTTTCAAGCTTAATTCCGCGTAAAAAACCACATGAAATTATCAAAGCAATTCATTCTTTACATCAAAATGGTTTCAACGTAAGCCTGGAAATCGGTGGTGACGGGGAAACCGAACCTTTAATTAATTTAGTTAAACAACTGAATGCAGAAAATTATATAAAAGTCTTCGATGCCATCAGTTATCAGGAAGTTGCCGAAAAAATGCAGCATTCAGATTATTTTATTTTATTTAGTGAAAACGAAACGCAAGGTTGTGTGATTTTAGAATCTTATGCCTGCGGAAAGCCTGTTATTTCAACAAAAGTTGGCGGCGCAGCCGAATTTATCATTGACGGTTTAGGAATTGGACTTGAAAAGAATAATACAGATCAATTGTATTCAGTTTTAAAAAAAATATGCAGGAAAGAATATTCTTTTAAGGATAAAAAACAGATTCGTGAAGTTGTTTTAGAAAAATATTCAAAAGAATCTATTGCAAGACAATTCACAGAAATATATCAGCAAATTGTAAAATGAGTAAAGGTTTTTCTGCTTTTATTGGTAACCAACAAGTTCAGATTAATGCTTTTTTTGAAGGGAAAAAGTATGATTCCGTTTTTTTAGAAACTGATTCGGTTGATATTTTATTGGAAGGTATTGTTTTAAATAAAAAAGATTTAGTTCAAAAAAACTCAGCTCCGGATTTCGAAGATTTTCTTCTAAAAAGTTATGAAAAGAACAATTGGCGGGTAATTCAACAATTGGAAGGTGAATTCAGAGGTTGTATTTGGGATAAAAATGAGAATAAAATTTTGATTTTTACCAATCCTACTTCAACGCAAAGGGTTTTTTATTCTAAAATGAATGACCAGATTTTCATTGATTCAGATTTGGTAAGATTGGCAGATACGATCAAAAGTAAAGGAATTTCTATACATCCGGATATTTCCTCTTTTTATGAATTGCTTACCATCGGAAATCTGTTGGAAAATAAAACTCCGATTCAAAATATTTACAAAGTTGAAGATTCTCATTTTTTGGAAATTGATCTTAACACGCTTTTCGTTAAAGAAATAGAATATTTTAACATCTCAGAAATTCCATATTATAACAAAAGCAAAGAAAAGGCAGTTGATGATCTTCACGAAGTTTTTACTGAAGCTGTAAAAATGGAATACGAAAAAGACATCGAATTGGGAACTTCACATCTCGCTTTACTCAGCGGTGG
The DNA here is from genome assembly GCF_900100115.1 of Chryseobacterium soldanellicola. Classification (GTDB taxonomy): domain Bacteria; phylum Bacteroidota; class Bacteroidia; order Flavobacteriales; family Weeksellaceae; genus Chryseobacterium; species Chryseobacterium soldanellicola. The sequence continues at coordinate 895,576 of NZ_FNKL01000002.1, forward strand.
ACTGGATAGTCGTATGGCGATGTTTTATGCGATTAAAAACAATCTTAAACCTGATCTTGCTGTATGTTTTTCTCAATCAGGATATTTGGATGAAAAAATTTCCCGGAAAATCGCTTCCGACTACAATATAAATTATAAATTTATTCCTCTGGATAAAGGCAGTTTTCTGAAAAAAATTGATGAGCTTACCAGACTTTCGGAAGGCACAAGCCTTTACACTGGAGGGATTCATGTGAGTTATGCACTCGATCAATTACAATTTGACAACTTTTCAATATTTCATGGCGGACAAATTGGAGACGGGATTTTAGGCGGTTTTAATCTGGAGCCCAACAAAAAAACGCCTTCTTTGAAAAGAATTATTGTTAATGAAAATTTTCTTCCCAAAATACAATCAGAATTGGACAATGTTCTTAAAAAATACGAAAAAGAAGAAATATTTTTATTGAAAAACCTCGCGTATAACCGAACGGTACTCGGCGCCCAGGTGATGCACCAGAAAGGATATCTGATTTCACCTTTTATGACGAAAGATTTTATAAAACTGTCGATCAGCTTTCCTGAAGACTGGAAATACAAGCAAAAACTTTACCTTGAATGGCTTTCCAAACATTGTAAAGATGCAGAAAAATACATTTGGGAAAAGACATTGACCAAACCCGGTGCTCAGTGGAAAATGAGATTGGGTGAGAAATTTCTCAAAAACGGATATTTGTTTTTTTACAAGAAAATTCTAAAATCCCCGGAAAAGGCAAGCATGTATCCGTATCAGTATTATTACGATTCAAGCCCGGAAATTCAGCAATATTATCAGGAATATTTTGATGAAAATATTGATCGTCTGGAAAATTATAAAGAGCTCAGAGATGAAATGACAGAATTGTTTTCATCAAAAGTTTTTTATCACAAATCTCAGGCTATAAATATTTTATCCATTTTTAAGCTTTATTTTTGATGAATGAAAGAAGGATTGACATTTTTACGCAATTTTCTTAAAAATCAGGGCCAATATGTTCTTGTTTCTTTACTCATAGGAAAAATTTGTGCTTTTCTTTCTTCCCTTTTTATCATTAAACTTTTACCGGAGCACGATTTTGGAAAAATGAGCATTGTTGCGGCTTTGTTTGCAGCTTTTGCTTCTTGCAGCGGACTGGGAAGCCATCAGAGTTTGTTGAGATTCGGGTCTGTTACGGAAAATGAGGATCAGAGAAAGAAATTGTCGGGCTATCTTTTGAGACAGGGTTTTATGTATCAGCTTTTGCTGACCTTGGTTTTTCTTGGTTTCAGTGTTTTTTATGTCACAAAATATGAAGATATTTTCTGGATATTCGGATTTTTCTCTATTCGTTTTATTGGTTTTTATTTTTACAATTATATTCAGTCTGAGCTTAGAATTAATGATAAAAATAGACAATTTGCAAAACTTAATAATGTTGTCAATGTGTTAGGCTTGGCAATTCTTTTGATTTTAAGTTATTTCTTTCAATTAAAAGGATATTTGATTGCAATGGCTTTTACACCGTTTTTGTCTTTATTTTGGTTTAAAATGAAAGGTGTTTCGATGAAAGAATTACCGGATATCTTTAATTCTAAAGAAATTTGGCAATATGCGCTTCACACTTCCGGAACAACAATTCTTTCAGACGCTTTATTTTCTCTGGATATCCTTTTGTTGGGTTTTTTATTGAATGAAAACGCCGTTGCAAGCTACCGCGTGGTAATTCTTATTCCTTCAAATGTTACATTTTTGGCGTTGGCTTTTATGCAAAGTGATTTTCCTGTTTTAGCAAAAAACTATACGGATAAAAATTTTATAAAAAATTATATTTCAGGGTATTATAAGGTTTTTGTCCCTGTTTGTTTGGGGATATTTGTAGTTTGTGCTTTTTTTAGTAAAGATATTTTGAGATTGTTTTTTAATGAGAAGTATGCTGAAAATTATATATTGTTTATCATTTTTATGTTTACATTTTTAATGAACATTCTTTTCAGAAATTTGTATGGAAATCTGTTATCTGCTGTCGGAAAAATGTCTTTAAATACAAAAGCTTCTTTTTGTTCGTTAGTATTATTGGTTACGCTTTCTTTCATTCTCGTTCCAAGATATGAAATTCTGGGAATGACGCTAAGTGTTTCAATTACATTGATATTTTCGGGATTTTTGTTGGGTTACTTCTTTCAGAAATACCTTAAAGAATTAAAATAAGTTTTATCTTTGTTGGCAATGAGAAATGTTGTTTTCGGAATTCTGGTTGTATTTTTTGCGCTTCTAAGCTGTAGAAGTGAGGAAGATGATATTCAAAAAATAGATCAGATATTAAATATTTACATGAAAAATAGCTTGGGGCGGGATTTATTTCACAAAAAGAAAGACACTTCATATTTTACCTATGTTATGAATGATGTTTTAGGTGACAAAGATAATGCTCCGGTAAGCAGTTCGCTCAAAATGAATCCTGATTCCACGTTTTACATAGAATATATCGCCGGTGCAAAAAGAATAGGAATTGATACTTTAGATCCAGACAATAAGATTTATCATTCTGTGATTACGGTCTCATTAAGGAAAGCGGTGAATAATGTAGCGATCGACACCATCGAAGAAAAGCTGGAAATCCAGTATCGATTAACACCTTCCGTTTTTGAGGTCTCGAAAGTATTTTATAATGATACTTTAAGATTTACAAAACAACCCGGCGTTTCAAATGTAGTTACGATCGTAAAATAATTTTTTAAATTTGCAAAACTGTTAGATTCGATCTAGCATTCTAATAACTAACATCTAAATAAAATGTTACAAGTCAATTTTTTACGCGACAATAAAGAACGCGTTTTAGAAGGTCTGAAAAAAAGACAATTCAAAAATCTTGAGTTGGTAGACAATGCTATTGCTACTGACGACGAAAGAAAAAAAATCCAATTTGAATTAGATTCTCAACTTTCCGAAATCAATAAAATCTCCAAAGAAATCGGGCTTTTAATGAAAGAAGGAAAAAAGGAAGAAGCAGAATCTGCAAAATCTAAAACAGCTCAGTACAAAGAATCGAGTAAAGAATTGCAATCCCAGCTTGAAGTAAAAGAACAGGCTTTATTGGATATTTTATACCAAATTCCAAACATTCCGAATGAATTGGTGAAAAATGGTGCTTCGGCGGATGATAATGAAACAATTTATCAGTCTCACGATGTTCAGGGATTGGGTGAAGGAGCGATTCCTCACTGGGAATTGGTAAAAAAATATAACCTTATTGATTTTGAATTAGGAGTAAAAATTGCCGGTGCGGGTTTCCCTGTTTATTTAGGGAAAGGTGCGAGACTGCAAAGAGCTTTGGTTCAGTATTTTTTAGATAAAAATGTTGAAAAAGGATATTTGGAAGTTAATCCGCCTCACGTTGTGAATGAAGCATCTGGTTACGGAACAGGGCAGTTGCCTGATAAAGAAGGGCAGATGTACTATATTCAGGCTGATGATTTATATTTAATTCCGACGGCGGAAGTTCCTGTGACGAATTTATACCGTGATGTTTTGTTGGAAGAAAAAGATCTTCCGATTAAAAATACGGCATTTTCTCAGTGCTACAGAAGGGAAGCGGGAAGTTACGGAGCTCACGTAAGAGGTCTGAACCGTCTTCATCAATTTGAAAAAGTAGAAATCGTAAGAATTGAAAAACCTGAAAATTCTTATGCTGTTTTGGAAGAAATGGTTGAGCATATCAAGGAAATCCTTACGGATCTTGAGCTTCCTTACAGAGTTTTAAGACTTTGTGGCGGTGATACAGGTTTTGCTTCTGCAATGACGTATGATTTCGAAGTCTGGAGCGCGGCTCAGGAAAGATGGCTGGAAGTAAGTTCAGTTTCTAATTTTGAAACTTTCCAGGCTAATCGTTTAAAATGCCGTTACAAAACTGACGGAAAGTCTCAGTTGGTGCACACATTAAATGGTTCTGCAATGGCTTTACCAAGAATTATGGCTGCATTGCTTGAAAACAATCAGACTGCAGACGGCATCAAGCTTCCTAAGAAGGTTGCTGAGTATGCGAGATTTGATATAATTAATTAAGATTCAATATTTGATCTAAATAAAAAGCCACCGAAATTTTCGGTGGCTTTGTTTTATGTGATAGTAAATTATTCTGTTACAACAACGATTTTCTTATCGGCATTTTTAAGAGGTTTTTTATCCTTCTCTTCGCCAAATAAATAATCAAGATCATAATCAATTCTTATGGAATGATCGTCAACTTTTGTAAGCCAATCGTGTTTTCCTGTGATGGATTTTATCTTGTTCTCAAATTTTAACGTGGTTCCGATTTTTTTGTACATCATTTTCAGCGTTCCCATGGGCATTTCCGGACTTTCATCATCTCCTGTAATGCCTTTTTTTGCTAAAAGATCTTTCATGCCGTTAAGGCTCAGCTTTTCGGTGTCGATTGTTAATGTTTTCCCGTCCCAGTCGTTCATTGCCATTTGATCGATCGGAACTTGTTCGTTTTTCGAAATATTTTTCACTGAATTATAATCATCTTTAGAAAAATGATCCATTTTGAAGGAAAATCCTGAAATTTCGTTGTTTTCGATACTGGATTTCATGAAGATTTTTTTCATGATTTTAATAGAATCCGGATTTTTGGTTTTTAATTTACCTTCCTTTTTCTCCATGTCATAAAGGCTTGTCCATGTTTTTGGAAGTTTTTCAAGCTCTGCAAATTCTTTTTTATCATTTTTAGCAGAATCAGGCATCATAGATTTCATCATTGACATGGCGTCTTTCATATCAAGATCCATCATGGTCGTGGTTGCGGCATCTTTATGATACGTGATTTCCGAATTTAATGTGCACGAGTGTAGTGCAAAAAGGCTGATGAATAGGAATAAGAAGTTTTTCATAGTTATAGTTGATTTGGTTTAAAAATTAAATTAATGACAATTGACCTTGCTGTGCGCATGCTGGCTGTGATCGCCTCCCAAATGACAGTCTCCGTTGTTGTCTTTCGAAATCGTCATGGCTTCAGCTCTTGGCGAAATGTAAGGAATTCCTAATTCAAGACCTCTTACGATAAATAATCCGCCTAAAATAATCATCACAACCGGAATTGCTTTTAAAACCTTTACTCTAAAAGCCTGATTCATCAAATTTCCGACCAAAACTACAGCAAACATGAATGGAAGCGTTCCCAAACCAAATAAGGCCATGTAGGAAGCTCCCTGCCATATTCCTCCGCTTGCCAGGCTTGCTGTGAGAGCCATATAAACCATTCCGCAGGGTAAAAATCCGTTTAAAATTCCTGTTGTAAATCTTGATCTGTAATCTGCTTTCTGAAGTAATTTTCCCAAATTTGATTTTACAGAGAATAAAAATTTAGAGAAAAAAGGAATTTTTGAAGCGAAATCTTTTCCTCCAAAAGAAAAAACGGCCATAATGATCAGTAAAATCCCTACAGCAATCGTAAGATATTGCTGAAAACCTGCCATTTCAAAACCTTCGCCAATAATTCCAAGAATTGCTCCCAAAAGAGAATAAGTGAAAATTCTTCCGAACTGATACGTAAGATTTTGAAGATAAAAGTTGGTCGCCTGTTTTTTTGTTAATCCCATCGACAGCGCAATAGGTCCGCACATTCCGATACAGTGAAATCCGGATGCGAAGCCTAAGCCGATTGCCGATAAAATAAGTGCTATTTCCATATCACGTCATAGTCGATTCGATAATCTGTTTTGTCTTTAGTCCACATCAATCTCAACGTATAATTCCCTTTACTCAATACACGGGTCGGAATGGTAAAAGATTGATTTGCATCTATTTGTACCGCTTTTTTTATATCTAAATTCTGATCGTCGGTTCTGTTTAATACAAATTTTACGGTTGTATTTGAATTGTTATAGTCTTTAGGAAATTGTATTTTAATTCCGTTTGTATCCTGGCTGTAAGTAGGTTTTTCCTGAAGCGTATCTGCTCTTTTTTTAGCATCAATGACATCCTGATATTGCAATTCTTCTTCATAATAGTTATCGGTTACCATTTCGGAATTCTTTTGCCCGTTCGGAAAAAGAAATAACATCGATAAAATAAAAGCTATGAATGCAAATAATGCAATTACAACACCGTGTCCCCAACTAAAGTTTTTCATATGTAAATTTTATTATTGAACTTGCTTAAACTTAATAATTCAAAGAAAAAAGTTTAAACGGCATTATTGTTTTAAGCCACCTGAAAAATGAGCTGCCGTTTGAGATTATGTTCTAAACAGCAACGATTTCATGGTTAAAATTTAAAATTGTAATTTAAATGGTCCTTCAAAATAAGTCTGATAAGAATCTACCAAATTGCCCTTCGTATCATAAACTCCGATGGTAATGTTTTGTTTTGACAGCTTCATTTCATTTTCAGGGAAGCTGATATTGATCGTTCCCTTGGAAATTTTATCTCTTTCTACGGTAATTTTACCAGATGCGCTGAAGGTGATTTCTCCGTGAGTAGGCTCAATTACTTTAATGGTAACTATTTTCTTGTCGTTTGTTTTATTTAAGAAAGTATAGTTATAGGTATTGGTAATTTTTCCGTCACGCAGGAAAAATGTGCTGCCTGCAGGCTTGATAAATTTGGCTTCCATTTCTCCGCGATTGTAAAGCAGAAAACCAAGAAAACCAACCAATAATACAAGAACGATGGCAAAACCTTTCATTCTTCCTGTGAATTTAAACTGAGTCTGGTTTTCAATTTCGTTCTCAGAAGCATATCTGATCAATCCTTTCGGAAGGCCTACTTTTTCCATAACTTCATCACAGGCGTCGATACAGGCTGTGCAGTTTACACATTCAAGCTGTTGTCCGTCTCTGATGTCAATTCCTGTGGGGCAGACAACTACGCATTGATGGCAGTCGATACAGTCTCCCTTTCCGGCAGCTTTTCTGTCTTCACCTTTTCTCCATTTTGATCTGTTTTCACCTCTTTTAAAATCGTAGAAAACATTGATCGTGTCTTTATCAATCAAAACACCCTGTAATCTTCCGTATGGACAAACCAGCGTACAAACCTGCTCTCTGAACCACGCAAATACAAAATAAAATGCTGCGGTAAAAAGTACCATCACAATGAAATTGGTAGGATGTGCAAACGGCCCTTCAGAAATAATTTTAAATATTTCCTGATACCCCACAATATACATCAGCATAAAGTGAGTGATAATTAAAGAGATAATGATGTAAACTGTCCACTTTAAGCTTCTTTTCCAGATTTTCTCACTGTTCCACTCTTGTCTGTCCAGTCTCATCTGGCTGTTTCTGTCACCTTCAATAAGATATTCAATTTTACGGAATATGGATTCCATAAAAATTGTCTGAGGGCATATCCACCCGCAGAAAATTCTTCCGAATGCAATCGTAAAAATGATGATAAATATTAAAGATGCAATGGCACCCAGAGTAAGGATAAAAAAGTCTTGCGGATAGAAAGGCTGTCCGATAATGTAGAACTCTCTATCTATTACATTAAATAAAAAGAAGGGATTGCCATTAACTTTTATAAATGGCACTGTAAAATAAATAAGGAGCAAGGTGTAGCTTACGATGTTTCTGTAATTGGTATATTTTCCTTTTGGCTTTCTTGGAAATACCCATTTTCTTTTTCCGGATTGCTCCATTGTCCCTATAGAATCTCTATAAGTCTCAGGGTCCAGAACCTGTCCCTGTCCGCCTCTTACTTCTATTTCTTCTATGTCTGACATTGTAATATATTTTAAAAAAAGAAAAACATAATTCGTTACTATTTTTTTAATCTAATAACAAATTATGTTTTTTCATATACTTTCTAATTTTTGTTAAATTATTCTTTTTCCCAATGTGCTTCAGTTCCTTGCGGAGCAGCACCTCCTTGTGCCGGAGTAATTGGAGCCTGCTCTTGATTGATGTGGTATACAAAAGCGGCAATCTTTTCAATTTCTGCACCAGAAACTTCTCCGTTTTTACCGAATGGTCTCATTGCAGGGTTGTTTGGCGATCCGTTCCAGTCCATATGGAAAACGTTTTTAAATAATGTTTTCTCCGGTTGGTTGATCCAGTAGTTGTCCGTTAAGTTAGGACCGATACCACCTCTTCCGTCCGGGCCGTGGCAAGAAGCACAGTTTGTTTTGAAAAGCTCCTGACCTTCTGCAATATTGTCTGCAGAATACTTAGCCGTTTCAATAGTTACCGGAGGTTGGGTTTTATTGTACTCGTCAATAGCTGCCATCTGCTCTTTATATTCTTTTTCATATTCGCTTAATGGGTGTGCGAAATCTGTGAAAGAATAAGCGGTGATATAAACAATACAAAAAGCAGTCCCAAAATAGAATAAACCTACCCACCATTTTGGCAATTGGTTATCCAATTCCATGATGCCGTCGAAACCGTGGTCTATAAGGATATCCTTTTCTTCAGTTTCAGATTGCTTTTTAAAAGCAGCATCATACATTCTTCTCAAGAAAGGAATCTTCTTTTCTGCCAAATAGGCAGCCTTTTCTTCAGGAGAAAGTTTTTTGAATTTATTATTTTCAATCAAATCTCCGATTGCACTGTGGATATAAGCCAGAATACCGGCAATGATTACAGTACCCCAGAAATATGGTGAACCTAGGAACGAATAGCTTTGTACAAACAGATAATAAAAAACTATTAAAAGTCCTATTATTATTAAGATGTTTACTACAACGGGTGTTCTTTGTTTCATAACAAATAGTTTAATTTTTTAAATTAAAATCGTCTTCATCATCCCCAAGCGGTGCTTCTTCTTCTTCTTTGTAATATTTTTTAGGCCTGCTAAAAACATATATTACTAAAGCTACGAAGAAAAGCATAAAGAAAATCAGAGCCAACGTCTGGTAAAAACCTGCGTTTTCTGTATTGGATAATATATCTTTAAAATTCTGAGGAATCATCTGAAGCTTTTAATGTTTAGTTATTACTTGCTGTTTTTATTTCAGTTGTTTTGATATCTGTTCCTAATCTTTGCAGATAAGCAATAAGAGCGACAATTTCTTTTTTCTCTAATTCACCTTTAGGTCTCTTGGCGTAAGCGTCTTTTAAGTCGGCTGCTTCAGAGAAGATATCTTTAACAATTTTTGAAGACTGATTGTTAGCCCACGAGTCTGCAGAATCTATTTCAGCTTTTGTATAGGGTACTTCAAATGTGTTTTTCATTAACTTCATTTTGTCTACCATTTTAGATCTGTCAAGATTTGTAGCAATTAGCCAAGGGAAACGAGGCATAATCGATCCTGCTGATGTAGATCTCGGGTTATACATGTGCTTGTAATGCCAAGAACTTGGGTTTTTACCACCTTCTCTATGTAAATCCGGTCCTGTTCTTTTTGATCCCCATAAGAATGGTCTGTCATAAATAAACTCTCCGGCTTTTGAATATTGCCCGTTTTTACCGTTAAATCTTACAATCTCATCTCTGAATGGTCTGATCATCTGAGAGTGACAAGCGTTACAGCCTTCACGGATGTAAAGATCTCTACCTTCCAGTTCTAGTGGAGAATATGGTTTTACTGCTGAGATTGTCGGTACACTTTTCTTAAGAGATAATGTAGGGATAATTTCAACGGAACTACCTATTGATATTGTTAAGAAAGATAAAATTCCCAATAATACCGGAGTTCTTTCTAACCAAAGGTGAGTGCCTTCTCCTTCTTTTCTGTTTTTGCTGATGTTTGCTAAAGCCGGTGCTTCTGCAGGAACTTCTTTCTGGAATGATCCTTTTCTTACAGTTGCCACAACGTTTACAACCATTAAAATTGCTCCTGAGATATAGAATGATCCTCCTAAGAATCTCATTTTATAGTAAGGTACGATTGCTGTAACAGTATCCAGCCAGTTTTTCCATAATAAGGTTCCGTCCGGGTTGAATTGTTTCCACATTAGCCCTTGTGTGAATCCTGCGATATACATTGGCACTGCGTAGAAGATGATCCCTAAAGTTCCCAGCCAGAAATGCCAGTTGGCTAATTTTGTAGAATATAATTTGGTTCTCCACAAGATGGGTACCAGGTAATAGATAACTCCGAATGCCATGAAACCATTCCATCCAAGAGCTCCTAAATGTACGTGACCAATAACCCAGTCTGTAAAGTGACCAATTTTGTTAATATTTTTAGTTGCCAGAAGCGGGCCTTCAAATGTTGCCATACCGTAAGCGGTAACAGCCACAACGAAGAATTTAAGAACAGGATTTTCCCTTACTTTATCCCATGCTCCTCTTAATGTTAAAAGTCCGTTTAGCATACCTCCCCAAGATGGTGCAATAAGCATGATAGAGAAACCAGTTCCTACCGCCTGAGCCCATGCCGGTAAAGCTGTATACTGAAGGTGGTGAGGCCCCGCCCAGATATATACGAAAATTAATGACCAGAAGTGAATAATAGACAATTTATATGAGAAAACAGGTCTGTCGGCAGCTTTTGGTAAGAAATAATACATCAAACCTAAAACTGGCGTCGTCAATACGAATGCAACTGCATTGTGACCGTACCACCATTGTACGATAGCGTCTTTTACCCCCGCATACATTGAATAAGATTTCCAACCTGTGAAAGATAAAGGAACCTCAAGGTTATTGAAGATATGAAGCATTGCTACTGCGATCCAGGTACCAATATAGAACCAAATAGCTACATATAAGTGTCTTACTCTTCTTTTTGCAATAGTTAAGAACATATTCGCTCCGAAAATGATCCAGGAGAACGCAATCAAAATATCGATTGGCCACTCATGTTCAGCATATTCTTTTGAGGTGTTAATCCCCATAAAGAACGTAACGAACGTAGCAACAATCATAAATTGCCAAGTCCAGAAATGTAACCAAGATAATGTATCACTGTACATTCTTGTTTTTAATAATCTCTGTAACGAGTAATAAATACCTGTGTAAACGATATTACATACGAATGCAAAGATTACGGTGTTGGTGTGCAGCATCCTGATTCTACCAAATCCGAATGCACCATGTGTGTTTATCAAGCCTTGAATATTCCCTGATGACAAGCTTCTAATCGTCGTATCATCAGTTCCGAATAAAAATTCGGGAAGTTCAGGGTAGAAAAGCATTAATGCTGCCGTAAGCCCGAACGTGAACCCAATAAGCCCAAAAACTATGGTCGCATAAAGGAATGCACGAACAATGCTGTTGTCATAACTAAACTTTTGTGTCTCCATATCAACTATTCACTTTTTTCTTCAATTTTATTATTTCCTATTTCTTTTTCGTCTTTTTTATCGTTGCCAACTTCCTTCTTTTCCTTGATCTCACCGGAATCGAACAGAATTCTGACAGCCGGAGATTCATCATCTTCAAACTGCCCTTTTTTGGCGTAGACTATAAATACGACCAAGAAAATCGCAGCCAAAGAAACACTGCACAGGATCATTAAATATAGAATATCCATTTGACAACAAAATTAACCTATTTTCGGGGTTCAAATTTAGTGAAAAATAATGACATTCATCACGAAATACGGTTTTCAGCTAATTTAAAATCAGTCTAAATAAGGGCGTTTAAGCCTCTTTTCTGAAGTGTTTTCTTCCCAGTATCCAAGTTGAAAGTGTGGTGAATGTAACTACCGTGATAGAGCTTATCGGCATAAGGATTGCTGCGAAAAGCGGATGCATATGTCCTGTAACTGCATAACTTAAACCGACAATGTTGTAAAGAAAACTAATTATAAATGTCATTTTTACAATCGTGATCGAGCCTTTGCACACGTTCAGGTATTTGTCGAGAGTCACCACTTTTTCTCCATTCATGATGACATCAGAAGAGGGTGTAAAACTATTGCTGTCGTCAGAAATTGCAATCCCGACGTTACTTTGCTTAAGCGCTCCGGCGTCATTTAGACCGTCTCCAAGCATGGCAACTTTAAGATTTTTGTCCTGAAGATTTTTGATATAATTCAATTTATCTTCAGGGTTTTGGTTGAAAGCCATTCCTTCAAAATTCGGGATCAGTTCTTTCAATTGATTTTCCTCAGACGAATTGTCGCCACTCAGAATGAAAATTTTATAATTCGTAAGTTTTTTGAATAAATCTTTAAGATTTTGACGGTATTCGTTTTTAAAGATAAATTTACCTAAAAATTCATCATTTTTACTGATAAAAACTGCTGTTTCAAGGTTTTTGGATTCCTGATTATTGTATTTTGCAGAACCGATTTTGTATACATTTCCTCTGATGCTCGCTTCGTAACCTTTTCCTGAAATTTCCACGAAATTCTCAACCGTAAAATAATCATCTTTAATATCAATAAATTCGTATAAAGATTTTGAAAGCGGATGGTTTGAATTTTTTAATAATGTTTTGATATTCAATAAATCAAATTCATTAATTTCGGAACCTTCGTATTTTATATTTGATTTTTTTCTATGGGTAATCGTTCCTGTTTTGTCAAAAACGATGGTGTTTAATTTTGCAATTTTTTCGATCGTTAAAGTATCTTTTACGTAAAACTTATTTCGGCCTAAAATCCTCATAATGTGACCGAAAGTGAACGGTGCAGACAACGCAAGCGCACACGGACAAGCTATTATTAAAATCGCGGAAACAACCTGAAACATGGTCCGTAAATCAACAAAAGACCAATAGATTCCCGAAACTAAAGCAATGCCTAAAATAATGAATGTGAAATACTTACTGACGTTGTTGGTCAGTGTGTCAAGTCCTGTTTCATGTTTTTTGAAGGCTTCTTTATTCCAAAGTTGAGTCAGATAACTTTGATCAACATTTTTAATGACTTCGAGTTCCAAAGACGAGCCGACTTGTTTTCCTCCCGCGAAAATTTTATCTCCGGGCTGTTTGCTGATGCTTTCACTTTCTCCCGTGATAAAGCTGTTGTCAATATTTCCTTCCCCATTAATTAAAATAGCATCAACAGGGATGATTTCCTGATTTCTGACTAAAATTCTGTCTCCAACTTTAATTTCTGACAATAAAATATTTTCTTGTTTTCCTTCAAAATCAACCTTCGTTACGGCAATCGGATAAAAAGATTTGTAATCTCTGTCGTATGAAAGCGCACTGTAGGTTCTTTTTTGGAAAATTTTACCCAAAAGCATGAAGAATAAAAGTCCGCAAAGTGTATCGAAATATCCTGGTCCATAATCTGTTACGACCTCATAAATGCTTCTTCCATACAACACCAAAATTCCTAAAACAATCGGAACATCAATGTTAACAATCTTATTTTTTAAACCGTACCAAGCCGATTTATAATAGTCTGATGCTGAGTAAAATACAACGGGAGTTGCCAGTAAAAAGATCAATGTTCTGAACAAACCTTTGTAATGCTCCATCCAGTAATCTTCTCCACCCACATATTCCGGGAAAGCGAGGAACATTCCGTTACCGAAAGCAAAAGCCGCAATCGCGAACTTAATCAGTAAAGATTTATCAAGATGATCTACATTTTTATCTGCAGTTTCAAGACTGATGACAGGTTTGTATCCTAAATTGGTTAAAAAATTAGCTAATTCACTTAGTTTTAAATCATTATGATTGAATGAAACCTGTAAGGTCTTTCTGGTGAAATTAACCTGAGAATATTTAATATTTTCATTTAAAGTATGAATGCTTTCCAATAGCCAAATGCAAGAAGAACAGTGGATTACAGGAATCTTAAAAGTGACTAAGCTTGTGCTTCCTTCCGAAAAATCTGTTACTTTATTGAAAATCTCAGGAGTGTCTAAATAATCGAACTGGCCGGCGTTTTCATCACTCGGACGAATTCCTGCCCTTTTATTAAGCTCGTAAAAATTACTTAAATTATTGGTATTCAGTATTTCGTAAACCGATTTACAACCGTTGCAACAGAAAAGTCTTTCATCAAACAAAATTCTTTCCTTTTCGATATCTTGACCACAATGAAAACAGTTCTCGCTCACCTTCATAAATTATTGAACTACAAAATTATAACAATTTTTTTTGTTTATCGAGTTAAAAAGTTCTATTTTTGTGATAAATGTCATATAAAATGTCGCAGGAACAACAGATTGCAATTGAAGATAGGTTTGCCAGGGTTTTTAATGATAAATCATTCAAGGAAAGACTTTCCAGCGCTGATTTTGATAAATACATTAACGCTAAAAAAAGACTTAGTTTTCAAAAGCACGACACTATTTTTGAGGACGGAGAAATTCCAAAAGGCGTTTATTTTTTAGAAAAAGGTGCGGCTAAGCTTTCAAAATCAGGAGCTTTCGGAAAAGACCAGATTCTTAGATTTATCAAAGAAGGGGATATCATCGGATATCGCTCACTGCTTTGTGGGGAAAATTTTCAGGCAAAAGCAGAAGCAATGACTGATATTGAAGCTGTTTTTCTTCCTGCCGAAGTTTTTATGTATTTACTTGAAGTTGATCCTCAGCTTTCTTTTGTAATGCTTCAGAAAATCTCTTACGAATTGGGTGAATCATCAAATACAATCACCTTCCTTGCCCAAAAAACGGTAAGAGAAAGATTGGCCGAAATTTTATTGCTTTTAGAGCAGAAATTAGGCGTTGATCCGGAAGGTTTTATCAAAATTTCTTTAACAAGAGAAGAAATTGCCAACATTATCGGTACCGCTACAGAAAGCGCCATCCGTCTGATCTCTGAATTTAAAGGAGACCAGCTCATCGAAGTAGACGGAAGGAATATCAAAATCCTCAACCACGACAAATTAATGAAACTAGGACACGTAGTTTTATAAATCATACAAAAATTGAGTCGGCCCAGCGCCGACTTTTAACTTTAAAAAATAGATACATTATGTCTGTTCACTCTGAAATTAAGAAAGTTACAACGGAGACCTTGCGTAAGATGAAATTCGACAAGGAAAAAATAACGATGCTTACAGCTTACGATTTTACAACTGCCAAAATGGTAGATGCAGGAGGTATTGATGCTGTTTTAATCGGAGATTCTGCAGCTAATGTGATGGCAGGTTTTGAAACCACATTGCCTATTACCTTGGATCAGATGATTTACCATGCTCAAAGTGTGGTGAGAGGAACTGACAGAGCTTTGGTGGTAGCCGATTTACCATTCGGGACTTACCAGAGCAATCCTGAAAAAGCACTGGAATCTGCGGTAAGAATGATGAAGGAAGGCGGTGCTCATGCCGTAAAAATTGAAGGCGGAAAAGAGATTTCAAAATCAATTAAAAAAATTATCAATGCCGGAATTCCTGTGATGGGACATTTGGGATTGACACCCCAGTCGATTTATAAATTCGGAACGTATAAAGTAAGAGCAAAGGATGAAGCAGAAGCTGAAAAATTGATCTCAGATGCTCAACTTTTGGAAGAATTAGGGTGTTTTGCGATTGTTTTGGAGAAAATTCCGGCTGATTTGGCTAAAAAAGTATCGGAAAGCATTACTATTCCAACCATCGGAATCGGAGCCGGTCCTGATTGTGACGGGCAGGTTTTGGTTTACCACGATATGGTAGGGATGAACCAAGGTTTCAGTCCTAAATTTTTAAGAAGATACCTTGATCTTTATACTGAAATCACGGGAGCCGTTGCTCAATATGTGAAAGATGTAAAAAATGTTGATTTTCCAAACGAAAAAGAAAGTTATTAATGAAGCAGAATCTTCAGGCCATTCAGGGAGTTATTTCTATTTTAGCCATCGTTTGCCTTGCGATAGGATGGTTTAATTTATTTTCTCCGGAAGTCAATGCGCTGCTTTCCAAAAGAATATTTTATATTATTGTAGGGATAAGCTTTATTTTGCAGGCACCTTTATTAGTTAATAAAAAGTTTGTATATCCGATGTATGCGGCGGCTGCTTTTTGTATTATCGGTGCTTTTTTACCTTACGAATTAAAAATAACATCAGGAATGAAAACCCTTGGGCTTTTAGCCGGAGTCATTCTTTCTTTGTCAAACAGGCCAAATTTTCGTCAGTAAACCATGGAAGATCAGATTGTATATGAAGACAACCATCTTTTGGTGATCAATAAAAAAGTCGGACAGCTTGTACAGGGCGATAAAACCGGCGACGAATCTCTGTTGGATTCAATCAAAAATTTTATAAAAATAAGAGATGCTAAACCCGGGAATGTTTTTCTGGGTTTGGTTCATCGTATCGACCGCCCAACTTCGGGTTTGGTGATTTATGCTAAAACTTCAAAAGCACTTTCCCGTTTGACTCAAATGGTTAAAAACAGGGAAATCAAAAAGACCTATTGGGCCGTTGTGGCAAAGGAAATGATTCCTCAAAGTCAAAGGCTGGTTCATTATTTACAGAAAAACGAAAAAAATAATAAAGCGATTGTTTATACAAAAGCGACGGATGGGGCAAAAGAATCTATCCTAACGTATCATATTATTAAAACTTTAGATAATTATCTTCTGCTGGAAATTGATCTTGAAACTGGAAGACATCACCAAATTCGGGCGCAGTTATCAAAAACCGGAGTTCCTATCAAAGGTGATTTAAAATATGGCGCACCACGATCAAATCCTGATGGCGGAATTAATCTTCATGCCAGAAAACTGGAATTTATTCATCCAGTCACCAAAGAAAATATTGAAATTATTGCTCCCATTCCGCAAAATGATGCAATTTGGAGAGCTTGTGAAGAATAAAAGAAAATACTTAAATAAAAAAAACCGTCTCAGTTTTGAGATGGTTTTTTTATTTAACTAAAATTAAAAATTTTGCCCATTTCAAAAAAATAACTAACTTCGTCTCAAACTTTAGGGGTGTCTGTTGACAAACAGGCTGAGATTTTACCCTTTGAACCTGATTCTAGATCATACTAGCGTAGGGAAAAGTGAAATGACTTTTGCTGTACATTCTATTGTACAATAATGGGCATTCCTAAAGTGTTTTAAAAATTTAGGAATGGAGCTCACAATAAATCACACACTCAAAAAATTTGATGTACTTCCCGACACTCTGGAAGCATTAATGGCTATTGAAATACCCCAAAAACGAAAAGGTATTGCCGTAGCGCTCAACAATCGCATTATTCCGCAGTCATTCTGGGCGGAAACATTTCTCAACGACAAAGATTCAATTTTAATTATCACTGCTACTCAAGGCGGTTAATTCTCATAAAAAAAACAATCATTTTATGGCTCACAATATCACACGTTCGCCGTTTCCGAACTCAAAAAAAATCTATGTTGAAGGGAAAATTCACCCAATCAATGTAGCGATGCGTGAAATACATTTAAGTCCGACTAAATTGACCAACGGAAAAACTGAAGAAAATCCGCCTGTCACAATTTACGATACATCAGGACCTTACACCGATGAAAATTCAGAAATTGATATCGAAAAAGGACTTCCAAGAATCAGAGAACAATGGATTTTGGATAGAAATGATGTGGAAACTTTAGATGGAATTACCTCCGACTACGGAAAAAAGCGTCTTGCGGATTCAAAGCTGAATAAGCTGCGCTTTTCTTATAATCACAAGCCAAAAGTGGCCAAAGAAGGTCATGAAGTTACTCAGTTATATTACGCAAGACAGGGAATCATCACTCCGGAAATGGAATATATTGCGATCAGAGAAAACCAGAAAATAGGACAATTGGGTTCTGTTTCAAAAGATATGGCTTTTCAACACCCGGGAAATAATTTTGGAGCGAGAACTCCTAAAAGCAAAATCACCCCTGAATTTGTAAGAGACGAAATCGCAGCCGGAAGAGCAATTATTCCCAACAATATCAATCACCCGGAAAGCGAACCGATGATTATCGGCCGGAATTTCTTGGTTAAAATTAATGCCAACATCGGAAACAGTGCCGTTTCTTCAAGCATTGAAGAGGAAGTTGAAAAAGCAGTCTGGGCCTGCCGTTGGGGAGCTGACACGATTATGGATCTGTCAACCGGAAAAAACATCCACGAAACCAGGGAATGGATTATCAGAAACAGCCCGGTTCCGATTGGTACCGTTCCGATTTATCAGGCGTTGGAAAAAGTAAAAGGCGTAGCAGAAGATCTGACCTGGGAAATTTTTAAAGACACCTTGATTGAACAGGCAGAGCAGGGAGTTTCTTACTTCACGATTCACGCTGGAGTTTTGTTGAGATATATTCATCTGACAGCAAAACGGGTCACAGGAATTGTTTCCCGAGGTGGTTCTATCATGGCAAAATGGTGTCTGTATCATCATAAGGAAAACTTTTTATACACGCATTTCGAGGAAATCTGCGAAATCATGAAAAAATATGATGTTGCCTTTTCTTTGGGAGACGGCCTTCGTCCGGGTTCGATTGCCGATGCGAATGATGAAGCACAATTTGCAGAACTGGAAACGTTAGGAGAACTGACAAAAATCGCATGGAAACACAACGTTCAGGTGATGATTGAAGGTCCCGGTCACGTTCCGATGCACATGATTAAAGAAAATATGGAAAAGCAATTGGAAGTATGTGATGAAGCTCCGTTTTACACATTAGGTCCTTTGACGACGGATATTGCGCCAGGTTACGACCACATCACCTCCGGAATCGGTGCAGCGATGATTGGCTGGTTTGGCTGTGCGATGCTTTGTTATGTTACTCCGAAAGAACATTTAGGACTTCCCAATAAAGAAGATGTAAAAGTTGGAGTTATCACGTATAAACTGGCTGCTCATGCTGCAGATTTGGCGAAAGGTCATCCCGGTTCACAATACAGAGACAACGCTTTGAGTAAAGCCAGATTTGAATTCCGTTGGGAAGATCAGTTCAATCTTTCGCTAGATCCTGATACAGCAAGGTCTTATCACGATGAAACACTTCCGGCAGACGGAGCGAAGATTGCACATTTCTGTTCGATGTGCGGACCGAAATTCTGTTCCATGAAAATTACACAGGAAATCCGTGAATCTGCCGAAAAAGGAATGTTCGACAAATCACAGGAATTCATCGAAAAAGGGAAAGAAATCTATATATGATCATCGTAATCACTCCCGAAGAATTTGTTCAAAACGAAGCTGAATTGATTAATGAATTATTTCAGGAAGGATTGGATTTGCTTCATATCAGAAAACCTTTCATTAATCAAGATGAAATGGAGGATTTTATTCAAAATATAAATTCAGAGTTTCATCATCAACTGGTTTTGCACAGTCATTATGATTTGGCGAAAAATTTTACTATTTCAAGGCTTCATTTCAGAGAAATTGACAGGCAAAATGAGTTGTATAAATCTTTCTTAGATAAAACAATTTCAACGTCTGTTCATGATATTGAAACTTTTAATGAATTGAATGAAGATTGGGAATATGCTTTTATCAGTCCTGTTTTTCCAAGTATTTCTAAAAAAGGATACGGAGAAAATTCAATGATTTTAAATGATATTAAAAAACGAGACAATCCAAATGTTAAGCTGATTGCTTTGGGAGGGATTAATGAAAAAAATATCAGCGAAGTTTTCGAAAGTAAAATAGATGGAGTGGCTTTGTTAGGTGCAATTTGGGAAAGTGATGAACCTTTAAATGTTTTCAAAAAATGCAGACAGAACGTCCTTTCGTAATGAGCATTGCCGGCTACGATCCAAGTGGCGGAGCAGGTTTGTTAGCAGATATTAAAACAATGGAACAATTGAAAGTCCAGGGGTTGGGAGTTTGTACAGCGATGACTTTACAGACGGAATCTCAATGTTTGAGCTTGAATTGGCAACCTTTAGAAGAGATTTTATCTGCAATTGATGTTTTAATGAAAAATTATCATGTTGAAGCCATTAAAATTGGAGTGGTAAAAGATGCTCAATTTTTAACAGAGATTATTAAAACAATTAAATTGAATAATCCTGAAGCAAAAATTGTTTGGGATCCGGTGTTGAAAAGCACTTCTGAGTTTTCTTTTTTTGATTTAAATACGGTTTCTAAACTCAAAAATGCTTTAAAACAAATTGATTTAATGACACCAAATTACAATGAATATAAAGTTTTAAAAGAAAGCGAGATTTTGGAAAAAGCAGAAAATTCATGCTCAGTTTTAATAAAAGGAGGTCATCGGGAAGATCAATTGGGTACAGATATTTTAGTTAATAATAGAAAGGAAATTTCAATTCATCCAACTGATGAAACTTCTGTTTATTATCCGAAACATGGCTCAGGTTGTGTGCTTTCTTCTGCGATTGCAAGTCATTTAGCTTTAGGAAAAAATGTAGAAGAAGCCTTTCGAAACGGAAAATTATACATCGAAAAATTTTTAACAAGTAATTCTACTTTGCTAGGATTTCATTCAAATTAAATAATGGAAAAATTACAATATATCTCTCAGGGATTTACCATAGAAGATCAGGAGCTAAACATCCGGAAAGCCCTTGATAATGGGGTAAAATGGATTCAAGTTCGTTGGAAAAATGCTCCTGAAAATGAATTCATCAAGCTTTGCGAAATTTCAAAAAAATTATGCTCGGATAATCAGACGGCTTGTATCATTAACGATCATGTTCAGATTGCAAAAGAGATCGATGCAGACGGTGTTCATTTAGGATTAAAAGATACTTCTATCGAAATTGCAAGGCATATTTTAGGAGAAAATAAAATTATCGGAGGAACGGCAAATACCATTTCAGATGTTCTTCAACGAATGAGTGAACCATGTGATTATATAGGTTTGGGACCATTGAGATTTACTTCAACAAAAGAACAGTTAAGTCCGATTTTGGGTTTTGAAGGGTATGAAAAAATCATTCAGGATTTAAGAGAAAAATCATTAGAAATTCCTAAGATATTTGCCATCGGTGGAGTGATTTTGGATGACATCGAACTTTTACAGCAAATCGGAATTTACGGAGTAGCAGTTTCGGGACAAATTACGAATCAGCCTTCTATTATCAACGAATTTAAAATAGCAATGCAATGAAAAATCAACCCTTAATAATAGCAGACAGAACTTTCGAATCAAGATTGTTTTTAGGAACAGGAAAATTCGGAAATCTTTCAGAAATGACCGATTCCATAATCGCTTCAGGAAGTGAAATGGTAACGATGGCATTGAAAAGAATCGATTCTCAATCTTCAGAAGACAATTTATTAAATGCTTTAAAACCAACAAAATCTCATCTTTTGCCCAATACTTCAGGCGCAAGAACAGCCAAAGAAGCAGTTTTGGCCGCACAATTGGCTAGAGAAGCCTTGGAAACAAACTGGGTAAAGCTGGAAATTCATCCAGATCCGAAATATTTATTGCCCGATCCGATTGAAACATTGTATGCAACCGAAGAATTGGCCAAATTAGGGTTCATCGTAATGCCTTACATCCATGCCGATCCGGTATTGTGTAAGCGTCTGGAAGATGCCGGAACAGCAGTTGTGATGCCTTTGGGAGCGCCGATCGGAACCAATAAAGGTTTGAGAACACTTGACTTTTTAGAAATAATTATCAGTCAGAGCAATGTTCCGGTTGTGGTAGATGCAGGAATTGGTGCTCCTTCTGATGCGGCAAAAGCAATGGAGATGGGAGCTGATGCAGTTTTGGTAAACACGGCAATTGCCGTTGCGAGAAATCCCGTGAATATGGCACTAGCTTTTAAAGAAGGCGTGATTGCAGGAAGAAGAGCCTTTGAATCGGGTTTGGGAGCAATTGGGAACCACGCAGAAGCATCAAGTCCATTAACTTCTTTTTTGTTTGATTAAACCGAAAAATATAAGAGTCCCAAAAGGACGATTCAATAAAGGATAGGATGAAGTCCTATCTGTCAATTATTTTAAACAAAATTGTATGCAAAGTTTTAAAGATTTTTTTGAAAAATACAAATGGAATGAGGTAAAGGAGAAGCTTAAAAAAGTGACTTTGTATGATGTAGAAAATAGCCTTCGGAAAAAGAATAAAACAATAGAAGATTTCCTGAATTTCCTTTCGCCTGTTGCTGCTCAGAAATTAGAGTTAATGGCAACAATGACGCAGCATCTCACTCAAAAACGCTTCGGGAAAACCATTCAATTGTATGCACCGTTGTATTTGAGTAATGAATGCCAAAATATTTGTACGTACTGCGGTTTTAGTTTGGATAATTCGATTAAAAGAAAAACGCTTTCTGATACAGAATTAATGATTGAAGCTTCCGTTTTAAAATCAATGGATGTGAATCATGTGTTGCTGGTAAGCGGCGAAGCAAATAAAACGGTTGGAATTGATTATTTTTTGAATGCTGTTCGTTTGTTGAAGCCCCATTTTGCAAATATTTCGATTGAAGTTCAGCCTTTGTCCGAGGAAGAATATCGACGGGTGCATGATGCGGGAGTCAATGCTGTTTTGGTGTATCAGGAAACGTATCATCAGGAAGTTTACAAGGAATATCATCCGAAAGGAAAGAAATCGAATTTCAATTTTCGTCTGGAAACCCCTGACAGGATTGGAAAGGCAGGAATTCATAAAATGGGATTGGGCGTTTTGCTCGGTCTGGAAGATTGGCGGGTTGACAGCTTTTTCAATGCCCTTCACATCGATTATCTTCAAAAACAATATTGGAAAAGTAAATTTTCGGTTTCATTTCCGAGACTTAGACCGGCGGAAGGAATTATTGAACCGAATTTTATTATGTCGGATAAAGATTTGTTACAATTAATCTGTGCCTATCGAATCTGGAATGAAGATTTGGAAATATCCATTTCAACAAGAGAAAGTGAAAAATTTAGGAACAATATAATTTCATTGGGAGCAACGGCGATGAGTGCGGCTTCAAAAACAAATCCCGGTGGTTATGCGGTGGACAAAGAGTCTTTGGAACAATTTGAAACCAGCGATGAAAGAAGCATGGAAGAAATTAGAAACATCATTAAAAAATCCGGCTACGATCCTGTAATGAAAGATTGGGATTCTGTGTACAGTGGAATTTAATTCTAGAACTATTTTAAGTTCAAATTGCAAAGACTTAAGAATAGCTATCATTTGCTGAATGAAATGCCTTTGCGAACGAAAATATGCAGAATCATTTTAAAAATTACCTTGTGACGTTGCGTTAAAAATCAAAAAAATGAAAAGCGAAGATATTTTTGCACGATACAGCCGACAGATTTTTATCGAAGAAATCGGTTTGGAAGGTCAACGGAAAATCATGAATTCAAAAGTTCTTGTGATTGGAGCGGGAGGCTTGGGAAGTCCTGTTATTCAATATCTGGCGGCGGCAGGAGTTGGAAGTTTGGGTGTAGCAGATTTTGATAAGGTTGAATTGCATAATTTAAACCGACAAATCATTCATAATGAAAATTCTGTTGGAAAATCTAAGGTAAAAAGTGCAGAAGAATTTGTGAAAAACCTTAATCATCAAATTAATTTTATCGGAATTGAACATAAGATCGACGAATCCAACGCAGAAAAAATTCTTTCCCGGTTTGACCTCATTATTGACGGTTCTGATAATTTTAAAACACGATATTTAATTAATGATGTTTGTGTAAAGCTTGGAAAGCCTTTGGTTTACGGAAGCATTTTAGGTTTTTCGGGTCAGGTCGCTGTTTTTAATTATAAAGGGAGTAAAAACTTGAGGGATATTTTTCCGGAACCGCCTTTTGATGAAAATCTTCCGGATTGTGACAGTCTAGGCGTTTTGGGAGCATTGCCGGGAATTGTGGGAAGCATGATGGCAAATTTAGCTTTAAAAGCCATAACGGATTTGCCTTTACAGTTAAATCAGGTCACATTAATTGATACCTTAAATTGGAGGTTTCAGACGATTGATTTTTAGATTAAACATAAATTAGCACAATTTTTTTTTGAGAATGATACAAATAAATGATTGTGTAAGTTTTGGCTAAAGCCCTTGAATCTTTTGCATAAAAAAACGGGCTAAAGCCCGTTCCTATTGATAAATGTATTGTATTGATATTTTAAATATTGTGTAAAAATCCGTGGAAATTAAATTTTAATTAAAAAATTATTGTCCTTGCGGCATTACCCCACCATTTTCTTCTTTTTTGGTGCTGTTTAGGATGTTCGGATCTTCTTTCGCCAGTTTATTTCTAGTCGGGATCTTGTAATTAATTGACAATCCGAAGTTTCTGGTGTCATACTTATTTCTCAACAATACACTTTCTCCTCCGCCAGGCGGGTTGGAACGTACCTGCATTACCTGCCCGTTGAAAATATCATTCGCAAAAACAGAAAGTGTTAACCTGTTATCCAGGAATTTTTTCGTTAATGTAATATCCAGTGAATTGTTGAACGGTTTTTCGGCCGTGAAATAAAAATATCCTGCTTTTGGAGTTAAATAGCTGTAATTGGCTGTTAGCTTTATATCTTTTGGCAAGATCAATTGTGTCATAATATTGAAAATCCAGAAACCTTTGTTGTTTAAATTATCAATCTCATGTTTCTGATAGCCAGCGTATAAGTACATGAAATTAATTTTATCAGGATTAAAATCAAACTTCATGATCTCACTGATCGGCTTGCTGAAAACCATAAACGGAATCGGAAGGCCGACATTGAAGTTGTGAATTCTCATATTGGCAATATTGACTTGCTCATTATAAAGATTTTTACCGTCTTTTCTGATGATCTGAGCGACCTGATTGCTTGCAGAGCTCACACTGTATCCGATAAATGCATAATCAAAAGCTGAAATTTTCAATTCATAATTATCAAAAATGGTAGGCTGCAGATTCGGGTTTCCTGTTACTTGCGTGTTTGGTCCCTGAAACGTCGTATTGTTCGGATTTAAGGCAGAAATACTCGGTAAGCTGATCTTTTTGTTGTAATTCGCAGCAATATAAACCTGGTTCATTATATTATACTGCACACTTGCATTGGGGAATAATTTAAACTTATTAAAAGGAATTAAATCCTTCTGTACCACAGATTTAGTAGAATCGATGGCTCTTGTAACGCCGCTGATATCATAGTTTTCGGCTCGTGTTCCCAAAATAAAATCAAACTTTTTAAGCTTAGCCTGAAATTCCAGATAAGTTGCCGTTGTCTGTCTTTTGTATTCAAGGTTCTTTAAGCCTCTGCTTTCTGTATCAAAATCCTGATTTTCATACAATCCTCCAAAGCTTACTTTTCCGCCGTCAAGAATTTTGATGGGTTGTGAATAATCTACCTTAAAATTGGCGATTCTCATGTCTGAGGTGTTGCTCAGCTGATTTCCATCTGAAAATGGCGGAATTGTTTCATCAGGATTACGGTACATTATATTTCTGTAAATATTATCCTGATCAAATTTGCTGTCAGATTTTGTATATCCAAACTGGAAATCCAGTTTCTGAGATTTATCTGTAAAACGTTTTTGGTACGTTACAACCGCTTCCTGCCTTGTATTTAATGTATGAGCAACATCAGAAGCCCAATAATTTCCTTCCCTTATGCTGTCTTTGATGTTTTTATAAGGGAGATCCGCAAAACCCTCGCTTAAAGTATAATTGTCATTATTGTTGTGATAAATGTCGTAATTTAATAATAATCTGTCCTGTCCGAGCTCAAAAGTGATTCCTGATTTTGCAAAATATCCCCGACCATATCTATCTGTATTACTTAGCAATAAATCATTTTGATTGGTATTAAGCATGCTTTCGCGGTAATTTTGCCCAAAATTCAATTGCCATCCGAAATATTTATTTCTTGCATTTAAATTCATTGAATTACTCGTTCTGCTTCGGAATTTATCATAATTCGTAAAAGAATAATTCCCTGAATAGGTTGCTGTTAAATATTTATTAGCATTTTTATTGGTAATAATATTCATGATCGCGCCTCCGGAAGTGGCAGGAAATTCTGCGCCGGGTTGCGTTATGACTTCAATTCTGTCAACAGAGTTGGCGGGCATCCCTTCAAGAAAAGAATTCAGTTCGTTGGAAGTAATATTTAAAGGTCTTCCGTTAAGATAAACATCAAGAATTTTCCCTTGATACATCATTCCTGCAATATCGGTGGAAACAAGCCCGGGAAGTTTTTTAATACCTTCTAAAACATTGCCGTTATTAAGCTGGGGCTGCTCGGAAAAATCAAAAATTGTACGGTCGGCTTTCTGTTCAACGGCTTTTTTAGTTTTGGTTATAACAACGCCTTCGATCTGTTTTTCTTTGACCTGATTATTGGTCTTTTCCTGTGCATAGGTAAGTACTGACCCTATAAATGTTAAAACGAATACAGCTTTTTTCATAATGTTTTCTACTATCGGGTTAGACGCAGAAAAAAAGATTTTGTTACAGGCTGCTTATTATAATCTATTTTTAGAGCAAAATTTAAAAACGAATTATTAAATCTTTTAACGATGATAAAATAAAAGCAACTCCGAAATTGAAGTTGCTTTTTATAATTAAAATTAAATCTAACAATTAATTTTCCTGTTGTTTAATCAAATTAAGAGCAGAACCAGCTTTAAACCAATCAATTTGTTGGTCATTATAAGTATGGTTTGCCATTATGATGTCTTTAGTTCCGTCTGAATGAATGAATTCTAAAGTCAGTTGTTTTCCTGGAGCAAACTGATCAAGATCCAAGAAGTTGATAACATCGTCTTCCAAGATTTTATCGTAATCCGCTTCATTAGCGAAAGTGATTCCCAACATTCCCTGTTTTTTAAGGTTTGTTTCGTGGATTCTCGCAAATGATTTTACCAATACTGCTTTTACACCAAGATGTCTTGGTTCCATCGCAGCGTGCTCTCTTGAAGAGCCTTCACCATAGTTTTGATCTCCAACAACGATTGAAGGAACGCCTGCGGCTTTATATGCTCTCTGTACAGCAGGAACTTCTCCATATTCTGCAGTCAATACATTTTTTACCTTATTCGTTTCCATGTTGAAAGCATTTACAGCTCCAATCAGCATGTTGTTTGAAATATTATCAAGGTGACCTCTGTATTTCAACCAAGGTCCAGCCATAGAAATATGGTCGGTTGTACATTTTCCGAAAGCTTTTATTAAAAGTCTTGCTCCTATAATGTTTTTACCATCCCAAGCCGGGAATTCTTCTAACAGTTGAAGTCTGTCTGAAGTTGGGCTTACCTTCACAACAACAGAAGATCCGTCTGCAGATGGAGCTTGGTATCCGTTGTCATCTACTGCGAAACCTTTTGCAGGTAGTTCAAAACCTTGAGGTTCGTTTAATCTTATTTGTTCTCCAGACTCATTGGTTAATGTATCTGTGATTGGGTTAAAATCTAATCTTCCTGAAATTGCAATGGCAGCTACCATTTCCGGTGAAGCTACGAATGCGTGAGTGTTTGGGTTACCGTCTGCTCTTTTTGCAAAGTTTCTGTTGAAAGAATGAATAATTGAGTTTTTTTCACCTTTTTCAGCACCTTCTCTGTCCCATTGTCCGATACAAGGTCCGCAAGCATTGGTAAAGATTCTTGCGTTTTCAAATTTTCTGAAAGAATCTAAGAAACCATCTCTTTCTGCTGTGAATTTCACCTGTTCAGAACCTGGGTTGATTCCTAAGATCGCTTTAGGTTTAACACCTTTAGCAACAGCATCTTCAACAATAGAAGCCGCTCTTGAAAGATCTTCGTAAGAAGAGTTGGTACAAGATCCGATCAATGCCCATTCCACTTCGATTGGCCATCCGTTTGCTTCAGCTTTAGCTTTAAATTCAGAAACCGGAGTCGCCAAATCCGGAGTGAAAGGTCCGTTTAAGTGAGGAGCCAATTCAGAAAGGTTGATTTCAATGACTTGGTCGAAATATTGTTCAGGGTTTGCATAGACTTCAGCATCACCTGTTAAATGTTCCGCAATTTTATCAGCAGCGTCCACAACGTCCTGTCTTCCTGTAGAAGCCAAATATCTTCTCATGGAATCATCGTATCCGAAAGTAGAAGTCGTAGCTCCGATTTCAGCACCCATGTTACAGATTGTTCCTTTACCTGTTGCAGATAAAGATTCAGCACCTTCTCCGAAATATTCTACAATACATCCCGTACCGCCTTTTACGGTAAGGATTCCTGCTACTTTTAGGATAACGTCTTTTGCCGAGGTCCAGCCAGACATTTTACCGGTTAATTTTACACCGATTAATTTTGGCATTTTAAGCTCCCAAGCCATTCCTGCCATTACATCTACCGCATCAGCACCACCAACTCCGATAGCCACCATTCCTAAACCTCCTGCGTTTACCGTGTGAGAGTCGGTTCCGATCATCATACCTCCCGGGAATGCATAATTTTCTAATACAACCTGATGAATGATACCTGCTCCGGGCTTCCAGAAACCGATTCCATATTTATCACAAACAGAACCCAGGAAATTGAAAACTTCTGAATTCTTATTAAGACCTTCCTGCAAATCTTTATCAGCACCTACTTTTGCCTGGATCAAGTGATCGGCATGAGCAGTTGAAGGAACAGCTACTTTGGCTTTCCCGGCCTGCATAAATTGTAAAAGCGCCATTTGGGCAGTTGCATCCTGCATTGCTACTCTGTCCGGTGCGAAATCTACATAAGAGTTTCCTCTTTCATGTGCTGATGTAGCATTACCTTCCCATAAGTGGGTATAAAGGATTTTTTCTGAAAGGGTAAGAGGTTTTCCCACTATTTGTCTTGCCGCAGCAATTCTTTCCGGGTAACGCTCGTACACTTTTTTGATCATGTCAATGTCGAAAGTCATATCTGTTTTAATTTTTCTTTTCTATAAATTTTTTCCGGACTTTAATTTAAAATTAAATGCGGAAAATTTCCACAAATACAAATTTATCAAATACTGTTCCTACCATCGTTAAAACGGTATAAATAAGATGAATAATTAATATTTTTAATACCTATCAAGTTAAGGAAAAAATAAATTTTGAATCATTGACATAGGATAAAATAATTCTCATGACTCTTAAATGGAAAGGTTCTAAATAAAAGTTATTTAAAATCATCGAATTAATTATTCTTTTAATAATTTTATATACGGGCTATTTAATGTAAGCATTGTAAAAAACATTAAAGAATTTATACATCGTATAAGATGTGTATATTTGGTTTTGTACACACAATTTTATTAAAATGGCATATCAAAGCAAACTTTTTTTAATTTTAGTATTGATTTTCACCTCGAAATTATTTTCCCAAGAGTTTACGGAATTTAAATTGTCGGAAAACGATGATTTAAATATAAAACTTTGTAAGAAAGTAAAAAGCGTTATTGTAAAGACTGGTTTTCAAAGCGATGAATTTTCTGAAAGAACTTTCTATTATTTTGACGAGCAAGGTTTGCCAACGGAAATAATAAAATATGGATTGGGAGTAAATTACATTCAGCGTAATCTTCGTGATGAAGGTATTCATTATAAATTTCAAAAAGGAAAACTTGTTTCAAAACTAAATGAAATGACAAGCGGATTGGACGGAGAAATTTACCAGTATGACAATGACATGAATTTGATTTTAGAGAAACATTACATGGGAAATATTTTGGTTAAGGAAACCTTTCAAAAATTTGACAATAAGAAAAGATTAAGTGAAAAAGTGGATTATCTATTTGGTGCTTTTAGAGATTATGATGAAGTCAGTCAAAAAAATAAGGACTCGTTTTTATATGAAAAAATTGAATATGAGTACGACGAAAATAATAATCTTGTTGTGGAATCAGCAAAGAGATTTAGAGATAATTTCATTTTGAGAAAGATCCTGAAATATGATTCTTCTAATAATATAGTTGAGGAAGGGCAATGTTTGATCAATAAAAATAATCCCGAATGTAAATATCAGCCAATTGAAGGTTTTGAATATGATCATCAAAAACACTTAATAAAAAAATTTCAACTCACTCAATTTTTGCCGCACAATACAACAGATTACTATAAATTTGATGATAAAGGAAATAACACTGAAATTATTGGGGAATATATTTATCCAGACAAGAAAGTTGAAATTGGTTATCATTTTATTCAAAAATTTGATCTATTTGGAAATATGATTAAGAAAACTGACGTTATTGATGGCTTTGAAATGTATAATGAAAATGGGTACGACTTGTATCAATCTGAAATTTGGGAGTATGACAGCAATGGAAATTTAACTTTAAATGCATACATGACCGAAAAGAATATTCCAATAAAAGTTATTACCAATAAATATGAGTATGATAATAACGGAAATTGGATCAAGAGAATAACTAAAAAAGGAAAAACTTTTGATACTTTAGAACAAAATGAAATGACAACAAGGGAAATTGAGTATTATTGAGGAAGATTTCGCGTAAAATAAGCAACTTAAAATTATAAAAAAATGGAAGATTTCAAAAGAAATCTTCCATTTAATATTTAAAAGTCTTTCGACTTATCGTCTAATTCTAATTAGTGACCAACCTGAACCAGCTCCTTGATAGGTGGAGCAAATTTAGTCAGGTCAATACCTTCAACTGCAGCTTTATATTCATCAATATTAGGAATTCTTCCCATGATCGCAGAAAGGACAACAACCGGAGTTGAAGCCAATAAAGATTCTCCTTTTTTACGTTCAGAATCTTCAACCACTCTTCCCTGGAAAAGGCGTGTAGAAGTTGCCAATACGGTATCTCCCTTAGCAGCTTTCTCCTGATTACCCATACAAAGGTTGCAGCCGGGACGCTCAAGATACATCATGTTTTTGTATTCAACGCGTGCCTCGCCTTTAGGAGCATTATCATCAAATTCGAAGCCAGAATATTTTTCTAAAAATTCCCAGTCTCCTTCCGCTTTTAATTCATCAATAATATTATATGTCGGAGCTGCTACCACAAGCGGAGCGTTGAATTCTACTTTACCTTGTTGTTTTTCAATATTTTTAAGCATTTGAGAAACAATTTTTAAATCTCCTTTGTGAACCATACAAGATCCTACAAAGCCAAGATCTACTTTTTTCTCACCTCCGTAAAAAGAAAGCGCTCTGATCGTATCGTGAGTGTATCTTTTAGAAACATCTTCATTATTCACATCCGGGTCAGCAATCATGGGTTCTACAATAATGTCAAGATCAACAACCACTTCAGCATAATATTTAGCATTTGAATCCGGAGTCAGTGCTGGCTTTTCACCCAATCTGATCTCAGCAATTCTCTTGTCTGCTTTATTAATTAATCCCTGAAGAACCTTGTTGTGATTATCCATTCCTTTATCGATCATGATCTGGATTCTGCCTTTTGCGATTTCCAAAGATTGGATTAATGTGCTGTCATCGGAAATGTTGATAGAAGCCTTCGCCTTCATTTCAGCTGTCCAGTCTGTAAATGTAAATGCCTGATCAGCAGGAAGTGTTCCGATATGAACCTCAATAATTCTTCCCTGGAATACGTTTTCTCCGCCAAACTGCTTCAGCATCTGAGCCTGAGTGGCATGAACAACATCACGGAAATCCATGTGTTCTTTCATATCTCCTTTGAACGTTACTTTTACAGATTCCGGAATTGGCATTGATGCTTCACCTGTTGCTAAAGCTAAAGCCACCGTTCCTGAGTCTGCTCCGAAAGCAACACCTTTAGACATTCTTGTGTGAGAATCACCACCAATGATGATGGCCCATTCGTCAATAGTAATATCGTTAAGAACTTTGTGAATAACATCCGTCATGGCATGATATTCACCTTTCGGGTCACGAGCTGTGATTAAACCGAATTCGTTCATGAATTTCATTAATTTTGGAATATTAGCCTGCGCTTTTTTATCCCAAACAGAAGCGGTGTGACATCCTGACTGATAAGCACCGTCTACAATCGGTGAAATCACTGTTGCCGCCATTGATTCAAGCTCCTGAGCGGTCATTAAACCTGTTGTATCCTGAGATCCAACAATGTTTACTTCTACACGAACGTCAGAACCGGCGTGCAGCACCTTTCCTGGTGTTGTTCCAACTGCATTTCTGTTGAAGATTTTTTCAACGGCAGTTAAGCCCTGTCCTTCGTGAGAAATTTCTTTTGAAGGTGCAAAAACAAGAGGCGTTTCAATTCCTAAAAGCTTTGCTGCAAATGTCTGTAGTTTTTTACCGAAAACAATGGCATAAGATCCACCAGCTTTGATGAATTCCATTTTTTGTGGAGTAAAAGACTTCGTAAGATCGATTAATTCCTGATCTCCGTTATATAATTTTTTTGTTTTTGTATTAATGGTAAGAACGGTTCCTGTCGCAACAGAATAAGCTTCTTCAAGAATTGGCTCGCCAGCTTCATTACGAATTGGATTTCCGTTTTCATCAAGCTTTTTCACCCAATTCTTAAGGTCAATTCCAATACCTCCGGTTACATCAACCGTCGTAAGGAAAATTGGGGAAATCCCGTTTGTTCCGCCAACGATCGGGGCGATATTTACGAACGGAATATATGGGCTTGCCTGCTTACCTGTCCATAAAGCTACATTATTTACACCTGACATTCTTGATGAGCCAACACCCATCGTTCCTTTTTCAGCGATAAGCATTACACTTGCATCAGGATGTTGTGCCTGTAAAGCTTTGATTTCTTCCTGCGCCTGAGGAGTGATCATACATTTACCATGCAATTCACGGTCTGATCTTGAATGCGCCTGATTTCCCGGAGAAAGTAAATCCGTAGAGATGTCCCCTTCACCGGCAATAAATGTTACTACTTTAATTTCTTCGGCAACTTCCGGAAGTTTTGTGAAGAATTCAGCTTTTGCATAGCTTTCAATAAGTTCTTGTGCGATTTCGTTACCGCTGTTGAATGCTTCTTTCAGACGGTTTGTATCGGCGTCATAAAGGAAAACCTGTGTTTTAAGAACGTTTGCCGCTTCTTTAGCAATAGAAATATCATTACCCAAGGCCAGGTCAAGCAATACTTCAATAGAAGGTCCGCCTTTCATGTGAGATAATAATTCGAAAGCAAAAGCAGGAGATATTTCTTCTACTAAGGATTCACCCAGAATAATTTCTTTTAAAAATTTAGCTTTCACTCCCGCGGCGCTTGTTGTTCCCGGTAAAGTGTTATAAATAAAAAATTTAAGAGAATCTGATCGGTCTGCGTTACCTGCATCTTTAATCTGTGCAATAATTTCACTTAATAATTCAGCACCATCGATCGGCTTTGGATGAAGCCCCTGGTTTTTTCTTTCTTCAATCTCTTTGATGTAATCCTTGTAAATGCTCATAATAATAGAAGTCTTTCAATTTTAAAGGTAGATTAATGTGTGGTCATACCACTTTTTCTATAAGTAAGTGTAATCTACGCCTTTTTAAAAATGCTGGATAATATTCTGTCCCAAAGGTGTGTATAAAGTACTTTTTTAAAAGCATAAGTAACTTTTCAGTGCTCTGCTTGCCACAGAAACTCTTTTTGGGTAACGTTTGTACATTTTTTTGATCATATCGATATCAAAGTCATATCTTAAAAACGTTTTTAAATTATCAAACAATTAAAAATGTTTCCAAAATTACGAATTTTTACTATTTTATGAGGTTGAAATTATTTAGATTCTTTATAAATATGAATTTTATATTTTCTATTTTTGGCAGAAATTTTATATAGTGATGAAAATGAAAAAAATTATTCCCCTCGTATTTGTTTTTATTTCCGCCTTTATGTTTTCACAGGCTAAATCTTTGAAAAAGAAACCTGTAAAAATATCCAAGCCCGGTGCGAAAAAAACAGCAATATCAAAATCAAATCCCAATCTTGTGGTGATTAATCCGGATGTACCATTATTAATTCCGCAAAAAAATAATGGAAAATTTGGATATGTTAACCAAAAAGGAAAATTCATCGTGCAGCCGGAATATCATATTGCCCTGTTTTTTGCTGAAGATTGCAACCTTTTAAGCTCAAAAAATGAAAAAGCAAGAAAATTTGGAACAAAGGATTATGCTACGGTAGAAAAGGATTTTATTTCATACAGGATTAATTTATCCGGAAAAAAAGTCTATCAGTATAAAGACGACGATCTAGGAAGATGCAAGCTTGAATATAAGCCACAATTGTATCACGCTTATACTATTAATAAGCTTTACGGCATTATTGAAGATTCAAAATTTATCAATGCCGCAGATTACAAGCAATATCAGATTTATCCTCAATATGAATACCTTTTTATTATGGAAGGTGATGATTTGAAAAATCCGATGATCGTGGCCTCACAAAATGATATGTTCGGAGTAATTGACGTTAATAATAAAGTAATTATTCCTTTTGAATACTCTGACATTAAGAGAAATTTTAGCTGGAAGCTGGGTAAAATGTTTGAAGTAACCAAAGACGGTGAGAATTATTATTATATTGATGCAAATAATAAATCGTATTGAATCACAGGCTTTTTAGGCAGTAAGCTTTAAGCTTCTGAAATTTTAGAATTATAAATCTCATAAATTTTTTGTAATTTCGCGGCTGAAATAAAGGGGTGCTGTAACAAGCTGAGATTATACCCAATGAACCTGGAACGGATAATGCTGTTTAGGGAAACATTTAAATAATTGATAAATGAGAATCAATCATCTTTTATCACTTATCAATT
Source organism: Chryseobacterium soldanellicola (assembly GCF_900100115.1). Taxonomy (GTDB): domain Bacteria; phylum Bacteroidota; class Bacteroidia; order Flavobacteriales; family Weeksellaceae; genus Chryseobacterium; species Chryseobacterium soldanellicola. The sequence goes on from NZ_FNKL01000002.1 coordinate 929,887, forward strand.
ATAGATAATCCGCCCCTTTTATTCGTTAAATTTTAAAATTTATAGAATGAAAGGATTTATTTTTTTAGGGCTTACTGTAGGCTCATTTGCTTTTATGCAGGCGCAAAATACAGATTCTTTGAAAATCAAAGAAATTGAGGCTGTCAACTTTACGAGAAGGCTTCCCGTTGCCAAGGAAATCATCAACGTTGCAAAAGATATAGACAGCAGAAATCTTGGACAGGATTTACCCATACTTTTAAAAAATCAAACTTCTGTTATTTCAACTTCTGATGCAGGAAACGGCGTTGGCTACACGGGTTTCAGGATTCGCGGAGTTGCCGGAAGAGGGATTAATGTCATGATGAATGGTGTTCCGTTCAATGATTCTGAAAGCCAGGGAACTTTCTTCGTCAATGTTCCGGATCTCACGAGTTCTGCTTCACAAATCGTGATTCAGAGAGGGGTTGGGACTTCCAATAACGGAGTTTCGGCGTTCGGAGCGAGTATCAATGTAATTTCTAAAGATCCTGAAGAAAAGTTTTATTTTAAAACAGATGACAGTTACGGATCATTCAATACTTATAAATATTCTGCAGAAATCGGTTCGGGAAAATTCTGGGGGAATCGACTTTCCGTGATGGGAAGATACACCCACATCAATTCTGACGGATATATTGACCGGTCTTTTTCAAAACTGGATTCTTATAATTTCACGGCTTTATACGAAGAAGGAAATACGAGAATCCGTTTGATGGCTTTCGGCGGAAAAGAAAAAACCTACCAGGCATGGAACGGAATTGACAGAAAAACATGGGAAACAGACCCGAAATTCAACTATTCCGGAGCAATTTATGATTCAAACTGGGAAAATATTGTGGGATTTTATGACAATGAAACAGATAATTACAGACAAAATCATTACCAGTTGCTTTGGGAGCAAAAATTCAGTGACCGATGGAATTTAGAAACGACCTTACATTACACAAAAGGAAAAGGATATTATGAAAATTACAAGCAGGGCGATCCTTTTGAAAGATATAATTTACCTGATATTAACGGCGAAGAATATTCAGATTTTATCAGAAAAAAATGGCTGAATAATGATTTTTACGGAATCGTTTCAACGCTTTACGGGAAGTTTGAAAATGTAGATTTAAACTTTGGAGCCGTTGCCAACCAATATTACGGAAGGCATTACGGAAATGTAACGGGAGTTTTTTATCCTCAAATTGATGAAAGCGAATATTACAGAAGCCGTTCGGTTAAAACCGAGGTCGCAGGTTTTGCAAAGGCTTTAATTAAGGTTAATAATTTTGAATTCTTCGGAGATTTGCAGTTGAGAAATATCGATTACGATACGAAAATTTTACAAGAAGGAGACGGTGAAGGCGCAAATTTGACGAAAAGCTGGTTGTTTTTCAATCCAAAAGCCGGAATTAATTATAAAATCAGCAACGGAAAAGTATTTTTGTCTTACGCACACGCGCAACGTGAGCCAAACAGAGATGATTTGCTTGCTGACAATAATGTTAAAGCAGAAAAGCTTCACGATTTTGAGGCCGGTTTAGAAAAACAGTTCGGAATTGTATCGTTTACAGCCAATTTATATTATATGTATTACGTTAATCAGCTGGTTTTAAATGGTGAATTAAATAATGTCGGTGCTTTTATCAGAACAAATTCAGGGGAAAGTTTCAGAAGAGGAGTTGAGCTTGGAGCGGTGGCAAAACTTTCGAAACAATGGGAAATCTCAGGAAATATAAGTGCAAGCCAAAACAGAAATCAGGATTTTAAAATAGAAAGCGAAGGTTCAACTAAGGATTTAGGTAATACGCAGATTTCTTTCTCGCCCGATATTATTGCGAATCTGGGATTGAAGTTTAATCCAACAAAAAACTTCCAGTTTGCTTTAATGAATCAATACGTCGGAAAGCAATATCTGGATAACACGGAAGATAAAAATTTACAGCTTAAAGATTATCTTTTGACGGATTTTAATGCTCAATATCAGTTTAAAATCAAGAATAATGACATTGCGTTGAAATTATTGGTTAATAATATTTTCAACAAAAAATATGTAAACAATGGTGCGGTTTATGATGGCGAACCTTATTATTTTTCACAGGCCGGAACAAACTTCATGTTCGGAATAAGCTGGAAAATCCAATAACTCATCCAGAATATTTTACAATCAATATAAAAGTAAAATGTTAGATTAATTTTTTTTAAGACTGCTTCGGCGGTCTTTTTTTATGTTTTTAATTAAAAATTAGAATATAACGGAAACTTAATAACTCCATTCTTTTTTTAAAGGAACTCATTTTTTTAAGATTAAAAATAAAGATGTCAAGAGAATAATCAGATTAAGCTGTTAAATTATGAAATTGATAAATTAATTGCTGTTTTTTTATCAAAATAAATCTCTCAAAAAGTCATGAAAAAGTTATAAATTTGCTGCCAAATGAATATTTCAGCTTACATTCTAGAATATCTGAAACAATTTGGTGCTGTTACAGTTCCAAATTTTGGTGTGTTTTCCCTGGAAAATTCTAAGGCAATTATTAATTCTGAAAACGGAAGCATTCTTCCGCCTTCCAGCCAGATCGCGTTTAGTCCGGATTTTGAGCTTCAGTCAGATGACTTGGCCTCTTTTATAGCAAGCCAAAAGCAGATGACTTTGGAAGCTTCTAGAAGTGATCTCAAAATTCAGACTGATTTTTGGAAGAAAAAACTTCAGGCTGATAATGTCTTAGAAATCCCGAATCTTGGAACGATTTTTATTGAGAATGAGAAAACTCATTTTAAAGGTAAAAGATTAGCATCCGATCATCCTGATTTTTATGGTTTGGAAGAAATCAGATTTTCAGACATTCATAATTCGGATAAACCCAATATTTCTGCAAATCCTGAAAAAGACTATCAATTCAACAAATCAATACTTTGGATTTTTCTTTTCATTATTCCGGTTGTAGGAATTTTAGTGGTGGCTTATACGCAGCAGGATCTTCTTTTCGGAAAAAAATCTTTCTCTGTGCAGACAAAAACGCATAGAATTGCTCAGGACACCATAAAAATGCAGGTTCATGCTCCGAAAGCTCCGATTTCTGATTCATTGAAAAAAGATTCATTAGTAAAACCCGCTGAAAAGGTTGAAAATACTACAAAAATTCAACCCATTCAAAACAACACTAAGAATAAATGGCAAAAGTAAAACACGCGTCAGATTCTCTGACGATTATGACCAATATTGTGCTTCCGAACGAAACCAACTCGCTGAGAAACCTTTTTGGCGGCGAATTGCTGGCAAAAATGGACCGTTGTGCATCTATCTCTGCAGCAAGGCATTGCGAAAGAAGAGTAGTGACGGCTTCTGTAAATCATGTTTCTTTCAATCACCCGATTCCGGAAGGCGGAATTGTGATTCTGGAATCCAAAGTTTCAAGAGCATTTTCTACTTCTATGGAAGTTTATGTGGATGTTTGGCTGGATGATCCGATTAATCAGAAGAAAATTCATACCAACGAAGGAATTTATACTTTTGTTGCGGTTGATGAGTTTAACCGCCCGATTCCGATTCCTGAAATGGTCCCGGAAACGGAAGAAGAAAAAGAAAGATTTGCAGCGGCGTTTCGTAGAAAAGAATTATCATTAATCCTTTCCGGAAGAATGAAACCTTTAGAATCAGTGGAATTGAAGAAATTATTTCAAGAGCCACAAGAGTCTAAATAAGACAAATAATTAATACAATTTATAAGATCAATGCTTTTAATCTTTGCTGAGTGTTAACGCCTTTGCGAGTTTGAAAGCATTTTTTTGTTGATTAAATTTTTTGGAGCTTTTTCCCGCTTTTCACTGTATCTTTTTAATTACGGGCTCCGCTTCGCTCCGCCCGCAACCAAAAAGGATGTCGTTCCAATCGGGGCTAGGGTTGAAACATTTATTTCAATATTTGAAAGATATTCACAGAGTTGTCATTCTGAAAGAATCTAGACGCTAATCTTTTCAATTATTTCTAATATTTTAGTTGAGATGCTTTCAGCATGACAAATATGGTAGAAAGAAATAAAACATAAAAATTTAATTAGTTTAATAAATCTTCACGAACTTTGTGTTGAGACAAAATAGGTAAAAATGAAAATCTTACTTTTAGATAAAAACCATCCCTTAATTACCGACCAGCTTTTAGCAAAAAACTTCATTTTAGAAGAGGATTTCACCTCTTCCTACGATGAGGTTTGCAACAAAATTGAAAACTACAACGGCGTCATTATCAGAAGCAGGATTCCTTTGGATAAAAACTTTTTGGAGAAAGGGAAGAACCTGAAATTTATTGCAAGAGTAGGAGCGGGCATGGAAAATATTGATATTCCTGTTGCGGAAAAATTAGGAATCCAGTTGATTAATTCTCCGGAAGGAAACAGAGATTCTGTTGCAGAACACGTTGTCGGAATGTTATTGATTTTAATGAACCGACTTTTCATCGCTTCCCAAGAAGTTAAAAACGGAATCTGGCTCCGTGAAGAAAACCGTGGCGACGAATTGCTTGGAAAAACCGTGGGTTTAATTGGTTACGGAAACATGGGAAAAGCAACTGCAAAAAGGTTTTCAGGCTTTGGATGTAAAGTAATTTTCCATGATATTTTGCCTGATCTTTCAGATGAATTCGCGACTCAGGTTTCTTTGGAAGAATTGAAAAATACAGCGGATATTTTAAGCCTGCACATTCCATTGACTGACGAATCTTATTATTTGATTGACGGGCCATTTATTTCTGACATGAAAAAAGACTTTTATTTCATTAATACGTCAAGAGGAAAAAATGTTGAAACTAAAGCTTTAGTTGAAGCACTAAAATTCGGGAAAATAAAAGGAGCCTGTCTTGATGTTTTGGAATACGAAAAATCTTCTTTTGAAAATTTAGAAGTAGAAAATGAAGATTTACAATATCTTTTAAAATCAGAAAAAGCTATCGTAACTCCTCATATTGCGGGCTGGACGGTTCAAAGCAAAGAAAAGCTGGCTCAGGTTATTGTTGATAAAATTCTTGCTCAATTTGCTTGATAAATATTGAGATGCTTCGTGAGCATTCGTTCGTAAACTTTCAGTTTATGCTGAGCATGACATCGCTACAACTATTCTGTTAAAGTAAACGGTTAGTATTAGGAATGTCATGCTGAGCTTGTCGAAGCATCTCTTTGAATAACTTTATCATTTCTCACTTTTATGTTAAATAATTCATAATTCACCTTCAATATTTAATATTTATTTTGAGTTTTATTAAATTGCCGCTCATTTTGAAACTCATGAAGAAGCGTAATTTTGTACTTATTTTAGCTGTTTTTTTATTTCTTTTTTCCTGTAAAAATAAATCTGAATCTAAAGAATCTCTGTCAGAAAACTCAACCGACCTTCCCAATTACGGGAATGTAGATCTAGGTAAAGTTTTCACAAAAGCAGACGGGCAACTTCCGGATAAGGCTTCTCTTGTGCGTTATATCGATCAGTATTATAAAAAAGTTTGGGAAGGAAGCGATCTTAGTGGCGGGATCATAGTGGCAAAAGGAGATGATATCCTGTATGAAAATTACAGAGGTTTCGGCAGACAGGGAAATCAGATGCCGATTGATAAAAATACGCCTTTGCACGTTGCTTCAGTTTCAAAAACAATGACGGCAATGGCAATGATGAAATTGATCGAAGCTGGAAAAATAAAACTTACAGACCATTTAACCCAGTTTTTTCCTGGATTTCCTTATCCTGATGTTACGGTGAAAACTTTATTGTCCCAGAGAAGCGGTCTTCCGAAATACGAATATTTTATTACTAAAATTCAACCGGCTCCGGCAGAGCTTACAAAAGCGTTTATCACCAATCAGGATGTATTAAATATGATCATTAAATACAAACCTGAATTAGCGAGAGATACAGATACAGGTTTTATGTACTGTAATACAAACTTCGCTTTGTTGGCTTTAATTATAGAAAAAATTACCAGGAAACCTTTTCCTGAGGCGATGAAGGAAATGGTTTTTGATCCGTTGAAAATGAAAAACTCTTACATTTTCCAGGAAAAAGACATTCCGACTGCAGCCCAATCTTTTTATTATGGAGGTAACAGGTTATATCCCTTAGACCGGTTAGACCTTATTTATGGGGATAAAAATGTTTATACGACGCCGAGAGATCTGTTTAATTTCTCAAAAGCGATGTATTCAAAAGATTTTTTAAGGCCTGAATTAATGGAGATGATTTTTGCACCTTACAGCAATGAAAAAATCGGCATGAATAATTACGGATTAGGATTCAGAATGAAAATTTTTGATAACGGTGAAAAACTGACCTATCACAATGGCTGGTGGCACGGAACGAATTCCGTTTTTGCGCATTTATTGAAGTCAAAAGTAACAATTGTTGCGATCGGAAATAAATATTCAAACAAAGTCTATACAGCACTGGCTTTGTCTGGTTTATTTGAAGATTTTCCTGCCCAGAAAGATAAGCTCCACAGCGTAATGAACGACAATAAAGATACTTTGAACAGCGGGCATGAAGTTTTTGGAGAATAATGTTTACTTTTGCTTAAACATATTCATGAAGAGATTTCTTTTTTTATTTATCATTGGTTTTCTTGTGCAATCCTGTGCAAGGGTCGGCTCGCCGGTCGGTGGACCGAAGGATTCTTTGGCGCCCAAATTTTTAAGCTCAAATATTGATACGACAAGAATTAATGTTTCAAGAAATATCCGCGAGCTCCGTCTTGATTTTGATGAATATATTACTTTAAAGGACATTAATAAAAACCTTATCATTTCGCCTCCGATTACAAAAATCAAGCGCATTTTACCTTCAAATATTGCCAATAAATATGTTCTGATTCAATGGGAAGATACTTTGCGGGCAAATACGACGTATAATTTTAACTTCGGGAACTCAATTGTAGATAATAATGAGTCTAATGTTTTGCCTTACTTTAATTTTGCCTTTTCTACCGGTGATAAGCTTGATGATTTATACATAAGCGGAGACGTAAAAGATGCCTTAGCAGTAAAAAAGCAAAGCGGTGGCACGGGTGATAAAAAACTGGTAGTTGGCCTGTATCAAGTAAAAGATACCATGAATTATAAACAAAAGCCTTATTATATTACAAAAGTTGACGATGACGGCTATTTTGAATTAAATTATCTATCACCCGGAAAATATAAAATTATAGCTTTTGAGGATGAAAACGGAAATTCTGTCTACGATCCGGGAAAAGAAAAGGTTGGTTTTCAGAAAGATCCGATTACGGTAGATAAATCTGTTTCAGGATTAAATTTAAAAGTATATCCGTCTAAAAAACTTTTGAAATACAGAGATATGAGAGAAGCACAGGGCGGAATTTCAATGATTTTTGAAGGCAATCCCACCGATGTAAAAGTTCTTTCGTTGAATGATAAGCTTCAGGATATAAAAGTCACCCACCGGCCGAAATCGGATACCGTAAATATTTGGTTTGATGCTGTAAAAGCAAATGTCGGGCAAACCGTAACGGAAAATTTAAAATTCAGCTATGATGCTGATAATAAAAAAGATACAGTTTCTGTTTTTTATAAATACAATGCAAAAAATGCAATGACTATTACCAATAATCAAGGTAATCTTTTGCCCCCAAAAACGGACTTCAGAATCACTTCAAATTATGTTTTAGACAAAATAGAACCTGAAAAATGGGTGCTGAAAAGTGATAGTGTAACAACTCAGAATTTTACGGCCAAAATTTCGGAAACAAACCCTTATGATATTCTGGTACAGTCGGATTTTATTGTAGGAAAAAAATATCAGCTTACAGTTCCTAAAGAAACGGTTTCCTCTTTTTATGCTAAAAATCCGCAGTCAAAGCGTTTTGATTTTGAAGCCGATAAAGTTGAAAGTTACGGAAGTGTGAAATTTAAGATTCAAAATGCACCTTCCACAAGTTATTGGATACAATTGCTGGATTCTTCGGAGAAAGTCTTGTACCAGAAATATACAAAAGGAGATGAAGTGAAGTTTGACATCTTAAAGCCCTCGGAATATATTGTAAGAATTTTGGTTGATAACAACGAAAATAAATATTGGGACGAAGCAGATTTCCAAAATGATATCTTTGCTGAAGATTCGTATGTGTTTTATAAAATGGTGGTTGTAAGACCGTTGTGGGATACTAATGAAAACTGGGATTTGAAAGATACCAGAACATTGGATAATCCTAAAGTTGCAGTTTCCCCTGCATCAGAAACTTCCACGGCACCATCAGAAGTTCCCGCAGTACCTGTTGACAGTAATATAAAGAACTACGATCAAAAGACGCTGTTTTAACTCCGGTAAGAAAGTAAAATTATGAAGACGGCAAAAAAAATTGGCTTTTGGGTATTGATCGCGTTTGTATTAATACAGTTTATTCCGATCGATAAAGTGAATAAACCAGTAAATCCGGCGAAAAATTTTATTGAATTAAAAAAGACTCCGCGAAAAATAAGCCTGCTTTTAAAAAATTCCTGCTACGACTGTCATTCAGACGAAACGGTTTATCCCAAATATTCAAGCTTTGCGCCTATTTCATGGTCTATAAAAAGCCATATCAATGAAGGTCGTGAACATCTTAATTTTTCCGTTTGGGGAACTTACAATAAAGAGCTAAAGGAAAGTATGCTGAGAGGTATTATTCAGACTGTTCAAAACAGAACGATGCCGATGCCGGGATATATCGTTTATCACAAAGATGCTAATTTATCCGAAGCAGAAAGAAAATTGCTGACAAACTACTTCGAAGAAATGCTGAAATCGAAAACGTATTAAGTTTAAACAATAAAAAACTCTCGCAAAATCAGCGAGAGTTTTTCTTATACTATTTAAATTATTATTTCTTTAAATACTGTTCAAAAAATATTTTCTGAGAATCAAAAGCCAGATCATCAAGATTTAATTCCTGTAACGGAATCCAGACGGCTTCTGAGATTTCGGATAATTCAAGATTTACTTCAAATTTTTCTGAAACGTTGTACTCATAAAACAAGTCGATCGTGTTGTAATCAATTTCCTTGTACTGATACACATTCGGCTGACTTGTTAAATATTTTAAATTAGAAATATCAACATCAAGCTGCAATTCCTCAAAAAGCTCTCTTTTGCATGATTCTTCTGCGCTCTCTTTCGGATCGACAAAACCTCCTGCTAAATCGAGTTTTCCTTTTTTAGGATCTCTGTTTCTTCTTGTAAGATAAACTTCTTCACCGCAACGTATAACCACGGCTACAGCGCCGGCAACGTTGTTGTATAATGTAAAATTACAGTTGGGGCAGCTCCATTTTTTTTCGCCGTCCCAATTCAAAGATTCCAGACCGCAACTTGGGCAGTATTTCAATATTTTCATTGAGCAATATTAATGTTTCTCGGGTGATAACTCAAAATAACATCCCTTAATTCTTCAGTTTTTAAATGAGTGTAGATTTCCGTTGTTGTAATGCTGGAATGTCCGAGCATTTCCTGTATATAACGAAGATCGGCTCCATTCTGCAATAAATGCGTTGCAAAAGAATGCCTAAAGGTGTGTGGAGATATTTTCTTGCTTACCCCGGCTTTATCTGTCAGTTCTTTTATGATTAAGAATACAATTACTCTGGACATTGAGGTTCCTCTGCTGTTCAAAAATAAGGTGTCTTCATATTTCTTGTTGATCTTACTTTTCGATCGGGTATCGCTGATATAGCTGCCCAACAATTCCGCGGTATAATCCGCTAAAGGGACGAAACGGGTTTTGTTGCCCTTTCCGTTTACTTTAATGTATTGTTCTTTGAAATTGATGTTTGAAATTTTAAGATCAATAAGTTCCGAAACGCGAAGTCCGCATCCGTAAAGAACCTCAACGATACACTGATTTCTCTTTCCAAGATCAGAATTTACCTCAATAGCGCCGATAATTTTGTTGATATCAAGCAGGCTTAACGTATCCGGAAGGTACAATCCCAATTTGGGCCCTTCGAGCAAAGCTGCGGGATTATCTTCACGAAACTCATCCTCAAGCAAAAACTTGAAGAAAGCCTTTATGGAAGATATCCATCTTGCTTGTGATCTTTCGCTGAACTTCTGTTTGGAAAGGTTGAAGATGTATTCCTGTAAATTGTCATACCCAATAGAATCCGGGCCGACATTTGCCAGATCCTCTTCTGCGTATTCTTTTAGTTTTCTAATGTCTCGTACGTAGGCGTCGAGCGTGTTTTCTGAAAAGTTTCTTTCGAATCGAAGAAAGATTTCAAAATCCTTAATTTTTTCATCCCAAGTCATTGTGTGCTTATTTTTTTAGTTCACAGTCCGATATTTGTTCTATTTCAATATGATGGTTTCTTAAAAATGATATTCCGTCGTCATCCGAATATTCGTTGATATACACCAGTCTGGAAATTCCTGCCTGAAGAATAAGCTTACTGCATTCTTTACATGGTGACAGCGTTAAATATAACGTTGCACCTTTTGCAGATTGAGTGGAAGCGGCCAGTTTTAATATGGCATTAGCTTCTGCATGCAGTACATACCAGTGCGTTTTACCGTCTTGATCTTCACAACAGTTTTCAAATCCTGAAGGAGTACCATTGTAACCATCTGAAATGATCATCCTATCTTTTACGATAAGTGCTCCTACCTGTTTTCTTTTACAGTAGGATAATTGTGCCCATTCCTGAGCCATTTTAAGATAAGCTTTGTCAAACTTATTCATACTTCTTCATTGGTTTTTCGAAATAATTTGTATTAAGGGTTTAGAAGTTTGGTTTCCTCTTTTCTATAAACGCGGAAACGCCTTCTTTCTTATCATCCAGGTCAAAAAGCTCTCCGAAATACCTGATTTCGGTTTCAAAACCTTTATCCGTGTCCGATAAATTTACGGCATGTATTGCCTTTGCTATTGCCATAGGTGAATTATGGGCAATAATGTTTGCTAATTCTTTTGTTTTGGTTAATAAATCTTCAATAGGATATACTTCATTCACCAGTCCGATTTCTTTTGCTCTTGCAGCAGGAATCATTTTGGCAGAGAAGATAAGTTCGTTGGCAATACCTTTTCCGACAAGCTTTGGAAGTCTTTGAGTGCCCCCGTAACCTGGAATTAACCCTAAAGTTACTTCCGGAAGCCCCAATTTAGCATTTTCCGATGCGTATCTGATATGGCATGCCATGGCAAGCTCTAAACCACCTCCCAACGCGAAACCGTTTACGGCTGCGATGACAGGCTTTGACATATTTTCAATTTTGTTGAATAAAGTGTTTTGTCCGTTTTTTGCCAACTCTTCGGCTTTTTCCTGTCCAAAATCACTAAATTCTTTAATATCAGCTCCGGCAACGAAAGATTTTTGGCCGCTTCCTGTAAGAATAATAACTCTACAAGACAGGTCAGCACTTATTTCATCTAAAGCTGAGCTGATTTCCTGAATGGTTTTAGCATTTAACGCGTTTAAGCTTTCAGGTCTGTTTATTGTAATTAATGTTATTTTATCTTCTTTTTCTAATAATATATTCTCGTAACTCATTTTTCCGCTTTAAAATATTATCTTTTGCAAATTATAAATTTTTTACAAAAAAAAGGAAAAAATATTACTTTTTTTCCTTTTAGATGATATTATTTGTATTAATATGCTTTATTTGGAATGATTCATCATATTTGCATCAATATTGACATTTAACTGAGAAGCCACTTTCATGCCAAGCTCAATATTCGCTCTGAAAAAATGACACAGCTGGCGATTGATAATTTCATCCCTTTTTGGGCCGTCAATTCCGCTCATGCTTCCGACGATGTTTTTAACAAGATTTTCTCTGTCTTCCGCATTCATGGCCTTTGTATATAGCAATCCGGGCTGTGTGTAATGGTCGTCATCATTATCATTTCTGTTGTAGCTGGCAACGTGTGCGCTGTCCAGCTCGTATTCATGACTTTTATATGCCGGGTCCGGAGTAATATCATCAAAACTGTTCGGATGATAATTTGGTTTGTCCTGATATTCACTTGAATCTGCCATAAAGCCGTCTCTCTGATAATTATTGGTGGCAAAAGGACATCTGTTGACTTCCAGCTGATGAGAATTTACGCCGACTCTGTATCTGTGGGCATCAGGATAAGAAAATAATCTTCCCTGAAGCATTTTATCAGGAGAAAAACTGATCCCGTTGATTAAATTACTTGGTGAAAAAGTTGACTGCTCAACGTGTGCAAAATAATTGACAGGTACTTCATTAAGCTCCATTTCTCCGACTTCAATTAAAGGGAAATCGCCCTGGAACCATACTTTTGTAATATCAAAAGGATTCCATCTGAAATCTTTTGCCTGCTCTTCCGTCATTACTTGAATGTATAAAGTCCATTTCGGGAAATCACCATTCTCAATGGCATTGCAAAGATCTTCCTGAGCAAAATCCGGGTTTTCTCCCGCCATTTTTACAGCATCATCATTCAGAAAATTTTTAATTCCCTGCTTCGTTTTAAAATGGAATTTTACCCAGACCCTCTCGTTATTTTCATTAATCATAGAGAAAGTATGTGAGCCGAAGCCATGCATATGCCTGTATCCGTGAGGCGTTCCTCTGTCTGACATTAAAATTAAAACCTGGTGTAAAGATTCGGGATTCAAGCTCCAGAAATCCCACATCATGGTTGCGCTTTTTAAATTGGTCTTTGGAACCCTTTTCTGCGTATGAATAAAATCCGGGAATTTTTTGGCATCCTTAATAAAAAATACAGGCGTATTATTTCCTACCAGGTCCCAATTTCCATCTTCCGTATAAAATTTTAAAGCAAAACCTCGCGGATCTCTTGCGGTATCTGCGCTTCCTTTCTCACCTCCAACAGTAGAAAAACGGGCAAACATTCTGCATGAGTTTCCTATTTTTGAAAATATTTTTGCTTTCGTGTACTTAGTAATATCGTGCGTTACGGTAAATGTTCCGTATGCTCCGGTTCCTTTGGCATGAACAATCCTTTCAGGGATTCTTTCTCTTACAAAATGGGCAAGGTTTTCCTGAAGAATAAAATCCTGTAGCAGAACAGGGCCTCTCGGTCCTACCGTTTGTGAGTCCTGATGCTCAAAATACGGAGCACCGCTGCTTAATGTTAATTTTTTAGAATCCATATAGTTATAATTTGAAATGATTTATTTATTAAACTGATGATTGTAAGACCTAACAATTATCAAATTTACTCGAATTTTTAATTGCTAATAGCAAAAACATTATATCTTTGTAATAGATAATATTTATTAGATGAACATTCAGCAACTGGAATATCTTATCGCGGTAGATAAGTACAAACATTTTGGTAAAGCAGCCCAAGCTTGCTTCATTACACAGCCCACTCTCAGTGCAATGATACAGAAATTTGAGGATGAGCTGGATGTAAAAGTTTTCGACAGAACGACACACCCGATCCGTACTACAGATGTGGGTCTTCAGATCATCGATCAGGCGAAAGTCATCATAGAATCTGTCAATGAGCTTAAGAATAAAGCCAATCTTTTAAATAACATTTTAGGAGGTACGATCAATCTGGGAATTATTCCTACGGTTTCATCATTCATTTTACCAACAGAGATTTTTGCATTTTTGGAAGAAAACCCGAAAATCCAGATGAATGTGAAGGAAATGACCACCGATAATATCATTAAAGCCTTAAAAGCGGGAGAGCTGGATGCGGGAATTATTTCTACGCCGTATGACTCGGCCGATGAATTTTATCAGGATTTCTTGTTTAATGAAGAATTAATGATCTACAGCTCAAATACCGAGGCCAATAAGAAAAATTCTTATGTTGTTCCTGAAGATCTTAATGTTGAAAAAGTTTGGTTGCTTGAAGAAGGAAATTGTCTGAGAAACCAATTTGAAAATATCTGTCATTTAAAGGAAAATACATTAAAACCGAAAAATTTAGATTTCCTGGCATCAAATATTCAGACTTTGGTGCATATGGTAGATAAAGTTGGCGGAATCAGCATTTTACCTGAGCTTGCCCTTAGTCAGCTTTCAGAGGAGCAAAAAGGAAATGTATTCAGATTTAAGAAACCTTTTCCGTACAGGGAAATCAGTATTATTTACTACAAACCGACATTTAAACAGAAAATTATTGACGAATTAGCCCTTTCTATCAAAAATTCATTGAAGGAAAAATTGAATTATAACGAAAATCCAAAAGAATTCGTAAGCATAAAACCACAATAGTATTTTGTGATGAATGGCGATAAACCGTTAATTTAAAGAATTTTATAATAAGTAAACAAAAATTTTGAGTATTAAAAAATAGTACTTAAATTTGCCGAAGTTTACGAACGAGGAAGAATTTGACCTGATTGCAACCTCTTTAAAAAAATGCTAAAACAGTATTCTTTTTTTTGAACTTTTCAGGCAATTATTCAGATTTTTCTTCTATCTTTTAATCTAAAAAAACAAATAGAATAATATGTCTTATTTATTTACGTCTGAATCAGTTTCAGAAGGGCACCCAGATAAAATTGCCGATCAGATTTCCGATGCTTTAATCGATAATTTTTTAGCATATGATAAAAGCTCAAAAGTAGCTTGTGAAACGCTTGTTACAACAGGACAGGTAGTTTTGGCGGGTGAAGTAAAATCTGATGCTTACCTTGACGTTCAGACTATTGCCAGAGAAGTAATCAACGGAATCGGATATACAAAAGGGGAATATATGTTTAACGGAGATTCTTGCGGGGTGATCTCTGCGATCCATGAGCAGTCACCGGATATTAACCAGGGAGTTGACAGAGCTGTAGTTGACGAGTCTTTCGAAGCTAAAGCCAACGCACAAGGTGCAGGTGACCAAGGAATGATGTTTGGATATGCAACCAACGAAACGGCGAACTATATGCCTCTGGCCTTAGATTTGGCACATACTATTCTTAAGGAGCTTTCTGCGATCAGAAGAGAAGATTCTGAAATCAAGTATCTTCGCCCGGATGCAAAAAGCCAGGTTACTATCGAATATTCTGATGATCACAAGCCGGTAAGAATCGATTCTATCGTAGTTTCTACTCAGCACGATGATTTCGGGGCAGAAGAAGAGATGCTGACTAAAATTCGTGAAGACATCAAAAATATCTTGATTCCAAGAGTGGTTGCTCAGCAAACTGAAGAAATTAAAGCGTTATTCAACGATCAGATCAAATACCACATCAATCCGACAGGAAAATTCGTAATCGGAGGCCCTCACGGAGATACAGGTCTTACAGGAAGAAAGATCATTGTTGATACATACGGTGGAAAAGGTGCTCACGGTGGTGGTGCATTCTCTGGAAAAGATCCTTCAAAAGTAGACAGAAGCGCTGCTTATGCAACGAGACATATCGCTAAAAATTTAGTTGCTGCAGGTCTTGCTGATGAGGTTTTGGTACAGGTTTCTTACGCAATCGGTGTTGCCGAACCTTGTGGTTTATACATCAACACCTACGGAACTGCAAAAATTGATCTGCACGACGGAGAAATTGCTAAAAAAGTTTCTACAATTTTCGATTTAAGACCTTATGCTATCGAGCAAAACCTTAAATTAAGAAACCCGATTTATCAGGAAACAGCTTCTTACGGACACATGGGAAGAGAGCATTATGTAGCTGATAAAACATTCAATAAAGGACACAAGAATGAATTAACTCTTACAGGTTTAGAGTTCTTCACTTGGGAAAAACTTGACAAAGTAGACGAAATTAAAGCCGCTTTCGGAATTTAATTTTTCTCTAACATAATAAATCACTGCTTTATCTTTCAGGTAAGGCAGTTTTTTTTAATTTTACACTAAATAATTAAAAGATGAATTTTCGATACGCAATTACCCTTTTGGCCGTATTTTTTTTAAGCACATTTGTAAAAGCGCAATATACGATGCATAAGATGATCAGCGTTGGTTATACCTATCAAAATCAAAGTTTCGGCGAATTGGGAGGAAAATTGCTTTTCCTGAAAAATGATGACGTTATTTACAGGCTGGGAGTTTCTACATTAATGGGGTCTACAAATTCTGAATTCGCGATTATGCCGAAATTACAGGCCGATGTTCTGCTTAATTTTCAGAAAGATGTAGATTTTTATCACTCTTACTACTTTTTAGTCGGGGCAGAAGGAACAAATAAATACATTGCACCGAAAATCGGAGTGACTCTTTTCGGGATTTTGGACCTTACGGGAGGGTATGCCTTTCCGATTGCCGATTTAAACGGGAAAGAAATGAAAGGTCTGAATGTTAATTTAACACTAAATATCCCTACTGTGTTCATTCATGACATGTTTAAATGATTTTTTTTAAATTTTTCGCGTAAAAATTTAATAATAGGTTAACAGTTATTAAAATTTTATTATATTTACATCATAAATAATTGTACTGCCTATTGATCCGACTTTACTCTGAAAAACTGTTTTGTATATACAGATATCACCAGATAATTTATCTGGATAAAAGATTGTCTACAAATATATTTATTGAGAAGAAGAGTCATGAAATCAAAATCGGATAGCCTACTAATTTCCCTTTATCAGAAAGGAGACGAAGAAGCCTTATCAGCCCTTATTCATCGTCATCAGAGAGAACTGTTTACATTCATTTTTTATAAAATTAATGATGAAGACTTAGCAAATGACGTATTTCAGGATACATTCGTAAAGATTATCGTAATGTTGAAAGAAGGACGTTATAACGAAGAAGGAAAGTTTATTCTTTGGGCAAAAAGAATCGCCCACAATCTTATTATAGACCACTTCAGAGCAAAATCAAAAAATATCAAAGTTTCGGAAACTACTTTTGAAACGGATGAATATTCTATTTTTGACCTCATAAGAGAACCTTCGGAAAATATTGAAGATCAGTTGGTAACCAACCAGATTCAGGAAGATCTGCTTAAAATGTTACAGTTTCTTCCACAAAATCAACAGGAAGTGATTAAATTAAGGTTTTTTGACGGGTTAAGTTTCAAAGAAATCGCAGATCATACCGATATGAGTATTAATACCACATTGGGACGGGTACGGTACGCTTTGATAAACCTGAGAAAAATCATGGAAGAAAATAATATTGTATTGACCAGATAGATAATAATTTTGGAAAATTCCCGTTTTAAGGAAAAAACATTTATCGCCTATGAGAAAAAATGATTCCTTAAAAGTGAAAACTTTGAAACCAAAAAAACAAACTATTGATTTTTTATTAAATTTTTCAAAGAATCTTGAGATCGTAAAGACCAAGACCAAGAATTATCCGATTTCCAAAAATTAAAACTAATTTTGTGCTGTATGAAAATTCAGCACATTTTTTTTGACCTAGACAATACGCTTTGGGATCACCGCAGGAACGCTTATCTTACCATTAAAAGCCTTTTTGAAAAACAGGAAATTACTTTAAAGTATGCTATTGATTTTGAAGAATTTCATTCTGTGTATCACGAAATTAACGAACGCCTTTGGGAAAACATTCGTGACGGAATTATTGATAAAGAATATTTAAGGAAACATCGTTTTTATGATACCTTCAAGTATTTTGGTGTTGATGATGAAGAATTATCAATGTTTTTTGAAGAGCATTTTTTAGATAAAATTCTTAATCATAATGAATTGGTTGAAGGCGCAGAATATATTTTGGAATATTTAAAAGCTAAAAACTACACGTTGCATATTATTTCCAACGGATTTAAAGAAGTAACGGAAAGAAAATGCATTTTATCCGGAATTGATAAATATTTTCAAACCATTACAAGCGCAGATTCTGTCGGCGTAAGAAAACC
Organism: Chryseobacterium soldanellicola; assembly: GCF_900100115.1. Classification (GTDB taxonomy): domain Bacteria; phylum Bacteroidota; class Bacteroidia; order Flavobacteriales; family Weeksellaceae; genus Chryseobacterium; species Chryseobacterium soldanellicola. The sequence goes on from NZ_FNKL01000002.1 coordinate 947,646, forward strand.
AAAACCTGAAATTTTTAAGTATTCTCTGGGTCTTTCTGATGCTAAAAAAGAAAACAGTATTTTGATCGGGGATGATTGGATCGCTGATGTTGTCGGCGCGCAAAATTTCGGTATGGATGTTATTTTCTTTGATGTATTTAATGAAAATAAACAAGAAGAAGGATTAAAATCGATTAAACATCTTTTACAGATAAAAGAATACCTGTAAAATTTTCGGCGGCACCGAAGGTGCCGCCGAAAACTTATTTATATAAAAATTAGAATTAAATTCCTAAGCTTTCTCTTACTCTTATAATCGTTTCAGTAGCGATTACTCTCGTTTTTCCTGCTCCTTCCTGAAGTTTTGCTTCCAGTTCATCAAGATTATTCATGTAATAAGAGAAAAGTTCTCTTTCTTTCTCAAATCTTATGAGAATCAAGTCTAAAAGCTCTTTTTTAGCATGACCATAACCATAGTTTCCTGCTAAATATTTGGTTCGTAATTCTTCCGTCTGCTCAGGCGTTGCAACCAATTGATAGATTGCAAATGTTTTATCCGTTTCAGGATCTTTAGGCTCTTCCAATGATTTTGAATCTGACTCAATGCTCATTATCTGTTTTTTCAGCTCTTTTTCAGGAAGGAAAATATTGATGATATTCCCTCTTGATTTAGACATCTTATGGCCGTCAGTTCCCGGAACATATTTCGTGTCTTTCTGAAGCTCAGCCTGAGGTAAAACCAATACTTCACCCATCTGATTGTTGAATCTTGAAGCTACGTCACGCGCAATTTCCAGGTGTTGAAGCTGATCTTTTCCTACAGGAACGATTTCTGCGTTATACAATAAAATATCTGCCGCCATTAAAATAGGATAGGTAAACAAGCCTGCATTTACATCCTGCAATCGGTCTGCTTTATCTTTAAATGAGTGCGCCAAAGTCAATCTCTGATAAGGAAAAAAACATGATAAATGCCAAGATAGTTCACAGGTTTCAGGGATATCACTCTGTCTGTAAAAAAATGTTTTTTCGGTATCCAGTCCACAAGCAAGCCAAGCCGCAGCAATCTCGTAGGTATTCTGTTTTAATTGTTTTGCATCTTTAATCTGTGTCAGCGAGTGAAGATTCGCGATAAATAAAAATGACTCATTTTCTTCCTGTTTTGATAGCTCAATCGCAGGAATGATTGCACCCAACAAGTTTCCAAGGTGTGGTGTTCCGGTGGCTTGAATGCCGGTAAGAATTCTTGACATTGTTTAAAATTTATATTAAAATTAATGAATTGCAAATTTATGGATTTCTCTCACAGATTTGATGGATTTTCACAGATGTTTGCGTTTAATTTTTGAATTTAAACGCAAGATTTTTATTTCCAAAACTATTTATTTTTTAGAAGGCAAAGGCAAATAAATTTGCTGCACGAAGCTTGAAAGCACAGCTTCATCAAATTAACTTGCTGATTAATTCTTTGCTCACTTAGAAAATTAATTATTGTCAAGTTAAAACTTTGCGTCAAAAATCTGAAACATCAGTGAAAGAAAAAATATTAAGGAATTAAAATTTTCTCTCCTCCAAATTTAGGTTTAACGCCTAAAATCAAATCATAATATGCCTTTGCTTTAGCAAGATATTCCCGCATATTGGTTTTAAAGCCAGCATATTTATTGACGTCTTTTGCATTGTATCCAAACGCTTCAACACCGTTTTGCTTTGCTAAAAATACGGCTCTTTCATTATGGAATTTCTGTGAAATAATTACCAGCCTTGTCTGACCGAAAATTTCTTTTGCTCTCACAACAGAATCCAATGTTCTGAAACCAGCATGATCCAGAAAAATTTTATCCTGCGGAATGCCGTATTGCATTAAAGTTAATAACATATCTTCCGGTTCATTATAATCTTTTGTACTATTATCTCCGCTTACGATGATGTTTTTAATTTTTCCGGCTTTATAAAGATCAACTGCAGCCTGAATCCTGTTGTAGAAATAAGCATTCGGAACGCCGCTGTTCAGGTTTTTACTTGTTCCTAAAAGCAGGGCAGTTTTTGTTTCAGGAACATCAGCAATATGGTAAGACACAAAATGATCACTGTCTTTTTCAATGCTGTAATTTGCCCAGGCAATAAAAATAATTCCTGCAACAAGAAGAAGCAGGAAAATTTTAAATATAGTTTTTATAATTTTTTTCATTGATTGTGAAATTCCTAAAATTCGAGCCCGTTCGGGAACGCTTTTTTTCTGAAAATTAATAATAAAGCTGCTCCAACTGTAATTGCGGAATCTGCAACATTAAAGATATACTTAAAAAATTCAAGATGTTTTCCCCCGATTAATGGAATATTTTCAGGAACGTTCCAGTCTACGATCGGAAAATGCAGCATATCAACAACACAGCCCCTCATAAAAGTAGAATACCCTTCACCAACAGGAACAAACTTGGAAATTCCGCCGTAACCGATCCATCGGTCAATGCTTGGGTCGTAAACAGTTCCGCTGTCAAAAATTAATCCGTAAAACATTCCGTCAATAAGATTTCCGATGGCTCCTGCAAAAATCATTGCCATTGGAATCAAAAGATAATTGGATTCCCCTTTTTGGAGCCATTTTTTGAAAAGATAAATCATTCCTCCAATTAAGAAAATTCTTACGATAACAAGGAAATATTTACCGATAACTCCACCAAAATGAAGTCCGTATGCCATTCCGGGATTTTCAACGAAAGTTAATTTAAAGCCGGGTAAAACAGAAATGCTGTCATCCAGATTAAAATGAGTTTTTACATAGATTTTTGAAACCTGATCTATTAGTAATATAAGGAAGGTTACTGCGAATATTTTTTTCATTACAATCCTTTTGGTTTAGAAGATTTTGCTATTTTTTCGTTTTTTTTATCAATAACCTTCTTAATTGTTTTCTGATTGTGAAATGTATTTCTGGTATGGAATTTTTCGAACTGGATATTCATATCCTTTAAAACACTTTTCAGAGCATTCAGTTCCATTGCATTTTTTGTGTGTACTATTATAGATTCCATTTTTTTGGTTTAAATATTTTTTATTTTCTGGACAATTCATCGAGCCTTTTTCTGTCTTTTGCAGACAAATCATTAATGCCGTTTTTGCCCATTTTACTCAAAAGGTGATCGATCTCTTTTTCCCTTTCGCGCTTTTCTGAATTAAACTGATCATCAATCGTGTAATTTCGTTGTTTATCGGGAAAGAATCTGCTTTTGATCCAATCTCTGTTGAAAAACAATAAAATTGCGGCAACAATAATGCCTAAAATTAATAATTCGCTCATGGCTATAAATTAAAAATCAGGTTTATAAAGTATTTCATGAAATACGATATAAACCCAAATTTATTTTACAAACCTTACGGTTATTTCTGCATATTTTTCGCTTCGATGCTCAAAGTAGCGTGAGGAACGGCTAATAATCTTTCCTTAGGAATCAGCTTTCCGGTTACTCTGCAGACACCATACGTTTTATTCTCAATTCTGATCAGGGCATTCTTAAGATCGCGCACGAATTTTTCCTGTCTTCCTGCTAAAATAGAATTTTGTTCTTTACTTAACGTCTCTGCTCCTTCTTCAAATGCTTTGAAAGTCGGAGAAGTATCGTCTGTTCCGTTATTCTGATCATTGATGAAACTTTCTCTGATCAGTTGCAAATCTTTTTCTGCTTTCTCTATTTTTTCCTTAATGATTGCTTTAAACTCTTGTAAATCAGAATCATTATATCTTACTCTTTCGTCTGACATGTTCTTTTCTCTTTTTTAATAAAATTATGAAATGGAATTTGAAATCCAATAACTATATGTTAATTTTTTTCAACATTTATCTTAAAATTAACCTCATCTATTTCGATTTCGTTAAAATTTGAAAGTGAAGATACAATTTCTATTTTATTTGACAAGACCTCCGATGAAATATATTCTTCATTTTTCTTAATATCATTTAAAAAAGGTGAATTTTCTTCTACAAAGATGTTTATTCTGTCTGTTAATTCAAAATTTTTGTCTTTTCTGATATTTTGAATCCTGTTGATAAACTCTCTTGCAATCCCTTCAGATTTTAACTCATCTGTTAGCGTCAAATCTAATGCCACAGTTGTTTTTCCGTCAGAAGTTACCGTCCATCCGGGGATATCTTTTGTCGAAATTTCCACATCTTCAAGCGTAATTTCGTAATTCTGAACGTCTATTTTGCCTTCTTTTTCAAGATCGGAAATTTGTTCTGTGCTAAGATTTGCAATCTCTCCTCCAACCACTTTCATGTCTTTTCCTAATTTGGGGCCAAGCGCTTTGAAATTTGGTTTGATCTGTTTTACAATTAAATGGGCTGCTTCTTCGGCATTGATTAACTGTAATTCTTTAACATTTACTTCCTGTTTTATTAACTCTCCGACGGCTAAAATTTGCTCTTCTGTTTTTTTGTCCAAAACAGGAATCAAAACTTTTTGTAACGGCTGGCGTACTTTTACATTTTCTTTCTTTCTTAAAGAGAAAACCATACTCGTAATGCTTTGTGCCAAGTGCGTTTTTTCAACCAAGTCCTGATCGATCAAGCTTTCATCAGCAACCGGGAAGTCTGTCAAGTGAATGGATTCAGCATTTTCTTTTCCTGTTACTTTATTTAAATCCTGATACAATTGATCCATAAAGAACGGAGCGATCGGCGCGGATAGTTTAGCAACAGTTTCCAGACACGTATATAAAGTCTGGTAAGCAGAGATTTTATCTTCTGAATAATCTCCTTTCCAGAAACGTCTTCTGCATAATCTTACGTACCAGTTGCTTAAGTTGTCATTTACAAAAGTATTGATTGCTCTTGCTACTCTTGTCGGTTCGTAATCTTCGTAGAATGCTTTTACTTCTTTAATTAATAAATTTAATTCAGAAAGAATCCATCTATCGATTTCCGGACGGTTTTCAACCTCTTTTTCAGAATAATTGAATCCGTCAACATTCGCATATAAGGCAAAGAATGAATACGTATTATATAATGTTCCGAAGAATTTCCTTCTTACTTCATCAATTCCTTCGATATCAAATTTCAGGTTTTCCCAAGGGTTTGCATTCGAGATCATGTACCAGCGTGTAGCATCCGGCCCGTATACTGAAAGTGTTTCAAACGGATCAACCGCATTTCCCAGACGTTTTGACATTTTCTGACCGTTTTTATCCAAAACAAGTCCGTTACTCATTACATTTTTATAAGCAACGGAGTCAAAAACCGCCGTTCCGATGGCATGAAGCGTGTAAAACCAACCACGAGTCTGATCAACACCTTCTGCAATAAAATCTGCCGGGAACGCTTTATTGGTATCAATTAATTCTTTATTCTCAAAAGGATAATGCAGCTGCGCATAAGGCATCGAGCCTGAATCAAACCAAACGTCGATCAAGTCGCTTTCACGTCTCATTTCTTTTCCTGAAGCTGAAACCAAAATAATTTTGTCGACTATATTTTTGTGTAAATCAACCAAAGCGTAATTCTGCTCAGACATATTTCCGATCACAAAACCTTTGAATGGATTTTCTTTCATGAAGCCTGCTTCAATAGATTTTTCAATCTCGTTGTATAATTGTTCTACGGAACCGATGATGATTTCTTCTTTCAGATCTTCAGTTCTCCAGATCGGCAACGGGATTCCCCAGTATCTTGAGCGGGATAAGTTCCAGTCGTTTACATTTTCCAGCCAGTTGGCGAAACGCCCTTCTCCGGTTGATTTTGGTTTCCAGTTGATTTCTTTATTTAAATTAACCAAACTTTCTTTTACAGCGGTCATTTTCACAAACCAGGAATCCAGTGGGTAATATAAAAGTGGCTCATCAGTTCTCCAGCTGTGTGGGTAACTGTGAACGTATTTTTCAACTTTGAAAGCTTTATTTTCTTTTCTTAATTTTAAAGCAATTCTTTCATCAACAGAAAGATAATTTTTTAAATCTGCTATGATCGATTTTAATTGTTCTTTCTGAATGTTGAATTCTGCAATTTTTTCGTCGTCGCTAAGGTATTCTGCTTTTACATATTCATTGGCAAAACCATAGACTTCATCTTGTACTAAAGACAAAAACCGACCTTGCAAATCTACCAAAGGAACCGGATTTCCGTTTTCATTTAAAACCAACATTGGCGGAACTTCAGGAGTAGCTTCTTTAGCCACTTTCGCATCATCAGCGCCAAAAGTCGGCGCCGTGTGAACGATACCTGTTCCGTCTTCTGTTGTCACAAAATCTCCTGAAATTACTCTGAAAGCATTTTCCGGATTTTGGTAAGGTTTAGCGTAATCTAATAACTGCTCATATTTAATTCCAACCAAATCAGCACCTTTAAATTCTGCTAATATTTGGTAAGGAATAACTTTGCTTTCCGAAGTATAGTTTTCGAAATCTTCATCAGTTCCTTCACTATATTTTTTTGCAAACTGTTTTCCAACCAAAGCTTTAGCCAAAACTATATTAATTGGCTCAAAAGTATATTGATTGAAAGTTTTTACTAAAACATAATCGATTTTTGGTCCGACAGTCAAGGCTGTATTCGAAGGCAACGTCCAAGGAGTTGTCGTCCAAGCTAAGAAATGTACATCTCCAAAACCTTGTAAAAATGAAGGCAATGTTTCCGGCAATGTCTTGAATTGTGCAACAACCGTTGTGTCAGAAACATCACGGTAAGCTCCGGGCTGATTTACTTCGTGCGAAGAAAGTCCTGTTCCTGCTTTAGGCGAATAAGGCTGGATCGTGTAACCTTTGTATAATAATCCTTTATCATACAATTGCTTCAACAACCACCAAACCGTCTCCATATATTTTGACTTATACGTGATATACGGATCTTCAAGATCTACCCAATATCCGATTTTTTCGGTAAGGTTATTCCAGACGTCTGTATAGCGCATTACCGCTTCACGACAAGCTTTGTTGTAATCTTCAATAGAGATTTTTGAGCCAATATCTTCTTTCGTGATTCCTAATTCTTTTTCTACGCCAAGCTCCACAGGAAGTCCGTGTGTATCCCAACCCGCTTTACGGAAAACCTGCTTCCCGTTTTGGGTCTGATAACGACAGAAAATATCCTTTAATGCTCTAGCCATAACATGGTGAATTCCGGGCATGCCGTTTGCTGAAGGCGGACCTTCATAAAAAACAAACTCAGGTTTGCCCTCACGAATCTCAACACTCTTATTGAAGGTTTTATTCTGTTTCCAGAATTCCGCGACATTTTCTGCTATGTCAATAAGGTTGAGGTTTTTGTATTCTTTAAATTGGCTCATTGTAATATATCAATATCGTTGATTAATTAAGTTGGCAAATTTACTAAAATTTACCGGTTTATAATATATGTTTTATTTTGATCGTTTGGATTAAAAATTATGTTCAGAAATATAAATGTTTGAATTAATTTTTGTGAATTGTTAATGGTAAATGAGTGAATTTATTAAAGCAAATTATAAGAAACTTTTGGGAATTCAATGTTTTTCATAAATAGGAGCGGGCTTTAGCCCGCTTTCAATTTAGATTCAATTCAATTGGCTTTAGCCAAAACTTAAAATTTCTCACACAAATTTTGCTGACAGCGCAGATTTTTTAACGTAAAGTTTTAATTATAACTAATATCAAGTGAGCAAGAAGAATCATCAGGTTGATTTGATGAAGCTGTGTTTTCAAGCTTCGGGCAGCAAATTTATTTGCCTTTGCTTTCTAAAATCAAAAGTTTAAAATAAAACCTTTGCGTTTAAATTAAAAAACAAATAACACAAAGTTTTCACGAATAAACACAAATATTAAAACACAATCATCTGTGAAAATTCGTGTCGATCTGTGGTTTAAAATTCAACACTAATATTTCAATCATTCAATCTTTTAATTTTAATTAAATAAATTTGTCTTCTAAAAATAAAAAACCATTGGAATTCTATCCATCAATCGAAAAATCAGACATTCAGGAAATAAAAAAGTTTCAGGAGGAAAAACTTCAGGAGCTTTTGACCTATCTTGAAACGCATTCTCCTTTTTATCAGAAATTATTCAAAGAAAACAAAATCAATATTGCTGATATTCAGACGCTGGAAGATTTGCAGAAAATCCCGACGACGACCAAAAATGACATTCAGCAGAATAATGATGATTTTTTCTGTATCACTCCTGATAAAATTGTAGATTACAGCACAACTTCGGGAACTTTGGGCGATCCTGTAACCTTCGGATTATCAGATAACGACCTTGAAAGGCTGGCTTATAATGAAGCCATTTCTTTTGTCTGTGCAGGAATTCAAAAAGGAGACGTTGTACAAATGATCACGACCATTGACAAACGATTTATGGCAGGTTTAGCTTATTTTTTAGGATTGAGAAAAATGGGTGCAAGCGTTGTCAGAATGGGTCCCGGAATTCCGGAATTGCAATGGGATTCAATTTTCAGATATAAGCCAAAATATTTGATTACCGTTCCGTCGTTTTTATTAAAAATGATCGATTATGCCGAAAAACATGGCGTAGATTACAGAAATTCCAGCGTTTATGGTGCGGTTTGTATCGGTGAAAGCATCAAAAATCAGGATTTTACGGATAATATTCTTTCACAAAAGATCAAGGAAAAATGGGATATTAAATTATTCTCAACCTATGCCTCCACAGAAATGAGCACGGCTTTTACGGAATGTGAATATCAAATCGGAGGGCATCAGCATCCTGAATTAATCATTACGGAAATTCTGGACGATGAAGAAAATCCGGTAAAAAATGGAGAAAACGGTGAGCTAACCATTACAACGTTGGGCGTTGAAGCCCTTCCATTGTTAAGATTTAAAACAGGAGATATTGTAAAAGCACATTATGAGCCTTGTCAATGCGGAAGAAATACCATGAGACTCGGTCCTGTTGTCGGACGAAAGCAACAGATGATCAAATATAAAGGAACGACGTTGTATCCGCCGGCGATGAATGATATTTTGAATGATTTCAATACAATTTTGTGTTATCAGATCGTGATTCAGTCGAATGAAATCGGGTTGGATGAAATTATCATTAAAATAAGCACAGATAGTGACTCTGAAAATTTCGTCAACGAAGTAAGAGACCATTTCCGGGCAAAATTGAGGGTAAGTCCAAAAATTGAGATCATAGATTTTGATGTTTTGTCCAAAACGGTTTTTAATCCAAACAGTAGGAAGCCAATTACATTTATAGATTTAAGATAAATGACCATAATATTTAACGAAAATAAAAATAATAGTGGTTCGATCGGACTGCTTTTTTATAATATATTTACGAACTTAAATTTTGAAAATTATAAACTATGAAAAAATTATTTTTGCTATTATTTATGGCAATTACAACGGCCACTTTTGCTCAGACTGAAAATCAGCTGATTATCCAGCAGGGAAACTTAGATTTTCTAAAGGATCAGACAGAAGTGAATGTTCAGCTGAAATTTGATAATACATTGTATCAGGTTGAAAATTTTACTGAAGCTCAATATCTTGAAAAAAGAAAAGAAGATATTTTGAAAAACCGTAAAAAAACAGAGCAGGATTGGCATAAATGGAGTGATGCCTGGGAAAAATTCAAAACAACCGATTATTTGGATTATTTCTTAAAAGGAATAAATAGCAAATCGAAAAAAGTTCTTTTCAGAAAAGAAGTAAATGCAAAATATACTTTAATTATTGATGCAAAATGGATTTATGTAGGTTGGCATGGCGGAATGATCGGGCAGGAAGCAAAACTAACTTCAGATATTACTTTTGTTGAAACAGAAAATCCGTCAAAAGTTATCATGAAAATACAAGGTGATAAAATATTGGGTAAACCACAAAATAAGGATTTTGTAATGGAATACGGAAGAGTTGCCGGAGCGTACGAAGCAACAGGAAAAGAATTAGGAAAAGTGATTAAAAAAGCTTTAAAATAAAAATAAAAACGGTCTGAATTTTCAGACCGTTTTTTTACTGTTGTTGCTTCTCCATTTTGATAAGGTTCGCAAGATTTTTTATGACTGTGTCGTGCTTCTTCACGAAAGGATTTTCTTTATTCCAGACGTAACCTGCTAAAACGGCGCAGATTTTTCTTTTAACATCAGGATTTTCGGGTTGATGGAAGAATAATTCCTGCAAATTTCCGGTGTACCATTCTTTCACATATGTCGTGAAAACATCAACACCGTACAGGATATAATCAGCGAATTCTTTTTGCCAGTCAATTTTTTCGCCATTTAGCTGTCTTAAAGCCAGTTTTGCGGCTGTCATTCCGCCTTCTGTGGCAAAAGCCATTCCTGAGGAGAAAACAGGATCAAGGAATTCAGAAGCATTTCCCGTCAGGGCAAATCCGTCTCCGAATAATTTTTTTACCGAGCAGGAATAATCTTTTAAATGTCTTGGTTCAAAAAGAAAATCTACATCTCCGAAACGTTTTACATAATAATCGGATAGAGAAATTGCTTTTCGTAAGGCTTCTGCAGCGTCTCCGTTTTCAGATAATTGATCAATATATTCAGTCGGACCAACAATTCCTACACTCGTATTTCCATTAGAAAAAGGAATTACCCAAAGCCAGACTTCAGTTTCAATAATATCAAAAGAAATTAAAGTTCCTTCAACGCCTTCTTCTCGATTAACATCTTCAACATGAGCAAAAATCGCTGAATGCGGAGATAATTTTGAAGGTTTTTCTAAATCTAAAAGTCTTGGTAAAACTCTTCCGTAACCGCTTGAATCGATCACAAATTTAGCATGAATTTCCTTCGTTTCGCCGTCTTTATTTTTCACAGTGGTGATAGAATCTGTACCATTAAATTCAATGCCGATGACTTCAGTTTCAAATTCAAGGTCAATACCTTTATTAATAACCTCCTGAGCCAGCGTATTGTCAAAATCAGCTCTCGGAACCTGCCAGGTCCAGTCCCAGCCTTCCCCGAATTTATCACTAAAATCAAAGATGCAGACTTCGTCACCTCTCAAAAAACGCGCTCCCAGTTTTTTCTCAAAACCCATTTTATCCAAAGCAGGAAAAAGTCCGGCTTCATCAAAATGATCCATCACTCTCGGAATTAAGCTTTCGCCTACAACCAATCTCGGAAACTTTGTTTTTTCGACAACTTTTACGTTGATATTGTTCTTCTTTAAGAATGAAGAAGATACGCAACCCGACGGCCCGGCGCCGATTACGAGAACATCAACAAATTCTTTGCTCATCTTTGATTTTTTATTTTAATAATAACTTCTATCTTTGCCGCAAAATTAGTGACAATTAATTAATATTTACAAAATTATCTATTATTACTTTAATTAATGAAAATAAATAACTTTTTAGGACTGAATGACTTTAAAAAAATCATCATTGAAAATCAGAAAATAGAACTGGATGATACGCTTTTGGCCAGAGTGGATAAAAGTTTTCAGTTTCTGAAAGAATTTTCAAAAAATAAAGTAATTTATGGTGTGAACACAGGTTTCGGACCAATGGCCCAGTTCAAAATCAGTGATGAAGATACGCATCAGCTTCAATATAATTTAATCAGAAGCCATTCTTCAGGAATTGGAAATGCTCTTCCGCCGCAGGAAGTTAAAGCTTGTATGCTGGCAAGACTGAATACTTTATCTCTTGGAAATTCCGGGGTTCATCATTCGGTAGTTAATTTACTTAAAGAATTAATAAACAGAGATATTACACCGTTGATTTTCGAACACGGCGGAGTAGGCGCAAGTGGTGATTTGGTCCAGCTGGCGCATTTGGCTTTGGTTTTAATCGGTGAAGGCGAAGTTTTTTATAAAGGGGAAAGAAAATCCACAAAAGAAGTTTTCGGAATTGAAGGTTTAGAACCCATAAAAGTGGAGATCCGTGAAGGGCTTGCTTTAATGAACGGAACTTCCGTGATGTCAGGGATTGGGATTGTGAATGCATTTAAAGCCAATCAATTAACTGAGATTTCAATTAAATTATCTTGTGCGATCAACGAAATCGTTCAGGCTTATGATGATCATTTATCTGAAGCCTTAAATGGAACAAAGCTTCACGCAGGCCAGCAAAAGATTGCAGCAAGAATGCGGGCGCATTTGTCTGACAGTAACCTAATTAGAAAAAGAGAAGATCATTTATATACTCATTTTGAAGAGCAGGAAAAGGTTTTTAAAGAAAAAGTTCAGGAATATTATTCGTTAAGATGTGTTCCGCAGATTTTAGGACCTGTTTTGGATACATTGGAATACACGGAGAAAATTCTTGAAAATGAGATCAATTCAGCCAATGATAATCCAATTATAGACGTTGAAAATCAGCATGTTTACCACGGCGGGAATTTCCACGGAGATTATATTTCTCTGGAAATGGACAAGCTGAAAATTGTGGTAACAAAACTGACCATGTTGGCAGAAAGACAATTAAATTATCTTTTAAACTCAAAAATCAACGAAATTTTGCCTCCTTTTGTAAATTTAGGTAAATTAGGCTTTAATTTCGGGATGCAGGGCGTTCAGTTTACAGCAACTTCAACAACAGCAGAAAGTCAGATGTTGTCAAATTCTATGTACGTTCACAGTATTCCTAACAATAATGATAATCAGGACATTGTGAGCATGGGAACAAATGCTGCCGTGATTTGTAGAAAAGTCATTGAAAATGCTTTCGAAGTATTGGCAATTGAAGCCATCACGATTATTCAAGCAATTGAGTATCTTGATTTTAAAGATAAAGTTTCATCATCCACAAAAGAATTATATGATGAAATAAGACAAATTATCCCTGCTTTCTCAGACGATATGGTGATGTATCCATATTTGGAGGAAGTGAAAAAATATTTAAAAAAATAAGGAGTTTGGGGAACCCGAAGGGTTCAACAATAATAGCCGTAGGTAAAACCTATGGAAAATTAAAACCATAATCCGGTAAAAGCAACAACCAATGAAATGTGCAATTGTAACAGGAGGCTCCAGAGGAATAGGAAGAGCAATCTGTATAAAACTGGCAGAAGAAAAAAACTATCATATTTTAATCAACTTCACCTCAAATGAGGCTGCAGCAAAGGAAACGTTAGCTAAAATAGAAGAATTGGGATCTACAGGAGAAATTCTGAAATTCGATGTAGGAAATGCGGAAGAAACTTTAAAAGTTTTAGGAGAATGGCAGGAAAAAAACGCGGATTCAGTAGTTGAGGTGATCGTTAACAATGCCGGAATTACAAGAGACGGATTATTCATGTGGATGCAGAGCGAAGACTGGAACTCTGTGATTAACACAAGTTTAAATGGATTTTTCAACGTGACAAATTTCTTTATTCAGAAATTGTTGCGTAATAAATACGGCAGAATCATCAATATGGTTTCTGTTTCCGGAGTAAAAGGAACGGCCGGGCAAACTAATTATTCTGCCGCAAAAGGCGCTTTGGTGGGAGCTACAAAAGCTCTTGCTCAGGAAGTTGCCAAAAGAAATATTACTGTAAATGCGGTCGCTCCGGGTTTTATCAGGACAGATATGACACAGGATTTTAATGAAAACGAACTGAAAGCAATGATTCCTGCCAACCGATTTGGTGAAGCTGAGGAAGTTGCGGATCTTGTTGCATTCTTGGCTTCGAGAAAATCTTCGTATATTACAGGTGAGGTCATCAATATTAACGGCGGAATTTATTCATAAATAATAAAATAATGTAGCAATGTAGCAATTTACCAGTGTATCAATTATTGTTACATTGTTAAACTGATACATTGTTAAATTTATAAAAATGGAAAACAGGGTTGTAATTACCGGAATGGGAATTTATTCCTGTATTGGGATTTCTTTAGATGAGGTTAAAGAATCGCTTTACAAGGGAAAATCCGGCATTGTTTTAGTGGATGAAAGAAAAGAATTTGGTTTCAGATCAGGCCTTACGGGCGTTGTTCCAAAACCGGATCTGAAAAGTCTTTTAAGCAGAAGGCAGCGCATAAGTATGGGCGAAGAAAGTGAATACGCTTATCTGGCGACCATCGATGCATTAAAGCAGGCAAAAGTAGATCAGGATTTTTTAGATCACAATGAAGTTGGGATTTTATACGGTAATGATAGTGTTTCTCGGGCAGTTGTAGAATCGATCGACATTGCAAGAGAGAAAAAAGATACGACTTTAATGGGTTCAGGAGCGATTTTCAAATCAATGAACTCAACGGTCACGATGAACCTATCCACGATATTTAAATTAAGAGGAATTAATTTGACCATCAGCGCAGCTTGTGCCAGTGGATCTCATTCGCTAGGATTAGCTTATATGATGATTAAGAGCGGGTTACAAGATATGATTATCTGTGGAGGCGCTCAGGAAACCAATAAATATTCAATGGCAAGCTTTGACGGGTTAGGTGTTTTTTCGGTAAGAGAAGATGAGCCTGCAAAAGCCTCAAGACCTTTTGATAAAGACAGAGACGGACTGATTCCCAGCGGTGGAGCAGCAACTTTAATTGTAGAAAGTTTAGAATCTGCCCAAAAAAGAGGTGCTCAAATTTTAGGCGAAATTATAGGTTACGGTTTTTCATCGAACGGCGGTCATATTTCAACTCCAAATGTTGACGGACCGGCTTTAGCGATGGACAGAGCCTTAAAACAATCGGGATTAAACCCAAAAGATATCGATTATATCAATGCTCATGCGACTTCCACGCCACTTGGTGATGCAAATGAAGCCAAGGCGATTTATGAGATTTTCGGAAGTGAAGTTCCGGTAAGCTCTACAAAATCAATGACCGGCCATGAATGCTGGATGGCAGGCGCTAGTGAAGTTATCTACTCGATTCTGATGATGCAAAATGATTTCGTTGCTCCGAATATCAATCTGGAAAACCCTGACGATGAGGCAAAAAGGATAAATTTAATTGCTGAAACAAAAAGTCAAAAAATTGACGTATTTTTGTCAAATTCTTTTGGATTTGGGGGAACAAATTCTGCATTAATAGTTAAAAAATTTGATTAAAAACATGGAAAGGGAAAAAATTATTGCCATCGTGAATGATTTTTTAGTAAATGAATTCGAGGTAGACGGCGATGAAATCAGTAATGAAGCAAACTTTAAAAAAACGTTAGGCTTAGACAGTCTTGATTATATTGATATGGTCGTTGTGATCGAATCTAATTTCGGCGTAAAATTAGGTGAAGCCGATTTCAAGCAAATGATCACATTTGATGATTTTTATACTACAATTGAGAACAAAATCACTGAGAAAAACGCTTAATTATTGATTGAAATTTTACTTTAAAATATAACGATCTACCAGTTTACCGATGTTTAAATTATTGTTACATTATTAGACTGATACATTGTTAAATTGAAATTATGAACAAGTGGAAAGGTAAATCTAAAGGGACGATTCTGGGGTACAGAATTTTCGTCTGGTGCATTAGAAATATCGGAATCCGAAGTTCGTATGTCGTTCTTTATTTTGTGGCTGCCTATTACTTTTTGTTCGAAAAAAACAGCAACAAATACTACACTTATTATTTTCAACAAAGGCTTAATTACGGATATTGGAAAACAAAAATTTCATTATTTAAAAGTTATTTCACTTTCGGGAAGGTTTTGATTGATAAAACAGCTATTTCTGCTGGATTAAGAGAAAAATTTACATACGAGTTTGACGGCGTTGAAAACCTCAAAAATCTTTTAAACGAGAAAAAAGGCGGAGTTTTAATCAGTGCGCACATCGGTAATTTTGAAATCGCAGAACATTTTTTCGCGGATATTGATTTTGACTGTCAGATTAATTTAGTCACAACAGATCAGGAAGTTACAGTCATTAAAGAATATCTTGAAAGTGTTACCGTTAAAAAAAGCAACATCAAATTTATTTACGTGAAAGAAGATATGTCGCATATTTTCGACATCAATGAAGCGTTATCAAAAAATGAATTGATCTGCTTTACAGGCGATCGTTATTTTGAAGGCTCGAAATTCCTTGAAGCTGATTTGCTGGGAAAAAGTGCGAAATTTCCGGCCGGTCCTTTCCTGATTGCGTCCAGATTGGGCGTTCCCGTGGTGTATGTGTACGTGATGAAGGAAAAAAATCTTCATTATCATTTATATGCAAGAGTTGCCCAACAGGTGAAAAAGCGCGATGCACAGGGCCTTTTGCACTCTTACGCCCAAAATTTAGAGTCCATGATTAAAAAATATCCTCTTCAATGGTTCAATTACTTTGATTTTTGGGACGATATTGATTAATTTTCAATATTTTTAGGGCAGCTTTTCCGCCTTCCGCTCCCAATCTTTTTTGCCCAATCTTTCCCAAGCAAAAAAAAGGATTTCCGCTCAAGTCGGGCTGCAAACAATTCAACGTTAAAAAGTCTTGTTAAGATTCAAAAACTTGACAAAGCTGATAAAAATTAATCTCCTTGAAAAAAACATACGACATATTGGTTATCGGTAGCGGATTGGGAGGTCTTGTTTCGGCCCTCATTTTGGCGAAAGAAGGCCTGAAAGTCTGTGTTTTGGAGAAAAATAATCAATATGGCGGTAATTTACAGACATTTTCCCGTGATAAATTGATTTTCGATACCGGAGTTCATTATTTGGGTGGGCTTTCAAAAGGGCAAAATCTTCATCAATTCTTTTCTTATTTAGAAATCATAGACGATCTCGAACTTCATAAAATGAATGAAAACGGCTATGACAAAATCACTTTTGAAGGTGATGAAATCGAATATCCCCACGCTCAGGGTTACGAGAATTTTGTTGAGCAGCTGTCAAAATATTTTCCTGAAGAAAGAGAAAATCTTGAAAATTATTGTGAAGAAATTCAACGGGTTTGCAATCATTTTCCAAGGTATAATGTTGTCGGGAAGGATAATTATAATGAAGAAATTCTGCATTTAAATACAAAAAGATTCATTGAATCGATTACTTCGGATAAAAAATTACAGTCGGTTTTGTTGGGGTCGAATTTCCTGTACGCAGGAGATTCGGAAAATATTCCATTTTATGTTCATGCGTTGACAGTAAATTCTTACATTCAAAGCGCTTATAAATGTGTGAAAGGAGGAAGCCAGATCTCAAAATTATTAATTAAAAAATTAAGAGAATATGGCGCAGAAGTTCACAAGCATTCCGAAGTTTCTGAAATGATTTTCAATGAAAATAATATTCTCATTGGCGCAAAAACAAAATCAGGGAAAGAATATTTAGCAAAAAAAATTATATCAAATATAGAAATTCGTTCATTAATTCAATTAATTGGTGAAGAAAGATTGAAAAAATCATTTTTAAACCGGATTTTAAGCTGGGAGCCTGTTTCATCATGCTTCAGTGTTTATCTGGTCTTAAAATCTCATTCAATCCCGAATTTTAATTATAATATTTACCATTATTCTTCAGAAGAATTGGTCTGGAATGCTTATCGGTACGACAAAAATCTCTGGCCGGAAACATATATGCTTTCTTCTACAGCTTCAAAGCATCATCCTGAATTTGCCGAAAGCTTAACCGCAATTTCCTACATGGATTTTGACGAGGTCAAAAAATGGCAAAATACATTCAACACTGTTGCAGAAGAAAATGAGAGGGGAGAACAATATGAAAAATTCAAGCAGGAAAAAGCAGAAAAAATGATTGATGCTTTAGAAAATAAATTCCCGAATTTGAGAGATTCGATTAAAAATATTTATACTTCTTCTCCGCTGTCTTACCGTGATTATATCGGAAGCTTTGACGGAAATATGTATGGTTACATCAAGAGTTCGGAAAATCCGTTGAAAACTATGGTTTCTCCGCGGACAAAAATTGACAATCTCTTTCTGACAGGCCAATCTGTTAATATGCACGGGATTTTGGGTTGCACGATCGGGGCTTTCAATACATGTGCTGAAATTTTAGGAAAAGAACGTATTGATGAACGATTGACACAAATGATTAATAAGAATAAAAATGAATAGAAGTAGCAAGCAGTCTGTCATTCAGAACGAAACGAAGTGGAGTGAAGAATCTAAACAATTTGGAATAGATTTCTCCTTCCGTCGAAATGACATCGGGAAGCTTTTAGCTGTGTTTATACTTCTTAGTCTCACATCCTGCGGTGTCAGAAAATCAATAAAACACGTTCCTGAGGTAAAACAATATTCACTAGAAATACCGAAAGTCAATAAAATTAATGACTCAACTTTTAGCTTTAATCAAAATTATTTAACCAAAAATAAGCAGCGGCTTTGGGAGCTTTATATTAAAGGAAATCCTTTGCAATTGGGCTACAATAATGGAGCTTTGACTCAGGATTTGATGCAGAAGCAGGAAGATATTTTCTTTTCAAAAGTAGAAGGTTTTGTTCCCTCGAAGTTTAAGCAAAATCTTTTAAGAGGTTTTTTAAAATGGTACAACCGGAAAATGTATCTCAATGTAAGAGAAGATTATCAGGCTGAATTGTACGGATTATCTCAATATTCATCGGATAAATACAACTTTATTGCGCCGAAATATTTGCGAAGCTTATACCTTCACGGAGCCCACGATATTGGTCATGCGATGCAGGATCTGGCGATGGTTGGCTGCACTTCTCTCGCTGTCTGGAACGAGAATACCGAAGACGGCGATCTTTTGATCGGAAGAAATTTTGATTTTTATGTTGGTGATGAATTTGCGAAAAATAAATTAGTGGAATTTGTCGAACCGGAACAGGGAATTCCTTATATGTCAGTAAGTTGGCCCGGAATGATCGGCGTGGTTTCCGGGATGAATAAAGAAGGAATTACAGTAACGATCAATGCAGGAAAATCTAAAATTCCGTTGACGGCAAAAACTCCGATTTCTTTGGTGACACGGGAAATTCTACAATATGCAAGAACGATTGATGAGGCGATTGCGATTGCTAAAAAGAGAAAAGTTTTCGTTTCGGAATCAATTTTGGTTGGAAGCGGCAACGATAAAAATGCAGTAATTATTGAGGTTTCGCCTGATAATTTTGGGGTTTACAGGGTTCAGAATTCAAGCAGGGTTTTTTGTACAAATCATTTTCAGTCAGATGCTTATAAAGATGATAAAAGAAATCAGAAGCATATTATAGAAAGTCATTCTGAGTACCGTTATGAAAAGCTTCAGGAACTTTTGCATGAAAATAAAAAACTGACTCCTGAAAAAATAGCTTCAATTTTAAGAGATAAATCCGGGTTGAAAGATGAAAAAATTGGATATGGAAACGAAAAGGCAATTAATCAGCTTTTGGCGCATCATGCAGTAATTTTTTCACCTCAGAAAAAGCTGGTTTGGGTGTCTTCAAATCCTTATCAATTGGGAGAATTTGTTTGTTATGACTTAAGCGAAATTTTTTCCGGTAAAAGATTAAAAAGCGGAAAATTTGCAACATCTGAATTGAATATTTCTAAAGATACTTTTATAGATTCACAGGATTTCAAAAATTATGAAGAATATAAAAAATTAAGTTCTCAAATTGAAAATGCTATTGATGATAAAGAAAAAACACTTTCTGATGAATTTATCGTTCATTATCAATCTTTAAATCCTGATTTTTGGCTGGTTTATTATCAAGCCGGGAAATATTATTTCAATAAAAAAAATTATTCAAAGGCAAAAACAGAATTTGAAAAAGCATTGACAAAGGAAATTACAACGGTTCCGGATAAAGAGAATGTTGAAAAATATGTAAAGAAAACTAATAAAAAATTGAAAAATTAATATGAAGAAAATTTTAAACTTATTTTTGATTTTAGCATCATTATTTTTATTTGCTCAAGAAAGAAAAGATATTGGAAGTCAATTTATTAAAACGTTGTTGATTGACAAAAATGCTGAAAAAGCTCACACTTTTTTTGATGCTTCTGTTGCTGCGCAGGTTCCTGTTGGAGAATTAAAATTACTTCCGGAACAGCTTGAAGGTCAGTTGGGAAAGCTTAAAAATATTCTTGAAATCAATAATGAGAATGATTCTTATTATTACTATTCTGAGTTTGAAAAATCAAAATTAGATATTCAGATTACTTTCAGTGGAGAAAATAAAATTATTGGATTTTTCTTTGTTCCGCACAAAATATTCGATAAGGCAGATGATAAAACGGCTTTAAAAATAAAAAGCGATGATATTGAATTAAAAGGAACACTTTTACAGCCGAAACAAAATGATCAAAAGAAATTAGTCATTTTTGTTCATGGTTCGGGACCGCAAGACCGGGATGAAACTATCGGGGAAAATAAACCTTTTAAAGACATCGCGGAATATCTTTTGAGCAACGGAATTTCTTCTTACAGATACGACAAAAGAACCTATTCTAATCCTGAAACTTTTAATGATGAATCGACAGCCGAACAGGAAACAATCAATGATGCTGTAAATGTGGCGAATTATTTTAAGAATAATGAACAATTTAAAGAATATCAGATTACTGTTTTGGGACACAGCCAAGGTGCTTATCTGATGCCGAAGATTGCAGAAAAAGCCCAGGTTTCAAAATACATTTTCATGGCGGGAAATGCAAGACCGCTGCAGGATGTTATTGTTGATCAGTTTAATTATATTCATACCATTGATCCGACAAAAATCTCAAATGAAGAGCTTCAGAATATGAAAAAGCAAGTTGATTTTTTACAATCGAAAAAATTTAATTTAGATTCTCCAAAATCTGAGCTTCCACTGGGATTATCTGCTTCTTATTGGAAGTATTTAATTGATTATAAGCCTCTTGAAGCTGTTAAGTCTATCAAAAGTCCCATGTTTTTTGCACAAGGCGGAAGAGATTATCAGGTAACGGAAAAAGATTTTGCGCTTTGGAAAAATCAGTTAAAAAATAACAAAGCTGCTGCATTTAAATTCTATCCTTCTTTAAATCATCTATTTATTAAAGGAACCGAGCAGCCTTCTCCAAAAGATTATGAGATAAAAGGAAATGTGGATGAGGAATTTCTGAAAGATTTGGTGCAGTTTATTTTAAAATAATTAAAATATATTTCATTGAGTTTTGCTGGGAAATTCTGTTTGCGATTTTGAAGGTGATTGGAGCGTTTTCATTGATTTATTTATTTTGTTTTGACTGTTTTATTTTATTATTTTAACTGTTTTTGCTTTTTTAGTGTAAAAATGTTTGGTCCTTAATGGTTTTATTATTTATATTCGTTCCCTTAAAACCATGAAACGAATGAGAAAATTCTATTTCTTATCTTTTGTATTTTTATTGATAATATTCTCTTGTAAAGATGATGGGAGAATTGAAGGTGTGGAAGTCGAAAGTTCTTTTGTAAATTTTGATATTAATGCGGTTCCTTATGCTAAATTATCTACGTATGCTTTTTTTACGGGGGAACTTAAAAACCTAAATCCATCAAGCAAAGTAATCCCTTATGAGCCTGCAAGTTCGCTTTTCACCGATTATGCCCTGAAAAAAAGATTTATCTGGATGCCACAAGGCACAAAAGCCACTTTTGACGCTGATGATAAAACACTGAATTTCCCTGTAGGAACTGTTTTAATAAAAAGTTTCTATTACAATACAATACAGCCTAATAATACGACCAAAATACTTGAAACCCGATTGATGATAAGAAAATCAACCGGATGGATTTTTGCGGAATATTTATGGAATGATGATCAGACAGAAGCGAATTTAGTTACCGGAACAGATTTCACAAGCGGCAGCTCTAAAAATATTACATTTAAAAAAGACAATGGCGATATTATCACAACTGATTACAGAATCCCTTCTGAAACAGAATGTTATGCCTGTCATAAATTAGATAACAAGCCTGTTCCGATTGGTGTAAAACCCCAAAATCTTAACGTGTCATACAATTATCCCAACGGACTGAAAAATCAGCTGCAGAAACTGGTGGATGAAGGTTATCTTCAAAGTTATCCTTCCAATATAGTTTCCACGGTAAATTATAAGGATACAAGCAAGCCTTTGGATATCCGTTTGCGCTCTTATCTTGATATAAACTGTGCACATTGCCATCAGGATAATGCCCGCTGCGATTACCGGGCAATACGGTTAAGCTTCAGCCAGACAACAAACCTGGCAAAATTGGGAGTCTGCATACTGGCAGATGAGCCTATAGATCCGTCATTGGAAAGAATTATCACGCCTGGGAATCCAAACAAATCTGTGATGCATTTCAGACTGAGCTCTACCAATGAAAACAACAGAATGCCTTTACTGGGCAGAACGATTGTTCATGATGAAGGGGTTGAGCTTTTAAAGCAGTGGATTTCTTCGTTAAACCAGACTTGTCCATAAAAATTAATAATAACAAACGTATAACTCATGAAAAAAATATTACCCTTTTTTGTTTTACTATTGAATAGCACATGGGCAATTGCACAGCTTACATGTGCCACAGCAGTTCCCCTCAGTTTGGGAACAGTCACTGCTCCTGCTGTTACAGGCGATGCGCCGGCAACGGCCTGTTCATTAGGTTTATCCGGATCAAAAGGCTTATGGTATAAATACACGGCCACGCAGAACACAACGATCAGAGTTGCCACTTCAGCTGCCGGGCAAAATGCAGATACACGATTGATTGTATTTACAGGAAGCTGTACAGCATTAAATTGCCTGACTGCCAATGACGATTTTGCAGGGAATTTCTCTCAGGTTACTTTTAATGCAGTGGCCGGAACGACTTATTATATTGTTTTTGATAATAAATATTCTTCCTTAGGGTTTAATATTACCCTTTCTGAAGTCGTTGTTGTGCCGGATCGTCTGTCTTTCACTCCACAGCCGATAACAGCAACAGGATCTTTTAACAATTGTGTTGTGGATATGAATGGGGATTATCTTGATGATGTTGTTTCCGTGATAAGTCCTACTCAAATTATGATTTCTTATCAACAGGCCGGCGGTGGATTTACCAGTACCACTTATACGGTTCCTACGACTTCGATAACTCCGTCCTGGAGCATTGCTGCAGGAGATTATGATAATAACGGCTATAATGATCTTGTGTATGGCTCGGGAAGCGGAATTGCTTTTTTAAAGGCAAATTCAGACGGAACGGCTTATACTTCAGACAGAAAGCCACAATCCTTTTTAGTTCAGAGAACCAATTTTATAGATATTAACAATGATGGGAAATTAGACGCCTTTATTTGTGATGATAATGCTCCGAACAGATATTATTTAAATGACGGAACGAATATGAATCATCATCAGGGAGGATTGGGAGATTTCCCTTCCGGTGGAAATTACGGCTCTATCTGGATCGATTATGATAACGACGGAGATATGGATCTTTATATCGCAAAATGTAGCGGCGGAGGTTCAGGCCCCGGCGGAAATATTGACGAACTGCACAGAAATAACGGAAACGGGACCTTTACAAACGTAGCGCTTACTGCAAACATGGCCAATCCTACGCAAACATGGTCTTCTGCGTGGGGGGATTTTAATAATGACGGATGGATGGATGCGGTGGTAGGAATTAATTCCACAACCAACGGACTGAGTAAAGTGATGAAGAATAACGGAGACGGAACATTTACTGATAAATCGGTAGGTTCTGGTTATGATACGACAAATGCTTTGAGCAGGGAATATGTTGCTTATGATTTTGATAATGACGGGTTTTTGGATGTTTTAGGCGCAGGAAATACAATCATGTTCGGAAATGGAGATTTCACATTTGTTCCGAACTCAAACCCTTATAATATTGATTATTACGACCGACCTGTCGGAGATTTGAATAACGATGGATTTTTGGATATTCAGAATGGCAATAACGTGATGATTAATTCCGGAAATACAAATAAATGGCTGAAAGTAACCCTGAAAGGAATACAAAGCAACAGAAACGGGATCGGAGCCAGAGTAGAAATCTATGGCGCATGGGGAAAACAAATCCGTGATATACAGAGCGGAACAGGATTCGGAAATATGAATACATTGAATGCTCATTTCGGCATCGGCCAGGCTACGGCCATTACAAAAGTTGTCGTAAAATGGCCTTCAGGAATTGTTGATGTAATTAATAATGTAACCGCAAACACTACATTAAACGTTGTAGAAGGGTCATTCCTAAATACGAAAGATGTTCAGGCTACTCAGGAAACATTCACGGTTTATCCAAACCCTACGCAGGATATCATCAATTTTAAAACCACAAATGACTTTATTCCGGTAGTCGCAAAAGTATATGAAATGAGCGGCAGAATGGTTTTACAGGCAAAAATTGAAAGAAGCTCAATTTCAGTTAAAGAATTAAATTCAGGGAATTATGTTTTAGTTGTTACAGATAAAAACGGTAAAAACTATTCTCAGAAAATAACGAAGAAATAATAAAATATTACTATAATTAATTACTGCAAGGTCGATAGGCTTTGCAGTTTTTTTATTAAAAGACTTCTGGTTAAATCTTATATTAATTAAAAAAGTTTAAAATTAATTATTTTCCGGACTTATTTTATTAAGAAAAAGAAACGTGGCAATTCCTGAAATGACAGACATTGTGGTCGCTAAAATCGCGCTTCCGATCACATATTGAAGGAGATTATTTTTAACCAAATCAAAATTAAGGTCCTGACTTAAAATATTGCTGTCACCATGTACAAATGGTGCTCCCAAAAACAATGCAGCCGCAATAATAAAAGGAATAAATGGGGGTAAACTCACATTGGAAGCCACAAAAGCCAAAACTTTATTTAATTTAAAGAGAACTGACAAGGATATCACAAGCAATGTATGAAATCCCCAAAACGGAGAAAATCCTATAAAAACGCCCAAAGCAATGGAAAATGCTTTATTGCGATTGGTTCCGTCACTTTCAAGAACGTCTTCTTTTATGAACTTTTTAAAGCTTTTTTTTTTGAAATTATTCACGAAGTTTCTCGGAATAATATAAAGTAAAGTAATCGTCACCAGGATCGTATTCAGAATGCTGATCCTCGTAAAATCCTTGAATGGCCTGAAATGTGAAACCCTTTCCGCGGGGTCATACAAAACTTTGACCGGAACATTTTTCACCGGAACGTGTCTCCAGGCTGTTCTTACAATAATTTCAATCTCAAACTCGAATTTTGGTGTAAAATATTTTTTCGGAATTTTGTGCAAAGGATATAATCTGTAACCGGATTGAGTGTCTTCCAGCTTGATTCCGGTTTCAAACCAAAACCAAAAATTAGAAAAACGATTTCCGAAGCTGCTTTTTTTAGGAATACCGTCTTGTGACATATTCCGGTTTCCGATTAATAAAACATCTTGTTTTTCCTCAAGCAAAGCTTCAACAAACACAGGAATATCATCCGGATAATGCTGTCCGTCAGAATCAATCGTTATTGCATAATGGTAGCCCAGTTTTTTTGCCTTTCTGAAACCTATTGTAAGCGCGTTTCCCTTCCCTTTATTTTCAGGTAAATTAATTACATCAATTTGAGGATAATCATGTAAAATTTTTAAAGTAAGATCTGTTGAGCCATCATTCACTACAATGATATTTTCGGTGTAGTCCAATACACCGTCAATCACTCTTTTCAGCGTTTTATCGTTGTTGTAAGTAGGTATTAAAACACAGATTTTCTTTTCAGAAATTACATTTTGTACTTCAGAGAAGGTCATTTTTTTATTTTAATGTTGCTCTTTCTTCGTCTGTAATTGTTTTAGACTGCATCGCAAACTTTTTCACATAAGCTTTTATTGCAGTGTTTTGTTTGCTGTAATTATTTAAGATAAATGCTTTATCATCTTTAATGCTTCCTCGATATCCTACAATTTTAGGAATATTTTCCTGAACGCTTAATCGTATTACTCGCAATTCAATATTATTAGGATTATTTTTAATGATACTTTCAAGACTTGCCGCGCCGGATTTTACGAGAGCTTTTCTGTTTTCTTTAACAATTTTTGCCTGCATAATTTTTGCTGCGGCCTGGTAACCGTTTGTCACTGGATCAGTACCGGTTTGTTTTTCGGCAAGATTGATAAAAGCTTGCGTATTGGCATTAGAAGCATTTGCTTTTGCATAGCTGTATCTCAATGCATCTAGATCAGTTTGAAAAAAGAATATGAAAGCTGTTATTAATGATAAAATAAGTTTCATAATGTTATTTTTTATAGTTTACTGACATTTTTAATGCAATAGTCTCGCCAAAAGAAGTTGTATTTTTTACTTTCACTTCTTCTTCGCTTTCAGTAATATCTAATTGAAGTTTCAGATCAGGCGTTTCAAAAGGATTAATGATCGCCATAAATTTCACATTTGAAGCAGATTTTAAGAATAATTTTCTGTCTGTAAATTCTTCTGTCAGTTCTTTTACAATCTGCATCATACAAACTCCTGGAGTTACAGGATTTCCAGGAAAATGGCCTTTAAAAATGTCATGATCTTTGTTTAAAGAAATAGTTGCGATAAAGCTTCCGTTTTCTGCCTTTTCGTATGATTGTAAAGTATAAAAGTCTGTAAGAATGGTCTGCATAGATTATTTTTTCGTATTAAAAGTATAATAAACTCCCGCCTGAAGCAAAACATTAGTCCTGTTTTCATCGCCACTGTAAGCAACTTCTACAATTCCTTTTTTTACTCTTGCTTCAATTCCAAAATTGTTGGTAATATCATAGCCTACGCCCAACAAAAAGCCCAAATCAACATTATTAGAAGGATTAAATCCGTTGTCTTCTAACGCAAAATCAATTGAAGGTCCTACATGAATATTGAATTTCTGGAAATAAAATTTATTGACAAGCTGTAATGACAGGTACGAGATTTTTGGCTCGTAAGTTTCATTGGCTACTTTTATTTTGCTTCCCTGTCTGGAATAATTAAGTTCAGGCTGAAGGGCGTAAAACTTTGCAAATCTGATGTTTCCGAAAAAACCGACATAAAAATCTGCTATAAAATCTGTTTCCTCTTTTTGATAATTTGAATAATAGGGATCAGGCTCTTCGTCAAACCAGTTATAAATGCCATTATCAGATTGGGTAAATTTTGCAAGATTTAAACCTGCCCTGATTCCCGGACTAAAAGTTACCTGAGCGAAAGACAGGCTTGAAATCAAGATGATGAGTAAAAAAGTTAGCTTTTTCATGTTAAATTATTCAGTTTCGGTTATTTGAAATAGTTTTATATTGATTTTGAAATCTTTATGTTGAAGACTCAAACTATCCGCGAAGATATGTTTTTTTGCATCAAAAGTAAAATCGATTTTCTCTTTGTTGTTTTTTGTATAAATAATATGTTTTAACAAATTATTTTCTTTGTTAAAGAACAGATAATACCTTTTTTTATCAACTTTTGAGAGATAGATCTTAGAATTTTCGTTTTCAAAACTTTCGCTTACAGGATATTTTTGTTTTAACAATTGTTGAAAGTCATTCTTTAAAAAATTAATAACAATTTTTTTATCTAAATCCGGAAGCACATAGTTCAACTTAAAATTATTACCTGAAACCTCAAAATCAATTAATTTATTTCCAAAATCAGAAGTTAATGCTACGCGATGAGTGTTTTCGTTGATTTTTTTAATAATTAAAATGCCGCTTACATGATTTTTATAAATATCCATCTGGCATTTATAAACATAATCTTCATTGGATGAAAAGTATAAATTTTCAACCGTTTGCTCGGAATTTGGTACAGATTTTACGCCTGTGAGTTTATACGTTTTACACGAAACAAACAGTAAAAAAATCAGGCTATAAAGAAAACTCTGAAGCAGGAATGGGCGCATTGATCTTAGTGTTTTTAAAAACAATATTGGTAGTGTCTCCCGAAGCTTCCGTCATATTGACCTGAGAAACTGTCGTTTGGCTTTTCGGAAAATACAATTCAATCTGCTTAATGTATTTCAGTAGCTGAGCAGATTTGGGAGTAAATTTTGCAATGTTAAAATTTCCGTTTTTAAAATAACTCACTGAAAATTCAGGATCATTGAACATTTTCCCGTTTGAGCTTCCAACGATCAATTTATTGATTTTTTCGAAAGTTTTGCTTTTTGCATCGACAGAAGATTTTTTCCCCTGATCGTTAATAAAAATTTTATTGTCCTTGAATATAATGCTGTACTGATAAGGCTTGGTGTATTTCCAGCTTAAAATATTTGGCGTTTTTAGGGACATTCTTCCGTAAGTGACAATACTTTTATCCAAAAAATCCATTTTCTTGGTTTGGATAAAATCACTTTGTAAAGTTTTTATTTCCTTCGTTTCAGATGAAACTTTTGTTACAAAAGCCTTTGCTTCAGGGCTTGTCATTGCTGTATTTTGAGCAAAAAAGAAGCCTGAAATCAATAGAAATACTCCAAAAGCAATATTTTTAATCATTTTTTATAAATTCGGTTTATTTTAATTTAAATTGGATTTTATCCAATTCTTCGTTAAGTCGTCCCTTCGGGACTTCCTGTCGTTACTTTTTATCACTATCAATAGTAAAAGTTGAGTAGTTTTTCTCCTTCAAAAATACTAATAAATCTTTCAACACATGATACGTTTTTTCTGAAGTATCGTGAAGAAGAATGATGCTTCCTTTTTTTAATCTTTTAGTGACTTTTCTGTAAATTTTTTTCTCATCGTCGGTTACCGTATCCAAAGAGCGGACATTCCAGCCGATGCTTTTTTTGTGCGTTTTTTTAATCGCTTTTGCAATATTGGGATTGGTAACACCGAAAGGAGGGCGATATAAATTGGTTTGTATATTGCCGATTTTAGAAATGATTTCATCACATTTTTCAATTTCTTCAACCATCTTGGAAGTTGATAAAAATCCGGTATTGTTGGAATGTGAAAGCGTATGGTTTCCAACCGTGTGGCCTTCAGCAATTATTCTCTGAAGAATTTCAGGATATTTTTCAATCTGTTTTCCGATGCAGAAAAAGGTTGCTTTTACTTGATTCTCTTTTAATAGATCTAGAAATTTAGGGGTAAATTCAGTTGGTCCATCATCAAATGTCAATGCTACTTCTTTAATTTTCGTTCTTTTATGCGTAAAACTATTGACAAAATATCCTAATGTAATATCAAAAGAACCCCAGCCTAAAACCGCTATAAATCCCAGAAAACAGAAAAGATATACCAAAAACCCTCCTTGAAACGCATAAGTAAAAACGTTACAGAAAAGATAAAATAGGATAAATGGGTAGTGTTTCATCTTTTATTGTTTTTGAATTAAATATTCATTTCCTTTAAGCGGCGTGTTTTTCATTCCGTAGGAATCTCGGCGTAAATTTTAACGTTGCTTAGATTCCACGCTCCATTTCGTTTAGCTCTGAATGACAAAAAAACTGATCGCTTTGCGTTATAAATTAAGCTTTTTCCAACAAAACCAAACTATGATCATTTCCACCCAAATGATTATATAAAAGAATATTTTTAATTTCTTCTTTTTTCAATGAATTAATCATCATCACCTCCGGAATTTCCTGATTTTTCAAAATATGACAAGCCATAAATGTTGAAAAACCACTTGCTGTATTAAATTCTCCGCTCAAATGTTTGTAATATAGCAAAGCCGAATTTTGAAATAAATCCATTGCTTTTCTATAATAAACATCAGATGTTGCATCGCCGCTGAAACCTAAAATAATGGCATCAATATCATGATTTGTTATCTTATTTTTGGCTAAAAAACCTTCAATAAACGATTGAGCTTCGTCCGGATTTAATCTGCTTCTTATTTGAATATCAGTTAATTGAGCGTAAGAATTCTCTGTTTTATCTTTTCCTAAGACAAAAAAACTCGAGCCTTCACCCCAAATAACTCCATCTGTTGTTGAATTTAAATAATCAACGGGAAGATTTTCTTCTTTTTTAATGGTTTTGTTTAATTTGTACAATTCCATTGTTCTTTCGGTCTGTTCGTCTGTTGAACCCACTAAAATATTCTCGGCTTCACCATCATTAATCTGCAATTTTGCATCCAAAAACGAAAATTCCAGAGACGAAGAAGTATTCACATAGGTGAAATTGTAAGCGTGGCATTGCAAACCCAAAGCAATTTGCCCTGCAACGGTATTATGAGTAGACTGAATAAAAAACGTCGGAGTCAGAAACTCTTCCTTATTATCAATCACATTTTTTAAAAATTTTTCAGAATCCTGGGAACAGCCCATTCCTGTTCCGACAATAATGGCGTCCAGATTTTCAATTCCTGCTTCCTGTAAAGCATAATGAGAGGCTACGGAGCTCATTTTCACTGTTTTAGACATTCTTCTGATTAGTGCCGGAGGAATGAATTCTTTGTAATTGGGTTCAATAGCTTTTACAACCTGAGCTGAATTTTCAGGGCTAAGGTTTTGTGAAAAATTTTCACTTAAAGTGTCCTGAACCGAAATGCATGCTGCACCGTTAATATATACTGGAATCATGATTTTGAGAAAATTAAGGTTGAACAATTTCCTCCAAAACCAAATGAATTGGAAAGAACGTGATTGATATTTTTCTCTTTCAATTCTGTAACAGGTGTCAAATCAAATTCTTCCATCTTTGTTTTGAAATTCAAATTCGGGAAAATGACATTATTTTGAATCGCCAGCAATGAATAAACGGCTTCAATTCCTGCCGCTGCGGCTAGAGTATGGCCTGTAAATACTTTGGTAGAACTGAATTCCGGAACTTTGTTTTCTCCGAAAATACGAATCATTGCAATTCCTTCTGATAAATCATTATTAGGTGTTGCCGTTCCGTGAACGTTGATATAATCAATATTTTCTTTATCTAAACCGGAAACTTTTAAAGCTTTTTCCATAGCTAAATAAGCACCTTGTCCATTTTCCGAAGAAGCGGTTTGATGGTGCGCATCGTTGGCATTTCCGTAACCGGAAAGGTAGCCTAAGACTTTTTTATTTTCCTTTTTTACGATTTCGTCAGATTCCAAGACCAAAAAAGCGGCTGCTTCACCCAGATTCAGGCCTTTTCTGTCGTTATCGAAAGGGGTATTGTAAGAATCCGTAAGAATCATCAAGGTATTAAATCCATTCAAAGTAAATTTTGAAAGAGAATCTGTTCCGCCAACAATGACACGGTCTAAAACGCCGTTTTTAATCAATTTTGCGCCCATCATAATCGCATTTGCAGCAGACGAACAAGCCGTGCTGATGGTCGAAACCATGCCTTTCAGACCTAAATAATCTGCAATCGCCAATGATGAATTTCCCGCATCATGAGAGTCGATATATTTTTGCTTTTCAGGGAAATCTTCGTAGGTGTAGAAATATTTTTCGGTAATATCCATCCCGCCCACGCTTGTTGAGGAGATTAAACCGGTTTTATATCCGTTAATATCAGAAATTCCGGCGCTTTCTACCGCTTCTTTTGCAGCAACCATACCTAATAAAGCCGTTCTTGTTACATTATTATCTTCATTAAGCTGAAGTTTTTGTGCAAGCTCTTCATTAGATAATTTTATCTCGCCGGTTTTGATATTTCCGGCATGGCGTGTTTCAAACAATTGAATGTCTGAAATTCCGTGTTTCCCGGATTTTAACGAAATAAAATTTTCCTCCACATTGTTTCCAATGGAGGAAATGATGCCCATTCCTGTTATGGCAATTTTTTGACTCATCCTTTTTATAATGTAACAACGTATCAATTTAACAGTGTAACAATCTTGGTAAAATTGTTAAATTGATACATTGTTAGATTGATTTATTTCGTTCTGTTTTCTTCAATGAATTTTGCCATTGTATCGATCGATTGGAAAATTTCCTTTCCTTTTTTAGGATCAGCTAATTTTATTCCATATTCTTTGTCAAGAAGAACGATCAACTCTAAAGCGTCGATAGAATCCAACCCAAGACCTCCTCCAAATAAAGGATCAGTATCTTTGATTTCTTCTATTGCAACATCTTCAAGATTAAGGACTTCAATAATTTTGTGCTTTAATTCTTCTCTTAAGTTTTCCATAAAAATTATTTTAATGTACCAATGTAGCAGTGTACAATTTACTAATGTGATGACTGCAAATTATTGTTACATTGTTATATTATTAAATTGTTATATTAGTTAGTCAGCAAATATACAAAAGCTTTATAACTTTCCTGATAGAGTTCTACCCAGCCGCACAACACTTTATCAGCCTTGCCGGATTGCAATATCTGTTCTGAGTAATCGTTTAAAAATTTTTCATCAAATTCGTCCAAAACAAAAAAAGCATTCTCTGTCTGCATTTTATGTTTAATGCTGATTTCACCCACACAAATATTAGGCAAAGTGTACACAAAAACAGCAGGACTCGGAAAATAATTTTCCTGAGAGTTAATGCTCTCCTGATATTTAAAATCAGTGTCTAAACTTGATGATTTGTTGGCAAAAACCAATGCAGTTCTGCTTTGGTCATTATCTTTTAAAATCATTTCAGAAGCGAGAAAAGCCAGTTTGCTTAAGTTATCCATTTTATGAAATTTCGGATAATTTAGTGCTAAGCTTTTATAAGCTTCTTTCGCAAAATCTGAAAAATTTTCGGTTTGGGTTTCAAAAATAATTTCGTTATTGAGAATGATTTTTGATTGTTCTATGATGCAAATGTCTGTCTTCTTCATCGTTTTCATTTTAACATTTTTCCAAAACAATTGCTGCATTACACCCGCCAAAACCTGACGCCGTTTTCAAAATATATTTGATTTCAGCAGATTCGTTTTCTTTTATAATATTCAAAGGCTGGGAAGTTCCCGTTTCTTCAAAGTTCTTCGATGGAATTAAGATGTTATTCAAGGCACTTTCCATAGAAATAATACTTTCCAATAAACCTGACGCGCCTAAACAGTGTCCGTAATAGCCTTTCATACTATTCAAAGGAACATTTTGCAATTCCATTCTGTTGAAAGCGATGGCTTCCATTTCGTCGTTGTATATTGTCGCCGTTCCGTGTGCAGAAATAAAATCAATCTGTTCCGCTGAAACTTGCGCTTCTGTCATTGCATTACTGATGCTTAAAAATAATCCATCACCGGTTCTTGATGGCCCGGAAATATGATTGGCATCGTTGATGGCCGAGTCACCTAAGACTTTAAAACTAAATCTTTCGTTTGAGAGTGCTTCTTCACTTCGTTCCTCGCAATGACCTGTAATAAAAACTGCTGCCGTTGCTTCACCAATATTGATTCCGTTGCGGTTTTTGTCGTAAGGTTTGCAAGGTTCAGTTCCGATGGCCTGGAAAGAATTAAATCCTGAAATTACAAATTCTGAAATCTCATCTCCGGCAACGACAAAAGCATCTTTGTATTTTCCTGCCTGAATCATATTTTTTGCAATCGCAATCGCCATTACTCCGGAAACGCAGGCGTTGGAAACAACAATAGGTTTTGTTTTAAATCCGAAAAAATCCGCAATTTTCTGCGCCAGATTGGAAAGAAAAACGCTTTCCGGTAAAGCCGTCTGGTTTTTTAATGAACTGATATTTCCTTTTGTTGTTGATAAAATAAAAGCGGTTTCTCCTGAAATTTGATGTTTTTCAACTAAAGGTTTTAAACTGAGCAAAAACATTTTTTCAAGCCTTGTGAAATTCGTATTGTCATTCTGAGCGGAGTCGATGAATCTGTTGAATTCTTCTTCCAGTTTTTCTGAATTAATCATAGAAACGTAAAAAGGCTCCTGATTTTCTATGATTTTATGTAAAGCTACGCCGGATTTTCCTTCCAAAAGGGCATTCCAATTGGAGGAAACATCAAAACCTAAAGGCGTGACGCAGTTGTAATCTGTAATGTAAACCGGCTTTCTCATAATCCCATTTTATCTTTCCAAGCCTGAAAAAACTCGGGATTGTATAAACATAAATTATTCTCAGAATCCAGAAAAACCTGAATGGTTTCTCCGCTGCACACCAATTTATTTTCCTGATTGAAAATTTCGTATTTATAGATCAGTTTTGCAGAAGTTGAATTAACAAAAGTTGTTACGATATTGAAGGTTTCACCATATTTTAAAGGAAGAAAATGTTCGCAGGTGCTTTTCACGATCGGTGTTACAAATCCTGATTTTTGAATGTCGAGATAAGTTAAGCCGTGCTGCCTTCCAAAAGCTTCTCTTCCGTCCTCGAAATAGGTAATGTAATGCCCGTGCCAGACGATTCCCAAAGGGTCTGTCTCATTGAATCTTACACGTACTTCTTCCGTACAACTTAATATGTTTTCCTTAGACTGCATTCTGTTTTCTTTCGTAAAAAATGGAAATGGTTACCATTGCAATATAAAATAAAAATAATAAAACCAACTCTTTGGCTATTCCTGAAATTCCGCTGTTTCTTAAAATAATGTCGTAATAGGCATTTAACCCCCAGTTCATGGGAGAGAACTTGGCAATACTCTGCATAAATTCAGGCATTAAAAATACCGGAACCCAGATTCCTCCGACGGCAGCTAAAACCACAACCGAAGTCGCTCCAAACGGCGCCGACTGTTCCTGGGTATCAGCTAAAGTCCCTAATAGAACACCAAAACCGATCGCTGCCAATCCTGCAAAAATCGTCACAATAATTAAATGAAACATTTTTCCAGTAACATCAAATTGCGGTAAATCCATGTAAGGGAAAAGGTAAATTCCTACCGCAACCATCAGTAAAAACTGAATGATACAAATGATAAGATAAGTGAATGTTTTCCCTAAAATATGAATGTAATAAGGAGTTGGACTCACTCTTACCCTCACGCTTGTTCCCTGACTTTTTTCTTTAACTAAATTAATAGATAAAGGCACAACAATAAAGAAAATCGCAAACAGTGCCCAAGCCGGAACATTGTGCTGAACCGAGTTTGGCATTATGTCTACTTTTCCTTTTTTTGGAGTTATTTCTTTAAAACTGATTAAATTTTTATTTTCTTCAAGATTTTCGGTGGTTCCCAACTGATCCTGGAACGCTTTGTAAATCTTTTTATTTTCGATCTCAAAAACCATTTTATTGACAGAATTCATCACATTATTTTTGAAGCCAATATTGGTGGCAGGATCAAAATACAGATGAATATCTTTGGCCTTTACTTGAGTATTCTTTTTTGCCGAAGCAGAATCTGCCTCAATTCCAAATGAACTGACAATGGCCTGAACTTTAGCATCAATATTTGAATTTAAATCTTTCGTTAAATTTTCAGGAATGACAATTGCCATCTGATAATCTCCGGAAAAAACCGCATCCTGAGCCGATTTTTCAGTATAATTGGTCAACAGCTGGAATGTTTTGCTGTTTTCCAGTTCATGTTTTATATTTTTTGAAACTTCAGATTTATCGTTATCAATAAAAATAATCGGGATTTTTGAACCTTCCAGATTTTTAAACGTAGAATCCTGAATTAATGTAATCGTGATAATTAATAATAAAGGCATCACAAAAATAATGACAATTCCTCCGATATCTCTTTTCAGCAAAAGGATTTCCTTAACGAAACTTCTCCACAATTTATACAACAACATCTCTTAATTCTTTTCCGGTTAATGAAATAAAAACATCTTCTAAATTCTCGGCACTTGAAACTCTGTTCACCAATTCTTCGGGCGTTCCGACCGCATGAATTTTTCCATGATCGATGATGGCAATTTTTGTACAGAATTCTTCTGCTTCAGAAAGGTGGTGCGAAGTATAAATGATGCAGGTTCCTTTTTTATTTAAATCTAAAAGATAATCAATAATTGCTTTTTTAGACTGAACATCAACACCGACTGTCGGTTCGTCCAAAAACAGAACTTTCGGGTTGTGAAGTGTTCCTGCAATAAGATTGCAACGACGTTTCATCCCCCCTGAGAACTGCTCAACTTTTTTATCAGCGAATTTTGACAAACCCATAAGCTCTAAAGATTCGTCAATGGTATTGCGTAATTTTTTATGGCTTAAACCGTACAAACTTCCGAAAAACATTAAGTTTTCTTTAGCTGTTAAGGTTGGGTACAATGCATATTCTTGCGGAACGATCCCGATGATTTGTCTTAATTTGAAACCGTCTTTTTGAGGAGATAAACCATTAATTTTAAAAGTTCCTGAAGTAGGTTTTATCAACCCCGAAAGCATAGAAATCAAAGTCGTTTTTCCTGCTCCGTTGGGTCCTAGGATTCCATAAATCTCATTTTTATCGATATTTAATGAGATATCATTTACAGAAAACTCTTCTGCATGCTTGTACTTTTTATAGAGGTTTTTTATTTCGATGATATTCTCCACGTTAGATCGCTTTTCTCAGTTTTTTATAAAAAGCTTCTTCCAGATCGGCAATATGAAGCATTGATTTTGAAAGCTCGTTATAAATATTACTTTTTGAATTTCTGTTTTTGTAAACTCTTGCAATATCTACGGCGAAATCTCTCCAAAGGTCACCGATGGCAGTGATTTCTTTTGAAAGTTCTTTTAATTCGTCATTTTTAAGAATTACAGCAGCTTCTTGCAAAAAAGCACCGTAAATAAACCTGAACCCGCCACCGCCGGTTCCGATTTCTTCCTGCATCCTGATCAATTGCCCAAGATAATGATTGGTTACTTTTGTGCCTTTTTTCTCGGCCCATTTCGGGATATTTCTTGCTACCCATCTCATGGCTCTTACGCCAATAATAGGAACAGGAGCGAGCATATTTTTACAAGTATCTTTAATGCCTTTTTTGATGGCTTCTTCCAGATTTACATGTTCCGGAATGTAGGTAGGGTAGTACATATGCCCTTTTGGAGGCAGTGCGCCTTTGGCATATCTTACTTTTTCCAATTCTTCTTCGGAAAGGGAGGTAGTGTAATCCATTACGGGATCACTGATCAAGAATTTTCCGTTTTCTTTTCCGTAGACCACCAAATTATGGGCATTGAAATGGAATTTATATTCTTCAGGGAAATAAGTAAGGTTAAAAACCCCAACCTGAAGTCCTGTAGGAATGTTTTTTTCTAAATTTCTCTCTAACGCCAGTTGAGCTTCTTTTGGGTTAGAAAATTTTTCTCTTTTAATTTTAATTCCCAGTCTTTTTGCCGCTTTGCTGAAAATAGCTCCGGGCATTGGTCTGTAACTAAAACCGGGTGCAAAATTTACTTTTAAGAAAGGTAAGTACACGAAAAACAATCCGGAACCTATTCCGAAGATCATGGGTTCGCTGAGTTTTAATCCTTTGTTAAGCAATAAATTAGAGGCAACACCGTTTTCGCAATGTGCTGTTTGGTGATGTTCAAAATTGAGTTCCATTATTTTCCGTTGAAATTTTTTAATTCATCCACTGAAATCCCGAATGCGTCGGCGTATTTTTTCAGTACAGAATCGCTTAGTGTCTTAAAAATTTTTGGTTTTGCGTGTCTTTTCACTCGCCACTGCCACATTCCGACATAGGCTGCAAGAACCTGTACATCCATTTTATTCAGTTCCATGAAATAAATAATAGGGCTTACTGTATTATTGGCAACGTTTTGTTTTGCTTCTTCTATTCTTTCATTAATTAAAGCTAAAGACTCTTCCAAAGCAGCTTTTTTAGCTTCCCAACCGATGCTGTTGGCGGTTGTGTAGTTGTTGTTTTCATCGGTCACGTACAAAACCTCGGTCATATTTGCCGATT
The DNA here is from genome assembly GCF_900100115.1 of Chryseobacterium soldanellicola. GTDB lineage: Bacteria > Bacteroidota > Bacteroidia > Flavobacteriales > Weeksellaceae > Chryseobacterium > Chryseobacterium soldanellicola. The sequence goes on from NZ_FNKL01000002.1 coordinate 985,008, forward strand.
TCAGGTTGCTTTCGTCTTGAGGAAGGTCTTGCTTTTTCATCTAAATATTTTTTAAGTTTTAGATCTCAGATGAAAAAAATTCACCTGTTTTATGATTAACGGTATCGATCGGCTAAAATAGTGAAAATAGATTATATGTAAATCATATTATCTTTAGGGATAAAAATGTGCTTTAATTCACTGATAATAAATAAAGACTTTATAAAATATCTCATATTTGTAAAATAGATGATCTGTAACAACTCTATGAGATATTCAGACTAATCTATTTGAAATTTGATTAAATAAATAATACTATGAAGAAATTTTTTATTTCTGTTTCGCTTTTTTGTATGTTGAGTGCAATGGCGCAGAAATTTGAAACACAAAAACTGACGGATAATCAGGGATATACCTATGAAACGGTGAAAAATGATCTGTCGGGTGTGAGAGTTTATACGTTAAAGAACGGATTGAAAGTTTATCTGGCAAAAAATGAGGATGCCCCAAGAATTCAAACGTATATTCCGGTAAGAACGGGATCAAACAATGATCCGAGTGATAATACGGGATTAGCTCATTACTTGGAGCACATGGTTTTCAAGGGAACTTCACATTTGGGAACTCAGGATTGGGCAAAAGAAAAAGTTTTGCTTCAGCAGATTTCTGATCTTTATGAGCAGCATAAAGCAGAAAAAGATCCTGAAAAGAAAAAAGCACTGTACAAAAAAATCGATGAGGTTTCTCAGGAAGCATCGAAATATGCGATCGCTAATGAATATGATAAAGCAATTTCATCTTTGGGAGCAACAGGAACCAACGCCCACACGTGGTTGGATGAAACGGTTTATAAAAACAATATTCCCGCAAATGAGCTTGAAAAATGGCTTAAAGTAGAAAAAGAACGTTTTTCTGAATTGGTTTTAAGGCTTTTCCATACAGAATTGGAAGCGGTTTATGAGGAATACAACAGAGCTCAGGATAACGACGGTCGTTTGGTAAATTATGCTTTAATGGAAGCACTTTTCCCGAAACATCCAAACGGACAGCAAACTACAATTGGAACTTCAGAACATTTGAAAAGCCCTTCAATGGTAGCGATTCATAAATATTTTGACACGTATTATGTTCCTAATAATATGGCGGTTGTTTTAGTTGGAGATCTGGATTATGATAAAACGATAAAATTAGTTGATCAGTATTTCGGTTCTTTCAAATACAAAGAATTGCCAATGAAAAAAATGGTAACGGAAGCTCCAATGACTTCAATTGTTACCAGAACAGTAAAAAGTCCGTCAACACCGAGAATGACAATGGCCTGGAGAACCGATTCTTACGGAACTCAGGAAGCAAGATTGGCTGATGTTGTGGCTGAAATTTTAAGTAACAGAGGTGATGCAGGCTTGATCGATCTTAATATTAATCAAAAACAAAAAACTTTAGGCGCAGGAGCTTACGAATCACCATTTAAAATGTACGGTTCTTTTGCGTTGACGGTAACTCCGAAAGACGGACAAAGTTTTGATGAGGCTAAAAAATTATTGCTCGATCAATTAAATTTGGTTAAAAAAGGTCAATTCCCTGACTGGATGCTGAAAGCGATCGTGAACGATAAGAAAGTTCAGAGAATGAAGACCTGGGAAACGGCAGATGGCTTAGCGACCAATCTTTACGATTCTTATATCAATGGCAGAACCTGGCAGCAGGAATTGGATGAAATTAATGAATATGAAAAAATCTCAAAATCTGATGTTGTAAAATTTGCGAATGAATTTTTCAAGGATAATTATGTAGTTGTTTACAAAGAAAAAGGAGTGAATGATAAGCTGGTTCGTGTACAAAATCCGGGAATTACGCCGATTAAACTGAACAGAGAGGCTCAATCACCTTTCTTAAAAGAAGTTTTAGCGATAAAACCGACAGAAATCAAGCCTGAATTTATCGATTATAAAACAGCGATTCAAACGTCTCAGATTAAAGACAAAAAAATAAGCTTTGTTAAAAATAAATACAACGAAATTGCTCAGGTTAACTATATTTTCCCTTTCGGAACAGATAATGACAAAGAATTGTCCCTTGCAATTACAACTTTAGAATATTTAGGAACAGATAAATATACGCCTGAACAGTTGAAAGAGGAATTCTACAAGCTTGGAATTTCAAACTCTTTCAGAACTTCAAATGACCAGACAGTGATCACGTTGAGCGGACTGGAAAGTAATATGCAAAAAGGTGTTGAGCTGATGAATCATTGGCTGACCAACGTAAAAGCAGACAAAGCAATCTACGATCAAACCGTAAAAACGATCTTAGAATCAAGAGAAGTTGCGAAAAAAGATAAGACAAGAATCATGGCTGCATTGAGCAATTATGCGAAATACGGGAAAGATTCTAGAATGACGGATATTGTTTCCAAGGAGCGTATGCAAAGCATCAATGTTGATGATTTAATGAAAAAAATTAAGACGATCAATCAATATCCTTACGAAGTTTTCTTATACGGAGAAGATCAGAAAGGATTGGAAAAAGCAGTTAAGCCTTACATCGCCAACACGACCTTACAGCCTGCAAAAGCAAAAATATATGCTGAGCCTGCAACAGAAGGAAAGGTATATTTCACCAATTACGACATGGTACAAATGGAAATGTCTAAAATTGCAAAGGGTGACAACGTAAACCTTGGAAACTTCGGAAAAGCCAATGTTTTCAACGAATATTTCGGGCGAGGATTGTCTTCTATCGTTTTCCAGGAGATAAGAGAAAGTAAGTCTCTGGCGTATTCTGCCTATGTTTCTTACGCGACAGCTAACGAAAAAGATCACCCGAATTATGTAACGAATTATATCGGAACTCAGGCAAATAAATTACCTTTGGCTGTAACGGCAATGAATGATTTAATGGCTCAATTGCCACAAATCCCGGCTCAGTTTGAAAATTCTAAAGGTTCTGCACTGAAGCAGATTGCATCCAACAGAATCAACAGAACGAGCATTTTCTTTAATCAGTTAGCACTGAAAAAATTAGGCGTTGATTATGATATCAGAAAAGATATTTATGCTGAAATCCAGGGATTGAGCTTACCTCAGCTGACAAGCTTTTATGACACTGAGATCAAACCATTGAAATACAATACAGCCATCATCGGGAAAAAAGAAAACCTGAATATGGAATCTATTAATAAAATGGGAGAATTTAAAGAGGTGACTCTTGAAGAGATCTTCGGGTATTAATTTTTAAATTAAAATGATATTGAAAGTGAGGTAGAAATGCCTCACTTTTTGTTTTTTGTTTTGACCACAGATTTACACGAATTTGCACAAATGATTGAGAATAATAAAAATGTAAAAAATATTTAAAACATAAACATCTGTGCAAATTCGTGTAAATCTGTGGTTAACATAAAAGGAAACAAAAAGCTGCACAAAACGTACAGCTTTTATATATGTAAAGTAAATTTTCTAAGATTTCACTTCCTGAATAAACAAATTGATTTCCGCTCTGATCAGCAATTCGTCATTATTAAAAGTCTCACAAAAGATATTGCAGATGTTTTCATATTGAGAAATCAACGATGCTTTTGAAATAATCTTATCACCAACTTTTGGAAGTGCAAAAATTTCAATTTTCTTGATATTGGTAATAAAACCGATTACTTTTGTGTCAGCTTCAGGGTTTTCGAAGAAACTTTGCCCTAGAATTGAGGAACAGGTTTGTGCCAAATTTTCAATTAACCCTGCTTCAACAAATTCATTATGATGAACAAAAATATTGTCTTCCAGAATTTCAAAGGAAGTCACAACTTTTTCTTTGGTCAGTTCCAAAATATAATCGGCCATCAGCATTGGCTCGCGATGCGGCAGAAAATTGTGTATGTTGATGATATTATCTTCCTTGATTTCCATTACAATTATTTTACAACAGTTTTCATTTGGGATTTTGCGATAACGGTTTCATTGATCTTAGTGATAATTTCAACCAACGTTACGCCCATCATTTCATTCAGAATCGTAGCTTCCGTTGTGAGCTGATCTCCTACTTTAGGCAAAGCCTCGGCTTCAAAAGATTTGATCGCGCCAATATATCCTGTCGGAGCTTCTTTTCCTAACAAATAAAATTGATACCCCGTGTGTAAAGCCACACTTTGCGCCTGATGCTCGATCAATCCTGAAGCCTGAAAAATCCCGTTCTGAACAAAAATATTATCCTCTTTTATTTCAAATCCTGAAATTAAATGATTTTCAGAATAGGCTGCAATGCTGTTGACCATTACAAAAGGGAATCGTTGCGGAATTAAGCTTTCCACAAAATTTTGATCGGATGTCGGCAATTTGTTTTCCATTAGTAAACGGTTAACAAAGCACAAGAATAGGCAAATCTTCCACTTTCAGGAACACAAAGAAGCACTTTTTCTCCTTTTTTCAATCTTCCCGAATTCATTAATTGCTCTAAAGCGATGAAAATAGAACCTGCGCCGATATTTCCCACTTCAGAAAGGTTATAGAACCATTTTTCCCAAGGGAAATCCAATCCTACATTCGCAAATTCGTTTTTTAAACCTTCTTTAAAATAACCTGAAGAAATATGTGCCAAAACATGGTCAACAGTGTCAGGATCAAGATTATGCTTGTCGAATGAAGATCTCAAACTTTCGGCACCTTTCACTAAAATATATTTATCTAAAATTTTAGTGTCTTGTTTTAATGCAAAAATTGATTGCTTCAGCCATTCGTCAGATGGATAATCTGCCCATGATTTTAAGCTTCCGTCTTCCTGCTTTTCACAACCGGAATACATACAGGCTTCGATCTCGTGTGCGTAAGAATAAAAATCAATGAATTCTATTTTTAAAGAAACTTCATTTTCTCTTGGTTGGTTTTCCAGTAAAAAAGCTCCGGCACCATCAGAAAGCATCCATCTCAGGAATTCTCTTTTGAAAGCAATAATGGGTCTTTCTTCTAATAAAACTAAATTTTCTGCTTCATGGTTGAATTTATCGGCCGTCATCCAGGCAGACATTCTTTCAGAGCCTAAGCAGACTGCATTTTTATGAACTCCTGCTTTTACAGAAAGAAAACCGTAGTTCAGCGCGTTCATCCCGGAATTGCAAAGCCCCGTTGCGGTGTTAATGGCTAAAGGTTTTCCAATGTTAAGCTCACCGTGGATCATGGAAGCATGGGAAGGCTGTATCTGATCGGGAGAAGAGGTTCCTACGGAAAGAAGCTCCATATCTTCTTTTCTGAATTTGTCATCAAAAAGTCCTTCTACAGCGTTGGCTGCGATCTGAGCATTGGTATGGGTGGGATTTCCTTCTTTGTCTAAAGCGTAATACCTTGTCGTAATTTTGTTATTCCTTAAAATAAGAGCTTTTGCCTTAGAGGGAGCGTCATTTATATAACCAAGATACGTTTCCATTTCATCATTTGAAACCGGCTCATTGGGTAGGTATGTTGATGCTTTTGTTATAAATACGTCGTACATTCTATTTTAAATTAATTCCTTGTAAATATTCTCTTTGTTTTTTTCTTTTTAACCAAAAAATTGGTGTTGTCAGCAGGTGCAAAACTAAAACTATCGGCGAAATAATCCAGATAGCGGCCATCAAATATACCTTAAAGAATTTTATCAGCAATGGGCGCTTTTCTTTTTTCTTCATGATAAGGCCAGACCAAATGGTGAAAATTTTATTCCCGACCTTCTCTACTCTTACCAGGAAAGGACGGATCTCGACGGCTCCGTTTTGTACCAGATCAGGTTGTAAATTTGAGAGATCATTGGCTGAAAAATGCTTTTCAATGATCTGGCCATATTTTACAGAGCCTGTAATTTCTTCATCAGAAACTCCTGCGGCAGGAAGTAATCCTGATTTCTCTTTTTGACCTGTTGTCATCCAGCGAAGGATCGTCAAAACACTTGTATAATTGTCGTGTCTGTCTACCAGCGCAATATTTCCTACCAGTTTTGCTTTCAGGTCTTTTAAATATACTTTTAATTTTTCCTGAGAAAGCATCCACATATTTCTTGTTCCTGAAACGGTCACGACAGGTGTTTCTTTTAAAATACCTTCAGCATAGCTGCTCTTCAGGAACGAGATAACCGGAATAGAAGGCGTTAAATACCAAACCTGATATCCAAAAATGATAAGGTCAAACTTTTTATTCAAAACTTCTGCCGGCGGCGGAAGGATCTCACTCGGAATCTGCAGATAAGACTCCGGGAAAGTATTAAAAAACACGTCATTAGACCAGGGAAAAGCAAAATCTTCCTTTAGCTTAATGTTGTAATACGTAACGTCATATTCTTCGTTTTTATTTTCAAACGGCTTAGCGACATTTTTTACGATATCTTCTAATTGCCCGGTTTGGGTATAATATATAACGAGTATATTTTTTTTCATTAAAAATTTTTATCGGTTACAAAAATATGCTTTTCATATTTATTTTACAGACTTATATACTTTTATCGATTCTGAGCTGTATTCCAGCTTATAATCGCTGTTTTCAAACGGAATATTTTTCACATTTACAAAAACGATTGTCTCCGGAAGTTCTGTAATATCTTTTAGATTACATTTTTCGTCAGAAATTAAAAGTACGTCTGCTTTTTTATTCATTTCAGAAATTTCATTGATATAATTAATCTTTCTTCTTCTGACAATATAATTTTGTCGGGCAACATCTCTTTTCTCTTTATCATTAATAAAACTGAATATTTTTCTTCCTGCCTGATACAAGGTCAATAATACATCTTTTTGGCCAAAATCATCTGCAATATGCAAAATAATTCCGTCTTTCGGAAGGTGCTTATTCAATTCAAAATAAACGGATTTGTTGGTTTTAAAATCATCCTTTATTTCCTGTACGACTTCGGTTTCTTTATATAAAAAGCTTAAAAATAATTTGTTTTTAAAATAATTTTCATCTTCAATTTCGTTTCTCAGTATGGCAAACTGCTCCCGGAAATAAGAATTGATCTTTTTAGTTCTTTCAGAATAGTTTGTGCCAAAATTAGTATCATCTTTACCGATTCTGTCGCCGACTTTTACGGTGATGCTTCCATTATAAATAGCAAAATCACCTTTTGGCAGCACTTCAGAATTCCCGTGAATATACACCGGAACAATATCCAGTCCAAATTGTTCTGCGATATAAAAAGCACCTTTATGAAATCTTTTAATATCATTGGTATAAGAACGTTCTGCTTCAGGGAAAACCATTAATGAATAGCCCTGATCTATTTTCTCTTTCAGCTTATCCATCCCGTTTTCGATGCCCTGGGAAACAGGAAAGAAGCCTAAAGCCCGCACTAATTTTCCAAAAACCGGAGAGTCATAGACCCAGTCATTCACCAGATAAATAATCTTATGGGTGGCCATGGCCAGCGCCAAAGTATCTAAAAACGAACTGTGGTTGGCAATAATTACAGAAGGTTTGCTGAAATCTTCATTAGGATTTCTAATAACCGTTTTTTTGACAAATAAAGTAGTATGCAAAACGGATTTTAAGAATAAGGCAACACATTTTTTGACGGTATTCAATGTTTTTCCTTTTGCTTTTCTCACAAAAAAATGTCCGAAGAAAGAAAATATCAATCCGCCAAGTCCATAATATAAAAATGAGAGAACAGAACGTACAAATAATCTGAAAGTAATCGGTGAAAGCCCTTTTTTTGCCCTGTTGGTAATTAATAATCTAAACCAGAAAGGATACAGTGTTGAGGTAATAATAATCACAGAAAACATACCGATTAATGCAACTAAAGCCAAAGAATGCAAGGCCGGATGTTTTGCAAAGATCAAAGATCCAATGGATAAAATGGTTGTAAAAACTGCCAGAATAATTGAAGTTCTATATGTCGGAAGCTCGTTTTTCCCTGTTGTATGCTCTTTTTGCATAGCTTTTGTCAGGAAAATACTGAAATCATCTCCAACTCCGAAAACCAAGGTACAGACAACGGTGCTGAAAATATTTAATTCTAATCCTAAAAAGTATAAGATTCCCGCCGTTACCACTCCCGTTAAAACAATCGGGAACATCGTAAGAACCGTTAATTCAAAGTTTCTGAAGAAGACAATAATTGTAAGAACGATGGCGAGAAGAGAATAATTAATTAAAGTATTAAAATCTCTTTTCAATAAACCTAAAAAGTTTTCATTCATCTGCTGACGGTCGATCGCCAAGGCATCATGCTTCTTTTCTACGTCTTTGATGAAAGCATCTCTTTTCCTCTCATCAATTTTCACAACATTAGAAACCGTGTAGAAATCGTTTTCATGGCTTAAAAATTCAGAAATCTGCAAAGCTTTTACCTTTTCGTAGTCTTTTAAGGTTAAAGTTGAATAATTTTTATTTAAATTTTCATTGAACTGATCAAATGCAGAACTGTTGAAGCCGTATTGAGTTCCATTATTAATTAATTCAGAAATAGTTTGATTCTTTTTAGCTGAATCCCAGAATTTTTCCCAGGCTTCGATTCTTTTTTGTTGATCTTTTTCAGATAAAACAACGTTTCCGAGAGAATTAAAGCTTAAAATTTTTCCATCTTTCTTTTCTTTTTCTAAGAAAGTGCTTAATTGAGAATTCCTTGTCAACGCTTCCTCTTCAGAATTTCCGTAAGAAATCGTGTAAATTGATTTTGAAGTGATGTCCGACAGTTTTTCGAGCTTGGCTTCACTTATTTTTAAATCTTTCGGAATATAATTTAAATCGCCGATATCTTCATTAAAGCCAACATGCCGGAAACCGAATAAACACGCAATAATAATGATCGAACAGCCAATAATCAAAGGCTTATTTTTTTCATACGGATAAGCCCCGATTCTGTCAATGAAATTGGTATTCAGAGTGTGCTCTTTTTGTTTGGGTTTATAAAGCTGAGGTACGATGATCAACGCTGTAACCGATGATAAAATAACGGTGATCGCGGCAAAAAGTCCCAAATCTTTCAACGCTTCAGAACGTACAAAAACCAGGCACAAAAAAGAAACCGCAGTGGTCGCGCTGCTTAATATAATCGGTTGTGTAATTTCTTTATAAAGCTCTTCAATATTGTTATTGTGCTTGTAATGCGTGAGAATATGCAGGGCATAATCGATCGTAATTCCTATCAAAATAGCTCCGACACTCAGTGAAATTGCCGAAATTTTATCTTTAATAAAATACAAAATCATCAATGCCAGTAAAACCGAAAAAACCGTCGGAAGAAAAACTATAATTGGTGTGAAGAAATTCCTGAAATAATAAATCAATAAAATCAAAAGCACCGTCATCGAGATCATGACCGTATTTTGAATGTCTTTTTTGATCTGCTGGGCATTTGCAACGGCAATTACGGGTGAGCCAAAATAGCTTAATTCGGTTTTTCCTTTGAATTGTCTGTTGATGTTTTCTTTAATTGTATTTAATTGATTAACAAAGGCTTCGTTGTTTTTGGTGTCGTTGCTTTTATTTTTCGGCTCAATAAAAAGAAGGAGATTTTTACCGTCTTTTGTGACGATGTAATTGTCTTCAAGCTTAAAATCTTTACTGATATTTAAAGCATTCAGCTTTTTTAAGCCTAAAAAAGTGATTCCCAGCGGATCTTTTTTGATGAATTCTTTTGTCACCAAACTTGTCGGTGAGACCAGAGAAACATAATTGCTCTCAACCTGTTTTGCAATGCTGTCTTTCCGGAGCTTTCTTTCAATTTCCCTGTAATCATTTTCATTTAAGAATAAAGGAAGGTTTTGATTTACAAAATCAAAGGTTTCTGAGATTTCATTATCGTTGATTTTTCCCTGGACAGAGCCGATATATTTTTGTAAAGGCTCGATTTTCTGTAAAAAAGTATCGGCCGTTTCTGAAAGCTGAAAATCATCTTCTTTTGATTTGTTTTCAATAATGACAATGATTTTGTCTGAAAAGTTGAGTTGTTTAAGAACTTTTGCGGTAAGATCCGACTTTTCATTTTTAGGAATTATTTGATTAATATCTTCCTCAAAATTAATTTTGGAAGCAAAAAATCCACATAAAACGGCAATTCCTAATGTAAAAAATACAGAAAGAATCTTGTTTTTGGAAATCAAATAATATAAAAAGATGAAAAAGCGATGCATTGCATTAAAAAATCAAGTTTGCAAATTTAATTTTTTAAGTATTAGTGTAAAAGTTTTAAGTCATAAGTTTTCATTGAAAATCAATAAAATATTATAGGTAAAATGAAAAAAACTTATACTTTTGCAAAAGTTCCCAGCTAAAAATATATTTTAAAACAAAATTATTCTAAATAAAAAGCTGTTTTGATATGTTGAAAATATTTGATGAAAAAATAAACGGATTTTTATTTGTAATAATTTTCCCTTTCCTATTGTTCTTTATGGCCTATTACGGATTCGAAAGTTCGTATGTGGTTGGTATAAAATCAATGGAAAAAGCTCCTGATTTTATGTTTACGTCTGTATATGCTTATCGGGTGATCCCAAATTATCTGAGTGTGCATGTTACCGAAGCTGTTACACATATTGTAAATAGTTATTTTCCTTTTACCAAAAGTTTTCTTTTAAAGCAAGGAACGCTTTTTTATCACAGTACTTTTCTTATTAACTGCACCTTTTTTCTGGGTACGTCGGTTGTTTTAAATTCAATTTTGAAGCTAAATCCTGTAGAATTATTTGTCAACAAAACGATTAGAAGCCTCCTTCATCTGCTGGCTGTCTTTTTTGTGGTGATTATGCAGTATGTTCCTACAAATTGTGATTCTATTGCCTTGTTTTTTTATATTTTGGGTGTATATTTTACATTAAAATATTTGCAGAGCAAAAAATCTACGGATATTATTTATTTAAGTATTGTTATATTTATTTCAACATTTGTCAGGGAAACAGCATGCCTGAATATCGCTTTCTTTGCAGCCGTTTTTATCAATTTTGATGAATTGAAAAAAAGGAATTTTGCTTTTATTAAGGAAGTTGCTTTACTGATTATTGCATTTATTCTACCTTATATTGGGTTGAGGTTAGCGATTAATCAAAAATCTTCTTTTTTTGAAGGAGTTTATTTAATTAAGAATTTTACGAGTCCTTATAACCTTGCTGGATTGTTGTTTGGAGTGCTAAGTATTTTTTTTAGTTATAAATTATGTAATAACGAAGGAAGAGTAATGATTAAGAAATATTTATTTTTTTCATTACCTTATCTTTTAATGATTAGCTTAGTGGGGCTCTTTTGGGAAACCAGATTATTTATGCCTTTGATTCTTACGGGAATTGTAATCGCATCATATCAATTTAAAAATATTCCAGCCAGATTATGAGTTTATTACATCCGTATTTTATAATCGCGATTATATATATGCTGGTTTTCAGCTATCAGGAGGTTTTTCATGGTAAGGTTGAAAAGAAATGGCTTTGGGTTTTAGGAGTATATTTAATGATTGTTGCCGGGCTTCGTGATAATGTAGGTCCCGATTTTGGCAGTTATCGTGCGATGTACACATATTCTGACACGAAAGATTATTTGTCGATCTTCTTGAAGGCACTTACTCTGGATGGGCCACAGCCAATGGAGATTGAATGGCTGTATGTTTTTATTAATAAAATACTTTTAAATATTTTCAATGCACCTTTTTATATATTAACCTTTGTAATTGCTATTCTTGCGATTTATTGTAAAGTAGAATATACGGAAGAAAATACTTTTTATCCTTTTACTTTTATGCTTTTCATCTTTATTCCCGGGTTTTTTATTGGAGAAAGTGGGCAGATCAGACAAAATCTTGGGTCATTTATTGCGTATTTCGGGATAAGATTTATTAAGGAAAGGAAACTTTGGGCTTATCTCCTTTGTATATATTTAGCAGGAGGTATTCATAATGTTTGTTATATATTTTTACCGATGTATTGGTTGGTAAGAATTCCTTTAAATAAAGCGGTGATGCTTATTATGATTCTCGGCTCGGTTATTTTGTCTCCGTTTGAAGTTTATCGATCCTTTGGAAGTCTGATGAATAGTATAGCTGCAGACAATACGCTTACCATTGGATTTAACGGATATGTGGAAGAATCGGTAGAGAGAATCAATGGTGCGATTGGTATTCCGGAAGTGATGATGGCAATTCTGACTTTTTTCCTTTTTACATTTGATACCAAAATGAAAGAGAGATTCCCATATTATGAGTATCACAGGGCTTATGTAGTGATAGGTATTTGTTTTTATTTTATTTTCAGAACAAATCCTATTTTTTCTTCCCGACTGGCAGGTGCATTTATTGGGTTTGCCTACATAATAATACCAAATGCAATGTATGTGGTAAAGCCTGCGACAAAAACAGCAATATATTCTTTTATTATAGCGTTGACGATTTTTAATTTTGTTGTATTCTCAAGTTTTAAAAATATTATTGGAGGTAGATTTACCTTTGATCTTTATAAGAATCATATTCTTCCATAGAAAAATAAAAGTCTCTCATTTTATGAGAGACTAACACAATTAATTATAAAAACACATACAAATATGAAAAATCTCCCTTATCGAGACATGCTTCCTGCATCGTCTATTTCTTTTACTTATAAACTATCTATCCTCGGTTTATTAACAAATCTTTATTTATAAAAATTTTGGTTTATCGTTTTATTGGTTTATATAATTCTAATTAAAAACATTTTAAATTAAACACATATGAGAAAAAAATCTATTTCAAGGATTTTTGTGGCAATACTCTGTATTGCGTCAGCTTATGCTCATGCCAATATTCTGGCATCTCCCGAATATGGGAATAAGGCATTAAGCAAAAAGGTAAAGGGGTTTCTTCCCCCATATACTTACAATCTAGATCCGAATATTGTTATTCAACAAAAGATGAACGAGAAGGGATTGGTTGTAATGCAGGGTAAGCTTACAAAACCTTTCACTACTGATCACGTAAAGCTATCAATCAAATATCAGGATGCTCAAGGAAATTGGGTGACCGGTTGGTGTAAGACATTATATTCTTATAACCAATATAATGAAAATTTAAAAGCTACCTTTGAACTTCCTGCATCTGCAGTAAGCTCTTACAATGTAAAAATTGAGCTAAGCTCTGATACTAATCTTACCAATTTTAACAGCGTTGTTTGGGGAAAGGCTGTCAGCCATTACAGGCTTGGAGATTATGCTGCGACTAATTGTGATTTAGATGAGAACGAATACACCATTCTTCTTACTCCTAAAAAAGATGGAACCTTAGTTACTGACGCTAATGGTAAGGTTACGGGAGTAAAAGATAGAGTAACATCAATGTACGGGTGGAACAAAATTGGAAATGTCTTAATGGATAACAAAAAGGATAATGTTGTCTTTTCTCCGGTAAATCCAAGTACTCTTAATGTAGATCCCAATGGGGCAAAATCTGTTAAGATGACAAATTCAGGAGCTCCTGCAGATATTTTAGGATCAACTCCTGAGCTTATTTATAATGTTGCTTCAGGGCATCCGAGCCCATATTTGTACACTTATAATGATCCTGTATATATGTTCGCGGGAAAATTTTCTATTAGCGGACTAATGATGAAATTCAGTCAATGGCCGGATGATGCAAATGGACCGGGCTATCATGATTTTAGAAATCCCAATCAGCTTCAAAGCAGATACTTTAACGTGTATAATTCTATACAGAAAAAGCTTTCAGAATTTATTACCGATCAGGAGCCTGTTGTATTTGTTTCGAGCCAGGCAACCGGATTACGAGTGTATAAAAGCAATGGTGCATTTATTACGCTGACGGCTAGCAGTAATTATGGAGCGGCATTCTTTGGGTATGGAAATGATCAAGGTGGAGCAAGAAGAGGTCCAGGGTCAGAGAATTTAATTATTTCGAACACCCCTGAAATGACATTGTATGGAATGGGGGCGCTTAGAAACGATGCAACAACAACATCTCAATCCATAAGATCGCTGACGGATATTGAATCTGAAATTGCAAAATTTATCAATTATACAGGTGTTTTTACTGCTGCATTAGGTACAGGAGAGTGTTCTCAGGGATGTTTTGTAGTAAATCCAGGAGCACAACCAGATAATAAGGTTTTAGACTGGACAAAAGCACCAAACAGTTATATTTTTGATCCTAATCAGGCTAATGACGGACTCTATATTCCTATAAAAAAAGCATATACTATGTGGCAGAAAGACAGGTTCATTGGAGGACCTGCAGGTATTCCTGCCGGGCAAGTTACGGCAGATGTTTTGTGGGAAGATGACCATGGATTAATAAAATCAGGCACAAACTATAGCCTGGAAATTATTGGTTCCGGTGAAGACGCAAAAATTAAAGTACCTGTAAACAAAGCGAAAAAAGGGAATGCCGTAATTGCATTTAAAGTTGGCGGAGAGGTTTACTGGTCCTGGCATGTTTGGGTAACTGACAATCCTGAAAATGGATCTAAATACAAAAGCTTTAGTGGTCTTAAGAGGGAAAGAAAAGACGGGACTGTAGAATTAATTCCTGATTCTGATTGGGGATTGATGGACAGAAATCTTGGAGCATTAAGTGGTTCTATGACTTCAGGTGATTGGAACAAAAATGGTGGATTGCTGTATCAATGGGGAAGAAAAGATCCAATTCCTAATCTAACGTATAGAGGAAATGATAATTATGAAGTTTCCGGCAGTATTGGAAGGATAAGACATAGGATTTCTAAAAACATGTTGAATGCTACAAAAATAGATGACCTTACGAAATATGTAAAACTTTCGAACGCGACAGTAACTAATAATATTCGTCTTTCTGTAAATAATCCATTAAGTTTAATCTATATAAATAAAGACGATAATTCTGGTCCTGCTTTTTATTCAAACAATGTAAATTGGCCTGTAAGTTGGTTTGGGCAAAGTTCAGAACTACCTCCTGCGCGATTAAGTGAATTAAACCTTTGGTCAGATAATTCCAGAGGGTTTATCACGGATGGAAATATTAATGATGACTCTAATGCAGCACCATATAGAGATAAATCATCGTATGATCCGTGCCCAAATGGGTGGAGGGTGCCCTCCATGTTAGCTGCTAATCTTGATCTGGATAATATGAGATTAGATTTCAGTCCGTTTGGAGTTAAAACCAGTATGAAAAAAAATCAATTAGATTTCCTTCCTAATTCCCCTAATTCAATTACAGGAACCTATCTGCATATAATTAAACCTAACGATAATAATACACTAAGCCCTTTAAAAGGTTTTAAAGTATATTCTAACATCGGTATTGATATGTCAAATGTTGGAGGTAATAATATGGGAATTTATCCAGGTACTGGTGCTATTCTTAGAGGTTATGAAGAAGGTCAGTTTACCGATCAGCATCATGTTGAATTATGGACGGCAACTATGCTTAAAGACAATGCTTCTGCATCAGTCAGTGCATCGTCTCTTTTTATGGTTGCAGATAAGGACCAGCCGGATATTCCTGATTCAAATTTATCGGGTATTAATGGTAGATTTTATTATAACCCTTCTTCGGTTGCAACAGCTTCGGATGCTATTGGGTGTAGGTGTTCAAAAGATCCATTATATAAAATAAATGATTATGACTTTCCTGCAGAATTCTTTACTAATGGAGATTATATGGAAGGATTAAATAATCCAAATACATATACAATAGTTAAATCTGCTACAGAATCTATTGTTGAAATTCCTGTAAGTAAAGCATTCTCCGTACAAAGCCAATTATTGAATAATAAAGATATTTTAAATCCATCAAATTTCAGTGATTTAAAAACTAATGTGCTTTGGTCAACCAATACTAATCTAGTAAAGCAGATTTATGTTAATCAACCTAACCCAAGTTCAGTGGGTGCAATTAGTAATTCTAAAATTATTGTAAAGATTAACCCTAATCAAAGTGGCAATACTGTAGTTACTTTACATAATGGTAGTATTACAAATCCAATCTATTGGAGCTGGCATATTTGGGTGACCAATTCTCAAATTACTTCAAAAAGGTATATTACAGATCAAGGAAATTGTAGTGCTCCTAATTATGTAAACTATGCTAAAAATAGCGGTGTTCTAGATACAGAATTTATGGATAGAGACCTAGGTGCAGTAGAAGCTTTTCCGACAATCACGGGTAACACCTTAAATGCGGAAGAGCAATCTGGTGCTCAGGAGCAAATAATTCTGTCAGGTGGTCTGCATTATCAATGGGGTAGAAAAGACCCTATTCCGACATATAATCCTGCAGGAGGTGATGGAAGTTATGTGTCAAACGGTGTAACATATGTGTTTAAATATAAGACAAATGCCGTAAAATATTGGACCGGAACTGTTGCTGCAAACGGTTCTATAACGTACGCACCTTTAATTGAAGCAACTTATAATGCTAATTATATAAAGCCATATAATACATATGGAAATTCTGCAAACGCCAATGTTTTAGCTAGTGATAAACCTTCAGAAAAGATTGCAAAAGTATTGTCATATTCAGTGAAAAACCCTTTGGCATTCTTAGTTCCTAGTACATTGGCTCCGTACGATCCTGCGCCAAATGGGACAGGAAGATATTCTAATGGTTCAGACTGGTTGGCTACGGAACCAAACCTAGCAGCTGATCGTTGGGGGAGAGGAGGAAATAAATCTCCATTTGATCCGTGTCCGGAGGGATGGAGGATAGCTGATCTTACTCTTGCGGATAATTCTGCTAATTTTGGTATTTCACCGTGGTTTAAAAAAGGAATAAACACATCGGATACGAAACCTACATATACTGATTATACAGGAACAAGAGTTCGTATTGGGAAGAATTACGATGCAGGAGTTATGTTCCAAAATAGTGTATATAGTATAGGGAATTATTCGGTATTTGCAGGTACCAGAGGAATTAGAAGTGTTGAAGCAAATGAAACACCTAATTATCAATCTGTTTATGGGAAAAATAATTTGATTTCTGTTCATTGGACCGCTGCTTTAAATTCAAATTATAGAGGACGACCGATTGGGTTCTTTTTTCAAGTGCTTAATAATGCGCCCGCGTCAAATTATTTCTCAGCATTTAATGACAATAATGACCCTTACTTCGGAGCTAGCTGTCGTTGTGTAAAAATGAAGGCAGACGGCGCAAATGAAGCCGGACCAATACCAAGAATGCAGGTAACAACTACTTCAACGGCAAAAGCTACAAATGTCTTAGCAAAAGCAGTAATCGAAGAAAAAGTGGCCCAAAACAAACTTGAGCTCTTCCCAAATCCTGTAAAGAGTATTTTGTATATCAAAGGAAATGATAAGGTTAAAGATTATTATTACCAGGTATATAATATGTCCGGGCAATTGGTGAAATCCGGTAAATTTGAAAACGAACAAACCGATCTTTCATCTTTAACAACAGGTGCTTATTTGGTAAGAATAAATAACTCCGAAGCAGTTGTAAAGATTATTAAAGAATAGATTAGATATATTTAATAAATCCCTAAAGGGAAATAAAACAGAATTTAGTTTAAAATCATTATTTTTGAACCATTAAAAATGATGATCACAAGCCAGAAGCTGTTTTGTTTCCCTTTTATTTTTAATCATTAAACACACTATGAGACTAGAAAAATTTGTACAATATTTTAATATCAAGGTTTTCATCTATTTTCTTATTGCGGTTACGGCTGTTTATACCCTCGTATTTACTTACATTTATAACTTCAAAGATGACGGCTATATTTTGGCGGATTGGTTGATTAATTATCAGGATGGCGGCTTCAAAAGAAGAGGTTTGTCAGGAAGCTTCTTTTTTATTTTACAGGATTTTACAGGGTTAAGGCTTAATTATATTGTTTATTTTTTTCAGTTTTTAATTATTTCCGGGTTTTTCTTGCTGTACACCAGGCTGATTCGGTATAAAATTACAGATTTACTGTATCTGTCCCTTTTGCTTTCATCAATAGGGTTTGTAGGTCTCTTAAATACAGTTACTTATGTAGGGAAGAAAGAATTTATTATATTTCTTTTATTTACATGGTTCATATATCTTTTAGACAATGATAAATTATCAAAAAATAAGGAATATATCTTCTGTATTCTGCTTTTTATAACAGCTTTACTTCATGAGGTGGTATTGTTTTATGTTCCCTATTTTGCAATTGCATTATATTTGAAAACAGGAAAAATTGAAATTAAAAGATACATTAAATATTTTCTGGCAGTCATTATTCCATCGATTCTAATTTTAAAATTCGGTAAAAATGTCAACGAAGGAATGTCCTTACAGATTCTTGCGCAAAGGGGCGTTCATCCTACATACGGAATTTTTTACTGGAATATCAATGAGAGAGATTATATTAAACAACATAGCCATGAATATCTTCTTTATTTTATAAGTTTAGCCTTCAGTGTTTTTCACATAGCCTATTATATGAAATGTCTGAAAGGTCAAAAAATAATATTATCCATCTTATTAATTGCAGCATTTTTGTTCTCTTTTCCATTGTTTTATCTGGCAATAGATTGGGGAAGGTGGATGTATATTCATATGATGTTAATTATTGTGCTTTTTGCTCTGTTATTAAAAAAAGGCAGTACGGGATATGCTTTTGAGGCTATTGTAATTAATAAAAAGTTTTATATCACTCTGTTTATTATTGTTTTTTCATTGATTTATAGAGTAGAAATGTCTGGAAAAGGATTTACTTTCGAAGGTATTATTTATAGAGTTTTTGTGGCTCCTCTCGAATTATTGCATAAAATGTAAGACAGTTAACTGCTTCAATACATATTCATATTTTTTTCTAAAGAAATATATCAAAAGACGGTGTTTTACATCGTCTTTTTTGTTGTTATTCATTTTTTTAATGATTTTGTTATTAATATTCATTTAAATTGATTCAAATAATAAAATATTTCTTCATTAATGGTTATTTTTGCTAATCGCAAGTTGGGAAATGTATTTTTGATATTTATAACGGCATAATCTTATTTTTTATTTAACATTATATATTTATGTTATCGTTATTTATAAAATAAATCAACATTTTCTATCACAGGCTTAAAAGTTGTACTTAAAGCGATGGTAACACAAATCTAAAAAAAATGGAAACGTCAGTAAAAAATTTAATGGCATTTTTTTGCCTGGTCTCGATGGGTATTTATTCTAAAAATTTAGAAATAAAAGAAAATTTTAAGTATGAAATAACAGCAAAATCATGCTTAAATATTAAAAAATCACATAACTTCAATAAAAACAACATTATTTATGGTGATAAAAACTCTACAAAATCCGATACAATTAAAGAAAACGGAAATAAAAGAATCATTCCCGGCGTCCCCGACTGGTCAAAAGCCCCAAACAGCTATATTTTTGATCCGGGCCAGACCGCTGAAGGCTTATATATTCCCGTAAAGAAAGCGTATGCGATGTGGGAAAGCGATAAATATATCGGCGGAACAGTCATTCCCACAGGAAAGCTCAGCGCCGTGGTCTTATGGGAAGATACACCCGGGCTGATAAAATCAGGAGCTAATTATGCACTGGAAATCCAGGATACCGGCCAAAATGCCAAAATAAAAGTCCCGATCAATAAATCCAAAGAAGGAAATGCTGTAATAGCATTCAGAGTTGGCGGGGAAATCTACTGGTCATGGCATATTTGGGTAACAGATGATCCTACAAACGGCCCTGCATACAGAAGTTTTGACAATCTTAAAAGAGAAAGGTCCGACGGCGTTGTTGAGACAATTCCAGGTACAGACTGGCGTTGGATGGACAGGAATTTGGGCGCCGTCAGCGCAACAATTACAGGCACAGAATGGAACCGCAATGGCGGCCTTCTTTATCAATGGGGAAGAAAAGACCCGATTCCCCCTTTAGTTCACAGAGGCAATGATTTTTATGAAGTCTCGGGAGCCGTGGGAAGAGTCAGACACAGAGGTGCCAAAAACTTTACAAATGCGATTAGTATTGATAATCTCAGAACATTTGTTTTGCTTTCCAATGCCACTGTTTCTAATAATATTAAGCTGTCTGTACGCAATCCTTTAAGCATGATGTATGTAAATAAGGATGATAATTCAGGAATTGCAACGTATAACAACAATGCTAATTTAATGGTCAATTGGTTCGGAAAAATGCCCGGAATGCCTGATAATCAATTGACGGAGCTTAATTTATGGTCAGATAATTCTCAGGGCAAAATTGATGTAAATTATAATGCCGACAGCAGCGCAAGACCCTACAGGGATAAATCTTCTTTTGATCCATGCCCGAACGGATGGCGGGTGCCCTCTGTTTTAGTGGCAAATTTGGCTTCCCAAAGCTATATCGATGATATCAGAATTGATTTTTCTCCTTTTGGAGTTAAAACAAATTTGGCTAAAAATGTTTTTGAAGCTAATAATTATCATAAAATTAAGCCAACAGACTCAGGAGTTCCTTCTTTTATGACAGGGTTTAAAGTATATCCGAATTTTGGATTTGATATGTCAAACGTTGGCGGCCAGAATATGGGAATGTTTCCCGGAACAGGAGGGATTTCCTATAATGCTCATGCAGGGCAGTTTACAGATCAGCATCAGGTTGCTCTGTGGACGGCAACCATGGCGAGACAATTTGATGCTACGCCTGCCGTTGGAGCAAGAACTTTGTTTATGATCCCAGATAAAATACAGCCTGATATTCCTGATCCCAATCTTCCGAATGTGAAAGGACGATACTGGTATTTTCCTTTAGGCACCGGCCTGACTTCAGATATGAATGGCTGCAGGTGTGTAAAAGACCCTTTATATGTTGTCGATCAATATGATTTTCCGACAGAGTATTTAATGGCAACAGAAGAATACAGAGAAGGGATCAATAATCCAAATACTTATCAGGTGGTAAAAAATCCGGCGTTATTTACTGTTGAGATTCCTGTCAGCAAGGCGTTTTCGGTTCAAAGTCAGCTTTTAAATAATAAAGAAATCTTAAATCCGGTAAATTTCAATAATCTTCAGGCAAATATTCTCTGGACGACTAATGTCAATCTTGTGAATAAAGTTTCAATACAAAACCCCTCTCCAAGCTCATTAGCAGGAATTTCAGCTTCTAAAATTTTAGTTGAGATAAAACCTAATCAAAGCGGTAATGCCGTAATAACTTTACATAACGGAAGTGTCGCAAATCCTGTATACTGGAGCTGGCATATTTGGGTGACAGATACTCCGGTAGGAACATATAAATACACAACTGAGCTTCCTGAAACATCGGCAGCCAATTATGTAAACTACGTAAATAAGGCAGATATTGTTTTTCAGACAGAGTTTATGGACAGGAATTTAGGAGCTACAGACGCTTTTCCGATTGTTGTAAATAATCTTACCCCAACGGCGGCAGAATTAGCTAAAATTAAAGCTTCTACAGGGCTGCATTATCAGTGGGGAAGAAAAGATCCGCTTCCGATTTTCCAATATGCGGATGACAGGGCTTCTTATCCCGTTTATCTTGGGAATGTCACCGCAAGCGGAACAGCAACCTACACCACACTTCCTATAGGAACTTATAATGATTTGGCAGGAAATTATATTATTCCTTATAATACATACTCCAATGCCGCCAATGCCAATGTGCTGACAACGGATAAGGTTCCGGATAAAATTGCAAAAGTATTGTCCTATTCAGTAAGAAACCCTTTGGTGTATATGATTCCGAGTACGTTTGCGCCGTATAACAGTACAAATGCAATTTACACCAACGGGACAGACTGGCTGGCCAATGAACCTAATTTAGCCTATGACAGATGGGGCAGAGGCGGTAAAAAATCGCCATTTGATCCTTGCCCGGAAGGCTGGAGAATCCCTGATGTGACAAATACTACCTATATTACCAATCAGGATTTCGGATTGACCCCGTGGTATAAAAAAGATAAAAATGTAGCGACGGCTTATAGCGTCAGCACAGATTATGATGGAGTAAGAGTAAGAAGAAGCGCAACCTACAGCTATACCATAGGATACATGTTTAATTATCCTTCTTATTATGTAGGGAATTATCCCAATTCGGGATCCCGTGGCTTCAGAAGCGTAACCGCAAATCAAACTGCCACCGGAACCTTTAATTTTATTAATTATCAGTATCCGGGAATCTGGACGGCCGCCTTGAATTCCAATTACATAGGAAGACCTGTTAATTTAATTTTCGATGCTGCTGCAACGGCCAACCGAATGATTGCTTTTCATGATAATAATGATCCGTATTTTGGAATGAGCTGCCGTTGCGTGAAAATAAAAACCGATGCCAACGGAAATGAAGAAGGTCCCGTACCAAGGCTTCAGGTTACTTCTTTGTCAACCACAAAAGCATCAGAAGTTTTTAGTAAAAATGAAATAATAGAAAAAGTCAGAAAAAACAAGATCACACTGTATCCAAATCCCGTGAAGGAGAAGCTTTACATTGATGCAGCTGAAAACGGGAAATATTTCTATCAGATCTATAGTTTGTCCGGCGATCTCGCGCAATCCGGCGAATTTATTAATGATGAAACAGATGTTTCTTCATTGCCTTCAGGGACTTATCTGATAAGAATCAATAATTCTGAAATGGTTGTAAAAATTATCAAAGAATAATATTTTTAAAATATTTAATATAAAAGGGAATAGAAATGTAATGTTTTTATTCCCTTTTTTTGAGTAAAAACAATAAGAAAGGAATTCTTACTATCTATGATTACAGGTAAAAATATCTATATTATTGAGTTTAAATATGAATATTCTTATCATTTTAATGTTAAAAAGCTTTATTCATAAGGTTTTATAAGTGCAAATTGTCTTTAGAAAATCTAAGTTAAAAGTCTCTGATTATTAAATTAAAATCGGATTACAAAACCTATATAATAAAAAAGCTTTACTTTTGCAAAAATTTTAGAATGTCGAAAAATCTAGTAATCGTTGAGTCACCGGCAAAAGCAAAAACTATTCAGAAGTATTTAGGAAAGGATTTTGATGTGAAATCAAGTTTCGGGCATATCCGGGATTTGCCTAAAAAAGGAATGGGGATTGACCTTGCTACATTCAGCCCTGATTACGAAGTTTCTGCCGACAAAAAGAAACTGGTAACAGAATTAAAAGCCGCTGTAAAAAAAGCCGAAATGGTATGGCTCGCTTCCGATGAAGACCGCGAAGGGGAAGCTATCGCATGGCATCTGGCGGATGAATTAAAATTAAAGCCGGAAAACAGAAAAAGAATCGTTTTCCATGAGATTACTAAAAATGCCATTCTAAAAGCTATTGACAACCCTAGAGATATCGACCAGAATCTGGTAAATGCTCAGCAGGCGAGAAGATTGCTGGACAGGATCGTTGGTTTTGAAATGTCTCCGGTTCTCTGGAAAAAAATAAAACCGGGCCTGTCAGCAGGAAGGGTACAATCCGTTGCCGTAAGATTAATTGTTGAAAGAGAAAAAGAAATCCGTGAGTTTACTCCGAAAGCAAGCTTCAAATTAGATGGGATTTTCTTAAATAATGCTGAGCAGGAAATCGCTGCCAAGCTTAAAAAAGACTTCGATAAGGAAGAAGATGCCGAAAAATTCCTGGAAAAGGCAAGAACTACAGAATTCAAAGTCCTAAATGTTGAAACAAAGCCGGGAACACGTACCGCATCCGCACCTTTTACAACTTCTACATTACAGCAGGAAGCTTCATCAAGATTAGGATATAATGTAACAAACACGATGCGTCTTGCACAAAGATTATACGAAGAAGGATACATTACCTACATGAGAACAGACTCGGTAAACCTTTCTCAGGAAGCGATCGAAGGCGCAAAAAAACAGATCACATCAGAATACGGAGCAGAATATTCTTCTCCTAGAAATTATACAACAAAATCAGCGTCTGCACAGGAAGCTCACGAAGCGATCCGTCCGACAGATTTTGGAGTAAAAAGTATCGGTGATGCTCAATTGAACAGATTATACCAATTAATTTACAGAAGAACACTGGCTTCTCAGATGGCGAATGCTAAAATCGAGAAAACAGTGATCGAAATCGGTAATGCAGGTCTTAATCCGCATTTTGAAGCGCAGGGAGAAGTGATCATTTTCGATGGTTTCTTAAAGGCCTACGGAATCGTTAAGACAGAAGATGAAGATGAGGAAAACAACGAGAAATTACTTCCAAAAGTAAAAGTAGGAGAAATTTTAACCTATAAAACAATCACTGCAACAGAAAAATTCACAAGACCAAGTGCAAGATATACGGAAGCAGGATTGGTAAGAAAGCTTGAAGAATTGGGAATCGGCCGTCCATCGACTTACGCGCCGACTATTCAGACCATTCAGAACCGTGAATATGTTGATAAAAGAGAAATTGAGCCGCAGACAAGAGAAGTGGTGAAAATCTCTTTGGCAAAAGATAAAATTAAAAAAGTAGTCCTTGACGAAAAATTCGGAGGGGATAAAAATAAGTTTCTTCCTACCGATATTGGTGAGGTTGTGAATGATTTCCTGACCGATAATTTTAAAGAAATTTTAGATTACGGTTTTACGGCAAGAGTTGAAGAAAGCTTTGACGAAATTGCAAATGGCGACCAGAAATGGAAAGAAATGATGACAGATTTCTACTCAAAATTCCATCCGAGAATTGCAGATGTAGAAGAAAATGCAGACCGTGCCAATGGCGACAGATTATTAGGGGTTGATCCGAAAACAGGTAAAAACGTTCATGCAAGAATCGGAAGATTCGGCGCAATGATCCAGATCGGAGAAACGGAAGATGAGGAAAAACCAACTTTTGCGTCCTTAATGACAGGGCAAAATATCGCAACAATTACTTTGGAAGAAGCTTTGGAACTTTTCAAGCTGCCTTTTGATTTAAATGAATTTGAAGGTCAGACGGTTTCTGTGGGAGTGGGAAGATTCGGGCCTTATGTGAAATGGGGCGAGACTTACATCAGCATTCCAAAAGGTGAAGATCCGCTTTCTGTAGACCAAAAACGGGCAGAAGAAATTATTCATGAAAAGAAAAAAGCCGACGCGCCTATTGCGACTTACAAAGGCGAGCCTGTGACAAAAGGAACGGGAAGATTCGGACCTTTCATCAAATACAAAAGCATTTTCGTGAATGTTCCTAAGAAATATGACTTTGATAATCTTTCTCAAAGTGATATCAACGAATTGATTGATGCTAAATTAGAAAAAGAAGCCAACAGATACATTCAGCAGTGGGAAAAAGAAAAAATTTCTATTGAAAACGGCAGATGGGGCCCTTTCGTTAAATTCGGAAAAGCAATGTTCAAAATTCCGAAGAAAAACGATGACACAAAATATGAAGGTGAGGAATTGAAAGATGTTTCTTTAGATGAGGTTAAAAAATGGATCACCGATCAGGATCCTAAAGCTTTTGCCGAGAAAAAGAAACCGGCGGCGAAGAAAGCTACAACAAAAACTGCAGCTGCGAAAAAAACGACAACAGTGAAGAAAGCGGTTACGAAAAAACCTGCAGCAAAAAAATAATTATTTTTTAAACTTAAATATAAACCCCTTTTGATGATTTCAAAAGGGTTTTTTTTAATGCTGCTTTAATTTACGTTCTCAAAATTATTGTCATTAGAATTATTTCATGGTCACTGATTTCCATTCCTGTACTAATTCTCCGTTTGTTCGTTTATCTGATATTTCTAAAAACTGAAATTTGTTTTTGGAAATTTTCCTATGTAGTTTATGAAAATCTTTAAAAGCTATATATTTCCCATTATTATAATAATATAAAAAATCGGCTATTAATTTCCATTGACCGCTTTTTAACGTCCAGATCTTAAAAGCTTTAAAATTACTTACACAAGACGAATTATACTCGGCAATTTCATTTCCTCCATCTTCATCAATATCTCCAATGCTAAATACACTCTCAGTATGACAACAATTTGATTCAGTTTGTATTCTCGGAATTTTGTTATCGGTAAAATAATAAGATTGTCCTTCTTCACACCATCCTAAACCAGGTAAAATAAAAACATAATCTTTCTTTCCATCGCCATTCAAGTCTCCCAAATCCTTATACTTTTTAGTTGATTTTCTATCGTCATCGAGCGAATATTCATAAAATTCTTCTTTTTTGAGCAAGTTTGGAGAGCATCCTTTCTTCGAATTCTCTAACTCGTATCTTGAAATGTCTAATTTAAATTTTCCATCAAGAATGGAATCGTTTATGAATTGAATGTCATTAGAAAGTATTGATTTTTTAGATTTTGTAATTTTTAGTGTATCGATTTGCTGTTTACTGGAGGGTTCGTTATGAGATGTCGGTTTGGAAACTACTTCTTTTTTACAAGCCAACATGCAAAAGAATACAATTAAAAAAATGCGGTTTCTCATTTAGGTTGTTTTTATTCTGGCTGAGATAGCACAGATTTACAGTCCGTTTTTAATTTATTATTATTAAAAATAATCGGAGCCGTTCAAATCCACTTTTAGCAATTCTTTATCAGTTAATTTTTGTGGCTTTTTGACATTTTTATATTTTTCATCCATGTGATGGCCTCTTTCATAGGCTCTTCATCTTTTGAGAACGCCGTATTATGCCCTAATGCTGGAAATAATTTATATTCATAATGTTTGCCTTTGGATTTTAATGTATTCAGATGTTCAATTGACAGATTCACGGGCACCTGAATGTCCTTACCTCCAAAAATCCATAGCCCCGGAATTGATAATTTGGAAAGAACATCTATTGGATCTGTGTCTATAAATTCGTATTTATCGGGATCAGTCATGGTGTGTTTACGTGCATCTGCTTCTGTATGCGTATCCCAAAAATTTGAATTTCCGTTGGTGTAAAACTGAAACCTAAGTTGTTCTTTCACCGTTATCAATGCCCCGCTAAATATAGTCATAAATTTAACTTTCTTGTTTTTTTCTGCAGCCAGCGGAATGATCCATCCGGCTTGGCTTCCACCAATTAAACCTATTGCTATTTGATTGTTTGATAAATAGGTAGACAATATATTCACGGCAGCACTCGCATCCAGAGATAAAAGATTAAGATTTGAAGCGTCTACATTATTAGTTCCTACCTCAGGTCCGGCATATACACCGGCAGATTCTCCGACACCACGTTTGTCATAAGTTAAAACAGCAATGCCATTTTTAGCTAACATTGTGGCAAATTCTGTCATCCTTTTTTCCTGTCCGGATCCATGAACAATTACAACAGCCGCAGAAATATGATCTGGCTTAAAAATGGTTCCGGCAAGCGAGTCTCCTTCACTTAAAAACTTTATATTCTTAGTTGTAAAGCCTGGAGGAATTGCTGACACATGATTAATACTACAAAAAAGAAATAATACCAAAAGAAAACTCTTGTAAAATTGTTTTGTATTTATGATATTTTTTAAAATCATTAATTTATTTATAGTTTTCATTTAGTTTTATTCGTTTTTATAAGTGTAATAAATCCTGATGGTCGTGACATACAGCTTTTTTATAGTGAAGCTTAATCATCAAATGTAATCATTTTGCCGATTCACTCAAAAAAGATTTTAATCATTAAATTAACCCCAAACTACAGGATACTTCATTACGGTGATTCTTCTAAATTAGCTGAAAATCATATGATATGAGCGCATCAAAAAACTTCACACGCAAAGATTTTTTAAAAACGTCAGCCTTGGGAATCGCGGCTGTAGTTGTGGGGTCATCATTTACAAGCTTATTATCTTCAGACGACCAACCTTATTTTAATTTAAAACCAATCGGGAGACAATTTTCGTTGGAAGGATATTATATCTGGTGCAGTTGTCCGATTTGGGGCGAAGACGGAAAAGTTCACCTTTTTTACTCAAGATGGAAAAAAGAAAAAGGAATGGGCGGCTGGCTCAACGGTTCCGAAATTTGCCGTGCAGAAGCGAATTCTCCTTTTGAAGAATTCCAGCACAAACAGGTTATTCTGAGTCCGAGAGGTGGCGAATTTTGGGATGCAACCACTTGCCATAATCCTTTGATCAAAAAAGTAGACGATCAATATTATTTATTTTTTATGGGAAATTCCAATGGGAAAACAAATACCAAAAGAATCGGATTAGCTACTTCAAAAAACCTTGATGGCGAATGGAAAAGACCGGATCAGCCGTTGCTTCTTCCCGGAAAAGAAGGTTCTTGGGACGACCATTGTACAACAAATCCTGCTTTTGTAAAAGGAAACGACGGAAAATACTGGCTGTTTTATAAATCCTGGAACACGCATGAGTATGAAACTCAAAAAGGACCGATTCGGGGAAACCGAAAATACGGATTGGCAAAGGCAGACTCACCAATGGGACCTTACGAAAAAGTGTCTGAAAATCCTGTAATTGATTTTTCATCACTGCCCAACAATGTTCAGCTGGAAGATGCTTTTGTCTGGAAACAACACGGGAAATACCACATGATAGCACGCGATATGGGATTTTTTAATCATGAATACGGATTGCATTTAACCACAAAAAACGGGCTTCACTGGACAAAACCGGAAATTGCTTATCTTAATATGAAGCATTACATTACAGAACCAACCCCACCAAAAAACTTAAATCGGTTTGGAAGATTAGAACGCCCAATGCTTTTGTTGGACAAAGACGGAAAAACACCCCGATTTTTATTTGGAGCAACACAAGGCGGAGCATTTGAAACGTCAACAACTTTCGTGTTTGAGATTTTAAGTCCTAAGATTTAAGCTGAAAAAATAATAGCTTTCGGAGCCTTGTCAAAGTTTTAAACTTTGACAAGGTTGATAAATAAGATGCCGTTAACAATTTGTTGACGGTTTTTTATTGATAAAAAGCGGGACATGATTTCAATTTGATGAGGTTTTTTGTATGTTTGTCAAAATAATGAAGATTATAAATGAATTTTGAAGATTTTATCATTTCACCAAGAAATTTCAAGACCGAAAGCTGGCAGGTCGGAAGCCGGATCACAAAGGAAATAAAGGAAGACAGCATTGTTCTTCTTTTTGTTTCGGATTATAGAGGTGCAAATGGCGATGCGGAAGTACAGGATTTTACGGGTGTAAGAAAAGAATTTTACAAACTTTCCCAACTTGATTTTGAAATTCCGATTGTGGATCTGGGCGATTTGGTATCAGGAAAATCTGTTCAGGATTCTCACTATATTTTACAGGAAGTCTTGTCGGTTTGCCATTACAAAAGGGCGATTCCGGTGATTATCGGAGGATCTAACGACTTTGCTTTTTCATTATTTTCTGCCTTAAATTTTCATACAAAAAATATTAATTATACCCAGATCAGCAATATTATCTCTCTTAAACAGGGTGAAATGATCAACGAGCATACTTTTTTAAGTAAAATGTTTGCTGCTAAAAACTTTTCAATTAAAAATTATCATCATTTAGGATATCAGAAGCATTTAAATGAAGTTGATTCCGTGAGATTGATTAAAGAAGTTGAGTTTGACATCATACGTTTGGCTGAAATGATGAATTCTACCGAAAAAACAGAGCCTTTTTTCAGAAGAGCAGATTTAGTAACGGTAAATTGTGACGCAATCGAAAGTTTCAGCGAGCCATTTTCCATCAATCCACAAGTGAACGGCCTGAATAAAAGAGAAATCTGCGCCTACATGAAAGAAATCGGCTTAAGCGAGAATTTAAAATCTGTAGGAATTTTTAATTATAATATTTATTCTGAAAATCAATTAAATCACCAGCTTTTAGCACAGATGATCTGGTATCTGATCGAAGGTATCCATATTCAGAAGTCTCATCCTAAAGAACGGCATTACGAAATATTTTATGTTTTGATCGACGACCGGCAATACGCTTTCAAGCGGGATACTTTCAGCAATCTCTGGTATTTCGGGGAAGATGAAAATATAGAAAACTGCATTCCGTGCTCAAGAAAAGATTTTGATGAAGCAAAAAAAGGCTGGCTGAATGCTAGACTGACAAAAATTTAACTACGATGAAAAACGTTCCCTCAAAAGTTTCCATCATCGTTCCTGTTTATAATGTTGAGAATTATCTGGCGAAATGCCTCGATTCTCTTCTCAAACAAACCCATCAGAATATTGAAATTTTGGTGGTAAATGATGGAAGCAAAGATAATTCTGGGCAGATAATTCAAGATTATGCTCAAAAATACCCTGAAAAAATCAAACCTTTTAGTAAGCAAAACGGAGGTTTAAGTGATGCCCGGAATTTTGGAATTGACCGCGCCACCGGGGATTATATCGGCTTTGTAGACAGCGATGACTATGTTACGGAAACCATGTTTGAAGAAATGGCGGGTCTTGCGGAAAAGCATCAGTCTAAAATGGTGATCTGCAATATTCAAAAGGTCGATCAATACGGGAATGTAACTCAAAAGCTGACCCAGATCCCAAATATGCCCGAAAAAATTGATCTTGAAAAAAACTTTTCGATTTTTTCTGACTTAAGTTATTTTGCATGTAATAAATTATTCAAAAAAGAGCTTTTCGATCAGAAAAGATTTAAAAAAGACGCTCATTTTGAGGATATCCAGTTAATTCCCCAGCTTTTACTGGAATGTGAAGTGATTGCACAGACCCAAAATTTCCATTATCAATATCTAGAACGTACAGATTCCATTACCAAAACTCATACAGAAAAAGGGCTTGATATTTTGAAAGCCGTGAAAGATGTCGAGCAGGTTTTTGGAAAATCTAAATACGCTGATAAGATAAAAGAGCTGAAAAATTTTCAGATTTTTGAAGGAGTTTACTCTTTTTTGGCTTATTTGGCATTTGTGAAAGATAAAAGCATTTTTTACGAAATGTCTGGCAAATTAGAGCTTTTCATGAAAGAAAGAGATATAAAAATTAAAGATATATTAAAGTATAGTCGTTTTGATAAAAATTATCTGTTATCTTTGCCACTGAAAAAAAAGATATTTTATCTGTTATTTTTTGCCGGACAAAAGAAATTGATAAGAAAATTAATATAAACACAAATGGCAGTAGTATTGTTTCGGTACAAAGCCTGGGATGGTTTTAATGAAACACATATTACTTGATTAGAAAAAAAAATGAAGAATTTTGAATTGTTCTTAAGCGAAAGTGGGATTCCTATTTTTTATGTGAAAATAGGGATGGGTTTTATGTTTTCTTTTTTAATTACCTTCTTTTCGATTCCCACTATCATTAAAATTTCCCGAAGAAAAAACCTGATGGATGAGCCTGGCATAAGAAGTTCCCATCTCAGAAAAATACCGAATTTAGGAGGTATTGCTATTTTTTATTCCATCGGGATCTGCGCCTCTATTTTTGCGTACGAGCTTTTTGATCTTTATAAATTTTTATTTGCATCGCTGATTATCCTATTATACATCGGTATTATGGATGATATTGTGGTGATGAGAGCGTATAAAAAGCTGGTTGCCCAAATTATTGTTTCTGCGCTTATCGTAATAGGATCAGACATACGGATAAGAAATTTATTTGGCATATTCGGGATCTATGAGCTTGGATATCTGGTAAGTATTTTATTTAGTATAATTACATTTATCATTTTAATCAATGCTTTTAATTTAATTGACGGGATTGATGGCCTGGCGGGTGGCTATTCTGTGATTTGCAGCGCTCTTTTCGGTATAAGCTATTATCGCTTAGGGGAATACAATTATCCTTTGGTGGTTTTATCAATGATTATAATCGGTTCTGTTCTGGCATTTTTGTATTACAATCTTTCGAATTTCAGGACTAGTAAAATATTTATGGGAGACACGGGCTCCATGCTGCTTGGCTTTTTGCTGGCGTTTACATGTATTTGTTTTATTGATATTTTTATTGATAAGGCATTGCCTAATGTGCCGAGATATCATCTTCAGTCAGCTCCGGTTGTGGCGGTTGCGATTTTGATTCTTCCGATCGTTGATACGCTGAATGTAATTGTTATTCGGCTTGCTCATAAAAAATCTCCTTTCGACGCCGATAAAAACCATATCCACCACAAATTATTAAAGCTTAATCTTACGCACAGAAGATCCAGTTTTTATATAATTTTATATTACCTTTTTATTGTAACGGTAGCTTATTATTTTAGACATATAAATGTAAATCTGTTATTAATTCTTGTTTTGGCCTTAGGTTTTCTGGGAGCCTATATTCCTGATATTATATATGTTTTAAAGAATAATAAGAAGACAACCAATTAAAACCCTATTTTTGTAAACAACTTGAAATATGATGAGAAACTACAAGTATTTATTTTTTCTATTGCCCCTTTTTATCACGTCTTGTATTACAACAAAGGATGTACGATATATGCAGCCTAACGAAAGCCTTGTGATAAATGAAGAAGGGCTGGTTCCCTACAACATTCCCGTATACAGAATTACTAAAAACGATATTTTAAATCTAAATATTGTCACTACTCCTAAAGGAGATGCTGCGCAATTTTATTCATCCTTAAATACTTCCGGATCTACGGTAGCGCCTGGTACAAGCGCAGCAACTTCTGCTGGTGCAACTTCCGGCTCTGTGGGAGGTTCAAGCGGCGGTGGATCAGGAGGAAATACTCTTTTCTATTTTAATGGGCTGAAAGTTGATTCCAACGGAGATATCAATGTCTTTGGTATCGGTTATGTGAAAGCTGAAGGAAAAACAATTGATGAAGTAAGTAAAGAGATTCAGGATAAGGTAAACGAAAACTTTCAGGACGGAAAATCCCAGGTAAGATTAAATACCAACGGGATTACTTATTATATTTTAGGCGATGTGGAAACCACAAACATCACAGGTGAGAAGGTTGCCCATAAAAATACGCTGACAATTACAGAAGCTTTAGCAATTAATGGAGGGTTAAACAGAACGATTGACAGAAAAAACATTGTGATTCACAGAAAATTACCTGAAGGAATCAAAATAGCAAAAATAGACCTTACCCGTGAAGATGTGATGAATTCTCCCTACTATTACGTGCAAAACGGTGATGAAATTTATCTGAACACAAGGGCGAAAAGCTTAAACGGTTTCGGAAAAGACCCGATACAGACTTTAACCAGCGGAGTTTCAATCATTACGACAGCGTTATCAATTTATCTACTTCTTAAAAACCTTTAATTATGATTCCCGGAAAAGACGCTACTGTTGAGAAAAAAGATGATCAAAAAGAAAAATACGGATCATTTTCATTATTTGATATTGAACATTTTTTAAGAAGAGTACTGAAAAACTGGTACTGGTTTGTTTTCATGCTTTTTATAGGCTACGGAATATCATGGGTGTATACCAAGTATTATGCGCAGAATATCTATGCTTCTGACCTTTCATTAAGTGTTTCTAATAATACGGCAAGTTATTTTACTCCTACAAATCAGTCTTTTAACTTTATTTGGGGACAAGGCGGAAATCAAGACGGAGTTTATCTGAAAAAACTGCTTTTCTCAAGATCTCACAACGAATATTTAGTGAAAGAATTAGACCTTTTTGTAAATTATTCTACAAAAGGGGTCATAAAATCAACTTTTTTAGATAAAGATGATTCGCCCGTATTTTTACAGATTGATAAGCAGCACAATCAACAGCTGAATTATCCGATTACTTTAGTTCCTAAAGCACACAATACATATGAAGTTGTTTTGCCGGACGAGGGGCATTCTACCAACTTATATAATTATATTTCAGAAGGTTTCCATAATGTAAATGCTTATGAAAGGCCAGCCAATAAAATCATTAAAATAGGCGAGTGGTACACTTCACCGAATTTAAGATTCAAATTAGTCGCAAATCCTGCTGAAACAAAAATTAAGCTTCCCAATATTATTGTAAGCCTTACCTCAGTAAATCAGGCAGTTAATGATATTATATCATCCATCGGGGTTGATTTTGATAAAGAAATCAGTACCATTATGATTATTACCAAAAAAGGATATAATCTAAACAGTACGGTTAACTTTTTAAATACAACAGTGAGTCAGCTTCAAAAAAAGAGACTTGAAGATAAAATGACAATTGATAAAAATACAGAAGCTTATTTAGGCAAAAATCTTGGTACAATCAGAAAAAAATTAGATTCAAGCGCAAATATCTTGAACTATATGAAAACCAATGAAAAGCTGTATGATATCAAAGACAGAGACGAGAAATCATTAACAAGAATAAAAGATTTAGAGGCTAAAAAAGCTGATCTTGAAAGCAAGGTAAGCTCTTTAAATACTATCAGACAATCACTGGAAACTCAGAATTTTGATAAAATGATCAGTACGGATGCTGCTGGTTTTCAGGATGGTATGTTTAGCGCTTCTGTTTCGGAATTAAAGGCTTTATATCTTAAAAGGAGAGAAATGGCCACCATTTATACTCCTAATTCCGAACCGATGAAAGAAATAAGCAGGCTTATTAATGAAGCTAAATTAAGCTCCACTGGTTCTTTAAAAAATTATTATAATAATTTTTATAACGAAATTAACAGGATTAATAAAGAAGTCGGTGATGCCAACAAAGATCTCGCAGGATATCCGGAAAAAGAAAGAAAGTACCTGGATGCCGAAA
Organism: Chryseobacterium soldanellicola; assembly: GCF_900100115.1. Classification (GTDB taxonomy): domain Bacteria; phylum Bacteroidota; class Bacteroidia; order Flavobacteriales; family Weeksellaceae; genus Chryseobacterium; species Chryseobacterium soldanellicola. The sequence goes on from NZ_FNKL01000002.1 coordinate 1,019,386, forward strand.
GAGGCTATAATATGATCGAGGCTACCTATAACAGCTTATTGGGTAGACAAAATGAAACCCAGATGAGAATGGCCACCAATCAGTCTGATATCAGCGTGATTGACCCTGCAAAAAATGTTGGGCAGGCTCCTATTGGCCCTAATGTAAGGGCTGCAAAATTCGGGATCATCGGCGGATTATTGGTTTTACCTTTATTATTTATTTTTATTGGTGAGATATTAGACAATAAAATCAGAAATATTAAAGAGTTATTGGGTGCAACAAGAATCCCTTTACTCGGTGTTATTGGCAACAACAATAATGAAAATATGCTTACCGTGCTTGAGCAGCCTAAATCTTCGGTTTCTGAAGCATTCAGAGGAATCAGGGCTAATGTAAGATTCTTATCGAGCGAAAGCGAAAACAGCAAAGTAATTCTGGTCACTTCCTCTATTGGAGGGGAAGGAAAAACCTATGTTTCTATTAATCTGGCTTCTGTTCTAGGATTAAGCGATAAAAAAACTGTTTTATTAGGAATGGATTTAAGAAAGCCTAAGATTTTTGGTGATTTTAATATCGATAATAAATATGGTATCTCAAATTATCTTACTGGAGAGGTAGACGTTGATCAGATTATCAACCATACGAAAATTCCGAATCTTGATGTAATTACATCAGGGCCGATCCCGCCAAACCCGTCAGAACTTTTAATGAGTGAGAGAAATGTGAAATTTATCCAGGAGCTTAAAAAAATCTATGATTTTATTATTATCGATTCACCTCCTGTAGGTCTTGTTGCCGATTCTTATGAGCTGATGAAATACTCGGATGCCAATATTTATGTTGTCAGACATGAATATACGGAGAAATATATGCTTAAAATGATCACTGAAAAGTATCATAACGGCGAAATCGGCCACCTGGGCTTGGTGTATAATGACTACAATACAAAGCAAGGGTATGGATACGGATATGGCTATGGATACGGTTATGGATACGGGTACGGCTATTTTGATGAGGATAAAAATTATAAAGAACCTTTGTTAATAAGAATAAGAAATAAAGTTCAGTCAATATTTAACAAAAAGTAATATATTTAAACCCTCATTTAATGGGGGTTTGTTCTGTATCAGGCATTTTGAATGTATTAAAAAAAGAATATTTTCGCCACTTTGCCGTTTACTTTATAACAAATTATGTTTTTTTGTTTATTTTTAACTAAACATTAAGATTATCATTAATATAAAAATGTTTTATATTTGCAAAAATTAATTTTTAAAATAACCATAAATCCATATTCTTTTATGAATAAAAAATTATTGTTTAGCTTCCTTGCCGCCCTAGGAACTGTGGTAAGTGTTAAAGCACAAAGAAACGAATTGGGAGTTCGTCTAGGTATGAGTAACCTAGTGGGTGATATAGGAAGAACGAACTATATTTTACAAAAGCCATTGGATTTAGATAAAGCGTCGGATTGGGGGGTTCCTTTTTATGGAGGTTTATTGTATAGATTTAATTTTAACCCTCATCAGACTGTAAGGTTAGACCTTGGATATAATCAGGTCCAGTTTAGCGATAAAGCGGCGAAAGAAGAGTACAGACAAAACAGAAACTCTTTCGGGAAAAACAATATATATGAAGCAAGCTTAATGTTTGAATATAATTTCTTCCCAGTAAACAATGAGCAGAAAGGTATGCTGAGCCCGTATATTTTCGCGGGAGTAGGGGCTTTGATGTATGATGCTCCGAAAGCTACCATGGTCAATGACTTTAGAAGAGATGCTGATGGGGTGGCTCAGGCTCCGGTCAATGAGTTGGACTTTACAAGCACGCCATCTTATTCTACAGGTACAAAAACAACTATGCATATTCCGTTCGGGGTAGGTTTAAAATATAAGTTCAACTACAGTTGGGCAATTTATGCAGAGGCAATGTTCAGATATACGCTGACAGATCAGTTAGATTACAGCAAAATTCTTGACAAAGACGTGGTTTCTACATACAATGGAGATATTTTAAGCCCGTCAACCGGAGGTTCTCTATTACAGACGGGAAATTATTATATCGTTGCTGAAGAGAGAAGGAAAAAATTTATAGGTGATAGAAATATTGGAGATCAGAATTCAAGAGATTGGTTAAACACCGTAAGCTTAGGTGTTACTTACTCTTTCGGAAGACCTCCATGTTATTGTGAGTAATATGTCGTTGATTAAAGATAAAATAAATTCTGAGAATTTACCAAAACATGTTGCCATCATTATGGATGGGAACGGCAGATGGGCAAAATCTCGTGGTGAGGAAAGAACTTTTGGGCACAAAAATGCCATTGATGCAGTAAGAAATGCTATTAACGCTTGTAATGAGGTTAATATCCCATATTTAACGCTCTATACATTTTCTTCCGAAAATTGGAACCGTCCTGCAGAAGAAGTAAATACTTTGATGAATTTACTCGTGGAAACACTTTTGCTCGAAGCAGAAGAAATTTTCAGCAAAGGATTGAGAATGCATGTCATTGGTAATTTGGATAAATTGCCCTCACTCGTGAAAGATCAGCTGCTTCGTGTAGTAGAGCTGACAAAAGAAAACACAAAAGGTAATTTAGTATTGGCAATAAGCTATGGCTCACAATATGAGATACTGAATGCCGTAAAAAATATAAGTGAAGATGTCAAAGAAGGCAAGATAGAGGTAGAAAATATTGATGAAAAACTATTTGAAAGCTACCTTTATACCAAAGATTTTCCTCCTGTAGACTTATTGATAAGAACCAGCGGTGAAATAAGAATAAGTAATTTCCTCCTTTGGCAGATCGCCTATGCAGAACTGCAGTTTTTAAATGTTCTATGGCCAGACTTTACCAAAGATATTTTCTTCCAGTGCATTGTAGATTATCAAAGCAAAGAAAGAAGATACGGTATGACTGGTGAGCAAATAAAAATTCAGTAAAATTAAGAAAAGAAAGACTACGATAAAATGAAGTTTAGACTATTACCCATCATTATGTTTGTTGCTTCTGCACATTTTTATGGACAGGTAACACCACAGGATAGCACAAAAGTGAGCACAAATCCTGTGTATGCAGAGAACCAAGCAGGTACTTACACGCTTAAAGACATTGTTGTTGATGGGGTTAAGAAATATACACCGGCTCAGATCTTACGATTTACAGGTTTATCTAAAGGCGAAAGCGTAGATATTCCCGGTCAGAAAGTTAGTAATGCCATCAAAAAACTTTGGGACACTCAATCTTTTTCGGAAGTAGAGGTGTATGTTCAGAGCATTGAAGGAGAAACTGTAGTTCTTAAATTCTATTTACAGGATTTGAAGGAACTTGGAGAGGTAAAATTTACCGGCAAAGGAATCGGTAAATCTAAAAATGAGAAAATGGCTAAAGACAACAATCTGAAGCCGGGAACAAAGATCACTCAGAACTTAGTTTCAAGCCTTAAAACCAATATTCCTAAAGATTTTATTAAAAAAGGATTTGCTGATGCCAAAATATCCATCCAGGATAAAGTAAATGCAGGAGATCCCAATTTAGTAGACTGGACGATCAATGTTGAAAAGGGCAAAAGAGTAAAAATCGACCACATCGAGTTTGAAGGAAACGAAAATGTAACCGATAAAAAACTTAGAAACAAAGCCTTTAAAGAAACAAAACAAAAAAGATTCGGTATCGGAGGTATTTTAAAATCTTCTAAATTCATTGAAGATAAATACCAGGAAGATAAGCAAAGTCTTGTTAATTATTATAACTCCCTGGGATACAGAGATGCAGCAATCGTTTCTGATTCTGTCTGGAGAAACAAAAAAAATAATTACGAAATCAACGTAAAGCTTAAAGAAGGTAAGCAATATTACATCGGTGATATTACATTTACCGGAAATACAGTATATCCCACAGATTATTTACAAAGACTTCTTGGATACAAGAAGGGAGATATTTACGATGCGGTAGGTTTCAACAAAAAAGTTGGTGAAGACGGAGGTAAGGAAGACGATTCTGATATCAAATCAGTATATATGAATAACGGTTACCTTTTCTCTAACGTTACGCCGGTTGAAAAATCTGTAGATGGAGATAAGATCAATCTTGAAATCCGTATCAACGAAGGTGAAAAAGCAACCTGGAACAGAGTAACCTGGTCAGGAAATACAACTACCCATGACCACGTTATCTTAAGGGCTTTAAGAACCAAACCGGGAAATCTTTTCGCGAAAAGTGATATTAAAAGAACCTATTTCGATCTTGCCGGTATGTCATTCTTTGACCCACAGCAGATCGGCCAGGATATTCAGCCAAACCAACAGGACAATACAGTAGATATTGCATGGAAATTAGTTGAAAAAGGATCTTCACAGGTTCAGTTACAGGCCGGTTACGGCGGTAACAGCTTTATCGGAACTTTAGGATTAACGTTCAACAACTTCTCGTTAAAGAATTTCCTTAGATTTAAAGACTTCAGACCCGTGCCTCAAGGTGATGGACAAACCTTATCAATTCAGGCGCAGGCGGGGCAGTATTTCCAGAATTATGGAGTTTCATTTACAGAGCCTTGGTTATTCGGAACAAGACCTACAGCACTTTCTGTAAGTTTGAATACTTCAAGGGTTAAATATTCTGATGCTACCGGAAATGACCAGAAATTAAATATTTTCTCGGCTTCAGTAGGGTTAAACAGATTATTAAAATGGCCGGATGATTATTTCTCATTATATACAGGTCTTCAGTATCAGAAATATGATTTCAGCAATTATCCGTTCGAATTTGGGGATACAACCGAATATTACGGAACTGCAAATAACTTTAGTTTAAATATAGGTCTGAGCAGAAACTCTGCGGGGATAGATCCGATCTTCCCGACGGTAGGTTCAAATATTGAGCTTTCGGCAAAGCTTACTCCACCTTATTCATTGTTCAGCAATAAAGATTATTCTACCATGTCTCCAACGGATAAGTATAAGTGGATGGAATTCTATAAAATCAAGTTTAAAGCTGATGTTTATAACGAAATCGCTGGTAAATTGGTTTTAAGATCATCTGCCGAAATGGGATTCATGGACGGATATAACAAAGAACTGGGAGCACCGCCTTTCGAAAGATTTTATGTAGGAGGTACCGGTTTATTTGGTGGTAGATATGACGGTAGAGAATTAATTCCGTTAAGAGGATACGAAAATGCTTCTACATACGGAGGTACTACAGACGATATTACTCAAAAAGGAGGAGGTACGATTTATAACAGATTTACGTTAGAATTAAGATATCCGATTTCATTAAACCAGACGGCTAAAATTTATGCATTAACTTTTGCTGAAGGGGGTAACGTTTGGAATTCATGGAGCAGCTATAATCCTTTCCAGTTAAAAAGATCAGTTGGTGTGGGGGTTAGAGTCTACATGGGTGCATTTGGTTTGATCGGGTTCGACTTTGCTTACGGATTTGACAAGCCGATAGGAAGCGCAGATCCTTCTGGCTGGAAGACACACTTCTTAATGAACCAATCATTATAATCATAAATATGAAAAACCTTAAAATACTTTTCACATTTGTATTATTCTTGCTTTTCAGTTTTAGCAGCGCCCAAAAAATCGGTGTTGTTGATACTGAATATATACTGGATAAAATGCCTCAATATAAAGAAGCAGAAGCAAGATTAAATTCACAGATCGATACCTGGCAATCAGAGCTTCAGAATTTACAGTCTGAATACGAGAAAAAAAGATCAGCGTTCGAAAGTGAAAAAGTGCTTTTAATTGGCGATCAATTAAAGCTCAGAGAAAAAGAAGTGCTTGATTTGGAAAAAAATATTAAAACCACAACAAGCTTACGCTTCGGAAGTACAGGCGAGATCACAAAATTAAGATCAAACCTTATCGTTCCTTTTCAGGATCAGATCTGGGGCGCAATTAAGACGATGGCTGAAAAAAATGGGTTGGGTATGGTTCTTGATAAAACAAGTAACAATGTGCTTTTCCTCCAAAAAAGATTTGATTACTCAGATAAGGTATTAGATATTTTATTAAAAGGGTCAACCACTTCAGACAAAAAAGAAAAAAGCAAGAAGTAAAAAAAATTATTAACTTTTGCTTAAATTTAGAATCTAAAAACAAATTAAATTATTTATTTACCAATTATGAAAAAATTAAGTGTATTATTTGCAGCGGCGATGATGGTTGTATCTGTAGGTATGGCAAAGGCTCAAAAAATTGCTACTTTAGATGTAATAGGTGTTCTTAACGCAATGCCTGAAAAGAAAAAAGCAGATGCTGACCTTAAAACTTTCTTAGATACTAAGCAAGGTGAAATCAAGAAAAAAGCTGATGCAGGACAAGCTAAATTAAAGCAATATTCAGAAGAAGCGCCTAAGAAAACGGCTGAAGAAAACAAAGCTAGAGAAGCTGAATTGGCAAAAATGCAGGAAGAAATTCAGCAGATGAACGACAAAGCTCAAAAAGATTTCGTGGCCAAACAAGATGCTGCTTACGAGCCGATCGAGAAAAAATTAAATGATGCCGTATCTAAAGTGGCAAAAGCTAGCGGATACGATTATATTATGGATGCAAACTCTTCTGCTTTTGTTTTCAAAGCAGGTCCGGATGCTACTGCAGCTGTGAAAAAAGAATTAGGAATTCAATAATTTTGTAAATTAACAAACATTTATAAAACTTGCCACCTCTTTTAGGGGTGGTTTTTTTATTTTTGCCAAATGGAAAAAGAAGTATCAACCACCGTAAAAGTCAGGTTTAGCGATTGTGATCCGATCGGGCATTTAAATAATGTCAAATATCTGGATTATATGTTCAATGCCAGGGAAGATCATGTAGAAACATTTTATGGCTTCACTTACGAAGAATATACAAAAAAAACCGGCTGCACCTGGATTGCTATTCAGAACGAAATAGCCTATTTAAAGGAAGTAAGATATAATACGCAGGTTGTTATCAGCAGTAAAACCATTGAAATTCTGGACAGAACAGCCAAGGTTGAGATTTTAATGAAAAGTTTAGACGAAAAAACAATTCATGCCGTTCTTTGGGTTACGGTGATTTATTTTAATGTTAAAACCAGAAAATCAGAAGTTCATCCTGAAGACGTTAAAGAGATCTTTCATAAATTTTATGTAGATTTAGAACAGAAAGATTTCCAGTCTAGAGTTAAATTTTTAAGATCACAAAACGCGAAAAATTCATAATGAAAAAAATAATAGTAATAGGAAGCAACGGTCAGCTTGGAAATTGTATAAGAAAAATTGCTCCCGATTTTGAATTGGATTATGAGTTTATCTTTACAGATTCTCAAACGTTAGATATTACCGATGAAGATCAGGTTAATAAATTCTTTACGGACAACAAACCCGATTTTTGCATCAATGCTTCGGCGTACACGGCGGTGGATCTTGCAGAAAAAGAAAAAGAAAAAGCGTTTGCCGTAAATGCAGATGGTGTCGCGTATTTGGCGCAGGCTTGTAAAAATAATAAAGCAATTTTTATCCACATTTCTACAGATTATGTTTTTGATGGCGAAACTAATTTGTGCTACTCGGAAGATGATTTCACAAACCCAATCGGAGTTTACGGTGAATCAAAATTAAAAGGAGAAGAACTGGCTTTAGAAGCAAACAAGAAGACAATTATTTTAAGAACTTCCTGGTTATATTCAGAATTTAACAAGAATTTTGTTAAAACCATGTTGAACCTTTTCTCTCAAAAAGAAGAATTGGGAATCGTTGCCGATCAATTCGGGCAGCCTACCAATGCAAATGATCTGGCAGAAGCAATCATGAATATTATTGAAGCTCCACAAAAAACTTACGGGATCTTCCATTTTTCAAACTATCCGGAAACAACATGGTTTGAATTTGCAGAAAAGATCGCCGAGCTTTCAAAATCTTCAGTTAAACTAAATGCTTTGACAACCGAACAATATCCGACTCCGGCAAAAAGACCAAAGAGAAGTACAATGTGTTTAGATAAAATTGAAGAAGTCTATAAAATCGAACCCAAACATTGGGAAAACAGTCTGGAAGAATGCATCGAAATTCTTTCAAAATAATACATATATATAATGAAGAACTTAGGAATTGTCATTTTAGCTTTATGTGTTCAGCTTTTCAATGCACAAAATGTGTACATGACCAAAGTTGAAAAAACACATGAGAACACAGATAAATTTTTATATAAAATAAATGAAGAGGCAAAAGATGCAGAATATCTGGGCGAAATAGAAGTTCAGGGTTTCTCAAAAGACGATGCCGAAATTTTTTCTTTAATTTATAAAAAAGCAAAAGAAATTGGAGCAAACACGTTTACCTTAAAACCTTTTGAAAATATAGACGGAAGTCCACAACCGTTCAACGCATCAAATTATAAACTCGGTTTATACTATCTTCCCAAAGAAAAGTTGTTGAATCAAACAGGCAGGATTTATTTATTCGCTTCCTCGGACAAAAATCAAAAAATAGACATTAATAAAAAGAACTATGAATTGGCGCCGCGTTCCTATACTGTCATAAATGTTATTCCGGGAGATGTTTATACGATCTCAACTAAAAAACTTTTGGGCTCTACCATAAAATTGCAGCCAAAATCCGGAGATGGCAATCAGTATTTCCAGATCTCAGCCACAAAAATCAAATCCGATGATTCAGGAGTCGGAGGATTAAATTTAAAAAGTGGCGACATTATCGGTTTAGAAAAATCCTACGCAGAATTTTTAAGCGTAATATATAATAAAGAAAAGCAGAGCAATTAAGCTCTGTTTTTTATTAGAAACCATTTTCAGTTTGTCGATTTGTTATTATATGTAGTTTTAAAAAGCTCTTTTCCTTCTTCCTCTCAACTCTTCACAGTCCACACTCTTCAACACTAAAACCTCCAACTCTTTTTTCTTAGGAGCTTTTTCCCGCTCTCCACTATATCTTTTTTGTACGGCCTCCGCTACGCTCCGGCCGCACAAAAAAGGATGCCGTTTCGATCGGGGCTAGGGTATTTGTCTTTTTTCAATCTGTCACAGCTAATTCAACGCATTATTTGCAAAGCCTTGGGAGGTTTCAAACCTTGACGAGGCTCTCAATCAATCCAATTGCCATTCACTTTGTCATCCTGAAAGGATCTCAACAACAAAAATAAATTATAAAGTATTAGAAATAAAACTCCGCAGGTTCCAATAAGAAACAACAAAACGTCTGCTGCAATAATTCCCCTCCAAAGTAGAGTTTCAAAAATTCAAGGAATTTTTGACGGTGGTTTACACTTTACACTTTATATACAAGAACCTTCTCCATACCATGTCCACATTTTCTTTTGCCGTTCTTTAATTGATAGTAAGCTTTTGCTTCAAGGCAAAAGGACATTTAAACAATACAACTCCATTTAAAATCATTTAAAACACGGGTATAATATACATCTGCTCATTGTGGATAAGTGTTAATCATTATTTAACAGTAAATATATCAGTAGTTTAAAATAAAAGTTTCCCACAATTGATTATTTTAAGTTAAATGTATTTGGAAGATAAGGGATAAAGGGTGTACTTTTGCCGCACTGAAAACGTAAAGAGTTCGGTAGCGCAGGAGAGCTTTTAGATAAGCGTTATTATTAGAAACTACTATAAAGAG
>NZ_FNKL01000009.1 GCF_900100115.1 Chryseobacterium soldanellicola
CTCTTTATAGTAGTTTCTAATAATAACGCTTATCTAAAAGCTCTCCTGCGCTACCGAACTCTTTACGTTTTCAGTGCGGCAAAAGTACACCCTTTTTACCCCTACTTCCAAATACATTTAACTTAAAATTTACTTTTAATTCATATTTAAGGATAACTTATTGGTTCTCAGTTTTAAAAATTTTAAACTAATGTTTGTTTTTTTGAGGTTTAGACTAAGAGTGTGGGGAGAACCAGAGGGTTTTAGGGTAGTAGAGAGCAGTGATTGAAGAGTTTTAAATGTAAATCAGGGGGATCCTGTGCTCGCTTTTAGTAAAAAAGATCGGGATTGATCGTGTCTGAGAGTATAAAGTTCAAAGAAATTAAAGAATAGGGGGATATTTAACAATATAGACTTTTATCCAGAATGTATTTACCTGAATAATTTATCATGAAGCTTTTTAGTTTTTGTTTATTTGTTTAAAAGGAAAGACATCAATTCATCGTATTATTTAAAACTAAACTCAAGAATTAGGAGAAAGTTAAAATGTTAATGCAATATAGATTTTAATAGAAGTATTTTCTATCAATGATTTAAGTTTAATATTAATGAAAAGATTATCTGCTTAATATAGGTATTAAAAAGTCTTATGTTAATCCAAATCTTCAAGGTTTTGAAAACCTTGAAGATTTGATGGAATATGTATCATTATTGATACTACTATCCTAATACTTTGCTTAGATTCTTTGACTACGTCGAACCTAAAGGTTTCAGGATGACAAACTTTGTGGATATTTTGGAATGTTGGAAGTTGGAGGCAGGAAGTTTAATATAATCTTGAATATTTTTTGAGACTGCTTTGCGTTAATCATAATTAAAGGTTGTCATCTTTTATTAACTGTCAATATCCTATTTTTATTAGGCATTAGGCATTAGGCATCAGGCAAAAATACTCATTCTTTATTATTGATGACTAATTGATCTTTTTATTAATGATTAATGCTTGATCAATGATCATTGATGTATTTTTTTAAAGTAAGGACATAAAAAAACTCCTTCATCTTTTGATGAAGGAGTTTCAAATAAAAACTGGCGGCGACCTACTCTCCCGCTTTCGCAGTACCATCGGCGCTGGTGGGCTTAACTTCTGTGTTCGGAATGGGAACAGGTGAGCC
>NZ_FNKL01000005.1 GCF_900100115.1 Chryseobacterium soldanellicola
AGGCTGCGATTACAATTTGTTTTGTCATGATAATATTATTTAATTTTTATTCTTGTTTAATTGTTCTCTTTTGAACATTACAAATCTACGGCGGCGATAAAATTTTCTTTGTAGTGGAAACTGGAAGTTGATGTAGTAAAATAACTACACCGATTATTCATTTGACTTAAATAAAAAAGCCCTCAACACTTCTAAGTGCTGAGGGCTTATATAAAATTGCTGTTTGTTTTTATTATAAAGCTGTCGCGGTATAGGTTACCGTTTGCGTATAAGTTCCCTTAGGTTTTCCCAGAAGTACCTTAGATGCTTTTTCTGCCGAAATAGAATAGGCAATATTTAAAGATTGTTTAGCGCCTAAACTTGCATTACTTACCAATACCTGATCGGTTGTAGATAAGGTGACCTCATTCAGGGTTCCCGTTAAACTTCCGCCCGGTATTGCTTTTACCTGTAATATATCTACTGGAATTACGTTGGCGCCACTTACAAAGTTTGCGCCCTCAGATTTTACTTTTACATCAAAATTTTTGGACGAAATGACGACTAAACTATTCGGCACCGTTACATTTTTTGATGAATTATAATCTTCTGTACTCCCATAATTAAAATCTACAGCGCCTCCTGAAGCAACAGTGCTTATGTCCATTGCAATAACGTCTGCTAAAATAATATTTACGAGTGTACTAGCCTGCTCAGACTTTTGTGCCAGAACCTGGTTGGTTCCTAAAGCGATTGCTCCCAGGGATAGAGCAGCGATAATGATTTGGTTTTTCATGATTTGGATAATTTAAAGGAGGTGTAATAAAATAATGTTATTTAAAATTAATTATACTAACAAATATTATAAATTAAATTTAATAACATTATCTGACATAACCAAAGCTTTTATTGTTAATTAATTATCTAATTCTCAGTATAATGGTCTCGATAATGAAGGATTGGCTATTATCAGGGGGTTTTTTTATTTTATATAATGCTTCACTATGATTTTAGGTGAGATAATGGTAAAAGCTCCTGAATCAAATCAACTAGAATAAGAAAAGAAGTGTAAACTAGTTTAACTTCTGTGTTTTTGATCCGAATTTTGAAAGAAATTGATTAATAATGCCTAATTAGGAAGCTGATTCTACTATAAAAATAATGGAATCCGTACCTCCGACGGTAAATGCTCAATGAATAGAGGCAAAAACAATCAGGATAACATACAAAATAAACTTTTATAAAGTAAGCAGCTCCATTTTAACGACTCAATTGTATTCATTTTCCAATATCTGCTAACAAATTTCTAAATTAATTTGCTACTATTATAAAATGACCTACTTTTAGTATTTTATCATAAAAATATCGTTCAATGGCGAAAAAAATTATAAGAAATCTTCAAATAGGTGTAGTAATTTCTCTAATATTTCTGATTGCTAGTTCTATAGCATCTTATATAAGCATACATAAACAGATGGAGAATAGGGAAAACTTGCTAAAAAGTAAGGAATCCATAAGTTTAGTAAAAGATATTTTAAATACTCTGTTAGATGCTGAAACGGGAAATCGGGGATATCAGCTTACCGGGCGGGAAAATTTTCTTGAACCCTTCAATAAAAGTAGGAATGAATATCCGCTGCTTGTTTCCAACAAAAATAGACTTAATCTTACAGATAAAGATCAGATTAATATCTTAAATGAATTGCTGCATACTTCAGAAATGATGATGAAAGGATATGTCTTGCTTATCGAGAATCGTAAAAAAGGAATGTTAATGAGCTCTGAAGAACTTTTTCAAAACAAGAAAGCCATGGACAGATGCCGCATGCTCGTTCATAAATTTGTAAAAAACGAGGAGGTTCAGCTTGCCATAAAAAATGAAGATCTGAACAAGTCTTCAGAGTGGACTGTCTTATTCATCATCTTTTCTGCCGTTGCAGCCATTGGTGTAACCGTTTTGGTTTACATACAACTAAAATCTGACCTCATCCGCCGTGATAAGTTAGAAAAAGATCTGTTTTACACTAAGGAAATGCTTGAGGAGACAGGCTCAGTAGCCCAGGTGGGAGGTTGGGAAGCCAATATGAAGACCGGAAAGCTCTTCTGGTCTCAAAGTACAAGAGAAATTCACAAAATAAAAAATAATTTCCAGCCTACTTTTGAAAATGCCCTTGGGTTTTACGAAGGAAAAAACGGGGAGAGAATAAAATATCTTTTTAACAGGGCAATACAACAGGGAATTGCTTTTGATGAGGAGCTTCAGCTTTTACGTAATGACGGCGTTACGATCTGGGTAAGAGTAAAAGGTATTCCCGAATTTGAAGGTGAGATCTGCATCAGGGTTTTCGGAATTATTCAGGATATTGATGCCTTCAAAAAAATGTTTCTGGAGGTTGCCGAGAAAGAGGCTATGATGCAGTCCTTTGCCACTGATGTTCCTATTCCTTTGGCCATGTTTGATAAAGACCTTAACTATGTTGCTGTAAGCAGTAGATGGAGAGAAGAATTTAGTATGAATGATGTAGATCTTATCGGTAATAATCTTTTCACTGTATCACCTAATATTCCCGAAGAAAGAAAAGAAATCTATAAGAATGCACTGTTGGGAAAAACGTACGTCAACGGTGACTTTACGCTAAAGGTTGAAGGAAAAGAAGAAATTCAGCATTACGATCTTAAAGTAGGACCCTGGTATCTTACAAAAGATGAAGTAGGGGGTGTAATTATTTCCGTACAGAATATTACAAATGCTGTAAAGGTAAATGAAGAACTAAAAAATGCCAAAGAAGCTGCAGATATAGCCAATAAAGCAAAATCCGAATTTCTGGCAAATATGAGTCACGAGATCAGGACTCCTTTAAACGGAGTTATTGGTTTTTCAGACCTTCTCATCAGGACACCGCTGAATGAAACACAGATTCAATATTTGAATTACATCAATGAGTCAGGGGAAAATCTCCTTAGCATTATCAATGATATACTGGATTTTTCTAAAATAGAATCCGGAAAAATGGAGCTTGTGATTGAAAAAAGCGATGTTTATGATATGTTGAGCCAGGTCATAAATGTTATTCTTTATCAATCCCAGAAAAAAAATATCGAACTTCTTCTCAATATTGAGCCGGGTCTTCCAAAAATACTTTTTATTGATGAAGCAAGGTTAAAACAGATCCTGATCAATCTTCTGGGAAATGCCGTGAAATTCACAGAAGATGGAGAGATTGAGCTAAAAGTAGAGAAATTGCGCATGGATGATACTACTATTGCTTTGCGCTTTTCAGTAAGAGATACGGGGATCGGCATCCCTGTTGAGAAGCAGAAATACATTTTTGATGCCTTTACGCAGGAAAACAGTTCCATCAGTAAGCGATATGGCGGCACGGGTCTGGGGCTTACTATCTCAAACAATATTCTGGGATATATGGGAAGCCATCTGTCGCTGATCAGCGCAAAGAAAAAAGGTTCTGTATTTTTCTTTGATATTGAGATTCCTTACGAGATCCCTCAACTGAAAGAGGATGAAATAACGATTAAAACGGCCTTGGTGGTTGATGATAATGAAACCAACAGGATCATTCTTGAGCACATGCTTACCTATAAAAATATCAAATCCACCTTGGCTTCTAATGGGATGGAAGCCCTGGAGATCCTGTTGAGAGGGGAGCGGTTCGATGTGATTCTGATGGATTATCATATGCCTGTTATGTCCGGATTGGAAACAATAGATAAAATAACAGGGCTCTTCAATCAGCAAAAAGAGGCTTCTCCATTTATAATACTTTCTTCTTCTTCCGAAGAGCTGGATATACTTACTTCAGTCAGGAAAATAGTAAATGCACATTTACTGTTGAAGCCTATCAAATCGCATGATCTATACAAAACCCTAAAAAGGGTAGACCAAAGCAATGCAGTAGAAATCAGTAAGGATCAGTCTGAGAAAGCTTCGTATTTATTTGCCCCGGAATTAGAAGTACTTTTGGTTGATGACAACCCAGTGAATATGGTCCTGAATAATAGGATAATGAAGTCTATTGCTCCCAGCATACATCTAACGGAAGCAGTCAATGGGCTGCAGGCTTTGGAAGAATGCAGGAAAAAGCAGTTTTCCATTATATTGATGGATGTACAGATGCCGATAATGAGCGGTATTGAGGCAACAAGAAATATCAGAATGCTGCCCGGATATGAACATACACCTATCATAGGCGTTACAGCTGGAAATGTTCTGGGTGAAAAAGAAAAATGCCTTGAATCCGGAATGAATGACTTCCTTCCCAAACCTATACGGCAGGCAGACCTTATTGAAGTATTCAAAAAATATATTAGTGTTTAGGACTTATGAAAAAACGGCGCGAGCTCTTCTGTTAATATTCAAGAAAACATTAAAAAAGAGAAAAACCTTTGGATTGTCAAAGGTTTTATACTTATATAATTGATTGATTAATGGAATTTATTTCCGCTGAACATTCCCGTTTCGCTGTATTGAGCGTCTTTTTTTATCTGAAACAAAATAAGGTCACTTTCTGTAATGGCTTCAAGAACTAAATTTTCTTCAAGAATCAAACTGTCGCCTTTTGCAATGGTCTCATTTTCCATTTTAATTTCTCCATTGAAACAGTAAATAAAATTGATAAATTCGTCGTTCCATTCTGGAATTTCTACAACTTTATCCTTTTTCAGTCTGATGTCGAAAATATTGGTCTCAACTCTTAATTTCAATGGCGAGTCAGCTCTGTTTCCGGCAATCAATCTCCATATATTTTCACTGAAAATATTTTCAAATTGATGAAATTGAACCTGCGGCGGTAAATTATTGTCAAAAGGCCGCATAAAAATTTGAAGCATTTCCACATCTTCCTCGGCGCTTTCTTCGTGTGACACTCCGCTTCCGGCATTCATCAGCATCATATAAGAATTGTTCAGATGTTCTTTTTTACCTGTGCTGTCGAGGTGAATCATCTTCCCTGAGCGGATATAGGAAAAAATCTCATCATCCTGATGCGGATGCATCGGTACCAAACCGGGAGGTCTGAATAAGGCGTGGTCATTTCTTCCGATAGTCAAAAATCCCGTATCGTTTTTTCCGAGATTGGTTCCCGGATACAATATTTCTACGTGAAATGTCTGATTTCCGTGCGTATACTTTTCTGAGGCTCTTATTATTTTCATAAGATAAGTTTTAATTTTAAAAACAAAAGAAACACCGCTTTTATATTGTAAATCGATGTTTCTTTTGATAAATGAAATTTTAATGATAGTTTAAAATTCCGACCAGTTTTTCTCCATTCGGGCTTGTCCAGTCAATGGCCAGTCCGAAATAATCTGGTCAACTGTGGTGATGATTGCGCCTGCCTGTCTCATTCTTTCCAAAGCCAGATTATCACCGTATTTGGTGTAGGAAGCCGATGCATCTGCAGAAACCTGTACTTCATACCCTTCATCCAACATTTGTAAAACCGGGAAAGTCACGCAAATTTCTGTTGTAACACCTGCAACGAAGAGTTTTTTTCTGCCCAAAGCTTTTACCGCATTATTAAAACCTTCGTGATGCATTGCGTTTACAATTCCCGGACGTTTAATTCGGGCCTCATATGCTTCTGGTAAGATATCCTGTAATTCGGGAATCAAAGGTCCCTGAACATAGTTTTCCATACTTGATGTTAAAATCACGGGAAGATTAAGGGCTTTTGCAATCTTGGCCAGTTTAATGGCATTTTGCTTTACCAGATTGATGTCGTGTGAATGTGTCCACGCCATTGTTCCTACTTGGTGATCGATAAGCAGCATCGCTGCGTTTTCAGGATTAAATGCTTTTGTGTGCATGATAGATGTATTTAAATTAATGTAATTTTTTTCTGTACTTCAGCCGTGTAAGCGCTTATTGTACAGGACAAAATTAGGCTGAGTTTATTCCTGAAAACGGTGATATTTGATACAAAAAACCTGTGACAAATGTCAATATTTTAAATTAAATGTTTGATTTTCAATTAATTTAATTTGATGCTGTGTTTTTTAATTTAAAAAATAAAAATAAATCATCTGTGAGAAAATTGCCAACTCTATGGGAATTCTGCCTAGGTATTTTAGTTGTGATTAAAATTGTCCTGAGAAGTCAACGGGGGGATTTTTTAGTACTTATATTTCAGATTAATATAATAAATGACAATTAAACGAAAATTTTTAAATTTGATACATAACGATTTCTTTATTGTCTTAAAAAACTAAAATGTACGAACCACTTTTTGATTATATAGAACGCTACAGCAATTCAATTCTCTCCTCGGAGGAAAAAGAGAAAATTCAGTCGCTGTTGTTACCGAAAAAATTAAGGAAAAAACAATATTTTCTTGAGGAAGGAAACGTGTGCCCATATACTGGTTTTATCTTGAAAGGTGCGATACGACAGTTCAGTGTAGACAGTCACGGGATTGAGTACATTCTGCAATTGGCGCTAGAAAACTGGTGGATTGTCGACCGGCAGAGTTTTGTAAATCAGACGCCTTCTAAATATTATATTGAAGCTTGGGAAAACACGGAATTATTGATCTTACCAAGACCTAATCTTGATGCTTTTCTTGAAATTCCGTCAGTGAGAGATATGTTCTGGAAAATGAGCGAAAACAATCATATTGCGTCACAAAAGCGTGTGGATGATGCGATAAGCCTCAGTGCTTTGGAACGCTATGAAAGTTTTGTTCAGCTTCATCCGGATATGATTCAGAGATTTCCTTTGCACCAGATTGCTTCTTATTTGGGAATTTCCCGGGAAACGCTCAGCAGAATCAGAAAACAGAGTTTCCGTTAATCAAATTCTGTTGAATTGATTGTGACAAATGTCAACGATTTCAAACGTTTTCCTGGTTTAGATTTGTCTTATTAATAATTTAAAAATCAAAAAATGGAACAAAGACATCCTTTACCTCCGTTTACTCATGAAACTGCGATGCAAAAAGTTCAGTTAGCTGAAGATGCATGGAATTCTAAAGATCCCCAAAAAATAGCTTTGGCTTACACAAAAGACAGCGAATGGCGCAATCGTTCAGAATTCGTCACAGGACGTGAAGAAATTGTAAAATTTTTAACCGGAAAATGGGAAAAAGAATTGGATTATAAGCTGAAAAAAGAACTTTGGGCTTTTACGGATAACCGAATTGCAGTTCGCTATGAATATGAATATCGCAATACAGAAGGGCAGTGGTTCAGAGCTTACGGCAATGAAAACTGGGAATTTGACGACAATGGTCTGATGCAGAGAAGATTTGCAAGCGTAAATGATTTGCCGATTGATGAATCTGACAGAAGGCTTTAATTACTATCTTTAATAATAATTTTTTTAAATAAAAATCAAAATAATGGATTCAGATATTAGAATTATAAACGAGACAAGTGGCAAAAGACTTGCTGTAGCGGGAGGAAATTACCGCATTGTCATTTCCGGGGAAGAAACGGATAACCGTTTTGCTGTCATCGAAATGACTGTTCCGCCAAATGGAGGCCCGCCACCGCATTCCCATCCGAACACCCACGAAACCTTTTATGTTTTGGAAGGTGAAGTTGAGTTTAAAACTGAAAAAGGAAAAACTGTTGTTTCCAAAGGCGGTTTTGTAGAAATTCCTTTTGGCGGGGCTGTTCATTGCTTCAAAAATACTTCTAAAGCTTTCGCCAAACTTCTCTGTACTGTAATGCCTGCAGGATTGGAAAAAATCTTTGAAGCTGTCGGGCAACCGGTTTCCGAAGGTGATTTCTTGCCTGTTCCGGAAATGACAGAAGAACGGAAAAATTTCCTGCAAAATCTGGATGAGAAGTTTGGACAGAAAACTTTTCCGCCTGATTATTTGGATTAAAATCCGGGATCAAACTTATTACCCTTTATACTGTGGCGTTTCTGAAGTAGTGGCATTGCAAGATTAGCAGCCAATGTCCTAATTAACGAGCCCGGCAAATCGTACTAGTATTAAATTTAAATGAGTTCGCCCCGTTCTGCGGTGTCAGGCTAAAGGTAGGATATTGCCGCTTTGGCTAATCTTGTTTTTGAGTTCAGGCTTATAACAGCAAACTCAGCGGCCTTAACAGCTGATCTCCTGCTAATTAACTGTGCAGGCAATCCGTTTTCCTATACTTAGATATTCTGCAAAGCTAATAGAACACTTTTTCAAACGGTAATTTATATTACGACAACTTTATTATATATAAATAACAGCAATTTATATAAGCCCTCAAAACTTTCTAAGTATTGAGGGCTTTTTATTTAAGTCAAATGAATAATCGGTGTAGTTATTTTACTACATCAACTTCCAGTTTCCACTACAAAGAAACTTTTATTGCCGCCGTAGATTTGTAATGTTCAAAAGAGAACAATTAAACAAGAATAAAAATTAAATAATATTATCATGACAAAACAAATTGTAATCGCAGCCT
>NZ_FNKL01000001.1 GCF_900100115.1 Chryseobacterium soldanellicola
GTTGCAATTTCTCCCAGTCTTTTAGTTTCCCATTTTTCAATCCCAAATTCAGTAAATCTGAGCTTTGGAATCCCTAAGTCACCTGAATTAGGAAAATTCTTTACACTTTTATTTTCTTCTGTCATCTTGATAATTTATTTGTTAAAATTCTAAACCTTGAGGATTTTACTAAGTCAAAAAAAATTAGCTTACTAATCCCAATTCTTTTAAATAAATTTCAATTTCAGAATCCAGTTGAGAACGCTTAGCTTCAAGTTCCTTAATTTCAGCCATTACCGCCTGAATATCAATTTCCTCTTCTTCCTCAAAAGTGTCAACGTAGCGAGGAATATTTAAGTTGTAATCATTATCTGCGACTTCCTGCAACGTCGCTTTATGACTGAACTTTTCAATAACAGTGCGGTTTTGGTAAGTATCAACAATTTTATTGATATGAGTGTTGAGCAAGACATTTTGGTTTTTCTGCTTTTCAAACTCTTTGCTCGCATCAACAAACAAAATATCTTCATCCGCTTCACGACATTTTTTAAATATTAAAATACAGGTCGGAATGCTTGTTCCGAAGAAAATATTGGCAGGCAATCCAATTACAGCATCTAAATAATTCTTCTCTTTAATCAGATATTTTCGGATGACTAGTTCAGCTGCTCCACGGAACAGAACACCATGAGGCATTACGACAGCCATAATTCCGTTTTCATCCAAATGATGAATCATATGCTGGATAAAAGCAAAATCTGCTTTTGAAGAAGGAGCTAATTTTCCGTATTGTGAAAATCTTTCATCCAATAAAAGAAGTTCATTAGAGCTCCATTTCGCTGAGAAAGGAGGATTGGCAACAATGGCATCGAATGTCTTGTCAAGATGTTGGGGCTTCTCAAGCGTATCTTCCTGACGAATATCAAAATTACTGTAATTGACCCCGTGAAGAATCATATTCATTCTTGCTAAGTTGTAAGTAGTACGGTTCATTTCCTGGCCGTAGAAATCGTTTACTTTCGCTTCTCTCGCTACACGCAAAAGTAAAGATCCGCTTCCGCACGTGGGATCATATACGGACTTTAATTGAGATTTTCGGCTGGTTACAATTCTCGCCAAAATAGTAGAAACCTGTTGCGGCGTATAGAATTCTCCGGCTTTTTTTCCTGCTCCACTGGCAAACTGTGCAATCAGATATTCATAGGCATCTCCCAGAACATCAGCATTGGTATCTGATAAATTGAAATCAATATCATCCAGATGGTACAGAACTTTTGAGATCAATGTATTTTTTTCATCTTCTGTTCGTCCTAGTTTGGAAGAAGTAAGATCCAGATCGTCAAAAAGACCTTCGAAATCATCTTCACTGTTTGTTCCTAATGTAGATTGCTCAATATTATTAAGGATTTTTGTAAGTTCAGCTAAGATAAAATTGGATTTACCTTCCTGTTTCTGATGTCCTTTTTTAGCAATATTACTGAAAAGTTCCGAAGGTTTCAGGAAATATCCTAAATCTTCAACAACTTCCTCATAAATGGCTTCTACAATTTCTTTTCCTTCTTCAGTATTTTCATCAACATCATTGTAATCAACATCTTCCCCTGAATCTAATAAAATTTTGTTAGCCGTAAAATGTATTTTCTCTGAAAGGTATTTATAGAAAATAAATCCTAGGATATAATCACGGAATTCATCCGCATCCATTTTACCACGTAAAGTATTTGCTATATTCCAAAGTTGCTGTTGCAACTGACGTTTCTGTTCTTCTGACATTTAATTATCCTTAAGGTTAATTCCCAAAGATAAAAAATGTTAAATGTATAGACCCTAAAAATAGCTGTAAATATTAAATTAAATGTTAGAAAACTAATAAAGATTATTTTTTTCTTATTTGTTTAGCGACAGGCTCCAATTCCCAGCAAAATCCAATATAAAAACCGACTTAAATCTAAACTGCTTGGGACCGATATTTACACACGAAGGCTCATCCTTATTTTTCAAGATCACAATGACAGGGTGGAAATACTATTAACACAAAAAAAACGCTGTAAATATCAATGTTTACAGCGTTTTAGCTTATTTTGGTTTCCCAACTGGCGGAGAGTGAGGGATTCGAACCCCCGGACCTGTTACAGTCAACAGTTTTCAAGACTGCCGCAATCGACCACTCTGCCAACTCTCCTGAGCTCGACGTTGCCGTCGTTTTCAGTGGTGCAAATATAGAAAGTTTTTTGTTTCCGGCAAAATGTTTTTTTACCTAGCTTAATTTTTTTAAATTTTATTAGATTTAAATTTCTTCAATAACTTCTTCTTCATAAACTACAGGATCAACAATTTCCTGATAATGTTCCCATTCTGCCTCAAGCTGTTTATTGTTTTTCATCTCTTCTTCAAGTTTTAAAGTTTCACGATACTGTCTTGCTTCTGCTATCATTGTCCATTTGCATTCTATTTCCATTGATTCCATATAATTTTTAACATCATTTATTTTTAATCTGAAAAATTCTTTTCTAGGATTAATTTTATTAAGCTGATTCTTTAAAAACCTTTTATGAAGTTGTCTTTCCAAGGCAGGAGCATCGGCAGAATAAATCATTGCATGTACGTCAAATTCAAACGGAACACTCGCATCTCCTAACTCACGAACACGATCTAAGGGCTCCAAACGTCTTGTCATGCCAATTTTATAAACATCTTCACCGAATGATCCTATATTTGAAATGACATAGACATTACCGGTTCTGGTTTGCTGTGCCATAGAAATTGCACGTTGATTTTTTTCTTCTGCCTGTTCAAGTTTCCCTTGTAATTCTTCCAATTTTTGTTGGAAAATCAATTTTTGTTCTTCAGTTGCTCTTGCAACCTGGGATTCTGCCTTTTCAATTAGCTTTTTTAAAGTTTGTTCCTCTTTTTCGGCTTCCTTGATAGCTCTTTCAAATTCTCTTCGAGCCTTTTCTTCTTCTCTAATCTGTTCTCTGATTTGCCTTTGCTCTTCCTGTTCTTGTGATCTTAATTCTTGTGCTACAACTGCCCATTTCAGTTCTTCTAATCTTGCATTATGATACACTTCAGAAATTCTTGCATTTCTAAATGCTTTTCCATTAAAATTCACCAATTGAAAAGCGTCTTCCATTTTCTGCTTTAAAATTCCATAATTATCTTTCTTAACGGTAGATAAAATAGAATCTACTTTGCCATTATAGGCGTCAATGACGAAATCAACAGCGGTAACTCTTCTCTGCTCATCCATATATTCACAAATTCCTGCCTGCCTGTTAACAATCATTATTTTATTATTCTGACGAAGCTTTTTAAGATTTTCTCCAGCTTCTTTATGACTGAAATCTTCCGCAAGACTGTCCAGCAAGGTATAACTTGGTATTAAATATTCATTACCATATCCTTTGATAACATTTTTCATAGCCTTAATTCTTTCTGCAATCTCATCAGCCTCTCTTAAGCTTCTATAAGCGTCCCCTCCTATTGTTTCGGCTTTATTTTCTGCGTTTTCTAGGATTCTTCTTGACTCGTTTAAGGCATTCTCATAAAGCAATTCTATTTCTCTCTGTTTCTTTTCGACAAATTCTTTTATATTTTTTCGGGATTCTCTTGCATTTTCCTGTGCATTGATCAGTTCTTGGTTAGCTTTTTCTCTTAATTTCAGACCGTCTCTTTCAGCCTTTTTCAAAAGATATTCGCATTCTATCTGCACATTAAGAATATCCTGGTATTTGCTTAATGCATCATTGTGATTTTTTAATTGGAGTATTTTATCGTCTGAGGTTCTTTTATCGATTTGAAGATTAGACAATTCACTTCTCAATTTTTGAATTTTATCGTTTAAAGATTTTTTATCAGACTGATAATTAAGTAATTCAGATTTTAATTGATTGATTTCTTGATTTAAACTGATGATCTGGGCATTTTTTTGAGCCAGCTCTTTTTTGATTTTGTTTAATTTAATAAAAGCATAAAGCGTCAAACAAATCAATAAAATAATTAATAAAGATTGCATGGTATGTTTTAAATTAGTTTTAAAGTTAAAGTACACAATATTATTTAAAAGCATACATATTTCTTTATGGGAAACCATAATTATAATAAATATTTATTTTCCACTAATCAATTCTTGTTAATAATTCCTTAAAGCAATCGTAACCTTCACTTCAAGTAATTTTCTTCTTAAGCCTTTAATTTTGTTCGAATTTAAATCTAAGAAAAGAAAGTGAAGAAAATTTTTACATCCGTTTTGCTTTGTGCATCAATTTATTTTTATGCTCAATCAGGTACCGTTTCAGGAAATATCAATGATGATTCTAAAATTGCATTGCCCGGAGCGAAAATTTCTCTGGCACCGGGAAATATTTATACAACTTCTGATGAACACGGAAATTTTGTTTTCCTCAATGTTCCTGCTGGAAGTTACACCATGAAAATAGATTATTTAGGTTATGGAACCCATGAATATGCCGTTTCTGTAGAACCTGATAAAAACACCAGGCAAAATATCGTTTTTGCAAGAAAAGAAACAACCATTGAAGAAGTTGTGGTTGCAGGAGCAACGCTCAGAAATCAGGCAAGAGCTTTAAATAAACAAAAGAATAACGCGAATATTACCAACGTCATTTCATCCGATCAGATCGGGCGTTTTCCGGATGCCAATATCGGCGATGCCTTGAAGCGCGTTCCCGGAATTACCATTCAAAATGATCAGGGTGAAGCGAGAAATTTAATCATTCGTGGTCTTGCTCCAAACTTAAATTCTGTAACATTGAACGGCGACAGAATTCCATCCGCTGAGGGTGATAACCGTAATGTTCAGATGGACTTGATTCCTTCCGATATGATCTCTACGATTGAGGTAAACAAAACGTTGACACCCGATATGGATGCTGATGCCATCGGAGGTTCCGTGAATTTGATTACAAGAGCTTCCCCGAACGGACAAAGAATTTCTGCTACTTTGGCAGGAGGTTACAGTCCGATCCGTGAAAAAGGAAATTATACAGCAGGATTGGTCTATGGAGACCGTTTTTTAAACAAAAAATTGGGTGCTGTATTCAGTTTTTCATATAACAACAACAATTTTGGTTCGGATAATATCGAGCCGACATGGGAAATTGCCGATGATGCCGCAAAAACTGCTTACATCAGCAAAATGGGAATCCGTTATTACAACGAGCACCGTATCAGACATAGTTTTGACTTGAATTTGGATTATGAATTTAATTCTAAAAACAAAATCTACGCTTCTGCAATGTACAATTTCAGAAATGATAAGGAAAACCGCTATGCTTTAGGTTACAAAATAAAGCCCGTTTACAGTGATGATGAAAGCGAAATTACAGGTTGGGAAGGCAACATCACAAGACAGAACAAAGGGGGAGATTTCAACAACGACAATACCCGTCTTGAAAGACAAAAAGTGCAGAATTATGCTTTAAGAGGTGAACATCTTCTGGGAACTAAAATTGATTTGGACTGGTCAATGAACTACGCAACAGCGAGCGAAAAAAAGCCTCACGAGCGTTACATCGAATTTGAAAATGAAGATCTTGCTTTTTCTTCCAATTTCAGCGATCCGAGAAGACCGATGATTACGCCGCTTACACCTGATAATCTTGGAAATTATGAATTAAGTGATCTTTCTGATGCGAATAGTTTTACTCAGGAAAAGGAATTTGGAGCTAAAGTTAATCTGCGTTTCCCGTTTTCTGTAATTGATGATCAAAAAGGGAGAATCCGTGTGGGAGCGCGTTTGCGTCTGAAGGAAAAAGAAAGAGAAAATGATTATTTTGCTTTTGAACCGATCAATGACATGGGAAGCTTGCTTTCTGTTCCGACGACTTATTTTGACGGACACAACTTCCAGCCGGGAAATTATGTCCCTGGAACCTTTGCAGCAGCTCCGTTTTTGGGTGGATTAGATTTATTTAATCCAAATTTATTTAATTCAGAATCAAAACCTGAAGAATTTCTTTCCGGAAATTACAAGGCAAAAGAAAATATTTACGCAGGATATATCCGTTGGGATCAGGATTTTAGTGACAAATTTTCAATGATCGTCGGAGCCCGTATCGAAAGCACAAAAATCGATTACACAGGAAATTACGTGATGGATGAGGAAGATTTGGTAGGAAAAATCAACAATACCAATACGTACACGAATATTCTTCCGAATTTGTCTTTTAAATATGTTCCCGTTCAGAATTTGGTGCTTCGTGCAGCATTTACAACCGCTTTGGCGCGTCCGAATTATTACGCTTTGGTTCCTTATTTAAATGTAATTTCTGGTGATGAAGCCGTTTCTGCAGGAAATCCGAATCTGAAGGCAACATACGCTTACAATTTCGATTTTATGGCAGAAAAATATTTTAAATCTGTCGGAATCCTTTCCGGAGGTGTATTTTACAAGAATTTAAAGGATTTTATATACACATATTCAAGAAGAAATTATTCTGCAAATGATTTTGCCAATGACTTTGCAGGACAAAACAACCCGATTCCTGCGGGAGAAAATAACTGGACCTTCACTCAACAAAGAAATGGAGATAATGTAGATATTTACGGTTTTGAAGTTGCTTTACAAAGACAATTAGACTTCATTCCGGGAGCGTTTTGGAAAGGTTTGGGAGTATATATAAATTACACTTACACGCATTCAAAAGCCAAAGGTATCACCAATGAAGACGGTGTTGAAAGAACCGATGTCGGACTTCCGGGAACGGCCCCAAATATGTTTAACGGATCGCTTTCCTGGGAAAATAAGCGTTTTTCGGCAAGAGTTTCCATGAATTATGCTTCTCATTATATTGATGAATTGGGCGGAAATGCTTTTGAAGACCGTTATTACGATAATCAATTATTCCTTGATGCCAATGCTTCTTATAAAATTACAAGTCAGTTGAGAATTTTTGCTGAAGCGAATAATTTAACGAATCAGCCGTTGAGATATTATCAGGGAATTTCGGACAGAACTGCGCAGGTTGAATACTACAGGCCGAAATTTAACCTGGGTGTGAAGTTTGATTTTTAATTAAACTTAAAGAAAAATATATCCATTATTTAAATGAAAAAAATAAAGTATATCATAGCTCTTTCCATTTTGCCGTTTGTGGTAAATTGTGTCGGGCAACACCAATTAGGAAAAAAATTACAGCCGACTGCAATTACAGAACCGGTTTTGCATGATACCGACGATCCCGCCATCTGGATCAATCCTCAGGATGCTTCCAAAAGCATCATCATCGGAACAGATAAAGATACGGATGGCGGTTTGTATGCTTTCGATTTGGACGGAAAAATCATTAATAAAGTTTTAGGGTTAAAACGCCCGAATAATGTTGATCTGGAATATGGATTTAATTTAAACGGAAAGAAAATCGACTTTGCAGCTGTGACTGAAAGGGAAACCAACAAGATAAAATTATATTCGCTTCCCGATTTAAAAGAAGTGGGAGAATTTACCGTTTTTGATGGCGAAACTGAGCGCGGACCGATGGGAATTTCAATCTATAAAAATCCGCAAACAGAAGAAATTTTCGTGATTGCAGGAAGAAAATCCGGACCGAGTGACGGCTATCTCTGGCAGTATAAATTATCTGAAAAAGATGGAAAAATTACTGGTAAAGTTGTCCGTAAATTCGGAAAATACAGTGGTTTGAAAGAAATTGAAAGCATTGCTGTAGATGATGAAATGGGCTATATTTATTATTCTGATGAAATGTTTGGTGTCCATCAATATTATGCAGATCCGGCAAAAGGAAATGAAGAGCTTTCAGTTTTCGGAAAAGGCGAATTTAAATCTGATGTGGAAGGTATTTCCATCTACCCTACGTCTGTAAACACCGGATATATCTTTGTTTCCAATCAGCAGAAAGATACCTTTAATGTGTATTTAAGAGAAAATCCGGCAAAAGGAAAAATTGCTGAAATTCCTGTTTCCACAAAGGAAAGTGACGGCTCGGAAGTCACCAACGCTAATCTCGGACCAAAATTTCCCAAAGGAATATTTGTAGCCATGAGCAACGGCAGGGTTTTCCATATCTATGATTGGCGGGCAGTTGAAGAAAAAATTAAAGCAAATATGAAATAACAAAAATACAGGATGCCTACACGTCCTGTTTTTTTATCTTTAAAATTTTCGTTAAAAAGTAAAAAAAGGGGTAATTCATTTCATATAATTAAAAAATGATAACAGTAAAAATTGTTCAGCAATAGCAGCTCTAGTTAAAATATAATTCATTACTAAAAGAATTTTATTTATTTTTATTAAAGGTTTTGCATATACTGCCTCAACACATTTATGAAGATCAATAAAATTTCAAAAATCATTAAACAGGTCGGCTGGAAAGAAGTTTTAGCCGTTATTATTTTACTGTTGGCATTTGTATTTTTCAGGAGCGAAAGACATGAAATGGCTTCCATTGGTCCGGAACTCAAAAATGCTGATGTATGGTGGATAATATCAGGAGTTGCATTAACATTTATATATGTTGCATTGCAGGGATTAATGTATGTAACAAGCTTTCGAAGCACAGGACTGGATATAAAATTACCCGACTCCATCGGATTATTTTTAAAGCGAAATTTTTTAAGCATTTTTCTCCCGGCCGGCGGTGTGAGCTCTCTGGCGTATCTTCCGAGAAATATAAGAACAAAAGGCTATAAATCATCTAAAATTCATCAGGCAAGTGCAGTGTATGGCTTTGTGGGATTGTTAACGGTGCTCATTGTAGGAATTCCGCTTATCGCTTATGCTGTATTTATCAATAAAAATTTTGGTGACAGCTGGATCAGTATTGCGGTGTTGACGGGCGTTCTTCTGCTTTGCTATTTTATTTTTATTTCATTCCGAAGAAAAAACGCTGTTTATCGGTTTTTTGAGAAAAAATTCCCTAAAATCATTCGTTCTGCTGAAGAAATTTTTAACAGTGAAATTGACAAAAAATATTTCTGGCTCACCGTTCTTGTTTCAATTGCTATTGAATGTTGCGGTGTTTTTCACCTTTTGATTGCGATGTACGCGTTTGGTGTCCCGGCTTCATTTTCTGCGGCGGCGATTTCGTATGTTGTTTCTGTTTTGCTTATGATTGTTTCTCCATTTCTCCGTGGCTTGGGAGCGGTAGAATTTTCCCTTACTTTTATTCTGGCTAATTTCGGATACAGTCATTCCAGCGGGTTGGGTGTTACGCTGGTCTATCGTTTTTTTGAGTTCTGGCTTCCTCTTGTATTAGGAATTCTTTCCTATCTCTGGAGCGGCAGAAAGCTTTTTGCGAGGGTGTTGCCTGTTTTTATGATCTTTTTATTAGGCATTATTAATATCCTTTCTGTGATCACTCCCGCGCTTGCCGACAGGATTCATATTTTAAAAAATTATCTGCCGCTGGAAGCGATTCATCTTTCTAAAATATTGACGCTAATTTCCGGCATCCTGCTTTTGGTAACTTCTGCAAACCTTTTCCGGGGTTCTAAAAGAGCCTGGTATTTTGCTGTTATTCTTACCATTACCTCTATTATTTTCAACCTTACAAAAGCTCTGGATTATGAAGAGGCTTTATTTGCAGTGTTTACGTTGGGGCTTTTGTTATACAGCAGAAAGGAATATATTTTAAGAGCAAAAAAAATGTCAATTCACAGAGGTTTCAGCAGATTTTTAGGAATTTTTGCCATTATTTTTATCTTTGACTGTCTCGCATTTTATTTTATCAGTGAAAATCATTTTGGAATTAATTTTACCAAAGAACAGGCGGTTTATTATACTTTGCATACTTTTTTGTTATTTAAAGATTCAGGGCTTATTTCAAATACTCCATTTGCCAGAGATTTTCAAAATCTTAATTATATTTTAGGTGCGGCTTTCTGGCTTGTCCTTATTTTTTCATTTTACAGAATGAATATTCATAAAGAAAAAGGCGATGCCGAAAACTCCATTAATGCAGAAAATCTCGTTAAAGAATACGGAAACTCTTCGCTGGATTATTTTAAGCTTACTCAGGAAAAGCAGTTTTATTTTTCGGAAGATTTCCAGGGTTTTGTGTCTTTCAGAACTGCCAACGGATTTGCAGTTGTGCTGGAAGAGCCAGTAGGTCCCGAAAATGATAAAACAGACCTCATCAAAGAATTTGATCTTTATTGTCAGAAAAATAATTTGAAAACCTGCTATTATCGTGTTGATGAAAGCGGATTGGTGCATTTTAATCCTTTAAAAAAACAAAAGCTTTTTATCGGGCAGGATGCGATATTGGATACTGAAAAATTCAGTCTGACCGGGAAAGACAGAAAGTCAATACGAAACAGCATCAACAGCTTGGAGAAATCAGGATATAAAGCCGAAATATTGTATGCACCACATTCAGAGGATATTATTGAGCAGATCAAAAAAGTATCTGATCTGTGGCTGACAGAATCTGATAAAAAAGAAATCGTTTTTGCAGAAGGAATGTTCGACCCCGAAACGGTAAAATCTCAGGATCTTATCCTTATTTTTGATGCTGATCGTAAGTGCGTGGCTTTCCTCAACATCATACCTTACTGTGCGCCAGACGAATGCAGTTATGACATGATCCGGAAAACAGAAGATGCTCCAGGCGGCAGCATAGATCTGCTTATCGTAAAATTAGTGGAATATGCCAAAGCCAAAGATCTGAAATATATTAATCTGGGAATGACCCCGATGGCTGGAATGCAGGAACCGAGCAATACAGCGGAAGACGTCTTACAATTTGTTTACCAGAGAGTTGGAAGCTTCAAATCGTATCAAACCCTGAGAAATTTCAAGGAAAAATATGCCGATACGTGGGAAAACAAATATTTGGTGTACAACAGTGATTTTGATTTAATACAAATTCCTGCTTCTCTTAATAAAGTTATGAAACCATGAAAGATTCATTCAAATTCATTTTGAAAATACTTTCTTTAACGGTATTTTTTCAATTTAATTCCTGTACATCATCCAAAGATGATTTCAACATCACTTCTTGGAATTCGAATACAGATAAGCCTATTATCTTTTATCTCAGCGGTGACGCGGGCTTTAATTCGTTCTCAAAAGGGCTTGCCAATGATTTTCATGCCATGGGTTATGATGTTTTCGGTTTAAATACAAAAAATTATTTCTGGAATAAAAAAACGCCGGAACAGACTTCTGCAGCGATTGAGAATTATATCAATAAACAGCTTCAGGGACGAAAAAATCAAAAAGTTATTCTGATCGGCTATTCTTTTGGGGCTGATGTCACGCCTTTTATTTACAATCATTTTACGGATGATCTTAAAAATAAAATTCAGCATGTTTTTATCATCGGGCCTTCAAAAACGACTGATTTTAAAATCCATCTTAATGAATATTTCGGGATGGAGCCAAAAGGCAGCTTATTGGTAACTCCTGAGATCAACAAAATGAATGGTGTTCCGGTAACATTGATTTTAAGTGATTTTGAATATGCTCATTTTCCATACAAAGAAATCAGTTTGCACCATAATTATCAGATGAAACATATTCCTGGAAACCATCATTACAGCGGAAATACGAAAATATTGTCCGGGTATATTCTGCAGGTTCTTAAAAAGTAAAAATTCAACTCAACAAACAAATTGTAAGAAATAAAATCTTACTTCACAAACAAATAATCAAATAGAAAACAAAAAGAAATACATCAGCATTCTTTATTATTTTAATAATATCTGGAAAATATTTAAATATTTTTCTATAAATACCAGTCTTTATATCTTTTTAATGCTTCTAAAAAATAATAATCGGCGTAGATCAACGGAACATCAATTTCAGAATTCAATGGAAGCCCGCCCGTGCTGTGCATCAATATAAAACCTCCGTTTTCACCCAATTTTGCATGATATTTTTCTCCGGACAGGTTGATTAACATTTGTTGGGCCGTTTCTACATAATTTTTCTTTTCATCACCTTTTGTGTATTGACCCAATTCCAGTAAAGCGGAAGAAATAATGGCTGCTGCCGAAGCATCTCTCGGAACATTCGGAATTTTAGGATCATTAAAATCCCAATACGGAATTTTATCTTCCGGTAAAGTAGGATTATTGAGAATAAATTTCGCTATATTTCGAGCCTGATTTAAATATTTTTCATCTTTCGTGAATCGATACATCATTGTGTAACCGTACAAAGCCCACCCCTGACCTCTCGCCCAAGCCGAAGAATCAGCATATCCCTGAAAGGTCTTTTTTCCTAAAACTTTGCCCGTATTTACATCATAATCAATTACATGATACGAACTGTAATCTGGTCTAAAATGATTTTTAATCGTTGTATTGGCGTGAGCAATGGCGATTTCTTCTGTCTTTTTGTTTCCTCCGTTTTGTGACGCCCAAACCAGCATTTCAAGATTCATCATGTTATCAATAATAACCGGACCTTTGAAATCTGCCATTTTATCCCAAGACAAAATCGCCTGCATTCCCGGACGAAATCTTGTGGAAAGCGACTCCGCAGAAGTAAGAATAATCTCTTTGTATTTTGGATCTTTCGTGATTCTGTACGCATTTCCAAAGCTGCAAAACATCATAAAACCTAAGTCGTGATCTCTTGTAAAAGTCTTGTTGGGTTCTATTAAACTCAAAGTTCGTTCCGCTTCTTTTCTGATGTCCGGATCTTTGGTCTGTTCATAAATCATCCACAACGAACCCGGATAAAAACCTGAGCACCACCAACTTATATCTTTCGTAATGACCTTTCCTTCCGAGGCTTTATATGATTGTGGCATTTTGTCTTCCGGAATGGCTTTCATTAAATATTTATATTGATTTTCAGCAAATTGAAACTCATTCTGAATCAATTCTGACATTTTTTTTTCGCTGTTTTGAGCATTAAATCCAATACTTAAAACCGTAAAACCGACAATGATTAGTTGTTGTAAAGCCATGTGAATTAAATTATAAACAATTTAACAAAATTTCTTGAAATCCTAATGTAGAGAAATATTATTTAGTCTAAAATAAAAAATTAATCAATATAAATTTTTTCCCATATTAGTGATAAAATATGTAAATTTAAAAGAGAAAAATTCATCTCAGCCATTATCTAGATTCATTTTAAATAACATTAAAGAAGCATAATTAAGTATAAATACTGAAATTAAAATAATTCCGTCTAATTACTTTTGAATAAACAAAAAACCGATAATTATGGGCAATTAATATAAATGATAATCTCATTTTAAAAACTTTAACCATCAAACTTAAACGATATGATTATTAACAAAATCCTCAACGTCGATGATTATTATTACGACGTGTTTATGTCGATTTCAGAATCACTTACGGGTTTTTCTGTAAACGAACTGCAATCTACCGGCCTGGCAGATATCTATTACAAACACATTTTAGGTCAGATAGAAGCCGCCACTTTCATTGAATTTCTGAATACTTCAAAAACGATCCTTGAAAATTCTTACAGTCAGGATCAGTTGAATAATGCAATTAATGCAGAGATCATAGCCGATCCCGGAATGCAGGATATGGCCAATAACATCATCACCATGTGGTATCTCGGCACTTGGGAAGGCGCCTATGTAAACGATTTATCGTACAAAGAAGGTCTTGTCTGGAACATCATGCATGCTCATCCACCAGGAGCAAAACAGCCAGGCTTCAAATCGTGGGGCGTTAAACCTGTAAACAGCAACTCATGAGCCAGCAAAACAACAGCCTACCGAAAAAAGACGTGATCATTGTAGGAACGGGGATCGCAGGATCATTGATCGCCAAACTTTTGACCGATCATGTATTTGATACAAAAAAAGGTAAAATGGTTTATCGCGCGGAAGTCGATCAACCTGAAGATGCCAAAGAATTGTCTGTTTTAATGTTTGAAGCTGGCCTGGAAGCTGGATTGGAACTGGATTCAGCGTCATCATTGACGACTTACAACGAATACATCCGTAAATTTTATATGGAGGAAGCCAAAGTCCCGAATTCTCCTTACCCGAACCTGAAACAGGCTCCATCACCGGACGTTTTGGATATGACGCCGATTATCCCGCCGTTTCCGGATAAAAAAGGATATTTGGTGCAGTTTGGCCCGATGCCGTTTGCAAGTGATGCAATCAGAATCGGTGGCGGAACTACCCTTCACTGGCTGGGAACAACGCCGAGAATGCTTCCCAATGACTTTTATTTAAAGGAAAAATACGGAAGAGCGATGGATTGGCCCATCAATTACGACATTTTAAAACCGTATTATGAAATGGCTGAATTTGAAATCGGTGTTTCAGGAAATGTTGCAGCACAGGAATATCCGATCTCGGAAAGCATGGAAGAATATTATGGCAAAGATTATGTTTTTCCGATGGAAGAAATTCCGCAAAGTTATATGGATCAAAGGATTATTGACGGACTTGCAGGAACCAGTGTTCAGTTAAATTTTGAAAACTTTCCTTTAACGATGGTTCCTTCTCCTCAGGGAAGAAATTCTACGCCAAATCCTCTTTATGGCAAATCAAAAATAATTAAGGCTGAAAATACAGATTCAGGTTATAAGTTATCATTGAAAAACATTGAAAAAGAAGAATATAAAGCGCTGGGCTCTATCTGGAATCCTTATATGGGAGAACGTTGCGAAGGAAATGCTTCCTGCGTTCCGATCTGTCCGGTTCAGGCGAAATATAACGCTTTGAAAACGCTGAAAAAAGCACTTTATAAAGTTAATAAAAACGATAATCTTCAGAGAAATCCGCATATTCAGGTTCAGGCACAAAGTGTGGTGTACAAACTGAGTGTTGATCAGGCAGATCAGGAGAAAATTTCAAAAGTTCATTTAAGAAGATATATTTCCAAAGAAAGCACAGACTTTATTGAAGAAGTTATTGATACGTCAGATTCTATCGTCATTCTTGCAGCCAATGCTTTTGAAAATCCAAAGATTTTATTGAATTCAAAATATTCGGTTATCGAAAACGGACAAAAAGTAGAAAAAACCGTTGCCAACCGAAGCGATCAGGTAGGAAGAAACCTAATGGATCACATGGTGATGCTGACTTGGGGATTGTTCCCGGAACCGATCTATTCGTACAGAGGTCCGGGTTCTACGACCAATATTTCGTCTTTCCGTGACGGGAATTTCAGAAGTGAATTTTCTGCATGGATCTCTCCGCTTGATAATTGGGGATGGAGCTGGCCGGCATTTTCTCCGGGATCAGATATTTCGGAATTTTTGGGACAAGGCTATTTCGGAGCAGAATTAAAAGAAGCGTTACAGGAAAGACTGACCAGACAGGTTTTATTCCATTTTGAAATTGAACAATTGCCCAATCCGAACAACAGAGTAACGATCAATGATCAATATCTGGACGCCTTGGGAATTCCTCGTCCTGTCATTAATTATGAACTGACAGAATACGAAATGAGAGCCATGGAACAAGCAAAAATGGCTTCCGATCAGATGTTTGCAAGGCTTGGCGTTGAAGATTTTACAACCTACAATGCTACAGACAACAATACATTTGTGTACAACAACGTAAGATATTCCTACAACGGAGCCGGACACATCGTCGGAACCCATAGAATGGGCACAACGCCGGATGATTCTGTGACCAACAGCTATTGTAAATCCTGGGATCACCCTAATTTATACATCGTCGGTGCAGGAAATATGACGACTTTGGGAACTTCAAACCCTACTTTAACCCTATCAGCATTCACGATCCGTTCGGTAGAATCTATTTTGGCTGATCTGGAAACTAAATTAAAAAACTAAACCATGAGACAAAGATTAATCAATAAAACAGAGCCTCAAGCTTTATTACAAGGCAAAAATACCATCGTTGCAGAAGCCATTTCATTACAATCCTTATTATTTGATTCAAAAATCAGCAAAGAAGATTGGCTGGAAGGTGTAAAATACCATAGTAAAACGCTGACCAGCTTATTATTAAACAATCAGATTCAAGAATTTAATCAATATCTGAGCTCGCAGTTTGGTTCTGAAGTCGTGCAGCCAGCCAGTCTTGAAAAAATTGATGCAAAATCTTCTCCGTCAGTTGCAAAAAAAGGTTTAGTTGATCTGGATTATCGCCCTATTTTACAGGATCTTTTGCAAACGGCAATTCTTATCGAGCATTCTACAATTCCGCCTTATCTGACAGCTTTGTATTCAATTAAAGACGGCACAAATGCATCAGCTTCACAAATTATCCGAAGCGTTGCCGTTGAAGAAATGCTACACATGATCATGGTTTGCAACGTGATGAATGCCGTAAGTATTCAGCCTTCTGTCAACAGACCGCAAAACTACCCTACTTACCCGATGAAATTACCGATGAATGTTGATTTCTTCGTAGGTCTTGAAACTTTTTCGACGAACAGTATCGCGACATTTATCGCTATTGAAAGTCCGAGCAGCCCTTTGGTAAAAGCTCCGAAATCTGATTATATCGAAGAAAATCCTTCATTACTTTCAAAAAATACTGCAGAGCAAAATAATTTCTGGACGTTGGAGAATATGAAAGATTTTATCATGAAAAATGTTCATACGATTGGTGAATATTATGACGTTTTATTCTTTTATATCGTTGTTTTTCAAATTATTGCTTATTACAAAGCCAACGGAAAATTGCCACAAACTTTTGAAGAGTTAAATACGGGCGGAATTTTCACAGGAGATCCTGCAAAACAGATCCGTCCGGAACAATATTACGGAAGCGGCGGGAAATTATATCCGGTTGAAGCTTTGATTGGAGTGATCGAGGTTTTCCAGGAAATTAAGGGCCAGGGTGAAGGTGCAGATGATTCAATTTTTGATGTTGATCCGTCGCAGTTTGAAGAAGGGGCAGAATTGGCGCATTATTTCAGATTTAAGGAAGTTTTTCATGAGCATTATTATTTAGGTGGAAATTATGCACCTTTTACCGATGAAAACGGAATGATGCCTGTCACGACTCCACCAGTCGGAAAACCATTGCCTGTAGACTGGAACGCGGCTTATCCGATGAAACCAAATCCGAAAATGGCAGATTATCAGTCAAATCCGCAATTATATGCGCAGGGAAAAGCATTTAATCAAACCTATAAAAACTTATTAGATGCGATTCAGGCGGCTGTAGAAGGCAACGCGAAAGAACTGGAAAAATCAATAATGTATATGTATGCGCTGAAAGAACAGGCTATTGGGCTGATGAGCCAACCGTTGGATTCTCAATACAATGCAGGACCAACTTTTGAATATCCTGCCAATTAATTATTAATCATAAAAACGATATACCATGCTTAAAAGAAAAAAAGAAATCATTCAAGATCTTAATGCGAGATTATTAAAAGCTTCTCCTGAAGAAAAGAAAGGTTATTTAGCACAATTGATGGATGGCTATTCAAAGCTTCTGATCGATGATCCCGTAAGACCTTTTAGAGAAGAAAATCTAAACGACATAGCAAACAATGTAGATTATGGCGTTTTGGCCGCATTGAATGGCACATGGGTAAGTTACAATGCCAATTACAATAAAAACATAGACAGACCGTCATTAGGAAGCGGAATCCATACGACGATTATGCCTTCTCCGGGTACTAATCCGGGAACAATTCCCGGGAAATTCAGCTTTGACAGCGAAGAATATATTGAGAAATTAACATTCGAAATCGTTCCCGGCGGTGTCCGTAACCGTGGCGGTGCAACGGAATTATTCTGTGGTGCTGTAAAATATGATCAAACCATTAAAAGTGTAAATAAAGTAGAAGGAAATCCTGATTTACAGTACGCCGGAATTCACGAAGAAAACGGAATGTATCTTTGGTTAAGTGACGTTTACAATTATGCTGCGACTGAAGAAACCATCAAAAAAGACCGCGGAATTCACGCTTTTTCTGATGAAGACTACAAAGATTATGGCTACAAAGGAGAATACAGAAACGAGCCATTGGTGGAAGTAAAAGACGAAAACGGTAATTCTTCATACATCCTTTTAAGCCAATTAAAAGAAGGGCAACAATATTATGAAATTATTCCTGCACAGGAAATAAAACCAATGGATGGCATCACAGGACCTTATTTTATTCCTGATTATTCTATTTCAAGAAGTGGCGTTATTCCTCACGGAAGTACAATTACATTACTGGGAGATATTGCGCCAAGCGGTTCAAATTATTTGATTCCGGGTGCTCCTCAATTCCCTTATGGAAATGCAACCTGGGATCCTCCTTATCTTGCCATTTCACCTACAATGGGCGGCGCAGGGGCAAGTGTTACAAATCCTATCAATCTTGACGAGCCCGCGCCGGCATGGGTTCATGAAACATTAAATGACCAAAACGATCCTGGCTCAAATAAAATCTATACACAGAGAATACTTGCTGATGATTTGTATCCGTATTCCGTACGTCCGGATATGCGATTGAGAGACACATTGAGCGGACAAAATGTTGCCAACTACGTTCTTATTCAAATGTCATCAAAAATGAAAACCGGAGCCCAGGGAGGAATTTTAAATGTTCCTTTTGTGAATCGTTTTGTTCCTACCGTTGAAGTGGATTTCCGTCTGTGGATTGAAACTGTAATTGAAGACGGAAAAGAAATTCTACAGCTGCAATACGAGCAGATTATATTTTTTGAATTTGATTTTGGAAATGACGGTGGTACGACAAGCTGGCCACACATTCAAGTCAATACGCTTCGTAAAATCGAGGATATTCCTGCAGACCAGAGAAAAATAATCGAAGAGCAGTTCTTCAACGCTCCTTCTGCAATGAGCATGACGACGCCTGCTTCCATTACTGACGGCGCTGTAAATCCACCTTCCGGATGCCCTTACCATAAAGGTTAAGATGAATTAAACATGCAGAATTATTAAGCTGAGACAAATAGTATTAAACCTTATAGGTTCCAGAAGCCTGTAAGGTTTTAAAATTCTAAAAACTAAAACCAATTAACCATAAAAACTAATCATTATGAATTTAGAAAGCAAATTAAGAGGCTTAACATTAGGAGCGCAGGTCCTTCCTCTAAGCAAAGTTTCCTCTTCGGATCTTGGCGCTTTGGCACCACTTGTAGGAACCTGGAAGAATGTTGCGGTTCCTGAAACAGCAATTTCAGCGGGATGGAACACCATTTCGGTTCCCGGACAGGATAAAGGATTTGTATTTGAAGTTATTCCTTACACAGAAACACTTACTTTCAATCCGGTTGTGGTACAGGCTGGAAATCGGGGGCCTGTAGTCAACGGACAGCAAGTTGAGCAAATGATTTTCGGATTGCTGTACGAACAGCAAATTGTAAGTGCC
This sequence comes from Chryseobacterium soldanellicola, assembly GCF_900100115.1. Taxonomy (GTDB): domain Bacteria; phylum Bacteroidota; class Bacteroidia; order Flavobacteriales; family Weeksellaceae; genus Chryseobacterium; species Chryseobacterium soldanellicola. The sequence goes on from NZ_FNKL01000001.1 coordinate 19,225, forward strand.
TGTACAAGCGATTTTTGCAACGAACGCGGTTTTCCTTCAGGATCTACCATTCACGTGGAGACAGGATTATTTTTAAATTTAGGTCAGCCAAACGGAGGTTACACGATTGCACGTATGTCGACCATTCCTCACGGAAATTCATTACTGGCTCTTGGAAGCTCTGTTGAAGTGGGCAATCCGGGGACCGATTTTTTCAGTCCGGCTTCCTCCATTCCTACTTTATTGAATGGTGACAGAATCAATCAGCTTGGTTATTCGGATCAGATTATCGGAAATCCGCAGTTTGCGCCATTCAATCAGGTAAATCCAAATGCATTTCTTCAATCTACACTGGAAGGTTTAGTCGGAACAGGCGGAGTCAGCAATATGACCGTCATTCAAATGTCTACCGACACACCGGATGCCAACGGAGGAATTTTGAATATTCCGTTTATCCAGACCAATGTAAATGCCACAAAAATGGACGCCACCTTCTGGATTGAAGATATTACAGACAGTGCAGGAAATCCCAGCCAGGTTTTACAGTATTCGCAAACGATCAATCTGGTTTTTCCGGCTACAGGATCTGCACAACCCATTAACTGGCCACACGTTACGATTAATTCCATGGTAAAAATACCCGAAACACAACAGTTTCAACAAGAATTTAAGAGTTTAGATGTGACCGAAGGGCTTACCCCAACTGAATTTTAATTTTTAAATACTAAACCTCCGAATAATTTTGGAGGTTTTTTTATTTAATTAACTTAAATCAAGATAAATTATTACGTGCTTCTTTAATTTTGCTTAAAACTAAACTTTATGATCAATCTGACTGAAGGCAGAAAAGGTTTTGAAACCATCAGCAACTACTCCATTTCTGAAAAGGTTACTCTTGAAAATATTATTATTGCAGATGTTCCGTGCGCCTGGGTAATTCCTGATGAAATTGTTGGAAACGATATTGTCATTTATATTCACGGTGGAGCTTTTATTTATGGTTCGATCAATTCTCATGCGCCAATGGTGAGTTATATTGCCAGTCAGTTAAAGAAAAAAGTCTTGATGATTGATTATCGTCTTGCTCCTGAATATCCGTTTCCGGCAGGAATTGATGATTGTGTTGCGGTGATTAATTTTTTACATAAAAATAACTCTAATTTTAGCTTTGGAATTATTGCCGACAGCGCGGGCGGAAATATTGCGATGTCAACCAATTTACAATTAAATGAAACGAACGGACCAAAACCAATGTATACCGTTGTAATCTCACCTTGGGTTGACCTTGAATGTAAAAATCCGAGCTACGAACGCAACCAATTGACGGATACAATTTTAGCCAAAGAATATTTAATTGAAGCAACGAAGCTTTATGCTCCCGATCAGGATTTGTCTGCTCCGTTTTTATCGCCAGTTCATGGTAGTTTCAAGAATCAATCGCCTATTTTGATATTATGCGGAACCAATGAAATTCTGGAAGATGATTCGATTAATCTGCATCAACAATTATTAAATCAAAACATTGAAGCAGAATTAATTCTTTTTGAAAACGAACTTCACGTCTGGCCTTTCATGGAAATTGATACAGAAGCGTCAAAGAAAGCATTACTTAGAATTGCTGATTTTGTGGAAAAATATTCAGTTTAAGTTATTTAAACATTTGATTTTCAATATACATATAGTTTGTCATTCCGTAGGAATCTCGACTATACAATGAAAAAAAATTGTATAGATTCCTACGGAATGACAAAGATGATATTTTGAAGGCACTATTTCGGTAATTCCGGAGGGATAATTCTCTCCGTTTTCGTTGTCAATGTTCTTAAAAATGCTTCCAATTGGGCGACTTCAATGTCTGATAATTCCAGTAATCTCAACATTTCGGATTTTTGAGAATTTAATGTAATTCCTTCATGAATTGTTGTGCGTTTTGCATACGGCTCAGGATTTCCTTTATTGTAAAACTGGATGATTTCTTCTAATGTTTCAAAGCTTCCGTTGTGCATCCAGGGTTGTGTTCTCGTTACTTCCCGTAAGCTCGGAACACGGAATTTTCCTACATCTTCAGCCTTTTTTGTGATTAAATATCTTCCTAAATCTTCATCTTTCAAACTTAATGAAGCGGTTCCGATATTTTCAAAACGATTATTAGAAAAATACCCTGAATTATGACAATTAATGCATTGCGCTTTCGTCCTAAATAGATGCAATCCCATCACCTCATCATCCGTGTAAATCTCTCGTTTTCCGTCGATAAACTGATCAAATTTACTTTGGGAACTTCTGACAGTTCGTTCAAAAGTCGCTATGGCTTTGGCAATTTTATCTTTCGTCACGGTTTTGTTTCCGAAAGCTTTTTCAAATAAAATTTCATAGCCTTTTATTTTGGCTATTTTTCCGGCTACAATCTCGATGTGCTCGCCCATTTCTCTTTTATCTTCGATCGGCATTTGAGATTGCTGTTCCAGAGATTCGGCGCGGCCATCCCAAAATAAAGGTTTTGCAAAACCGGAATTGAGAATACTCATCGCATTTCTCACGCCGAGCTGCCTGTCGTGACCGAAAGAAAATTTTCTGTTGTCACACCAACCGAGTTCAGGATCATGGCAGGAAGCACATGCAATTTGATTTGAAACCGAAAGACGGGGATCAAAAAAGAGAATTTTTCCGAGATTTGCTTTATCTACAGAATACTGATTATCAGCAGGAAAATCCATTTTGGGTAAATGCCCGATTTCAGAAAAATAAGGTTTTGCTTCAGGATCCAGAAGCGGTTTCGGCCAGCTTGAAGAATCCCCTGAAGAGTATAATTTCCTCAGGTTTGAGATAAAAGACTGTTGGTTAATCTCCTGGTGAATTTTACTGTTTAAACAATTATTTAAAAATAAAACTGCTACAGACAACAAAAAAATCCAGCTTACAGCATTCTTCATGGTTTGGGTGAAGTTTCCGCAAAATTATGGATTCTTACTTTACTTTGCACTGCCTAATACGTATTATTCAGTCCGCCATCCAAAGGAATGCTTGTTCCTGTGATGTAAGCTGCATATTCAGAAGCCAGAAAAGCAACCAGATGACCGTATTCTTCAGGTTTTCCCAATCTTTTCATAGGAATTTTATTTTCTCTTCCTTTTTTAATCTCTTCAATTGATGTATTGCTTTTTTGAGCTTCATTTTCGATCATACTTTTAATTCTTTCCGTATCAAAATATCCGGTCAGAACGTTATTAATCGTAACATTATGTTTTGCAACTTCAATGGAAAGTGTTTTCGACCAGGCAATTACCGCCGAACGGATAGAATTTGAAAGCACCAAATTATTGATCGGTTCTTTCACCGACAAAGAAGAAACATTGATGATGCGTCCTTTTTTCTGATCAATCATATAAGGTAAAGCCAGCATTGTTGTTTCACAAACGGTCTTAAAAAGAAGGTCAAATGCTTTTTGATAGTCTTCAACATCTTTTTCCAAGGCCATTCCCGGTTCCGGGCCGTTGGTGTTATTGACTAAAATATCAACAGAATTATTTTTAAAATATTCAGTAATAATGTTTTTATAATTTTCAAAATCAGAGAAATCAGCCACCAGATACTGATGCTTTTGTTCATCACTAATAACGGGTAAAGAAGCTGCAAAAGCTTTCAGTTTTTCTTCATTTCGGGCCATTACGGTTACATTTGCGCCGCATTTTGCCAATTCGATGGCGATTCCCGCGCCTATTCCCTGTGTGGCGGCTCCTACTAAAGCATTTTTTGAAACCAGCTGAATATTCATATTGTATTTTTTTGATAAATCTTAGGTTAAATTTAGTGAATTAAACAATAGCTCTGTAAAATTCACCATAAGCATTCACAAGATTTTCCAATGTAAAACCACGATTCAAGCCGCTTGTATTGGGTAAAACCCAAACTTTTGCACCACAAAAATCTTCGGATTGCTTGCCCCACGGAATTTCTTTTTTACCGGAAAACGCCTTATAAGCTGCTTTACCAAGAAATCCGATATATTTTGGCTGAAAATAAGTCATTTTAGCGCTAAAAGCATCAAAAGAATTTGCAAATTCTTCCTTTAAAAGTTCGTCGGCGCGTGAAGTTGCCCTTTCTACAGCAGTTGTAAGACCATATCCAAAATCAAGCATCTTGACGGCGTCAGCAGGCTCAATCTGATACGGTGTAAATCCCGACTGATGCATGACCTTCCAAAAACGGTTGCTCCTTCCCGAAAAATGAAGTCCGTCACCGGAAGATTTTAAACCAGGATTAATTCCGCAAAAAATAACGGTGAGATTTTTAGCGATAATATCTGTTAACATTTGTTGAAATTTAAATTAAAATAAGCATTTAAGGTGAAAAAAATTAATCTTGAGGATCAAACTTATTCGGTTTGCTTACATATTTATTTCCTTTCACAAAAAACCGCCATGGCAGAAACGCATCTTCCTGAGCGTAAGCCACACCAACGCGCGGAACTGCTGCAATCTGATTTTCCGGATATCGAATCCCGTGATCTTCAAGCCAGATTTCTTCTCCTGTTAAGTCTTTTTTATTGAATGTACGGTCAATTCCCAGGGCTTTTGCAGCTGAACCCGGGCCGGCTGAAATGGCTGGTTTCGTAAAAGGCATTTTTCTTCTGGCTTCCATAACTTCTTTACCGATTAAAGGCTCTACAGCTCTTACTAAAACTGCGTGCGGCTCGTCTTTCACGGAAGTTACGATATTGAAAAGATGATGAATTCCGTAGCATAAATAGACATAGGAAATGCCGCCTTCGCTGTATAACGTCTCGGTTCGGTCTGTACGCCGGTTTCCGTAGGCGTGGGAAGCTTTATCATGAGCTCCAAAATAAGCTTCGGTTTCTACGATTATTCCTGCGGTTGTTTCGCCTTCTATTTCGGTAAAAAGTACTTTCCCTAAAAGGTCTTTAGCTAAAAAAATGACGTCGGGATTCTGATAATAAGAAAATGGCAGCTTCAACTTGTAAAGTTTATTATTTTATACAAAGTTAACGGAATTTAGAAATTTTATTTTCCGGTAACGATAAACTTTACTCCTCTTTTTCAAATTATACCATTATTTTTTTTCTTTTCTTCTTTTAAGCTCCCGCAATTTTGGAGTTAATATTTTTCGTAAATCGTTGTGATACTGTTTATAATTTTTTATGCTTTTTTCGAGCTGCTTTTTGTTATTTAAATAATCTTCATAAAGCTCAAGCAGCTCTGAGGTGTGGGAAATAATATCAAAACCGTGACTCTGCGGATCATCTGTCGTTTCTTTTAATAAATAACGATAATATTCCATACGTTCGGTGAGGCTGTTGTGAAATTTCGGTTCTATTCCCTGCATCTTTATAATGTATTGAAAAACTTACCTAAATCATTTTCTGATATCAACAAAAGGATTATCACTTTCAAATAAAATTTTCACGTTTTGATCTGAATTCGATGTAAATATTGCAGATTTTGAATAAATTTTATTTAAAGCTGATGAAAGCAAAGTTTCATTAGAATCGCCCAACGGTAAAAGAGGCAACATCATATATTCATTGACTGTAATTTGTGGAGAAATCCCATTGCTGTACCCTCCTTCCCCATTGGCATTTAACACTTTATAAATAACGGGATGAATCTGCCATGAGATTTTTTTTGGTTTCCGCTTATCTTCAATAGGAAATCCTGCCATGTCTTTTCCCAGCGTAGCTTCGCCAATCTGAGTGACCTGCAGATAGGGCTTTAAATTATTTACGACAATTTCTGAAGCTGAAGCGGTGCTTTTTGAAGTAAGAATATAGACTTTATTCAACCCTAAAGCATTGGCATGAAGCGTATTAAAATCAAGCGCATTGGGATCATAATCAATCTGCTGTGCAAATGTTCTTTTCACTTCTCCCCCGTTTTTATTTCCTTTATAGGTAATAAATTGTGAATTGGCTGTAATCCCAGACGGGATCAGCGAGCAAAGCGCGGCGGCAGATGAAACCGAGCCGCCATAATTGTACCGGAGATCAAGAATTAATTCCTGCACTCCGGCAGCTTTAAACTCGATAAACTTCTGATTTAAAGCCTGCGTCATTCCATCCGGAAAATCGTAGATATAAAGATATCCTGTTTTTTTGCCATTTTCCTCAAAAATTTTAGCTGTAACAGATTGTTCGAAAGAATATCCGTAATAAACGGTTATGTTTTTTTCATTAACAATCGTATTATTTTGCCATTCTCCTACTGTAATTTCAAAAACAGTCTGTTCGGGAATAGACGAGGTTAATTGTTGTGCATTCGCTGCTGTGATAAGAGTTCCGTTGATTTTTTTAATCATCATTCCTCTTTGTAATCCGGCATTCATGGCTGGTGAATTATTAAGAACGAGCTTTATGACTGTAACAACTTCGCCGCTGCCCAATTGTAAAACAGCATAATCAAAGCCATACATATTGCGTACAGAACGCGGATAGGTGGAAGAATCCTGTGTATCAACAATATAAGAAAAACGATCCTGGGGTGACAACAAGCTCTGAAAAAAGTCTTTAACGGGAAGATGATAATCCGGTTTTGCAGGCATCTGATCTGCCCAGTAATAATAGCGTCTCATGCTGTCCTGAACCCAGACATTTTTATATTCTGTGCTGCCTTCGGGAAAATCGGGAATGCTCTCATCGGCATCTCTGCATGACACAAAATTAATGCATACTGCCAATATCACCAATATGCGAAATTTAATAAAATTTCTCATTTTTTTCATCGTTTATAAATAATCGGCTACGTCTATATCTCCTTTTACAACCAATACCCCGTTCTCCATTTTTTCCTGAAGGACAATCATATTGGCGCCAATATCCTGCTTTACTTTCACCTGAATAAGACCGGAACCTGAGTAAGGCTCTGTTGTTCCCGGTTTGTATAATTCCAAATACACAGGAGCCGTCGCACTGAAAAAGTTATAAATTTTTACGGTGGTAAAATTATCTTTCCCAATGCTTTCAAATTCTCCCAGAATCACTCCGTTTTCCCTTTTCAGAACTCCTTTAACATCATGTAAAGAAGAGCCTGAAAATTCACCCAGATTCGGGAAGATAAATTCAAATCCTACTTTTCCAAGATTGACCTGAGGCTTCACGGCGTACGTTTTAAGGAAAATCCCGGGAAGATTAAAGAAATTCACATTTTTATAATCATTTATGTTATCGTAAGTTATACTGTATTTTGCGATTTGGGCACCTGTTTCGTTATTATAAACTCCAAGCTCGTCAGTTTCACCTTTATCCAGCACAAACTGAAGCTGAGTTTCGATTTTATCGGTGTAAGAAGTTTTTCCGCTGATTGATATTGGCGATCCATTTAGCCTTAACTGAAGAATATCCGGTTTGGAATATCCTTTAATATTGACTTCCGCAGGTTTTTGGGCTTTATCATATACCTCCAATGCATCATTATCGGTACAGGAAAATAGTAATGTAAATAGTACCAGTGCTATGATCTTTTTCATCTATATTATTTTAAACTTGAAAAATTTAAACTTAAAAAATATTGCCCTTCCCCGAGGAGCAGGGCAATCATTATAAAAAAAACTAAATTGGATGTTTGAATAAATTTTATATATAAGCTGTTTGATATATTATTTTAAAATTTTCATGGTCTTTTTCAAAACATCTTAGCGTTTAAAGGAAAATTGGTTATTTCTTGATAAATTTCAGTTTTTCTGATACGTTTCCATCAGAAACATCAGCAACATAAATACCTGCAGAAAGTGCTGAAACATTGATATTTTCTGAATATTTAGCCATCAAGACTTTTTGCCCGGACATGTTGTAAACAGCAATTGTGGTGTTGTTTTCTTTTAATTTAGGATTAAGCTGTAGCTGAAGAGAATTTGTTACAGGATTTTCCATTATTTTGGTTACGTTTTTAACTTCTTTTACATCTTTTGTGTTTAAAACTGAAGAATAAATAGCAATTTCATCAATATTAATGTTCTGAGAATTAATAGGTGCGGCTACTATTCTGTTTGACCATAAGCCGATGTAAATCTTTTTTCCTGCAAAAGCGGAAATATTGACTAAAGATTCCGCAAACTGGGTAAGATCGGTCGGCAGAGTTGTACTGGCACTGAATTTATAGGTTGCACCACCTGCATTTTGTGCATCTGTTGCCAATTGTTGGAAATCAGACAATTCTGGTACCTGTTTTTGAGGTGTGCTTACGAAAATATAGATATCCCTTCCCACAGTTGTATGGGTAGATCGCTGTCTTCCGATATAACCGGCTAAAGTGATGGTTCCGCCTGCTCCTGTAAGATCTATCTCAGGGGAAATGATCCAGTCGTTTTCGGTTGCAAATCCGGTTGCATTTCCCGTAGGGACCAGGTTGATTGAATGACGCAGAACTCCTGATGTTCCGTACGTTAAAGCGGTGCCGTTGTGATAAATGTTCTGTCCCTGAACCCATCCGTTTCCGTTTCCGTTCAGATCATAGAAAGTCCATCCCTGTAATGAAGCAGGGGTATCGAATGTGTTACTCCAAACAGGATATTGTGCAAATATTGCTTGTGATAACAATAGAATAGATAATAAAATTAATTTTTTCATAATACCAATTAGTAAAGTTTTTTTGTTTTTGTAATAAAAGCAGGGAATGGCAATAATTGCCAACCCTGCATTTTAAGTAAGATTATTCTACAATTGAGAAATCATATTTTGTCCAGATACCCTGGAAGTTTCCACAGTTTCTTGGAGATACGTTCCAGCTGATAGAGAAGAATGGGCTAGACATACCGAAAGCATCTGCAGAAGTTCCGCTAGATAAATTTGCCGCAGGGATTCCCGCTGTACCAGTACCGGTAACAACCGTTGTAAATCCGTGTACTTTGATTGATCCGTAAGTAGATGCAGAAGATAATTCAGAACCTGAACCTTCTACTCTGATCCCTGTAGGATAACCTGTAATTACAGCATCATTTAACGTTAATCTACCGTTTCTTCTGATGTGGATCCCGTTTTCGTAAGCTGATCCTACTCCTGAGATCGGAGAAACCACATTTGTACTTGTTCCTACGATTGTAAGGTTATTAATAACAGGGTGTGTAAGCAACGTAGTAGCTGTACCCGTTGCGTTGTTATCCAACTCGATCCCATTCGTATCAGAAACTCCACCACTTATAGTGTGAGAAGAATTAGCATCTGCCAAAGCCAATGCACAAGTGATAGTTCCTGTATAACCATTGTCAAAGTCGAAGTTATCATCTTCTGCTGCAAAAGATACTAAATTAGTAGCATTTACAGTACCTCCGAAGAATTCGAAAGAATCGTCCTGACCGTAAGAAACCTGGATATGATCTAAAGTAGTACCATTTCCAACACCTCCTAAAGATAACGCATTCACCTCGTTACCAGAGTTAGCCCCTACGAAATCGTAACCTGCAAACTCGATACGAACATATTTCATTGTTCCTGCATTATGAGAAGCATTTGAACCACCAAATTGATAATCAACACCTGTTAAACCTTCGATTGTAGTTGTTGTAGGTACGTTTGTCGGAGCATCTCCTAATAAAACTACCCCACCGAAATCTCCGGGAACTGCAGTTGTATCTTCGTTTCCGTCCAACAATCTGTAGCTTGTGAAGACAATTGGCTGAGATTCTGTACCGGTAGCATTAATATGACCTGTTTTTGTGATTACCAGGATTCCTGAACCTTCTCCGATAGCATTAGGTTTAGCTTTAATGAATGTTCCCGGCTGTATAGTTAATGTAGCCCCGTTTTTAACAGTTACAATACCATCAATTTCTACAACTCCGCTCCAAGTCGTGTTAGAAGTGATCGCACCGCTAACCGTAGTTACAGGAAGAGCTGAAGCCGTGATATACTCAGCAGAAGCTGATTGCATACCAAATGGAGATGAAGAATCTGCTAATGAATCATGTTGACAAGCTGTAAGTGATAAAGCAGCTGCTGCAATTAGAGTTAATTTTTTCATTGTTATAAATTTTTGTGATCAGACCGGTTGTTTATGTTTCGGGCCCGATGTTTTTTATATTAGAAATACCCACCTCTGTATTCCTGCGATTTGGTTAATTTTTTTTAAGCTTCTGCAATACATGAGGTGACATATTGCGAAGTTTTCCGGTTTTTTTTATCTGAATCTTACTGTTGTTGCGCACCAGCAGTATTCATTCTGATTCATCTTCAGGTTACCGAAGCCTGTACGTTGCATGAGCTCTTTTCTTCTATTTTTTTAATGGTTTAAAATGTATAATTCACACTTAAGCCAAATATTCTTCCGCTGTAGGCACGAAACAAGATCTTATCAATATTCTTGTCGTATTTATCGGTAGCGCCGGGCAAAAGCTCCCACATTTCCCTGTCTGTCTGTGAAGCACCGCCACCTTTCGCCACTGAATAAGAATTAAAATTGTTATAATATTCTTTCACCCTGTTAAAAAGGTTTCTGACATTGAATTTTACTTCTAAATTCTTATCTCTTAATAATTTATAGGATATCTGGGCATCTGCCACTGCGTAAGCACGCTGTATTTCTTCTCCGTTGTAGGCATATCCTACTGTGATGTACTGATCGCCTTTGGCATTGTATAAAAAGCTTGCCCCTAAACGTGCTCCGTCATATATTAATCCTACATTATAAGCATAAGGAGTCTGCCCGTAAAGGGGTCTGTCGACTTCATAGGTTTCGTCCGCGTCGGTTGTTTTTTCTCTGTTTTTAAAAGAAATGACTTTGGTATCGTTGTAGGTAAAATTTCCGCTTATAAAAAGCTTTTCAAGGAAAGAATCTATTGCAATGAAGCCTAAATTTTTCCTTACTTCTGCTTCAAACCCTTTCAGTTTTGCATTTTTTGAATTTCCATTATAAAGGAATAAGTTTCCTTCATTTGAAATAAATCCTTCACGCTCAATCGGCCGGTCGATATTTTTATAGTATAACCCCGCTGAAAAAATTTCACCTAACCCCGGAAACCATTCAAATTTAAAATCATAATTATTGACTATAGATGACACCATTTCCGTATTGTATATCAATCCGTTCGCTACCGGATCAAAATAAGGCAACCCTGTTCTTTCATTAAACTGAGGGCGGATTACGGTTTTGCTATACGCCAGTCTTACATTGATTTTGCTGGTCGGACTGTACGTAAAGTTGGCGGAAGGCATAAACTGCCAGGGTTTATCTTCAACTGGCACTTTATTAACATTCTGCGGGTCGCTGGGATCTGTTTGCTGGGAAATCAGCTTATATTTAAAATATTCTGCCCTCAATCCCCAGACTATCCTGAATTTACTTTTCCAACGATTATCAAACATAACATATCCGACATGCTGATCGACCTCGCCTTCATATTTTTCATTTTCATAAAGCGGTCTTGTCTGCCATCCGATTCCGCCGGGTACGTAATGTGAACCATCGAACCAGTCAGCAAGCGCTCCATCCAATGTCAGTATATTATTTCCGGTTGTCTTTTCATCCACTCTCAGCAAAAATTTCTGCTGTACATTCGTGTTAGTCTTTGAGGCACCGGCATACCCTACTTTTATATCATTTTTAAAATTTTCACCATTGATATTCCATTTAAATGATGCTCCGTAGTTGTAATCTGTCTGCCTGTTTTCGATATAACCTCTTGCAAAATCACTCGATGAATTATATATCTGATGATAGGCCTGGATTTCGTTTCCGATAAAATTATAAAGTGTAGGATGCATCGTATAATCTTTGGTGTCGGATGAAACTCCTGTGCGCGCAAAAAACCAATCGATATCTGCGTTTCCTATTTTGTGGTTTCCTTCCAGCTTATTTTGCAAAAGGGTCTGATAAATAGGATAATCCGTATTATCTGTATAAGGTCTGTCTAAAGATTTGATTTGTGAAGGATCATTATTTGGGATAACTCCGTTGTAAAAATAATTGTAAGCCAATTCTGCGTTGCTCGGCAACCCGCTTCCACCTGTATATTCATTCCAGCCTGTAATTCTTGTTAAGGTATTATCATAAATGTGGGTGTAAGAATTCCGGAAAGAGAGTCTGTTTTTTCCCAATTGCAATCCGAAGTTCAACATTCCCGCCAAAGTTGAGTTATAAGTGTAAGAAGCTCCCTGATTTTTAAAATTGTAAAATTTCACGGGTGCTTCACCGGTTGTCTGCCAATCATTAATAAGTTGGGTGGTATCCAGCCAGTTTCCCCTTCCTGTATGGTCGATATCTAATTTATTCTGTTCGTTTCTTATGGTTAAAGCTCCGGCTAACCCCCATTTATTGTTATTTTTAAGCTGAAAAGTCCTTCCAAAAGCCAGCTGCATATTTGAGCCTAAATCTGCTTTTGTGGCATAATTGGTAAAATTATCATTCACAAACTGTTTCGACTGCTCAAAAAACAGAGGATTCTCCCAATTCATTGCTCCAAGACCTTTTGGGAAATCTCTTGTTCCGTCATCATATCCGAAATAATCATATTTTCCGCGCTGACGGGTCAGGAATTCTTTAAAAGTCGAAATATCATTATAAGAAGTCCCGACAGTTACCGTCGTAAAATTTTCATTGGGAATATCTTTCGTTTTTACCTCAACATAACCTCCCGCAAAGCTGGCATTCATGTCCGGTGTAGCAGTTTTGCTTACGATCACGCTTTCCACCATTGCGGTAGGAATAATATCAAATGAGAAATTCTGGTTGTACGCTTCCGTGCTTGGAAGGCTGATTCCGTCCATTGCTGCGGTATTCCAACGCTCTCCCATCGAACGCACCACCACATATTTATTATCAATGGTTGTAATTCCTGTCACTCTTTTCAGGGTTCCTCCAACGTCGCTGTCGGGTGTTTTGGAGATTTGTTCGGCAGAAATACCGTCACTCATTTGCGCGGCTTTTTTCTGCAGAGCGAGTAATCCGGCCTGGGTATCAGCTTTACGAACTCCCGTAATGACCACTTCTTTGATGTCTGTTATTTTATCTGAAATCGGCTTCATCGCAAATGAAACATTATTTGTTTCGTTATTGCTTACCGACAATTTTTCTACTCTTAATGTGTTGAATTTTGGTGCTTTAACCGAAAGCGTATAAATTCCGGAAGGCAAATCAACTGCAAAATCACCATTATTATCTGTCGTAATGGTTTTTCCGGCTACCGTTATTTCTGCGCCAACTACGGGATTTCCCACTTCGTCAACGATTTTTCCGGAAATTCGCCCGTTTCCCATGACAGAAACATTGGACCCTTCATATTTTATTGAAATAAGATCTCCGCGCAAACGAAAAACCACAGGAAGACCTTCTGTAATGTCTTTCAGGCAAGTGCTTACGGGAACATTTTCACATTTTATGCCTTTTACTTTTAATTCTTTAATATCCGCTTTAGAATAGGCGAGCCTTGTGCCTGTTTTTGTGGCAAATTCTTCCAAAACTTCAATCAACGGCTTGCTTGCCGGAACAGAAAATGATACTTTTTGTACTAATTCCTGCGCCTCCACTGCTGTTACAGTAAAAAACATCGCCGCGATTGTAAAACTACATTTCAAACTTTTCATCCTCTTTTTTTAATTAAAATTTTTCTAGTTATTTGTTTTTTGATATAATATTTTGCGGATTTTTATTTTTTCAGAATATACGTACGGTTGTCTTTTTCCACTTCCAGGCCTAGTATAAATGCCAGTGCTTCTATATTTTCATCGGTAGTTCCACCTGTAAAGTCTGCCGTGATTTTTTTATCTGAAACTTCTTTAGGATATCTGATATTGATGTCGTGATTTTTCTGTAAAATCTCAACTACTTCTTTTAAAGAGACATCATTAAAGCTTAAAGACAACAAAGCGGAAACTTTCTTCCCTGAATTTTTCTCAGTTGAAAAAGAAATAACTGCAGCCGTTCTAGGAACTCCGAAATTGGTCCATTTCTGATGAGGTTTAAGAAAAAACACAGGAACTCCGGCTGAGGAAACAGCAACTTTACCTTCATAAAGATCAACCGCCTTATCATTTCCTGATTGTGAGATTTTAAAAACTGTTCCTAATACTTTCGTGCTGAAACCCTCGGCATTAACAATAAACGGATGCTTTTTTGATTTTGCCACGGAAAATATTGCATCTCCTTTTAAAGCCACCACCCTCGTGTCTGCGGGAAAAGATTTTTCTACCGTAAGCTCGGCACCCGGAAATAAGTTCACCAATGAGCCGTCAGCCAAATGGATTTTTTTATTCCCTAAATCTGCAACATACACATCCGACTTAAAGAAAGTCTGATAAGTGAAAATTCCACCTAATGATAATAACAGAATGATGACCGCCGCAGCCTGATAGATATATTTTTTAAAGCTAATTTTATGATTAACAATTGTAGACTCTACAAAATAAGGCTCCAAAGCGAATAAAATTCTTTCCCTCGATTCTTTAATATGATTTTTATCCAGGTCATTTTCAACATGAGCTTTCCATTTTTCCAACACTTCAGTTTCTTTCTGGGAAATCGTTTCTCCAGAAACTTCTCTTTGCCAAAGCCTGAAAACAAAAGCTTCAGCATTTTTATATTTAAGACTCTTCATAAATTGTCAATTCACAAGTATTACTATCTGTAAAACTGTGAAAATGGAAAACTTCCCCAGCCCGCTTTTAATATTGGATTAACATTAAGGCCAACTTGTTAACAGTTTTAGATGATTCTTAATGCTTTCTCAACATTTGCTTGATATTATAAAGGAGTTTTTCAGAAATAATTAATGTTGGATTTGCTAAAGTTCACAAAAAGTTAATTTTGCATTAGGTAATTTTGTCGTGTAATTATGAACCCGACAGACCATACTTTAATAAAGAAAATAAAATCAGGTGACAGACCTTCTTTTATGCTGTTGTACGAACGGTATTTGGACAGTCTGTACCGTTTTGTTTTCGTCAGAACCCGGGATAAGGAGATTTCGGAAGAGCTCCTGCAGAATCTTTGGGTAAAAATACTTGAGGACACAGCCGTGATCCAGACCGATGAATCAGAAAGTGCAAAAGGCTATTTACTGCGCTACCTTCACTATAGAATTATTGATTATTACAACAGCTACAAAAAAATTCCGCCCACGGTAAGCATTGATGAATCTGATTTCCCGATTGAAATAACGGATACGGAATATTTTGAAATTCTTGAAGAAAATGATATTTCGGCCTTATTTATCATGATCGATGAGGTGGTTTCTCAGCTTCCGGTTACCGAACAAAAGGTTTATGACATGAGAATCCGGAAAAATATGTCTGTTGATGAAACTGCTGAAGCTTTAGGACTGAGCAATAAAACCGTGAGCAACAAATTAAGTAAGGCTTTAGGTGAAATCCGCGAACAGCTGAATCCCGATTATCAGTCTTCCAAAAAGCTAATTTCTTTATTAATGCTGATGGAATTACTGGCAGGCTAATTTTAACCATAATGAATTATAATTTTATTTAATTGCATTAAAAGATCACTTTCTGACTGTAATTACCTATGTTGTAAAAAATAATCAACCTGATTTTAAGGGAATTATTATGTTTTACTACAATTTCTATTAAAAATATTTTGGCACCAATGAAAATCTTTCTATATTTGCACCACTGAAAACGACGGTAAGGTCGAGCTCAGGAGAGTTGGCAGAGTGGTCGATTGCGGCAGTCTTGAAAACTGTTGACTGTAATAGGTCCGGGGGTTCGAATCCCTCACTCTCCGCTGAATACGGAAGAGAATTTCTTCAAATCGCATTAAAGCTTAAAGCCTGCATTTTTTAAAAAGTGCAGGCTTTTTCTTTTTGTATAACTTCTCGGGATTCTGGATGTTGAAATACAATGTTTCAGAAAAAAACGACAGAACTTTGATTGATCTACTGTTTTTCGGATTTTGCACATGCCGACAGAATAATGTTTTTCAAGATAATTGCCCAACAGAAACCGTTTTTTTTCAGCAAAACCGGTCAGAATCTAATAAAAAATTAAAAAGCAGCAAATTGACAGTGGTAAAATAAATAAAAATATTATATTTAATTTCAAAAAAAATACTGTTTATGCCGACTGAAAGGTTTCACAAGCTGATTCCGATGACAACTTTTGTTATTGAATACTATTCAAATGAAGGATATGCTGATCTTCAAACATTGCGTTTGATGAATAATTATGCTAATTTCCTGAAACAACCTTTAACTCTCGGTATGTTTGTCCCCGTAGATCCGCAGGGAAATGTTCTCAAAGAACCCAAAAATTATCCAATCTGGAAAACGCTCGAGCATAACGACGGAAAAGAAAATAATGGTGTTGGATTTAATGAATACAAAATATATCAAAAGGCAGAAAAAAATTGTCTTTTTGAAGGTTTTAAGTTGGATTATAATGGCTACTCCCGCGTTAGGATTGTTGCATCATACAATCCTTCTATTGAATTGTCCTTCAACAAAAATGACTTGATGTGTCCCTTATTTAAGGATATTGAAGCATTTACTCATCTTGATGATATATATCTTACATCCAATGCTTTAAAGGTTATTGGAATTGAGAAATAAATGCACCGTAATTTTAAGTTTTAATAATTAATCTGAAATCTGACACATTTTGAGAATTACCCTCTATCACAAAAAATTACCTTCCGGGGCAGTGGAAGGTAATTGTGTAAATTTCAAAATAAAATATATTTATGTGATGGTATATTTTAAATTTCAAATTTTGTGCCAGTCAATTATTTAAATCATTAAATCGTGAGTTTTGTGGTATCTTTTTATTTTATTTAAAGATTTGCAGTTATTAATTTTAATAATGCAGGAATATTAGAATAATTTGGCTTTATTTTAGCTTAAGAAAATCAGGAAAATGCCGAACAGGTTTTCACTGGATCCTGATTTAACAATAATAAACTAATAATAATGACTATAAATAATAATTTCTTTATTGCTGCCTTTTGCTTTATCTCCTTTCCTTTTGTATGTTCCGGACAACAAGCTCAAGATCAGAATTATACATTATTTAATCCTGTTCCGAGAGCACTCATGAGAGAAATGGAAACAGACCGGCCGGATGTCACCGAGTCTCCTTATACCGTGGATGCGGGACATTTTCAGTATGAAACAGATATAATAAGGATCATTCACGAAAAATCTGAATCAAAGCAAACCAATACCTTATTGGTAAACCAGGCTAATCTTAAGATTGGAATTACCCGTACAACCGCCATACAGATTGGTTTCCAGACATTTGGAAGGCAAAAAGAGAAAGAATTGAGCTCAGGAGCCGTGACAACTCAAAGCGGTTTTGGTGATATAAACCTGAGAATTAAGCAAAACTTAATCGGCAATGATCATGGTAATTTTGTTTTGGCATTATTGCCCTATATAAAGTTCCCGACTTCAAAATTTGAGGATGACAGCCGTTTTGAAGGTGGACTGATTGTGCCCATGCTCTATAAATTACCCGGAGAATGGACTCTGGGGCTTCAGGTGGAAGCAGACAGGTTAAAGGATAAAGATGAGCAGGCCATGCACACAGAATTTCTGCAGTCTCTTACTCTCAGCCATCCCATTGTAAAAGGGGTCGACGGTATCGTAGAAACTTATTATACATATGATTTTAAGGCCCACCAATTATCTAATTTTATCAATGCAGCGGTGCAGGTGGATGTAATTAAGGACTTTAAACTCGACGCCGGCCTTAATTACGGAATACAGAATGAAGCAGGAAAACACTATTTCATTGGTGCCTCTTATCGCTATTAAACGATATATATTTCATATAGCATTTCACACGATAAATCTTTTTTTCCATTTTGTAACTGTATTTCTGCTTAATTTAAAATGCCTTGCAAGCTGGCTGTTATTGAGTCTGTTTTTTTTCTGATAATCTAAAATCTGCAAAATAGTAGATTTATTATAAAATCTGTGCTTTTGATTAAAATCTGAAATATCAGAGGAAACGGTTCCGAATATCATCGTATTGATCTGTATCACATCGAGATGAGAGATATTTTTCTTATTCAGTATATCCCGGCACTGTTCCTTTTTATCAGGAAACATTTTATCTAATATATCAGAATAAATTCTTTTGTAATCAGGCTGTTTACTTTCTAAGTTCATTTTTCTTTAAAATTGATGATTCACTTATTATTTTTTATACTTAACGATCCATCTGTGGAGGGTAGATTTGGGAATCCTGTATTGATTCATAACTTCCACCTTTGATTTTTCTTTTTTTTCAATAAGATCCAGAATAAAATCGATCACTTCTTTCGTATAAAGGTTTTTACGGAATTCCGGTAAGACTGATTTTATTGTTTTATTGTAATTCACGCTCGACGGCGGTGCGTACAGAATAAGATGCTGGGAAAAAAAACGGAAGAAATCATACTCTAAAAGCTTGCTCCATCGCAAAAGAATATCTGTATCAAGGCTTTTTGAAGCATACATTTTTTCTATATCTTCTTCCTCCTGCTTCATGAAGCTGCAGATCCGGTCAATATGAATGTCTTTTTCCATCACCCGCGTATAGATAATTTCTCCTATATGTACATCTTTAAAGTTTACTTTCATTGGTATCTTAAGAATATTTAATTATTTGCTCTAAGCTGTTTCGTAGTTTTTTAAGCTGTCCGCGTGTTATGCCCTGTAAATAAACAGAAATATCGGCTGGCCCGCCCTCTTCTTTATTTATAGACAACATCAGCATTGATCCTGTAATCGAGAATCCCTGAAGCGTTACAGCCGGAAATTCGATCAATGTGCCCTGCCAGAATTTCTGAAAAGGATGATAACATTTTATACTTATTATTTCCCTTGAGATTTCAAATTCAATTGCACGGATTGCTGAAAGAGCAATTAAAAACCCGCACAAAAGGACAATTCCCGCAGCCAGCATCATTATTTTGTATTGGAAGGATAAGGTGAGGCAGCCGATGATCATTAATACATCAAAACCGGATAACAGCAAAACAGCATACAAAAACAGCTTCACATACTTTCTGTTATTTAGTTTTACCATATTCCGCTCGATCATTAATGGCTCGATTTGTTTTTGGATCTGCTGTAATAAAAAATAAGGGCAATTGCAATCATAAGTAGCAGAGGGACATAATTATCGATTTCAG
This sequence comes from Chryseobacterium soldanellicola, assembly GCF_900100115.1. Lineage (GTDB taxonomy): Bacteria > Bacteroidota > Bacteroidia > Flavobacteriales > Weeksellaceae > Chryseobacterium > Chryseobacterium soldanellicola. The sequence continues at coordinate 38,271 of NZ_FNKL01000001.1, forward strand.
CGGTATATACTTCTTTTTCAGGAACTGGAAGATGCTGATTTTCAGCGCTGTTTTCTAATGCTATAACCTTTGCTTTTTTTGACCGGTCTGCTTGTAGGCTGTCTTTCGGCTTATCTTTATCGGCATTATTTTTTTGTACGGTTTTAGGCCCGGCAGCATCAGCAAAACATAGGTTATATTCTTTATTTGCCTTCTCTGAACTACGGATGATGTATGCGGTATTTGAAATAATCACGATGGCAATGAGCAACGTAATTAACTGCGTCATGTTAAATTTATTTTTTTTCATGGTTTTCGGATTTTTGATAAAAATTTTTAATCGTTTTTAAATAATTAATTATCATATTTAATCAAAACATAGTCCTACATAGACTACTTTTAATTTTAACTATTTAAATATCTGAATACCCTGAAAAAAAATTGCTTTATTGCATTACAAATCAGCTCTGCATGCTTTATTCATAATCTTTAAAATCTATCATCTCTCATTAATCTATATATTTGGATAATAATTAATTATAATGTATTTGTTTTTAGATTTAATTTATTTACATTTGCATTAAATAGTAGTCTATGTAGGACTACTTTTTTTGCCTTAAATTCGTTGGATAATAAGCGTTTAAAAATCCAACAATGACAATTCAGTTTTTTCTTTCCAAAAATGGAACTGCAAGAAATATCAATCTAAAACTTACCGATGAATCAGGCTTCAGCAATTTTGTTGCCCATATGCCTTTACGCATCTCAGAAGAGGAATGGGATCATGAAAAACAACGCCCAAAAAATATATACCTTAAAAAATATAAAAACCTTAATAACAAAATAAATCTCCTGAAAATAGAGCTTAGCGAGTATTACGGCCAGATAAAAAACAAAGAAAAAACGATCAGCCAGAGACAGTTTTCAAAAAAAGTAAAAAATGTATGTCTGCAAAAAGATACTTTTTATCCGGAGATGACATTACTGCACTTTATGGAGCAGTACATTCATATAAAGAAGGAAATAATCTGCAATTCTACTTATAAAAGATATAAGGTTTTCTTTAATTTAATACAAAGATTTGAAGGGCATGTATCGGAAAGATTATATGTTGAGCACATCAGCTCAGAATTTATCAGAGATTTTTTAATATTTGGAAAACAGGAAGATTATAGCGAAAATACAATCTACAGAACGATTCATTTTGTAAAAACAATCTTAAATTTTGTAGAAAGAAGAGGAATTAAAACACGCGTCAGGGAACTTGAAATCCGAAGAGAAAAACAGAATAAAGAAATCATAACTTTAAGCGAATCTGAAATATTAAAAATAAAATATACGAACGTTCCCGATCGACTCCAAGACTCCAAAGAATGGCTTCTGATCAGCTGCTACACAGGCCAGAGGGTTTCTGATTTTATGAAATTCACCTCAAGGCAGCTCGTCGAAATAAACAAAAAAAAGTGCCTCAATTTTGTCCAGCAAAAAACACAGAAGGAAATAACAATTCCCCTGCATCCGATTGTACAGAATATCCTCCACAGAAACGGTAAAAATTTTCCTAACGAAATAAGCATACAGCAGTACAATGAAGATATAAAGGAAATAGCCAAACTAGCAGGACTTACAGAAATGATTAATGCGCGAAAAAGATTAGGACACAGAACAAAGCTTTTAAGGATCGAAAAATGGAAGGTAATATCAAGCCATATCGGCAGGCGGAGCTTTGCATCCAACTTTTACGGAAAAATACCCACTCCCCTTTTAATGGAGGCTACCGGGCACAGCACTGAGGTGATGTTCTTAAAATATATCAATTCTTTCGACAAAGACAGAATGGTAAAGCTCAGCAATTATTTTGATAAAATGTACGAGGAAAGATTTCTCAGCGCATAAGCTTAAATTATTTTTTAATTTTTTTAATTTTTTAATTTTTATTAATAAATTATCATATTATTAATATTATGAAGTTTTAAATACTATCAATATTGAAATATATTTGATATATTTAAGTATAAAATGATGGATAAGCTATTTTCACAATATTAAAAAGCGTAAGGAAGGAATATATTATGGTACAAAATACAGAGATTTTACAGCAATTTGATGCCCTGGCTGCAGTGCCCGAAAAACAGCTGCAATGGCTGGAAGAACACAGTAAGATCGTAGATTATGAAGATGGAGAATTTATCAGCATTGAGCACAATAAAATAGACGGCCCTCATTTTATTCTTGACGGCCGCGTTGCCCTTTTTATCAAGCAGGGAAACGAAAACAGGGAAATCGGATTGCTTGCAAAAGGCAGTATTTTCGGATATCTTCCTTATTCAAGAAGCGTCAATGCGGGAGTAAACAGCCAAGCCATCGGAAAGGTAAAAATCATGTCTTTTAATACTGATGAGATCCGGATCATGATACGCGATCATTTTGAGCTTACCCAGGCGTTGGTGCATATTATGAATAACAGAGTCCGTGAATTTACCGCCCTTCAGCAGCAAAATGATAAAATGGCAGCCCTGGGAAAACTGGCGGCAGGCCTGGCTCATGAAATTAACAATCCCGCTGCCGCACTGGTAAGTGATTCCCTGTCGCTCCGGCAACATTTGCAACTAGATCCTGCGTTGTTTAAAGAACTCACTTCCCTGCATTTAGAAGCTTTTCAGATTGATGGCGTACTTGATGAGTTAATGAAAATTTTAGCGGCAACCGATAAGCCAACATTAACTCTTAAAGAAAAATCTAAAAAGGAAGAGCTGATTACCGACTGGCTGGAAACTCAAAATATTGATAACGCAGAAGAAATTGCTGAAGTTTTTGTGGATTTTAATTTCACTTTAGAAAACCTGAAAACATTTGAAGATTTGCTTCCGGTACATGCCAGATCTCCTATTTTTAATTGGTTATTAAATATTTTAGTGACCGAAAAAATGATCCAGGACATACAGGTTTCATCCAAAAGAATCTCCGAGCTCATAAAATCCATCAAAATCTATACACATATGGATCGCGGATCAGAAAAGATGTCTTCCGATATTCACGACAGCATCCGGAATACACTCAGCATTCTGGGTTACAAATTGCGCAAAGGAAATGTTGAGGTAGATGAGAGATATGAGGAAAACCTTCCACAGGTCATGGCCTACACAGGCCAATTAAACCAGGTCTGGACCAATCTGATCGATAATGCCCTTGACAGCATGGAAATCAATCAAAAAGGAAAAATTATCATCACCACAGAAAGAGACCGCGAATTTGTAAAAGTAACCATCAATGATAACGGTCCGGGAATCCCCGAGGATATAAAGCCTAATATATTTGATCCTTTTTTCACCACCAAAGATGTCGGAAAAGGCACCGGAATGGGATTGGAGACCGTTCAGAGGATCATTTTAAAACATAAAGGTTCTGTGAAAGTGCAATCGGTTCCCGGCAGCACAACTTTTACCGTATGCATCCCGATTAACAGCAATAATATCAACAATCTGTAAAATAAAAAACATGGAAAAACCTATTATTTTCTCAATAGACGACGACCAACAGGTATTAAATGCCATTGCCAGAGATCTTAAAGTAAAATATAGCAGCCAATATAAAATTATCAGCACCGCTTCCGCAAAAGAAGCACTTGAAAGAATTACCGAGCTTAAAAATGAATCCCGCGCGATAGCAATGTTCATCTGCGATCAGCGTATGCCCGAAATGCAGGGAATAGAATTTTTTGAAGAAGCTTTAAAAATATACCCTGAAGCAAAACGAGTTCTTCTTACCGCTTACTCCGATACCGAAGCAGCAATAAATGCCATTAATAAAGTACAGCTGGATTATTATCTGATGAAGCCGTGGGATCCCGCAGAAGACAGATTATACCCCGTAATTGATGATCTGCTGACCGACTGGCAAAGCAATTATAAGCCTGATTTTAAAGGGTTACGTGTTATCGGCTATCAATACTCTCCTCTTTCACATAATATTAAAGATTATCTCGCCGGCAACCTCATCCCGTATTTATGGCTCGATATTGAAAAAAATCCTGAAGCACAGCATCTTTTAGAGATCAATAAACTGGATAAAGAACAGCTTCCCGTTGTGCTCCTTGAAGATGGAATGATTCTGAAACGCCCCGATGTTGCAACACTCGCCGACAGCATAGGCTCAAATCCTGAAATTACCGCTGAAATGTATGACGTCGTAATTATCGGCGCCGGACCCGCAGGATTGGCAGCAGCTGTATATGGAGCCTCTGAAGGATTAAGGACATTGGTAATCGAACGAAAAGCGCCCGGCGGACAGGCAGGAACGAGCTCGCGAATTGAAAATTATCTTGGCTTTCCGTCGGGATTAACAGGTGCTGATCTCACGCGTCGCGCCATAAGCCAGGCCCGTCGTCTGGGTGCCGAATTTTTATCGCCCAAAGAAGTAATTGATATCAAACAAGTTGACAATTATAAAGTCATTACATTGGGAGACGGACAGGAAATTAATTGCCGTTCCATAATCATTACAACAGGTGTTGATTACAGAAAGCTTGAGACAAAAGGTATTGAAGATTTTACAGGTGCAGGAATATATTACGGTGCTGCCATCACGGAAGCTTCTGCCTGTAAAGATAAAAGCGTTTACATCGTTGGCGGCGGAAATTCTGCAGGTCAATCAGCCGTTTACCTTTCTAAATTTGCAAACAAAGTATATATTATCGTCCGTAAAGACAGCCTGTCTTATACGATGTCTTCTTATCTGATCCAGCAGATTTCCGATTTGCCTAATATAGAGGTTTTAATTGACACCGAAATCAGGGAGGCCAAAGGAGATACCCATCTGGAAAACCTTATTATTGAACATCTTCCGACCGGTAAAATCACAACCGGAGATGCCGCCGCCTTATACATTTTTATAGGCGCTAAACCTTTTACAGACTGGCTCGGAACTGCCGTGCAAAGGGATCAGAAAGGCTTTATAGAAACCGGAAGAGATCTGACAGCTTATCCAGAATTTACCAAGCAGTGGAAACTCAAAAGGGATCCTTTTTTACTTGAAACAAGCCTTCCCGGGATTTTTGCGGCTGGAGATGTGCGTTCCGGGGCGATGAACAGGGTGGCTTCAGCGGTAGGTGAAGGTTCTATGGCGATCTCTTTCGTGCATAAATACCTTGCAGAAAACTAAAATCAACAATTATTTTAATTATATATGGCACAGGAAAATAAAATATGCGAGCACATAGAAGCAATTAAAGAATTAAAGCTTCCTCTAAAGCACGAATGCTCAGAATGCGTCAAAAACGGCGGTCAATGGGTGCATCTCCGTACTTGTCAAACCTGCGGAGAAACCCTTTGCTGCGATTCTTCGCCAAACCAGCACATGACTAAGCATGCACATAAAACAGGGCATCCTGTTGTTATTTCAGCTGAACCCGGTGAACGCTGGCTTTGGTGTTATAAGGATGAGTCTTTTGCAGAATATTAGAAATTAATAAACTTCAGTTATTCTTCAATAGTAAGAAGTTAGGAAATCAATACATTGAATTTGATTAAGTAATATTAAGCATAATTCACTTAAAATCTTAACTTCTTACTTTTAAAAATTATTTTTCATTAAATTTAAACAGCCTTTTATTATAAAGAAAATTATAATCATTTAGAAGAAGGAATAATAAAATTTTTACCGGACTCCACAAAATGACTGTTTCCCCGATACTGAATTGTTTTAGGATATTTGGGTGATGACGCAACATGGGCTTTTACAATTTCAAAAATAAAGAAATTGTAGCTGTTAACTAGTTTGCTATTATAAAGCCGGCATTCAAAATTAGCATAACAATTCACTAATAATGGTGCTTTTACAATATCCCCGTCTTTTATATCTAAATTGAATGCATCAAATTTATTTATCTCTGAACCGGTACAATTTCCTATGGCAACAACCGTTTTTGCCAGTTCTTTTGTTGGAAGATTGATAACGCATTCTTTACTTTTTCTGATAAGCTCAAAACTGTGATTTCCACTGGAAATCATACATCCTATTAATGAAGGAGTAAACTCCATGATAGTGTACCAGCCCATTGTCATGATGTTTTTTTCTTCCTTGTACGCAGAGGTCACAAGAACTGCAGGACTCGGTTCTAGAAAATGACGGGCATCTTCCACCGGATATGGTTTTTTAGTGTACTTTTTCATGCTTAATTTCATGCTATTATAATACCATTTTTATGATTAGTAAAGAAAAAATCCTTTCAGACAATTGCTGAAAGGATTTCTTTTTAATATGAATGAATTAAAGTGTGCTCTCTATTTTTATTTAACAATAATTTTAAAATTACTGTTCAGATTTTCCCCTGAAACATTAAGTATATAATTTCCTGATACTTTTTTATCGCCAATATTTAAATTAAAAACTCCGTTTCCGTTAGCATTAATTTTTTCTTTAACAATAATTTTTCCCGTCATGTCGAATATTGTCGCTGTTAAACTGGATTTTTTATATTCCGGAAGTTTAATGGAAACCTGATCTTTTACAGGATTCGGATATACAAAACCTACATTTTTGCTGATGCTGAATTCTGCATTACCCAATACTTGCTGGTTATACAAAGCCGCAATTTCCGTTGGAGATAATGCATAATTGTACATTTTCAGCTCATCAAACGCGCCTTTATAAGGAGCCGGCGCATTGGCGGTTGATAAAAACTCAAGCTCACCAATATTCCCGATGATCAGATCGCTTGCTTCACCAATACCGGTAACTGCTGTTTCGTCTCCTTCAGAGCTTAAAACGCCGTTTGTATAAATTCTCATTTTATGTGTAACAACATCTCTCTGAATCACAACGTGTACCCAGTTATTGGTAAAATAATTGGCAATTGGGGATGTAATTTCCTTTTTTGTAACGTCATCATCGATGGCAAATCGGAGCTGACCGCCTTTGATCTCTACATTAAAACGTTTACCGGTAGCGCCTGTTGCCGTATTTTTGGTGAACGAACCTTTACACAATACATAAAGACTGGTTGACGAAGAAGCCGGTATCATGCTTACCGGAGTTTTCATCCAGTAAGAAACCGTAAAAGAATTTGTATTAAATAAAATCTGATCCTGATGCGGGATTCTCGCTATATACATATTGCTTGGCGCGGTGGCCAGGTCAAGAGCATAATTTTCTTTTCCGGGTACTCTTACGCTTGCATTATCATAAGCTACATCTAATATTCCATTATTGGCAAATGATGTGAAATCTGCAATCTGTTCCCCTGAGGAAGGAGCTTCGGCGAATGGCCAGTTTCCTACGAGACTTTGTGTGATCGCTTTGAAATTCCAGACATTTCCTGTTGCAAGGCCGAGAGCATTAGAAGCATCAATTCTCCAATAATAATTCGTTGCCGGATTTAAATTGGTCAGCTGATACGATGGTGTCGCAGAATAAGGTACAGTCGCTATATTGCTTAAATTCTGAGGATTCGTTCCAAAATAAACGGTATAAGTTGTTGTATTTGAACTGCCCGTCCATTTTAAAAGTAAATTCCCGCTGTTCAACTCTACATTAACATTACCATTTGCGGGAGTAGGGTTAGCTGCCTGTGTAGGCGCTGCCGGAATTGGCGGTGTCGTGACAGACGCATTTGCGGTATATACCGAAGAATCTGTTGCATTTACAGCTTTAACCCGATAATAATATTGAGTGTTTGGTGCTAAACCAGCTTCATTATAGCTTGTTGTATTAGCCGGAAGGGTTGCAATAACTGTAAAAGTAGTACCGTCGGTAGAACGTTCTACTACATAATTCGTTTCATTAGAAGCATTATCATCCCAGTTAACCGTTAATGAACTTGCAGGCGTAGCTCCCGCTGTGAGGGCATTAGTAAAATTCAAATTCGATGGCGGAATAATAAAATCCGGTGCAGGTGTATTGGTTAAATTATTAATATAAACCTCAATATTTAAATATGGTACATGTGTTGTGCTTACTGCCAAAGCATCAAAAACATTCGGATTCAGTCCGTTTGCTGTTTCCCATGCATCCGGCATTCCATCATTGTCAGTATCCAGAGGAGCCGGAGCACCGTAAACGTGTCCTGCGCCGCCATTCGTAAAACCAAATTGTGTCGTTAGATCAGTTTGTACATACACATAAGTAGCGGTTGTTCCTTTCGACTGTAAATCTGAAATCATCAATTGATCTACCTGATCCCGTCTCGGATACGATGCGCCGGCGCCGGCAATAATATGATCGAATGCAGTCTGCGCCGTTACGGTTGTGTTTTTCATCGGATAATCATACGGAGTTGACATAATTGCTGCCACATCTCCTACAGGATATCCTGTTAAATTCTGAGGAACTAAAGTGCCGTCTAAAACCCCGTTTCTATTATTATCAAAATAATTTCCGGAACCATATAAATTGAAGTTCGCATTTCCCACGCTAAAAGGTGTGGTAACTGTAGTGCTTGTATTCGGGCCTCCGATAAAATAATTGTTGATGATATTCGCATAGGAAGCTCCTGCCGAATCTCCTCCCATAATGTACGCTTCCCCGGATTGGGTGTGCCCGTAAGTATTTCCATAATTACCCCAATTGTAAACAACGTTGTTTACAAATTCATTAATCCCTTTTATTTTATTATTACGGGTTTTATTACAGATATATAAATTTCCGATCAGGCTTATTTTACCACCCGGTGGCGGCTGCATCAATCCTCCTGCAGAGTGATTATGGCGGTGCATTCCCTGTCCTATAATAGAATTCTGGATCGTTATATTATCGGGGCTTGTCCCATTACCATCCCAGTTCACCGAAAAAACTTCGTCTGTACCCCAGGTAAAAGTCATGTGGTCTAAAATAATATTGGCGCCATTGGCGATCCCTGATGCATCCTGATTTTGAGAAGTTCCGCCATAGCGAAGGCGAAGATACCTCGCAATCGTATTATTGGCCCCTGTAAATGATACCCTCGGCCCCAAAAATACAATCCCTTCCCCAGGAGCGGTCTGCCCCGCAATCGTAGTATTGGCAGCTACCGCAACAACAGACTGTAAATTAACGATACCTCCTACCTTAAAGATGACAAATCTACCAGGCTGGCTCACCGCATCACGGAAGGAACCCGGACCACTATCATTCAAATTGGTTACTAAATAAATTTGAGGATTTACCGCTCCCCTTGCTCCTGTAGTATATCTGCCAAAGCCGGTAGCTTCCGGAAATGCCAATGTCTGAGCATTCAAATCTACAGTGGATAATGTTAATCCACAAAACAATAAAGATTTAAGAGCGTGCTTAAATAGTAAAGTTCTATTTTTCATAAGTATTAATTTTGTGTTAACCAATCTACCTACAAACACAAATATGAGCATCCTGCTCCATCCTGTTTATTTTCTATATATCAGCTCATTACAATGAAATTTTAACAGCAGTACACTTTATTTTATCCCACTTGCGGGAGAATTTACATATCATCTGCATCAGGAAAAGTTTATGGGATGTAATAATGATCCTGAAATCCTTTCCCTGAATTAATTGTATATAAGCCAGAAGATCATTATTTTAAATATAATGTTCTGATAATGATCTATGCTTTTTGTACAACAGCTTATATTCAGTCATGAATATCGAAATTATTCTATGCCCATCTGGAATTCTTTCTATAACTTTTGGTTGTGCCGAATAAAAAGAAAGAATAATTTTGCTCAACAATGTTTTAGAATGAGATGAAGATAAAATTATTGATTTCGAAGCCCTCTTAAAAATTGTTCCCAAACTTTTTTATACATCATGATGAGAAAAAAAGAGGGCTTCTTATCATTGCTTTTCCTGCAGTTTTTGATTAAATTATTGATAATTATTTTGCCACATCAGTCGTCATTTTTTGTTTATTTGGTTTACGTATTAAAAACTTAACAATAAAAATGATTATTAATTAAAATAATTTTCCTTTTTTAGCGTTTGTTAAAATATTTACTCTCTATACACTAACAATTTAATCCTATTAACGCTCCTGTTTTAGTTTACGGTAATTCCTTACACAAATAACAATTGATTACTGCACGGATCGTAAAAAATCAACAACTTATGAAATCATTTTCAGCATTAGAAATCAATACGTTATTAAAGGGCTTTATCGTAGGCAGCACCTCGCATTCTGTTTCCTCACCGGAGCAGATAGAGCTCGCCGGAAATCATCAAATTACATTCATAGGCAATAAAAAGTACGAAAAGCTTTGGGCGGGTAGCAAAGCATCAGTAGCTGTTGTTAATAACGATATATCTATTGAGCCGGGCGAAAACAGGGCATTTATAAAAGTAAATAATGCAGACCTTGCCATGTCTCAGATACTGGAATTGTTTGCGCCCCTTCATCCACAGTTTGACACGGAAATCCACCCGTCTGCCTCAGTACACCTTACCGCTGTGATCGGAGCCGGAACCCGCATTGGTGCAGGCACATACATCGGCCCGAATGTGAAAATAAGCGATAATGTAACAATTTATCCTAATGCTACAATCCTAGATAACAGCACGATAGGTAAAAACAGCACCATTTGGAGCGGCGTCGTTATTCGGGAAAACTGCCATATTGGAAATCATACGATCTTGCATCCCAACGCAACTATCGGTGCCGATGGCTTTGGCTTCAGGCCTTGTCCTGAGAGAGGATTGGCAAAAATCCCGCAAATTGGCAATGTTATCATTGGTGACTGGGTAGAAATTGGTGCCGGAGCGTGTGTAGACCGTGGTAAATTCAGCTCTACCATTATCGGCGACGGGTGCAAGATTGATAATCTTGTGCAAATAGGCCATAACAGTGTATTGGGCAAATTTTGTATAATGGCGGGTAACAGCGGCCTTGCGGGCAGCGTTACTTTGGGTAATGGTGTTATTATCGGCGGAAGTGCTTCCATTAAAGATCACACCACGATTGGTGATGGTGCTATTATTGGTGCTGGCTCTGGCGTTGTGGGCGATGTCCCTGCAGGCAAAACCTATCTTGGCTATCCCGCCGCTGAAGCGCGTACCACCTTAAAACAATGGGCTATTCTTAAAAAGCTTACAAACGGCTAATTATATTTAAATTATATATCCAATTGAATATTATAAACCTTTAGTGGTTAATAATTAAAGGCCGGACCTGAAAACTTTCATCAGTCCGGTTTGCTCTATTATTTCATTTTCTGCAGGCCAGATCAAGAGATGGTTTCCTTATCAAAATACTTTTAAAATAAATTTTCTTATCTTTTTCAACACAAAAGCAGAAAAATTTTAACTTTGTGATATTAAAATATTTAACTAAATATCACCTGCGCATTCGGCGTAACTTTCATGGCTTTTACAATAAAGCCAAAGGTGATTATTTCCCTAAATTTAGATTGTTATTATTTATCATATTGTATATTCAATATTTATTTTTTTCAAAATTTGTCCTACAAGCTGATTTTGACCATTAATTATAAACTTTTAACAAAAAATATTTTTTTTACATGAAAACACCTATTTTATTAATCACACTATTAATATTCAGCTCACTGAGCTTTGGGCAGTCGGTCATTAAACGGCTGGACGGTACAATCATTACTGAAGAAGAACTCACGCAAAAAGTCGATACGCTTATGGCTAAAGCCAAAGTCACCGGCCTTGAAATTGCAGTTTTTAACCAAAGGAACCCTGTTTATCAACGCGCTTTCGGGACATCCAATAATAAAACGGGTAAGCCTTTGCAGATAACAACCAATATGTACGGAGCCTCTTTAAGCAAAGCCATATTTGCTGTTCTTGTCATGAAACTTGTTGAAGAGAATGTCATTAGCCTCGACAAACCCTTACAGGAATATCTTCCGAAACCAATTTATGAATATCCTCATAAAGTATGGCATGAAGATTTTACCCCACTCAAGGATGATCCTCGGTATAAAAAAATTACCGCCCGCATGTGCCTGAGCCATACTGCAGGATTTCCTAACTGGAGATGGTTTGAACCTGATGAAAAGCTTCGCATTAAATACGAGCCCGGTACTCGTTACAGCTATTCCGGGGAAGGGCTCACTTATCTTCAGGTTGTTCTGGAAAAAATTACGGGAAGATCACTTGAAGACCTTGCGCAGGAAAAAATTTTCAAGCCATTGCAGATGTTTTCATCAAGCTACCGATGGCAGACGGCCTTTGAAGCGGATTTTGCCAACGGGCATGACAAGGACGGAAAAATTTATCCAAAAGATAAAGATAATGCACCACGCGGTGCAGGAACATTAGAGACAACATTTGAAGATTACAACCGGTTTATTACCGCTGTATTGAATAAAAAAATCCTAAAAAACAGCTCATATAAAGAAATATTTTCACCCCAGGTCCGAATAAGATCTAAAAATCAATTCGGGCCCGGAGCTACCGTTGACGGAGATTATAATGATACTATTCAGCTGTCTTACGGATTAGGATGGGGACTGTTGAAATCGCCCTATGGCTGGGCGGCTTTTAAAGAAGGAGGCGGTGACGGGTTTCATCATTATGGCATTATTTTCCCGGATAAAGGTATTGGTATGGTGATAATGTCTAATAGTGAACATGCGGAAGGAATCTTCAAATATCTGCTCGAATACGGTATTGGCGATACTTTTACCCCATGGAAATGGGATCAGTATATTCCTTATGACCAGAAATAATTTATGTCATTCAGAGATCTGAATTAAAATTTTTAAGTTATATATTTTAATGTACCAAAAGTTAATTTACTATAATGTGATATATGGTAATTCAGTTTATATTATTTTACTTTATTTTATTTAAAAATTGACTGTATGGTACATTAAAATATAACTAAAGTTTAACTGATTTTTTGTTGCGCCAGACAGGTAATAATGTTAAAGCATCATAGAACCTAATGGCTGAAAGGGTTTACATAATTCATGAAAATTATCAATGTTAAAAGTATTTATATCTGATATTGGATTTGAAGAATTTATCTTTTGCATTATTAATTTTTTTTAACCTTTAAAACAAACTTGGTATTGTAAAACTTTTTTCGAAATCAAGCAAATTAATTTATTAGCTAGTTAAAAATCAACGCTTAAACTTACAACATTTTAACCCGCATTTTCAGCTCTTTCATTGCTTTCCCTTTGCTGTTTCTGAATGCTGCAACTTCACTTTTAGGTCTGCAGGAAGAGGTATGTTTCTCGCTCCAGGCAGCCAATTGCAATAATAAAGGAACAAGATCTATGGCTTTTTCTGTCGGATAATATAAAAATTTTGACTTGTTATCGGGAGAAACTTCTTTGATAATAAATTTTCTTTCTGTTAAATCATTTAATCTGTCCGCCAGAATATTTCTCGCAATTTTCTCATCTGAAACAAGAAATCCGCCAAACGAATTTATATTAAAAAACAGGAGATCCCGCATAATTAGCAGGCTCCATTTGTCACCCAACACATCAAGAGTACAGCTAATCGGGCAATCTGATCTCATAACAGATTTTTCCATAACGCATTGATTTTATTCACATTTATCAAATTAAAAGAAGTTAATCTTATAACTTAATTAAAATTACTGATACAAATTTACTAAAAAAAGTAGTAGCAATTTGCTACCAAATTTATAAATTTGCGTATCTTTTCACAAATAAATTATCAATACCAAAAAAAAGTAAATCATGTATATTGTAGCAGCAAAAAGAACTCCTGTAGGAGGTTTTCTGGGTTCACTTTCCCATTATTCGGCGCCAAAGCTGGGCGCTATAGCCATAGAAGCGGCCATTGAGCAGGCAGCCATTCCTAAAACAGCCATTAATGAGGTTATATTGGGAAATGTGCTTTCTGCAAACATTGGCCAGTCCCCCGCAAGGCAGGCTTCAAAATTTGCGGGAATTCCGGATGAGGTGGATGCCACGACCATCAATAAAGTCTGCTCATCAGGATTGAAATCTGTTGTATTCGCAGCCCAGTCGATTGACGCGAACCAGTTTGATTTTGTTATTGCCGGCGGGATGGAAAGTATGTCAAACGCTCCTTTTTACATAGAAAATCACCGTAAAGGCAACAAATCAGGAAACGGATTATTGATCGACGGAATGATAAAAGACGGTTTGTGGGATCCTTACAATAATTTCCATATGGGATCTGCTGCCGAACTTGTTAACAAAAAATACGGAATTACCCGAGCCGAGCAGGATGAATATGCAATTTCTTCTTATAATAAAGCTAAAGCAGCACATGAATCCGGATTTTTTGACCGCGAAATAGTTGCTGTAAACGGAATTACAAAAGATGAGGATATTGATAAATTAAAAGAAGAAAAAGTTCCGAACCTTAAGCCTATTTTCGAAGAAGACGGATCAATAACTGCCGCCAATGCTTCCAATTTAAATGACGGTGCAGCCGCACTAATTATCGCATCGGAAGAATCCCTCAAAAAATACAACATCCAGCCTCTTGCCAAAATAATCGCTTATGCAGATGCGGCACAGGCCCCAGAATGGTTTACGACCTCTCCTATTCTTGCCATTCAAAAAGTGCTTGCAAAAGCAAATCTCGAGACATCGGACATCGATTTTTTTGAAATAAATGAAGCCTATGCCAATGTTGCCATTATCAATGCGAGGCTCGGTAATCTTGACCTTGAAAAGATAAATATTCATGGCGGCGGTGTTTCCATCGGGCACCCGATCGGTGCATCAGGTGCACGCATTTTAACTACATTGATTTATACTTTAATGGATAAAAATGCAAAATACGGTATTGCGGCTTTATGTAATGGCGGCGGCGGCTCTACAGCTTTATTGATTGAAAATACTCAGCTTAAATAATCTGGAGCTTAAAGCTTATTTAATTATAGAAGCGCATTCATTTTTTTATGATGCGCTTTTTTTAATTAAATAGTAATAATTTGATCGTTTTTATAGGTATAAACTTTTCAATTTAGAATTAATTTAAATCTTTAATAATTAAAATTTGTTTAAGCCTGATTTTTATTCTCCTTTTTATCGGGAAGTACATATAACATCAAACCGACGAGCGCTACACAAATCAATAACCCGGTAACACCGGCATGGTATGCGGCCTGCCAATTGTATTTCGAGAAATAGAAAAATACTCCTCCAATGATGCTCACCCCTAAAGCAGAAGCGGTTTGCTGAAACGTTGAATATATTCCTGCCGCTGCACCCGCATATTGTGAAGGAACATTTTTAAGCGCAACATTTAATAATGAAGGAAGAACCAAGCCGTTTCCAAATCCCCATAATCCCATTAATCCGATAATGAGCCACGGACTGATGCCCGGTTTCCAAAGCGTCATCTGTAAATAAAATGCTATCGCCAGAATAACAATCCCGACCTGCAAAACCCGTTTTCCAAATGTAATAATCATTCGGGAAGCCAAAACAGAAGATCCTATAAATAAAACTCCCGGAACGACAAAATATAAGCCGCAATCCAAGGCAGAAACACCGAGACCGTTTTGAAGATAAACCGCGCTCAGCAATAAGTAAGCCGTATGCAGCATGAAGTGAAACAGCACGGCAGCCAAGCCTATATTAAAAGATTTTATTGTAAATAATCGTATGTCTATTAAAGGATTTTTATTTTTAGAAAGCTTCATTTTCTGGTTAAATATGAAAAATACAAAAAGAATAACTGACAAAATCATCAGTCCAAAGCTCCACAAAGGCCATCCCGCTTCACGACCCTGAATTAATGGATAAATAAGGCTGAATAAAGCCAATGTTAAAATTAATATCCCCGAATAATCAAATTTTGTACTTTGATGTTTTACCGTTTCAGTAATGTATTTATTTGTTGCCCAAAGCGTTACAATGCCGATCGGAAGATTAATAAAGAAAATAAGCCTCCAGCCATCAATAACCCAATGAGTATCTGATAAATAGCCACCCAATATCTGCCCGATTACAGCGGCGGTCCCCAGGGTAATTCCATACAGCCCGAATGCTTTTGCCCGTTCTTTGGTGTCTGTAAAAAGAACCTGGATAAAAGCTATGGTCTGCGGGACCATAAACGATGCGCTTAATCCCTGAAAAAACCTTGTGACATTAAGCTGAAACGCCGATTGCGACAGACCGCATAAGCAGGAAGCAACGGTAAAAGCAAACATTCCCCAGAAGAAAACTTTCTTCCTTCCGAAATGATCTCCCGCGCGGCCTCCGGTTATTAAAAAAGCAGCGTATCCTAGAAGGTATCCGGCGATAACAAGCTGCATCTCGGCGTCTGTGGCATGAACGCCTTTCTTGATTGTCGGGATTGCTACGTTAATGATAAATACATCAATAACAGAAAGTAAAGGTGCTGATAATACAATGATCAGCTCCAGCCATTTATTTGTAATTTCTTTCATTTACATCAGTTTTTTAATGATTTTTTTCGCAGACTGTATCGCGTCGGGGCTTTTAAAAACGGAAGCTGTAACGATTGAGCCTTCCAGCATCACATAAATTGTTTCTGACAATTCTTCGTCTGTCATTATTTTTTTATGTTCTGATTTTGCTACAAGCTCTTTTATGAATTTTTTGCTGTGCAGTTTTGCAGCCTGTATTTCAGCAAGCACGCGCGGATCATCCGTACCTGCTTCATCATTCGCTTTTATAAAAGGGCAGCCTCCAAACTGCCTTACTTCCTGGCGTTCAAGATGATGATCAAACATTGCAAGCAGCTTTTCTTTTGGATCGGTGACATTATTTATTGCCTCTTCAAGCCTGCTGATCCAGCGTTCATGCGCGCGCTGAATATAAGCAACCAATAAATCGGTTTTTGTTTCAAAATGTTTGTATAAAGATGCTTTTGCAATATCGGCCTCTTCTATAATCTGATTAATCCCTGTATTATTGTATCCCTGGGCATAAAATAATCGCCCGGCGGTATCTAGTATTTTATCAGTGACGGCCTGTCCTCTCTGTTTCATGGGACAAAGATACATATTAAATAGACAATTCTGTCTACTTAACCATTTATTTTTTAATTTTTTCCAGAACTAAACCGGCGGCATACCCTTTGAATAGTTAAGTCAGAGCTGTTTTTCAATTATTAAAAAAAATTTAATGCAAACAAATGCAGCAATATGCGAGAAAGATTTAGCAAAAACATCAAAATATGAGGATGAAAAAAATATTGACTACTTTTATAGCAGGAACTTCAGCCCTAGCTGCTGTTATTTATCTTTCGGGGTACGGATATATTTTTAAGGCGCTTGCCGTTAATTTAAAAAAAGGTCCGCTAACGCCTTCTACGGATGATGAGGAAAAATTCCCGTCTCATCCTGTACCCAACTTTCATCCTAAAGTATGGGAAAAAGAAGCTGGTTACAACAAAAAAATCCTTCCTGAAAATATTATTAAAGAGTTAAAAAAAACACGGGCTTCGTCACTTATTGTCGTGCATGACAGCAAGCTTTTACATGAGCAATACTGGAAGGATCATGATTCTTCTTCATTAATGAATTCTTTTTCGATGGCTAAAGGAATTCTTGCCGTTTTAGTGGGTTGTGCTATTGATGATGGCTACCTGGAATCTGAAGATCAACTGATTTCTTCTGTATTTCCTTCATATAAAAACAGCTATTACGGAAAATTTCTCACTTTCCGACATTTGATGACCATGCAGTCGGGGATGGACTGGAAAGAGGAATATCATCATCCTTTTGCAGAAAATTCTAAGCAATATTTTGTGGATGACCTTGCGCAGCAGGCTTTTGGAATAGAAATAACTCAAATGCCGGGTCAAAAATATGAATATCAGAGCGTTTCGGCGCAACTTTTAGGCCTTGCGCTGAAAAAAGCGATAGGAAAAGAGCTTGCAGCTTATCTTTCCGAAAAAATCTGGAAGCCTTTGGGAATGGAATTTCCCGCAAAATGGAGCATCGATGAAAAAGGTATGGAAAAAGCCTTTTGCTGTATTCATGCGACTCCGAGAGATTTTGCGAAAATCGGTCAGCTTATTATGCAAAACGGTAGCTGGGACGGCAGATCGCTTATCAGCAAAGACTATTGCGAAAGACTCCTGACTCCGACAAAAGAAAATGATGCATTTTGCTACACAATATGGGCAAATAATGAAAGCGACATAAAATACCGTTTTTTCTACGGATTTCTGGGTCAGTTTATCATTATGATTCCGGAAAAAAAGATGGTTATTGTAAAAACCGGATTTTATAACCGGCTGGAGGTGGATGAAAAATTAAGACCACTTCAGGTAAAGCTTCTTGTGGAAGAATTAACTAAAATGGTCTGAATTATTTACTATAAATTACTGTGAAACAGAATATTTTTTCTTATTTGAAAAAACTTCTATCATCACTTCTGCAATTCTTTCTCTTTCATCATCCGAAAGATTAGATCCGGAAGGAAGACATAAACTGTTCCCGAATAAATCTTCGGCTACTTTTCCTCCATAATAAGGCGCATCTTTGAATACCGGCTGCAAATGCATTGGCTTCCAGATTGGTCGGGATTCAATATTTTCTTTTAAAAATGCAAGACGCAGATCTTCCCGTGTTTTCAATGATTTTGATTCATCAATGGTGATCACAGACAACCAGTGATTGCTGTAAAAATCAGAATCCGGCTCCGAAAACAACTCTATCCCATCCATATTTTTACAGATTTCAGCATAAAAGTCGTGCATTTTTCTGCGGCCTTCAATTCTTTCATTCAAAACCTCCATTTGTCCGCGCCCGATTCCTGCGCTGATGTTACTCATTCTGTAATTATACCCGATGTGAGAATGCTGGTAATGTGGAGCATTGTCCCTAGCCTGGGTAGAAAGAAATACAGCCTGGTCTTTGTCTGCCTGAGAATGGCATATCAAGGCACCACCACCGGAAGTTGTAATGATTTTATTGCCATTAAATGACAAAATCCCGAAAGTCCCGAAAGTCCCGCAGGCTTTTCCTTTGTATTTTGAGCCGAGAGATTCTGCAGCATCTTCAATTAAAGGAATATTGTATTTTGCGGCAATTGCCAGAATTTCATCCATTTTTGCGGGCATTCCGTAAAGATTAACGACAATAATGGCTTTCGGTTTTTTACCTTTTGCAATCCGGTCTTCTATTGCTTCCTGTAAAGCTGCAGGGCACATATTCCAGGTATCTTTTTCAGAATCTATAAAAACGGGAGTAGCTCCCAGATAAGCGATAGGATTTGCAGAGGCGGAAAATGTCATCGACTGACAGATTACCTCATCACCCGGATTAACGTCACATTCGATTAACGCCAGGTGTAAAGCGGCAGTTCCCGTGGAAAGTGCGGCTACTTTTACGTTTTCATTTAAGAATATTTCCAAATCTTTTTCAAAGCCATCAACATTGGGACCCAGTGGAGCTATCCAGTTTGTGTCAAAAGCTTCTTCAATGTACTTTAATTCGTTTCCGCCCATGTGGGGAGAGGACAACCATACTTTTGATTTCATATTTTACTATTCTAAATTTTACTATTCTAAATTTTTAAACTTCTACTTTTTATGATCTTACCTGGATTTCCGACGACTGTGCAACCATCCGGAACATCGCTGATAATAACAGCTCCGGCACCAATGGTACACCATCTTCCTATTCTTATTCCCTGGATTACACTTACTCCGATTCCGACATGGGTTCCTTCACCTACATATACATTCCCGCCGAGGGCAGCATTTGGAGAAATGTGCACATAGTCTTCAAGAACGCAATCGTGATCGATGGAAGCATTTGTATTCACAATACAGTGTTTTCCGACTCTTACCACTGCATTTATTGTAACACCGGCCATGACAATCGTTCCTTCTCCGATTTTTACTCTTTTAGAAATGACTGCTTTGGGATGAACCAGCGTAACGTAGCTGAACGATTCATTCTGCTCTACTATTCTTTTGCGTATTCTGTTATTGCCTATAGAAATAAGTATTTCTATGTCATGCTGCGGAACTTCGTGAAGAACCGGGTAACTCAATACCTTTTCTTTTGATAGATTTTCATCAATGTATGCTTCAATATCATAACCGCTTTCTTCAGCGACTTCAGCCACTACTTTCCCATGGCCGCTTGCTCCGTATAAATACATGCTCTATCTACATTTTAAATTAATTATTACCATTAAAAGCCTCTACTGTTGCCTGATCTGCCTGGTTTATGCCTTCTTTTTTAATCACTTTTTTTAAAGTAAGAAGTATCACCCTGCAGTCTGTTGCCAATGACATATGATCAACATACCATACATCCAATTCAAATTTTTTAACCCATGAAATAGCATTTCTGCCGTTCACCTGTGCCCAGCCTGTAATTCCCGGGCGTATACTGTGTCTGCGTTTCTGATTTTCATTATATAAAGAAAGGTATTGTGGCAAGAGAGGTCTCGGACCAATAATCGCCATGTCACCTTTCAGCACATTAATCAATTGCGGAAGCTCATCCAGGGAAGTCTGACGTATAAAACTTCCGACAGGTGTTAAGCGTTCCGAATCAGGGAGATAATTTCCCTGCCTGTCTTTTTTATCATTCATTGTCTTAAACTTGATGATATTGAATATCTTCTCATTCAAGCCAGGCCGTGCCTGTACAAAGAATGGTTTACCCTCATTTGCGAAATACAGTAAAACCGTGACCGCAATAAAAACAGGTGATAATACAATCAGCGCTGTTAATGCAATCAGAAAATCTATGACTCGTTTAAAAAAAAATTTATACACGATAATCCTTTTCTTTAATTAGTTTTTTGTATTCACTTAATATCGCATTCCAAACCTTTGACTGCTCGTAGCGGGATTCAATCATCGGTCGGGCATTCATTTTTAATTTTTGGTAATAATTCGTGTCCGATTTCATTCTTTTCATTGCCTGGCTAAGCTTTTCACTGTTTTTAACCGGAACGATCACTCC
Source organism: Chryseobacterium soldanellicola (assembly GCF_900100115.1). Classification (GTDB taxonomy): domain Bacteria; phylum Bacteroidota; class Bacteroidia; order Flavobacteriales; family Weeksellaceae; genus Chryseobacterium; species Chryseobacterium soldanellicola. The sequence goes on from NZ_FNKL01000001.1 coordinate 59,083, forward strand.
ATTTTCACCTTCCACAATAATCTCGTTGCATCCGTTGATATCAGAAACTATGCTTGGTAATCCCATCGCTCCTGCCTGCATCACAACATTCGGAAAGCCTTCACGGTAACTTGGAAAAGCCAGCACATCCGAAATCGCGAAATATGGGCGTACATCCTTCTGAAAACCAACATCTATGATATCGGGATTATTCTTAATTTCATTTAAAATATCCTCAGGCAACGGATCTAAATCCTGCTCTAAAGGGCCGACCAGCAATAATTTAAATCGATCTTGCGAATTATTTTCCTTATTTAAAAGTGAAAAAGCTTTCACCAATTCATTAATTCCTTTGTCACCGACCAGACGGCCTACAAAAACAAAAACAAAGTCTTCATTTTTTATATGTAATTCTTTTTTTAAAAGCTCCTTCTGCGCTTCGGAAATCTGGTTGGATGAGAAATATTCAAGATCGATCCCATTTACATTACCATTTCCGATAACTTTTAAATATTTTGAAGTGATTTTATATTTAATCAAATCATTTTTCACGCCTTCGCCTTCCGGATAAATGTGGGTGGCAGCCGAGCACAATAATTTATCCATACCGATGAGAAGCTTCTGTACCGCACCCTTTCTCGTGGGAAAAATAAGCCCCGTAAAGGTGTGGATGCGGATCGGCACCCCCGCCATTTTCCCTGACAGCATTGTTAAAAGCCCTGCTTTAGGCGTTATAGAATGCACAATTACCGGTTTTTCTGTTTTTAAAATTTTATATAATTTATAGAGAGATGCCATATCTTTTAAAGGACTGATCCCTCTTTCCATATTTACTTTAATCGTTTTTATGCCTTCCCTTTGTTTTACTTCTTCGAGCAGCTCGCCTTCAGAAGAAATTCCTACAATATCATAAAACTCGTTTAAGAATTTCAGCTGCCCTTTCAACAAAACATTTAAGGACAATGGTATTGTTGATGTCCTGATTATCTTCATAATTAATACAAGGATTGAATATCTTTTATTAATCTGTTTCTGCTGTCTGTCACAAGACTCATCGACTGATCGAGCTGTGATTTTATAGTATCATATTCAGAGATGGCTTTATCAAACATTGTAATCAGCAAATCCGGCTGTACATCCTGAATCTGAACCACATAATCATCCAAATTAAAATCTCCCATAATACCCAAAGCCTTATTACCACCGTATCCGATCGCAATCGAAGGAACTAAAGAAGTCAATGAAAAAATAATTGAGTGAAAACGCGTTCCTATGAAAAAATAAAAATTGGAATACAGCGCTTTCAGTGTATCACAAGGCAGATTTTCATTAATCCAGATGATATTCGGATCTTGAACCTTTTCAAGCAAATCTTTGATGGCATTACGGTCGTCTTCATGAGAATTCGGGCCTAATGACTGATTGCATAAAGCCACTTTGTACCCTTTACTCAACATATGTTTTGTGAGCTCCACAACCGAGTCGATATACTTTTTGTATAACCCTTCCGGATTTGACAGCCCCGGAAAACGCCACGGCCGAATGGTAACCCCTACAATTTTGTCTTCTGGTGTTAAATTATATTTCTTTAAAACCTTCAAAGCTTCTTCCTGGCTTCCTTTTTCAAGGAAAAAACCAAGATCCATTTCTACCGGGATTTTTTTCTCTAACAATTCACCTAAACTTTTAGATGAAACATTTTCACGCGCGTACACCAAATCCAGTTGATTGAAAACCGTCCGTACTTGCTGCTTGACCGTCAATCCTATAAACGGACCATACGAATTGGGTAAAAAGACAACTTTCTTCCCTAATGCCTTCGCAAGCCTTACATAGAATAAAAAATACCACATTAAATACGGCGCCGTTTTTTCACCGTAAGCATGAATGAAACCGCCCCCTTTTACAAAAATGGTTTTCGCCTCATGAAACTGCTTAACCGTTTGATACGTTTTATTATCAAAGTCTTTCTTTACTTTTTCGAGATCATTACAGATTTTAATTAAATGCCTGGTGTTCTTAAAATCCAGCCCGGCATTTCTGATCTGCTTTAAAAGCTCTAATTTTGATTCTTTAATATGCTCTCCTGATTTATGCTGCCCTCTGCGGGGGTGTTTTAAAATATTATCTAATAACTTAAAACCGTGCTCCTCAGACTGTTTGCACAGCAATGCTCTTTCTTCCGCATTATCACCGGCATCCAAAATATACACTTCATCATACAGCCCGGTATCTTTGGCCAGCCTCCAGCTTTCCCAGACCAATGCCTGATCGCCTTTATTCAAATCTGTTACTCCGGGTACTATTATAGCATTATTCATTCTATATCAATTTTCCTTGTTTTATCCTGTGCGTATTTTGCTTTACCTTATAATTGATGTATACATTCAGCAGTATTCCGAAAGGAATGGCGATGAGCGTATATGTTTTGTTGGGGGAACCTTTAAAAAAATTCCATTTTTTGGCAAAAAGGCATGAGGATATGTAATGCACTGAGTTCTTTAGCACTACTTTTTTATTAATCCCATACTTCATTTTCATTTTTCTGTATTCTATGAATGAATTCGGGCTTTCTTTATATCTTTTATACAATCCGTTGGACAACCCGTCCTGCTGGTATTCTATGATACAGTAAATGTCATTGGACAAAAGAAATTTATACTCCTGATCAATCAATGGAAATATCCAGCTGACCTCATGAAAAATCTCATTTTCAAAATACGGGTACGGCAGATATTTTTTATATTTTTCTGTATCGAAAATATACTTCTTGTCCCCTTTAATTTTATAATGATCGACCAGGTCAGAATAAGTAGATTCTTTGATATCCGGTAAATGTTCACCCGCCACGGAACCGTCTTCATAGGCATCCAAACCGATAATTCCTGCAGAGTTGGCTTTCTTATTGGCCTTCCAGAATTTTATTATTTTTTCAACCCCTGCATCAGGCATATAATCATCAGAATCGATGCATGTAAACAATTCAGTATCAATATAATCCAGCGCTAATATCTGAGCTGCCAGCTTCCCTTTATTTTTCTGATAATGATATTGTATTTCTATCTTTCCTTCATCAATCCATTTTGCAACCTGGGCAGAAGTATTATCGCCTGAGCCATCATCCACAATGATCCATTTAAAATCCGGATTGCTCTGGCTGCACAAAGAGTCGTAAAGCCTTTTGAGAGTTTTTTCTCTGTTAAAGGTTGGGGTAAAAATGGTAATTGCCTTCATTACTGACCCAGTTTTTTAAATATTTTATCAAACTCTTCAACTTGATTTTTTTTACCGTAATTATTGACAATCAACGACTTTCCGTTGTTTGCAATGAATTGGTATAACTTTCTGTCATGATAAAGCTTATGGACATACTCGTAATAATCATCTACATTATTATGAGTCGTGATATAGCCCGTGAAGTTGTGTAAAATGTAATCGGTCACGCCACCCACAGGATTGGCGATAACGGGCATTTCAAAAGCCAGGGCTTCCATGATAACACGCGGTAAGCCTTCAGTATCAGACGGATGTATTAAAATATCGCTGTTTTTAAAAATGCTGTAAGGATCTTTTTGATTCAGAAGAATCTCTACATTATCTTCAAGCTTAGCCTGAATAATTTCACTTCGGATCTTTTTCAAAAAATTCTCTGAAACAGGCGTATCATAAACGGCACCCATTAAGATCATTTTGAAATTAATATTATTGTCTTTTAATCTTTTTGCCAGGGAAATTGACACATCCTGTCCTTTTGCCGGTAAAAAGCCTCCGCAATGTAAAATGACCATAGGATCATTCTCCTCACGTTTTTTTTTTCCGTTTCTGTATTGTTCAACTTTTGTTAAATCAATGGCATTCGGTACTACAAAAATCTTTTCCAAAGGCGCTAAACCTCCTGTATAAATCGCCTGTCTTGTAGATTGAGATACTCCGATAAAATAATCAGAATTATATTTAAACATTAATTTTTTAAGAAAACCGATAGAATTATACGCGAACCATCCTCTTGCAAAATAGGCTATCTTATAATCCTTCCCTTTTCTTAAGATAGAATTGGTTTTAATATTATTAACAATTACTACGTCGGGTTTAAAGGTCTTCTGAAAACTTTTAAACTCCTTTTTCAGCCTAAACCAGTCTGATAAAAACAAGGTGATATTTACAAATATCTTGACCGGATTTTTGGAGCTGAAAATCGCAATCGGGGTATCATTCTTTTTTAATATCCTGATTGAGATACCATTAGCTTTTACATCATCGACAAATTCGCTGCAATTACCCCAGAAATCTACGATAACCGAATTATGTCCCTCATCATTTAATCTTTTAGCCAATTCTATGGTACTCTTACGTGCACCTCCATGAATTTGAACGGCTTCAAGGAAAATTATATTCATTTTTTATATCACTTTCATTATTTATTATTGTCATAAGATAAAAATCGGTTATAGTTTTTTTAAGCTGACATGAATCAATAATTACAATTATTTAAAGGATATGAATCCTGAAAATGCTGTTATATTTTTATTAATGAAGATGATTTTTTTTCAGATCTGTGTGTTCAGATATCTATAGTAATGAAATAAAATTATTCCGAAAAAAACACAATTATATTAACATATTGCAATATAATTATATTTTATATTCATATATTTCTATATTTAAATCAAATATACAAAAAAAATAATAAATCACATCTTATAGAATAAATTTTAAGGCTGGATATCCGTAACACACTGATACTTATCAGACAAACATTAATATGTTAACGAAAATTCATTTAAGAAGCTTTCTATAATCTCAAATTCAAGATTAACCCTGGCTTCGTTCCAATTTAAATCTGTATCGTAAAAACCTACACACTGATCATACACATAAGGCTGAAAACCGTAGCTGATCTCCACCACCAGCGGCTGGTCTTCGGCATTAAATATAAAATCATATGCCACGCAAAACATATTGAGCTTCCTAGCTGCTTTAAAGGCTATATTTACTGCTTCAAGGTTGAATTTTCCGGGCACAAACTCAAGCATTCCGCTGCCCGAAGCCCTGAAATCATTATCTCTTGTATTTCTCTTCAGATAAAAGCACTTATTTCCGATAACGATAAGCCTTATATCATACGTAAGATCAGGAATAAACTCCTGAAAATAGACGTAATTTCTCTGTTTTGGGAAGACTTTGTACTGTTTATCCACAAAAATGCCTTTAAAACCCCATTTTATCACTCTCAGAAAATTGTGTGCGGTTTTCTGTCTCCGGAATCTTTCGATGGTGTCTGTAAAAACCGTCCATGAATCGAAAGCATCAAACCCACTTCCAAAAGCCTTTTTTACAAGCTTTCTTGCCTGTTCTTTTGTCTTTACAAGCTTTACATTGATCGATCCTGCGCCTCCTTTTAATTTAAAAACTTTCGGGAACGACGTATTTTCTATATATTTTTCCGCTTCTTTCTGATGATAAAAAACATCTGCTTTTACCAACGGGATATCGAGCGCTTCCAAAAGGTATTTCTGCGCCACCTTATCATCAAAATGCCAATATGCATCTTCATTAGGAAAGGTTTTTATACCGATCTGATTGACAGATCTGAACAAGGTTTTTGCATGCAGCATATCTTCAAAATAATTCTGATTGAAATGCCACATAAAATGCGTTACCTTATTTTCTTTTATCTGCTTAATAATATCATTATCAAAAGCATTTAATATCACATAAGGCATTTTTTTCTGTTCCAGATATTCAATCCAGCGGTCAGAAAAACTTCCTTTACGATGATGTATTCCTATCTTCATTTTCTTAATATTGTTTAATCACTTTAAATGCGTCTGTCCCGTAGATGCTTTTCGCGGGAACTTCGCCTTTAACCACGCTTCCTGCCATTATTACAGCGCCTTCTCTGATAATCGTTCCTGCCAGGATCATCACATTTGACCCGATCCAGACGTTGTCTTCAATGATAATCGGTCTTCCTTCATCAGCGATGCTCAACCGGTCAATCGGATTATTCATAGCCAAAATATGCCCATTGGAATCTATGATATTTGTATTGGCTGCAATCAGACAATTGTTCCCAATTTCAATTCTTTTTACGGCATGAATACAGGTACCGTGGATCCTGCAGTTTTCTCCAATAATTATCTCAGCTTGGGGTCTGTCTGCCAACAACTTACAAGGCGAGTGCATATTGATGTGATATTTCCTTTTTGAGGAATTGATCAACGTTTTTTTTCCTATTGTTATTTTGGCATCCTTATGCTTAAAAATCACAGGTATCCCTTTAAAATAGACTGTTCCTGAAAAATTAATTCCTTTTAATTTTTCATAATAGATACTTAAGAATAGGTTAACAGCCTTATTATAAATTTTGTTTATTATCATTTTTCAGCCATTTAAAAAAGAGGTTAAAACCGATCAGACATCTTACCAGGCTCAGGCTTATGGCAGACCCGAAAATGGTAAAATATTTTATCATTGGAATCGTAATAAAGAAGCCCAATAATGAAAATATTAATGTATTTTTCATTACCAATTTATCTTGTCGGTTCACAATAAAATAATTGAGCCCGAAAATATTATAAAGTGTGTAACCGAATAATCCTGCCGATAATATCAATAATATCCAAAAGGCATTATCATAGCTTACATTCAAATACCAGAAGATTAATTTATTGAAAACCAGCACCCCTAAAATCATAACACTTATCGTAATCAGCATCATTTTTTTATACCACTGGAATGCATCTTTTCTGCGATTCAAGAAAGGAAAAAATACACGGGAAAGAATTTCAATTAAGGTTACGATCAGATTTACAACCGTTAAAATAGCCTGATAAATACCTACCAATTTGGCTGTTCCTAAAATTCCCAGCACGAAAGTACTTGTATTGTTATATAAAGTCGGCACAAACTGATTGATGAAAATCGGAGAATTAACTTTAATAGATTTAACAATTGTTTTATAGGGCAGTAAAATAAATTTCAGCTTATATTTTTTCACCAATACATACTGTCCCACTAAACCGGCCCCAATATATCCGGCGCTCTGCAAAAGTGGGTAAATCCAGAAATCACTTTCTTTTTTAATGAAAATAAAAACACATAAGGTGAAAAAAAGTTTAATTCCTAAATTTAAATACGTGATATAACGCATTTTTTCAATGCCCTGAAAAAACCATTCAGGAAATAAGACGTAGCCCAATAAAAGCAAGCTTGTATAGAAATAAATTTCTTTATTTTCCCAAAAAGGCGGATAGAAAAACACCGCTATTGCAATTAACAGCCAGGAAAGTAATAAAAACAGGGTTTTAATGGTTAAAACTTTACTGTAGATAATATTCAGCTTTTTCGGGCTGTCTCTGTTGAGTGCCACATCACGGGTCGCTGTGATTCTAAAGCTAAAATCAGTGAGTGCTGTAAAATAGGCGATCAACGATGCCGAAAAAACGATAACTCCATATTTTTCAAACCCGATTACCCTTAAAATATAAGGCAGAGAGATCAATGGCAGCAACATTCCTATCAGCTGCAATGCAGATAATGAAACGAAGTTTTCCAGCAACGCTTTTTTATCTTTGGTATTAAAAATCTTCTTTATTCTGTTGATCATTATTTCAAAGTGATTGTTTCATCATTATTTTTAAACTTTTGATCATATCCATTTGCATTTTTTGAAGACGTACCACTTATTTTCTGTAGGTCAATATTCACATTTACCTGATGCGGAGCCCCTTTAAATGATCTGAATTTTGCCGTTGCGTTATTTTGTGAAGAAAAATTACTTACACTTATATTTCCGTTTAGCTGAGGAAAACCCTGACTAAGCTTGTCTCTGGTAACAGCCATTCCGAAGCCTATTTTAGAACCGCTGTCCTTAAAATTGTTAATTGCAATTGAAATCGCTTTTTGTTGTTTACCCACCATATTTCCGGGTGAAATGATGATTCCGTAGTTTCCGTTATTTTGGGTTTCTATGTTATTGAGCTTAACGTTTTTTACATCGTACGCATTGCTGTCCGGCTCGATATCAATTCCCGCCTGAGGATTGGTTCCTGATGTATTGGCAATGTAAGCGTTTTCTACAACCAGATTGGTGACACCTCCGATGGTCAATCCGTTTCTGCGGTTGTCTTTTAAAATTATATTTTTAAGCGTTATATCTGAAGAATTGATATTGTTTCTGCCACCGATGCAAATCCCGTCTCCCCACGTACTTTCGATGGAAGACCCTGTGATATTGATGTTTGTGGAGGACAATATGTAAATTCCCATTCCCCATTCTCCTTTCGTTGACAGGTGCTTGTGCTTGTCTCCGATCAGACTTGGATAATAAATATCGACATTCTGAATACCAAACAGATTAAGAATACCGTTACGGTCCTTAGCATTCGGTTTCATAATCAATTTTGAATTTTTCTGAAAAAGAATTTTCTGATTTGATTTTAATGTTAATCCGTTTTCATTAACCAAAACCGGGAAATCCGGCATGATAATCGTTGAATTTTCATTGATTCCTTTCTGAATAAATTCAGTATAATCTTTATCTCCTTTGTTCGAATATCCTTTCGGCAGATATGTCGTAAGATCTTTTGCTGTTTGAAAATATCCGCTTTTTACAGTTGAATAGCCCGAAAAACGGTCTTTAACATAATATTGACTACTTCCCAAAAAATATATCAATACAAACAATAACAATATTACATTTTTCATTTTGCTGAATTTAATTTATTAATCATCATAAAGAATGGTATAAATACAACCAGGTTGATAAACAGTGTCGCAGAAAGGGAACCAATATTAATCATCATTGAAGTTGCGCAGCCAAATGCCAGAATAACGTATAAAAAAAACAGCACCGGTGACTGTGTAGAATATGCTTTTTCTTCAAATTTAAAAGCTAAAATACTCAGGATAAATATATAGATGTAAAAGAAATATATCGAAAAATGATAAAGCCCCGCTACAGAAACCGGCACAATCTGATCTCTCGAACGTCCGGCTCCGTAAATCTGATTATTGAATTTAATGTTGGTCTTATAATTATCATTTGAAAATTTAGATAAAACAGGAATATTTTGCGTGATGTCAGAAATAAAATAATAATACTGATCAAAAACACTTACCTGATTCCTTTTATAAGAATCATAACCGATCGCATAATTGCCCACTCCGCCGAAATAAGCATTTAAATCATGCAGGCTGAAGAAACCTCCTACATCGGCTTTTTTTGTATTTCCGGAAAACTTGGCCACTGAAGCCAGCAATAAAATCAATCCAAAGAAAACAGAGGTATACGTAATCACTTTTCTCTTATAAGAAGGATAAAAGTAAATTAATAAAAGCACCAAAGGAAAAGTAGCATATACAATACTGAACCGGCTGATCCCGATAATAATCGTAGCATTGATTAACACGACAAGCACAGACAGCATAAGCTTTGTGCTTTGCTTTAGCTTAAATGAATTGATGACCGAAAAGATAAAAACAACAATATATGCCCTCATCACAGGAAACATAATGCTCACGATGGGCGAAATGGTTTCCAGATCACCAGAGACTTTAAGCTTTAAATACTTTGAAATATCCCAAACAAAGCTCAGTTTCTGCAAAAAGCTTGTGTTTGACACAATAATCAATATAAAAAGGAAAAATAATCCTGTATTAATGGTATTTAACCTTAAAAAATTTAACTTCCTTGCTTTGGCATTTATCTCTTTTGAATACATGCATATATGATATGCAATTAATATAAATACCAGCTCGATAAGCATCATCGAAACCGCATAAGGTTCATTAAGTGTCATGCTCCCGAACCTGAGCTCATCACCTGCTAAAAAAAGGCACGGAATAACAATATACCGTATCATCTGCTGCACTGTAATGATCCAGAAGATAAAATACGATTTAAGCTTTACGAAAATATCTGAAATAAATAAGGCAAAAAAGCCCAATCCTACCGGCAAAAAATAAACATCTGAATATGAAGTATTCGCCACCTTTCCATAGATCACAAAACCTATGAAAAAGAACAAAAAGCTTATCATGAATAAAGCTAATTTTGGTGACAATTTATTTACTTCCATACTCAATAGATACTTTCCTCCTAGCTAAAATATTTATTATTGTATTAATTTTACATGTGAATGAATGCTGTAAAAACCAAGAAAAAAGTAAATTTTACTTCTTTCTCAGCTTTATCTTTTTTATTATAATCTGGAATCACATTCTTCCAAAACTCCTTTTACATCATAAATTACCCCGCCTTCCTTGAGGTTATGATTAAGATCTATATTCATGAATTCGTTGTGCGCAACAGTCAGAATAATTGCATCAAACTTCTCATCCGGAATCTCATTCACGACCGTAAGACCGTATTCATGCTGTACCTCTGCAGGATCAGCCCAAGGGTCAAAAGTCGTTACCTGTAAAGCATAGTCCTCAAGCCCGTGAATTACATCTACTGCTTTTGTATTGCGTACATCCGGGCAATTTTCTTTGAATGTTATTCCGAGATTTAAAACTTTAGCATCATTAATGGTAAGCTTCTTTTTGATCATCGTTTTCACTAATTGAGAAGCCACGTACTGCCCCATCGAATCGTTCAGACGGCGTCCTGCCAATATAATTTCCGGATGATAACCGTTTTCCTGAGCTTTTTGTGCCAGATAATAAGGATCGACCCCGATACAGTGACCGCCTACCAATCCCGGTTTGAACGGTAAAAAGTTCCATTTTGTGCCTGCTGCTTTTAATACGGCGTGGGTGTCAATTTCCAGAAGATTGAAAATTTTCGCCAATTCATTAACAAAGGCAATATTGATATCTCTCTGTGAGTTCTCAATGACTTTGGCAGCTTCTGCGATCTTGATTGTCGGCGCCAGGTGAGTTCCGGCAACAATTACAGATTTATATAAAGAATCTACAATTTCTCCGATTTCGGGCGTTGAGCCGGACGTAACTTTTAAAATTTTCTCAACGGTATGCTCTTTATCTCCGGGATTAATACGCTCTGGAGAATATCCTGCAAAGAAATCTTCGTTAAATTTCATCCCCGAAACCTTTTCCAAAACGGGAATGCATTCTTCCTCAGTAGCACCGGGATATACGGTAGATTCGTAAATTACAATATCTCCTTCAGATAAGACCTTGCCCACCGTTTCCGAAGCTTTATACAAAGGCGTCAGATCAGGGCGGTTGTGCTTATCAACCGGAGTCGGAACCGTAATAATGTAAATGTTTGCATCCTTAATATCATTGATATCATGAGAGCAGTACAACCCATTTTTACCGGCTTGATTAAAAGGGTTTTCCTGTGTTAACACAGTTTCCAGCACGTCTTTTTCGACTTCCAGAGTACTGTCATTCCCTGTATTGAGTTCCTCAATCCTGTTTTGATTGATATCGAAACCTACAACCGGATACCGGGTTGCAAATAATCTCCCCAAAGGCAGACCTACGTATCCTAATCCGATAACGGCAATCTTAAATTGTTTTTCCACAAAGATTCGATTTAAAAATGTTTTATTTTAAATTTTCCCAATACCAGCTGATGGCTTCCTGTAAGCCTTTTTCTATAGTATGGGTAGGTTGATATCCTAATAACTTTTCTGCTTTTTCAACTGAAGCCAGCGAGTGCGGTATATCACCGACACGGTTCGGTCCATAAGTAGGCTCTATGCCGGCAATTTTTTCATCAAATTCGCTTAAATATTTTTTAAGGTATCCGATCAGATCATTCAATGTTGTACGATCGCCGACTGCTGTATTGTATACTGTATTGATCGCTTCGGGATTTTCCGTTAACATCGCCAGCTCATTCATCTGAATAACATTGTCAATGTAAGTGAAATCACGCGAATAATCTCCTGTTCCATTAATTTTAGGAGATTCATGATTCATAAATTGTTTTATAAATAATGGGATCACGGCTGCATAAGCTCCGTTAGGGTCCTGTCTGCGCCCAAACACGTTGAAATATCTTAAACCGATACACTGCATTCCGTATGTTTTTGAGAATACATCAGCGTATAATTCATTGACAAATTTGGTGATTGCATATGGTGACAATGGTTTTCCGATAACGTCCTCCACTTTAGGTAATGAGGCAGAATCCCCATAGGTTGATGAAGAAGCAGCATATACAAAACGTTTTACATTGGCATCACGCGCTGCGATAAGCATATTTAAAAACCCTGAAACATTAACATCATTGCTTGTTATAGGATTTTTAATAGACCTCGGAACAGATCCCAAAGCTGCCTGATGCAATACATAATCTACATTTTCCACTGCTTTTTGACAGGCTTCCAAATCTCGTATATCTCCTTCAATTAACTTATAATTCGGGTTTTGAAGAAAAGGCTCGACATTATGACGGTGACCTGTTTCAAAATTATCCAAACAAATGACGTAATGGCCTTTATTCAGAAAATATTCCGTTAAGTTGGAACCTATAAATCCTGCTCCGCCTGTAATTAAAATTTTATGCATTTCTATGATTTAAACATTTTCTTCCACCAATTTTTCTTATCCTTTGTCTGACTGTAGCCATAACCATAGCTGTAGTTGTAGCCGTAGCCTCCTGCGCGTTTTGAAACATCATTAATCACAAAAGAGACGTTGGTTAACTTAGAATCTTTCACAAGATCGTTTGCAAAATCGATCAATATGTTTCTGGATTCCCCGGATCTTACCACATATAATGTTGCGTCGGCAGTATCAGCGATACTCAGCGTATCCGAAACCAGCATAAGCGGTGCAGAGTCAATAATAATATAAGAATACTGAGAAGACATCTGCTCGATAAGCTTCTGATACCTTCCGTTAGAAAGAAGTTCCTGAGGATTTGGAGGAATTGTTCCTGCATAAATCACGTCGCATGAAGGATTGGTCGTTGATGTATGGATAAGCTCCTCTACCACTACCGAATCATCATATAAATATTCTGTAAGACCTTTTCTTTTTGTCGGTTCGCTGTCGTACCTCTGGATTTGAGGATTACGAATATCAGAACCGATCAGAAGAGCTCTTCCGTTTTTGTTGGCTAAAGTAAGGGCAAGGTTCACAGAGACAAGGGTTTTTCCTTCTCCTTTTACCGAAGAGGTCACTATAATTACTTTGGCAGAATCTTTTACCGGCAAAACAAATTTAAGGTTGGAAACAAGTACCCTGAATGCTTCCGCCAATTCCGAAAAGTCGTTTTTCTGTACCAGATGGCTTTCGCTGTCTTTAAGGGATGGTATATCTACTAAGATACCCAATGCGGAACGCTCTTTGATATCATCTCGAGAATAAATTTTGTCATCTAACCCAAATAAGATATAGAAAATAGCAAAAGGAATTAATAAACCCAGGAAAAAGGCTCCCGGAAGGATAATACCTCTTTTAGGCGATACCGGAGTGTCTTCTGTAAAGGCAGGATTTACAATTTTGGCTTTCGGTACATCGACAGAAAGATTGATTGCATTTTCTTCCCTTTTTTGCAGTAAAAATAGAAATAACTGCTCTTTAAGGTTTTGCTGACGCTCGATTCCTCTGTAGATCTTAGACTGTCCCGGAACTTTTTCTATAACACTATTGCTGGTTGTGATTTGATTTTGAAGCTGTGAAATACCCGCCTGAACGCTTTCTTTCTGCTCACTGATATTGTCACGGATGATATCTTTTAATGAAGCAATTTCTCTGTTCATTTCAATGACCGCAGGGTTTTCATTGGTTGCCTGCTTCATTGTTTTATTTCTTGTAATCAAAAGCTGGTTATATTGGGCAATTGATTGTTCCAGCGAAGGATTCAGTCCTAAATTTGAAGGCATAAGCTGGTTGTTGCTTTTTGAAGCTTCTGCCGTAAGAGAATTCAGGAGGTCAAGCTGCGTTTGCTGCAGAAGAAGAGCTTTTGTATTTTCACTTGTATTTTGAAGGGCTAATTCTGCCTGCGCCTGAAGATCAACAATACGGTTTCGGTTCTGGAAATCCTCTTTTTTATTTTCTACCCCGGAAAGGTCGCTGGTAATCACTTCCAGTCTTTTATCGATAAACTTTTGGGTATTCTCCGCCTGAAGGTTTTTATCTCTCTGGCCGTCAATATTATACTGTTTTGTAACTTCATTTAAAATGGCTTCAGATTTTTCAGGAAGAGATCCTACAAGGCTGATATCCATTAACATCGCCTTTTCATCCGGTAAATTTACCTGAATTGCTTTTTCAAGCTTTTTTACTTTTTCAATCGGATTCCAGAAAATGATTTTATATTCAGGCTTAAAAGCAAGAGAAGGATTTCTTTGTACGATTACGGTTCCAAAATCCAATTGTAAAGGAATATTGAATTTTCCCGTAAAGCTTCCTTTTTTCTCACTTTTAAGAGTAAACTCATCACCTTTTACACTTGTTACAGTGTAGGGAGAGGATACAAACTTTTTATTTTTATTGTAAGTAATGATCTTTGCCGTTATAGGGGCGTTGGCAAATAGCTGCGAATCTTTAATTTCTCCCGAATTGTAATATTCTACATTCAAGTTAAGATTTTTTACAACCTGCATCAATATGGGCCTCGAATTGACAACGGCGGCCTCACTTTTCAGCTCATCAGCATTCCCCAATCCTATTCCGAGGTTATCAAGATCTGCAAGAGCTGAGGAAAGATCATTTTGCTTTTTATCAAATTTAAGCGTTGTTTTCGACTGATACTGTGGAACGCTGTACCTTAAATAAATGTAAGCACCCGTCACAAATAACAAAACAGAGGCAATAAACCACGGCCATTTGTAGAGGTATTGAGAAACAGTTTTCCTAATGTTTAATTTTTCTTCCTTTGCCTGAAATTCTGTCTGCTGCATATTTCTTATTATCTTGTTAAAGCAACAATAAGCGTCCCCGCCGTTAATAATGCGCCAATAATCTGGAATGTAAGCGCTCTGTTAGGGTTTGTATTGGCCTGAACCTGTTTATTTTTATCCGGCTGCACATACAATATATCGTTCTGCTTCATGTAATAATAAGGCGAGCTTACAATATCGGACCTTGTAAGGTCAATATTCACGATCTGATCAACGCCGTCATCTCCTGTACGGATGAGCTTTACATTGGTACGGTCACCAAAATCCGTCATATCCCCCGCAAGACCCAATGCCTGAAAAACATTGATTTTTTGGGAAACACTTTCCTTCTGTCCCGGATCTTTTACCTCACCTAAGATGCTTACATTGAAATTTTTCAGCGTAATGGTCACCATAGGATCTGCAAGGTATCTTTTCAGACGGGTTTCCAGGTCTTGTTTTAGCTGTACCTGAGTCATTCCTTTGGCATAAACATTTCCAATAACCGGAAAATATATATAGCCTTCCTCATTGACCAAATACTCACTTGGCTGTACATATTGATTTATACCGGTCCCGGAATCGCTTCCTACTTTATTTACCGTATTAAGATTGAAAGGCTTTACCGCAATTTCGTCCAATGCGGAAACTAGAATAAGAAGAACATCCCCTTCCTGAATATGCAGGCCCTGGAATTTCGCTTTGGTAACTTCTTCTGTCATATCATGCTTTGATACATATACCATATTCTGTTTGGGCTTACATGATAATAAAGTAACCGATAAAAGGATTAGGTATGTAATAATAGTTTTGTTCATATGTATATAACCTTCTGGAGTATTACTCAATTTTTTATAATTATTTTATGAAAAAATAAATCAATTGAGTATAATTTTCTTTAATATTAGAAATTCACTTAAGTGTGAAACGTGTATTAATACAATATATTATTTTAAGATCAATTCTTTTTGTAGCAATTTTCGTTCCTATTTTATGTAAAACACTAAAAATATTTATTTATTTTTAATCAATTAACAGCATAATTTCAACTATGTTATTGATATACTTCATGTTCCGGTGTTTTATCTAGAACTTCAAATTCTGAGTTATTACTTATAAATTCCGGCACAATTGTTTTTAAAATCTTAACAACTTGTAGCCTGTCTTTTTTAATTGCAGACCGGATAATCTGTTTACATAAGATTTCTATATCTTCAAATTCCATTAAAGGATCTCTTGATATCATAATTTTCTCATGATGTGTAGGAATTGTAGTAGAATTATCCGTTAAAAGTTCTTCATACAGTTTTTCGCCAGGTCTTAAGCCTATAAAATCTATTTTAATATCAACATCCGGGGTAAATCCTGATAATTTGATCATTCTTTTGGCCAGATCAAGAATTTTGATCGGTCTGCCCATATCGAAAACGTAAATTTCACCTCCCTGCCCCATGGTTCCGGCCTGAAGCACCAACTCACAAGCCTCCGGAATTGTCATAAAATAACGGATAATATCGGGATGAGTAATGGTTACCGGGCCGCCTTTTGCAATCTGTTTCCTGAAATGCGGAATCACAGAACCGTTGGAACCCAACACATTACCAAAACGTGTTGTTATGAATTTCGTATTATTATCGTAAGAATTTTGCAAAGACTGCACAAAAAGCTCGGCCGCCCTTTTTGACGCTCCCATAACATTGGTCGGGTTCACAGCTTTGTCTGTGGATACCATGACAAATCGGTTGACATTATATTTCTTGGATAATAATGCTAAATTCCGGGTTCCGGCAATATTGACAAAAATGGCTTCATGCGGATTGTCTTCTATTAAAGGCACATGCTTGTATGCCGCTGCATGATAAACTATTGAAAACCGGTAATCTTCAAATAATTTTTCAAGCCTGTAGCGATTGGAAATATCTGCCAGCACAAATTTAAAACTCTGATTCGGAAACCTTTCAAGCAGCTCAAGCTCAAGCTCATACAAAGGAGATTCCGCCTGATCGACAACTACTATAACAGACGGATCAAGCTGAGAAACCTGCCTTACAATTTCGCTTCCTATAGAACCTGCGCCCCCGGTTACCAGAACGCTTTTATTAAAATGACGCCTTCTGACATCTTCGCTTTCTATTTTAATAGGGGTACGGTTTAATAAATCTTCAATCTGAAGCGGGCGAATCCCTCCAATAATACCGCCTTCATTCATTTTATTGATAACCGGCGCCTTTAATATTTTTAGCCCTTTTTCTAATGCAAAGGCCGTCCATTCTTCCATTACGGGATTTGATGTCATTTCTTTAATTAAAATTGCATCAAACTGTTTGGCAAGATTACTATCTGTAAGAAATTCTCTTTTATGATAAATTTTGTGCCCGAGAAGCATAGCTTTTTTGAAATCTGCCCTTGCGCTGAGAAATCCGGATAAATGATAAGGATGAGTGGGATTGTGAATAATCGCATTCGCTAAAGAAACAGATTCATCATCGATTCCTACTACAGCAATTCTTATTTTGGATGAAGAATTCTTAGAGCTCATAAATATGCTGAAAAACCTTTTGGTGAGCATTCTGAAAAAGAACATCAGAAAAACGGAAATGAAAAAAAATAAGAACAAACCAAGATACACATAGACCGTTTTACCTAATTTCTGTTCTGATACAAAATTGAGCACCAGCAATACAAAAAGTGTACTTCCGGATGACCAGACAATTTTAAAAAAATCAGAAAAAGTGGAATGTCTTATAATTCCTGCATATGTTTTAAACAGGAACATGAATAAAATATTAACACCAATAATTGCAGCTATTTTTTCTGGACCGTATTCGGTAAAATTAATTTTTACATTTAGATTTATTAAGGAAAAATGTGAAATTACTACAGAAAAAGATACAATTGAAACATCTATAAAAAAAACTAACCATCTGGGTATATACCTTAACTCCTTGATTTTAAAAACATTTCCCATACTACAAATTAACCTAAAAATATTATTTTTATTTAATTCATCATTTGGTGGCTTTTTTAATAAGCAAATATAACTAATTATTATTAATATTTTTCACTAGACATGTTAATTTTAATTAAAAATGTAAACTTCAAAATGGGAAATATTCTTACATTTTATTACCACAAATACTATTTTTGCTTTAGCAATTGCTTCAATTAAAAAACGCATCCTCAAAGAATGCGTTTAAATATGTAAATTAAAATTATTTAATTATTAGTTCAATTCTGCAAGATACTTTTCAGCATCCATTGCGGCCATACAACCGCTTCCTGCAGCCGTAATTGCCTGTCTGTAAATATGATCCTGAACATCTCCAGCCGCAAAAACTCCCGGAAGATTCGTTCTTGTAGAACCTTTTTCAGTTTCAATATATCCGTTTTCGTCAAGATTGATTTGTCCAACAAAAATATCTGTATTCGGCTTGTGACCGATTGCGATAAAGATCCCGTGCACGTCTACCGTTGATTTTTCCTGAGTCTGATTGTTGATGACAACTGCTCTTTCCACCAAATGATTTTCACCTTCAATTCCTATCAATTCATGATGGAATTTAACTTCAATATTCGGTGTATTTTCAACCCTGTGGATCATTGCTTTAGAAGCTCTGAACTCCCCTTTTCTCACCAACATCGTTACTTTATTCACCAGTTTTGCAAGATAAGTTGCTTCTTCTGCCGCTGTATCACCGGCTCCTACAACCACAACATCTTTTCCTCTGTAGAAAAATCCGTCGCAGGTTGCGCACGCAGAAACTCCGCCGCCGTTGTATTTTTTTTCGTCATCAAGACCTAAATATTTTGCAGTGGCTCCAGTAGAAATAATGACAGTTTTGGCTAAAATTTCTTTATTTCCTGCATATAATTTGTGGATGCCGCCTACTTCTTTAGACAATTCTACCTTAGTGATCATTTCGTAATGCACTTTGGTGTCGAATCTTTCAGCTTGTTTTTGCAAATCCATCATCATTTCAGGACCTGTAATTCCTGCCGGATACCCTGGGAAGTTATCAACCTCAGTAGTTGTAGTCAATTGTCCGCCCGGCTCCAAACCTGTGTATAATTCAGGTTTTAAGTCTGCTCTTGCTGCATAAATTGCCGCTGTGAAACCAGAAGGCCCAGATCCAACGATCACACAATCTAAAATGTTTTGCTCCATAATTTGCTTTTCAAAAGATTTAAAAATTTCCGAGTGCTAATTTCGTAATTTTTAATATGTAATTAAAGTTATTTTAATGATACTTGTCAATATCTAAGATGTCGGTTTTCGATTAAGAGTGTTAATAAGTCAATAGTCAATTTTTACTTTTACCATTCACCTCTTAAACTTTCATCTTAATCTTATCTACATTAATAATCTTGTAAACCAGCTCCTTAATCAGTTCAGCTTCACTCATATTCACGGCGCCCAAGCCTTTTCCTTTCATATCAAATTCCCTCAAAATTGAAATCACCCGTGTGGCATGCTTTAAAGGATATAATCGTGCGCTTTCCGCGTAATCTTTTATAAAATAAGGATTTACACCCATTTGAGACGCAATTACCTGCGGTGGCTGCCCGATCATCGTATTATAGATGATCACATTGGAAAAATAATTGTACAAACTCGCCAGCATCATCACAAAAGGATTGTTTTTAGGATTTTTACCCATAAAATGAGCAATTTTAAATGCCGCATTGGCATTTTTTGTTCCTAAAGCCTTCTGCAATTCAAAAACATTGTATTCCTTGCTGATTCCGATGTGGTTTTCGACGATGGTTCCGTCTAAAATTTCTCCCTGTTTAAGGATGATTTTTAATTTATTCAGTTCATTTGCGATTCTGGAAAGGTCATTTCCAAGATATTCTGCCAATAAATGAGAAATATTCGGGGCTGTTTTAATATTTAATTTAATGCATTCATCGGCGATCCATTTCGGAAGCGTATTTTCTTTGATCGATTCACTTAAAAATAATGCATTGGATTTATCTAAAGATTTCGTAACCTTTTTTCGGCTGTCTAACTTCTTGTGTTTGTGGGCAAAAACCAAAACCGTCGACGGAACAGGATTTTGAACATACATTTCTAAAGCGTTGCTTTCACTTTCGGTTAATTTCAAATCCTGCGCTTCTTTTACGATAATTACCTGCTTGTCGCCCATCATCGGAAACTGTCGCGCCAAAGAAAGAATTTCCTGATAAGTTGTATCTTTTCCGTAGACAACCGTTTGATTGAAAGCCTTTTCGTCTTCATCTAAAAAGTCGTGCTCAAGGGCTTTTACGGCAAGATCAATAAAGTAAGCTTCATCTCCGTGGAAAAAATAAATCGGTAAAACTTCTTTATTTTTAATATTTTTGAGGATTAAATCTAATTCTTTCATCTTATATTAATGGAACTTCCAAAACTCAATTTTCAGGAAACTTTTGATTTTAAATTCAAGAAGGACAAAGATAAGTTTTTTATTTATGATTTGGTTCGTAAAAGTTACCTTTTGCTCACTCCCGAAGAATGGGTACGACAGCACTGGATCCACTATTATCTCACCGTAAAATCCTATTCTCCATCGGCTTTAATTACCGAAAAGAAGATCGTTCTGAACGGTTTAACAAAGCGAATTGACCTTTTGATCACAGAAAAAGCACAACCCGTAATTTTGGTTGAATGTAAGGCTCCGCATATTAAATTAACCGAAAAAACGTTTGAACAAACGGCAAGATATAATTCCATTATCGGAGCAAAAGAAATTGTTTTGACAAATGGTTTACAGCATATCAATGCATTTTATGAAAATGAACAGTATCAATTTTATAAATAAATAAGATTGAGGTTGAGACTAAGATTAAAACTTTGCGTCAACCTTAACTTTAACCTTAACCTTAACCTAAAAGTATGAAAATTAAAAACATCGTATTCGATTTCGGAGGCGTTTTAGTGGATTGGAATCCAAGATATTATTTCAAAGAATACTTCAATGATGATGAAAAAATGGAATATTTCCTCACTGAAATCGCACAAACCGAATGGAATGAAGAACAGGACAGAGGAAGATTATTATCAGAAGGAACTGAAATTCAGGTTAAAAAATTCCCTGATTGGGAAAAAGAAATCAGAGCCTATTATGACAACTGGACAACCATGTTGAGAAGCGACATTCCGCATAATGTAGAAGTTTTAAAAAAGCTCGGAAAAACTGATTATCAGCTATTTGGATTAACCAACTGGTCAGAGGAAACTTTTCCTTACGCCTTGGAAAATTATGATTTCTTCAAATTATTTGACGGAAAAATTGTTGTTTCAGGAACAGAAAAATTAATCAAACCCGACCCGAAAATCTGGCATATTTTATTAGACCGATATAAAATTCACGCCAATGAAACGGTTTTTATTGATGATAATCCGAAAAATATTGAAATGGCAAAATCATTGGGTTTCGAAACTGTGCATGTAACTCCTGAGACAGATTTGGAACAGGAATTAATTGATTTAGGTATAAAATTCTAAAAAACAGAAACTTTATAATATTCTATTAATCCTCATTGTAAGTTATTTTTATTAATTTAGATGAGGATTTTTTGTTTTCCATGAACAACCACTCTGTTTGTCATCCTGAAAGGATCTAGACTCAGTTTTCAAATAATGCTGTTGAGATCCTTTCAGGATGACAAACAGAGTGTTGAATTGATTGAGAGCCTTGTCAAGGTTTTGGACGTTGAAGAAACAACAACTACCTAACCCCGATCGACTCTATATTTTATATTTATAGAATCGTCGAAACTCGTTCCTCGTTTTGCAGTGGAAATCCTTTTTTGAAAAAAAAGATTGTAACGGAAAGCGGGATTAAGCTCCTAAAAAATAAATTACAAAATATGATACGATCAACCTTATTAACAGCATTTCTTATGACTTCAGGAACAATTTTCAGTCAAAATCTCAAACCGGTTTCTTATCAGGACGGTTCACAAAAACTGAACGGTTTGGTGACTTCCAATGCAGGAAAAAAGCTTCCGGGAGTCTTGGTTCTTCCAGCCTGGAAAGGAATCGATGATGAAGCAAAAAATGCCGCCGCAGAACTTGAAAAACAAGGCTATATAGCTTTTGTTGCCGATATTTATGGTGAAGGAAACATTCCGGCGGATGGTGATGCTGCTGCAAAAACTTCAGGCTATTACAAAAAGAATTTTGAGGCTTATCAGAAAAGAATTTCGTTGGCTTTAGAACAACTGAAGAAAAGCGGTGCCACTTCAGATAAAATTGCCGTGATCGGATATTGCTTTGGAGGAACCGGAGCTTTGGAGTCTGCAAGAGGAAGTCTGCCTGTTGCAGGCGTTGTTTCTATTCATGGAAGTATCGGGAAAGATCAAACCAGAAAAAACGGACCGATTTCGACTAAAATTTTAATTGAAAATCCGGCAGACGACAAAGGTGTAACCCCGGAAGACTATAATAATCTGATCAAAGAAATGAATGAAGGAAATGCGGATTGGCAGATTATTACGTATGCCCACTCAAAACATACTTTTACCGATCCGAAATCACCGGACTACAATGCAGTAATGGCAAAAAGAGCCTGGAATCACACGCTGATGTTTTTAAAGGAGATTTTGAAGTAATTGTAAACTTGAAAAGATGCTTCGTGAACGAATGTTACGAAGCATCTTTTTTTATTATTTAGCTTCTAACTCAACTGTATATGCTTTTGGAGAATATTTGATTAAAGAGCCTGTTGCAGTATCAACCCCAAGGCCGATAACTCCACCAAGAAGTATATTCAATAATGTTACCGGGTTAAAAGTTTTTGTTAGTTTAACCTCTTTGTTGTTAAAACCTTCTTTTTCAAAGGTAGCCATTTGCTTACCTAATCCTCTCGAAATTTCGGTAGTACAAGGCGTAGTACATTTTTCGATTCCTTTGTGGAATACTTTGGCACCTTCAGGAGTTGAGCTAAAAGATATTTTATCTTTAGTTCCTGTAAAAATCGTTGCGCATGAAGTTGTGGAAAGTACAGTAACTGATACTGACACGATTAACAATGTTTTTTTCATCTTTTTGTATTTATAATTTAAAGGCGCGAAAATACAAATATTTTTTACAAAATAATCAAAAAAACCTCAAATTATTGAAGTTTTTTATTTTAACTGATTCACTGCAGCCCCAATTTGAAACACTGGAAAATTCATCATCAATATATCAAATGAAAGAATTTTTTTCACATTTTGGGCAAATTTAAGTTGCCGATTAATTCTCCTCTTCCCTATTCACCAACTCCATTGAAAATGCAGGGAGACAGATTGCAATATATTCACAAGGTTCTGAAAACGGATTGCTGTAGCGTACCCGAGCTCCTTTTTCAACCAAAATACTTTGTCCTTTTTCTAAAATAACAACTTCGCCGTCAATTTCAAATTGCTTTTTACCGGAAACAATAATGGTAAATTCGTCAAACTGTGGAGTCTGATGAGGCTCGCTCCAATCTGGCGGTGCAACCATGTGAGCGATTGAAATATTTGAATTTTGGGTAGAATTTCCCCAATGCTCTTCGATTAATTTTCCATCGGTTGTCGGAACTACAAATGGTGATTTTTGGATTTTAAATTTTTTCATATTGATATGGTTTATTTTTTTATTTCATACACGAAATTAGTTCTCGTCGGTTCGCCGAAATAGGCTACTTCTTCTTCCGCAATTTTCTGTCCGCCAAGTCTTTCCATCGCAATTTGTGAACGGAAATTTTCTTTTCCGATATGAAAATGAACCGTATCGACAAACTGGAAAATATAGTCCAGCATTAATTTCTTAATCTTCGGATTAATCCCTTTTCCCCAGGATTTTGTCCCGTAAAAAGTATATCCTATAAAAATGCTGTTTTTATTTTCGTCAAAATCATAAAAACGGGTACTTCCCAAGACATTTCCGGAGACTTTTTCTACGATTTTAAAAGCACCTTTGCTTTCCATTGCGCCTTTGAAAAAGTTTTCAAAAACTTCTCTTTTGTAGCGGTCTTTGTTAGGATGCTGTTCCCAGACTTCCGGATCGGAAGCCACTTCGTATAAAGACTCAAAATCCCCTTGCTGTAAGGGGATTAATTGGTATTCCTGATTTTCTAAAACAGGTTGAATAGAAAAATTCATCTGTATTAATTATTTTTTTAAGTCGATGAAATCTATGATTTCATTCTTAGCTTTTTGCTTTTGCAGCGTCAGATTCTATTTTTTTGATTTCCTTTAATTTGTCAGCAATTTTAGTGACTGCTTCAGGGCTTGAAGGCTTTAAAGCTACCTCAGCCTGAGCCATATCCCACTTCAATACAAGATTTGCAGAATTTTCACCTGTCGGGTTTAATGTAATTTCAAACCATTCCTGTTTGTCTGCCAACTTATTAACAGGCACGGTAACGTCTACCACATCCTGTTTTGGGTCATAAGTGTAAGCGCCCCACTGCTGGAAATCTTTATTTAGGATCACTTTCCATTCTTTTTCTGTAGGAACGATGAAAAGTCCGTAAGTTCCTGCAGGAACTATCTTTCCGCCGAAATTAACTGCCTGACCGAATGTAACTTTTGTAGATGAATTCGCTCCCGCTCTCCAAACCTGTCCGTAAGGCACCAGTTCACCAAAAATTTTACGTCCTTTTACGCCCGGTCTTCCGTAATCGATCGTAATTTTAGACATTGAAAACTGTTGCTCAACCTTCTGACGCGGGCTCGCTGCCGGGACAGAATAATCTTGTGCAAAACTTAAAACTGAAGCAGATATGCAAAGTGCAAATAGTAATTTTTTCACGTGTAAATTTTTGTTTAAAAATACGAAATCAAAACAAAATGGCCTTCTCCAATTCCAATAATTTTTGCTTTCTCCAGATTCCGCCTGCGTAGCCGACCAATTCGCCATTTGACCCGATTACACGATGACAAGGGATTAAAATGGCAATTTTATTAATTCCGTTTGCCGTTCCGACAGCCCGGATTGCTTTAAGATTTCCTAATTTTTCAGACTGTTGCTTATACGTTCTGATCTCTCCCATGGGAATTTCTCTCAATAATTGCCAGACTTTTTCCTGAAATTCAGTTCCGGTGATGAATAATGGAACTTCGAATCTTTCTCTTTTACCTTCAAAATACTCTTTTAATTCTTTTTTAAGCTGAATAAAATGATGGTGCTCTTTTTCAACAATTTCGACATTTAAACTTTTAGATAAAGACTTGAATTGTTTTTCCATATTTTTTCTGTCGGTGAACTCCAGCAGACAAATCCCTTCGTCAACGGCACACGCAAACATATCTCCTAGCGGAGTTTGTATGGTTGTAAGGTGTATGATTTCCATTGAATTAAAATTAATAACTTCTTCAATCAAAAACAAAGATTTAAAATAAATTTTAACTTAATCCCATATTTTAAGAATAAAATAAAATCTCTGAAATTTCTTCTGTCTTGAACAATCAAAATTGTAACAAATAGAAAACAAAATAATAAATTCTCAACAAATTGACAGTTTATTTAAACTATCTTGTACCATCCTGTACGATCAATTTTTTATTCGGAAAATTTTTATATTTTTAAAAAGTGGGAAATATCCAGGCTAAGAAATTAATAACAAGTTAAAAAAGTTATGCAATCGATTAACCTGTATTAAATTTTTTCTGAAAATAATAAAAACAGATTAAAATACACCATCAAATGCGATAAGATCATGGAATACAAATTTCATAAATAATATAACTAATGAATAATACCCAACCCGGAAATTCGTTTTCTTCTTCTTCAAAAAAGAAAAATTACTACTTTCCTTTAATTCTTATAACGAGCTTATTTTTCTTTTGGGGATTTATCCATAATCTTGATCCGATCTTAATCAAGCATTTGCGAAGTGCTTTTCATCTGAATCATTTTCAGGCTTCTTTGGTAGATTCATCTGTTTTTGCAGCCTACTTTTTACTGGCCATTCCCGCCGGTATG
This sequence comes from Chryseobacterium soldanellicola, assembly GCF_900100115.1. Classification (GTDB taxonomy): domain Bacteria; phylum Bacteroidota; class Bacteroidia; order Flavobacteriales; family Weeksellaceae; genus Chryseobacterium; species Chryseobacterium soldanellicola. The sequence goes on from NZ_FNKL01000001.1 coordinate 84,811, forward strand.
ATTATTCAGAAATATGGTTACAAAACCGGAATTTTGGTGGGTTTGTTCTTTTTCGCGGCAGGATGTTTTCTGTTTGTTCCGGCAGCCAATACAATCAGCTATCCCTTTTTTCTGGGGGCTCTTTTTATCCTGTCATGTGGTCTTGCCATTCTCGAAACAGCAGCAAATCCTTATATTACCGTTTTAGGCGCACCTGAAAAGGCAACCCAAAGATTAAACTTTGCCCAGTCTTTTAACGGTTTGGCAGCTTCCATTGCCCCTATTGTTGGCGGAATTTTTATTCTAAGTGAAGAACCGAAATCACAGCAAGAGCTTGCCGGACTTGATCAGGCTGCAAAACAGGCCTACATTCACGCAGAAACCTCATTGGTAAAAGGTCCATACATCATTTTAGGACTAATTATTTTATTGGTGATGTTTTTATTTTTATTGGTAAAACTACCGGAGGTAACAGAAAATAAAGAAAAATCAACAAAAAGTTTTCTACAGGTTTTAGGCGTAAAAAATGTCGGATGGGGCGTTCTTGCACAGTTTTTTTATATCGGTGCACAAATTTATGTTTTCAGTTTTCTCTTGGTTTTTGCCGAAGATGCAGTCAATATGAAAGGTCAGGAAGCTAAATATTATGCGGGTGTAGCAGGATTTTTATTCATGGTCGGGCGTTTTGCAGGAACTTTTTTTATGAAATACATTTCACCACAGAAATTATTGAGAATTTACAGTATAATCAGTATCATTCTCAGTCTCTGGGTGATTGCTGGATCAGGAATTTCAACATTATATGCACTGGTTGCGCTTACCTTTTTTATGTCAATTATGTTTCCGACGATTTTTGCCTTAGGAATTGAAGGGGCAGAATCTGACACCAAGCCAGCCTCTAGCTTATTAATCATGTCCATTGTCGGAGGTGCTATCATACCACCGATAGCAAGTAAAATTACAGATATTTCAGGGAATATTCATTTTTCTTATGTTGTTCCTTTAGTATGTTTTATCATCGTTTTTCTGTTTTCATTAAGATTCAGAAATAAAAAAATCTCATCATAATAAATGTAGAAGCTTAAAATGAGCAATTTAATTTTAAAAATAAATCAAAAAGACAATGTTTTGGTCGCTTTGCAGGATATTCCGGCAGAAACCGAAATTATTTTTGAAGGAGTTACCTACACAACTTTAGAAGCTATCCCCGCGAAACATAAATTCTTCATGAATGACATGAAACAAGGAGACGAAATCTTTATGTATGGTGTTTTGGTAGGTAAAGTACAGTACGATCTCGCAGCGGGAATCCGAATGACGACAGATAACACAAAACACGCTGCCGAACCTTACTACTACCGTGATGTTGATTATCACTGGACAAAACCCGATGTGTCAAGATTTCTACATAAAACTTTTAAAGGCTATCACCGTTCAAATGGCGATGTGGGTACGGCAAATTATTGGCTTTTTATCCCTACCGTTTTTTGTGAAAACCGTAATCTTGATATTATTAAAGAATCCTTGTATAATGAATTGGGATACGCGGTGGATGCAAAATACAAAAGCTACACTCACCAACTGGTAGAAGCTATTTCAAAAGGAGAAAATTTGGATGATATTAATTTTTCACCCTCCAATATTCCTGCAAAAGACAGAGTTTTTAAAAATGTAGACGGCATTAAATTTCTCAATCACACAGGTGGTTGCGGTGGAACAAGACAGGATGCAGATACGCTCAGCAAACTTTTGGCAGCTTATGCAGATCATCCAAATGTCGCAGGAATCACTTTGTTAAGTTTGGGATGTCAACATCTTCAGATTGATAATTTTAAAAAGGATCTATACAATCGAAATCCCGATTTTGATAAACCTTTACTCGTTTTTGAACAGCAAAAGGCAGTAAGTGAAGAAACCATGATCAAGAATGCCATTTTTGAAACCCTGAAAGGTCTTTTAGAAATCAATAAAATTGAACGTGAAGATGCACCGATAAGTAAACTTTGTGTAGGTGTAAAATGTGGCGGAAGCGACGGGTTTAGCGGTATTTCAGCCAATCCGGCTGTTGGACATCTTGCCGATATCCTTTCGGTGTTGGGAGCTAAAGTGTTATTGGCCGAGTTTCCGGAACTATGTGGTGTCGAACAGGAATTAATAGATCGGTCTGTAGATCGACCAACTGCAGAAAAATTCATCAAGTTGATGACAGAATATGATGAACTTGCCCATGCAGTCGGTTCAGGGTTTTATATGAATCCTTCACCGGGAAATATTAAAGATGGACTCATCACAGATGCCATAAAATCCGCAGGCGCCGCGAAAAAAGGAGGTTCTGCCCCTGTTGTAGATGTTTTGGATTATACAGAACCTGCAACCAAACCAGGATTAAGCCTTGTCTGCACACCGGGAAATGACGTGGAAGCGACCACAGGAAAAGCGGCTTCAGGGGCAACTTTAATTCTGTTTACAACAGGTTTGGGTACACCGACAGGAAATCCGGTTTGCCCCGTTATCAAAGTGGCTACCAATACGGTTTTAGCAACAAAAATGTCGGATATTATTGATATTGATACGGGTGCGGTTGTTCGTGGTGAAAAAACCATTCAGGAAATGGGAGAAGATATTTTGGATTTCTGTATCGAAGTTGCCAGTGGAAATATCATTCCTAAAGCTGTAGCATTGAATCAGGATGATTTCATTCCCTGGAAAAGAGGAGTGAGTCTTTAAGAAAGTAAATCTTAATCTTTTAATCTTTTAATCTTTTAATCTTTTAATCTTTTAATCTTTTAATCTTTTAATTAAATAAAAATGTTTTCTTTAAAAAATAAAAAAGCAGTCGTAACGGGCGGCGGAAGCGGAATCGGACAAGCGATTGCGGTTCAGCTCGCAGCCAGTGGTGCAGAAGTTCACATTCTCGAAATAACAGAACAAAACGGACAAGAAACTTTGGAAAAAATACAATCTTCCGGAGGAAATGCAACAGTGTATGCCTGTGATGTTTCAAAACAGAAAGATGTTTTAGCCGTTTTCGAACAGATTGGAGCGATCAATATTCTTGTCAATAATGCCGGAATTGCGCACATTGGAAAAGCAGACACCACTTCAGAAGAAGATTTCGACAAAATTTATAATGTCAATATTAAAGGAGTTTATAATTGTCTATTTGCGGCGATTCCGCACATTAGAAAATCAGGAGGCGGTGTTATCATTAATATGGCTTCCATTGCTGCATTGGTGGGAATTCCTGACCGTTTTGCATACAGTACAGCAAAAGGTGCTGTGAAAGCAATGACAATGAGTGTTGCTAAGGATTACATATCTGAAAATATCCGTTGTAACTCTATTTCTCCGGCGCGGGTACATACGCCTTTTGTAGATGGATTTTTAAAGAATAATTATCCCGACAACATCGAAGAAATGTTTGAAAAATTATCAAAAACACAACCCATCGGAAGAATGGCTCAGCCTGAGGAAGTTGCTTCATTAGCATTATATTTATGCAGTGATGAAGCTTCATTTATTACGGGTGTAGATTATCCTATCGACGGTGGTTTTACAACTTTGAATAATTAAAAATAAACTATTTGTTATTTTCTTTAACACAATGCTCGCAAAGATTATAAAATTTAAACTTAAAAATTACGATCGCAAAGGCGTTTCACTCAGCGAATGATAGCAATATCCTTGTGTTAAAATTTTAACAGTATAATTAAAGTAAATATAAGAATCAGTTATCATTCGCTGAGTGAAACGCCTTTGCGAACGAAAAATACACATAATAATATTAAAAAAAATCTTTGCGAACTTTGCGTTAAAATTAATTTAGACATTTAAAACAGGCAAAAAAATTAAAAATGAAATTAATAAAATTCGGAAAACCTGGACAAGAAAAACCGGGAGTAATTATCGGCGAGAAAAGATATGATGTTTCCCATCTGGTAAAAGATTACGATGAAAACTTTTTCTCCGATGATGCTATAGAAAATTTAAAAGCAGAAATAAATACGCAGAATCTACCTGAAATTTCTGCTGATGAAAGGCTGGGTGCTCCTTTAGCTAGACCATCCAAAATTATCTGTGTCGGACTGAATTATAAAGATCACGCCGCCGAAACCAACGCTCCGATTCCGCAGGAACCTATTTTGTTTTTTAAGGCTACAACGGCAATTGTTGGTCCAAATGATAATTTGATTATTCCTAAAACCAGTACAAAAACCGACTGGGAAGTTGAATTAGCCATCGTTATCGGAAAAAAAGCAAGCTATGTTTCTGAGGAAAATGCGCTTGAACACGTTGCAGGTTACGTTTTGCATAACGATTATAGTGAAAGAGCCTTTCAACTGGAAAGAAACGGACAATGGGTAAAAGGAAAAAGCTGTGATACTTTTGCACCACTCGGTCCTTTCATTGCAACGCCGGACGAAATTGAAGATGTTCATAATCTACGTTTATGGCTGAAAGTTAACGGACAAATGCTGCAAGACGGAAGTACTTCCAATCTGATTTTTGATGTCCCTTTTATGATAAGTTATATCAGTCAGTTTATGACTTTGCTTCCGGGGGATGTTATCAGTACAGGAACGCCTGCTGGTGTAGGTTTGGGGCAAAAACCTGAGCCTTGGTATCTGAAATCGGGTGATGTAGTAGAATTAGGAATTGACGGTTTGGGAAGCAGTACTCAAAAAGTAAAAGCGTACGGAGAATGAAAAAATATTGTCTCGCTCTCGACTTGATTGATGATTCTGAATTGATTGCAGAATACGAAAAGTATCATGAAAATATCTGGCCGGAGGTCAAACAAAGTATTTTGAATTCGGGAATTATAAATATGGAGATTTATCGTATTCAGAACCGATTGTTTATGATGGTGGAAGCAGATGGAAATTTTTCTTTAGAAGCTAAAAATGAAGCCGATAAAAACAATTCAAAGGTTCAGGAATGGGAAGAATTGATGTGGAAATTTCAACAGCAGTTACCCAATTCTAAACCGGGAGAAAAATGGCAATTGATGGATAAAATATTTTCATTATAAATTTCATTTTAGAGAAAATTATTAAAAATGATTATTGATTCTCACGTACATTTTTGGAGATTTGATCCGATCCGGGATGCCTGGATTACAAAAGCTATGACCGCAATCCGGAAAGACTTTCTACCGGAAGATTTTTCTTTATATTTAAATGAAAACCATATTGAAGGCTGCATTGCAGTTCAGGCTGATCAAAGTGATGAAGAAACGGCTTTTTTGGTTAATTTAGCGAAAGAAAATCCTTTTATTAAGGGCATTGTCGGCTGGATTGATTTAACTTCTGACAAGCTTGAACAGTCACTTCAAAACTATCAGTCTGAAAAATTGATTAAAGGTTTCAGACATATCGCTGAGGGAGAAGAAATTGGTTTTTTACTTCAAAAAAATGTGCTTAACGGAATTTCTGCACTTCACAAATATAATTATACTTTTGATATTTTGTTAAGACAGGATCAGCTTTCTGATGCAGTAAAACTTTCGGAAAAATTACCCGATCAACCATTTATCCTGGATCATTGTGGAAAACCGGATCTTACAACCAATGATTTTAAGGACTGGAAATCTAATGTTTCTGAACTTGCTCAAAATCCTAATATCTATTGCAAAATTTCGGGACTTTTAACCCAAGGAAATTGGAATAATATTGAGGAAAAAACAATTTTTGAAATTTTGGATTTTATTTTTTCACAGTTTGGAATTAAGCGTGTAGTTTTCGGAAGTGATTGGCCTGTGATGTTATTAGGAGGAAATTATGCTTTGTGGCTGGAGTTGATTTCAAAATATTTAGGACAATTTTCAAAAGAAGAACAGAAACTTTTTTTCTCAGGAAGTGCAGTGAATTTTTACAATTTATAATTTTTATTACCGCAAAAGAGACAAAAGATTAACGTGATAAAACTCTGTGGTCTTTGCTGAGTGAAATCGAAGATTCGACGTAGTCAAACGCCTTTGCGAACTTAAAAACAGCTAGTAGTCAAAAAATCTTTGCGCCCTTTGCATTAAAAAAAAACATAACCCAAAATTATGAACCTAAATCTTGACCATAAAATAATCATCGTAAGCGGCGGTGCAAAAGGCATCGGAAACGCCATTGCCAAAATCTTAGCTGAAGAAAAAGCATTGCCAATAATTATCGGCAGAAACGAAGAAGACAACAAAAAAGCCATTCAGGAAATCGAAAATCTTGGAGGAAAAGCTGATTTTGTGACTGCCGAACTTTCCCAACCCGATGAATGCAAAAAAGCCATTGAAGAAGTTGTAAAAAAATACGGAAAAATTGATGGTATTGTCAATAATGCCGGTGTAAACGATGGTATTGGTCTGGAAAATGGCTCGTATGAAGGATTCCTTGCATCATATCACAAAAATGTGGTGCATTATTACCTTTTGGTGCACCATGCTCTTCCCTATCTTAAGGAAAGCAAAGGTTCAATTGTAAATATCGGCAGCAAAACCGCAGAAACCGGACAAGGCGGAACGTCAGGCTATGCTGCAGCCAATGGTGCAAGAAATGCTTTAACAAGAGAATGGGCGGTTGAACTTTTACCTTACAGTATTCGTGTAAATGCGATTATCGTTGCAGAAGCCTGGACACCGCTTTACCAATCGTGGATTTCTACCTTCGAAAATCCCGATGAAAAACTGAAAAGCATTACCTCAAAAATCCCATTCGAAAAACGCATGACAACCTCTGAAGAAATTGCTGATATGGTAGCATTTCTTTTATCGGAAAGATCTTCGCATACAACAGGACAACTGATTCATGTAGATGGTGGTTATGTGCATTTGGATAGGAGTTTGGGGTAATTCAGGACTTTTCATTCAATTTTAATGATACTTTTTGAAATTTAGAATTAAAAAATTGATTGAAAAATTTGAAGATAATAAACTTTATCTCTTATTTAAATTTATTAACTTTGATAAAAATAAAACCAATGAGTTCTAATACATTACATATCATCAACCAAAAACTTAAGGGTGAACCGGAGGAAATCCTCAAACAAGTTTTGGGATATTTAGATGGAATTCTTGAAAATAAATCTGAAAAAGATTGGTATGAGCACAATCTAAATTACCAATTGACAGACGAGCAAAAACGCGAATTGGATACAATGGAAAATTTGACAGATGGAGATTTTATGCCCGCTGAAGAATTCCATAAAAGGATAAAGGAAAAATATGGCTTTTAAGGTTGAATATACTCTTCAAGCTGAAAATGATATCGCAAAAGCTATTGATTATTATCTTGAAGCTGCTTCCAGCAAGATTGCAAAATCCTTCTATAAAAATCTTATTAGTGCCGAAAAAAGTTTAGTTAAAATTCAGCATTTTCAAAAAAATACATAATGACTTTCACAAATTACCACTTAAAATTTTTCCTTATGTCTTAATCTATAAAATAAACAAAGAAAAAAATATTATCAGGATTTATCGTGTTTTCCATACTTCACAAAATCCAGAAAAATATCCATAAAAAAAGCGGAAGAAAAAATCTTCCGCTTTTTATTTATCTTACTTCGATTACATCGTCTCCATTTTGAAGCTCATGCTTTCGATTACTTTCAAGATCGCTTCAACCGTATCCATTGATGTTAAACAAGGAACACCGTTTTCAACACTCATTCTTCTGATCTGGAAACCGTCTCTTTCAGACTGTTTTCCTTTCGTCATGGTATTGACAACATACTGCACTTTTCCTTTTTGGATCAAGTCGATTAAGTTGACACTTTCTTCTCCGATTTTGTAGCCTATTTTACAAGGAATTCCCTGTTCTCCGAAGAATTTTGCTGTTCCTTCCGTTGCCCAGATTCTGAAACCAACCTCATGGAATCTTGCTGCTAAATCTGCCGCTTCCTGCTTGTGCTTATCAGCTACAGTAAACAAGATTGAACCGTGCATCGGCACTTTTCTTCCGGCTGCGATTAATCCTTTGTAAAGTGCTTTTTCAAGTGTTGTGTCTTTCCCCATAACCTCTCCTGTAGACTTCATTTCTGGTCCCAGAGAGATGTCAACTTTCGTTAGTTTTGAGAATGAGAAGACAGGAACTTTTACAAAGACGCCTTCTTTCTTAGGGACCAGTCCGTTTTTGTAACCTAAATCTTTCAGTTTTTGGCCTAAAATAGCTTTTGTTGCCAGATTTGCCATCGGAACTTCTGTGATTTTAGATAAGAAAGGAACTGTTCTTGATGAACGTGGATTTACCTCAATTACAAACACATTTCCTTCAAAAAGAACATACTGGATATTCATTAATCCGATCACATTCAATCCTTTAGCTAATCTTTCGGTATAATCTACCAAAGTGTCGATTTCTGCCTGAGAAACATTCTGTGGCGGATAAACTGCGATTGAATCTCCTGAGTGAACTCCGGCTCTCTCGATGTGTTCCATAATTCCAGGAATGATTACTGTTTCGCCATCGCAGATCGCATCTACTTCAACCTCTTTTCCTGTGATGTAACGGTCGATCAAAACCGGCTGATCCGGGCTTGCTTCTACCGCAAATTCCATATAATGAGCGAGTTCACTTTCTGTGTAAACAATTTCCATTGCTCTACCTCCTAAAACGTAACTTGGACGAACCAACACCGGATAGCCGATTTCGTTGGCAATTTTTATCGCTTCTTCTTTTGAAGTTGAAGTTTTTCCTAAAGGCTGAGGAATCCCAAGTTCCTGAAGAGCTTTTTCAAATTTATCTCTGTTTTCAGCTCTGTCAAGGTCTTCCAGAGAAGTTCCTAAGATCTGAACCCCGTGAGCAGCCAATTTATCTGCTAAATTGATCGCCGTCTGACCTCCGAATTGAACCACAACTCCCATTGGTTTTTCAAGATCGATGATATTCATTACATCTTCTTCCGTTAAAGGCTCGAAATATAATTTATCTGAAATCGAGAAATCTGTAGAAACTGTTTCCGGGTTATTGTTGATGATAATTGCTTCGTAACCCATCTCTTTGATCGCCCAAACCGAGTGAACTGTCGCGTAGTCAAACTCAACGCCCTGCCCGATTCTGATTGGTCCTGAACCTAAAACGATCACTTTTTGCTTATCTGAAACTACACTTTCGTTCTCTTCTTCGTAAGTTCCGTAGAAATATGGGGTTTCACTCTCAAATTCTGCGGCGCAGGTATCTACCATTTTGTAAACCGGCATTACTCCGTTTTCTTTTCTGAAGTTGAAAATCTCACGCTCTTTCACCTCCCAAAGAACTGCAATATTGATATCTGCGAAACCTAATTTTTTAGCCTGAATTAAAGTTTCCAGGTCGAATTTATTATCAGCGATCACTTTTTCGAAATCAATTAATTTCTTGATTTTCCAGATGAAGAATTTATCGATTTTACTCCATTCTACGATTTGTTCCCAATCGTAACCTCTTCTTAAAGCATCTCCGATGATGAATAACCTTTCGTCATCACAAATTCTGATTCTTCTTTCGATTTCTTCTGCTGTTAAAGCTGCAGCCTGCTTGGTTTTTAAACCGATATGTTTAATTCCGGTTTCAAGAGAACGGATGGCTTTTTGTAAAGATTCCTCGAAATTTCTTCCGATTGCCATTACTTCTCCCGTCGCTTTCATCTGCGTTGACAATCTTCTGTCTGCCGTTTCGAATTTATCGAATGGGAATCTTGGAAATTTAGTCACAACATAATCCAAAGCCGGTTCGAAACAAGCATATGTTTTACCTGTTACCGGATTCATAATTTCATCTAAAGTTAATCCTACCGCGATTTTTGCAGCGATTTTTGCAATCGGATAACCAGTTGCCTTACTTGCCAAAGCCGATGAACGGGAAACTCTCGGGTTCACCTCTATGATGTAATATTCAAATGAATGTGGATCTAAAGCCAGCTGTACGTTACATCCTCCTTCAATTCCTAGGGCTCTGATGATTTTTAAAGAAGCATTTCTCAGCATCTGATATTCTCTGTCAGAAAGCGTCTGAGAAGGTGCAACAACGATCGAGTCACCTGTGTGAACCCCAACCGGATCTATATTTTCCATGTTACAAACCACAATCGCGTTGTCGTTTGCATCACGCATTACTTCGTATTCAATTTCTTTGAAACCTGCGATTGATTTTTCGATAAGACATTGAGTAACAGGGCTGTATTTTAGACCTAATTCTGCAATTTCTTTCAATTCAGCTTCGTTGGAAGCGATTCCGCCACCTGTTCCACCCATCGTAAAGGCAGGACGAACGATTACCGGATAACCGATATCATCCGCAAACCTCAATGCCCCTTCAACCGTAGTTACGATGTCAGATTCAGGAACCGGTTCATTTAATTCTCTCATCAATTCACGAAACAAATCTCTGTCTTCCGCTCTATTGATTGCGGAAAGCTTTGTTCCCAACACTTCAACTTTACATTCTTCAAGAATTCCCGATTTTTCCAGTTCTACCGCCATGTTCAAACCTGTTTGTCCACCAAGAGTCGGTAAAAGCGCATCCGGACGTTCTTTTCTGATGATGTGACTTACAAACTGAAGTGAAATCGGCTCGATATACACTTTATCAGCGATCTCAACATCCGTCATGATCGTTGCAGGGTTTGAATTAATCAAAATAACCTTGTAGCCTTCTTCTCTCAAAGACAGACAAGCCTGCGTTCCCGCGTAATCGAATTCTGCCGCCTGACCAATGATGATAGGTCCTGAACCGATTACTAAAATTGTTTTTATGTCGTTTCTTTTCATTTTTTCTTTTTATTGTTCCATGGATTTCATCCGTGGCTATTATTGTTGAACCATTTCATGGTTCTTTTATTTCTGGGCAGCCACGAAGTGGCTGAATTTTAATAGCCGTAGGTGAAACCTATGGATTTGATAATTAACCAATTCCGACAACCCATGAAATGGGTTGAATATTATTTACCACAGATATTTTTCATCAAATTCAACTCCATGAGAGATTAGCAAATTTTTATATTCATCTTCAAAAGATTCATTTTTATGATGTTCTTTTTGATTTTTAATATAATTGATGATCGTATCCTTTTCTCTTTCAGAATAAGTAAATGCACTGTAACCACTTTGCCATTCTTCAAAATCGGGAAATAATCCGCTTTGCTTAATCCATAAGTTGCTTGAAACCTTAATATCTTTTACAAAACTGCTTAAAGAAACTGATGGGTGTAGATCTGCAAATAAATGAATATGATCAGGCATTCCATTAATCCTATAAAGTTTACAGTTTTTATTTTTCACAATTCCCCAAATGTATTTATATAGTTGATCTTCATCTTCAATATTCAACACAGGATTTCTGTGCTTTGTACTGAATACAATCTGATAATATATTTGGCGAAAAGTTGACATTTATATTTTATTTTTTTAGATAACTTACTGATTCTTCTTATTCTTAAAATCTTCCATTAAGTGGATGAAATCATCAAACAAGTAGTTTGCATCTTCTGGGCCAGGGCTTGCTTCCGGGTGATACTGAACTGAGAAGCAAGGGTGAATTTTGTGCTTCAAGCCTTCATTTGTTCTGTCGTTCAATGCGATGTGTGTTTCAACTAAATCTGTTCCTTTTAAACTTTCCTGATCAACTGCATAACCGTGATTTTGAGAAGTAATGGCTACTTTATTTTTCTCTAAATCCAAAACCGGGTGATTTCCTCCTCTGTGCCCGAATTTTAACTTGAAAGTTTTCGCTCCACAAGCCAAACCTATTAATTGATGCCCCAAACAGATTCCGAAGATCGGAACTTTTCCTAATAATCCGCGGATCATTTCCAAGGCCTGTTGATTATCTTCCGGGTCACCGGGACCGTTTGACAACATGATCCCATCTGGATCCATTAATAAAATCTCTTCTGCCGTTGTATCTTGCGAAACAACGATGATGTCGCAGTTTCTTTGAGATAACTCTCTGATAATCCCTAATTTAGAACCAAAATCCACCAATACCACCTTAAAACCTCTTCCTGGGTTTGCGTAAGGCGTTTTTGTAGAAACCTGCTCCACCTGATTGGTTGGGAAGGTTGTTGATTTTAATTCTAAAACGATTGAATTTTCATCGGCATCATCGTTTACGATTTTTCCTTTCACAACGCCGGAATTACGTAGAATTCTTGTCAGTCTTCTGGTATCGATTCCTGAAATTCCTGAAAGGTTTTTCTTTTTAAACAATTCATCTAAAGTAATCTGAGTACGAAAGTTTGACGGCAAATCACAAATTTCTTTTACAATAAGACCTTTAATAGCCGGCTCAATACTCTCATAATCATCCCTATTAATCCCATAGTTTCCGATAAGCGGATACGTCATGCAAACAATCTGACCGCAGTACGACGGGTCAGAGATCAGTTCCTGATAACCTGTCATTCCCGTATTGAAAACTACTTCTCCTGCAGTTTCCAGGTCTGCTCCGAAACCTTCTCCATGAAATACTTCACCGGATTCCAGTATTAACTTTTTCTTCATTTTTTAAATTAGATATTAGATTTTAGAAATTAGAAGTTAGACTTCTTCATTCTGTTATTTTATTCTTATTCTTTCTATTTATCAGCATGGATTTCATCCATGGCTATTGATATTTCGCCCCTTCAGGGCTCACCAAACTTTATTTTAATCTGTAAACCTGGCTCTTTCTTATTTAAAAGTATATCCATCTTTTTCAAGAGCTTCCTTTAAAATGGCCATTCTTGCGAAAACCCCGTTCTGCATTTGTTTAAAAACTCTTGAACGTTCACATTCCACTAAATCAGTGTCAATCTCAACTCCCCTGTTGATCGGCGCCGGATGCATGATGATCGCTTGTTTTTTCATTGCTTTTTCTCGCTCTTTCGTCAAACCATATTTTTTGTGGTATTCAGAAGCTGAGAAGCTCATTTTTGCGTCGTGTCTTTCGTGCTGGATTCTTAATAACATTAAAACATCCACTTCTTTAATTAATTCGTCTACAGATAAATACGTCCCGTTAATTAAAGCTCCTTCATCAAACCATTGCTCAGGCCCTGAGAAATATACTTTTGCACCTAATCTTCTTAATGCTTCTGCATTTGAATTCGCTACACGGCTGTGTTTTACATCTCCTACAATTCCTACTTTTAAGCCTTCAAACTTTCCGAATTCCTGATAAATTGTCAATAAATCCAGCATACATTGTGAAGGGTGGTTTCCTGTTCCGTCGCCACCATTTATTATCGGGATTTTAATACCTTTCAATTCATCAAAATACCGGTCTTTCTTATCTCTGATCACGACTAAGTTTACGCCTAAGCTTTCAATTGTTTTTACAGTATCATATAAGCTTTCACCTTTGTTTACCGAACTGTGAGACGCATCGAAAGGAACAACCTGTAAACCCAATTTTCTTTCGGCAATATCAAAGCTCGTTTTGGTTCTCGTACTGTCTTCAAAAAAGAGATTTGAGCAAAAAACTTCTCCTTCAATTCTGGCAGTTTTTCCGCTTGCAAAAGCCATTGCTTCTTTTACTATACTGTTGATTCTCTCTGTGCTTAGTTCTGTAATCGTAAACATAATTTCTTAATTTTTCCACAAAAAAAAAAGCGAAGAAAATATCTTCGCTTAAAATAAATAAATATCGTAAAGGGCGTCTACGCCCGGTAATTCTAATGATATAAATACTGTGTTATTCATTAGGTGCAAAGATACAACAATTTTATAAACTGACAAAACCAAAGTTTTAAATAAATTAAAAAATCTTATTCTCTATATATTTTCATTTTTAAATACTATTTTTGTTAAAACTCAAAACCTTTTTATGGATTTAAAAGACAAAATGATTCTCAGTATTATTCAGGAAGACTCGACGTTATCTGTTAAAGAAATTTCAGAAAGAATCGGTCTTACCTTTACTCCGACGTATGAACGCATCAAACAACTGGAGAAACAGGGAGTTATTGAGAAATATGTTGGTCTTCTAAATCGTGAAAAACTGGGTTTAAATATTGTCGTTTATTGCAATGTCCGTCTCAAAGAACAATCCAAGAAAGTGTTGGAAACTTTTGAGAAAAATATCATGCAACACGATGAAGTTCAGGAAATTATCAGTCTTTCCGGCGAATATGATTATATGCTGAAAATCATTGCGAAAGATATTAATTCTTATAATGATTTTACGGTGAATGTGATCTCAAATATTCCTAATATCGGGCAATATCATAGCTCTATCGTGCTTCATGAGGTAAAAAAATCTACTAAGTTTAAGATTGATTTAGCTTAATTTTTTTAAATTAACACTGAATCCTTTCTTTTATAAATTAAAGATGCTTCGACAGGCTCAGCATGACACCGCTACAAATAAATCGCTGACAAAACGGTTGGTATTAGAGATGTCATGCTGAGCTTATCGAAGCATCTAGAAAATCCATCAACCAAATAATTTGTTTTTCAATTTATTAAACTGATATTCTATTTTATCCAAGCAAAGATTTCCTATACTTCCCTGATGGGTATGATTTAGGTTTCCGATTTCAAAATCAAACTCATTATTTTCAATTTCCTGCCCTACTTTTACATACGCATCACGGAATGAGCTTCCATTTTTCACCTCTTCATTAATTTTTTCAACACTGAAAAGATATTTATACTTTTCGTCTTCCAGAATTCCATCCTTTACCTGAATATTCGGTAATGTATAACTTAAAATTTCAAGACATTCTTTCAAAGAATCAATTGCAGGGAAAAGAATTTCTTTTGTCAGCTGCATATCCCGGTGATAGCCTGAAGGAAGGTTATTCGTCAACAAAATAAACTCATTCGGCAACGATTGAATTCTGTTGCAACGCGCACGAACCAACTCAAAAATATCAGGATTTTTCTTGTGTGGCATAATGCTGCTTCCGGTTGTAAATTCCTTTGGAAAGCTTATAAAATCAAAGTTCTGACTTAAATATAAGCAAACATCATACGCAAATTTCCCTAACGTTCCTGCTAAAGTCGCCATTGCCATCGACAGCATTTTCTCTGATTTTCCACGTGTCATTTGAGCATAAACGGAATTATAATTCATCGATTGAAAACCTAAATTATACGTTGTACTTTCACGGTCAATCGGGAAAGACGAACCATAGCCCGCCGCCGAGCCCAGTGGATTTTTATTAATGATATTTTTAACCGAATAAAGCATTTCTACATCATCCAGCAATGCTTCTGCATAAGCTCCAAACCACAATCCGAAAGATGAAGGCATTGCAATCTGCAAATGGGTATAACCAGGAAGAAGAACATTTTTATGCTGATCTGCTAATTTGATTAATATTTGAAAGAATTCGTCTGTCAATGTTGTTATTTCACGGATTTCATCTAATAAATACAGTTTAATATCCAATAAAACCTGATCATTTCTTGATCTTGCTGTATGAATTTTTTTTCCTATATCTCCTAATTTTTCAATTAAAATAGATTCAACTTGCGAATGGATATCTTCCGCGTTTTTATCAATTTCAAAAATACCATCTTCAATATCCTGCAATATCGTAGCTAAGACAAAAAGGATTTTTTCCGATTCTTCTTTTGTGATAATTCCCACTTCAGCCAGCATTATGCAATGTGCAATCGAACCTTTAACATCGTATTTTGCCAGACGCTCATCAAAGTCAAGATCTTTCCCTACTGTAAATTTATTAACTAATATATTGGTAGCATTATCGTCTTTTTGCCATATTTTTTTCATATTTTTTTCTTTAAAACATTAATTTTTCTTTTGTCTTGAAACAAAAGAAACAAAAATTCAAGACTGGAAACTCCGGCTAAAAATTGAAATTGAATCCTAAAATCCCCAAAACTTGCGCGAATTCAAAATTTGTTCTTCGGTTCAAAATTAGTGTCGCGCTTCAAACAGTGGGAATTTTTAACGGATTAAATTTCAATTTTATTAACGCCTCCGTTCCCTAAGTCATTTATGCGTACTACCAACCTTCTAGCATCCCTCTCCCATCTTCCGGCCTACAAAATCTTTTCTAAAATCTTAATATAAATATCAATTCCTTCTTTTATTTCATCTATATATATGTATTCATCTGCGGTGTGGGAGCGTGTGCTGTCGCCAGGACCAAGTTTTACCGATGTACAGGGAATAATCGCCTGATCGGATGAAGTTGGCGAACCGTAAGTTGTCCTCCCGATTTCCAGACCTGCCTGCACAAAAGGATGTTCCATTTCGATTTTTGAGGAATTTAGCCTGAAAGATCTTGCCATTAAAGTTGATTTCATCTGTGACTGAATAATTTCGAATGCTTCTTGATTAGAATATTCATCGGTAACCCTTACATCCAAGGTAAAAGTGCACGACTCCGGAACTACATTATGCTGAACTCCCGCATGAATTCCCGATAACGTAATTTTAACTTCACCCAAATAATCCGAAACTTTTGGAAATTTAAAGCTTAAAATCTGCTGCAAATCTTCCATACATTTTACAATGGAGTTATCGTTATTCGGATGAGCGGCGTGAGAAGGAGTGCCTTTCATTTCCCCATCAATAACCAATAATCCCTTTTCCGCAATCGCCAGATTCATCTGCGTGGGTTCTCCTACAATGGCAAGCTCGATATTTGGTAGTTGGGGAAATAAAGCTTCAATTCCTTCAAAACCTGAAATCTCCTCCTCCGCAGTCAAAGCAATCACTAAATTATAATGTAAATCTTCTTTATCATAAAAATGTAAAAAAACCTGCGCCATCGAAACCAAAGACGCTCCCGCATCGTTACTTCCCAATCCGAACAGCTTTCCGTCTTTTTCAATTGGTAAAAACGGGTCTAAAGTGTAAGCTTTGTTTGGTTTTACCGTGTCATGATGCGTATTCAACAAAATTGACGGCTTGAAAACATCAAAATTTTTGTTCACCGCCCAAATGTTATTTTTAAAACGTTTTGTCGGAATCTGATGTTTTTTGAAAAAATTTTCAATCTCCAAAGACGTATTATATTCATCTTTGCTGAATGACGGAATCTCAATCAGCTTTTTCAACAAATCCACTGCGTTATTCAGTAATTCTTCTTTACTATAAACAGATTTCAGTTCCTGCATGATGGTTTTCTATATGGTTTTTTAGTTCGGTTTCTTTAATCAAGAATACCTTATTTACATTATTTTTTATGGCTCCAAGAGCGTTTTCCAACTTAGGAAGAATTCCTTTATGAAGTTTTCCTCCATTTTTTAATGTTGAAAATTCTTCTTCCGAAATATTTTTAATGATAGATTCCGAATTATTTACATCTTCCAAAACACCTTCTTTATCAAAACAATACAATAATTCAACATCATATTTTTCAGATAAAGCCTGAGCAATTACCGAAGCAATCGTATCTGCGTTGGTATTGAAAAGATTTCCTTTTTTGTCATGAGTGATTGCTGAAAATACCGGAACCAACTCAAGTTTAATCAATTTAGAAATCAATTTTTTATTCACGCTTTTTTTCTCAATATCTCCCACAAATCCGAAATCTATCTCCGCATGCTGTCTTTTTTTGGCTTTAATTAAATTGGCATCAGCTCCTGAAAATCCTATTGCTTTGCATTTTTTCTGCTGAAGTTTTGCTACGATATTTTTATTGATACTTCCTGCATAAACCATTGCTACAATATCCAGCGTATCTTTATCCGTGATTCTTCGTCCGTTGATCATTTTCTGTTCAACACCTAATTTATCAGCTAAAGTAGTTGCTAATTTTCCGCCTCCATGAACCAAAATTTTTCGTTCTTTAATTTCAGAAAACTGATCGAGAAACTCGTTCAATAATTCTTCATCATCGATTAATGCTCCGCCGATTTTTATGATGTATAATTTGTTTTTCATTTTTTAACCATTTAATAGGATTGCATCCTATTCTGATTTAAGTCGTCCCTTCGGGGCTTCTAGTTGATTCGCAAATCCTTGTCAAGGTTTAAAACCTTGACAAGGATTGAAGGAGTTTCCATTATTTAGAATTCAATTCATCTAAAATTTCAGAAAATATCGCCTGAGCCGAGAAAATTCGGTTTTTTGCCTGCTGATAAATGATGGAATTCTCACCATCCATTACTTCATCACTCAATTCCACGTTACGACGAACCGGAAGACAGTGCATTACCTTTGCCTGATTGGTATTTTCTAATTTTTCATTCGTCAGCATCCAGTTTTCTTTCACTTCAGGCATTGCAGCATAATCATCAAAGGACGACCAGTTTTTCACATAAATAAAATCGGCATCTTTCAACGCTTCATCCTGATTGTGAACTACTTTCACATCTTTTGTGAAATTTTTATCCAAGTCATAGCCTTCCGGATTTGCGATTACGAATTCAACACCCATTTCCTGCATCCATTCTGCGAAGGAATTTCCCACCGCATGAGCAATCGGTTTGATGTGAGGCGCCCAAGTCAGCACCACTTTTGGTTTACGCTGCACACTGAGCTTGTCGAAGTGCCAGTTTTCTGTAATTGTGATACAATCAGCCAAGCTTTGTAAAGGGTGACGTGTAGCAGATTCCAGAGAAATAACCGGAACTTTCGCATGTTGTTCGAACTGACTTAAAATGCTTTCGTTAACATCATCTTCCTTGCTTTTCATTCCTGCAAAACAACGAACTGCGATGATATCACAATATTGATTTAATACTTCAATCGCATCTTTGATATGCTCTACCGTATCACCGTTCATTATGGCTCCGTCAGCGAATTCCAGATTCCAGGCCTCTTGAGCTGCGTTTAACGTTAATACATTTAAGCCTAAATTTTGCGCCGCAATCTGACTGCTTAAACGCGTTCTCAAACTTGAATTTAAAAATACCAGTCCGATTGTTTTTCCTTTTCCTTTCCCGGTTTCCGAAAGAGGATTTTCTTTAATTTGTAATGCTTTTTGTATGATTTCCTGTAAGTTTTTAACATCGCTTACAGAGGTGAATTTTTTCATTTGAGAATTTTTGAATTGATTTTAAAGATTTTCTAAAACAGTTTTCAAAGCACCGATAAATAAATCGGTTTCTTCTTTTTTAATGTTAAGTGCCGGAAGAATCCTCAACACAGCCTTATCATTGGAGTTTCCTGTGAAAATATGATGATTGTACAACAGGCTGTTCCTCACCTCTGAACAATCTCTGTCGAGTTCAATCCCAATCATCAGGCCTTTCCTTCGAATCGTTTTAATATGTGGAAAATCTTTAATTTTATTTTCAATATACTCGCCCATTTTCTGAGCATTTTCGATGAGATTTTCATCTTTCATAACGTCTAAAACCGCAATTGCAGCGACACAAGCTAAGTGATTTCCTCCAAAAGTTGTTCCCAGCAAACCGTTGCTTGCCTGAAATTTAGGGTGAATTAAAACGCCACCGATTGGGAATCCATTCCCCATTCCTTTTGCGGTTGTGATGATATCAGCTTCAATTCCAAATTCCTGATGTGCAAAGAAATATCCGCTTCTTCCGTAACCTGACTGGACTTCATCCAAAATCAAAACAGCATTATGCTTTTGACATAGTTCTTTGATTTTAGTTAAAAATTCAACAGTTGGAATCATAATTCCGCCAACTCCCTGAATTCCTTCGATAATGACAGATGAAATTTCATTTCCTTGTTTTTCGAAAACTGCTTCCAACTGTTCGATATTATTCCATTCAGATTTGATGAATCTTTCGTCATAATTTACAGGAGCTACAATTTTTGGATTATCTGTCACAGAAACTGCTGCCGAAGTTCTTCCGTGAAACGAACCTGAGAAATACAACACTTTGCTTTTCCCATTGTGAAAAGAAGCCAATTTTAAAGCATTTTCGTTCGCCTCAGCTCCTGAATTACATAAAAATAAGTTGTAATCTTCCAAACCTGAAAGTTTTCCTAATTTTTCAGCCAGTTCAGTCTGCAATTCATTCTGAACCGAGTTTGAATAAAAAGATATTTTATCTAACTGGTTTTTTAATTGAGTTTGATAATGCGGATGGTTGTGCCCGATAGAAATTACTGCATGACCTCCGTAAAAATCAAGATATTTTTCTCCTTTATCGTCCCAAAGAAATGATCCCTGAGCTTTTATTGGATTTATGTTAAATAATGGATATACGTTGAATAAATTCATGTCTATTTATAAATGATAATTGATGTTTGATGAATTATTTACAACTTCATCTTTAAATTCTATAATTTCTTTTGCCTTGAAAAAAGAAACAAAAGTTCAAGACTGGAAACTTCCGCTAAAAAATATTTTTGTTCTCTAAAAATTCTAAAACTTGCGCGAAATCGACATTTGTTCTTCGATTCGACGTTTTTCTCGCGCTTCGAACAGTAGAATTTTCTTAACGTTCACAAAAATATTTTTCTTAACGCTCTATTTTCCTAGGTCGGATTTGATTCGAGTTTTTAATTCACGATTGACTTATTGACAATTGACATTAAAACGCCACAGGCTTCAAGTTCAATCCTGAATTCTCTTCCCAACCCATCGCAATATTCATATTTTGAATGGCCTGTCCGGAAGCTCCTTTCAACAAATTGTCAATCGCTGAGTGAATTACCGCAACATTTCCACTCTTTTCGATATGAATCACACAGCGATTTGTGTTGACAACCTGTTTTAAATCAATTGCTTTCTCACTTACCTTTACAAAAGACTCATCTGCATAAAAATCCTGATACAATTGATAAATATCTGAAAGTTCTACATCTGTTTTCACCGTTGAACTCGTAAAAATTCCTCTCGCAAAATCCCCTCTCCATGGAACAAAATTCAGACTGATTTCATTTGTATTAAAAGAAATTAATTGCTGTAAAATCTCATCTACATGTTGATGTGTCAAAGTTTTATATGCTGAAATATTATCGTTTCTCCAGGTAAAATGTGTCGTTGCCTGTAAAGACTGACCTGCACCTGTTGAACCCGTAATTCCCGTTGCGTACACCTCATTCAACAATCCTTTTTGAGCTAATGGAAGCAAGGCCAGTTGAATTGCCGTTGCAAAACATCCCGGATTTGCAACACTTTTTGCTCCTAAAAGTTGTTTTTTGTTGATTTCGGGTAAACCATAGATAAAATTTCTGTTTCCTAAATTACCATCTAAACGAAAATCATTTCCTAAATCGATCACTAACGTTTCATCTTTTACAGCATTTTGAATCAGCCAATTTTGACTTTCTTTGTGAGGAAGACATAAAAATAAAATATCAACATCTTCAGGCTGATCTGTTAAAATCATTTCACAAACCGTCGTTAAATCCGGGTACAAATCTGAAATTTTTGTCCCGGAATTTGAACGACTATATAAAAAACTCAATGACACATAGGGATGAAAAGCCAGCAGACGAACTAATTCGCTTCCTGTGTAACCGTTGGCACCGATGATTCCTGCTGTTTTTATTTCTTTTTGATTAATCTCAATCATTTTATTTTTTCCACAGGTTATACCTGTGGCTATTGTTATTGAACCCTTCGGGTTCTCTGTTAAAATCCAGAATTTATCTGATGATATATATTTAAGGAATTGCTCACGATTTTTGTGTAGCCTTTCACATCTTCACCTGTCCATGCTCTGTTGGCCTCACCGTAACTTCCGAATTTATCAGACATTAGATCATGTTTAGACTCAATTCCGTTTAAGATAAATCTGTATGGATGAAGGGTCACAAATACTTTTCCGCTTACCGTTTTTTGAGAATTACTTAAAAAAGATTCGATATTTCTCATCACAGGATCTAAGAAAAGCGCTTCGTGAAGCCAGTTTCCGTACCAATCGGATAACTGAGACTTCATCATCTGCTGGTATTTTGAAAGCGTATGTTTTTCCAATAAATGGTGTGCTTTGATGATAACAGATGCCGCTGCCGCTTCGAAACCGACTCTTCCTTTAATTCCGACAATCGTATCACCAACGTGGATATCACGACCTATTCCGTACGCAGAAGCCAATTCTTCAATTTTCTGAATGGCATAGACTGAATGTTCAAAATTTTCACCATTTACACCCACAACCTCTCCATTTTTAAACTCAATTTCCAGTTCTGAAGGCTTAGTTTCTTTAATTTGTGATGGAAAAGCTTCTTCAGGAAGATAATTTCTGGAAGTCAACGTTTCTTTTCCACCAACTGAAGTTCCCCAAAGTCCTTTATTGACAGAATATTGTGCTTTCTGGAATTCCATTTCGTAACCGTGGTTTTTCAAAAATTCAATTTCTTCTTCACGAGATAAAGATAAATCACGTATAGGTGTAATAATCTCTACATTTGGGCACATTACCTGAAAAATTAAATCAAAACGAACTTGGTCGTTTCCTGCGCCTGTACTTCCGTGAGCAATGGCATCAGCTCCAATTTCAATGGCATATTTTGCAATTTCCTGCGCCTGAATGGTACGTTCAGCACTTACAGACAAGGGGTACGTATTGTTTTTCAACACATTTCCAAAGATCAAATATTTTACGCAAGAATTGTAATAATCTTCCTGAGCATCAACGCACCTGTATTCTTTTACCCCGAGATTAAAGGCTTTTTTTTCCAGTTCTTTTTCCTCTTCTTTAGAAAAACCTCCGGTATTTACAGTGATTGCATATACCTCATATCCAAGTGTTTCATTCAAATATTTGGCACAGTAAGAGGTATCTAAACCTCCGCTAAATGCTAAGATTACTTTCTTGCTCATTTTGATATTGATTTTCGGGTTGAATACTTACAACACCATTTACTTTATTATTATCAGGAACGAAAAGCATTGCTGTACAAAGGCAATTCTTACGTTCTTTTTTCATTAAAATTTCATAATTCACACAGTTTCTGCAACCGTTCCAGAATTCTTCATCCTGTGTTAATTCAGAATAAATTACCGGTTTATACCCTAAATCACTGTTGATTTTCATGACGGCAAGACCAGTCGTCAATCCAAAAACTTTTGCAGTCGGATATTTATTTCTGGACAGTTGGAAAACTTTGTTTTTGATTAAAGTTGCAGCACCTCTTTCCCTGAATTTTGGAGAAACGATCAATCCTGAGTTGGCCACAAACTGACCATGCGACCAGGTTTCTATATAACAGAAGCCCACCCATTCTCCGTTTTCAGTGGCAACAACAGCGTTACCCTCTGAAATTTTTCTGCTTAAATATTCTACGGAACGTTTTGCGATCCCCGTTCCTCTCCGTTGTGCAGAATCATACATTTCCTGCTGTATTTCACTCACATACATCAAATGTTCGCATGAGGAAACTTGTATTTCCATTTATTTATCTGAATTTTTTGGCAAATTTAAATTAAAACAACTTTAAAAACCAAATAAAAAAGATATTTTTTTTGTTTAATCAGGATAAACAGGTAAAATTATCTTAATTACATTTCCATCCTATCTCCTTTCAAATTTTAATTTTAAAATCTATAACCCTTTAGAAATAAACAAATTAAATAGTAAAAAATTAAAAGTCATTTTATTCAATAATAAAAAAATAAAACCGGAAGTAGTTTAAATGAATATTAAAATAATTTACTCTTATAAATTAAATTTAGTTTACATTAAATCCCATTCAGAAATAAATAAATTATCTGTTTAATATCAAAAGACAAGATAAATTATTGGAGAAAAGTTTAGAAAAAAATTGAGGATTGCAGGGCTTAATTCACAAATTAAACATAAATTTAAATTCAAATTTCAAAAAAGCGAAAGGATATGAGAAATTATCTAATAGAAGATCTGCCACATTATTTTGAGGAATATAAAAAGTCTATAAAAAATCCTAAAAAATTCTGGGACAAGATTGCTGATCAAAACTTCGTGTGGTATCAAAGATGGAGCAAGGTTGTAAAATACGACATGAATGAGGCCAAAATCACATGGTTTAAAAACGCAAAATTAAACATCACTAAAAATTGTTTAGACAGACATCTTTCCGTAAGAGGCGAAAAAACCGCAATTATCTGGGAACCAAATGATCCAAAAGAAAAAGCACAACATATTTCCTATAACGAATTATACGCCCGTGTTAACAAAACTGCGAATATTTTACGTGAAATGGGCATCGAAAAAGGCGACAGAGTATGTATTTACCTTCCCATGATTCCGGAGTTGGCGATAACGATGCTGGCCTGTGCAAAATTGGGCGCCGTTCATTCTGTTATTTTTGCCGGATTTTCCGCTTCTGCCGTTTCTTCAAGAGTCAATGACTGTGGCGCAAAAATGATCATCACATCAGACGGAAGTTATCGGGGGAACAAGGTTTTAGATTTAAAAAGCATTGTTGATGAAGCCGTTGAAAAAACACCAACCGTAGAAAGCATTTTGGTCGTCAAAAGAACCCACAACGAGATTAAAATGAAGGAAGGAAGAGATTTTTGGATGGCAGATTTATACGAAAAAGCTTCTCCGGATTTCGTGACCGTAATTATGGATGCGGAAGATCCTCTTTTTATCTTATATACTTCAGGTTCTACTGGAAAACCAAAGGGAATGCTCCACACTTCCGCGGGATACATGGTTTACACGGCTTATACTTTTAAAAATGTATTTAATTATCAGGAAAATGATATTTATTGGTGTACCGCAGACATCGGCTGGATTACAGGACATTCTTACATCCTTTACGGACCACTTTTAAATGGTGCAACAACCGTAATTTTTGAAGGTGTCCCGACTTATCCCGAGCCAGACAGATTCTGGGAAGTTATTGAAAAACATAAAATTACACAATTCTATACTGCACCAACAGCAATTCGTTCGTTAGCAAAAGAAAGTGCAGAATGGGTTGATAAACATGATTTAAGTTCGTTAAAAGTGATCGGATCTGTCGGTGAACCTATTAACGAGGAAGCCTGGCATTGGTTCAACGACCATGTTGGAAAGAAAAAATGCCCAATTGTTGATACCTGGTGGCAGACTGAAACGGGAGGAATCATGATTTCTCCGCTTCCTTTTGTCACCCCGACAAAACCGACTTACGCTACTCTACCTTTACCCGGAATCCAGCCTGTTTTAATGGATGATAAACGTAATGAAATCACCGGAAATCAGGTTACAGGAAATCTCTGCATCCGTTTTCCATGGCCGGGAATTGCCAGAACGATTTGGGGCGATCATCAAAGATATAAAGAAACTTATTTTTCAGCTTTTCCTGGGAAATATTTCACGGGCGACGGCGCGTTGAGAGATGAAGTCGGATATTACAGAATTACGGGTCGTGTGGACGATGTGATCATTGTTTCCGGGCATAACCTAGGAACTGCCCCGATTGAAGACAGCATCAACGAACATCCTGCTGTAGCGGAATCCGCGATTGTTGGCTATCCTCATGATATTAAAGGAAATGCGCTTTACGGTTTTGTTATTTTAAAGGAAACAGGAGAAAGCCGGCAGAAAGAAAACCTTAAAAAAGAGATCAACCAATTGATTTCTGATCAGATTGGTCCGATTGCAAAACTGGATAAAATTCAGTTTGTTTCAGGGCTTCCGAAAACGCGTTCCGGGAAAATTATGCGTAGAATTTTAAGAAAAATTGCGGAAGGAGATTTTAGCAACTTTGGTGACATCACGACTTTACTGAATCCTGAAATTGTAGAGGAAATTAAAAATGAAAGAATAGATTAATATTAAAATAAAGCTTAAAGAAGTCTAGCTAAAACTTAAATCTCACATACAGAAACTTAAACGCCCGTTCAATAGATATCCTCAAATATTTTAACATAATTCTATAGATAAAACAACTATATGTTAATTTTATTAAAAATAATTTAACATATATGAAATTTTATTAGTATCTTTAAAGTACAAATTTAAAACTATTGCTTATGTCAAATATATTAGCTGGATTATTTGAACACCGCAGCGATTACAAGAAACTCGAAACTGATCTCGAAAGCTCAGGTTTCGGAAATTCAGATTACATTGTATATCTTAATGACACAACTCATAACGGATCTCAGTATCTGGCGAGCGTTGTTGTAAAAGATAACGGACAGATAGATGATGCAAAAACTATTTTTACTCAAAATTCTGTTCTAAAAACGTACTTATTCGAAAATATGGGAATTGAACAGGCCCATTACAATAATTTAAAAAAATATATTGATGCCAGAAGCAAAGCCGAAATCCATAATAGTCCGGATGTTAAAATCAAAGCTTCCAGCAATGGCATTGACTCAGAAGTTAAATTCTAAAAATTAAAATCTAATAACCGAAAATCCGCAGAACCTTCTGCGGATTTTTTTGTGTTTGAAAAGTGCGAAAAAATTCGTATTTTCGTCTAAATATAGGCTTTCACACAAATGAGTTACGACTTAGAACAAGAAAACAAAGAAATCTTAGCAAGATATAAAGATCTGATTTCTAACACATACAGGACTTTGGATGAGGAAAACAATAAGCTTATCCGAAAGGCATTTGATATCGCATTAGATGCCCACAAAGACCAAAGAAGAAAATCAGGCGAACCATACATCTACCATCCCATCGCTGTCGCAAAAATTGTTGCCACAGAAATCGGTTTGGGAGCAACTTCTATTGCCTGTGCGCTTTTACATGATGTAATCGAAGATTCAGACTATACTTATGAAGATCTAAAAAAGATTTTTGGCGGAAAAATTGCTGACATCGTTAATGGATTGACGAAAATATCCATTATGAATCATCAGAATATTTCCGTACAATCCGAAAACTACAGAAAACTTCTGCTGACGCTTTCTGAGGATTTCAGAGTTATTCTGATCAAAATTGCAGACCGTCTTCACAATATGCGGACGCTGGAAAGCATGGCTCCCGATAAACAGAAGAAAATCGCTTCTGAAACGGTTTACATTTATTCTCCGATGGCGCACCGTTTGGGTTTATACAACATTAAATCTGAGCTTGAAGATCTTTCATTAAAATATAATAATCCGGAAGTTTACAACGAGATCACGGAAAAATTGGAATTAGCCAAAGAAAATCGTGAACGTTATATTGAGGAATTTAAAAAAGAGGTTTCTGAGAGATTAAAAGAAGAAGGTTTAAATTTCACCATAAAAGGCCGTGCAAAAGCAATTTCTTCGATTTACAGAAAAATGCTCAAGCAAGGCGTTTCTTTTGAAGAAGTTTTTGACAATTACGCGATCAGGATTATTTATAAATCTGATGCTAAAAACGAAAAATTCCTTGCCTGGAAAATCTACTCTATTGTAACGGATGTTTATCACAGCAACCCTTCAAGGATGCGAGACTGGATCACCCAACCACGTTCTACGGGCTACGAAAGCTTGCATTTAACGGTTCTTGGGCCTGACCGAAAATGGATTGAAGTTCAGATCCGTTCCGAAAGAATGGATGAAATTGCCGAAAAAGGCGTTGCCGCCCATTACAAATACAAGGAAGGCTACAAACAGACCAATGAAGACCGAAATTTTGAGAATTGGGTAGCAGAAATCCGCGATGTTCTTGAGCAGCAGCAAGATCTTTCTACTACCGAACTTTTGGATAATATTAAGCTAAACCTTTATTCAAAAGAAGTTTTTGTATTCACTCCTAAAGGTGAGATTAAAATTTTACCGACCAACGCCACGGCTTTGGATTTTGCATTTGCCGTTCACTCCGACCTGGGAATGAAATGTTTAGGCGCAAAAATCAATGGAAAATTGGTTCCGATTTCCTATACTTTACAAAATGGAGATCAGGTCGATATTCTTTCCTCACAAAACCAGAAACCAAAATCAGACTGGCTGGAATTTGTCGTTACTTCAAAAGCTAAATCTAAGATTAAGAGTTATTTAAACTCACAAAAAAATCAAATCGTAGAAGAAGGAAAGGAAATTCTGCAACGAAAACTTCGTCACGCCAAAATCAATTTTAATGATGAAGAAGTTAATAAGCTTCAGAAATTCTTTAATCTAAAAAGCTCACAGGAACTGTTTTTGAAATTCCAGACTAATGAATTGGATGCAAGCAGCTTAAGAAAATATATCGAAAGTAAAAATGTATTTAATAATTTACTTTCAAGATTCAGAAAATCTCCTGCAAAAAATCAACACTACGAAGAGCCGAAAGAGCAAAATCTCGACATGATCGTCTTCGGAAAAGATGAAGAAAGACTGAATTACAGCTATGCAAAGTGTTGTACGGTAATTCCTGGAGATAAAATTTTTGGTTTTATTACCATTTCAGACGGCATCAAAGTACACAGCGACAACTGTCCGAATGCGATTAATCTTAGGGCCCAATACGATTACAGGGTGATTCCTGCAAAATGGGTAAATGCTGAAAGCTTTAAAAACAGAGTGAAAATTGAGATCGAAGGGCTTGACAGAATGGGAATGATCAATGATATTACTACTGTGATCAGCGGCGCCATGGGAATGGATATGAAAAGTATGTCTATTGAATCAAACGATGGAATTTTTACAGGAAATATAAATCTTGAAGTAAAAAACAAAGGCCAATTAGAAGAAACGTTTAAAAAATTAAAGGATATTAACGGAGTTTCAAGAGTGAGACGATTACAATCCTAAAGCATGAATTTAAGCCTATATTTTAAAAGATTTTTCAACAGCAGCCAGTCATCAGGAATTATACTTATTTTTTGTGTAATTATCTCGTTGTTAATTGCAAACTCATCTGCCGGTGAAGGTTTTCAGAAATTATTAGATACAGAAATCGGCGTTCATCTTTTTCATTTCAAATATCCTGTAAGCATTTGGATCAATGACGGATTGATGGCTATTTTCTTTCTTTTGGTAGGTCTTGAAATCAAACGGGAGATGGTTGAAGGCGAGCTTTCTTCTTTTAAAAATGCGTCTCTTCCGATTTTTGCAGCTATCGGCGGAATGTTGGTTCCGGCGGTGATATATTCAATCTTCAATATCGGCACAAAATATGGTAATGGCTGGGGAATTCCGATGGCGACGGATATTGCTTTTTCACTGGCAATTATTTCCATGTTGGGAAAGAGAATTCCGAATTCAATTAAAATTTTTCTTGCAGCATTGGCAATTGTAGATGATTTGGGAGCCATTTTGGTAATTGCAATATTTTACACTGAACAGATTCATTGGATGTATTTATTACTATCTTTTGGAACAACCGTTTTATTATTTTTATTAAATTATTTAAAAGTAACTAAAATTATTTTCTATATTATTCCAGGATTGTTTTTGTGGTATTTTCTGCATCATTCCGGGATTCATGCGACGATTGCAGGTGTTTTACTGGCATTTTCGATTCCGACGAATGCTTCCCATGTAGAAATTTCACCTTTGGAAAAATTAGAACATAAACTCCATTTTCCTGTAAGCTTTTTAATTATGCCGATATTTGCATTAACCAATACAAATATTGCCTTCAATAGCGGAATGATTGCCGGCTTAACAAGCGCTTTAGGCCTGGGAATTATCGGAGGCCTGATTTTGGGGAAATTAATCGGAATTAACTTATTTTCTTTTATAGCCATTAAAGCAAAACTCAGTTCGCTCCCACAAAACAGCTCGTGGTCTCAGATGTTGGGCGTTGGTTTTCTGGCAGGAATCGGTTTTACAATGTCGATTTTCATTGCATTACTTTCATTCAGAGGAGAAATTGAAATTCAGGATGAAGCTAAATTTGCGATTTTAATTGCTTCTTTTATTGCGGCAGTCTTAGGATTTTTAATCTTAAAATTAAGCTCTAAAAAAAATCAGATCGAAGAAGATTAATCCTTTTTCTCAATATCAAAGGGTCTCTTGTGGTCTTCATCACTTTCTAAATTAGGCTCTGTATTTAAAGCCTGATAATAGGTGGCGCCTTTTTTAAGCTCATCAGACAGGAGTTTTTCTATCCGTAATTTTCTGATCGCCATATTCAGCTCATTTCCGAAAAGGAGGAGATAAACGTTTACATTTACCCAAACCATCAATAAAATCATGCTTCCGATGGACCCGTACAAAACGTTGTAGCGGGCAATATCTTTCACATAAATGGCAAAAAAATACGTTGTCACCACAAATAAAACAGTCGTCAGAATGGCACCCGGAACTGCCTGTCTGAATCTCATAATTTTCACGGTTCCCAACCAGTAAAATAAGGTCAGCAAAATGAAATAAAAGACTGGAAAAGAAACAAATCCGATGATTTTTGAAAGGTTTTTTGACAGCCAGGTTACGTCATAATTTGGGGTAAATAATTTCAGCACCACTTCCGAATAATAAACCCCGAAAAGCGTCATAATTACAATGGTTATAAAGCCGATTGTGATAAAAAATGAAAGAATAAATTCCTTTACATCAGTCAGTTTTTCTTCTGAATTTTCATTAAATCCGTTAATTAAAGAAAAAGTTCCGTTGGTTGCGAAAATCAAAGCCAGGACAATCGTTAAATTACTGATTCCCTTCATATTGGGAATGATATTGTGTTCGATATATCCCCGAACATCGGTTTCCATATTGGAAGGAAAAACATTATGAATCAAAACCTCGAAAATATAGAACTGAAGCTTATCATAATGTGGCATATATGGTAAAACAGAAAGCAAAAACAACAAAAACGGGAATAAGCTTATCGTAAAGCTCCACGAAATAGAAGCAGCCTTTCTCCCAATTTTGCCTTTAAAAATTCCTGAAATATAAATCTGGAACATCTGCCAAAGCGATATTCCTAAAACGGGAATATGTATATCGTCAAAAAACTCTTGAATTTTCAAGATAAATCTGGGAACTTTTATTGCCATGCTCAAATGCTGTGACTACAAAAATACTGTTTTTTATATTTAAAATTATACTTAAAAC
Source organism: Chryseobacterium soldanellicola (assembly GCF_900100115.1). Classification (GTDB taxonomy): domain Bacteria; phylum Bacteroidota; class Bacteroidia; order Flavobacteriales; family Weeksellaceae; genus Chryseobacterium; species Chryseobacterium soldanellicola. The sequence continues at coordinate 115,459 of NZ_FNKL01000001.1, forward strand.
GTCCTTTATTATGTCGTTTTTTAATTTATGAATATCTTTGAGGCTTCAATTATTTTAAAGACAAAAAATGCAGATTAATTTGCTTTGTATCGGTAAAACAGACGATAAGGAAATCAATTCTTTAATCAATTATTATCTTAAACGTCTCCCAAAACACTGGAATTTCGAGATTATAGAAATTCCGGACATTAAAAATGCCAAAAATATTTCTTCTGATCTTTTAAAGAAAGAAGAAGCAAAATTATTTTCAAATCATATCGATAAAAATGACCTTGTTGTGATTCTCGACGAAAAAGGAAAACAATTTACCAGCCGTGAGTTTTCACAAAAAATTGACAGCTGGATGAATTCTTCTGTGAAAAAAATTCATGTTTTAATTGGGGGAGCTTATGGTTTTTCAGAAGAGATTTACAGCAGAGCCAATGAAAAAATGTCGTTATCTAAAATGACATTCACCCATCAGATGATCCGGTTGTTTATTGTGGAGCAATTGTATCGTGCAGATCAGATTCTGCAGGGAAAGCCTTATCATAACGATTAAACGAGATTTCAGATGATAGATTTCAGATATCAGACTTGGGATTTTTAATTATTTAAACTTTTAAACCAATCTGTCTTTTTGCTTCACCAACCACAAAAGCTACAGAATTTGCAATATTAAAGCTTCGGATTAAATTTGACATCGGGATCGTTAAATGATTATCAAAACGAGATAAAACGTCTTTGCTTAAACCAACACTTTCTTTCCCGAAAACCAACCAGTCACCATCCTGAAAATCAGTCTCTAAATATGATTTTTCAGCATGTGAGCTCATCAAAAAAACACGGGATTGATCAGGAATCTGTTGAATCCATTCATCAACATTTTCATATTCCGAGACATCAAGATGAACCCAATAATCCAGGCCGGAACGTTTCAGGTTTTTATCATTAATTATAAATCCAAAGGGATGAATAAGGTGTAATTTACTTTCAGTGCCTACACATAACCGTCCGATATTTCCAGTGTTATTCGGTATTTCAGGCTCTACAAGAACAATATTTAACATGTATATTTTTTATGGCTTCAAAAATAGGTAAAACTGAGGATTTTAACCCATTTAATCTTTAGATAAAGGCTTTCATTATCATTTAAAATAAATAAAAAAGTACCCAAAAGGATACTTTTAAGTTTTATATTAAAGTTGATTTATTATTTTACAGCAGTCGTACATTTAGCATATAAATCTACCAAAAGACCTTTTTCATAGCCTAATGTAACGGCTTTATTGAGATTATCGCAGGCTTCTTTTGGTTTCGCGGAATCAAATAAAATCAGTGATTTTGTAACGTAAGACTGGGCAAATTTGGGATCGATTGAAATGGCTTTATTTACATCCGTCAGAGCTTCTTTTGATTTTTTCATTTTAAAATAAACATCGGCTCTTCCGTTGTACAAAAGAGATTCCGGTTTTTCTGAAATAAGCTGGTTGTAATCTTTCAATGCGCCTTCCAGATCACCATTATTTTTCTTAAGATTAGCTAAACCTGTTCTTGCATAAATATTTTCAGGCGCAAAACTTAGAATTTGATTTAAATCTTTTACAGCCAGTTCTTTTTTACCCTGACTGTCATAAATTTTAGAACGGGTTAAATAAAGATTTGCATTTTCCGGCTCGATCTGAAGACCTTTATCAACGTATTCCAGTGCTTTTACCTTGCTTCCTTTCTGACTGTGCAAGGACGCCAGATTTTCATATACCAAAGCCGATAAAGGGTTTGCTTTTAATGCTGATTCATAAGATTTGAAGGCTGAAGCTGTCTTTCCTAATCTTCTTTGAGATGTTCCCAGATTATTGTAATATTCCGATTGAAATTTCTGGATCTGTTCTTTTTCCGCTAGCTTTGAATATTGCTCTTCTGCACATTTGTAATCGGCTTTTTTAAAGCATTCGTCTGCCATGGCTTTGTTCTGCGCGTAAAGATTTAATGATGTGATAGCAAAAGCTAAGAGAAGTAAATGATTTTTCATGAAGTTATAGTTTGTTTATTGATTACTTTTTTTGCGAGTGCACCAAAAATCACTCCCAATAAAGTACCAACAAACGCCCCCACCAAAATATCTATCGGGAAATGCACTCCTAAATAAATGCGGCTGTAAGCAACTACTGCAGCCCACACAAATATAGCATAAGGAATCCATTTAATTTTATTTTTTAATAAAATACTTAGATATGTAGCTAAAAAGAAGGTATTAGAAGCATGTGCCGAGTAAAAGCCGAATTGCCCGCCACATTTTACAATTCTCATGTGATGTTCCAAAGCCGGGTCATGACAAGGTCTTAACCTTGCAACGCCATATTTAAAAACGCCCGCCAGCTGATCGGAAACAAGAACGCCTAACGCAATGAATATCAGTATAAAAACTAAAGATCTTAGTTTATAATTTTTGTATAGAAAGTAACATAAAATAATATACAGCGGGACCCAGATCCAGGTGCTTGAAATCAACATCCAAAACTGGTCGAAGGAAGAATTTCCCAAATTATTGAGAAACAAAAACACCTTTTTATCTTCCTGAATGATCTCCTCCATCGGTTATCTGCTTACAGGGCCTTCGTAAGTCTCATCTTCTGAAGGCTTTACAACCGGAAGCTCATTAGAAGATGTCGGCTCCGTTAAAGCATCTTTCTGAATGTCATTTAAGGGATTAAAATCTTTCGCGGCATCTTTTACTTTCTCAATTTCACGCTTGATTTCCGAAACGGGGTTGTCTGTTTCTTTCATGATCTCAGTTTTGATATCCTCCACTGCACCACGCATTTTTCTAACGCCTGCCCCTAAGTCACGCGCTATCTGAGGAAGTTTATCCGGTCCGAATAATACAACGATTGCCACTGCAATCAATGCCATTTCTCCAATGCTTAATTCCATGATGTAAAATTACGAAAGATTATACATATGTAATGCAGTTATGTAATATTTTAAACAAATTTTAAGATTTACACATTAAGTTCTGAGCTTTGAATCATGCATTTTAGTTTGTGTATGTTAAAATTCTTTTAATTATTTATTATGAAATAAAAAATTAACAAATAGTTAATTCACATCGGAAGGATTTATAGGCCAATTTTAGTTACATTTAATTAATATTATTTCCATAAATACTAAATTCTTTCAACGAAGCAGGGAACCGAAGCTCGATTCCCTGTTTTATTTTGAATAATTATTTTTAGTAATAATGCTTTAACACAAAGTTGACAAAGATTTTTTACTAACTGCTTTAAGTTATACAAATCAGAGATTCATCGATAAATGTATTTAGATAAAGGCGTTTTACTTAAAAAGAACAACAAGTTTTCTCTAATTAAATAGTTTTTAAATCAAATCTTGTTTTTAATTCCTTTCTTAAAATTAAAATAAGTAATAACCACACTGACTGCCATTAAAATAAATGCCAAAAAGAACGGCGCTCCTGAAAATTTAAACGGAGCATCATCGTGCGTGAAGAAATAGAATAAATTCGTCATCATCGGAGGTCCGATAATAGAAGTTGCGCTCATTAAACTCGTTAAAGCGCCCTGCAATTCACCCTGCTCATTTGACGGAACACTTTTTGTGATCACCGATTGAAGAGCCGGTCCGCAAATCCCTCCCAAACAATAAGGAACGAGGAACGCGAACATCATCCAGCCTTCAGTTGCAAAAGCAAATAACAGCATTCCGATTGCGTACAATGCCAATCCGTAATAGATACTTTTTTGTTCGCCTAATTTCGGGGTCGTCCATCTGATAAGAACTCCCTGAACCAATCCTACCAATAATCCTACCACTCCAAGGGAAATCCCGACCATTCTTTCCGTCCAGCTGAATTTGTACATGGTAAAAAAGCTCCAGTTGCTTTGAACGGCGTGTCCCGCGATATAAATTAGAATTAAAGAAACAATTAATCCTGAAATTTCCGGATGCTTTCCTAAAAATTTAAATGAACCGACGGGATTTGCACGCTTCCAGTCGAATTCCCTTCTTTTATCTTTATCTAAACTTTCAGGAAGAATAAAATATCCGTAAAGGAAATTGAGCAAACATAATCCAGCTGCTGCATAAAAAGGAACTCTGGCTCCGTAATGTCCTAAAAGCCCGCCCAAAACAGGCCCAATAATGAAACCCAATCCGAAAGCGGCACCAATTAACCCAAAATTCTTGGCTCTGTCTTCATCCGTAGAAATATCAGCAATGTAGGCACTTGCTGTTGTGACGCTGGCTCCCGTTATTCCTGCAATAATTCTTCCCAAAAAAAGCCACCAGATTGTGGGTGCCAAAGCCAGGAAAATATAATCAATCGCAAAACCGAAAAGTGAGATCAAAATAATAGGCCTGCGTCCATATTTATCGCTCAAATTCCCAACAACGGGGGAGAAAATAAACTGTATAAATGCATACGCAAAACCTAGCCAGCCACCATATTTTGCGGCTTCACTAATATCTGCGTGGATAAGTTCCTCAATCAGTTTCGGAACCACAGGAATAATGATACCCCATCCTGTAATGTCAATCAGTAACGTAATAAATATGAAGCCAATGGCCGCTTTTTTCCTCGAGTTTTCCATAACGGTGCAAAAATAACGAAATAAGAAAAAATAATGATTCTAAATTATAGTATTGTTGATGGTTTTTAGTTGATGGTTAATAGTTTACATTATACTGTTTTTATTTTGAATTGAGATCCTTCGACTGCTTCGCGCTCAGGATGACAAAGATTGTGGATACTTTCAAATGTTGAAATAAACGACCGCAACCTAGCCCTGATTGTAACGACATCCTTTTTGGTTGCGGGCGGAGCGAAGCGGAGGCCGTAACCAAAAAGATACAGTGGAAAGCAGGAATAGCTTCAAATAAAAATTTAATATAATATTAACCACCAAAAATCAGCACTATGCATAAAAAAAGCCTTTCAAAATTGAAAGACTTTTTTCTTATTTATTGTAGTATAAATTATTTTGAAGCAAGTACTTCTTTTTCTGAAGTCGTTTTACCGTGTACTTCTCCTTCTTTCCCTGTTTTAAGGAAGTCGTAGGCGATTGCCGACGCGATGAAGATTGATGAATACGTACCGAATCCTATACCGATTAACATCGCAAACATAAATCCTCTCAGGTTATCTCCACCAAAAATGAAGATCGCCAAGATCACAAGGATCGTCGTAAATGAAGTGTTGAATGTTCTACCCAAAGTACTGGAAATAGAGTCATCAAACAATCCTGCTAATGTTAAAGATTTCTTTTCTCTTAAGTATTCTCTGATTCTGTCAAAGATAATTACCGTATCATTTATCGAGTAACCTAGTACTGTCAAGATCGCGGCAACGAAATCCTGATTGATCTCCATGTTGAACGGCATGAATTTATGGAGCAATGAATACGCCCCCAAAATGATAATCGCATCATGGAATAGCGCCGCAACAGCTCCCAAAGAGAATTGCCATTTTCTAAATCTTATCAAAATATAGATGAAAATACCCGCTAAAGCCGCTACAACAGCAAGAATACCGTGAGTTTTGATATCATCTGCAACCGTAGGTCCTACTTTTTCAGAAGAAATGATTCCCGCATGCTCTTTATCAGCAGCTTTGAAATCATGCAATGTAGTATTTGCCGGTAAGTTTGCTTTTAAGCCTTCGTATAGTTTTTGCTCAACAGTCTGGTCAGCTTTTAAAGATTCGTCTTCGATAAGATAATCTGTAGAGATTTTCAGCTGCTTGTCATTTCCGAAAGTTTTAGCTTCAACAGAAGAGTTTTTACCGTCTTCGGTTTTGAATATTGTTGTTAATTTCCCTTCGATATCTTCAGCATTAACCGCTTTATCAAATCTTACCACATAGTTTCTACCTCCTGTAAAATCGATCCCGTATTTGAATCCGTGGATTGCAATCGAGCCGATACATACTAAAGTTAAGATCCCAGAGAAGATATATGCATATTTTCTTTTTCCAATGAAGTCGATCCACGTATTTCTGAATAAGTTTTTTGTAGGAGCCGTCCAAACGGAAAGTTTTTTTCCTTTATTTAATCTTGAGAAGATCATTACTCTTGAAAGCAATACCGAAGTAAATAAAGTCATTGCGATACCGATCATTAAGGTTAAAGCAAATCCTTTGATAGGTCCTGTTCCGAAGAAGAACAATACAACCGCCGTAAGGAAAGTCGTAGAGTGACCATCGATAATTGCATTTAAAGCGTGTTTGAAACCGTCTTTATAGGCTTCAAGGATACCTTTTCCTGCGAATAATTCTTCTTTTGTTCTTTCGTAAATAATTACGTTTGTATCTACCGCCATCGCCATTGTCAGTACAATACCCGCGATACCAGGAAGCGTCAACGTAAAGTCTCCGGAATCCATAATTCCGAAAATATAGAATAAGTTGATGATCATTGCAATTACAGCGTACACTCCTGCGCCACCGTAATAGAAAATGATATAAACGATAATAATCAAGAATGCAATAGCAAATGAAATAACCCCTGCATTGATAGATTCCTGTCCTAATGAAGGTCCTACAACAGTAGCCTGAACCACTTTTGCACCTGCAGGCAATTTACCGGCACCTAAAACGTCTACCAATTCTTTAGCTTCTTCCTGAGAGAAGTTACCGGAGATCTGGGTTCTACCGTTAGGAATGGCATTTACAACATTCGGAGCCGTATAAACTCTTCCGTCCAATGTTACCGCAACCGGTTTACCAACGTTTCTCTCGGTTAAGATTTTCCATTCTTTAGCACCTTTAGAATCCATCTGCATGTCTACTACTACTCTGCTCAGCTCGTCATAGCTGATATTGGCAGTTTCAACAGCACCGTCTACAGGAGCTTTTTGGTTGACATTACCTTTGATTGCGTACAATACCAAGCTTTCAGCATCGGTAGCTTCAGGCTTGTAACCCCAAAGGAACTGTGTATATTTAATGTTTGACGGACGTAAAGACTGAGCAATTTTGCTGTTCAAAATCTTGTTTACAGCAGCAGTATCAGATAATTTTACACTTCCGACAGAGCTTGGGCTTCCGGATTTGCCACCTTGTAGCATTGCTATAAGATTTGTATTTTTTGCAACTCCCATAGAATCACCTTTAGCAGCAATTACTGTAGATAATGTCTGGAAATAGGGATAAATCTCAGGAGACTGCTGTACTTCCCAAAACTGAAGCTTTGCTGAAGTCTGAAGCATTTTTTTCACCTTATCGATGTCTTTCATACCCGGCATTTCAACAGAAATTCTTGCTGTACCCGGTACTCTCTGCACGTTCGGCTGGATAGCTCCCAATTTGTCAATTCTGGTTCTGATTACCTCAAAGGCAGTACCTACAGAAGCATCAATCTTTCTTTTCACAATGCTCTTTACCTGCTCATCAGAAGTATTGTACTTGATCTCAGTAAGCGTTGTTGTTCCAAACAATTCAGGGTCAGCAAGCTTAAGGTTGGTACCTTTCGCTTTGTTGATCGCCTCGAACTGATCGAAGAAATTGTCGATATAAGCTTTTGTAGAATTCTTCTGAACTTCATCAGTCTTGTTTAAAGCCTCAATAAGAACAGGATTCGTAGAATAATTGGTAAGATCGTTTACCAAATCTCTTTGGTTGATCTCCAATAGAACGTTGATCCCTCCTTTTAAGTCAAGACCAAGCTTCATTTCCTTGTCTTTGGCTTTAGAGTAATAAAGTTTTGTGAATCCTAGATTCAAAGTATCCTTAGAAAGTCTTGCGATTTCTTTCTGATACTTTTCCGGATTGTCTCCTGCAACAGCAGTTGCCTGCCTTTCAATTTTGCTGGCGTACCATGTTGGTAATAGCTCGTTTAAGCAAATTAACCCTAGTACAATAGCAACAATTGTAATAAGTCCTTTTCCTTGCATTTTGATATAACTACGTTAAATTAAGTCGGCAAATATAATCATTTTTTAATATTTTATGAATTTTTAACAACAGAAATGCTTTATTTTCAGATATTTTGATATTCTCATTTATATTAAATATTTATTACTATTTCTTTATTATTTTAATCGATTTTTCATTTTGATTGGTATGAAATTTTCATTCTAACTATTTCAACACACTAAATATCAAAATATTATGAAAAAACTACTATTTTCATGGAGCATTATTTGTTCCTTAATCCTTAATGCACAAAGCATTAATTTACAAGAATTTGCCACGGGATTCACGGCCCCGGTCGAGATTACCAATGCCAATGACACCAGATTGTTTGTCGTTCAGCAGAATGGAATCATCAAAATCGTACAGCCCAACGGAACGGTTAATGCCACGAATTTCTTAAACATCAGCTCTAAAATCCTTTACGGAGGTGAAAGAGGTCTCCTTGGTTTAGCTTTTCATCCGCAATACTCAACAAATGGGTATTTTTTTGTGTATTACAACAATACAGCCGGCAATATTATCGTCGCCAGATACACCGTAAGTTCGGATGCAAACGTCGCAGATCCCAATTCCGAAAAGATTTTATTTAATATTCCCAAACCATTCGACAATCACAATGGCGGAAGTATCCATTTTGCACCCGACGGAATGTTATGGATCGTGACCGGAGACGGCGGAAGCGGTGGAGATCCCAACAATAATGCACAAAATAAAAATGCTTTTTTAGGAAAAATGCTTCGTGTAGATGTAAATACTACGGCAGCTTATGCAATTCCTTCTGACAATCCTTTTGTTGGAGCAGTCGACGGACTGGATGAAATCTGGTCGTACGGATTGAGAAATGCATGGAAATTTTCATTTGATCTTACGACAGGAAATGCCATGATAGCAGACGTCGGTCAGGGACAGATTGAGGAAATCAACAGAATGCCCATCACCCAAGCCGGAATCAACTACGGATGGCGTTGCTACGAAGGAAATAATGCCTACAACACCGCAGGATGCGCAAGTTCTTCTACGATGACTTTCCCGATCGCAGTTTATGATCATTCAGGAGGAAAATGCTCGATAACAGGAGGTTATGTCTACAGAGGCAATGTTTATCCGGCTTTACAGGGAAAATATTTCTTTGCAGATTATTGTTCGACACAAATCGGAATATTAAATTCGGATAATTCAATTACCTGGACACCAGCTTTTTCCGGAAATAATTTCTCTACTTTCGGACAGGATTCTCAGAAAGAATTGTATGTAGCCGCCGTAAACAACGGAAAAGTTTATAAAGTCACCACAGGAACTTTGGCTACAGGGGAAATTGCTAATTTAAATCAGATTAAAATTCATCCTAATCCTGCTTCCGGTAAAGTTTTTGTTGAAGGCTTAAAAGATAAAAACATCACCGCCGAAATCATCAGCGCAGAAGGCCGAAAAGTATTGGAAAATGCAGCCATCAACAACGACAACAGTATTAATATTTCAGGAATTCCTGCCGGAGTTTATTATTTAATTTTAAAATCAGGTGAACTAAAATCTTACAGTCAGAAACTGATTATTAAGTAGCTTTAGGCGATCAGCAGAAGGCAGTAAGCTTTAATTATAACGCGGGGAGTCCCGAAGGGACGACTTAATCGAGAATTGGATAAAATCCAATTAAACTAATAAAATTTATATTTTAATTATAAATAAAAAAGCGATTCAGATTGAATCGCTTTTCTTTTATATTGTCATTGAGAATATCCTTGTTTCAGGTTTGTTTCTCATCATTCTTAAATCGAAAACCATGGCGACATTTCTTGTAAATGCTCTTCCTTTTTCGGTAATTTTAATTTGATTGTCATTAATTTCAACCAGATGATCATTTTCCATTTCTTTCAGCATTTCAAAAGCATTTTCCAGTTCAGGAAAAGAATTCTGGGAATCAAAAGTTGTTTCCAGCTGACACATTAAATTTAAAATATGTCTTCTTACAATTAAATCTTCTTCATTCAAAATATGTCCTTTCACAACAGGAATTTCGCCTTCTTCAACTATTTTCTGATACTCTTCCACTGTTTTCACATTTTGTGCGAAGGCATACCATGAATCTGAAATAGCAGACATTCCAAGACCCACCATCAATTGCGTATTGCTTGAGGTGTAGCCCATAAAATTTCTGTGTAATTTTTTATGAATTAAAGATTGATACAAATCGTCATGTTCCAAGGAAAAGTGGTCCATTCCTACTTCGATGTATCCTAAATCTTCCAATAATTTTTTCCCGTCTTCATACAGGCGGCGTTTTTCTTCTCCACTTGGCAGGTCATTTTCATCGAAACCTCTTTGTCCGACACCTTTCACCCATGGAACGTGAGCGTAAGAATAAAACGCCAAACGGTCCGGCTTCAATTCCATTGTTTTACGAATAGTGTGTTCCATCGCTTCCCAACTTTGATGCGGAAGTCCGAAAACCAAATCATGGCTGATTCCTCTGTAACCGATCTCTCTCGCCCATTCCGTCACTTCCTTCACCTTTTCAAAAGGCTGGATTCTGTTGATTGCTTTCTGAACTTTAGGATCATAATCCTGCACGCCAAAACTCACTCTTCTGAATCCTAAATTATATAAAGTCTGAAGATGATCTTTTGATGTATTATTCGGATGTCCTTCAAAAGAAAATTCGGGATGCTCGGCAATTTCAACGGTCTCAAAAATACCTTCCAGTAAAGTTTTTAAATTAGCAGGAGAGAAAAAAGTAGGCGTTCCTCCACCTAAATGAAGTTCTTTTAATTTTGGCTTTTCATTAAAAAGTTCAAGATAAAGCTTCCATTCTTTTAAAACGCTTTCCAAGTAAGGTATTTCTACGCTGTGCTGTTTCGTAATACGCTTATGGCAAGCACAAAACGTACATAAAGCCTCACAAAAAGGCAGGTGAATATAAATAGAAATTCCTTCCTTCGAATTACTTTCATTGAAAGTTCTAATCACGCTGTCCTTCCATTTTTCGGGCGAAAAAGTACTCTCGTCCCAATAAGGAACGGTAGGATAAGACGTGTAACGAGGTCCGGGAATATTATATTTATCTATTAAAGAATTCATTAAAATTTTAAATTTATAAGAAAATTCTACAGTGAATTTCACAATGCAAAATTAACTATAACTTCTGAATTTTAAATCATGAATTATAGTAGGCTTTATCTATCCTAATTATTTTATAATGAGTCTAAATACCGCTTCTGCAAAATTCTTCCCTAAATCGATGTAACCTGCACTGTCATAATGCCAAGGATCATTTCCGTAATTGTATTTTACGGTTGAACGGATAATGGCCGCTTTTTTATCATTTTTGACAAATTTTTCCTGTGCGTATTGCACCAGCTCGCCTGTTGGCCATACTTTTCCCTGTTCATTTTTCCCTGAGTCTGAAATTTTTCCGATCACGACAGGTAAATCGTCTGTCAGCAAACTTGCTCTCATTTGATTCATCAACGTTTTCAGGTGATTGTAATAATTATTGGCGATTTCTTCGGTGTAGCTTGCATCGCCCTCGCCCTGCATCCAAAGAATTCCGGATGGAACGATCTCATCTTTTTTACCGTTTCCGTCAATATCTGTTTCAGATAAAGCATTTTTTACGGTTTTTAAAAAGTTATCATATTGGTTAATTCCATTTTTACCATTAAAATCTGCATCCCAGCAACCGAAGTTCGCCGCAGCTAAACTATCAATTGAAGTTCCTTCTCTGGCGTATTTTATTAATGCAATTTTATCATTCGGGAAAAGTTCTTTCATTTTTTTAGCGAAAGAAAGCTCCAATCCGAATCTGTCTGAAAGTATATTCGTTTTCCCGTCAGTTTTAAATCCGGTTCCGTTTCCGGGTCTTAAAATATCCCATTTTCCTACTCCGCCATTTAAATCACCGTCCGGAACAGAATTTCCCTGAAAAATATAAACATCTTTAAAGGTTTTTAAGTCATTCGGAAGATCTTTGTTGTACCCAAAGCCATTCATATTCGATTGCCCGGCAAGAATGAAAACTCTTATTTTTTGTGAATAAAATAAAGCCGGAAGTATAATTAACAGGAATATTTTTACATTTTTCATTCAGAAAATTTTAATCAAAATTAAAACAAACAAATGATAACGAAAGGTATTTAACAAAGAAATGCTCTATATTTTACATCTAAAATTTTAATTTCAGTAAAGAAATTTTATCTTTTCCGGCAAGAACGACTGTATTTTTATTTACCCATTTACACACGAAAAATCCTTTTTCATCAGAAATTTTCTTCCATGTTTTCCCATAATCTGAAGAATAGCTGATATGCTGATCACCAACGGAAATAATTTCTTTTCCTTTAGAATTTGGTTTAATTTTTACGCAAGTTGTATATCCTGCATTTTTTCCGGAAGCCTGAATTTGCCAGGTTTCGCCACCGTCAGTTGTTGTTGCAATGTTGTTTACGTTTGCCTCCTGTTTTGTGTAATCTCCACCGACCGCAATTCCGAATTGATGATCATAAAAATCTATTGAATACATTCCCTGAGAAGATTCTCCCTGAATAAAAGGGGTGTTAAATGTTTCAATTTTTTCATTTTTAAAATTTAACCTTAAAATTCTTGATGCTTTTCCACCGGTTGCAATCCAAAGATATTTTTTTGATGAAGCAATGTTGGTATTACTTGCTGCAAATGCTGCTTCACCTTCATTTAGTTTAATTTGATTTTGAAATATTTTCCATTTTTCATTCTTAAAAACTGCCAATTTCAGATCATTATTTTTATCCGCATCACTGAACGTAAAAGCAAGCTTATCATTTACAAAATGAAGAGCATCATAAAAAGCTGTTTTAACGGTGTCTGTGAATACAATTTCAGATTTCAATGTTTTCTTATCAACTTTAAAAAAATAAGCCGGACTTTCAATATTTATGGCGAAAAATGAATCTTTATTTTGAGCTAACGTTCTGAACTGCAATTTCTTTTCCGACAACTTAATCTGCTTTTGATTTTTAAAATTCTTTACATCAACAAAGCCAAACTTAGAATCTGTTCCGCTGTACCAAACTTTATTATCGTAAATTTCGAGCGCACGAATGCTTATTTTATCATTAAAAATCGTTTCAAAACTTTGAATTTGTTGTGAAAACATGAATATTCCGAGAAATGAGAATAAAAATGGCAAAATCTTTTTCATGCTCACAAAAATAAAAAATCCACAGACTTCTCTGTGGATTTTTTGAATTTATATTAATTAATTTATAAATCTAAATCAGGTTTCTGTAAAGGCTCCTGTTCTGCTTTGAACGTTTCGCCGTAACCGACCTTGTGGAGCTTACTGTTTCTAAGACTGTATGTGAAATAAATAATCACACCCAGACCAAGCCATGCCAATGAAAGGTATTTTGCTTCGTGGCTCAGGTTCCAGATCAGATAAACATTGATAAGGATTCCCAATGTTGCAATAACAGGTAATGCAGGAACTTTAAATGTTCTCGGCATATTCGGTTCTTTTTTTCTTAAAATCCAAACCGCTACACAAACCATTGTGAAAGCAAACAAAGTTCCGAAACTCGTCATATCCGCCAGCTTGCTGATCGGAGTAAGAGAAGCTATCGTTGCAATAACAATACCTAAAAGCATTAAGCTTTTTGCCGGAGTTTTTCTTACCGGGTGCACATCACTGAACATTTTTGGGATCAATCCGTCTTTAGACATTCCCAGGAAAATCCTTGACTGTCCCATGATCATTACCATCAATACAGAGATCAAACCTACTGTTGCAGCAATGGTAATAATATAACCGGCCCAACCCTGACCTGCAATTTCAAATGCATAAGCCACAGGAGCTTTAATAGCATCAGGATATTTACCGTGAGGATCAAAATCCTGATAATTCATCATTCCAGTAAGAACCAATGATACCAAAATATACAATCCTGTACATACCAAAAGTGATACAATGATCGCAAAAGGCACATCTTTTTTAGGATTAATCGCTTCACCAGCCTGTGTAGAAACCGCATCGAATCCTACATAAGCGAAAAATATAGCCGCCGCTCCGGAAACAACTCCCTGGATACCGTAAGCTTCTTTCATATTTTCACCTTCCATTACCATTTTCTGTGCAGGAATAAACGGATCCCAGTTTGCAGTATTAATAAAGAATACACCGGCAATAATTACAAATAATACCGCTGAAACCTTCATAATTACAATAAGGTTGTTCGCTTTAGCAGCTTCCTTCGTTCCTTTGATCAGAATAGAAATTACAAATAAAACGATCAGAAAAGCAGGTAAATTCATTGAAAAACCTTCTCCTGTGTAGCTTGCAGGATCAGAAGTAAGATAATCCGGTAAGTGAAGACCGAACATCTTGAGTAGTTTATTAAAGTATCCGGACCAGGATACTGCCACCGTCATAGATCCCATCGCGTATTCGAGGATAAGCCCCCAGCCGATGATCCAAGCAAAAATCTCACCTACAGTTCCGTATGCATAGGCATAAGCAGAACCTTCTACAGGTAAAATGGATGCAAATTCTGAATAACACAGCGCTGCAAATACACACGCCACTCCGGCAATGATGAAAGAAAGAGCCAATGCAGGTCCTGCATGATAATAAGCGCCGGTACCAGTAAGTACAAAAATTCCTCCACCGATAATTGCTCCGATTCCGATAGCTGTAAGACTCCATTTACCTAGTACTCTTTTGAGCTGACTGCTTTTCATGTCATTCTCAAAAGCACTCATGGGTTTTTTGGTCCAAATTTTAGACATATTTCATTTTATTTAAAGATTTACGAAAATATAAAAATTTTACGGACCTTTACGTTTATTGACAAATTTTAATGATTTATTTTAAATTAAAAAACTTAAAATTCTGATTTACATATTATTTAAAGCATTTTCAGGTGTGTAAATTTTTGTTTATTTTTGATCACATGAATTTATATGATCTTTTCGTAAAACCTTACGAAAGCTACACTACATCACAAATTCTCCTTGAAGCAAGCGGAACTTTCTTCGGAATCCTCAGTGTTTATTTTTCCATTAAAAAAAACATTTGGGTTTATCCTACCGGGATTATTTCCACATTAATTTATGTTTACATTCTTTTTAACTTCGGATTGCTCGGAGATTGCATGATTAATGTGTATTATACGGCGATGAGTATTTACGGCTGGATCTTGTGGTATAGAAATTCAAACGATCATGTGCATGTAGAAGTAAGCTGGGCAACGAAAAAAGAATGGTTTTTTGCAATTTTTCTTTTTATCGTAAGTTTGCTGCTGGTAACGGTCATTTATTATTATAAACCTTTTATTGACAATCATTTTTCGATGGAAGGGACAACGCTTGGTTTGTATCATCTGGATTGGGCAAACTGGCTGGATGTTTTCACGACTTCCCTATTTTTAGTCGGTATGTGGTTTATGGCGAAACAGCGCATTGAGAACTGGATTTTCTGGATCATCGGAGATTTTATTTGCATGCCCATGATGATTTTTAAGGAGCTCGGAATCACTTCGGTTCAATATTTGGTATTTACAATAATGGCGATCATAGGATTCGTCAACTGGAAAAAAAGTTTAAAAGAAAAAAGTACAATAAAGTCATGAAAAATTTACTTAGAATAGCATTAAGTCTATTTACTATAGCTACTTTAACATCTTGCCTGGCCTATTCTGACGGATATGCAAATAATGGCGGATATGGCGATCCATATTATAATGATGGATATTACTATGCTCCACAGGGATATTACGGTGGCGGAGGATATTATGGTAATGACGGATATTACTATAGAAATGATGTCAATTATTACTATGATAACGGGGTTCCTTATTATTACTATAATTATAACAACTCCCGTAGAAAAGTGTATGTAGAAAGAAGATCTACAGGAACAACTACTTCACAAAGACCAAACAACGGCTTCAGAGGTGGTGTGAATGACGGTACAAACGGAAATTCTAATGGTAACGGTTTCAGACAGCCGAATTACAACAATAACTCCAACAGACCGAACAGGAATAGCGGAGGGTTCAGAAACAACCAGCAGCAACCAACCCAGCAGCGACCTCAAAACAACTCCGGTGGCTTTAGAAATGAATCTTCCAACAATAATTCCAACTCAAACAGTGGGTTTAGAAATACTCCTCAACCGAGTCCTCAACCCAATAACACCCCGCAAAATAACACTCCAACGAGAAACGAAAGCGGAGGATTTAGATAAAACGATTATAAATAAGAAAACGAGCAGCTTACCCTGTTCGTTTTTTGTTTTAATTGTAGTAATTTTGCAAGTTCATTTTTAGACAAGATACAATATGGAATTTTATAAATATCAAGGGACGGGAAATGATTTTGTAATGATTGACAATCGTGATCTGCAATTCCCAAAAGACAAAGAAATGATCGAAAAGCTTTGTGACAGACGTTTCGGGATCGGTGCGGATGGTCTTATTTTATTGGAAAATGACGACAACTACGATTTCAAAATGGTTTATTACAACTCAGACGGCGGCGAAAGCACCATGTGCGGAAACGGCGGAAGATGTCTCGTTGCGTTTGCTTTTTTCCTTGATATATTTGAAAATAAATGCAAATTCATCGCGATCGACGGTGAGCACGACGCAGAAATCCACAACGGAATCGTAAAATTAAAAATGATCGATGTCAATACCATTTCTAATGACGGAGAAGACGCTGTTTTAAATACCGGCTCGCCTCATTATGTAAAATATGTAGAAGACATCGTCAATTATAACGTTTTTGCAGAAGGTCATGGTATCAGAAATTCAGAAAATTATAAAGAAAAAGGCATCAATGTAAATTTTGTTGAAAAAATTACTGATGATGAAATTTTCGTAAGAACCTATGAACGAGGCGTTGAGGACGAAACTTTCAGCTGCGGAACAGGAGTTACAGCGTCGGCTTTAACTTTTCTTGAAAAAAATAATCTAATCTCTGTAAAAGTTAAAACTTTAGGTGGAAATCTTAAAGTGTATGCTGAGAAAAACGGAAATTCTTTCCAGAATATCTGGCTTGAAGGTCCCGCAAAGCAGGTATTTAGAGGAAAGATAGACTTATTGTAAGCAAATAACTTTAATCAACAATTTTTAATAATGAAAAAAGCTATTCTCATTATCATTCTGCTAATTTTTGTTGTGGCAGGATTTTTTGGTTTTAGATTTTATGCTAAATATTACGGGAACAACGTAGAAAAAGACGGATATGTTTTAATTCCTCATCATGCGAATTTTAAGCAAATCCTTGATTCTATTACTCCGTATGTAAAAAATAAAGAATCTTTTGAAGCCGTAGCTCAAGATAAAGACCTTGAAAAATATTTTAAAGCGGGCCGTTACCATTTCCAAAGCGGAATGGGAAACACCAACCTTGTCAATATGATCAAAGCCGGAAATCAGACTGAAAACTCTTTCAGAATCGGGGATTTCGGGGATATTTATCAGATGGTAGGAAAAGTGACCAAGAAAACGGAAAAAGATTCTTTACAGTTTGTAAAAGATCTTAATTCGATCGCTACAGAAAAAGGATATAATAATGCTGAAGATTTAAAAAAATACTTTTTCATTGATACGTACAACTTCTTTTGGACGGTGACTCCGAAAGAGTTTTTTAAGAAATTCAATGATCAGTATGATGATTTTTGGAACAGCGAAAGAAAAGCAAAAGAACAGCAGTCAGGCTTGACGAGAGATCAGATTTATGCATTAGCTTCTATTGTTTATAAAGAATCAGGCGGGAAAAAGGATGAAATGAGAACGATTGCCGGATTGTATTTAAACCGTTACAGAAAAGGCATGAAGCTACAATCTGACCCGACCGTAATTTATGCCATTAATAAGCAGACAAATTTTAAAGAGTCAATAAAAAGAGTTTTATATAAACATTTATCTACGCCGTCGCCTTACAATACGTACGCGAATGCAGGAATTCCTCCGGGACCTATCTGTATCGTAGACAAAAACTCGGTAGATGCCGTTCTGAATGCCGAAAACAACAACTTTATCTTTATGTGTGCAGACCCTGCAAGATTCGGGTATCACAAGTTTACGGCAAGTGCAGAAGAGCATGCTATCAATGCAAAAGCGTATCAAGACTGGCTGAATTCAAAGAATATAAAATAAAAAATAAATTTAACTTTATTTTAACAATTTAACAATTAACATTTAGCTTTTTAAAGCGACATATACATTACAAATAATAAACAAATCGTATTATTTTGATATTTATCTTATTAATAATTTCATAATATTAAGAAGAATATTTTCACGATTTTACACAAACAATACCTTATGAACCAGACGGAAATTATCAACATTTTCACTAAAAAAACCTTAGGGCTTACTTTTGTACTTTCGGCGGCAGCTTTTGCTTTTGCACAGGAAAAAGTAGGTGTTTCGGGCAGTGTTGTTAATAAAAACAATCAGCCAGTGCCTTATGCATCAGTTACTTTCAGCAATAAACAGAATAAGA
Organism: Chryseobacterium soldanellicola; assembly: GCF_900100115.1. Taxonomy (GTDB): domain Bacteria; phylum Bacteroidota; class Bacteroidia; order Flavobacteriales; family Weeksellaceae; genus Chryseobacterium; species Chryseobacterium soldanellicola. The sequence goes on from NZ_FNKL01000001.1 coordinate 133,850, forward strand.
TGTTTAGTGACGCTGCGCTTACCGATGAAAAAGGGCAATACAAAGTGGATCTTACTCCCGGAAATTACGATATAACAGTAGAGGCAATCGATTACAAAAAAAATGTAATCGCCAATAAGCAGGTTACAGCTGCAGGAAGCATCGGTGCTTTCTCCATTGAGCCTGAAACAAGCGCTACCAATATCAAAACAGGAGAAATCCAGGGCATTGTACTTACTGCTCCCACTACGAAAGCTTATAAGGTAGAATTAGACAAAAAAACGTATGATCCTTCTCAGGATATTGTAAGTAAAGGAGGAAATCTTCAGGATGTACTTTCAAATGTACCTTCAGTTTCTGTGGATACTGACGGAACTGTTTCAATGAGAGGAAGTTCAAACGTAAAATTTTTAATCAACGGAAAACCTTCTGCCCTTCTGGGAATTGACGATGGAGCTAACGCTTTACAAAGTATTCCTGCTGATCAGATCGAAAAAATTGAGGTAATTACCAATCCTTCTTCAAAATTTGAAGCAAGCGGAACTGCAGGTATTTTAAATATTATTTTAAAGAAAAATAAGAAAACCGGTTTCAATGGTAGTGTAACGGGAACTTTGGGATATTTGCCACAAACCAGTATGAACACAAATCTTAGCTGGAGAAAAGGAAAATTCAACTGGTTCTTAAATGGCGGCGGCGGTTACAGAGAGTCTAAAAATACTAACAGAAGCCAAACTTGGTTCACCAATGCTATAAATCCTACGGACGGTACTTATACAGATCAGGAATCAATCACAAAAAATAAAAGTAACAATTATAATGCTTCCGGAGGTTTAACGTTCGATATTACCGACAAAACTTCTGTAAATGCTTCAGGAACGGTAAGAACTTTCGATAGTGATAATTTAGGAACTGTAAATTATAATTACGATTATTTAAACGGTTCAAGCGCATTCAGACAAAGATTAAATACAGGAAGCAATAACAACCTTGCATTCCAGGGAGATTTTGGTTTGGATCATAAATTTGACGATAAAGGTCAGAATATTTCCTTATCAGTAAGTTTACAAAGAAACCGTTCAAATAACGGAACTGATGTTAATGATTCTTCGAACGGAGCGTTCTTACTTCAGGATAATATAGATCAGAAAACGATCAATAAAACAGTTGTAGCAAAAGCAGATTACGAGCTTCCGATTGGTGAAGTTTCAAAAGTAGAAGCGGGTTATAGATTAGACATCAATAACAACGATTACGACAATATGGTAATGGAAACTCTTGCTCCGAGTACTATTCCGGCTTATCTTGGAGATTATTCTTACAATGCGAATTATAAGGAAATGTTTAATGCATTCTATCTTCAGTTTAAGAGTAAAGTCGGGAAACTTGGATATCAGTTAGGGTTAAGAGATGAAGTTTCTAAGGTTGATATTAATTATTTAAATCTTTCAGGTTTAGCTAAAAATCAAACTAAAAATTACAACAATCTTTTCCCAAGTGTTTTCTTAAGCTATGATATTGCGAAAGACAATCAGTTTTTGATAAATTATTCTAGAAGAATTGACCGTCCGCGTTCTTTCTTCATGATTCCTAACCCAAGTTATAATGATAACCAAAACATCTTCGACGGAAATATTGATCTTAATCCTTCTTATGTAGATTCATACGAATTTGGTTACAGCATTTCTAAAAAGAGTTTTACACTTAATCCTACTCTTTACTACAGACATTCTACAGATGATGTGAAGATGCTGGTTTTCAAAACAACAGAAAATGGTCTTCCGGTTTTCCATACAAAACCTATCAACTTAGGTAATGATGACAGATATGGTATGGATTTCAACTTTAACTGGGATGCTACTAAATGGTTAAAATTCTTAGGGAATGTAGACTTATTCGGTTATAAAACTACAGGTACTTACTATGATCCTTCAACAATGGATAAACCAATGTCTTTCGAAGGTAGTGGTTTCTCTACAAGAGCGAGATTGACATCAACATTTAAAGTTGATAAAACTTTCAGCTTCCAGATTCAAGGTTTTTATAGAGGTGGACAAAAAACTGAAAGTCAGGACAGAAAAGATATGTACGCAATCAACTTCGGAGCTTCAAAAACAATCTGGAATGGCAATGGAACGATCAGTTTCAATATTCAGGATATCTTTAATACAAGAGCTATGCAGTCTACTACATATTCTACAGATTTCACAAGAGATTCTTATATGCAATGGCAGCCAAGACAATTTGCGCTTTCGTTCACTTACAGATTCAAACAGGGAGAGAAAATAGAGCAGTCTAAGAAGAAAAAAGACATCAATGCCAATGATACGGGCGGCGATGAGCAAGGCGGGCCAATGTAATTCGCTTTTATGATAAAACAAAACTCCCGAAAATTAATTTTCGGGAGTTTTTTATTTTACTTTTTCAGCTCTTGAAACTTTTTCCATTTCAGCTTCATAGATCCTTTTTCTCAGATCACTCGAGGAAAACCTGTGATCTCTTTTGTTATAAAAGATTTCTATTCCTTTTTCTTCACAGTATTTTTTTCCTGTAAAGTCCTTATCCATATAATCATCACCAATGATTCTTACGTCTATAACGAAAGATTTTAAGATATCTTCCAAATCCTGTTCAGTATAATAAGGAATAATTTCATCTACGGCATTCACGGCTTTTAGCTGGATATACCTTTCTACAATCGTTTGAGTAGGTTTGTTTTTGGTAGGACGATCATGTGAGGGGTCGATCTGGAGGCCAACAATAAGATAGTCGCAAACTGTCTTAGCCTCTTCCAACATTTTAATGTGGCCCGCATGCAGCAGGTCAAACGAAGAAAATGTAATGCCTATTCTTTCTGTTTTCATATATGCATTTTATTAAAATTTCGCTGATATAAACGTTCTTTTAAACGGATAAAAGACCGGAGATTCAGGAAACACGTTTTCTAATTCTTTTTTATAATCTTGTTTAAATTTTTCTTTTAAATCATCGCCCGGAAGATTTTCAATATACGGAATCATTGCCGTACCTGAAGCCCAAGTGTAAATTGCTTCTGCATCCTGCATCACGTGAGGAAATACTTTTTCAAAAACGGTAATATCTCTTCCTTTATTGTCGAATAAAATCTGAGCATAATTTTCAATTTTTAAAACGGTATATGCTCTTGTCCAGGAATTGTAAGCAGATTGATAAGGTTCGGTTTCGGCAACTTTTCTCAATAGCTGATGAACGATAAATTCATGATTTGAAGGGATTTGCACTGCCATTTGACCGCCAGGATTAATCATTTTGATAATTCGCGGAAACAATTCCTTATGATTGTTACACCATTGAATTGCTGCGTTGGAGATTATTAAATCAAAAGTATCATTTAAATTTAACTGATCTTCGATATTGCGCTGAATAAATTTCAACCGGCTTGTTTCAAAATTTTTAGCTTTTTCAAGCATTTCGGCAGAAGAATCGATTCCCAGTATATGAGAATCCTGTAGATAATCCAGTAATTTCGAGGTTAATTCGCCTGTTCCGCAACCCAGATCAATCACCGATAAATTATCTTTTGATTCAACCAGATTCAGTAAATCAAAAAAAGGCGCAGAACGCTCATTTTTAAACTGATCATAAACTTCCGGATTCCAGGCCATAGCTTTATTTTAAACTGTTCTTGAATCTAAATATTTCTGCCATTCCCAAACGGTTCTCAAGGCTTCTTCCAATGATGTTTCAGACTTCCAGCCAAGCTCTTTTTCAGCTTTATCAACATTGGCGTATGCCACTGTAATATCGCCTTCTCTACGGTCACAAATCTGATAAGGAACCTCCACATTATTTGCCGTTTCAAAAGCTTTTACCACTTCTAAAACAGACGAGCCTTTGCCTGTTCCCAGATTGTAAATATCGATCATTGCTTCGTCAGACTGCTCATTCATTAACCTTTTTAGAGCCGCAACGTGCGCTTTGGCAAGATCAACAACATAAATATAATCCCGAACCGCTGTTCCGTCTTCTGTTGGGTAATCATTTCCCCAAATACTCAATTTTTCACGAATTCCGGCGGCCGTCTGCATCACATAAGGCACAAGATTATTCGGAATTCCGATGGGTAATTCACCCAATTTCGCGGAAGGATGTGCACCGATCGGATTAAAATACCTCAACAAAGAAATTTTTCTGCTGTATGCCTTTGCAAAATCAATCAAAATTTCTTCACCCATCTGTTTTGTCTTTCCGTAAACGCTTTCAGGCATTTTCAACGGGGTATTTTCATTGATCGGCATTTGATCCGCCTGGCCGTAAACCGTGCAAGATGAACTGAAAATAAAGTTTGAAATTTCTCTGCTTTTAAATTCCTGCAAAATATTTATTAATGAAAATAAATTATTCTCATAATAATCCACCGGTTTTATCTGGCTCTCTCCCACTGCTTTAGACGCCGCAAAATTGATACATCCATCAATCTGATGTGCCTCAAAAACCTGCGTAAGAAGCTCTTTTCTTTTTAAATCAAAAGGATAAAAAACAGGCTTTTTGCCTGCAACCTCCTCAATATTTTTTAAAATAAATTTCTCTGAATTGGATAAATCATCTACGATAACCACTTCAAAGCCGTTATTCAAAAGTTCTACAACCGTGTGCGAACCAATATATCCAAGACCTCCCGTAACGAGTATTGCCATTTTTTAGTAATTGTTATTTTTAATCATTGTGTTTTCCTATTTCTTCAATATTTTCATATTGTATCTCTTTGTATTTGAATTTATTGATTAGGTAAATTAAAATTACTAAACTGGAAAAAATAATAAAGCTATATTTAAAGTCATTATATGTAATTTCGTCATTTAGATATAGCCGCTTCCTTATTAGTCCTATAACTAAAAAAAATATGAGAAACGAATAATAACTATTTAAAAATTTAATAGTAATAAAGGATTTTCCTATCAATAACATCAACCCAATAAAATTTAAAGAAAATATTAAAATAGCTATATACAGCATTAAATGATCTGATATTGGATTTTTATTAATCTCATCAAGTTCATTAATGATTCCATATCCAAATAAAAAGAATATAAATAAAGATAATAAGAATATTAATACCCAAACACTCTTATATTTGAAAATCTTTCTTTTCATTATCCCATAAATTCCAACACAGCATCCGTAATATACTTCAGCTGCTCATCATCCAATTCCGTGTGCATAGGAAGTGAAATCACCTGATCCAAAAGCTTATCCGTATTTACAAAATCTGCGTCGTTACTCTCCTGATAATACGCTTTCTGCTTTCTCAACGCTACAGGATAATAGATCATTGCAGGAATTTCTTTTTCCGTTAAGAATTTTTGTAATTCATTACGTTTTCCGTTCAGAATTCTCAATGTATATTGGTGAAAAACATGACTGGAATTTTCTGCTCTTTTTGGCGTTAAAATATTTTCATTAGCCGCAAAAGCTTCATCGTAATAATCTGCCGCTCTTTTTCTCGCTTCGTTATACGTATCCAGATGAGGAAGCTTTTTTCTTAAAATTGCCGCCTGAATACTGTCTAAACGTGAATTTACCCCTACCTCATCATGATAATATCTTTCGTACATTCCGTGGTTGACGATGCCTCTTAAACGATGCGCCAATTCATCATTATTGGTAAAAATAGCACCTCCGTCACCGTAGCAACCTAAGTTTTTAGATGGAAAAAACGAAGTTGTTCCCACTGTTGACATTGTTCCCGCCTGTTTTACGGTACCGTCAGAAAAAGTATATTCAGCACCGATTGCCTGTGCGTTGTCTTCAATTACATAAAGATTATGTTCTTCGGCAATCTTTAAAATTTCCTCCATATCGGCACATTGTCCGAAAATATGTACAGGAATAATTGCTTTTGTCTTCGGAGTAATCGCTTTTTTGATCGCTTCCGTTGAAATTGTGAATGTATCATAATCCACATCTACCAAAACTGATTTAAGTTTCAGCAAATGAATCACTTCTACTGTTGCTGCAAAGGTAAAATCTGCCGTGATAATTTCGTCGCCTTCCTGCAGGTCAAGAGACATCAAAGCGATTTGCAATGCATCTGTCCCATTGGCACAAGGAATAACGTGCTTAACTTCTAAATAAGACTCTAATTCATTCTGGAAAGACTTTACCTCAGGGCCATTAATAAAAGCCGCTGAATCCATTACATTTAAAACTGCATTATCTACATCATTCTTTATTTTGTAATACTGACTTTGTAAGTCAACCATTTGAATCTTTTTCATAAATAAATATTTCTGTAAAAATAAGGATTTTAAAATCCTATCAAAAATTTTATTGATTTTGTTTTATCTTTATCAAAAATAAAATATGAAAAAAATCTTACTCTTTTGTCTTTTAGCGGGTTACTCGGTTGCTTTTGCGCAGACTCAGCTCGTTTTTGTGTATTTTACAGATAAGCCTAACAAGGCTGCATTTTATGCCAATCCGTTGTCTGAGCTTACCCAAAAGTCCCTCGACAGGCGTACAGCACTGGGAATTGCTCTTAATGACCAGGATGCACCAATTGAGCAGTCGTATGTCCAGAATATTCAGAATTTAGGGTTTACGGTGACTGATTATTCAAAATGGCTGAATGGTGTTGCCGTAAATGCTACCCCTGCACAAATTGTTACGATTCAATCTCAACCTTATGTACAGTCTGTAGAAAGTTTTGCTAAAAATAATTCTTCAGGAACAAAGATTCAAAATACCAATAAATGGGATGAATTCAATAACACGAATTCTACCGGTAAAACATTGACAACCTTTAATTACGGCTCGGGTTCGGAACAGATCGATCAGATTAATCTTCGTCCGCTTCATCTTGCGGGTTACACAGGAACCGGAGTTACGATTGCAGTGATTGACACAGGATTTCCAACCGTAGACACCGGTTCTGCTTTTTCAAGATTATGGACGAATAATCATATCAAAGGCGGTTATGATTTTGTCAGCAAAGGAACCGATCTTTACAATCCTTCCCTCAACGCTCACGGAACGGTAGTTTTGGGTGCGATCGGAGGTTTTATCCAGGATACTTTTGTGGGGTCAGCGCCGGATGCAGATTTTTATTTGTATCGAAGTGAAAACGCCAATATTGAAGTTCCGGAAGAGGAATTATATTGGATCGAATCTGCTGAAGAAGCCGATAGAAAAGGCGTTGACCTCATCACCACATCGCTGGGATATTCTACTTTTGATGATCCGAGATATAGTTATGATTATTCGGATATGAACGGAACCACTTCTTTTATCGCAAGAGGTGCTGAAATAGCTGTCAATAAAGGCATTGTAGTACTTGCCGCCGCCGGGAATTCGGGTCAGCTGCCTTGGCATTACCTTTTAACTCCGGCTGATAATGCGAAAGTTTTCACGATTGGCTCTGTTGATTCTGCGGGAGCTTCTTCCGGTTTTTCTTCTTACGGCCCGAACTCTTCAGGCGTTGTAAAACCCGACGGAAGCACAAGAGGAACCAATACAACAACAGTAAATAACAATTCTACGACTTTAGTTACCGGAACTTCAATCGCCACACCCGTTGCAGCAGGCGGAGTTGCCTGTCTGATTGGGGCTTTTTCTACAATGAACAGAGATTTGATGAGAAACAGACTGAGAGAAACGGCATCATTATATCCGGGTCACACGGATCAAATGGGCTTTGGAATTCTTAATTTCGGAAAGTTTTATAATAATGTGCTGGCAACTTCAGAGCTTGTCAAAAAAGAAAAAATCGCTGTTTTCCCAAATCCGGTTAAAAATATCTTGAATGTTGCTTCTGAAAGTGAAGTTTTATCATTGGAAATTTACGATAATCTTGGAAGACTGATTAATAAAGTGAATAATCAAAAGTCTGTAAAAGTTGAGGATTTTGCGAAAGGCGTTTATTATCTGAAAATTCAGACGAAGGATAAAGTTTATTATGAAAAATTCATAAAAGAATAAAAGTCTTCTAAATTTGGAAGGCTTTATTTATTCTTAATACAGATGCTTCGACAAGCTCAGCATGACACCGCTAAAAGTTTACTGTTATATAAGACAGTTGGTATTAGGAGTGTCATGCTGAGCTTGTCGAAGCATCTTAGTATAATTTAAAAACATATCTGTCATTCCAGAAGCATTTAAAATAATTTTCGATTACGCTTCTTTGTGAATAACAAATAAACCTGATATTTACGCTGAATTCCTGCTCGCATTAATATTCCCAAACAGAGAACGCGTCACCAGTTTTTCATACGCTTCTTTATTACCCTCACCTTTCTGGATTTTCATTAAAGCATATTGCTGAATACTCAACAACGGCAGTACAATTCTTTCACGGATCTTAACCGATTTTCTTGATAAGGGGTCTTCTTCCTGTAACATTTTAAAGCCTGTCAGTTCAAGCATAATATTTTTAGAAAGATTAAATTCATCAAAAAGGACATTCCAGAATTCGCCGAATTTCGGATTGTTTTTAATATAATACGTTAATGGAAAATATGATTTATTCATGCTCATCATTGAGTTCAAAACCAATGTTTTAAAGAAATCCGAACCTTTATACAATTCTCTAACCTCATCAAATCTTCCCTGCTCTTTCATCTGCTGCATCGCAAAACCGAATCCGAAGAATCCGGGAACATTTTGCTTCAGCTGCGACCAGGAACCAACAAAAGGAATGGCTCTTAAATCCTCAAATTTCAATTCACTTCCGCCACCTCTTTTTGACGGACGGCTTCCGATATTGGTTTTTCCGTAATATTCCAGCGTACTCATTTCCTGTAAATAAGGAACAAACATTGGATGCGCCTTTAAATCTGAATATTTTTTATAGCTGATGTCTGCTAATTCGATGATTAATTCTCTTTCTTTTTCGGTTAAATCTTTTTTAGAATTTTTGAAAACATCATTTTCAACTCCGGCTGTTAAAAGTTGTTCGAAGTTGTATTTTGCCTGTTCTTTATTCCCGAAAATACTTGTGATCGTCTGTCCCTGAATCGTTAATTCAATTTTATTATTCGCAATCGTTTTTCCCTGAGAAGCGTAGAAATCGTGGGTTTTTCCACCTCCTCTTGCGGGCGGACCGCCTCTGCCGTCGAAGAACACGACTTTAATTCCGTTTTGCTCGGAAAGTTTAGTTAAAAGTTCTTTTGCTTTGTAAATTTCCCAGTTGGCTTTCAGATAACCGCCGTCTTTCGTTCCGTCCGAGAAACCAAGCATAATTGTTTGTTGATTTCCTCTTTTTAAAAGATGCTTTTTGTAGATAGGATTTTGATACAAATCACTCATCACATTTTCTGCATTGGCAAGACCTTCCATCGTCTCAAAAAGCGGAACAATATCCATATTGATTTCTTCGTCCTGATACCCGCAAATTTTAAAAAATGCATACACATTCATCACATCTTTTACCGCATCGGAATTAGAGATAATATAGCGGTTCATTCCTCTGAAACCGTTTAATTCCTGGATTTCTGAAATCTGTGTAACCGTTAATAAAGTATCCTTTACAATATCTTCAAAATCATCAGGATTGACTTTATCTGAAATTTGAATCAACTGATTGAATTTTTCCTCATTACTCGCTTCAATATTTCCAAAAACTTTAGTAAAAACCTCATTAATAACCTGTTGATGAATCCTGCTGTCCTGTCGCACATCCAATGTTGCAAAATGAGTCCCGAAAATTTTCACACGGTCTTTGAAATTCACCAAAAGATCAAGAAATAATGAGTTATGTTGTTCGACCAAAATTTTTTCAGCTTCTTCAAGTCTGTTAATAATATCTTCTGCTGTAATTTTTTCATTTCTGAAAATGGCAGAATACAGTTCATTACTCAGCTTTGTCAACACATCAGAAACTCCACGGAAACTTAATCTTCTTCGTACAGATTTAAGATTATTATAGTACGCTTTTAAAATCGCAGAATGAAGTTCTTCCGCTACTCTTTTTGTAACATCTGCTGTTACAAAAGGGTTTCCGTCGCGGTCGCCTCCAGGCCAGAAGCCAAGCTGGATCAAATCTTCATGCAAATGAAAATGGTCGTTCCCAAAAGTTGTTTTCATTTTTGTGAAAAGCTCACCAATTGTGTCATAATAAACATATCTCAGATAATAAATGATGCTCAAAGCCTCATCAATCGGAGTCGGTTTTTCTTTATTGACAAACGGGGTTTTTCCCAGCTGCTGCAATAGCATATCAATATCAGTAATAGAATCCGTCGTAATCGCGTTTCTAAGATCATGAAGAATCCTTTGAACTGAATTTGGGTAAAACTGCGTCGGGTGGGCCGTAAAAACAATTTTCACTGCAAAATCCTTAAGCTTTTCACGAATTTTTTCCAGTTTATGATCCTGTAATGAACGTTCGTACATATTGGTTACCGTTCCGTTGTCACTTTCAGAGTGCATATTCGGAAAGGCGGCATCTTCGATACTGTCAAACAAAACCACCTGTCTTTCAATATATTGTATGATTTTAAAAAGCAGTTCGGTTTTCTGCTCTTCGGTCTGTAAATCGGTATGATTTTTAAAGAATTCTTCAACGATTTCTTCAGGAGTTTTTCCGGCTTCGTAACCTACTTTGCTTTCCTCACAAAGAAATGGAAGCAACATCCCGATATTCGTCATTTTATCATAAGGCAGGCTCATAAATAATGAATTGTAGATCTGGAATTTATTTTCCACGATCTGCCTGAATTTTTCTGCGCGTTGGTCGTGTATCATATAACAAATGTAGGGGATTTTGGGATGAATTCAAATGGTGTTTAGTTTAAAAAAAAATTAATTTATATATCTTAATATACTTTCTTAGAATTAATTCAATAACTTTATTTAAAACTATTTACCATGAAAGAAGATTCTATAACAGATCCTTTTTATCTTCAGACACAAAAGGAAATCAACAGGATTGAAAGAAAAGCCGATCATTACATCTTGCTTTTCTATTTTATCAGAATTACTCAAATTATTTTTGCAGGAATAATTACTGTTTTGGCGGGAATGTCGGAAATTAATGATCTCAGTGAATCCAAAATTATTTTGATTCTGGGAGCTGTAACAACTGCAATTACAGCATTTGATACTTTATTTCAGGTTGACAATAAGAAAAATACTTATAAACTTGTTTTATTCGAGCTCAGAACTATCAGAGCCGAGATCGTATATGAATTTATGAAATCAGGAGGAATTAATGATGAATTTAAAGCCACATTTTTAGGAAAATACCAAAAGGCTACTTCATATGCAAGGGACCTGATTAGTACAGATATTGATAAATCGAAAGAGGTTAAAAAATAATAATTTTGACATTACTAATTGCCAGCTTGCACAGGTTTTAAAAATATTTAGGGCTCGTCATAATAGCTCAATTTTATTATAATTTGAATACAAAAATTTAAATGATTAATTTTACACATCACAGAAATTAATCCTATGAAAAAAATATTCATATTCCTTGTAATGGCTTTTATTTTCACCGCTTGTGGAGACGATTGCTATAACGCGCCTCAGCCGATTGCCTTTAAATTCGTTGATTCCAATGATCAAAATTTAATCACGAACGGAACGCTAACAGCGTATTCGGTTAAAGAAGAAAATCAAACCGGAATACAGCTCACAAAAACCAATGATGATATGGTCATTTTAGAAAATGTGGGAGCTTATAACGGTACAAAAAATTATACTTTTAACTCTAATATAAAAAACTTTAATTTTTCAATTCAATCTTCTGAATTTAAAGGAGGCTGTGATGGTTATCAGATCAATAAATTAACGTTTACAGGCATAAATATTGACGTAACAGACGAAAAAGGATACTATAAAATTGTATTGGAATAAATTTTGACCTTGCTCAATTGCAAAACAACAGCATGAAATTATTATTTCCCACTTTATTATTAATATCCGGTTTAGTTTTCAGTCAGAAAGCTATTCCTTCTGATTTCGAAAAAATCCCTGAGATCCTCGATAATACCGAGTTACTCTACCCTTTTATCGTTCCCGACAAAAAATTTGATTATTGGTCCGTCCTTCGCAATAATCCTGATCCTGATAAAGCCATTATTTATGAAAGTCAGATGCCTAAGTTGATGACGATCAATGATTCGGCACCGGAAAAAGGTTTCTTTCAGAAATGTTTGGGAGAAAATTGCTTTTCATATATCATCGCTTGTGAAAACAGCCAGTCAAAATATTTTTCGAATGAACAGCAATTAAGAGATTTTATAGGATTTGTTGATAATCTACCGGAAGCGATTTTAATAGCAAACACTTATGGTTACACCGTTGACAGCACAAATAGGCTGAGCAGTTCGTACAAAATCGAAGATAAAAATATTTCGTTATATCTTTCAAAAACGAAAAACTGTCCGCTCACCAAAGAATCTTTTTTCATCAAGATCAATAGAAAAACCGGAAAACTGGAAGCAAAAAGCAACGGAATTTATTTCAAAAGCGAAGATTGCACCACTCCATAAAAAACAAAACCGCCCCATTTCAGAGCGGTTTCTTTATTTTAATAAATTCTTAAATATTAATCGCACCTTGTCCGGAAGCAATTAAATAAGCATCTTTCAACGTTTCAGAATACGTCGGATGCGCGTAAGAAATTCTGAACATATCTTCTGCTGTAATCTCATATTCCTGGGCAATTACGCCCTGAGCAATCAAATCGGCGGCTCTGGCTCCAATTATATGAATGCCGAGAACTTCACCATATTTCGGATCAACCAGGACTTTTGAAAAACCATCCATATCCATTGACGCTCTCGCTCTTGCACTCGCAGAAAACGGAAATTTTCCGACGTTGTAAGGAATATTATTTTTCTTCAAATATTCTTCGGAATAACCTACAGAAGCGACTTCCGGCCAAGTATACACCACAGAAGGAATTCTGTCGTAATGAATATGATGCTTTTGTCCGTTGATCGTTTCCGCCACCAAAACACCTTCTTCTTCCGCTTTATGAGCCAACATTGCACCGCCAATTACGTCACCGATCGCAAAAATATTGGAAACAGCAGTCTGATTATTTTCATAAACTTTAATAAATCCTCTTTCATCCAGTTCAACTCCGGTATTTTCCAAGCCAAGATCTTTTGTGAAGGCTTTTCTTCCGACTGCGACCAAAACATATTCTGCTTCCAGTTCGTTTTCTGTACCGTTTTTATCTTTAAATAAAACTTTTGCGGAAGATCCCAAATTCTCAGCTTTGTAAACGCCTTGATTTAATCGAATATCAATTCCTTCTTTTTTCAGGATTTTGTGAAGACTTTTTCCTAATTCCTGATCCATTGTAGAAATCAGATTATCAGCGTATTCTAAAATTGTTACCTGAGTTCCGATACGATTGAAAATTGAAGCCATTTCTACGCCGATCACTCCTCCACCAATGATTACCATTGATTTTGGCTGTTCTTTTAAAGATAAAGCTTCGGTCGATGTGATGATTCTCTGTTTATCAATTTCAACCCCGGGAATTGTGGATGGTTTTGAGCCTGTTGCAATGATATAATGTTTTGCTGTAATGTCAATTGTTTCATTTTCACTGACAATTTTTATGGTGGAATTATTGACAAAACTTGCCGTTCCTTTCAATCGGGTGATTTTATTTTTATTCATTAAAAAATCAAGTCCTGCGGTGTTTTTTGCGACCACTTCTGATTTTCTTTTGTACATCCGCTGAAAATCGAGCTCGATTTCATTTAATTTAATTCCGTGTTCGTTAAATTTATGATGAGCTTCAGAAAAATGATGAGTACTGTCCAGCAAAGCCTTTGTAGGAATACAACCAACATTGGTGCAGGTTCCTCCCAACGTATCATATTTCTCAATAATTGCAGTTTTGTACCCGAGTTGTGCCGCTCTGATTGCAGCAACGTATCCACCAGGTCCTGAGCCGATTACGGCAATGTCATAATTTTGCATTTGATTTATTAATTTTTTATGATTAAATTTACTTTTATTTTGCAAGTAAAATTAAAACAAAAACTTTCATTTTGCAAGCAATATGTTAACTATTGATAGTATGAATAAAAAGAGATCAGACTGCCCTATCAGTTGCTCCCTGGAAATGTGGGGTGATAAATGGTCATTATTGATTATACGTGATCTGATGATCAAAAAAGAATGTACTTATGGAGATTTTCTGAAAGCCAATGAAAAGATTGCGACCAATATTTTAGCTTCCAGACTTCAAAATTTAGTGGAAAACGGAATTATCGATAAAAAAAATCATCCTGATAATAAATTGAAATTCCACTACTTTCTCACAGAAAAAGGGATTGATCTGATTCCTTTGATTGTTGAAATAAATCTTTGGAGCGATAAATACATGACGATTCCTGATGACAGAAAAAAACTGGTGGAGGATATCAAAAAGGATAAGGAGAAATTTATTGAAAGAGCAAAGGCGTATCTTTCTAATTGATTTTAAATTTAAAAAATTTACACCACGTTTTTATTTCCGTAGGAATCTAAACAATGATTTTTACAATTCAATCTCTACAAAATAAGTCTAGATTCCTACGGAAAGACAAACGCGTTGGTTATCTTGATGGTTTAATATTATATTGCTTAGTATCAATGAGATTGCTTCGTCGCTTCTGAAATACTTTCGCAGACCTTCTGTCTGTTCGCAATGACAAGCAAAAAACTAAATAGTTTTAATAAAAATCAATCATAACAATTTTAAAACTTCCTTAACTTAATTTTCACTTTGCATTCCGTAAATTTGAATAAAATAAATTTAAGAACAAATGCTTAATTTCGAGTTTAAAAATCCAACAAAAATACTTTTCGGAAAAGGTGAAATTGCTAAAATTTCAAAAGAAATCCCAAAAGACGCTAAGATTTTAATGATTTACGGTGGCGGAAGCATCAAAAACAACGGCGTTTACGATCAGGTAAAAGAAGCTCTGAAAGATCATGAATTATATGAGTTCGGTGGTATTCCTGCTAATCCTGAGTATGAAGTCTTAATTAATGCTTTAAGTTTCATTAAAGAAAAAAACGTTACTTTCCTTCTGGCTGTCGGTGGTGGTTCTGTAATTGACGGAACAAAATTCCTTTCTGCAGCGGCAAATTACGCCGGTGAGCCCTGGGAAATCCTAAAAAAGCCTGTACGAACTTTTGAAGGTGAAGGAATGCCTTTCGGAAGTGTTTTAACATTACCGGCAACGGGTTCTGAAATGAATTCGGGATATGTTATTTCAAGAAGAGAAACTAATGAAAAATTGTCAGCAGGCGGTCCGGGACTTTTCCCACAATTTTCGGTTTTAGATCCGGAAGTGGTGAGATCAATTCCGCAAAGACAGATCGTAAACGGATTGACAGATGCTTACACGCACGTTTTGGAGCAATATATGACAGCACCTTCTTCGGCTGATCTTCAGGAAAGAATCGCAGAAAGCATTTTAATCAGCTTGCAGGAAACTGCTCCAAAAGTGTTGGCTGATGATTTTGATTATGATGCTGCAGGGAATTTCATGTGGTGCTGCACAATGGCTCTGAATGGCTTAATTCAGAAAGGAGTTATTACAGATTGGGCGGTTCATGCGATGGGACATGAATTAACGGCTTATTTCGGCATTGATCATGCAAGAACACTGGCTGTGATCGCTCCGTCTCATTACCGTTATAATTTTGACTCTAAAAAAGGAAAATTAGCTCAATATGCTGAACGGGTTTGGGGAATAAAAGACGGGACTGTTGAAGAAAAAGCCGAAGCAGGAATTAAAAAATTAGAAGAATTTTTCCACAGCTTACATATCCAGACTAAGCTTTCAGAATATACGGAAGACTACAAAGGAACCGCAGAAAGAGTTGAAAAAGCCTTTACAGAAAGGAATTGGCTAGGTTTGGGTGAATACAGAAAACTAACTCCGCAGGACGCTTACAAGATTGTTGAGATGAGTTATTAAAATGAGGGTTTAGATAATAGGAATTAGGATGTAGAGTTAATTTTTAATGTTAAAATTTTATTTAACTTGTTTTAAGCTAAACCCTAATTCCTATCACCTAAGCCCTATCCTTTTCTCTAAATTATATTTTTTACAAACATTCGTTTAAAAAACCTTAATTTCATTACAGATATTTCAAATTTATTTATATTTTAGCATATTCTTAAATTTGTGAAAATGAAAAAACAGCTACTTTTATTTGCCTTTTCCGCGATGGCGCTTACTTCTTGTGAAGATGATGATATTCAGGGATATGAATTAGATATGATGAAGGGAGACTGGAAAACAGCCAAAACAGAAGTAATATCAGGAAAGGATAATAAAACTGTCATTAATACCAGTATACCGTCAGGTTGTAGTGCTAAAAACAATACGTATTTCAGAACTGACTATTATACATCTTATACCGCTTATACAGGAGCTGGGGCAGATTGCCAGGTAAACGGAACATCTGAAGGTACTTTTACCTACGATACCGAAACAAAAAACCTGAACATCAAGTATAATAATGACACCGAAAGACCTTACAAGGTTGTGATACTCACGAGCACAGAATTAAAAGTAATGGAACTTTTTGATGCAATCGACCAGGATGGCGACCTGATAAAAGACAACGTTTACATTACTTATAAAAGATAAAAACCAGACTCTCGAATTTTTCGGGAGTTTTTTATGAGACGTATTACTTAAATTATTGAACAATGAAGAAGATGTTATCGGCATTCTTAATGCTGACTTTTGCCCTTTTCTTTTCACAGGAAAAAAAGCCGATGTTCTGGCAAGACATTCAGAATTTCAAAAAATCAGATCAGGAAAACCCACCGCCGAAAGATGCCATTCTTCTGGTCGGAAGCTCGTCTTTCACAAAATGGACGGATGTTGCCAGCTATTTTCCGGATAAAACAATTATCAACAGAGGTTTTGGAGGTTCGCGACTGACAGATCTTAATTATTATGCAAATGATCTTTTAAACTATAAGCCTAAACAGATCATCATCTATTGCGGTGAAAACGATTTTGCCGACAACCACAAATTAAAGGCAAAAACGGTGGTAGAAAGATTTAAAACTTTTTATCAGAAAATCCGTGAAAAATTTCCCAATATTGAAGTTGATTATATTTCAATAAAATATTCTCCAAGCCGCGAGAAGCTTTGGCCACAAATGAAAGAAGCCAACAACAAAATTGCCGCATTCATGAAAAAACAACCTAATGCAGAATTCATAGACATCACAAAAGTAATGCAGGATTCCAACGGAAATGTAAGAAAAGACCTTTTCGTAGAAGATATGCTTCACATGACACCGGAAGGCTACAAACTTTGGACGTCTGTAATGAATCCTTACATGAAATAATTTTTAAACATGATAAAAAAACAACTAACCATTTTAATTACGATTTTCATTTGTTCTTTTGCATTTGCTCAAAAAGAAAAAGACAAATTACCATCATCTGAAAAAATTCTTAAAGAAATTTCTGAAAAAGCCTGTAAATGTATCGATTCTATTAATGGATATAATAAGGCGAAAGATGCTGTTAATAAAGAAATCAGTGCCTGTATTGACAAAGATGTACTTGTCTATTCGATGACCAAAACTTTCGCAAAAACAAGCGATGATATTGAAAGCGGGAAAATTAAAGATAAAAAAATTGATGTAACTATTAATTCTAATCCTCAATCTGACGAATATAAACAAGCTTATTACGAAATTGAAACGGCTTTAATGGATAACTGTACAAGTATTAAAGAATTGGTTTCAGCAGCGGAAACCAGTCATGATTTAGTGTCAAAAGATCCTGTAGCTCTTGACTTTTACAATAAGGCAATTGAGGCTTCCGGAAAAGAAGACTGGAAGGAAGCAATAAAAAATTACGAACAGGCAGTGAAAAAAGATCCCAAATTCATCTACGCATGGGATAATTTGGGAATTTGCTACAGAAGAACAGGAGAATATGATAAGGCACTTGAAGCATATAGAAATTCATTAAAAATAGATCCAAAAGGTAAAATGCCTCTTCAAAACATTGGTCTTACCTATGTTTATAAAAAAGAATATCAAAAAGCAATTAATGCCTATTTAGATTTTGATAAAGTACATCCTAACGATGCAGAAGTCTATTACGGAATCGGTCAGATTTATTATGATCATTTAAAAGATAATGAAAAAGCCTTAGATTATATGTCTAAAGCTTATAATATTTATACTGAACAAAAATCACCCTACAGAACGGATGCCGAAACAATCATCGGATATATTTATAAAAAGATGAAAGATGAAGGTAAAACAGATAAATTCAAGGAAATCCTACAAAATAACAAAATTCGTTTAGAATAGACAAAAAACTCCCGAATTGGGAGTTTTTTTATTTCTTTCTTTTAGACTTTGAAATCGCTTTCTGTTGCGCTCTGTTGGCTCCGAACTTCTTGGGAGCTTTTCTTTTTGTTGGCCCGCCCCAGTTTTCTTTTTTATTTTTCTCCTTTTTCTCATGAAAAGCACCTCCACCATCAAATAGCTTGACTTGATTTGGATTTTTCATAACGATCTGATCTTCTTCGGAAGCGATCTTTTTAGGATTAATTTTAACCGTTTCAGGGAAATCAATGAATTTTAATTCTTTATCCATTAATAATTCGATATCAAGAACTAGCGGCTCTTCTTTTTTCGTTACAAAAGTGATCGCTTTACCATCCTTGTCTGCCCTACCCGTTCTACCGATTCTGTGAATATACTGTTCCGGAACTTCAGGCGTTTCGAAGTTGATAACATGGGTAATATCCGAGATATCAAGACCTCTCGCCATAACATCTGTTGTAATCAAACCTCTGATCTCTTCATTTTCAAAGCTTTTCATTGCTTTTAATCTGTAATTCTGAGATTTATTAGAGTGAATTACGTCAAACTGATCAGGGAAAAGCTCATCAATTTTAATAAATAATAAGTCTGAATTCTTTTTATTATTCGTGAAAATCAACACTTTGGACATATCCGTATTGTTTTTCAATAAATGTTCAAGCAAATTGATTTTTGTATTGAAATTTTCAACTTTATATGCTGTCTGATCAATTTTTTCAAGCGGAGTTCCTGATTTTGCCAATGAAATTTCGATCGGACCTGCAAAATACTGCTCCAGCATTTCATCCACAGCATCAGTCATCGTTGCAGAGAAAAGAATGTTTTGTCTCTTGTCTCTCATCATTTCGAAAATGTGTGTTAATTGTGGCCTGAAACCTAAATTAAGCATCTCATCAAACTCATCGATGATCAGTTTCTGAACTTCTTTCAGTGAAATAGCATTATCAATCGCTAAATCCATAATTCTTCCCGGTGTTCCTACCAAAATATCGCAGCCATCATTAAACAGCAGCTTTTGTGTATTGATATTTTTACCACCATAAATTCCGATCACTCTTGCAGTAAGATTCTCCGTTAATTTTTCAACAATTTCAGTTACCTGCACTACCAATTCTCTTGTAGGAACCAAAACTACAACCGTTGGATTTCCGGTCTTGTTATATTTCCAGGTTTTAAGAACAGGCAGCAGATACGCCAATGTTTTTCCGGTACCTGTCTGTGCAATTCCCATCACATCTCTCCCGGAAAGTATAGGTCCTATACTCTTTTCCTGAATAGGCGTGGGTTCAAACAATTCAAGGTCTGCCAAAACATCCAGAACCTTAACCGGTAAATCAAAGTCTGCAAAAGTGAGTTTTTCCATTTTGCAAAGATAGGCAATTAATTTATTTGTAAAATTTAAGTTAAAAAAGCTTTCAGACCGGAAGATATTTAGTTTAAAATTCTAGATTTTGGATTTAATGTTAAACTATAAATGCTTCGACAGGCTCAGCATAACATTTCTAATACTAACTGTATTTTAACAGCAAATTTTTAGCGATGTCATGCTGAGCCTGTCGAAGCATTTTATATACAAATCTATTAAAATTAATTAACCTTCACACTTTTGCTGATAATTTTAATATCATCATCCTTCCAGACACTTGTCGTAATAATTACATAACCTTTCTTTTTCGGATCTTTTTTAATCGGGAATTTTTCATCCTCCCACTGCGAACAATGAGTAGAAATCGGTGCTACCAAAGGTTGCCAATCATTATTTTTATACGTATAAACATAAAGCGGATGCCAGCAACTTGTACACCAATCGGGATAAAAACCGATGTCATCTTTTCCGTCGTTATTTAAATCTTTAAGATTGTACAAAGTTCCGTTTTTAGCAGGTGCAATCGTGAACGGTTTAATTTTTTTATCACTAAAATAGATGATCGTTTCGCATTTTCCATCACAATCATCGCTGCAATCGCTTACTTTTGTGTAGGCATATTCTTTTGTTCCGTTTCCGTCGTAGTCACCTAGAGTTCCTTCATCTTTCTGACCGAAAATTAAAGAACTGCAGAATGTTAGAGCGAATAAGATTAATATTTTCATTGGTGCAAAATTTTATTTAATAGTAATTGACGCAAACTGGTGTGATTTTTCTTTTTGATAAATTATTTCCTGGTAATTCTCAGCAAAATAATAATCACCAATAAGATTGAAAAAATAAAACCCAAAACCGCAACCAACGACATCTCACCTATTCTCGGACCCGATTCTGAAACAAAAACAATGGCTGTCGCAATAATATTTGCCCCCAAAATCATGGCTAAGATCAGATTAACAATACTTGATTTTATTAATTGATTGGTCTTTTCAATATTCTTAATTTCGCTTGAAACGGTGAATTTATTTTCGTCTAATTTTTGTAAAACAGAACGCAGCTCTTTTGGGATTTCATCTACATTATCCGTGAAATTCATCATCCGGTCCATTCCGGTTTTTAAAATATTCTTCGGACTGATCTTTTTTGTGAATATTTTTTTTGTGTACGGATGAAGGCTTTTAACAATATCCAAATCAGGATTAATGGTTCTTCCAACGCCTTCAATGAGGCCGATTCCTTTAAATAAAAGATAAAAATAATCCGGCATATGAAGTCGGTTATCTTTTAAAACATCTTTCATTTTATTAATAATCAACTGAGGATTAATCTCTTTCAAAGACGAGCTGTGAACGAAATTCAAAATATCCTCAACATCATTTTCAAATCTCCTTTCATCCGGAATCTCATAGCTTATCGCCATTTTCTTAAGATATCTTACAATTTTATGGGCATTTTTAGCAACAAAACTTACAATTAAATTTTCAAGAATTTCTTTATCATTCGGTTGAATTTTTCCTACAGCACCAAAATCGATGAAAACTACTTTTTCGTCTTTTTTCACCAAAATATTTCCCGCATGAGGATCAGCATGGAAAAATCCGTAATCTAAAATCTGCGAGACAAAAAGTCTTAATCCGGTTTCTGAAACCTTGACCGGATCAATATTATTAGCTAAAAGTCCGGCTTTATCGGTAACTTTTATTCCATCGATAAATTCCATACAAAGAACATTGTTGTTGGAAAATTCTTCATAAATCTTCGGAACATATGTTTCTTTATTATTTTTAAAATTTCTGGCAAATTGTAGAATATTATCCTTTTCATTAATTAACGAAACTTCTTCCAGTAAAGATTTTTCAAAAGTGGAAATCGCCTGCTTTAAATTCAGCTTTTCTCCTATTTCAGAATAAGAGGAAACAAGTTTTTCCAAATCTTTGATTAACAATAAATCATCTTCGATAACCGTCTGTACATCAGGTTTTTTAATCTTTAAAATCACCTCATTTCCATTCAGCAATGTTGCCTGATAAACCTGTGCAATTGAGGCTGTTGCCAAGGGTTCTTTCTGAACATCCAAAAAATGCTCTTTAACAGAAATATTAAATTCATTTTCAAGAATTTCTTCGACATTCATTTCAACTTTGTCTACCTTATCCTGCAGTTTCTGCAATTCCTGAACAAGCTCAGGCGGAAGCAGATCTTCCCTGTTGCTGAAGGTCTGCCCAAGCTTCACAAAAGTGGGTCCCAACTCCTCCAAAACTAGCCTGATTCTCTCGTAAACCGTACCTTTTGATATGATTTCATCAGGATTATCGGACACATCTTCGTGTTTATTTCCGCCATTCATCCTTGCCAACATATCTTTAAAGCCATATTTACTTAATACGGAAATTAATCGGGCTGATCTTTTGAGTTTTCTGTGTTGCTTGTCAAACATATTGTATGAAATAAGAGTGCAAATTACTCCAAAAATTGTTCCTTAAGATCATATTTTACTTAAATTATCTAATTTTAAAACTTAAATTAAAATAGAATCCTAATGACTGAATTAGAATTGAAAAACATACTTGAAATTTGTAACAATGCAACAAAAGCTCCTTGGAAATCATACGTTGAGGGAAGAGATTTTACTTCAGGTTCTAATTTTATAATGACTGGAGAAAACGAAAATCAAGATTATAATATAGAATTTTTAAAAATTAAACCTGAAGATCAGGATTTTATTGCAATGGCAAGAAATGTAATTCCTCAATTAAATTGACGAAATCATGAAACTTAAATCTCAACTATAAAATAATTAATTCATAAATTATTTTTAACTTTATAATCACCAAATATTAAAACTAACCTATAAAAAATATTAAAATGAAAAATTTAAAGAAAGTATCAAGACAACAAATGAAAAGTATTTCCGGAAGCGGAATTATCAGAAACTGCTCAAACAAATGCTGTCCGGATGACGGAAGACCAAGATGCCCGGGATTGATCTGTCCGGCCGTTCTTTGTCCGCAATTAGCTTAAAATCAATAAATTGTTAGATAAAACAAAAAAAAGACTGCACCTTATGATGCAGTCTTTTTTTACTTCAGATACGTTTCGTACAAATCTTTTCTTCGGTCTTTCATCACCTGAACCGAGCCATGATGATGGAGATCTTTTAATAAATTTAAATCTACATCCACGATCAAAGTCATTTCTGTATTTGGTGTTGCTTCACCTTTAACTGCGTTCGACGGAAAGGCAAAATCGGAAGGCGTAAAAACCGCAGCCTGGCCAAACTGGATATCCATATTATTAACTCCCGGAAGATTTCCGACACAGCCGGCAATCGCCACATAACATTCGTTTTCAATAGCTCTGGCGGCGGCGCAATGGCGAACACGCATATAAGCATTCTGAGTATCAGTTAAATAAGGAACAAAAAGGATTTTCATTCCCTGATCGGCTAAAATTCTCGGAAGCTCCGGAAATTCAACATCATAACAGATCACAAGACCAATTTTCCCGCAGTCGGTATCGAAAACTTTGATCTCATTTCCGCCTTTCATTCCGTAATATTTTCTTTCGTTGGGCGTGATATGAATTTTCCGGTACTCATCAATTCGGCCGTCACGGTGAAGAAGATAACTCACATTATACAGATCATTATTTTCAAAAACAGGCATGCTTCCAGAGATGATATTAACGTTGTAACTTATCGCCAATTCTGAGATTTTCGCCTTAATCTCTTCTGATAATTTTGCCAGCTCAATCATACTATCACGCTCCGAAAGATTGTTGAAAGGCGCCAGCAAAGGCGTATTAAACAGCTCCGGAAATAAGACAAAATCCGATTTATAATCGCCCATTACATCTACAAAAAATTCCACTTGCTCATAAAATTCATTTATATCTTTGAAATGTCTCATCTGCCACTGTACCAATCCAAGACGAATGATGCTGTCCTGCATTGTGTTGGGTTTTTTACTGTAATAAATATTGTTCCATTGCAGTAAAACGGCATTTTCCTTTGAAGATTCGTCTTCCGGAAGATATTTCTTCAACACTCTGATTGGCAGAAAGTTGTTGGAGAGCTGGAACGACAAAACGGGATCATAGATTTCCTTGTCTCTCACCCTTCTGATATATTCTCTTGGTGATAGTTCGCTATGTTTATGATAATTCGGGATTCTCCCGCCTAAAATGATGGACTTAAGATTCAGTAATTCGCATAATTCTTTTCTTGCATCGTACAATCTTCTCCCCAATCTCAGTTCACGATACTCGGGATCAACGAAAATTTCGATTCCGTATAAGACATTTCCGGTTGATAAGTGGGTGTTAAAAGTATAATTTCCCGTGATATCGCTGTATGTATGATCATCACCAAATTCATCATAATTCACAATAATGGAAAGTGCAACAGCTGCCAATTTTCCGTCTACTGTTATGCAGATCTGTCCTTTAGGAAATATCTTGGTTAATTTTTCGATGCTTTTTTTAGACCAGACATATTCTGACATTTGAGGATAGGCGCGTCTCATTGTTTCGACCAATCCGTCATAATCCTGAACTGTCAGGGTTCTCGTTTCTATTTGCATTTGAAGTAATTTTACTTAAATTTAGGGAAAATTTAAACAAATCCTATTTAAATAGAATTAAAGATTTTATTAAAAATTTCTTATAACAAATGAAAATCTACGCGTTAATTCAAACCATAAGTATTACAATTATTTTTGCCTTAAGAATTTTTTATGCTGATTCCACAATTAATGTTTCACATAATTTGAATTTATTATTTAATTCAAATATCAATACTGGTGATGCAAAAAGTTTTGTTTATTTTTATTTAATGTTGTCAATGATATTAAGCTATCTTATTTTCCATAAGCACTGGATATTTAAAGCTATTTATTGTTTATTAATTTGTATAAATATTTTACTGATTGTATTTTCATTAAAGCAATTTTAAGCTTAAAATAAAAAATCCCGCCCAAAGGCAGGATTTGTATTTAAAATTCAAGTCAAAATTATTCCCACTCGATGGTTGCCGGCGGTTTGCTTGAAATATCGTAAGCTACTCTGTTGATGCCTCTTACTTCGTTAATAATTCTGCTGGAAACAGTATCTAAAAACTCGTAAGGAAGTCTGCTCCATGTTGCTGTCATAAAGTCGATGGTGTTTGCAGAACGAACTACAGCTGTGTATTCGTACGTTCTTTCATCACCCATTACTCCGACGGATTTTACGGGAAGAAGCACTACAAAAGCCTGAGAAACTTTTTCATACAAATCATTTTTATACAATTCTTCGATGAAAATATCGTCTGCTTCCTGTAAAATTCTCACTTTTTCAGCATCTACAGCTCCTAAAATTCTGATTCCCAAACCAGGACCAGGGAAAGGGTGTCTGTGAACCAAATGATGAGGAATACCCAATTCTTCACCCACTTTTCTTACTTCATCTTTGAATAATTCTCTCAAAGGCTCCAATAATTCGAAATCCATTTCTTCCGGAAGTCCGCCAACGTTGTGGTGAGATTTGATTACTGCTGAAGGTCCGTTTACAGACTGGCTTTCAATTACATCCGGATAAATCGTTCCTTGAGCTAAGAATTTAGCACCTTCAATTTTATGAGATTCTTCATCAAAAACGTGAATAAATTCATTTCCGATGATTTTTCTTTTGGCTTCAGGATCATCAACTCCTGCTAATTTTGATAAAAATCTTTCAGAAGCATCCACCAATTTAATGTTCATATGGAAATGTTCTCCATAATTGTCCATTACTTTTTTGCCCTCGTCTTTTCTCAATAAACCTGTGTCTACGAAGATACAAGTCAATTGATCACCGATCGCTCTGTGAATTAAAACTGCTGCCACAGAAGAATCTACGCCTCCTGAAAGCCCAAGGATCACTTTGTTATCACCTACTCTTTCACGGATTTCTGAGATTGTTTTATCGATATAATTGGTCAGCTTCCAGTTTTTCTCTGCATTACAGATTCCGAAAACGAAATTCTCCAACATTTTCCCTCCTTCTTCGGTATGCGAAACTTCAGGGTGAAACTGTACACAATAGATTTTTCTTTCTTCATTTGAAATAGAAGCAATTACACCGGATTTTGCGTTTAATTCAAAACCTGCAGGCAATTCTCCAACTTCGTCAAAGTGACTCATCCAGACAATAGAATTCTGAGTAACGCCTTTTAACAAAGAACTTTCTTTAATGATATCTAAATGAGCTTTTCCATATTCACCTTTTACGCCTTTATGAACCTTTCCGCCCAAAAGATGTGCTGTCAACTGCATTCCGTAGCAAATCCCCAAAACCGGAATTCCCTGCTCGTACAATTCTTTTTTAACCAAATGAGCATTTTCCGCGTTTACAGAACTTGGTCCGCCGGAAAGGATAATTCCTCTCGGCTGTTTTTCTAAAATAGTTTCTAATGGTGTATTGAAAGGCAAAATTTCAGAATATACCCCCATCTCACGGATTCTTCTTCCGATAAGCTGGTTGTACTGTGATCCGAAATCTAATATGATAATACCGTTATTCATTTTTATAATTGATAAATGATGATTGATAATTAATTGTTCCGGGTTTCACCCGGAGCTATTGTTGTTTCGCCCTTTCAGGGCTCTCCAAACTCTTTTAAGTTTTGGCTAAAGCCTATTCTATAATTTAACTTTTTAATCGGGCTAAAGCCCGATCCTATTGATGAAATCTTTACAAAAAAAGACTTGGAAACTGCTCCAAATCTTTTTTCGTGATTTATTTTAAAACTTTCCGATGTCTTCTCTGTAGAAGCCGTAATCGAAATGTACATGACTTGCATCTTCATAAACTTTTTTGCGGGCGTCGTCGTAAGTTGCTCCGGTAGCTACGATGTTTAATACTCTACCACCGTTAGAAACTACTTTATCACCTTTTCTGACTGCACCGGCATATAGAAGTTTGCTGTGTTTCATTTTATCTTCGCCAACGATTTCAAAACCTGTCTCAATGTTTCTTGGATAACCTCCCGAGCACATCACAAGGCAAACCGCTTTTTCGTCTTTAAATTTAAGCTCGATGTCTTTTCCTTCCATACAGTCGTTGATCACGTCTAACAGATTGTTTTCCATTAAAGCCATCAATACCTGAGTTTCAGGATCTCCGAATCTCATATTGTATTCAAGAAGGTAAGCTCCGTTTTTGGTAACCATTAATCCGAAGAAAATGATGCCTTTAAAGCTGAAACCTTCCCCTTTAAGACCTGCAACGGTTGGCTGTAAAATATTTTTCTCGAAATCTGCATAATGTTCCGGAGTAAATTCAGGGCTTGGAGCCACTGAACCCATCCCCCCTGTATTGGGTCCCGTATCACCGTTTCCTGCTTTTTTGTAATCTTTAGCAGCAATACATGGGAATAGCTTTTCACCGTTTGAGAAAGCGATGATAGAAGCCTCAAAACCTTCTAAATATTCTTCGATAACTAAACGAATTCCGGCATCACCATAAATTCTACGAATCATGAAATCGTGGATCGTGGCTTCAGCCTCTTCTAAAGTATCGCAGATGACAACTCCTTTTCCACCAGCCAAACCGCTGGCTTTCACTACCAAAGGAAATTCCTGGGTCTGCACATATGCTTTAGCTTCATTATATGAATCAAATACTACAGCTTTTGCTGTTTTGATATCATAGGTCTGCATAAATTTCTTAGAGAAAGCCTTACTTCCTTCTAAGCTTGCTACTTTTTGAGTTGGACCAAATACTTTAAGATCATGCTTCTTAAATTCATCCTTCAGACCAGCTACAAGCGGTGCTTCCGGACCCACGATCGTAAGATCTACTTTTTCCTTAATGGCAAAATCTCTAAGTTCTTTAATCTCTGATAAATGAACATTTTTTCCTATTACATCAGTGGTAGCGTTTCCGTTGGCAAAAAACATTTTAGTAACTCTGGAGTCATTCTGAAGCTTTGCTGCCAGAGCAGATTCTCTTCCACCTTCACCTATGATTAATATTCTCATACTTTATTTAATTATCTAGTCTATACTTTACAAATATATAATTTAAAATTAAAAAATTGAAAGATTAAGGAATTAAGAAAACCGCATAACGGCCTCTTAATTCCTAAATATCTGAATCTCTTATTATTTTAATGGAAAAAATGTCTGATTCCAGTAAACATCATCGGAATTTTGTGCTCGTTTGCCGCATCGATGCTGTCCTGATCTTTTACACTTCCTCCCGGCTGGATGATCGCTGTGATACCTTCCTGAGCGCAGAAATCAACTACATCACGGAAAGGGAAAAATGCGTCAGAAGCTAAAACCAAATCACCTGAGAATTTTTCTTTTGCTCTTTCAATTGCCTGTTGAGTTGCCCAGATTCTATTCACCTGTCCGCCTCCGATTCCGAAAGCCTGAATTCCGTTTGAAACAACAATTGCGTTTGATTTAACGTATTTTACCACTCTTTGAGAGAAAAGTAATGCTTTTTTCTGTTCTTCTGTCGGCTGCGTTTCAGTAACCACTTTAATATCATCAGAGAAGATACTGTCGTTGTCCTGAACTAAAATTCCGCCGTCAACCTTCACCCAGGTCTGCTTGTCAGAAACAGGGTTAACGATTTTTATAATTCTTAAATTTTTCTTTTTTCTTAAAATTTCCAGAGCATCCTCATCAAAATCCGGAGCCATTACGATTTCCAGGAAAGTTTTGTTTAATTCTTCAGCTGTTGCAGCGTCAACCTTGTAGTTGGTAGCAACAATTCCGCCAAAGATGGATACAGGATCACATTCGAAAGTTTTCTGATAGGTTTCCAATGCTGAAGTTCCGATTGCAACGCCACAAGGGGTAGAGTGTTTTACAGCACAACAAGCCATTTCTTCTTTGAATTCGTTTACTACTTTCCAGCAAAGATCCATATCACGAAGGTTATTGAAAGACAATTCTTTACCTCCCAATTGCTCGAAATCTTTCATCGCTCCGTTCTCGAAAGTCGAAACATAATACGCTGCTGTCTGATGAGGGTTTTCACCGTATCTTAAATCAGCAACTTTTTTATAAGATGCATTTAAATAAGTAGGATAATCTTCTTCTAAAAGCATTCTCGAAATAGCCGCATCATAAGCAGAAGTAAGGTTAAATACTTTTCCTGCCAGCTTTTTACGTGTTTCAATGTACGTGTCACCGTTTTGCTCCATTTCGATTTTTACGGTTGCATAATCTTCAACATCAGTAATTACGGTTACAGAATCAAAATTCTTAGCCGCCGAACGAAGCATTGAAGGACCTCCGATATCGATGAATTCCACCTTTTCATGAAGAGAAATGTTTTTGTTAACATTTTCAAAGAAAGGATAAAGATTTACGATCACCATGTCGATCAAATCAATTCCGTGCTCCTGAACCGTTTTCATGTGCTCTTCGTTGGAACGAACCGCCAACAATCCGCCGTGAACTTTCGGATGCAGTGTTTTCACTCTGCCATCCAACATTTCAGGAAAATTGGTAACCTCATCAATCTGAATTGGATTTAAACCAGCGTCATTCAAATGTTTAAACGTCCCTCCCGTAGAAATTAATTCATAGTTCTGGGCTTCTAAAAACTGTGCAAATTCGATTAATCCGCTTTTGTCAGAAACACTGATTAAAACTCTCTTTTTACTCATTTTACTTTCGATTTTTTTCATAGGATCTTCTCCTATGCTTGTTTAAATCGTTCTTACTCTACAATCTGATAGGATTTTCATCCTATTCTGATTTAAATCGTCCCTTCGGGACTCTTTTTAGCACAAGAACTTTTACTTCAATTTTTACTTTTTACAGCTATTCCAAACTGTAAACCGGGTCTTTCACTTCCGGTTTTACTTTATTTTACTTAGATTTTTCTTTTTTATCGAAATATTTCAAAATCTAAATGTGTCTTTTCTTAATTTTTAAAGAGATGCTTCGACAAGCTCAGCATGACATCTCTAATATTAATCGTCATTTTGTAGCGTTGTCAGGCTGAGCTTGTCGAAGCCTTTAACACCTTATTATTATTAGTTTCCTAATACTTTATTGATTGCTTTCGGGAAAATTTCGTATTCAATTAAATGAACTTTTTCCGCAACGCTTTCGGGAGTATCGTTTTCCGTAACTTCAAATGATTTCTGAAGAATAGCTTCTCCTTCATCGATTCCTGAGGTTACAAAATGTACGGTTGCTCCACTTTCTTTTTCTTTAGCTTCAATAACGGCATTGTGAACATGGTGTCCCCACATTCCTTTTCCTCCAAATTTTGGAAGCAAGGCCGGATGGATATTGATGATTTTACCTTTCCAGTTTTCACAAAATTCAGGTTTGAGGATTGATAAAAATCCTGCCAATACGATTAAATCTGTATTTTCTGGGATGATTTTACTCAATTCGCTGCTGAAATTTTTTCCTCTCGGAATCAGAACGTTGTCTATGTTATGATTTTTTGCTCTTTCCAGTCCGTAACATTCTCTGTCAGCCACCACCAAAGATACTTTTGCATTCTGGATTTCTCCGCTATCAATGGTATCGATGATTCTCTGAAGATTGGTTCCCGAACCGGATACTAAAATGACTATATTTTTCATTTTTATTTTGTGAGCCTTGTTAAGGTTTAAAACCTTGACAAGGCTTTGACTGTTATTTTACTAGCCCCGATTGCAGCGGCATCCTTTTTTGTTGCGGCCGGAGCGAAGCGGAGGCCGTAATAAAAAAGATATAGCGGAAAGCGGGATTAAGCTCCTAAAATTTTAAATCTATTTTTTCGCTTCCTTCTGTAATTTCTCCGATCTCGTAAGCATCGTCGAGAAGATGCAATACTTTTTCTGCGTGTTCTGCATCCACTACAACGATCATTCCGACACCCATGTTGAATGTTCCGAACATCTCTTCACGAGCGACGCCACCTCTTTTTTCCAATTCCAGCATAATGCTTGGAATCTTGATTTTTGAAGCGTTGATTGAAGCACAAAGTCCGTCACCGATAATTCTTGGAATGTTTTCGTACAAACCACCGCCCGTAATGTGAGCGATCCCGGCAACCTGCACTTCTTCAATCACTTTGTGAATATCTTTATAATATAATCTGGTCGGAACTAAAAGTGTTTCGTATAAAGGTTTTCCTTCAAATTCTTCTTCAAAATTAGGGAATACTTTTCTTACCAAAGAAAATCCGTTTGAATGGAACCCTGAGCTTGGCAACGCAATAATTTTGTTACCCGGTTTGATCTTTGAACCGTCGATAATCTGGTCTTTTTCAACAATTCCTACGCAGAATCCTGCAACATCATAATCTCCAGGCTGATACATTCCCGGCATTTCAGCAGTTTCGCCACCAATCAATGCACAGTTGTTGTCTTTACAAGCTGCTACCATTCCTAAAACGATTTCTGCAGCAATTTCAGAATCTAATTTTCCGCAAGCCAGATAATCTAAAAAGAACAATGGTTTTGCACCGTGACAAAGAATGTCATTCGCACACATCGCAAAACAATCTACCCCGATAGAATCATATTTTTTGGAGTCTAAAGCTACTTTAAGCTTCGTCCCCACACCATCGGTTCCTGAAACCAAAACAGGATTTTTGTATCCTCCGATCTCATAGAACGCTCCAAAACTTCCCAAATGATTCAATACATTGGAATTGTGAGTTTCCCCAACCGCTTTTTTGATCTTGTCAACGGTTTTGTATCCTTCTTCTTTGTCTACTCCTGCAGATTTGTAAGTGTTGCTCATGTTTTATTTAGATTTTAGATGCTAGGATGCTAGATTTTAGACTTACGGTCTTGGATCTGACATCTGATGTCTATTTGTCTTTATTTATATACTTTTATATATCAATTTTAGAAAATAAAAAAGCCGACAATCTTGGTAGATTATCGGCCAGTATTTTATCTGAGAATTTCAGAGCCCACAGTTTTTCCTTTTATGGAGAAACATTCTTTGAAAGTGGACTGAATTTTCATCTTTTTTCTTTTTGCAAAGATATTAATTTTATATTAATATTCAAATCTATTTTTCAAGGATAGATTCAATAGCCGAAATTTTTTGAATTTTTTCTCTTAACTCGCTGTCTTTCTCTTCATTGGAAATCTTCTGATTAGCTTTATCAAAATTATCATTGAAGAAAGGAAGTGTAAAAGTATCAATGATATTTCCTCCGTGCAAAGGAAATCTTTTTTCTGCGGCTTCTAAAACACCTAATCCACCTCTCGCGCCCGGTGCTGTGGCCATCAATAGCATAGGAACTTCATTCCAAACTGCTCTGGGCTTTATTCTTGACGTCCAGTCGAACACATTTTTAAATGCTGCGGAATACGTTCCGTTATGCTCTGAAAGGGCAACCAAAAGAACATCTGCGTTGTCAATTTTTGAGGCAAAATCCTGTGCCTGCTGCGGAATTCCGCTTTCCACTTCTCTCTGATGCTTATAAATCGGCATTTCAAAATCATTCATATCAACGATTTCCACTTCTGCATTTTCGAATAATGTTGTGGCATATGTTACGAGCTGTTTATTAATTGATGCATCAGAATTACTTCCTGCTACGGCTAAAATTTTCATTGTATTTTATCTGTTTAAGTATTGTTGTTTTGTTTTTCTTAATTTTGACGCAAAGGTCGTGAAGATTTTTATAATTTTATAATTATTATTTTTTAATCACAAAAGTCAGAAAAGATTTTAACACATTAGTTATTTTTAATTTCCTAATTAAAAGCTTTTGTGACTTTTGCAGAAAAATTATTTATCTTAAATAAGAAGGCAATTCCATCGGGACTTCCATTAAAAGGATTTCTGTGTCTTCAACAGCTTCTATATTAAAGCTTTGAGTATCCCAAATTCCTAATCCGTCTCTTTCATTTAAAATTCTGTCACCCACTTTTGCGCTTCCTTTTAATACAAAAGCATAAACGCCGTTTCCTTTTTTGTTAAGGGTGTAATTTTTACCGTTTCCTTTCGTAAAATTGGCCAAATTAAACCATGCATCCTGATGAATCCAAACGCCGTCATCATTTTTATTTGGTGATAAAATCTGCTGAAATCCGTTGATCTTTTCACCTTCTTTGATGCTTTTCTGATCGTATCTCGGTTCAACATTCTCTTCTTTCGGGAAAACCCAGATCTGTAAGAATTTTACAGCTTCATCTTTATTTTTGTTGTACTCGCTGTGCATTACACCCGTTCCGGCGCTCATCACCTGAATTTCTCCTTTTTTGATCACGGCAGTCGTTCCCATCGAATCTTTATGCTCCAAATCGCCTTCCAAAGGAATGGAAATGATTTCCATATTTTTGTGCGGATGTGTTCCGAAGCCCATTCCCTGAGAAACGGTGTCGTCATTCAAAACCCTCAACACTCCGAAATGCGTTCTTTCCTGATTCTGATAATTTGCAAAACTGAATGTATGGTAACTGTTTAACCAACCGTGATTGGCGTGCCCTCTTGTATCTGCTTTATGATAAACTGTTTTCATATTGTTAATTATTTATAGTACAAATTTACGGCTTGCAGACTGGGAAAATGTTGACGTAGGATAAGAAAGGGGTTTAGGGTTTAGGGTTTAGGGTTTAGGGAAAATAGTACTTATATTAAAACTAAATTTTTAATTTGACTATTATCAAAAATTAATTCCTAAACCCTAAACCCTGATTAAATCAAAAATGAACCTGCTGAATTTCCTCTTCAATCTCTTTTGGTGTTTCGTCTTCTGATTTAATGAAAATCATGGTAAGAACCGCTCCCAATAACATACAAACACCTCCAACGACAACATAATCCATTGCATGATTTCCGAACATATTGCTTACAATCGGACCTCCGAAAAGTCCGTTGATGATTTGAGGAATGACAATAAAGAAGTTGAAAATTCCCATATAAACACCCATTTTCTTTTGCGGGATTGAATCAATTAACATCGCATAAGGCATCGCTAAGATACTTGCCCAGGCAAAACCTAATCCCACCATTGAAATCCAGAGATTGTTGATATCTTTAATGAAATACATTGAGATCAAGCCTAATCCACCGCAAGTCAATGCTAATGCGTGAGTTTGTTTTTTACCTATAAATTTCGCAATCGGGGTTAAAGCAAATGCAAAGAAAATGGCGTATAAATTATACCTTCCAAACAAATGCCCGGTTAAATCCCCTGCTTTATTAAATTCCGCGGAATGTGTATCATCAGGCGAAAGTCCGAAATGATGTGTTGCCAAAGCACTTGTCGTGAAAACCCACATCGTAAATAATGCAAACCACGAAAAAAACTGTACAATTCCCAGTTTCTTCATCTGAGAAGGTGCATTTTTAAAGTCTTTAAAAATATCCGAGAATTTCGATTGATCTTTTGCAATTGGTTTTCCGCCTTCAAATGATGCAAATTCTTCAGGTGAATACTCTTTAGTAGTAATAATTGTGTATAAAATTGACAAAATCAAAACCGCCGCACCGATGTAAAAAGCATAAATCACATTATCCGCCACAAAACCTTTTGGAGCTTCATTGGAAATGCCCCATTTTGTTAACCAATTGGGTAATTCAGAACCGATAACTGCGCCGATTCCAATTAAAATGGTCTGAACAGAAAACCCGATCGTTGCCTGATGTTTCGGCAGCATATCTCCTACCAAAGCCCGAAAAGGCTCCATTGCCACATTAATTGAAGCATCCATCATCGCGAGAAAAATCACCGCCAACAATAAAACATTGGCAGCCATCATTTGCGTTGCAGAAGCTGCATTCGGAAGCATGACCAAACCGATCGCACATAAAACAGCACCAATTAAAAAGTAAGGTTTTCTTCTACCCAACGGGCTCCAGGTGTTGTCGCCCATGTGGCCGATAATCGGCTGAACGATCAATCCTGTGATTGGAGCAACCAGCCAAAACCATGATAATTCGTGAACATCTGCCCCGAAATTGGCCAAAATTCTGCTTGCATTTCCGTTTTGTAAGCCAAAAGCCATCTGAATGCCCAAAAATCCCATGCTCATATTGATGATTTGAGCCATGGAAAGATTCGGTTTTTTTCTTCCTGAAAGTGAACTGTTTAACTCCATTATTCTGATCTTAATTTTTCAATTAATACATCTTCAATCGGAGCTTTTTCTACCACGACTTTATCTACAATCTCGTTGGGAACCGTTACTGAAAGAACATATTGCTTCACTTTCCATTGTCCGTCTATTTTTTCGACCACTCCGGAACCGCGGCAGATTTTCATTTGTGTGTCCAATAATTCATCGAACCAAGCCAATTTTCCGTCTTTGCTGAAGTAGATATTTCTTTTTAATGAAGTAAAATTCCAGGTTTTCTTTTTATCAAAATAAGGTTTAGCCCAAACCATAAATGCTTTTTTATCCCAAATTTCAGTCGCATCCGTTCCTATAAATGTAGATTCATCAGCATAATAATTAAAATAAGCAGTAAAATCAGCTTTTTCCGCAGCGGCGTTAAAACCGTCGAGCATTTTGCCAATTTCTGTCTTTTCCTTTTCAAATTTTGACTGTGCAGAGATTGTTGTGAAGCTTAATACAAAGAATATTAAGGCAAAAAATATTGTCGTTTTTTTCATATTAAAATTATCTTGTTGTTTTCTAAACACAAATAGCTCTAATTTTTTCACGAATGACACTAATAATTGTGAAAATCCGTGTAACTAATTATGCTTTTTAGCGTTTTACTTTAATTCAATAATCATCGAAGTTTTTGCGGGTATTGTTAAATTATTTTGTAATGAAAATTCTTTATCGGAAATGATGTCTTTACCTTTTGTAAATCCGTTCAGAGATTCTGCGAAATGTTTTAAATCCAATATTTCCTCTTTTTCATTATTATTTAAAGCCACCATTACACTTTCTTTTTCATTATATCTAAAATACACAAAAACATTATTCTGGGGAACGAAATTTTTAGTTTTTCCGGTGTGAATGACTTCTTTTGTTTTTCTCCAGTTCAATAATTTTTGTGTAAACTGATAAAATTTTTTCTGCTCGGCAGTTTGGGTTGAAGGATTCAAAGCATTTTGCGGGTCCGATTTCCAGCCTCCCGGAAAATCTCTTCTGATGTCTGCGTCGCCACCTTTATTTTTGTCACCTCGCATACCGACTTCAGAACCATAATAAATCTGCGGAATTCCGCGAACAGTTGAAATTAAAGTTAAGCCTAATTTATACGCTTTCGGATCAGCATTAAAAATCTCGTTCCATCTTTCGGTGTCGTGATTTTCAAAGAAAACCATTACGTTATTAATATTCGGGTACAAAAAATCACTGCTGAAACTATTGTAGATCCGGTTCATTCCCGTATCCCAGCTTTCTTTTTCTTTCAATGCTTTCGGCAGATCTCCGTACAGCATAAAATCCATTACAGACGGAAGATAAGAATTGTAATTTGCCGCTTCTCCCGTTTTTGAATCCTTTTGCCATGCTGAAATTTGTCCCGCTGTACTCAACCATGTTTCTCCGACAATATTGAATTTAGGATATTCATCGGTGATCGCTTTTGCCCATTTTGCCATCCCTTCTTTATCGTTGTAAGGATAAGTATCGACACGGAAACCACCTAATTCAGCGTATTCTATCCACCAAATCGCGTTTTGGGTTAAATATTTTAAAACTAAAGGATTTTTTTGATTAATATCAGGCATTGTTGTATCAAACCAGCCATCCAATGCGACTTTCTTGTCAATTTCAGAAGCGTTGGTATCGAATTGTGTCGTCGTTTTGTAATTGGAACGTTTAAAACCATTTTCGCCATCATTAAACCAGTGAATCCAGTCTTTTGTTGGCAGATCTTTGATCATCCAATGCGAAATTCCCCAGTGATTGGTCACATAATCCATCACCAGCTTCATGTTTCTTTTATTTAATTTTTGGGAAAGCTCTTTGTATTCTTCATTGGTTCCGTAACGGCCATCGATTTTATATAAATCGGTTTGAGCGTACCCATGATACGAATAGACTTTTTCGTTGTCTTCATTCACCGGCGTTAACCAAACTGATGTCGCCCCCAAATTTTGAATATAATCAAGATTGTTGATGATTCCGTGTAAATCTCCGCCGTGACGACCATTGGGCAAAGTTCTGTTGGTTTTTTCTGTCAAATCCGGCATTGAATCATTTTTTTCATCACCGTTAGCAAAACGATCTGGCATGATGAGATACATTACATCTTTTGAAGTAAAAGATTCTCTGTTTGCGGAATTTGGCTGTCTTTCTTTTAATTCATAAGTATAAGAAGCAATATTTTTTTTACCTTTTTTAATATTGATCTTAAATTTCGGAATGTTGATTTCGTTTGTATTTAAGGTAAGAAAAACATAGTTCGGATTTTCAACTTTCTCGATATTTTTAGCTTTAATCCCATCTGAAAGTTCAATTTCATTGTTGGCAACATCTTTTCCGTAGACTAGAATCTGGAGTTCCGGATTTTTCATTCCTTTCCACCAAAAAGCAGGCTCTACTCTGTCCAAAGGTTTTTGTGAAAAAGCAATTGATGCCACCGATAAAACGATTATTGAATATAATTTTTTCATTTTCAGTTTATTTTAATGTTTTTTGATTAAGTCAATCTTCATTGTAATTAATTTGTATTTAAAATAATTATACCTCAAAAAAAACATTTCAGAATATATCATTTCTTCATCAATTTTATAAATTTTGGCTTTAAATATATGGTATTTAAATAAAAAAACTACCTATAAAAAGTAGTTTTAACAAAATTCTTAGAGTATAATTACTTGAGCTCTGTATATTTGCTGTTGATCAACGTATTGGGTTTTAAGTAAATCATATTATTTTGAAAATCCAGAAATACATTAAATCGTTTTAATATTTCGTTTCCTACAATGTGCATCCTTGATCCGCTAATCATTCGGCTTTGGGACATGAGCTGGGCAGGAACATTTTTAAGCTGATAATTTCCTAATGAAAAAGTCTGAAGATCTGAAGTAATAACAGGAATTTCATTGCCTTCTGCATCTTTCATGACAACTTTTTTGAGAACCTTCATCTTATCTGCGGGAAAATTCTGTTCCTTAAGTAGCGAGCCGTCGAGCATTAAAGTTCTCTGATAGCCCGTGTCAAAAAGATACCAGTTTTTATTCTGAACACCGTCTTGTGAAATTGTACTTTCGGCTAAGAATACATTGTTGAAATATTTCATTTTAAGCCTGGAATAATCATCATTTTTTACATATTTCGGAATTTCTGAGTGTACGACCATAATTCCCTTATCGTAGTTTAGTTCAACGATCATCCCATCAAACAAATCCCATCCGAATCTGCCGTCTGTACCGTGACCTGTAAGCTCTGCCGGATATATTTTAAAACCCTGATATTGTTTGTTTCCAATTTGTAAAACATTTACACCGGATTTTAAAGATTGCTTAATTTTATTCTTTAAAGTTTCTCTTGTAAGAACAAGATCACTCGTTCCTGTATCAAAATTAAGAGTAAGAGTATCTGTTTTGTTTAAAGCAGCCTTTATAGACATTGTATTCTGTTCGTTGATCTGCATTTTAATTGTATCTCTAAAAATAGGATCGCTTTTACCAAGATTTTTCGGTGGAAGACTTTCAATTCTTGTCAAACACGAATCTTTACCATTTAAAAGAATAACAAAATCTTTCTTTTCTCCACTCTTGATCTTGATTTTTATTGAATCTATATCCGTTTTTATCTTCACAATTTTATTTCCTGAGCTGATTTTGGAAACGGTATAAGTATCTAATTTAATAGTGGGATCAATATTCCATTCCGTTACCAATCCGTTGTCTTCTTCCAATATTATCGCACTTGTTCCATTAGCTTTGATCACCGGAAGCTTTTTCTGTGCAGAAATGAAACCGACAGACAAAAATGATGCTATAATCGTAAAAATATTTTTCATAAAAATCATTAAATAACGAATTTTCCTAAATAAGTAATAACAATATCCAACGAAGTATTTCCGAGTGTAGATCCGTCATGAAAACAGTTGTCGGTGGGCGCAATATAATAATGATAAGGTTTTTGCTCCACTCTCAACATCGGATAATCAGGAAATAATTTCAGGAAAAAAGATGTTATATTTTTATTATTAACATTGTTTTCTTTTACGTCTATTTTTTCTTTGATCATGTTATAAGCCTGAATCATAGAAAGATTTGTAAACAATAAATAGCGTGATTGCTCACCTAAATTTATGGTCAATCTATTTCCACATTTATGAGCGCTGTGCAGCGTCATTTTTTCGGAACTATCTTTGTGAATTCCTATGTACTGAAGGTCTTCAACCGTATAATTGGCCGGCAATTTTCTTTTATCCAATGATACGATCTCACTGTTAGGATAATTCGTTGCAATGCTCATAAAATTAAATGGAGCCAGCGAAATATTTTCAAGGAAATTATTTAATTCTGAGTTTAATTTTCCTACAGAATTACTATTACTTCTAAATTTCTCCAAAACCTCTATTTCTGAATGTGCAGAATGCAGATCCAATTCATTAAAAATCTTTTGAATTTTCAACGGAATTTCTCCTGTAAAAACAGAATTATAATCTTTTTTATTTTTATTCTCACCATTAATTACTTTAATTTCCTCTTTATTGGGTGATCTCCAGTCTCTTTTGGGCAAATGAGCTTCGGGCTCGTATTTTTGTATAAATTTTAAATCTTTAAAAATAATTTCATTTGGAGACTGATGTGAATGATGAATCGTTCCCGAATTGATTTTCACTATATTATCAAGCTTCTCCGAATATATTTTAATACCTGATTTTAATTGCATAGCCTTTTAATATTGATTAAACATTCCGACATATACCATTGTAATATCAAAATTTTTATTTCCCAGCGTGCTTCCGTCATGAATGAAATTATCCGTTGGGGCAATATAATATTGATAAGGTTTGATTTCCAGCTTTATCACAGGATAATGAGGATAGAGTGCAAAAAACTTTTCGACAATATTCTCTGATGTAATCTTTTCAGAATCTAACCTTTGGACATATCCGTAAATTTGTTTTAATGTAAGATTCACAAAGTATAAATGCCGAGGTTCCTGACTGATATTTATAGATATTCTGTTATCTGATTTATAGGCAGTATGTGGTGTAAAATAAGTACTTTTATCTATATGCAGCCCTGTATATCTGATATGCTCATGATTCAGAAAATGAAAAGTCGTCGTATGCATATCCGGCATACATCTCGTAATCCGGTGAAATTTATAATTCTGATCCGGTGATTTTTGATTTAAAAATTTATTGATCTCGTTATTAATTTTCAGAGTTAATTTTTCATTTTCCTTGAATTTTGGCTGTACATCAAATAAAGACTGACATTCTCCGAGATTAAGTTGTTTAAATAAGGCTTTAAGGCTTTCGGGTATTTCACCAACTCCAAGTGTATTAAATATTTTGCTTTCAGCTTTAGCTGTTGATATTTTTTTATATTCTGAATCTGTAAGCTCGCGCCAATTTGTATCTGGCAAATAGGCATTGCTGTAATATTCTACCTCTGTTTTTACCTGATCTATAGGAATAATACCTGTGTTTATTTTTATCTGATTTTTCAAATCTCTGATATTATGATCAAAGATTTTGATACCTTCCTTTAAATTCATACCAGACTATAAGCTTTTAGTTTATTTTTTACAGTTTCCTTGATCGCAATCTCACTTGACATTTCCAATTCGCCAACAATTTCATCATAAGAAACTTTTGTAAGACCCATTTCTGCACATGCTTCTTCCGAAAGACTGTCTATAAGGTCATTCTGAAGAAATGTTACCAGTTTGATAATATCATGGCAATAGATCGTAGGATTATCAAAACCATTGTCGTTGGAAAATCTGTTTCCTAAGAAACCGCCTCCACAAATATCATAAACAGGGCAATTCAGACACTTTTCCGCTACCATTTCATGAGAATTTATATAAATCTGAAAAAGCGTATCGTTGAAGATATCCCCAATATTATTGGTGTGAATATTAATATTATTTCTTGTGATTCCTTCATAGCATGCCCTGATAGAATCTGCCACTTCAAGATTACCATTGGTTTCCAGAACAGCTACTCCATTCAATCTTCTCCCAAGCATCTGATCACCTTCATCTTCTCCTGCAATTAACTGGATAAGTGTTTTGAAAAATCTGATGTTCGGCCTGTTACTGTCCTGTTTCCAAATAGTGAATAATTCTATGAGCCAGTCGGCATATAGTGTGTATTGGTAAGTATTAATCTTATCTTTTTCTAGACCATCCGGGAGCTTATCAAAATGACCGTCCGGAAGGAGTATATTAAAACTATTTACGTCTAAACTCTTTATCTCATCATAAAGCTCGCGAGGAGAAATTTTCAAATTAACCACCGACAATATGCCGTGTAATCCGTTATTAATTCCCAGCTGAATAGCTTCCCTCACTTCATTATAAGAACCTTTCCCGTTGTGGAAAACACGATATTCATCATGATATTTCTGAGGGCCGTCCATACTGATCCCAACTCTTATATTAAGATTGTTAAAAAGCTGATACCATTCATTATTCAAGCCAACACCATTGGTCTGAATCACAAAATCAAAGTACACATCTTTTACAATATCTGTAAAAATCCGTATGCTTTCTCTATAAAAATCTTTGGATAAAAGTAAAGGCTCACCTCCGTGAAAGACTATCTGTAAATAGTTTAATTTATTTTCTTTACAATATGTATATAATTTCTCAGCAAAAACAGTTATTGTATCGACTGACATGAATTTAGGCTGTTTCAGATAAGTTTTATCTCCTAAATTATACATATAACAATACGAGCAGTTTAGATTGCATCTGCTCGCAACTTTCAGAACAAAAGAAGTAACCATATCTATATCAATAAATTAAAAGTTCTCCGTTATTAGCTAACGAAGAACTATAAATTTTAAAATCAGTAAATCTAAGCTCTTAAGAATTGATCAACCTTATTATAAGCTGCAGAAGCACCTGAAATTGCAACAACGTCACAATTGTTCGGTTTTGGACTGATAATTACCGGCCCGCCTCCAATACCAGTATTAGTGGTACCTCCGAAGATTGCTTTGTAAAGATCTACATTTTCTTTTTCAGATGACTGAATAGATTTTTTTAGAATACTCTTTTGTTCGAGATTACTCGTGATTTTGAATTTCTTTTTCATAAAAATAGTATTTGGTTATTAATTTACTTAACTCACCAAATATAGATAATTTATTTTACAATAAAAAATAAAATCACTTATTAATTTACTAATTTATTGGTTTAATTGATACAGCGAAACCACCACTTCTTACCATTTTAAAATTAATTTTGGATTTGCTTGTAATCTCTTTTTTGTAAATATTATAACTCTGAGGATTATTAATATAATCGGCGTCTTTTCCATCTTCATAAATCGTTGCTTCATATTTTTTGCCTTTATCCAGGAAAGAGAAATCTACGGTATAATCACGCTTGTTTTCGTCTGTAATTCCGCCAACGAACCAATTTTCTGTTCCTTTTGCCTTTCTCGCAGTGATTACATAATCTCCCGGTTCAGCAGATAAAATTTTCGTATCATCCCAATCTGCTGCTACATCCTTGATAAACTGGAAAGCATCCATATGTTTTTTGTAGTTTTCAGGTAAATCTGCAGCCATCTGAAGAGGCATATACATCGTCACATATAAAGCCAGCTGTTTTGCCAGCGTAGTTTTCACAAAACGTTTATCGCCCGGGAAATAATAATCCAATTTAGTCTGGAAAATTCCCGGCGTGTAGTCCATAGAACCGCCCATCCATCTTGTAAACGGCAAAATCGTCTGATGGTCAGGATTATTTCCTCCGAATGCCTCATATTCCGTTCCACGAGCGGCTTCTGCAGAAATGTAGTTCGGATACGTACGGCTCTCGCCTGTCGGACGAACAGATTCATGAGAATTGACCATGATTTTATATTCATTGGCTTTTTCAGCAATCCTGTAGAAATGATTGATCGTCCATTGAGAATAATGATGCTCTCCTCTTGGAATAATATCGCCGACATAACCGGTTTTCACGGCATCATAACCATATTTGTTCATCAATTGGTAAGCTTTGTCTGCCCATCTTTCATAATTTGTTGCCGAACCCGAAGTTTCGTGGTGCATGATTAGCTTAATTCCCTTAGAATGAGCATATTCATTCAACATTTTAATATCAAAATCCGGGTAAGGTGTGATAAAATCGAAAACAAATTCTTTTGAATGACCGAACCAGTCTTCCCAACCGATGTTCCAGCCTTCGATCAATAAGCCCTGAAATCCGTTTTCAGCTGCAAAATCAATATATTCTTTAACTTTTGTATTGTTGGCGGCGTGTTTTCCGGTTGGTGTTAATTTTGAAAAATCAGTTTGCCCGATACGTACATTTGACTCAGGTTGTGCGTATGCCCATTGCGATTTTCCGATGATCATTTCCCACCAGACACCCATATATTTTGTAGGATGAATGTAAGAAGTGTCTTTGTATTTTGTCGGCTCATTAAGATTAAAAATCATCTTTGAAGCCATTACTTCTTCTGCTTTTGGGGCAACAATAATCGTTCTCCAAGGCGTCACAGACGGGGTCTGAATATATCCTTTTGCGCCTTGTCTGTCAGCTGTCAAATGAGTTTTAAATTTAAAATTCTGAGCATCAACTTCCAGGTGAGAAGCGGGATAATCCAAAACGGCAGCTTCCGCAACATTGATATATAAAGGCTCTTTTCCTTCTTTTTTCAACATTAATGGAGATTGTACTGCATTTTTAACTAAAGATTGAGAAGCATTGGCATCAAAAGCTTTGTCCCATCTTGCGGGAATTTCAGAAATCTTTGTTTCCTGATATTGATATTCCTGAGAATCATAATCTGCAACGATCCACCAGGCTTTCATGTCTGTCGGGAAATCGATTTCAGAATCTTCCTCACGAATGGTGAAATAATTGAGGTTTTTCTGCTGCGGAAATTCATATCTGAATCCCAGTCCATCATTAAACAATCTGAATTTTACAATAATACTTCTGTCAGCCGACGTCTGGCTAAGTGTAACTGCCAATTCGTTGTAATTGTTGATATAACTTTTCTTTTCACCAAGAACAGGCTGCCAGGTTTCATTTTTGGAATCTCTTTTTTCGTCTGTTTTCGTAAAACCATTGTTCAGATCAAATTTTGCATCTTCAGGCTTTGCAATTTCGGAAGCGAATTTTATAGAGGTATCTTTGAAAAGTCTTAACCCTAATTTAGAATCTTCAACTACTACATTGCCGTTGTATTTCAGGTTGTAATAAGGTACTCCCTGTTTCAGCTGGAAATTCATTTCAAACTTCCCGTCCGGCGATTTTAAAGATTGTGCATTTACACCTACAAACATCATTGCGAGCAAAAGCGCTCCACCTGTAATTTTCTTCATATTGACAATTTATAAACTTTAAAAATAAAGAAAGTGCTGCCGAAAAGCAACACTTTGCTAAGTAAATTCGTTAAATTTTACAGTTTTGTAACTGTTAACTTATAATTTGCTGAATTATGTATATCTAATTCGATTTTATAATTTCCTGCAACATCAACTTTATAGTTTGGATCTCCGGTAACTGTATTTTCAGAGCTTAAATAAGTAACAACACCTGTCCCTGAAGTCAAAGTCTGATCCGAGGCCTGAGGCTGAAATTTAATTGTCCAGTCGTCATTTGCTCTTAATTTGAACAATCCTGTCGTATTCAAAGCAATTGAATTAATTACATATTTTTTCGTAGCTGGATTGTAAACAAAATCTGTATCTGATCCCCAACCTGTAGGCGTTGCATCACCGATAATCCCGAAGTTGGCAACTATG
The DNA here is from genome assembly GCF_900100115.1 of Chryseobacterium soldanellicola. Classification (GTDB taxonomy): domain Bacteria; phylum Bacteroidota; class Bacteroidia; order Flavobacteriales; family Weeksellaceae; genus Chryseobacterium; species Chryseobacterium soldanellicola. The sequence goes on from NZ_FNKL01000001.1 coordinate 178,318, forward strand.
TCAGAATAAGTATTGGCGGCCCAATCAACTTTTATATAATGAGTTCCTACTACAGTTGCTGCTATATCTGCTCCATCAACAGCTAACTTACCTGTTAATGTACCATCATCTCCTTTATTTCCCGGCCAGTCTTCATTGATTGTAAATTTGTGTTTACTTGCATCACCAAGACTTGTAATATAAATAAATCCTCTATACTTTCCATCTTTTTCAGGAGAAAATAAGTTTGGAGAATTATTTGGAGTCCAGTCTGCGTAACCCGCTGCTCCGGCGTATCCTCCAGGTACATTAATTTTAGGGTATACCAAATCAGGATTTGGCGTGTAGGGAGTTGCTGCCAAACTGATCACATTAGAATAAAAGAAGGCGGAACCAACCTTTGTTTTTAGCCTGGCTTCAATTTGATTAACTGTATCCGGTGTAGCACCTAAACTATACAAAACTGCATTTAGCTCAGCGTGAGTTATTGATTTATTAAGGTCAGTTCCTGCATCGACTCCAATACTGTTTTTAAAATTGGTTCCTTTAATTCCAAACTCTATTTGCTGCGTCGGAACTACTGCAATATTAAATACGGGTTTTACCCAAGTGAAGCTTATCGCTGCATTGCCTCCTATAATCTCACTTAATACGACTGTTGTTTTATCAGAAGAAACTTTAGCTTGAGTTACTTCGTTTAAAATAGCCTGATCTTCATCTTTTTCGCAAGAAATAACCAGAAGACCTATGAAAGCTATTGTTAAAATTCTAAATAATTGTTTCATTTTAATGGCGTTTTTTTATTAATACCCAGGATTTTGGATCAGATTAGGGTTGGCTACAATATCTTTTGCAGGAATCGGATAAAGATTTCTATAGTTTTCTACAGCTTTACCATCTTTTATATTTCCTTTCCAAGGCCATAGATAATCTCCTGTCGTATATTTGCCAAATCTGATCAAATCAGTTCTTCTGGTCATTTCCCAAGATAATTCTCTAGCTCTTTCATCTAAAATGAAATCTAAATTAATTGAGCTTACATTTCCGTTTGTATTCCCGTAAGCTCTTTGTCTTAAGTTATTTACATACGTAATAGCCGTTGCAATATTTCCGTTCCCTCCCCTAAGAGTTGCTTCTGCGTACATTAAATAAATATCTGCTAAACGATATAAAGGAATATCTGCTTCTACCCAATTACTATTTGATCCTGCAGTTCCATCACTTTTAATATTTTTAAATTTAATGAAAGCATATCCGTCATTAAATGATCCTAAATCATTGATTTCAAGATTTTGTCCGCTTGTATAGAAATTACCTCTTTTGTCACTTCCATTTGTCGGGAACTTATCTACAAAAGCTTTTGTAGTTCTAATACCACTCCATCCTCCATTGATACCGAAATCGGCAGCAGGCATTGTACCGCCAACAGAAGCATGAACTAAATAAGTCGTCCCACCGTTTGTCTGAGTATTAACTCCATCAAAATTAACAGTGAAGATCGCTTCAGGGTTATTAACATTATTATCTGCTAAAAATAAAGAGCTATAGCTTGGTTTTAAAGAATATCCCGCTCCAATCACTTTATTACAATAAGTAATAACGTCATTATTCCTTTGTGTTCCCGTATATACAGCGGCATTTAAATATAATCTGGCTAACAATGACCACGCAGCTGCTTTATCAGCTCTGCCGTAAGCATTGGTTTTTGGATCTTTTAAATCATTTGAACAAGCCAATAGCTCCTGCTCAACATAATTAAATAAAGCCGCTCTTTCTATTCTCTGAGGCGGATTAACAGATCCCGGAAGATATTTTTCATCAACAAATGGGACATTCCCAAATAAATCTAGTGCATGATAGTAAGATTGGGCTCTTAAAAATCTTGCTTCTGCACGCATATATTTAGCTTCAGTAAGATTATCACCTGTGATATTATTTGAAGCTAATTTTTCATCGCTTACATTTCTAAGAAATTCATTACAAAAAGCAATTTCCGTATAAATTCTGTAATATAAAGCTGCGATAAATTCGTTTGAAGAATCCCATGTCATTTTATGAATTGTATGCAGGTTTCCATCATTCCAGCCAATAACTGCTTCGTCTGTAGAAATCACCTGCATGGTGTACATTAATCTTGTGTATTGAGAAAATCCCCCATTGATTCCATTGATGTCACTATCGGGATAATTACCTCCATCACCGCTTACTTGCCCACCCATTGCCAAGCCACCATATAGTTTTGCCAAAGCATTAGGATAATTTTTAAAATCTGTGAAAACACTTGCAGAAGTAACATCTGTAATTGGTTCTCTTTCAAGATCCTTAACACATGAAGCCACAGATAACAACCCTACAATACCAGCTGTTAAAATTATATTTCTTGTTATTTTATTTGATATCATCTTACTTACTAATTAAAATTGAAAATTAAAACCTAATGAATAAATTCTTGGCATTTGATAATATCCATTATCAATTCCTCCGAAAACTTCAGGATCGATACCTGAATATTTTGTGATAACAAAGACATTCTGAGCCATTGCATACACCTTTAAGTTACTTCCTTTAGTAAATATTTCACCAAAATTATAACCTATATTTACATTATCCAATCTCAAAAAAGATGCATTTTCTACATATAAATCTGAAAAATACTGAGGAACCGCAAATTGATAAACCGGTGCTGTTGCGTGAACGTTCTGTAAATATTCATTTGTAGATGCAGATTGTAATGAGCTATTGGAAGCGGCATTATTATATACATAATTACCTAATATTGCTCTTGCGCTTAATCCAAAATCCCAATCTTTTACAGAAAGTTTGGTTGAAAATCCTAAAATAGCATCCGGCGTTGTAGATTTATAATAATATTTATCAAAAGTATCTATTTTACCATCCCCGTTTCTGTCAACATATGCTCCATCTACAGGCTTTCCGTTGGTATCATAAACTTGTTGATACACCCAGAATGCATTAGGAGCATATCCCACTGCATGAGCCTGAATGGTATTTCCGGAGCCCCCTTCAATTCCACCAATAGGAATATTGAATGTTGCATCTGCTCTTTCTAATAGTTTAGTTATTTCCGGTTTATAATGAGTTGCATTAAAATTCAGCTCCCAGGTTGTTCTTTCATTTTTTACAGGAATTACAGTAATACTACCTTCAATTCCTTTATTTTTCATATTTCCTACATTCAGTAAGTTTTGATTACTTAAATCTCCGGCTGCAATAGGAGAAACTACCAACAAGTTTTTAGTATCTTTTTGAAAGACATCTATTGAACCTAAAATTCTGTTGTTCATAAAACCATAATCTATCCCTAGGTTTTTCGTTGTTGTGGTTTCCCATGTAAGATTTGGATTATAAATATTAGGTCGGTACATGAAGTAATATTCATTGCCGAATTGATAATTAGCGCCTGGCGAGCTTGGGTTATAAGCTGCGTACGCAGGATAGTTGTTCGGCCTGTTTCCATCTAAGCCCGGAAGTTCCTGTTGACCGGTCTTACCCCAACCTGCTCTTAATTTTAATGTACTTATTGTAGAAATGTTTTTAATAAAGCTTTCTTCATTCAATTTCCATGCAACTGAAACACCTGGGAAATTACCCCATAAGTTATCTCTTGTTCCATTAAAAAATCTTGAAGAACCATCTCTTCTCAATGATCCTGAAATGATATATCGATCAGCAATTGTAAAAATTGCTCTTCCGTAGAAAGAGATCAATGTATTCTGAGACTCAAAATCATTACTTATTTGTGTAGGCGCGTTTCCTTTATAATTAATAGTACCTGGAATAACTGTTTTAAAATCCTGATAAGAATAACCAGCAGTAATATCTACCCCCGTACTAATTGCAGAAATATTTTTAACATAATTAAAATAGGTTTCTAGCAATTTATTTTTTTTCTCCATGCTATAGCTGTTGGAGCTTCCCTTATCATTAAAACCAGATTTATATTGTGCATCAATGGTTTTCTGCCCGTCACTTTTAGTATAATCATATCCGGCATTTACATTAAAATGTAATTCAGGAAGGAAATGGAATTTATAATCTAATTGTACATTTCCCAAGCCTCTTGTTACCGATGACACATCATGAATTGCCATTAAAGAAGCCAATGGATTGGCGTTGGCATTTACATTCAAACCTCCGTTCAATAACCATTCATAATACCCTCCGTAATTTGAATTGCCAGAATATACCGATTGGGTAGGGTCAAAATACGTTGCAGATTTAATAACTCCCGCATCTGCAAACCTGTTGTCTGTAAACGTTCCTTTTGCGCTTACATTCACAGATAAATGATTATCAAAAAACTTTGGATTTAAATTTAAGCCTACAGAAGTTCTTTTAAAGGAGTTTGTTCTTACGATACCATTTTGTTCGTTATAACCAACTGATAATCTATAAGGTAAATTCTTGATTCCGCCTGAAAAAGCAACATTATTATCCGTTCCCCAAGCATCCTGATAAATCAGATCTTGCCAATTTGTATTTGCAGTTCCTAATTTTGCTTTATAAGCATTAGAAGCATATGTGTTAACAAAATTTCTAAATTCATCAGCATCAAGAACATCTACATTGCCCATTTTACTGGAAATAGAAGCTACTGTTGAAAAATTGACTTTAAACCTGCCTGCGCTTCCTTTTTTTGTTGTAATCAAAATAACCCCGTTGGTTGCTCTGTTACCATAAATTGCAGTAGCAGAAGCATCTTTTAAAATATCAAATGTTTCAATATCATTCGGGTTAATTAGTGATAAGGGATCAGACGCTCCGTTTACCCCGACAAAATCCTGTGGCACACCATCAATTACGATTAATGGAGAATTATTACCATTCAAAGAAGCGGTTCCTCTAATTCTTATAGCAGTTCCGGATCCCGGAGCACCACTATTATTAGTAATCTGCACACCTGGTGTTTTCCCCTGGATTAATTGTCCGGCAGAAGTTGCACCCCCATTGAAGTCTTTTGCAGAAACAGAAGTAATAGATCCTGTAACATCCGACTTTTTCTGCTTCCCATACCCAATCAGTACAACCTCTTCTATTTTTTTCTCTTTTGTTGTAGAGTCTTGTGTTTGCGCGTGTATCATTGTACTTGCCAATAAAAATGCAGGCGCAATTTTTAATACCGTTGTAAAATTTTTCACAATATCGTTTTTTATATAGTTTCGTTTTTTTAAAAATATTTGGCGATAAGCCAGTCTTGCAATTTATAAAAAAATTATAATTATCATAAAATTATTATAATTTAAGATAAATTTATGTACATTAAACGTTCATTTTTCATTAAAAACCTTACTTTCAGTAATTTATGTTAAATTATGCAAAACATAACAGTGCAGGACATTTAACAAAAAGTTAAACATTCGTTTAACTAAATGTAATATTACTTAGTTCAATAATCATTATAAGGTTTTTAAAATCGGGAGAAAGAGGGGTTTTCAGGAGAATTCCTTATCTTTGCAGTTAAAACTTTACTATAAATGTCAAACAGAAAGATGATTACGGCAGCTTTGCCTTACGCAAACGGACCGGTTCATATAGGGCATTTGGCAGGTGTCTATATTCCTGCGGATGTTTACGCAAGATTTCAGAGAAGATCAGGAAAAGATGTAGCGTTTATCTGTGGGTCGGATGAGCACGGAATTCCTATTACCATAAGAGCAAAAAAAGAAGGAGTTACTCCACAACATATTGTAGATCAATATCATGAAGTCATTAAAAAGTCTTTTTCAGATTTGGGAATTTCTTTTGATGAATATTCAAGAACGACTTCTAAAAAGCATTATCAGACGAGTCAGGATTTCTTCAGAACCCTGCATGATAAAGGGAAATTTACGGAAGAAGTTTCTGAACAGTATTTTGATGAACAGGCTAATGAATTTTTAGCCGACAGATATATTGTAGGAACTTGCCCGAATTGCGGTAACGAAAACGCTTACGGAGATCAGTGCGAGAGATGTGGTTCTACCCTTTCTCCGTCAGAATTGATTAATCCAAAATCAATGTTGAGCGGAAATGTCCCTATTTTAAAAGAAACAAAAAACTGGTATTTACCATTAAATGAATACGAAGATTTCCTTAATGAATGGATCATTGAAGGCCATAAAGACGACTGGAAACCCAACGTTTACGGACAGGTTAAATCTTGGTTAAATGACGGTTTAAAGCCTCGAGCCATGACCAGAGATCTGAACTGGGGCGTTCCTGTTCCGCTTCCGAATGCAGAAGGAAAAGTGCTTTATGTTTGGTTTGATGCACCGATCGGATATATTTCTTTCACCAAAGAATGGGCTGAGAAAAACGGAAAAGACTGGAAAGATTACTGGCAAAGTGAAGAAAGTGACTTAGTTCATTTTATCGGAAAGGATAATATCGTGTTCCACTGTATCATTTTCCCTGCCATGATGAAGGCGCACGGAGATTATATCATGCCGAAAAACGTTCCTGCTTTTGAATTTTTGAATCTTGAAAACGATAAAATTTCAACATCAAGAAACTGGGCAGTTTGGGCGCACGAATATGTTGAAGATTTCCCTGGACAGCAAGATGTTTTAAGATATGCTTTATTGTCTTCCGCTCCGGAAACAAAGGATAATAATTTTACATGGAAAGATTTTCAGACGAAAAATAATTCTGAATTGGTTGGAATCTTCGGAAACTTCATTAACAGAGTTGCGGTTTTAGTTCATAAATATTATGATGGAATAATTCCACAAGGAGATGTAAATTCACCTGAATTAAAGGAAATCAATAAGTCTGCAAAAGAAATTTCAGGATTCTTAGAAAATTATGAATTCAGAAATTCTTTAACATCTTTAATGAATTTGGCGCGTTTCGGAAATCAATATCTTCAAACAGAAGAACCTTGGAAAACTATTAAAGATAACCCAGAAAAAGCAGCACAATCTTTATTTGTCGGAGCCCAGATTGCTGTTGCTTTAGCTCAATTATGTGAACCGTTTATGCCTTTCAGCTCTGAGAAGCTATTGAATATGTTCAATGTTGAAAAAGCAAGCTGGAGTGATGTTGAAACGAAATCTGTTTTAATTGAAACGGGTCATAAGATCAACGAATCATCTCTTCTTTTCTCAAAAATAGAAGACGATGTCATTGAAGCGCAGATTCAAAAACTAGAAAATACAAAACAAAACAATAAAAAAACAAACCCTAACGCAAATCCTATGAAAGACGAAATTTCTTTTGATGATTTTACGAAAATCGATCTAAGAACGGCTACCATTTTAGAAGCTGAAAAAGTAGAAAAAGCGGATAAACTGTTGAAACTTAAAGTAGATACAGGTGTAGACGTAAGAACTGTCGTATCAGGAATTGCAGAAAGTTTCACTCCGGAAGAGGTAATCGGAAAGCAGGTAATGATTTTATTAAATCTTGCGCCAAGAAAAATCAGAGGAATTGAATCTCAGGGAATGTTATTATTAACGACAAAAGCAGACGGAAAGTTATCTTTTGTAACACCTGATGAAACTGTTGAAAATGGTATCGAGATTGGATAGCATTTCACTATTTCAGATAAAAAAAGACGCATAAAAATGCGTCTTTTTTGTTTTCTTGTCATTGCGAGGAGCAAAGCGACGAAGCAATCTCTTAATAATCTTAACACTTAAATTATTTCTTAATATTTAAAATTTTAACCATTAAGGTTTATTAAGATTTTAAGGATAGTTAAGTTTAAACTTATTTTTAAATTAAGATTGCTTCGTCGCTTTGCTCCTCGCAATGACAGTTATTTCTTCATAAGTCTTGCAAGATAAGAATCCTCATCCTGCACTATTTTTTCGATGGTGAAACCATTATTTTCTGCTGCATTTTTCAATGTATTAAAATCAAGATAAAGCCATTTTATAGGATCTTCGGATTCTCCTTTGTAATGCACGGTATAATCCAGTTCACCATAATATCCGTCTGCGGGAATATAAACTCCGCCATCTTCATCACGGTCGAACATATACAAAATATCGGTGCTGTCAATTAAAACCTGACCATTTTCGTTTAATAATGGATGCAATTTTTTAAGGTAGATATCAATTTTTGTTAAGCTTTCAAAAATTCCTGTTCCGTTCATTAATAATAAGATCGTATCAAAAGTATCTCCTGAAAAATCAAGAATATTTTTGCAGATTGTTTTTTGAACTCCTCTTAATTTAGCAACTTCAATAGATTTTGGTGAAATATCCAGTGCTAAAACATCCAAATTCATTTCATTTTGAAGATACAAAGAATGCGATCCTGCTCCAGATCCGATATCCAGAACTTTTCCCTGAGATAACTCGAGGGCTTTTTGTTCGATCTCATTCATTTCTTCAAACTCCCGGAAAAGATAGTCTACAGGAAGCTCGTCCAGTTCGGAAATTGAAGTTTCAGTCTGCAGATCTTCCGGATTTTCGTTGTGAAAATGATCCCAGATCGCCTTACCCATTAAATCTTTCATAGCTGTTTTTTAAAGGTTGTAAAGATAAAGGTTTTTGAATTGTTTTTTTTAACACAGATAACACAAATGTTTTCACAAATAACACTATAAGAATATTTATTCTGAAAACATCTAGCTAATTTCCAATTACGTTGTTGAGATCCTTTCAGGATGACAAAGTGTGTGGTTGATTTTGTTTGATAATAATAATTTAATGAAAAGACAAATATCCTAGCCCCGAACGCAGCATTTGTTTGAGCTCATTTTTCAGTTTTCGGCGGCGGCTTTGCCGCCGCCGAAAACTGAAAAATGAGCGAGTGCGGAGAGCGGGAAAAGCTCCTAAAGTATAACGTGAATTGTGAATAATCAATGTGTGAAGTTAAAACAAGAAAAGACAAAGCCCCGTCTTAATCAAAAGAACAGGGCTTTGCACATGAAAAACAAGGTTTCTTTATATTACAGGACCTGCAGCATCTTTCAGTTCTTCTGCAATTTGTCTGTTTTCTTTTACTCTTCTTTTGGCAATGACGGATTTTCCGCGTAAAACCCTTATAAATCTGCCATACTTGAAACGTTCTTCTCCGAAATGGTGCGTCATCACGTATCCTAAAATCGCAAACCCCGCCCAAATTATATAACCGAAAATCTTCTTATTGGAAGCGATAATTGCATTGAGCTGAATTGCTTTTATATTGGAAGCTACATTTTGTGGACTGACCGTTAATCCATCCATATAAACTGCCAGATTCCCCAGGCTCTCTATCTGAAACCGATACTGAAACCATGAAAATAATGCTGAAAATAAGCCTACCGTCAGGAAAGTCCGCCATACCAGAAACAATCCGATTGCGGCCAGCATATCGTTTAATTCAAGCTTATCTAAAGTGTAATACCAAACTCCGATGAACAAAGCTGCCATTCCGTAGCCTTTTAAAAACATGGGAAGATACCAGCTTTCATAATTAAATTCCAGCACCATCGAAAAATACATGATGATCGAATAGCCCAACATCGCGGAAAAGCCCAAAAAGATGTAAATTTTTAACGGAATATCTTTTTTAAACCAAATTACCGCAATGAAACCCGCTAAAATAATCCCGGGAATCATCAATAAGCTTAATTGCGCATTGGTGAGCTGATCATACCCCAAAACTCCGACTGCATATATATTCTGAATAGAAGTCGTTCCCAGAAACATCCCAAGACAAAAAAGCATAAATAAGCCATGTAAAACATTATTTTTTGAAAATATCCTGAACGATAAATAAGGTCTTTTTAAATGAATTTGACGGGTCACCAACAGTGCAAAGCTCACAAAGGCCGCAATACTCGCATTAATAATTTTATCTGAATTCAGCCAATCCTGCTGTTTCCCAAAAGAAAAAACATACGCCGAAAACATAAATGTCGAAATGAAAAATATAATACTCAGCCAATCAATATAATACAACGGAACTTTAAGCGCAAAATATTGATCATGCATAAAAATCCATTGTATTAAAGCCAAAATAAAGCACAAAATTGAAATAATAATAAAAAACTGCTGCCAGTTATACAAAATCGAAACTTTGACCGCATAATATCCAACGATCTGATTCATCACCAAAATAAAGGTGTAAAATACACCATAAAACATTCCTCGGTTCCCGATCATTGCCATTACAGGTAAAAATAATTCTATCGCTACAATCATTTTTAAAAACCCAAGAACCAGGGAAGATGCAATAATAACGGAAGGTTCTAAAGTTGTTGCATTTATGTAATTTAATATTCCCAAAAGAATTAAAACAGTGGCAATTTTATCTCGTATTTTGAATCTCAGTTTCAATCTGAGAACGATGGGCATACTCGCTCCCATCCCAATAGTAGTCGCATAATTCGCAAAAATATAATTCTCCGAAAGTGCACCCGTACCACCGACCATGTAGCTGATATTTCCGCTGTAAACCCCGCCAAGAGGCATCACAACTGCCATTAATAAAACAATTAATAAAAGCTGCACCGGCTTTGGCACCCAATCGTGAAATAATCCTTTGTTATACATTTTGTTACATGTTTAAATTTGTGAATTCTCAATAAGCCAATTGTGAATTTGCCCTGTTAAAATTGACAACTCACTTTTCACTATTGACAATTAATTTATCTGCACATTTATGTTCATTCCTGCACTCAGTTTATCGATATCCTCTTTTTTGTTGAAAGCTGTAAACTCTATTCTCACAGGGATTCTTTGCTGAACTTTGATAAAGTTTCCTGTTGAATTATCCGTCGGAACGTTTGAATATCTTGAACCTGTAGCTGCAGAAATTGCCGTTACAACACCTTCAAATTTTTGTCCGCCCAATGCATCTGCTGTCATCATCATTTTTTCTCCGACCCTGATATTTGGCATCTGACTTTCTAAAAAATTGGCGGTTACCCATTTTTGCCCATTTAAAACAATGGTTGCCACTTGCTGTCCGGGTTGGATTAATTGTCCTTCAGAAATCACTCTCCTACCCATCACACCATCGTAAGGTGCCGTAATTACGGTGTAAGAAAGGTTGATTTTTGCCATATCCAAAGCAGATTTTGTTCTTTTAATTTCGGCATCGATAATTCCGAATTTGCTTTTTACTTCCGTTGTAGAAAGATTGGCGGATTGTTTTTGGTTAACCAGCATTTCGTAAGCTGCTTTTTGAGCGTCATATTCCGTTTTTACCTGGTCGTATTGCTGTCTTGTCACGGCTTCCGAAGCCAGAAGATTTTTGTATCGGTTTAAATTCTGTTCAGCATTCCAAAGTCTTGCTTTTGCTCCTGCAATATTAGATTCCATCACATTGACGTTGTTGGAAACGGTGTTTACAGACGAACCGGTGGCTACACGCTGAGCCAAAGCATTTTGATAAGCTGCTTCTGCCTGACCGATCTGTGTTAAAATTTCACGGTCATCTAAAACAACCAAAGTATCGCCTTTCTTAACGTTTTGATGTTCAATGAATTTTATTTCTTTGATATAAGCTGAAACCCGGGTATTTATAGGATTGATAAACTCCTCAACCTGAGCTGCTTCCGTGTAGGTTTTATCTCCAATGTGGAAATATTGACGAACCAGCCAGTATAATCCAAAACCAATGATCAGAAAAACAACGATATTTGAAATAATTGCTTTTAATTTATTCTTTTTGGTTTCTTTTTTCTTTGTTTCAGCACTTGATGTCGTTGTTTCAGTTGGCTGTATATTTTGAGTATTTTGTTCCTTGTTTTCCATTGTTTTGTTTTTAGCTTTTAAAAAATTAAAGAGTTCCTGTAGATTTCAGAAGATTATAATATTGATACAAGACGTTGATTTCAGCATTGGCATAATCCAGCTCTGACTGTAATTTCTGATTTTGCGCGTCAATCATTTCGGCCTGTACTGCCAATTGATTCAGATACTTAGCTTCTGTAATCTTGTAGTTTTCTTCAGCTAATCTTTTAGCATCGTTAAGAATTTCAGCCTGTTGTATAGATTCCTGATATTTTACATAAGCTGCATTTACTGCCATATTGATATTATCCTCGACCAGAATCATGGCATCGCCCGCCTGTATCTTCTGAAGCTGACCAAGCTTTACTCTTTCCTTTGTTTTAAACAGATTATCAATAGTATAGCTCAAAGAAACACCCGTTTGCCAGCCTCCCGCATACATATCCAAAACTGGATTTCTATTGGTGATCGGCCTTTGTAAGCTATATCCTCCGAATCCGGCTACAGTAGGCATTTTATCGGTTTTAATGATTTCAATATTTTTATCGGCAACATCGATATTTGTTTGGGCTGATTTTATCTGAGGATTGCTGCTGTGTGCGAGATCAAGATAATAATCCATCCCAATTCCTGATTCTTTGTTGTTTAAATCTTCAACCGGAATAATCTCAGTATCAACAGGTAAGCCCAAAGCAATACTTAAATTATAATTAAGAATTTTTTTATTATTGGTTAAAGTTAAAATTCCCTGATCTAAGTTTTTGATTGCCAACTCACCACGAATAACTTCATTTCGAGTAACCATTCCCTGCTGATAAAATTTCTGGATATTTTTCAGTCTTTCCTGAGCCAGTTTTTTGTTGTTTTGAAAAACAGATTCCTGATTTAAAATTTTATAAACATCCAGATAACTTGAAATCACTAAAAATTTCACATCCTGCTTATTTTTTTCAAAATCTAATTTTGTTAATTGTTCACGAAGTCCGGCCAGTTCGATAGATTTATTCACCAATCCACCTTTAAAGATCAGTTGAGTAGCCTGTACAGCATACGAGCTCCCGTAATGCGGCATCGGAATATTGGTTGAATTTGAAAAATCTTTGTCGATCGCAAGTACATCACCTAAATAAAATTGGCTCATAGATGCTGTAATTGTAGGCAGTTTCTGAAGCTTAGCAATATTGATATTCTGTTTTGCAATATCAATATTCTGAGCAGAAACTTTTAACTGCTGATGATTCTGAACTGCCAGCTCGGCGACTTCATCCGCTGTCATTTTCCTCATCTGTTGTGAAAAAAACAACGCCGGAAATAAAGCGATCACAAGTGATATTGCTGTTTTTATATTGTGTACCATTTACCTTGTTTTTACATAGGCAAAGTTATGGTAGCACTAAAGTCAATCAAATGCTTGAGATTTGGAAAAAGATGTTCAGATGTAAGATTTCAGTTTTCAAACTGATGCCGGTATTGTGACGGGCTTACCTCCAGATGTTTTTTAAAAAAATGAGAAAATGAGTATTGATCGCTAAAACCAAGCATATTTGAAATCTCTGAAACCGGTTTATTTGAAGAGTTTAAAAGCACTTTTGCCTCATTAATAACAATAGCAGAAATAATCTGGCTGGCAGATTTTCCTGTAATTGATTTAACAACTGATGAAAGATGTCTGGTTGTAATAGACTGCCGCTCGGCATAAAACTCTACAGTTCGTTGTTTTTGATGATTTTCTGCGAGATCCGTTAAAAAAATAAAGACAATTTCTTCCTGTCTCGACATCTGGTTTACAGCATGGCTGTCTTCTTTGGAAATAATTCCTGCCATTTGATAGCAGAAAACCGAAAAAAGATGCTCTACAACTTCTTTTTTATACAATATTTCTGTTTCTGTATCTAAAATATATTTGAGAAAATTTACACTTTTCCAGACTACTTCCATTTCAGCGGGATCAAAAGGAACGCCGCGATTCATTTGTTGCCTAAAGTACCGATAACCAATTAACCGGTTGAACCTCAATGACAAAGCTGAAATAAACTCTCTTTTATAAGAAACCATTCTCGACTGAAAATCGTCACTTACAGAAATCATTTCATACACGGTCTGCGGATCTGTTACCATAAACATATTGGCAGAAAGCTCCAGGTCACTGAAATGCTGACGAAGTTTTATGCTTCCTGTTTTAATGAAAATAAATGCCGGATTTTCAGGACGAAAAGGCTTATCGACAGCTATTCTCTCGAAAATATTATGTTGCGTAAAGATTTCAACTCCGAATTTTTCCAGGACAGACATAGCACAAATTTAATCAATATATACAGTGATTACAAAAATTTATTATTTTAGTATTTACAAATTTCCTATTATGAGAAAAATTGATTTATTATTTGCAGAATATAGCGAAAGTCACAGAAACGCGACAAATAAATTCATCCACTGGATTTGCGTGCCTTTAATTTTTTGGACAATTTTGGGATTTATTTCTCTTATTCCTTCAAAATCAATTGGCTTCAGATATATTGGTGAAATTAGCTACGTGAGTCTTGCTGCAATGGCTCTCGTTACCGTTTTTTATATGAGGCTTTCTTTTTTAATTGGCTTAATCATGATTTTTATAATGACTTTAATGGAAAGTTTTGCTTACGGAATCAATATCCGCTTCAAAGAAAATTCATGGATCGTTTATCTAGCCGTTTTTATTGTTACTTGGATTTTGCAGTTTGTCGGCCACAAAATTGAGGGCAAAAAGCCCTCTTTCCTGAAAGATCTACAATTTCTTTTGATAGGACCAATTTGGCTTTTAAGCTTTATCCTTAAAAAACTGGGAATCAAATATTAATCTTCCAAAGCATAGACCGCAAAGCTCGCCAGCCAATGATCTCCACCGTAATTTCCCTGGAAAAGTAATGGCAGTCCGTTATTCAAAAAGACATTGGCTGTTTTCTGAAAATCCTTTTTCAATGGATGATTATCGGGAAGCGACTTGGCAATTCCCTTCATACACCAGGCTTTTGTAAAAGATAATCCAACCAGATGAACGGTCTGATAATCGTTCAGATCACTTACAACCGGAATCTTTTCAATATTCTCTAAACTACGTTTTTCATAGAAATTATTTAACCATTTTACAAAATCTTTTTGAGGCAAAACTCTTCGCATTAAATCTGCAATTTCCAAACTCGGCGAAAAGAAATCCGAACCGTCCGGCTCAAGATAAGCAGGCGTTTTCGTATTATTTAAATAAAAATATTTTGCCCTTTCTATCAGTTGATTTTCAAAATCCTTATCGTGATTTGCTCTTGCCCAATCGAGCGCAAAGACCATTGCAAAAGCGGTATTCGGATGAACTCCGGTTCTGTTGGGATAGGTTTGTTTTGGAAGATAAGTTTTCCAGGATTCTAAAATTTTATCCGTTAAAGGCTTTAAATTCTGATGCCAGATTTTTGCTTTCGAATCATCCCAGGTTAATAATTCTTCATCAAGCTTTAACAGCCAGGCCCAGCCGTAAGTTCTTTCAAATGTAGTGGTTAACTGATATTTTGTAAAATAGTCCGCCTCAGCTTGAAGATTTTCTTTTTTAAATGAATTATCCAACATTTTTTCAATGTCTTTGGCAATTAATAAATCCGGTTTTGTCTTTAGCAAGCGAACCAGCATCCAATGCCCATGAACAGAGCTGTGCCAGTCAAAACAACCATAAAAAGTCGGATGCAGATCTTTCGGACTTAACGGAACTTCATTTACCGTGTTGATAATATGCGCGGTTTTATTAGGATATTCCTGATTGATGCAGTGAAGCGGTTTTTCGGATAATTTAATAGCCATTTCATCTGTCAGCTTCGGAATTTCCTGAGCGTACATCAAAAAAGGAGAAAGTATAAGGACTAAAAGACTCTTTTTCATTCAATAAAAATATAAAATAATTTAATTTTTTAATGGCTTAGACAAATAAAAACATCAATAAGTAAAGTTTTTCCATGAATTGATATTAATTATTAAAAATTTGACACTAAATCTTAACTTAAGCATAGTTTTTGATAAGAATTCACCAAAACTTATTCATGAGAAAATTACTTTTACTATTATTCTGCCTTCTGCTTATTCATTGTAAGAAAACTGAAATGATCGCTAATGAATCACCACAAGCGATGATGGTTTCGGTCCCTGAAGAGTCAGACAAAGCAATTTCTGCGGCTAGAGCTACCGATGTTTCTCCTCCGAATGCAATTTCCGAAAAATTGATGCCTGATAATAAAGTTGATAACACTTCTAATTCACCAAATAAAATTGATACGATCTCCAAAAAAATCATCAAAAACGGAGAAATGAAAATTCAGGTCGGAGATATTAAAAATGCTCAGAATCAGGTCGATGAAATTCTCAAAAAAAACAAAGCTTACCTTCAAAAAGAAGAATTCCAGAATACGGATACGAATGAAAATTTAAATTTAACCATAAGAGTCCCGCATGCCAATTTTGATGCGCTTATCAATTCGTTTTCAGATGGCGTGGGTTCTGTTTTATCAAAAAATATATCATCAAATGATGTCACGGAAGAATATACCGATGTTTCCATAAAATTAACGAATAAAAAAATCTATCTTGAAAAATATCGAGATATGCTGAAAAACGCAGCTACGACAAAAGATATTTTGGAAATTCAGGAAAACATCCGTGAGCTGGAAGATGAAATTGATGTCTCTGAGGGGACACTGCGTTTCATCGACGACCGGGTAAATTACAGTACCTTGAATTTAAGCTTATATAAAGAAAAAGTGAGAAGTTCTGCCACTTCAAAAATAGGTTTTGGAAGTCGGTTCGGTGATTCTTTAACTGAAGGCTGGAATAGTTTCGTTGCTTTTTTCCTTGGAGTGATCTCTTTGTGGCCATTCTTATTGTTGATTCCTTTGATCATTTTTGTTTGGAGAAAATGGCGGGCAAGAAAAAAATAAATACAAATCCGAATATTGGTTAATATTCGGATTTGTATTTTTAAGTCAAATTTTTAAGCATTAAAATGATTTTTCACTTTTTCTAAAACCTCTTCATCAGACATTTGTTGCGCTGTATCCAAAGTAATATCCAGATTTTTGAACTGAGCCGTATCATGAAGATAATGCTTCAGCTCTTCCTGAATTTTTCCCGGACCAGTAATATACACTTCCTGGGAGTTGGTCAGCAAATGCTCTACCTCTTTAAAGAATTTCACTTTGTTCGTTCTTTCCGCGTTGTTTCCTGCGTTTTCACTTGAATTCCCATGTTGGATTTCCGCTTTTACAGGACTACAAAGGAAAAATTTAAATGCATTTTGAGCATCATGATTTTTTACGACAACAGCTTTTTCACTATCAATCCAAAGTCCAGCTAATTTTTTTTCAGACATAATTTTAATTTTTTAAAGTTATGCTTGATATAGTCAAGAATGATGCAAAGGTTGCGTTAACGCATGTTAAAGTTATTTACCTAAAACGAATACCGCCGGAATTTTATGCAGTTCGGGCTTTTGTTTCTGCCATTCTTTGATGGTTTTTGTTTTGATCAATTCGTGTTCGGGATCATTGATATTTGCGGCGATACAAAGTTTTGTATGAGGAGAAAGAAATTTACATAAGTCTTCAAAAAGCGGATTATTTCTGTACGGTGTTTCCATGAAAATCTGGGAATAGCCTGTCTTCTGAACCATGCTTTCCAAATGTAAAATCTGTTTTTTCTTTTCACCTTTTTCAATCGGAAGATAACCATTGAAGGTAAATTCCTGTCCGTTGAAACCGCTGGAAATCAGTGCCAAAATAATCGAAGAAGGTCCTGAAACAGGAATAACTCTAATATTTTTCTCGTGACACCATTTTACGATCAGATTCCCGGGATC
Organism: Chryseobacterium soldanellicola; assembly: GCF_900100115.1. Taxonomy (GTDB): domain Bacteria; phylum Bacteroidota; class Bacteroidia; order Flavobacteriales; family Weeksellaceae; genus Chryseobacterium; species Chryseobacterium soldanellicola. The sequence goes on from NZ_FNKL01000001.1 coordinate 195,835, forward strand.
GGCAATACAGGGAAGTCCGGCTTCAGAAAGCAATCCAAAATCCTGCCCTTTTAACATCAGTTCCTGAGCTTCTTTGATATCGGCATTTTCAGTGTATTTATCTAATAAAAATAACTTTAAATCTGCCTGTTTTTTCTCAGGTGCAAAAAATTTAACTACTTTTCTGGCCGTTTTTTCGTTTTCTACAAAGAAATAATCAGTTTGCATGATATAATCCTTTAGCACAGGTGAAAAATGCGTGATAGAGGTGTTTTCAGATAAATAAGCAGGAAGTAGAAAAAGCATTTTTAATTATGAATTATGAGTTATAAGTTTGTTGATCGTTGCTAGTTATTTATTTTTAGATGATTGAGAATCGCGTCGCATCCTTTGTCAAGCAATTGGAAAACATCTTCAAAATCGTTCATATCGCCCCAATACGGATCCGGAACTTCGGCATTTTCATGATCTCCAAATATTTCTAAAAATAAGAAAATTTTCTGACGTTGCTCTTCATTTTTAGCTTTTGAAATAACATCTTCATACACATCAATATCCATACAGTAGATCTTATCAAAGTTTTCTAAATCTTCATTAGTAATCGGCCTTGACCTTTGTTTTGAAATATCAATTCCGTGGTTGGCAGCTGTTTTTATCGCTCTTTTATCCGGATGTTCGCCTTCATGCAAGGAAATTGTTCCGACAGAATCTACAAAAAAGCTATCCGGAACTTTTGTCTTCATAATTCCTTCTGCTAAAGGGCTTCTGCATATATTTCCCAGACAAACCATCAATATTTTCATGTTTTTCTGATTTAAAATTTAAGCCTAAATGATAAAAAATTCTTATTATTAGGCAAAACTAAATAAAAAATGAAGAATAAAAATTATTCTCCATTTTCAATATTTTAATTAATTATTTTAATGTTTGATTTTTTCTGTAAGTTCTTTTACATATTTCTTAACCTCTTTGTCGATCTTAGAAACATCTTTAATCGTTTCACAGGCATACATTACCGTTGAGTGATCTTTACCGCCCATTTCTTCACCAATTTTAGTGAAGGTAGCGTTGGTAAATTCTTTCGCGAAATACATTGCCAGCTGTCTTGGTAACGCAATTTCTCTTTTCCTTGTTTTAGATAAAAGCTGCTCTCTTTTGATTCCGAAATAATCACATACAACCTCCTGAATATAAGGAATATTGATGATTTTTTTCTGGTTGGCAGCAATTTTATTAATCGTGTCTTTTAATAATTCAAGACTTAAATCCGACTTATAAATTGTGGAGTAAGCAATCACGGAATTAATAACTCCGATTAATTCTCTAACGTTGGTTTTTGCTTCTGCAGCAAGAAAATCCAACATATCTTCTGTTAAAACAATCCCGTCTCTGCTTAATTTATCAACGATAATTCTCTTACGTGTATCAAGATCCGGAGATTTGATTTCTGCGGAAAGTCCCCATTTGAAACGGGAAACAATTCTGTCCTGAATATCCATGATATCCACCGGCGCCTTATCAGAAGTAAGAATGATCTGCTTTCCGTTTTGGTGCAAATAATCGAAAATATGGAAGAAACTATCCTGAGTTGCTGATTTACCTGATAAAAACTGAATATCATCGATAATCAGAACGTCTACCATTTGATAAAAATTAGCAAATTCTGTCTGTTTATGAGCCTTTGCAGCCGAAATAAACTGCTGAATAAATTTCTCCGAAGACAGATAAAGCACCACCTTATCGGGAAACTGGCTTTTCACCTCCAAACCTACCGCTTGTCCTAAGTGGGTCTTTCCAACTCCATAGCCTCCATATAAGAATAATGGGTTGAAAGCCGTTGCACCAGGTCTTTTTGCGATAGAACGCGCTACTGTTGCAGCAAATTTATTACTTTCTCCTTCCACGTAATTGTCAAAAGAGAAATCTGATTTTAGATTAGAATCTATATTTACTTTTTTGATTCCGGGAACCACAAACGGGTTTACAATATTTCCGGAAAAGCCTTGTGGCATTGTTTCCTGGATCTTAGGAGTGGGAACGCTTTTCCCTTTCATATTCATGGTAACGGGTTTTTCCATGCCAGACGGCTTGTTTTCCATTACAGAATACCATAATTTCACTCCTTTTCCTATATTTTTCTTCAGGGCAGCAGAAAGCAAGGACAGATAATTATCCTCAATATATTCCTTGTAAAAATCACTTGGCACCATTAGTGTCAGATTGTTGTCAACCAAAGAGATTGGCTGTACTTTATCAAACAATAAGTCAAAAGATTTTTCAAGCTTTTTCAAATCAGAATTGTCTTCAGCTGCGTTCAAATTATCGCGCATGAACTGAAGGCACCTCTGCCATATCAACATTAAATTTTCATCCATTATTTGCCCCGATTAAATTCTTGGTTAGTACTTTTTTTAGAAGGAAGACAAAGGTCCAATTTTTTATTTTCAAAAAAAAATTTTGGAGGTATTGATTATTTAAAAATATATTTGTATGTATAAGTAAAGAGCAAAAATGATACACACAACACACTCAATACGAGTACGTTACGGAGAAACAGACCCTATGAAATATGTATATTACGGCAATTACGCCGAGTATTTCGAGATTGGCAGAGTTGAGCTTTTCCGAAGCATAGGAATGTCTTATAATGAGATTGAAAATCAAGGCATTTGGTTACCGGTTTCCGAGTACAAAATTAAGTATTTGAAACCTGCTTTATATGATCAAAATTTAACAATTCATACGTACATAAAAAAAATCCCCGGGGTGAAAATTGAATTTGAGTATGAAATTTTTAATGAAGACAATGTAAAAATCACTGAAGCCTCGACAACGCTTTTCTTTTTAGACGCAAAAGCCAATAAAGTGATTAAATGCCCTGATTCTTTAATGAAACTTATTGAAGAAAATTGGCTAAAAGGTTAAAAATTTTAAGTTGACTGTGAAAAAATTATCCAGATTTCATTCTACTTTCTTACAGACAATCTCCTATCTTTGATCTAACTAAAAATATTTTTTACAATGAAGATTGCATTTTTGGGCCCGCAAGCCAGCTTCACACAGCTTGCGGCTACCCAACTTTTCGCTGATGATGAACTTTTACCGAAAGCAAATATCTTAGACTGTTTTACGGCTGTTGAAAATGGAGAAGCTGATAAAGCGGTTGTACCATTGGAAAACTCAATTGAAGGAACAGTTTCTATGACTCTGGATTATTTGTATAAAATACCTGAAATAAAAATTGAGGCCGAGGCTGTAATGCCGATTGCGCATCATTTGATGATTCATCCGGCTAATGAAATCCATGAAATTGAAAAAATTTACTCTCATCCGCAGGCATTGGCGCAAAGTTTTCATTTTTTGAACACAAATTTCAGAGATGTTCAAAAGCAGGATTTTTCTTCAACTGCGGCGGCTGCAAAATATATTTCAGAAAACCCGGATCTTAAAAGAGCAGCTGTTGCCAATCAGTTTGCGGCTCATTTATATGGTTTGAAAATCATCAACCGTAATATTCAGGACTTTGAGCAGAATCACACAAGATTTATTGTTATTTCAAAGCAAAACACTCCATATATGAATAAAAATCTCAGTGTTTTAGGCGAAAAATCAGGTTTATTAATTACACTTCCAGAAGATCATCCGGGTGGGCTGCACCAGGTTTTGTCGGTTTTTGCCTGGAGAAAAATGAATCTCAGTAAAATAGAATCAAGGACGTTGAAAACCGGGCTTGGAAATTACTTTTTTTTCATCACTGTTGTCGGAAAATGGGATGCGGTTTTATATGAAAATGCTTTAAAAGAGCTAATTGCATTAAATACAGAAGTAGATTTTCTGGGAAGTTATAGAGAATATCTCTTGAAAAGCTAAAGGTTATATTAAATTAGCATCACCTAATTTATATTAATAAGAAAAAAATTATAACAACAATCCCTGCTATCCCAATATTGATAGCAGTTTTTTTATTTAAAAAAGAAAATTATTCATTGATCCGAGATTTATTATTAATAAATTTAACCTAAAAACAGATATTATTTTTCACATGCCTATGGATAATGAAATTATCGGTTAAATTTTAACTTTTAAAACTTTTAATGTTAAAAATATTTCATTAAATTTACATTAATATTAAAAATTTCCCAATGTGAGGGCATGATATTTGATATATTTATAAAAAAAAACTAACTAAACAAAGCCATTAACTATTAAACATTTGTAACATGAAAACTAGAATTTGTAGCGCAATTCTTTTGCTAATTGCTATTTCAGTATCTTCCCAAATAGGGATTAACACTCCAGACCCCAAAGCAAACTTAGACGTTAACGGGACAATGAAAATCAGAAATACACCTGTTGTTCCGACTCTTCCAGGATATCAGATTCTGGCGCTTAACCTTAACACAACGGGCGATTTTCAGGTAGCCCAGTTAAATCCGCAGCTGCTTATTGACGCAACTGTAAATACCATTAACACTACGAATGCTAACACCTCTGTATATGCTGCTAGAAAAACAACCGGAATTAATTTACTTTCTTTAGGTATTTTTCCTTCAGGTTTTAGATCGGTAAATTTTTTACAGTCTGAAAGAACAGTAGGTGCTGCTTCACTATATTCTGATACCGACTTTACCTATACGACTCCCAGCAACGGTGTTTATGCGATAGGATTTTCATTCCGGTACGGAACAGGTTTACAAGCTGCATTATTGGCAAATTCTCCGGGAGTCGGCATTGTGAGAACAAGAGCGGGTGTTGCCACACTTATTGACAGCCGTACTTTCAGTGGTGCTAATCTGCTAGTATTAAGCCTGACGATTTCAGAAACGAGTGTAAGCTCGCTTTATACACTGCAGGCTGGTGACAAGATATCTTTCGGACTTACAGGATCCGGGCTGCTTGATGCGGGATTGCTTGGTTCCAGCACAGGCTCTTTTTATATTTATAAAGTATCAAACTAATAATTTAATCATTCTGCACACAGCTAATCCACCGCAAATTATGTGGTGGATTACTTTTAATCAATTTTATCTTCAAACATTGGTTATATTTGAGTAAATAAATCATAATGGAGTTTACTCTCATCATCATATTAATTATTGTTGTCCTTTTTATTTTTAATAATTTAAACAGCAAAATTCAAAGATTAGAAAAAAAAATTTCTGAACTTACCCAGACTTTTCCCGAGAAAAGTGAGCAATTGACTGAGAAAAAAATAGCTCCGCAAAATGGCAATCAGGAGGCTGCATTTAAAACTTCTTTTGAAAATACTGTTCATTTACAGGAAACAGAAATTAAGCCTCAAAAAGACTGGGTCACTCCTATTTTTGATTTTTTTAAGCAAAATGCCTTAACAATTATCGGGATCTTCACCCTTGTTCTGGGCATCGGTTATTTTGTAAAATATGCAATCGATAAGAACTGGATCGGTGAAACAGCAAGAGTCGGAATTGGCCTTGCGATTGGTGTAGGAATTATTGTAATTGGTCATTTTCTAAGAAAAAACTACACTGTATTTTCTTCTATAATTACCGGCGGCGGGATCGCAGTACTTTATTTTACCACGACAATTGCCTTTCGGGAATATCATTTATTTACCCAAAACACAGCTTTTGTCATTACTTGCTGTATCACTCTGTTTTCCATAGTATTATCTTATTATTATAAGAGCGAAGTTCTGATTATATTCTCTTTATTTGGCGGATTTTTAGCTCCGTTGATGATTAGTACCGGACAAAGCAACTATCCTTTTTTATTCACCTATCTTACTGTTTTAAATATCGGAATGTTAATTATTGTTTTTCTAAATAACTGGAAAAGTGTAGGTTGGATTGCATTCTTTTTCACCAACATCTATCTTTTTTACTGGACGTCTGAAAAAACAGAAATAATAAGCATCTGCTTCTATATTATCACTTATATTATTTTTTACATTTTCGCCTTATTGGATTATTATAAGAAAAATATACTTTCATCCTGGAATATCTTAATGTTAATATTGATAAATTTCTCAAGTATTATAGGTTTGGTTTATATTTTTAATAAATTACAATATGAGCCTGTCATCATATTTCCTATTATTTTTTCTTTTGTCAACGGTTTTTTACTTTTCAAAGAGTACAGAAGGAAAAAATTCGGGATCAATTATTCGGTTTTTGCAGGAATTACCATAAGCTTACTTACAGCTGCTTTTGCATTACAGTTTAAAACTCATTTAATTACAAGCGTTTGGGCGATCGAAGCTACTTTATTATTATATATCTGGAAAAAATCAGGACATAGCATTTTTAAAATCTGTTTTTATGTTTTATTTCCTTTAGTCATTATTGCTCAGATATTTACATGGGTAAAATATTTAGATTCTCAAAATTTGGAGATCATACTCAACCCTATTTTCTTAACGAGCTTTGTGACGGCTATAACGACATTTTTTAATATATTTTTACTTAAAAATTATTCTGAAAAAGAAACTACCAGCTTTTTTGAAAATTTATTCTCAGTTGTAAGCTATACGGTGATTTATTTTGCGCTTTTACTTGAAATTATTTATCATATTTCTGAAAAGCCGGCAGCGATAATTTGGAACATTTCTCTGCTGTTCAGTATCTATTACCTCTTTATTTTATTGTTATTCCGTAAAAAACTGGAGATCAGCAAAACATTACAGACCGGATTTATTTATCTTTTTATACTGTTACTTATTAATCATGTTTCTTTTTCAGGCTTAAGTCTTGTAAGCGGTATTTTAGTAAAGAAAATTTCAATTAATTATTATTTTTTACATTTATCTTATCTTATTCCTTTTGTTTGGACAGGCTGGAAAATTATATCACAAACTGATTTCTTCAAAGGAAAATTTTCTTATTGGGTAATTGGATTTATATTAACTTTTGTTATCAGCTTTGAGCTCTATCATTTATATATTTTAGGAAATGCAAAAAATCTGTCTCAATCTTACAGCTTAATCAAACACTTCAATATTTTGTATTTACCAATAATCTGGGCAGTTTTGGCGAGTATTTTTATTTATATCGGCTTAAAAAAAGATATTCCGGAATTCAATAAAGTTGGGTTTGTATTGCTCGGGATTATGATTTTAAAATTATATGCGCATGATGTCTGGCAAATGGATAATGTTTCGAGAATTATTGCATTTATCATCCTTGGAATTATTTTATTATTAAGTTCGTTTACTTTTCAAAGGCTGAAAAATATCATCACAAATCTGGTTGAGAAAAAAAATGAAAGCGTCGAAGATGAGAATTCGCAATCTCAATAAAAATCTTTATTTATAAATAATTTTTAAATTATCACAAAAATTTATTCACATTCTGTAAAAAATAACTATATTTATCAAGTTTTTAATATATTCCATAGATTATGAAAAAATTACTCTACTCTTTTTTAATATTGTCTTCTGCGACTTTATTTGCGCAGAAAAATCCTGCAACAAAATTTGCAGTTGCTAATGATGTAGTAGGAACTGTCGATATGTTTAACGGTAAAAAAGACATCATTCAAAGTATGAATGTTTATAAAACTTCTGCAAATTTACCCCAAAACTTAAAAAAATTCAGTTATCTGGCTGACCAGGGAATTGTAGAATTCAAGCTTAAAAAAGGCTATGAAAATTTAGACAGAATTACTTTGGCGCAGCTAAATGAGCAACAGAATATAGCAAAAGACACCCCCGTTCTTATTGACGGCTATGAATTTACAAATACCGGCACAAATGTTTTTGGTGACATCCTTGCCAATGTAGAAGTGAAAGATTACAACGGTAAAAAATCCTTATTTATCACGACAACTCAGAAAAAATAATTTTCCAAGATCATATTAAAAAAGGATACTCAATTGAGTATCCTTTTATTTTAATATTTATTATTCCATTTTTTCTTAAGCTCATCGTAAATTTTCTTTTCTGTAGCGTTATTTCCTGGTTCATAAAGCTTTACATCTTTAATTTCCTGCGGAAGAAAATCCTGATCAACAAAATTACCCTCAAAAGAATGTGCGTACTTATATTCTTTTCCGTAATCCAGATCTTTCATCAGCTTTGTCGGCGCATTCCTCAAATGCAACGGAACAGGCAGATTTCCAGTCTGTTTCACTAAAGCTAACGCGTCATTGATCGCCATATATGCAGAATTACTTTTTGGAGAAACCGCCAGATAAACCGCTGCTTCACTTAAAATAATTCTTGCTTCAGGATTCCCGATAACGTTCACAGCCTGAAAACAGTTATTGGCAACCACCAGCGCATTCGGATTGGCCAAACCAATGTCTTCAGCTGCTAAAATCAACATTCTTCTTGCTATAAATTTAATATCCTCACCGCCAGCGATCATCCTTGCCAACCAGTAAACAGCGCCGTTTGGGTCACTCCCACGCATGGATTTTATAAAAGCTGAAATGATATCATAATGTTGTTCGCCATTTTTATCGTAAAGTGCCATTGTTTCCTGCAAAACATCCATCACATCATCATTTGTAATGACTTTTTGTTTGGAATTGATAAATTGGTTAAGAACCAGCTCAACAGAATTGATCAATTTACGGCCATCGCCTCCAGAATATTGTATAAATGCCTGTTTATCAGCTATTTTAAATTCTGTATTTTCATCTTTATTAAATCTCTCAAGAGCAATGTCAATTAATTCTTCCAGCTTTTCATAGCTCAATGCTTTCAGAATGTACACCTGGCTTCTTGAAAGCAAAGCTGAAACTACCTCAAAACTAGGGTTTTCCGTAGTGGCACCAATTAAAACAATCCAGCCTTTTTCAACCGCATGAAGTAAAGAATCCTGTTGGGATTTATTAAAACGATGAATCTCATCAATAAATAAAATCGGCGATTTTCCTGAAAAAAGGTTCTGCTTTTTGGCATCCTCAATTACATCACGAACATCTTTTACCCCCGAAGAAACTGCAGAAAGCTTATAAAATTTTCTGCCCGATTTTTCAGAAACAATTTCTGCAAGTGTCGTTTTACCCGTTCCCGGAGGTCCCCAAAAAATCAGGGAATTCAAGGCATTATTTTCAAGCATCTTTCTGATGGTCCCCTTTTCGCCGGTAAGATGCTCCTGCCCTAAAACATCATCCAACGTTTTAGGTCTTAATTTTTCGGCTAATGGAATATTTTGATTCAAGATAATTTTAATTTTTGAATAAATGTTTCAGATTTTATACAATTGAAACTTATAACAAATTTAAACTAATTTTCATTTTTTTACCCTATTTTTGCATTGTTTTGAAACTTACATTCAATAAAATCATCACTTCGCCGTTGGTAATCTTGATAAAATTTTACCAGTGGTTTATCTCGCCCTTACTTCCCAAAAATTGCCGTTATGAGCCAACCTGTTCACATTATATGGTAAAAGCTTTGCAGATGCACGGTATTTTTAAAGGATTTTGGCTGGGAATAAAAAGAATTTCAAAATGCCATCCATGGGGAGGAAGCGGCTATGATCCGGTTCCCCCTAAAATTAAAATCAATAATCAAATTATTAAAAAAGATGAATAATATTTTTTTCAGAATGTACTTCGTATTATTTGCGTTCATTACCCAATGTCTTTTCGCACAGAATTACCAGGGAGGCCTTTCTGACGGCACTTTAAAAGTTAGCTCACAAAATGTTCCCGTAAAAATTTATGCGACAACAGAACTTACGGCACTTGATGATTTTGCAGATAAAAAAACTGAAAATAATACGTTAGTCATTTTAAATAAATCAAATCTTGAGCAGGATTCTTATGGCTACAGCTCTACGATTCTTAATAAATTTAAAGCTTCAAATTATCAGTTCTTCGACAAAAATTTTAAATTAATTGAAACTCCTGTCACTCAGGAAAATATTGAAACCTTTAAATATGCGGTAAAATCGAGCAGGCCCATTACCGGCTCAGACAGTGTTCAGCTGAAAACACCATTTAAGATCTGGGATCCTTCAACGGGAATTCATTTAGGGCCGATCACACTGCACTTTTATAGCCTGATGTTTATTTTTGCTTTCGGTTTTGGATATGTTTTAATGACTAAAATTTTCAAAATTGACAATGTAAATCAAAAATATTTAGAGCCACTTTTCACATGGACGTTGATCGGGACCATTCTTGGAGCAAGAATGGGGCACGTTATTTTCTACCAGCCGGAATTATTCAAAGAGGATTTCTGGAGTGTATTTTTACCGATAAGTACTAAAAATGGTTTAAAATTTACCGGTTTCTCAGGGTTAGCAAGTCACGGAGCAACAATTGCATTGATTTTTACAACACTTTATTATTCATTTAAGATCATCAAGAAAAACCCTTTCTGGGTATATGACAGGTTGGGAATTGTCGTTTCTTTGGGTGGCGCTTTTGTAAGAATGGGTAATTTTTTCAATTCAGAAATTGTAGGAAAACCAGTTGATCCCAACTCACCTTTCGCATTGCTTTTTCCACAACAAAGCAGTGAATATGGGCTTACCGTACCACGCTATCCTACTCAATTATTTGAAGCTTTCGGATATGTTTGCTTATTTGTTTTATTGTGGATTCTGTATAGAAAAACGAATAAAAAATATCAGCAAGGCTGGTTATTCGGATTGTTTTTTATCATTCTTTGGGCAATCAGGTTCTTTGTAGAATTCCTGAAAATGCCTCAAGGTAAAGAGTTTATTGAATTTGCAGGTTTGAATACCGGACAAGTTCTTTCTATACCTTTTATGATTGCCGGAGCAGTAATTATGTTGTATTCCAAGAAATTTAAAATCACTCAGGCTGAAAACGAGAAACCTGAATAATTTCAACTAAAATAAAAATTTAAAAGGCAAATTTACTCAATCGTAAATTTGCCTTTTTTATATTCTTGATGATAATTGCTGTTACAATTTTAAAGCAAATTTTTTATTGAGCTTATTAAAAACATTTCCTAGTTCGTCAACAACATCACTTGGCAACATTGATTCCTTTGAATGTCTTTCTGCCGCAAAATCTGCTGCTTTTCCATGAAGCCAGACTCCGAAAATGGCAGCATTTTCTTCTGAATAATGTTGTGATAAAAGTGAAGTTATAATTCCGGTTAAAATATCCCCGCTTCCCCCTTTAGCTAATCCGGAATTTCCTGTGATATTGTAAAAAACATTTCCTTCAGGCGTTACAACCTGTGTATGATGATCTTTTAAAACAATATATATTCCCAGTTCCTTCGCATTTTTTCGGGCCAGTTCTACCCTTTCGAAAGAGTTTTTTGTGTTTCCGAATAATCTTTCAAATTCTTTTGGATGTGGCGTTATGATTGATTTTTTCGGAATTAATTTTAAATGATTCTTATCTTTTGAAATACTATTTAAAGCGTCAGCATCCAAGACTAAAGGCTTAGAATAATTCTTTAAAAACGTTAAAAAACTTTTCTCTGTTTCTTCCTCGGTTCCTAATCCGGGCCCAATTCCACAAGCTGAGTTTTCGTCAACCTCAAAATTATTAATAAATTGACTTCCGCCTTCAGTAAACATAGCTTCCGGACAGGAAGTCTGAAGTATTTCGTAACCACATTTAGGTGCATGAATAAAAGTCAATCCCGAACCTGTTTTCATAGCAGATGTTGTTGAAAGTACGGCCGCTCCAATCTTTCCGTAGCTTCCGGCAATAATAGTTACTTTTCCATAGCTGCCTTTGTGGGAAAATTCATCTCTCGGTTTAAAAATATTCTCTATAATCTCATCATCTATTGTAAAATATTCCGTCTGAGTATTTGATATGTATTCTCCGCTTAAATTTATATCTAAAATAATAACTTTACCTGTAAATTTTCCTGTTTCGGGATGAAGAAAACTTTTTTTCCAAAATTGAAAGCTCAAGGTATAATCTGCTTTAAAAACAATTGCATTTTCAGTTACAATAGCATCAGTAAAAAGTCCGGAAGGCAGATCAATAGATATTTTAATATTTTTCTTTTCATTTAGTTTTTCAATTACATTTTTAAAGCTACCATCTATATTTCTCGATAATCCTGTTCCGAAAAGAGCATCAATAACGATGGTATCCTCAAAATTATATTCATCAATTTTACTAAAATCATGAATAAAAATTCCTGAAAAATCACTTAATCTCTCAAAATTAATCATAGCATCATCGGAAAAGCTACCTTTCAGATCATCCACAAAAACATCTACATCATAATCATTAAGATGAAGCATTCTGGCAATCGCAAAACCGTCGCCGCCGTTATTTCCGTTTCCGCAAAAGACGGCAAATTTGGTATGATTTTTACAATTTTCCGAAATCCAGCTTACACAAGATTGCGCGGCCCGTTCCATTAATTTTGTCGGTGTAATGGGTTCATTTTTGATGGTAAATTCATCCGCTGACCGAATTTGTTCTGCCGTGAAAATTTTCATATGTAAAGTTCTTTTTTTGTTTAATAATCGCTTAACAGCAATTTACAAAAGAAATTTTAAACTCATGAAAATAAAAAACTGAGACGTTAATAATTGAAATTAAAAATAATCTATAAATAAAATTATTCACAAATTTTTAATCATAAAAACTTGAAAAATATATTTTTTTTGTAACTTAAACTCCTATTTCAGTTTAAATAATACTTAAAAAAATAAATTATGGGATTTGTTAAAGAATTCAAAGCATTTGCATTTAAAGGAAATGTGCTTGACTTGGCCGTCGGTGTTATTATTGGGGCTGCTTTTGGGAAAATTGTCACCTCTTTGGTTGATGATGTTATCACGCCATTAATCTTAAATCCTGCACTGAAAGCTGCCGGAGCCGAAAATATTGCTAAACTCTCCTGGCACGGAATCGCTTACGGGAATTTTCTTTCGGCGGTCATTAGTTTTCTGTGTATTGCCGTCGTTTTGTTCTGGATTATAAAAGGAGCTAATAAAATCACTCATAAAGAAGTACCTGCTCCTGCAGGACCAACGGAAGAGCAAAAATTATTAATGGAAATCAGAGATTTGCTTAAAAACAAAAATAACATATAAAAATATTCAACCAAATCACTTCAAATTGAAGTGATTTTTTTATTTTAATTATACTTTAAAGTATAAAATTAATCAACATAATCAATTTGATAAAACATTTACGAATAATTTAAAAAGCATTGATTTTTATTTATATTTGCTTACAACAGATGTAAAAATTATGGGATTTTTAAAAGATTTTAAAGAATTTGCCTTCAAAGGAAATGTTATTGATTTAGCAGTAGGGGTAATCATTGGTGGCGCTTTCGGAAAAATTGTTTCATCACTTGTCGCGGATGTAATTACTCCGTTATTATTGAATCCGGCATTAAAAGCTGCTGGCGCAGAAGACATTACAAAATTATCATGGCATGGTGTTGCTTATGGCAATTTTCTCTCAGCGGTAATCAGTTTTTTATGTATTGCGATGGTACTTTTCTGGATTATTAAAGGCGCTAATAAAATAAGCCGTAAAGAAGTCCCGGCCCCTGCAGGGCCTACTGAAGACCAAAAATTATTAATGGAAATCAGAGATTTGCTTAAAAATAAAAACAACTTATAAAAACAAAACACCTCAAATTGAGGTGTTGTTACTTTTTATCATTTTCAGATTAATGAATCTGTAAAATACTTGAAATCTGTTCCGCCAGGGAAAGTCCGATTCTGTCCTGCGCTTCCATTGTAGATGCGCCTGTGTGAGGGGTTAAAGAGATTTTAGGATGCGTCAAAATATCTTTTGAAGGAGTTGGCTCGTTGATGAAAACATCTAATCCGGCAAATTTTACCTTCCCTGAATCTAATGCTTCGATTAAAGCAGCTTCATCGATCACTCCGCCTCTTGAGCAGTTTACGATTGCCACGCCATTTTTCATCATTTCAAATTCATTTTTCCCTATCATATATCCTTCTTTTTGAGCGGGGACGTGAAGTGTAATAAAATCCGAATGCTTTAAAACTTCATGTAAAGGTTCAGTTTCAATATCAACATTAATGAACTGATTGTTATAAAATTTCACTTTAATACTGGCTTTCCCAACGTTATTATCAGCCGCAACCACTCTCATTCCAAGGCCTAAAGCTATTCTTGCGACTTCCTGCCCGATTCTTCCCATTCCAACAATTCCGATGGTTTTTCCTCTTAATTCGATACCTTCTGTATATGCTTTTTTAAGACTTGCAAACTCGGTATCACCTACTAATGGCATTTTTCTGTTTGAATCCTGCAAAAATCTTGCTCCTGAAAATAAGTGTGCAAAAACCAATTCAGCCACCGATTCTGAAGAAGCAGAAGGTGTATTGATCACATGAATTCCTTTTTCTCTGGCGTAATCCACATAGATATTATCCATCCCGACACCACCTCTGCCGATGATGTCAATCGATGGGCAATTATCGATAATATCTTTTCTCACATGTGTCGCACTGCGCACCAACAACGTACGAATTTTGTGCTCATTTATATATTCTACTAAAAATTCCTGCGGAACTTTTGTAGTAATCACCTCAAAACCTTTCTCAGTTAATGCATCAATCCCAGATTGATCCAAGCCATCGTTTGCTAAAACTTTCATAAATACATCTCTATTTAAATGAAAAATTTAAAAATTAAGAAAGTGAAAATTTTTAACCACTTTAATCGTTTAATCTTTAAATCCTTATTTTATTTAATCTTCCTTAAAAACCTCAATTGTTACCTGCTTTTCAACCAGATCAGTAAATTTACCTTTATATCTTGTGGCTCTTACCAGATGATTGTCGATCCAATGGTAGTTTCCGCCTCTCGGTTTTCCACATAGAACGCTGTGATATTTGAAACCGTGCTTATCCAGCCAATCGATTGTGATCTGCTTTAAATTTTCCGTTCTTGAGGTGAAAAAACAGATCTGATGCCCTTCATCATACCATTTATTGATCGTTTCCAGGGCGTCCGGATAAGGTTCACAAGTTACCATTCTTTCAGGCTCTTCATTGGGAACGTCATCTGTAATGGTTCCGTCGATATCGATTAAATAATTTTTAATCCCGTCCTTAAGTATCGGACTTATATGTTCTTTATATTCTAATTCCATCATTAAAAAATTGAATTGCAAAGTTACGATTTCTGGCTTAAACTGAATCGTTAAACTTAGTTTATATTAAATTTTCACTATAAAAATTACTATTTAATGAATAAAACTTACATTTAAACTACATTTCTTATAATATGATTAAAAATTTTCTTTTTCATCATAAATTTTGAACGTTGCGATTTTTTTGAAGTCGTTAAATCATTCGAAAATATAAATCACTTTTTGTTTATATTTGATTATCACAAGATTATTATCATGAAAAAAGCATTAGCCTTAATTTTTTGTCTGATCGGATGGTTTGCTTTGATTGGTCAATATTACTTAGCCATAGAAAACAAAACTACTTCTATTTTGGAGACTAATTTTAGGTTTTTTACTTATTTCACCATTCTTACGAATATCATTGTAAGTATTTATTTAACAATTGTAGCTTTTAAAAAGGATAACAATGAAAATTCAGGAATTTTAACAGCAATTACAGTTTATATTACCATTGTTGGTTTTATTTATCAGATCATTCTTCGCGGAACGTGGCAGCCAACGGGTTTTCAAAGGATTATTGATGAATTGCTTCACAGTGTAATGCCTGTTCTTATGATTATTTTTTGGTATTTATTTGAAAATAAAACGGCTTTGAAATACATACAAATTCCAAAATGGATGATATTTCCGGTCTTTTATCTTATTATAATATTAATAAGAGGAAATTTTTCAGGATTTTATCCTTATCCGTTTGTGGATATGACCAAATTAGGTTTTACAAAAGTTCTGACCAATTCCCTCTGGATTACGATTTTCTTTATTGGTTTATCAATGCTTTATATCAGAATCGGAAAGGCTTTGAAGAGATAATTTTGCTTCCCACAGATTTGCAAGATTGCTGTCTTATTAAGAATGAAATTATCATAATCATTTGAGAAATCTGCGGGCGTAAAAAAATAATTTTCATCTCAGGAAATATGATGTTTTACCAAAAATTTCCAAAATACATTTATTAAACTTACATTTGTAGGAATGGAAGAATTCGTAGTTTTAGTAAATCCGGCGGATGAAGTTTTAGGCTTAATGGAAAAACAGCAGGCTCATGTCAACGGCTTATTACACCGTGCTTTTTCCGTTTTTTTATTTAATGATAAAGGAGAAATGCTTTTACAGAAAAGAGCTTCCGAAAAGTACCATTCTCCGGGGCAATGGACCAACGCTGTATGCTCCCATCCGAGAAATAACGAGTCTTATCTCGACGGTGCAAAACGCAGGGTAAAAGAAGAATTAGGCATTGAAACCGAGCTTTCAGAAAAATTTAATTTTATTTATAAAGCAGATGTCGGAAACGGGCTTTGGGAACATGAGTTAGACCATGTTTTCATAGGAACTTACAATTCGGAATTTAATCTGAATCAGAATGAGGTCGAACAAGTAAGATATATTTCTATTGAAGATCTTGATAAGGAAATTGCTGAAAATCCCGAAAAATTCACAGAATGGTTTAAAATAATTTTAGAAGAATATAAACACCATTTTTAAATTCATGATGAAAAAAACATTAGTCTTATTAATATTTTTAATAAGTTTTTACTCTACCGCTCAAAAAATTCCGGGCAAAACCTACGAAACAGACAATTACGCCATTACTTTTCCTGATACCTGGAAAACAACTGATGACAGCGGTATTATCAATATTTTTCCAACCAACGAGATCGGCGCGATCACCATTTCCGAATATCACGATTTAAACCTTCCGAAGGGAGAAACGAAAAAATTTATCCTTGCTCTTTATAAATCTGCCGACGAAGAAAAGAAAGTGAAAAACAGCAACGGTAAAAAAGGATATACAGAATATAATTACGAATATTTCGATGAAAAGGAAAAAGCTTTCTGGATTACAAAAGTATTTCAGAAAGAAAAAAACTTATACCTGATCACTATTAATTGTGAACAAAAATACTGGAACGGAAATTATATGAAGCTTTTCAATGAAGCTTTTGAAAGTTTTAAAATAAAGAAATAAATTTAAATATGAAGAAAACAGCCTTGTACGACAAACACGTTTCTTTGGGAGCTAAAATCGTACCTTTTGCAGGTTTTGAAATGCCTGTGCAATATTCGGGAGTTACTGAGGAGCATTTTGCAGTGAGAGAAAAAGCGGGATTGTTCGATGTTTCTCACATGGGACAGTTTTTTGTGGAAGGTCCGGGTGCTAAAGATCTTTTACAATTGGTTACCACAAATAACGTAGATGCTTTGGAAAACGGAAAAGCTCAATATTCTTGTCTTCCAAACGAAAACGGAGGAATTGTTGATGATCTTATTGTTTACAAAATCGAAGACGATAAGTATTTTGTGGTTGTGAATGCTTCAAATATTGAAAAAGACTGGGATCATATCGTGAAATTCAACAGTTTTGATGCTGTTTTAACGAATGCTTCTGATGATATGTCGTTATTGGCAATTCAGGGTCCAAAAGCTACGGAAATCCTTCAGAAATTAACGGAAACCAATCTTTCGGAAATTCCTTATTATAACTTCACAATGGGATCGGTTGCAGGGGTAAATGATGTGATTATTTCAAACACAGGCTACACAGGAAGCGGTGGTTTTGAGATTTATTTCAATAATGAAAGTGCTGAAAAGCTTTGGGACGAAATCATCAAAGCTGGTGAATCAGAAGGAATCATCCCTTGCGGATTGGCTGCCAGAGACACTTTAAGACTAGAAAAAGGATTCTGCTTATACGGAATGGATATCGACGATACGACTTCTCCGATTGAAGCAGGATTAGGATGGATCACAAAATTCGACAAAGAGTTTATCTCTAAAGATACTTTCGCAAAACAAAAAGAAGAAGGCGTTACCAGAAAATTAGTCGGTTTTGAGCTTACAGACAAAGGTGTTCCGAGACACGACTACCCTGTTGTAGATGCAGAAGGAAACGTGATCGGGAAAGTAACTTCCGGAACTCAGTCGCCAATGAAAAAGATCGGTTTAGGATTGGCTTATGTTGATAAACCTCATTTCAAGCTAGGTTCTGAGATCTTTATTCAGGTAAGAAATAAAAATATTCCTGCAAAAGTGGTAAAAACTCCTTTTGTATAAATAAAATATATTCTACAACAAAAGAGATTGTAAATTTACAATCTCTTTTTTATGTAATTATCTGAAAATCAAAAAAATTTACGCTTAATTGCTTGAATTAAAATAAGCTCTCAGCTTTGCAAGGTTTTCTTTGTCACTTCCAATAAAAATTTCATCATCAGTAAGAAAAACCGGTCTCTTTAAAAATGTATAATGATCCAGCAGCAATTCTCTGAAATCTTCTTCTCCCAAAGATTTTAAATCAAGTTCTCTTAATTTTATCTGGGTCGATTTTTTGCTGAATAACGCCTCGTAGGATTTTGTTATTTTATACATTCCGTCCAATTCTTCCTTGGTAATCGGCTCTTTTTTAATTTCACGAAGCGCCCAGTCTGAAAGTCTGAATTGTGCTAAAATTTTTCTACAAGTGTCACATGTATTAAGATAAAATACTTTCTTCATTATATTTTTAAATCTGTTATTTATTAAAAATGAACATACGAAAAAGTTCAATCAACAAAAGTAGGATTTAATAAGTGATATTAAAAATTATTAAATACCTTTATTCAATCAAATTTTTTCTATAGAATGGAGAACAAACCAATTAGTTTTCAGTTTATTTCAGAACCTTCTGATGTAAATTACGGAGGAAATGTGCATGGAGGGAGCGTAATGAAGTGGATCGATCAGGCAGGATATGCCTGTGCAACCACCTGGAGCGGAAATTATTCCGTAACGGTTTATGTAGGCGGAATCCGTTTCTACGAACCGATCAAGATCGGGGAAATAGTAAAAGTCGAGGCTCAGGTTATTTATACAGGTTCTTCAAGCATGCATATTTCGATCAATGTTTTTTCAAGAAACTTAAAGCAGCCGAATTTTGACAAGAAAACGCATTGCATCATTGTTTTTGTGGCAGTTGATGAAAACGGAAAAAAACTTCCTGTCCGAAAATGGGTTCCTGAAACTGAAGATGAGAAGCAAAAAGAAAAATATGCCATTCGTTTGATGGATCTCAGAACACAGATCGAAGACGAAATGAAACCGTTTTTGTAATGCTTAGAAAAGACTTTATACAGCTTTCATCAATTGGATTTCTGGGGCTATGCTCTCCTGGAATTTCTTCTATAATTAATCCTAAAAAACCTTTGGCAATACAGCTTTACACAATTCGCGATGCTATTTCCGAAAACCTTGAAAAAGCACTGGAAAGATTGGCAGCTCTTGGTTTTAAAGAACTTGAGATCTACGGCTATAACGGAACTTTCTTTGGGAAAAGCCGAAATGAATTTCAAACTATTCTAAAAAATACAGGTTTAAAAGTTATCAGTTCTCACCATACAACTGGAATTTTGCATCAGGAGAAAGGAACTTTATTAAACGGTTGGGAAAAATCTGTGGAAGATTTACACTTTATCGGTGCAAAATACATGGTTTGTTCTTATCTTTTTCCTGAAGAAAGAAATATAGAGAATTATAAAAAACTTCCCGAATTATTTGATCAATCAGGAGAATTGACCAAAAAATCAGGAATACAGTTTGCGTATCACAATCATGATTTTGAATTTGAAAAATTTGATGATACTCAAAATGTGTATGAATTTATCTTAAAAAATACTTCACCCGATTTAGTAAAAATGGAACTGGATTTATACTGGATTTCAAAAGCTGGTTTAGATCCTTTAACGTATTTTGAAAAATACCCGAAAAGATTTCCGTTGTGGCATGTGAAAGACATGAAAAAAGACAACAAAGATTTCACAGAGATCGGAAACGGAACGATTGATTTTAAAAGAATTTTTGAAGCTAAAGAAAAAGCTGGTCTGCAATATTGGTTTCTGGAGCAGGATTCGAGTGATAAGGATATTTTTGAAAGTATTCAAATCAGTAAAAAATATATTATTGAACAGTCCTATTTTAAATAATTTTGAATTAAAAGTTCATAAATAATGAAAAAAATTACAAATCTTATTTGTTTATTGATCATCATTTCTTTGCATTCACAAACGCACAGGTTTATTTATGAATTACAGTTAAAAATGGATTCTACAGACTCTGATTATCAAAAATTTAATATGATTTTAGACATTAATTCCAAAGAAGTTAAATTCTACGGCCGTAATCTTTTCGTTGCAGATTCTATCAATAAAAAATTCGGAAATATGGATAATAAACATGTTGATATGACCGGACAGATCGTTAAAAGAAAGATCAATACCTTTAATAATGAAAATTTCATCAATATTAAATTCGGATATTATTCTTATAAGACGAACGATAAAATCACCTGGAATATTTCTAAAGAAACCAAACAAATTCAGGATTATACATTGCAAAAAGCGACGGCAAAATTTGGAGGAAGAGATTGGATTGCATGGTTTAATAAAGATATTCCTTTTAATGAAGGACCATTTAAGTTTTCAGGGCTTCCGGGTTTGATTTTTGAGATTTATGATACAAAGAAAAATTTCATTTACAACCTTATAAAAAGTCAGGAACTACCGAGCATCTATCCTACCGATGATTTCCTTGAATCCAATTTTGGAAACAAAGCGATTCCCATTACGGAAAAACAGAAGCAAAAGCTTTCTTTAGAATTTTATAATGATCCCTTTTCATTTGAAAGAACAAATTTCAGCAAAACAAACAATAATCTGAATATTAATATCAATGGAAAGGAAATACATACAATTGACGAACTGAATTCTCAGACAAAAAATATGCAGGAAATCATTAAGAAATACAACAACCCCATTGAAATTGATAAAGCTATTCATTATAAAAATTAAAAATAAATAGTTATATTTGCAGCACAAGGAAATGGTGCTCTTCCTTACCCAACCGCTTTTCAGAAGCTGATGACGCCTGATTTTAAGATTATTAACAATAATTGATCAGGTAAAATTATGTCAGAACATCAACGAACAATCATTCAGAAAACCTTATTTCATACCAGATTTTTCTTTAGAAAATTTCCTGCCTTACCTTATATTTTAAAGTGGCTTTGTATTTCTCTCATCATCGGAATTCTTGTAGGAACTGCTTCTGCAGGCTTTTTACAGTCATTGGAATGGGCAACTAATTTCAGGGAAAATCACATCTGGATCATTGCATTTTTGCCTGTTGTAGGTTTTTTGATCGGACTTTTATATCATCATCTCGGAAAAGATATTGAAGCGGGAAACAATTTACTGATCGACAGCATTCATGATCCGAAGGAAATTATTCCTTTCAAAATGGCCCCTTTTGTCTATCTGGGAACCATCGCGACTCATCTTTTCGGTGGCTCGGCAGGTCGTGAGGGAACGGCTTTACAGATGGCGGGAGCGATTGCAGATCAGTTTACAAAACCTTTTAAGCTTACTAAAAACGAAAGAAAAATCCTGATTATTTCTGCAATTGCTGCGGGTTTTGGCTCTGTTTTCGGAACACCTTTAGCTGGAGCTGTTTTCGGATTGGAAGTTTTTCTGATCGGAAGAATTCGTTATAATGCTATTTTCCCGGCATTTGCATCGGCGATTATTGCAGATTTAGTAACGAATCTCTGGAAAGTAAAACATACTCATTATCACATTGATTTCATCCCAAAAATTGATTTTCTGCCTATTTTATACAGTGTTTTTGCAGGAATTGCTTTTGGAATCTGTGCTGCGACATTCAGTAAACTTATTCATTGGGCAGGTTCTTTTTTTAAATCAACAATAAAATATCCCCCATTACGCCCTGTTGTCGGCGGAATTATTGTTGCTGTTGCTGTTTTTGCGATGGGAACTACGAGATATATCGGGTTGGGAATTCCGACGATTGTAGAAAGCTTTGACAAACAACTTCCTTTATATGATTTTGCGTTGAAAATGATCTTTACGATTGTTACCCTTTCGGCAGGATTTAAAGGCGGTGAAGTTACTCCTCTATTCTTTATTGGCGCAACTTTGGGAAGTGCATTATCCTTAATTATTCCGTTGCCGTTTGGCTTGTTGGCAGGAATGGGATTTGTAGCGGTTTTTGCAGGAGCTACCAATACACCGCTGGCCTGTATGCTTATGGGAATTGAATTATTCGGGGCAGAATGCGGAATTTATGTAGCGATTGCGTGCGTGGTTTCTTACTTATTTTCAGGACATAACAGTATTTATACCAGACAAAAAATCGGGGAAATGAAGACGGGAAGATAGGTTTAGGGTTTAGCAAAAAAAATTCATAATTCATAATTCATAATTCATAATTCATAATTCATAATTCATAATTCATAATTCATAATTCATAATTCATAATTCATAATAATTACAAAAACCTTCTGAAAATCAAAAGGTTCTTGCGTATTAAATGTGGAAATGTTTATTTCTAATTGAAATAATTCGTTAAAATTGGGTTAGCAAGTAATTACCTGCGGGCAACCAATATATTGTACACAATATTTAGGACCGGTTACAGCTCCTGTACAGCTGCATCCGCATAAAGACAAATCCGGAGTTCCGATTTTACCTACTCCTCCGACAATGTTTTTAAGATCGTTTTTTCCTAATCTTTTAGCGTTTTTAAAAATGTTGTTTGACATGTGATTTGGTTTTGAGAGTTAAACAATATAATTTTAATACTTTCAAAGTTAAACAAATATATATTATTTACAACATAATTTATTTCAATTTCAAATAATTGATTGATTTCATTTCTGTTACTTTACTATAAAACGAAAAATAAAAAGAAAAATTATTTAAACAGCTTTTTATTCTGTGAATTCAAGATCTTTATCATGAGTTTCAGAAATCGTGAGAGAGGAGTAAAAAGCCAGACCAAAAACGATGGCACCAACGATCGCTGCGCTAATGATTACCGAAAAATCTTTCTTAAAAAAATCAAAGCCAAAAATCATCACAGGAACCAGTCCTCTTACCATATTCGGAACCGTTGTGGTGGCTGTATTCCTGATATTTGTCCCGAACTGTTCGGCTGCCAAAGTAACGAACATCGCCCAATATCCTGTTCCCAAACCGAGCCAGACGCAGAAAATATAATATTTTGTTTCTGTATTGGTATTTCCAAACAACATGATCGCAACACCCACAATGGTAAATGCAAGCATATAAAAAATCGCCATTTTTCTGGATTTTAAAGCATGAGAAATAAATCCGCTCATCAAATCACCGACAGAAATTCCTACATAAGCCCACATAATGGCTTTTCCCGGATTAATGTCTTTAATTCCGAATTCCGGGGCAAACTGATTCGCCAATACCGCCAAAATCCCAATACAATACCACGTCGGAAGCCCGACAGCAATACATTTTAAATATCTTATCAAACGATTTTTATTTGTGAAAAATGACAGGAAATTTCCTTTTGAGACAGCTTTTGTTTCGATATTTTTATAAATCCCCGATTCTGAAACGCTGATTCTTAAAAATAATAATAAAATTCCCAGAACTCCTCCGATAATATAAGAAATATTCCATCCGCCGGATAATTCTACGGTCAATTGGGCAACAACAGCACCCATTAATCCGAAACCAGCAACAACGGAAGTTCCGATCGCTCGTAAATTTTTCGGTAAACTTTCAGAAACAAGGGTAATTCCTGCTCCGAGCTCTCCGGCAAGGCCAATTCCGGCAATAAACCTTAAGCCTGCATACGAATACACCAAATGCTCTTTCGGAAAATACGGTAAAAACCCACACGCAATATTCGCTAAAGAATAAACCAGGATAGAACCAAATAACACGGATAACCGTCCTTTTTTATCGCCAAAAATTCCCCAGAAAATACCGCCGATCAGCAAACCTACCATCTGACAGTTAAGAATAAACGTACCATCGATATCAGGATTCAATCCTAAAGCTTTTAAACTCGGTATCCTTACGATACCAAACAAAAGCAGGTCATAGATATCTACAAAGTAGCCTAAGGCCGCAATAATAACCGGAATAGAGAAAATAAGTCTCGCTTTTGAAGACAAAGGAAGTTCTTGCATTTTGATTTTTAAATTTTGCTAAAAATAAAAAACCTTTCAATCTCTTGAAAGGTTTTTATAAAATATCTTTTTCTGATTATTATCTCGCAATATTCACAGCTCTCGTTTCTCTGATCACTGTTACTTTTACCTGTCCGGGATACGTTAATTCGTTTTGGATTTTTTCAGAAATGTCGTAAGATAACTGAGAAGCAACTTCGTCATTTACTCTTCCGCTTTCTACCATAACTCTCAACTCTCTACCTGCCTGGATTGCATAGGCGCTGGAAACTCCTTCGAAGCTTAAAGCAGCTGATTCCAAGTCTTTTAATCTTTGGATATAAGATTCTAACACCTGTCTTCTTGCTCCCGGTCTGGCTCCTGAAATCGCATCGGCAACCTGAATGATCGGTGACAATAACGAGGTCATTTCAACTTCGTCATGGTGAGCACCAATCGCATTGATAACTTCTGCATTTTCACCGTATTTTTCAGCCCACTGCATTCCTAATAAAGCGTGAGGAAGCTCTGATTCCTGTTCAGGAACTTTTCCGATATCGTGTAAAAGACCTGCTCTTTTCGCTAATTTTACATTTAAACCTAATTCGGCAGCCATTGTTGCAGCGATATTGGCAACTTCTCTCGAGTGCTGTAATAAGTTTTGTCCGTAAGAAGAACGGTATTTCATTCTCCCTACAATCTTGATCAATTCAGGGTGTAAACCGTGGATTCCCAAATCGATAATGGTTCTTTTACCAACTTCGATAATCTCCTCCTCAATTTGTTTTCTTGTTTTTTCTACAACCTCTTCGATTCTTGCAGGGTGGATTCTACCATCCGTTACCAATCTGTGAAGTGATAATCTTGCAATTTCTCTTCTTACCGGATCGAAACATGAAAGAAGAATCGCTTCTGGAGTATCATCAACAATAATTTCTACACCAGTTACAGCTTCCAAAGCACGGATATTTCTACCCTCTCTACCGATAATTCTACCTTTTACTTCATCAGATTCGATGTTGAAAACAGATACCGAATTTTCGATCGCCTGTTCTGTTCCGATTCTCTGAATGGTTTGAATAACGATTTTTCTCGCTTCTCCTTTTGCATTCAACTGAGCTTCTTCCATAATGCTCTGAACATGCGCCTGAGCTCTTGTTTTAGCTTCAGCCTTCATTGATTCTACCAATTCGGCTTTAGCTTCTTCTGCTGTGTAATTAGAAATTTTTTCTAAAATTTCAACTTTTTTAGACATAATTGTGTCTAATTCCTGTTGTTTTTTATCTAAAATCTCCGTTTTCTTAGCATAATCTGCAATCTGCTTATCAAGGTCTTTTTCAAGTTTCCCTATTTTGCTAAGCTCGTCATTTAACTTATGCTCTTTGTCTTTTGTTCTTTTTTCAATCTCCTGCATTTTCTTTTCGCGAGACTGAATATCTGCATCATGCTGAGATTTTAATTCTAAGAATTTTTCTTTAGCCTGAAGGTTCTTTTCTTTCTTTATGGATTCAGCTTGTACGGTAGCTTTTTCTATAAGGTTTTCAGCATTCTTTTTAGCATCATCTATAATGAATTTTCCTTTAGTATTCAATGAGCTTTTAGAGAATAAAATCCCTGTTACAGCACCGATTACTAAACAAACAACGCCGATTATAACTTCTATCATAATTTATATTGAGTTTTAATTGTCTTTACAATATTAATAAAAAAAGCCTACAACAATTCAGTGATATAGAGTAAACTCCTAATCAACACGATTTGAACTGATTTCCACTGTCTGTAATCCGGAGAACCGGCACGCCATTCGATGGACATTTGTTCGGTAATTGTTTAGCGTTGAGTTTACCTTTAATGTGTTAGAATTATTGTAGGCAGGTCTTTCTGGGAAAAAAAATCTATTTCCCAAATTCATTCAGCGATTGATTGATCTGAGCCAGTCTTTCGTTGGTTGAATGTATATTTTTTTCGTAGTTCATAGACACCACTTCAGCGTTGGTTCCCAATTTCAGGGCGCACATTGCCAAAGCATCTTGCTTGTCTCTCACATCGAAATTTTGTTCAAAATCTTTAATCATATTTTCGATCTGCTTCCCAACCTTACGCAAAGTCTCTTCCTCTGCTGCGGGTACATTCAGCGGATATACTCTTCCTGCAATGTTGATGGTTATTCTCCTTACCTCCATTATAATCCACTGTTTTGAAGCTGAGCAATACAGAAATCAATCTCTTTCACCAATCTGTTGATATGGTTTTTCATTAATCTATTGTGTTCAGGATTTCCTGATATTGCTGAATAAAGTTTTATATTTTTTTGTTCTTCTGCTAATACCTGACTTTTCTTTCTTTCCTCATCATATTTCTTCTTCAGATCTTCATGTTCAATATTCAATTCCGAGAACTTTTCAGTAAGATTTTTGTAATTCTTTTGTAAGATCAATATCTTTTTCTCTAATTCTGAAAAATTGTTTTCTAAATCTTGAAGCATTTCAGGTTTATATATTCTAACTATTAGCAAAAATAACAAAATATTAATACTAACAAAAATAAAACGCCTTATATTTTAGGCATGGCAACAAAAAAGGAGATGCAAAGCACCTCCTTCTGTATTTTTAGCTGTAATTTTCTTACTCAAATTTCAATACGAACATTACTGCTCTCGTCTGTAGTGTAGACATGGCAGCCGTCCAGTAAGGAGGTGTACCTGCATTATCAGTAACAATCTCGTTATTCATAATGAATGTCCCTCTGATTGCCGGAGTCAATTTAAATTTATTAAAGTAAAACTGAATTCCCATTTCTGCAGACCATGCAAAATTGTGGGTTGTAGATCTGAAAACCTGTTGTAAGTTATCATCCGTAGAATCTGAATTTGACTGTAAATTCACAATATAATTTACCCCTGCCGCAATGTAAGGTCTTGAATTATACCATCTTTGCCCATGCAGCTCCAACATTACAGGAACGTCAACCAAAGTAGATTTTACTTCTCTTATTCTATCTTTATCCGTTAAAGGAATCGGAACAAAAGGATCATTCGTCAAAGTACCTGCTGCGTATTGGTCATTCGATTGTGTATCGAAATGCAATTCTCTCTGAGCAAATTGTAAGCCTGGTTCTACTCTTAGATCCAAATAATCGTTCAGTCTCCATTTACCGATTAATCCGGCACCGAAGCTTTTACTATTTTTAGATGTAACGAGATTTTTGTTCCCATCCATACCGTATCTTGGGTTGAGTACTATACGGTAGTCCAGTATATTACCATTCAGATAAAAACCCCAGCTGAACGTCTGTTGATCAAAGTCTTCCAACTTATCCATTCTGTTTCGGGTTCTAAATTGCGCGTTTGCAAAAACTGCAACATTTACTGAGGCTAAAACCAGTGCTTTTAATAAAAATTTATTCATAGGTTACTTTGTTGCTTTATAAATTGTGGCTATACCTAAACTTAGTTTTTTATATTCAACTTTTTTAAATCCTGTATCTAAAAGAATCTGTCTCATTTTTTCCCCGAAAGGAAAAGCGTTTACAGAATCCGGAAGGTAGGTATATGCCCTATTATCTTTAGAAACCAGTCTGCCGATGGCAGGTAATATATTTTTGAAATAAAACATATAAAATGGTGCTAAAAAACCCTCAACCTTTGAAAACTCAAGTATATAAACACTTTTGTTGTCCTTTACTACCCTTCTTAGTTCCGCCAACCCTTTGGTTAGATTTTCAAAATTCCTTACTCCAAATGCAACGGAAACAGCATCAAATCTATTGTCCTCGAAAGGTAAATTTTCTGCATCGCCCTTTTGCATGGAAATTTTGCCGTCTAAATTAAGTTTTTTTATTTTAATAACGCCAACATTTAACATTTGTTGCGATAAATCTAAACCAATTACTTTGGCACGGGTTCCTTTTTCAATGGTGATTGCCAGATCTCCCGTTCCTGTAGCCACATCCAGCACTTCCTGCGGGCTGTCGCTTTTCATCATATTGACCAGTGTATTCCTCCATAAAACATCAATTTTCATGGATAAAACATGATTCAGAAGATCATATTTCGGTGCAATATTGTCGAACATATCCTCTACCTGGCTCTTTTTTGTAGCCTCAGAATTGTAGGGCGTTACTTTGTTGATATCGTTTGTCAAAACTTGTAATATTCTTTATAATAATTAAGATAATCCTGTTTTCTGAAGATTTTTGATCTCGATTCTACTTTCTGTATATTTTTGATCATTTTATCATAATCCTCGTCTACATTATAATAAAAGTCTTCTGTGTAAAGCTTGTTGAAGTGTCTGGCACCTCCATAATATTCTTTTCCGTCTATTGTGGTCTTATCAAGCGCCAAAAGTAATGAATCTTTTTTAAGATTGTATCCATAATATTGATCATTCACATAATAATCCTGATGGGCAATATTAATCAGCCCCCGGATTTTCTTCACATCGAATGCGGAATCATACATCATTTTTTTATTCTGATCAAAAACTTTGATAGAATTTTCCCCCATTTTTAAATCTACAGGCACGGTTTGCCCAGCCGCAATCGTACCTTCAGAGCCGTTATTAATCTTATAATAATAGGTATTAGGCGTAGGATTATCCACTACATAATAGTTTTTTTTGGCTAAAAAAAGGAAATAAATTGCAAAGGCAACACTAAACGCCGCAACTGCGATAAATAATCCTTTCAGGGACGGATTGTTTTTCATAGATTGTAAAGTACAATTTTTGCAAATTTAATAATATTTTTAATTCTTTCTTATTAATATTAATTATTAACTTTGCATCTTTAAAAAATCATTTAAACGAATGCCGAATACGATCATTATTGGTTCTGGATCTTATATTCCTAATCGAGTTATTGGTAGAGATTATTTTATGGATTCTGAATTCTATACCGACGAAGGTGAGAAAATAGAGAAGCCTACAGAAGAAATCATTTCAAAATTTGTAGAAATTACAGAAATTGAAGAGCGCAGATATATTGAAGATGACCTTACCAACTCTAAAATTGGCTACGAAGCTTCAAAGATTGCTATTGAAGATTCAAAAATAGACGCTGAGGAGCTTGATTATATTATATATGCAAGTAATTTTGGGGAAGTTACAGCTGCAGGGCTTGTTAACTTTATGCCGAATATGGCAGCAAGAGTAAAAAATCAGCTAGGTATAAAAAACAGGAAATGTGTTACTTATGACATGATTTTCGGGTGCCCGGGATGGGTTGAAGCAATGATTTTAGCTGATAATCTGATTAAAGCCAAAGCAGCAAAAACGATTTTGGTAGTTGGCGGTGAAACATTAAGCCGCGTTACCGATCCTTATGACAGAAATAAAATGATTTTCGCAGACGGGGCCGGAGCTGTTGTTGTAAAGGCAACCGATGACGAAAATGTAGGAATTATCGCTCACAATACCATTTGTGATAACGGTATCGAGCTGGATTATCTGGTAAGTGGCTGTTCCGTAAATAAAGAAGCAGAAGACAAGCTGTACATCAGAATGCTGGGAAGAAAAATTTATGAGTACGCTCTCAAAAACGTTCCTACAGCAATAAAAGAAACCATTGATGATGCCGGGCTTTCCATCGAGGATATCAACAAAATATTAATCCACCAGGCCAATGCCAAAATGGATTATGCCATGATCGAAAGGCTTCATAAGCTTTATGATATTAAAGATTACGACCATTCGATCTCTCCCATGACCATCCAGATGTTCGGAAATTCGTCCGTAGCAACCATTCCTACAATGTATGATTTAATAATTAAAGGAAAAATGGAAGGTCAATCGTTTAAAGATAAAGGTAACATTGTGATGACTTCGGTAGGTGCCGGAATGAATATCAATGCTATCGTTTACAGATTTCCTTAATAATATTTAATTTAAAAATATAAAAAAGCACAGGGAAAACTATTCTTTGTGCTTTTTTTAAACTTAATTATGCAAAGAAATTTTTTAATCATTGCTGCGATCTTTCTTCTTTTAGAAATCTATATCTATCAGGCAATAAGAACGTTAACAGATAATTTTTGGATAAGAACCGGTTATTGGATCCTTTCTTTAACCGTTTATGGGATTTTCGCCTACGAAATCACTCATTATCAAAGATCAGACAGAAGTACGGTGAAAGCACAGATCATGATCTCATTATTTGTCGTATTTATTTTGCCTAAAATTTTCATCGTTTTATTTTTATTAATTGATGATATTTTCAGAACCGGAAGTTATTTAATCGGTTTTGCACGTCCTACAGAAAATTTTTTCCCGGAAAGAAGAAAATTTTTAAGCTTGTTAGGACTGGGTCTCGGAGGTGTGCTTTCTGCCCTTTTTATCGACGGAATTACATTTGGGAAATACCGACACAAAGTAAGAAAGGTAAAGGTAAAATTTGCCAATCTTCCGAAAAGCTTTAAAGGTTATAAAATCATTCAGATTTCTGATGTTCACAGTGGAAGCTTTTCTGATCCCAGTAAGCTGGAACATGCAATTGAGCTTATCAACGAACAAAATGCCGATTTAATTTTATTCACCGGAGATATGGTGAATAATGTTGCGGATGAATTTAAGCCGTTTATTCCTTTATTTTCTAAAATTAAAAGTAAAGACGGTAAACTTGCGGTCCTCGGAAACCACGATTATGGCGATTACGTAACATGGAATTCTCCAGACGAAAAAAAGAAAAATCTCGATACATTGATCGATTACGAAAAACAAGCCGGATTTGATATGCTTCGAAATGAAAACCGGGTTATTGAGAAAAACGGTGAAAAATTATACATTTTAGGCGTTGAAAACTGGGGATTAAAGCCTTTTCCACAATTCGGAAGGCTTGATGACGCTTTGAAAGACGTTCCAAAAGATGCTACAAAAATATTAATGAGCCATGACCCTACTCATTTTGATTATGTGGTTAAAAAACATCCGACAGATGTTCATTTAACACTTTCAGGACATACACATGGGATGCAGTTTGGTTTAGATTTAAAAAACATCAAATGGTCGCCCGTTCAATACCGTTACCCAAAATGGGCTGATTTGTATGAAAGCGAAGATAAAATGCTGTATGTAAACAGAGGTTTTGGGGTGTTGGGGTATCCCGGAAGAGTTGGTGTTTTACCGGAAATTACGCTTTTTGAATTGAGTTAGAGTTTCGAAATACAAGATTCGTGATCAAAAAATCGAACCCGTATCTCGTATCCCGTATGCCGAAGCTGGAAACTCTAAAAAATATAATCCTTCATACGGGAAGTAGCCATCTCCTTCTCGTTGATCCAGGCAAGGAGGGCATCGAGTTTGTCCTCCATTTTTCTGCCCAAAAATAAGCTTCTGTAAAAGGGAATATCAAACTGATATTTTTTAAAATCGGTAAATTGCCATGAGTTTAAATAAATCAAAACAAACTCATCATTTTTCAGCGTTTCAAAAACCATATTCTGATAATATTTCATCGGCAGAATCTGAAACACAAAATCATTGTACGGTAACTGACTGTAAGGAGAAATGCTTTCCGGAATAATGCTTAATCCATCTTCTTCGTTAATTTCCGTGTCTCTTTTTAGACGTTTAAAAGGAAAAAGAATATTCGCATTATCAATATTGGAAACATAATTAAATTCCAATAATTTTAAATCTTTCTGAGCCAGCTTAACATCTTTCTGACGAATTCCACGGATCTGTTTTTCCAAAAGATCTTGGGTGAATTTCTTTATCTCTTCAATTTCCTGAAGGCTGGAATTTTTGTTGTAAAAAGCAATTTCATGTCCTTTAGATGAAATTGCTTTTATTAAATTCTGAAGCTTTTGAGCGATTGAAATCTCCACAAAAAAACTTGCTTTCGTATCGTGAATATCTAAAATTCTAAGAATAGCTTTTGTATTATTTTCAGTAATTTTCAATCTTTCCTCATCAGAAATTTCGACACCATTTTTAGCATCAGCTTCAATATTCAGCAGATTGAAAGTTAATAATATCATTTAAACTAAACTTTATATAAATTTTATAAATAATTAAAAATCAGTTGTTAAAATTAATTTCAATTAAAGTTAAACTTTAACTAATTAATTTTTTCCTAATTTTACTTTAAGATTTTTAATCATGTCTTTTGACATCTCAGAAATTCCGAAATCGTACGACAATCCCCAATCTTTTTTCGCTACAGAATCATCAATTGAAGCCGGCCACGAATCTGCAATTGCCTGTCTGAAATCCGGTTTATAATCAATCTCAAATTCTGGAATTTCTTTCTTAATTTCTTCCGCCAATTCTTTTGGAGTAAAAGACATTCCGCCTAAATTGTAAGACGAACGAACCGTTACACTTTCTTTCGGAGCATCCATTAATTTCAATGTTGCGTTGATCGCATCATCCATATATAACATCGGCATTCCTGTATTTTCAGAAATGAAACTTGTATATTTTCCTTCTTCGATTGCTTCATAAAAAATCTCAACAGCATAATCTGTAGTTCCGCCGCCCGCCGGAGTTTTCCATGAGATCAATCCCGGATATCTGATACTTCTTACATCTACTCCATGCTTGTCAAAATAATATTCACACCATTTTTCACCTGCCATTTTTGAAATTCCGTACACCGTTGTCGGGTTTAAAACCACATCCTGTCCTACATTTTCTTTTGGAATTCCTTTCCCGAAAACAGCGATTGAACTTGGCCAG
Source organism: Chryseobacterium soldanellicola (assembly GCF_900100115.1). GTDB lineage: Bacteria > Bacteroidota > Bacteroidia > Flavobacteriales > Weeksellaceae > Chryseobacterium > Chryseobacterium soldanellicola. The sequence goes on from NZ_FNKL01000001.1 coordinate 228,536, forward strand.
AAAATCTTTTTAAGAAGACCTTCTTTTGCCATTTCACAAAACTGAAGAAGCGGTTCAAGATTCAGCTTCCAAGCAAAAATCGGCTGCTTTTCTGAAGTTCCCGACAATAATGACGCCAAATGATAAACAGTCGTAATATCGTAGTCTTTGATTACCTGTCTCACCAATTGCGTGTTGGTAACGTCCATTCTTTCGTAGTGCCCTGCAGCAGTGATGCCCTTTTGCCATCTGTCAAGCCCTGAAGCCACAACATTATCTGCACCGTGAATCTCAACAAGTCTGTTCGTAAGTTCGGTGCCAATCTGCCCCAAAGCTCCTGTAATAAGTATTCTTTCCGTATAGGATTCCATTTTTCTTTTTATTAAATTGATCGAAAGCAAAAATAAATATTTTAAATCCTATTTTAAAACAAATTTGTAAATTCGGTTATAAAATTTACAAATGAAAAAAATTCTTATTTCGGTTATTCTATCTTCACATTCTCTTTCAGCACAATACACGGATTTTAACATCGTAAAAGAAGTCAAGGTAAAAAACAAGGGAGTTGTCGTTTCTGCGCATCCTCTTGCGAGTGAAGCCGGTGCAAAAGTCCTTAAAATGGGTGGAAATACATATGATGCTATTGTCGCTACTCAATACGCGCTCGCCGTTGTTTATCCTCAAGCCGGAAATATTGGCGGTGGCGGATTTTTGGTTGGAGTAAAAAATAACGGTGAAAAATTTACACTGGATTATCGTGAAATAGCTCCCAAAAGAGCTTCCAGAGATATGTATCTCGACAAAAAAGGCAAAGCAAACACAGATTTATCTCAAAACGGAAGACTGGCGGTGGGAGTTCCGGGGAGTGTTGCCGGATTTTTTGCGACGTTAAAATATTGCAAGCTTTCTATGGATCAGTTAATTCAACCTGCGATCGATTTGGCTGAAAAAGGATTTGCCATTACCGAACAGGAAGCCAATTTATTAAATTCAAATAAAGAATATTTTCAGAAGCATAATCAATCTTACATCGTTTTTGTGAAAAATGTTCCGTGGAAATCGGGAGATATTTTAGTTCAGAAAGAATTGGCAGAAACTTTAAAATTAATTCAAAAACAAGGCTTAAAAGGTTTTTATGAAGGTAAAACGGCCGAATCTTTAGTTTCAGAAATGAAAAAAGGAAACGGAATTATCACCTTGGAAGATCTTAAAAACTACAAAGTTGCCGAAAGAAAAGCCCTGGAATTTGATTACAAAGGAAATAATGTGGTTTCCATGCCTTTACCCTCAAGCGGCGGAATTCTTTTAGCTCAGATGTTGAAAATGGCTGCTTATGAAAATTTAGAAAAATATCAGCAAAACTCAACAAAAGCAGTTCAGATTATGGTGGAAGCTGAAAGAAGAGCGTACGCCGACAGAGCCGAGTATATGGGCGATCCAGCGTTTATAGATGATAAAACTTCCTATTTAATTTCTGATGATTATTTGAAAAACAGATGGAAAAGTTTCAGTTTTACCAAAGCTACATTAAGTTCTGAAGTCGGAAAAATCATTAAACAGCCCAAAGAATCAACTGAAACAACCCATATTTCGGTCATTGACAAAGAAGGCAACGCAGCGGCAGTTACAACGACACTAAACGGCCTATATGGAAGTAAAGTTGTCGTTTCCGGAGCTGGATTTTTCTTAAATAACGAAATGGACGATTTTTCCGTAAAGCCCGGCGTTCCGAATATGTTTGGAGCCGTTGGTGGAGAAGCAAATTCCATCCAACCCAATAAAAGAATGCTTTCTTCAATGACTCCGACAATTGTTCTAAAAAACGGAAAACCATATATGGTCGTGGGAACTCCGGGAGGAACGACTATTCCTACTTCTGTTTATCAGTCGATTGTAGATGTTATTGATTTTAAACTGAATACTAATATTTCAATTAATTCTCCAAAGTTCCATCATCAATGGCTTCCGGAAGCGGTAGCTTTTGAAAAGAATTTCCCGGAAACTACCATTAAAGATCTGGAAAAACTAGGTTATAGAACCGAAAAATGGGACCAGATCGGAAGAACGGAAATGATTTTAATTGATGATAACGGGAATATTCATGCAGTTGCGGATGGCCGTGGCGATGATTCTGTGGCGGTGGAGTGATTTTTAAACATTACTTAGTTTAGATCCTCGACTCCGCTCAGGATGACATCTCTAATGCTATCTGCTAAATTATGCATTCAATTTTTAGCGATGTCAGGCTGAGCGGAGTCGAAGCCTTTTAAATAAAAATCTTAAATTAATTATATCGATTAATTTCGGCGGGGCTTTCAGCCCCGCCGAAACTTTTCATGACAAATATCATATTATCAGGATAATTTTCTTATTTTTCGTGCTTTAAAAATCAAAAACTTTTCTTTTGAAAGCAAAAAAAATCTATCAGCAGCTTTATTTTCAGGTTATTATAGCAATTATTGCGGGAATTCTTTTAGGCAGATTCTATCCTGAACTCGGAGAAAAAATGAAGCCTTTGGGTGATGGTTTTATCAAATTGGTAAAAATGATCATTGCTCCGGTCATTTTCATTACACTGACTTTGGGAATTGCACATATGACCGATCTTAAAAAAGTGGGCAGAATTGCTGTTAAAGCAATGATTTATTTCTTTACCTTTTCAACTTTAGCATTAATTATAGGTTTAATTGTCGGAAATATTTTACAGCCCGGACATGGCTTGAATATCGATCCGGCAACACTTTCCGGAGATGTTTCACAATACCAGCACAAAGCTCATGAATCGACATTAACGGGTTTTATGATGAATATTATTCCTGAAACACTATTTAGTCCGTTGGTTGGAGAAAATATTTTACAGGTGCTTTTAGTTGCTATTCTGATGGGAGTTGCCTTGGTTTTAACGAAAGAAAAAAGCCAGAAAGTAACTGACTTCCTTCAGGATCTTTCAACTCCAATTTTCAAGATTGTGCATATGCTCATGAAGCTGGCTCCAATCGGGGCTTTTGGGGCCATGGCTTTTACCATCGGAAAATACGGGCTCCATTCTGTTTTAAATCTGATATTTCTGGTCGGGACTTTTTATATCACCTCTATCCTATTCGTTGTTTTAGTTTTGGGAGCGGTGGCCTGGTACAATGGTTTCAGCATTTTTAAACTGATGTATTATCTTAAAGAAGAGCTGCTTCTTGTTTTAGGAACCAGCTCATCAGAATCTGCACTCCCCGGAATTATGGAGAAAATGGAGAAAGCCGGCTGCTCAAAAGCAATTGTAGGTCTTGTGGTTCCGACGGGATATTCTTTCAATCTTGACGGGACCAACATTTATATGACGCTGGCTTCTTTATTTATCGCTCAGGCTTTGAATATTCATCTTCCGCTTGAAAAACAGCTGATGCTTCTTTTGGTTGCGATGTTGAGCTCAAAAGGTGCTGCAGGAGTTACGGGAGCAGGATTCGTGACGTTGGCGGCGACTTTGGCGGTCGTTCCTGAAATTCCAATTGCGGGAATGACTTTAATCTTGGGAATTGATAAATTTATGAGTGAATGTCGCGCTTTGACCAATGTTATCGGAAATTCTGTAGCCACTGTGGTTGTAGCTAACTGGGAAAAACAATTAGATAAAGAACAACTGCATTTTTGTTTGAATCATCCTAATGAAGTTGAAAAGAAACTGGAAGTTTGATTTTTGCATTAAAAAAAAAATTCTCCTTGTTTTTCTAAAATTAAACACTCATTTTGTCATTCCGTAGGAATCTCAATAATACTATTAAAAACTTAGTCTGGATTCCTACGGAATGACAAATTATCCGCTAGATTGCGTCATCATTTCCGACTACGTTCTTCGCAATGACTAAATCAAAATATTCAAACTTGAAGGTTGAACTTTGACATGAATCGGGGATTTTATTTTATTGAATTCTCCGTCAAGATGCCAGTTTTTAGTATTAACTTTAAATTCGATTTCTGAAACAGGAAGATAAGTGATGTAATCGTCGTCTTTCAGCTTTTTTGTAAACATCCTGAATGCAAAAAGCGGTGAGTAGGTCAACGGAAATTTTTTAACTAAAACCATATCCACCAAACCGTCACTTTTACTGGCTTGCGGGGCGATGTAAGCATTATTCCCGAATTGACGGGTGTTTGCGATGTTCACCATTAAATATTTACCATTGTACTGCTTATACTCTTCAGTAAAAAATTTAAGCTTAATGGGTTTATAGCTAAAAAATGTTTTTAGTGAAACTTTGATATAATTTTTGAATCCGCGCGTGGTTTTTTCAAATTCTTTTACCACTTTTCCGTCAAAACCTGTGCCCGAAACATTGATGGAAAGCTTGTCATTGACTGTAAAAGTGTCAATTTTCCTGGATTTTTTTGCTTTTATCTTCTCTAATAATTCATCTAAATTTTTGCTGAACTGTGTTTCATTAGAAAAACCATTTCCCGAGCCTGCCGGAAAAATCGCCAAAATTTTCACTGTATTAATTAAATTCTTTGCAACGGTTGAAATTGTTCCGTCTCCGCCAATTGCCACAAAAATATCTACTTCATTAAAATGTTTTTGTATAAAATCATCCGTTCCCGGAATAGATTCTGAGACATAATATAAAGGATTGTCAACTTTAGTTTTAAGTTCGTTAAGAAACGGCTGATAATTCTTTTTCGCTGAAAAAGGATTGATGATAAAAGCTACTTTTTCCATTATCGCAAAAATAGAAAATGCTTCTGATCTGGAAGCATTATTGTTAATTAATTTTCATTCTTTCTTTAAATTCAGGATTCAGAGTGCCTTTTAAATCTTGCCATGAAGCCGGGACAACGATGTCACCCATAGGATATCCAGGCATAAAAACATCAAGATTATAATGGAAATAGAGGTTTTTTTCGTCAAAATAAAAATTTTTGTTCGGAGAAATAGACTGAATTGTAAGATCAGAAAATTTTAATCCTTTTTTATTGTTATCAAAATTTTTCTTCAGAATTTCCGATAATTTTTCTTTAGATATTAAAGTAATATCTTTCAGCTGTAGTTTTTTATTATCTTTTATATCAAAAGCCCTTTCAAAATAATTGTAGCGTCCGTGAGCACCTCCATCAATTGTTTTTTTGTAATACTGAATTTGTAAATAATCATTTTTTAAAGACTTTATCCTCATATCAGAATAATTTTCCCAAGTCTGAGCATAATAAATATCCGCGTTTTTCTTTTCTTTTTTCACGAAATCGTAATATTCTTCTTTTTCTTTTTTGAGAAAATTAATCATTTGACTTTTAGAAAAATCTGTCATTCCTTTTTTATCAAAATAAATACTGTCAAGTAATTTTTTATCTTTTAAGGTTGGAAAAATCAACAATTTCGAAGAATATTTCATCGTTACCGAATCAAAAACTTTTACGGATTCATGAATGCCGATTGAATCAATTGTAAAATTTTCTTTGTTAGAAAGTTTTTTGTTTTCTGATTTTTTACAGCTAAAAATTAAAAATAAAGAACAAATTGAAATTATTCTAATATAGTTTTTCATTTGAATGTTTTTATTTTTCAAGCAAAATACATTCCGTAAAACTTCATTCTCATTATTCAAAAGAATGGTTAATTTATTAATTTAAAGCAATTTAAAGCCTATTCAAAAATTAATTACATATAATCTAATCATCAATTAAAATTAAATTACAAAATTATGTTTTTAGAATATTTATTTAATTTTCATTCTTTCTTTAAATTGAGGATTCAATGTACCTTTTAAATCTTCCCATGAAACAGGAATTACGATATCACCAGCTGCAAAAGCGGCAATTTCATACGGACTGTAATGAAAATACAGGTTTTTCTCATCAAAATAAAAATTTTCCGTTGCTGGAATTACATCAACTAAAAGCATTTCGGAATTATTGACCGTTCCGTTTTCATCTGTCGTTCCGCTGTTCATTTTATTGATATTTTTCATTAAAAGCTGTTCAATTTTCTTTTTTGGAATTGAAGTAATATCTTTTAACTCTACTTTTTTATTATTCTTTAAATCAAAAACCCTTTCTGAAAATCCGTAATTGTCATGAGCTCCGCCTTCATAAGAACTTCCCAGATATTCGATATGCATATAATCATTATAATTTGATTTTAGATTAATATCTGAGCTTGTATACCATTTTTGAGCGAAATTAATGGTAGATAACCAATCTTTACTATCATTTTTTACAGATGCAAAATAATCGTTTCTGTCTTTTTCTAAAAATGTTTTTAATCCCTGTTTTGAAAAATCTTTAATTCCTTTGTGGTTAAAATAAATGCTGTCTAACAGTTTTTTATCTTTCAAAGTAGGGAAAACAAGCAATTTTGAGCTAAAACCCAGGCTTAATGAATCTCCTAATTTTATAGAATCATCGACAGTAACAGAATCAACGACAAATTTTTGAACTGTTAAAGTTTCAGTTTTCATAGATTTATTGGTAGTTTCAGGCTTTTTACAGGCCGTAAAAACGAAGAAAGAGGAAAGTGCAAAAACAGCAACCGTATTTTTCATAATTTTGATTTCCTGTATAAATGCAAAAACCATTCAAAAGATGAATGGTTTTGTAATAATTCTGAAACTTTAATTAATTAAGCAATTAATTAACAACAAAATCTTGATCTTTAGCTGATTACTTTTTAATCAAGCTGATCACCTGATTTTCCTGTTTTGAAGCAACACCCCAAATTTGTTTAAAAGCAGGATAATAATCTTTAGGATAATCTGCACTTGCAACCTTTGTTGTGGATACAATTTCTATTTTATTTCCTTTTTGCTCGGCAACATAGCTGTACTCAATTTCTTTGTCATCCGTTACAATCTTTTTATTTTTCGGCATTTCTTCGATCGCATATCCTTCTGGAATTTCCAAAACAATCTTTTTTGTTCTTACATAAGGTGAAATAAAGTCGATGGTGTATTTTCTTTCCTCGGTCTGGTCAAATTCATTAGAATTTTTGTTTAAAAACAACATCGGGTTGATAATCATCTTTTTTCCTATTTTATCAATCAAATTGTCTGAAGAAAAATTCATCGTACTCTCAAAATCACCGTTTTCGAGAACTTTAGAATCTATTCCGGTGAAGTCTATTGCAAAATTTTCTTTGTACTGCTTTTTATATTTTTCGGCATTATCGTCATAGTTTTCTTTCGCAAACATTGCATAACCACCGGTATCTTTATCAGAATATGTTCCGGAAATACTTCCGTCTCCATTGATTTTTGCATTAGCTGTAAGATAAGTGAAACTTGGTTTTGCGTTGGTCATTTGCAATTGTTTTACTTTCTCTTTTGACAGTAAAATCCCGAATTGATTCCAGTCCTGCGGAGGCAGCTGATCTACGGAAGACTGCTTTGAAGTAGCATCATATAAGTGATAGCCTTCTTTTGTATCAACGGCTGCAATGACAAAATTCATATTCGAAACATTTGGAGAAGCAATATTAATTACACCGTTGCTTACGGTAGAAATCAGAAGTGGATCGGCCTTAATACCGGCCTCACGAAGCATCATTACCAAGAAAAGATTGATTTCCGCACCATTTCCTGTTTTTGTTTCTAACAATTTTTTAATTCCATCCTCAGTATAAATTCCTCTGTCGTTGTTCCAGGTAAAAGTTTTTTGCACATATTTGAAAATCGCATCTGCTTTTTGAGATTCCTCTTTTAAGTCCGAAATACCAGCAGGCATATTTTCCTTTGCCAACTTTGATTTTTTCAATTCGCCGCCAAAATCTTCATTTTCATAAAGCCTTTTCATGATCTGTTCCCAAGATGATGAATATAATTTTAATTCTTTAAAATTGGTTGAATGTACCTCGGCACTTATTTTTGTTCTGTAATTTCTGTCATTTTTTACAAATTTTTCGGTCTTAAAGCCCTTTAGATTTTCATAGGCAAATCTGTACGTTCTGTATTGCGTTCCGTACAATGTTTTTTCTTCGGCAATTCTGTATTTAGGATCTAATGATCCGGTGTAATTGATATTATATGAGATATTTAGAGGATTATCCAAAACATATTCCGTATAAAGAGAAGGGGTATCCATTTCAATCAAAATCTCGGGAATTCTGAATAAAAAAGGAGAAATAACTTCATACTGATATTCTATCACAGAGCCGTCTTTTACGTTTGGAAAGGCAAATTTTGTCATCTGCACATATTTACTTTCCTTACTTTTATATTTAGAGCTTTTATCCACTTTTGTCGCAACTGCAGCTCCGTTTTCAAGATTATATGTAAAAGCTTTCATCTTATTCAGCAATTCTTGTTCGCTGCCACTGCCCTGATATAAAGGGATTTCAAGATTTAACCAATCTTCTGCTTTATCTTTATTATAAATTTTAATTCTGTAAAAATAGTTCTTATGGAGATTTCCAGTAGAAGCGTCAATCATAAAATGTACGGATCTGTAAAGGATTTCAGCCGGCGCATTCTCATCTAATGTTGATTTTTTCTTGGATAAATCTGCATCATTAAATTTCGGAGGTTCAAGAAATTCATGTTTTTGAGCATCAATAAGGGTTAAATTTATTATACAAAAAGTGAATAATAAGAGTTTTTTCATGCTTAGATTTTAGTAATTAAAATTTTTGAATTGTCGATGTTGATTGTTTTTTTTCTGAAATTAACATAGTCATTATATTTTTCCTTTGGATAAAGGCCTTTATTAATTCTGATGGTTCTGTTTACTTTCAATTCATCACCATTTTTTACAAAACTTAATTTATATAAGCCAAATTCGGAATTTAGGGTAACATTTTCCGGAATTTCGTCTATTTTATAGTTTTTAGGAATGGTAAAATTGATTTCATATTCATCTTCAAAAGACTGTCTTAGTTCAAAAGGAAGCTCTCTGTTTTCTTCATTTTTATAAACATTATCTGAAAAAATAGGAACAGCTCTGAAAATAATGCTGTTTCCAGCGTTTTTAGAATAATTATTGGCTTTAAAATCAAGATCAAATTTTGCAATTGCATTGTCTCTGTCATTAAGAAAATTTTTCATTTCAATTTTTTCAAAATGCAGCACATCCAGAAGATTTTTTACGGCCTCATTTCTGTCTTTTGGTGAAAGATTGGTCAAAGCCATATTATTGTCATACTGAATTCCTGTAAAAGAAAAATTGCCTTCTCCCAGAATACTGTTGTCTTCATTAAGCTTGATTTTAAGAAGCTGCTTTTCTTTATTTTGTTCTGCAGAATAAATAGGGGTATCAATAAGCTCGATCCCGTTTTTCCTGATAGACAATACATTTCTGTCTGTTGTGGTGTAATTTAAATGATTAAAAGCAACCTGTTGTGAAGTGTTTTCCAGCCAGATATTTCCTTTTTCTGTCGGAATCATCAAAATAACGTGATTCCCACCCATTTTTGGAAAAGCCGGATCAAAAGAAATCGGCGACGCGCTGGAGTTTATCACCGAATAATAAGAAGGGATTCCGGCCTCATCGAGCAACGTTTTCATATAATTGGTAAGACCTTTACAATCTCCGTAGCCTTTTTTATCGACCTCATCCGGCAACATCGGCTGCCAGCCACCAATTCCCAATGCTACAAAGATGTATCTTGTTTTTGTCTGCATGTACTGATACAGCTTTTTCACTTTTTCTTCGGTTGTCCCCTGTAAATTAAGGGCTGCCACCTCAGCTTTAATAGCAGGAGTCGACACAGAAACAGGCTGTAAAATACTGTTATAATACCAGGATCCGAATTCTCCCCAGTTATTCATGCTTCCCTGCTTGCCTTCAAGATTAAATTTTGTTAACGCAAAACTCACTTTCGGTAAAATTTTTACAGGTTGTGGCAATAAAAATGCGTCATCGATTGCAGGAACGTTTTTATAAGCATATGTTTTTTCTGTTCCGTTATCACTTTCAATGACAGAAGTATAGTTGTATTTTGAAGGATAAGTCTTGGTTTTAAGCTCTATTCCTGATTTATTAATGATTTTTATCTGAGCTTCTTCCAATGAAGTATTGGTAGACTTAAAAGGAATAAAATCCGGCAGGAAAACCGTATTTTCCTCTCCAATCTGGTAAGAAAATTCAACTGTATAAGGATATTGTGTAGGTGTAAACGATAAGGCCATTACCCTGTTATCAGAATAAAATGTACCTTGGGAATTGTTGGCGAAGTCCCCAAAATCAGATTTTGAATAGGATTTTAGTTTTTTTCCGGCTTCATCATAGATATTTACCTTTACATCTGAGATACTGTTTCCTTTTTCGTACGGAATATATATTAATGCTTCAGAATCTCCATCTTTATTTAAAACGGTGGTTGCTGTGTAATATTGATATTTGATATCATCAATTTTATTAATCAGAATAGTTGTAAGATCCTTTCTGATAACGGCATTTGCATTTTTCTTAAGATTTTCAGGAATTGCAGAGGCCGGATAAGTCTGTGCATAATAAAGCGAAGCAACGGTCAGGGCTCCAATACAAAGTATTTTCATCATGGTCATTAAAATTAGGCAAAAGTAGTGAAATCTTAATAACTGTTAAAATTAAATTTTATTGCATAAGAAGAATTTCATTTTTAATCCTATGAAAATAGAATTCGTAACATGTTTAAAGGATCAGCTTCAACTTAATTATAACAACAAAATAATCAGCATTGCCAAAAAAGCAACACTGATTACCGAAGATATTAAACACTTATTTAAATATTATTTGAATTTAGAATGTAATTAAATTATTTTAAACGTTTTACTGAAAATACTGTAATCGGTAAAGCAACATTACCCGTAGCAGCAGTATTCTCAGTACCCCTCATTACAATAACTCCCTGTGATCCGGGATTTCTCTGGACAGCGAATGTATATGTTCTTCCGGCTACTAAAGACAGTGTTCTGTTGCTTGACAAGTTTATTACTTGCCCCGTTTTAATATCAGCCAACGTCTCCATGGCATACCCTACCCAAGCACCTGTAGCAGCATCATAAACTCCGAAACGGAAATTCCCGGTAGCAGGACCACTACTTGCCTGTAATGAAAAATTCATAGATACATAATAAACACCATCACTTTCAACCGTAAAAGTATTGGTAGTTGCAGAACCTGTAAATTTATTTTTGTTGTCAATTATCTCATCAGTCATTTGTTGAATTGGGGCTAGCTCACTACTTACAGCAACTGGTATAGTCCAGTTATCGACCAATCTGGTAACAATTTCCTGTGCGATCTGAAGTTGCCCGTTAATAGCAATTACCGTCCCTACATCACTCGGTATTACAGGAATAACTCCTGCAGTATTCCATGTGGGAGCTGCTCCCGGGCCGTTTGAAGTAAGAACCTGGCCTGCAGTTCCTGCTCTTCCTGCAGTAGTTGCATTTCCTCCTACATTTAATTCATTCGTAATCTGTAAAGCACCATTTACATGTAATGTTTTTTGAGGTGTTGTTGTCCCGACACCCATATTACCATTTGGTAACATTGTAGCCACAGTAGCCAATGTCTGACCATCACCATAATTACCTGAAGGATTAGATCCTACATTAAACTGTAATCCCTGCTCTGCACCAGATGTATTAATAGAAGTTGTATTTTTTGTGATATTAAACCATATATTGTCCCAACCACCATAATCTGTACCACTTCTCATTCCAAAAGAATTGCCTATAATATCAAGCTTTATTAATGGGGCACTTGTTGCAATACCTACATTCCCTGTCCCTTTTATACGCATCAGCTCATTAGAAGCAGTAGCGCTTGCAGCAGAAAAAAAGGCATGATCTGAAGTTGCAGCATCTGTCTGATACCGTAAAACACCGGGATTTACTCCGAAACCATAAACCTGATGGTCATTATTTGCTGTTTCGTACATAACTATTTTACGATTTACAGTTTCATTTTGAAATTGCAAAGGAGCATGAGGAGTAGTTGTGTTTATTCCAACTTGTGCGTCTATTGTTGCTGATAATAACGTAACAACAATTGAAAACGTAATTTTTTTCATCGTTTTTAATAATGTTTCTGTTTTAAGCTAAAGTGTTTTTAGAATCGTATTTTACGTCACAAAGAGAAAGAAAAATTGAACCAACTGCCAAAAAAAGGGTATACTATTTATATACCACTTTCATATAAAAAACTGATATACAGATAATTAAATTTGATTCTAAAGCGTAAAAAAAACACAAAAAAATTCGATAAAAATTTAGAAAAATTAATTATATAATATAAATTGATTAATAATATTATGAATACATTTTATTTAGTAAAATAAAAATACTACAATAATAAATTACAATGTATATAATTTATTCATACCATTATTATTAACAAATCAAATATAAGTGATGAGGTTTTTGTTTTAAATAAATTGAGACTGCTATTAAGCGGCATCGTTTTATTATTATTTATAAAATGTGATTAAAAAAAAGCCAGAGCAAAAACAGCCTGACTTTCATTTGTGTAAATAGAATCCGATTTTTTTGAATGAATTAATTAATTCTGGTGAGGACTATCGTATAAGCTTTCGTAATATTTCCATTATTTGTAACATTAATTGTCCCTGCAGAAGGAATCGTTAATGTATAATTGAAAGAGGTTGGATTATCACCTCCTGCACAGCCCACTTTACCTGTCCAAGTAACTGTAATGGTATTTCTGTTGACTTGATTGAAAGCAGGAGATTTATTAGTTCCACCGCTACTTAGCAATCCTCCTAACCCATTAATAGAGAAATAACTATTGGAAGAAATATTATTTACATAAAATTCTGCTGTTCCAATATCTGCACAGGCATCACCTACTATAACAACAGCTTTATATATCCCACCATCAACCATCCCCGTAATCACCGTACCGGTAGCACCGCTAAGTATATTACCTGAAGTATTTGAAGTCAATCCCCCATAAGTAGCAGAGGGCGATGCTTTAACCAAGACCCCGTTTGCATCAGAATATACGGGTGTCACAACTGTTGCACCGGAAACAGGAGTTATTGTTCTTACTCTTGTGGTGCCGTTTACATCCAATTTGTTAGTGGGTGTTGTTGTGCCAACCCCCATATTTCCGGTGGCTAGCATCGTGGCAACTGTTGTTAATGTCTGACTGTCTCCATAGGCACCGACACTGTTAGATCCTACATTGAACTGTAGTCCTGATTCTGCACCGGATGCATTAATCGACGGAATACTTGGCGTTACATTAAACCATAAATTATCCCAACTTCCGGAGGTCACAGAATTCCTTATCCCAAAAGTAGTTCCTATAATATCTAGTTTTGCCAAAGGTGCACTGGTTGCAATACCTACATTTCCTGTACCTTTTATACGCATCAGCTCATTAGAAGTTGTAGCACCCGTACCTGCAAAAAAAGCATGGTCAGTGGCCGTAACATCTGTCTGATACCGTAAAACACCAGGATTTACACCAAATCCATAATATTGGTTGTCATCATTTACTGTCTCGTATAATACTATTTTACGATTAACAGTTTCATTTTTAAATTGTAAAGGAGCATGTGGAGTGCTTGTATTAATCCCCACTTGAGCAATAACGGTCGAAAAAAGACCTGTTAATGCAATTAAAAAAAATAAAAGTTGTTTTTTCATCTTATTTTATATTTACGTTAATATTATTTCAAAGAAATTATATATCACTATGTAAAAATATAAAAAATACCAATACAACGATAAAAAATTTACATAAATATAATATTACACAAAATTCATTATTACATTTTTAAATTTTCATTAATTTATTTAAATAAATATTAATCCATAATAAGTGAATAATAACATGAAATTTACATTATTTATAAAGGAAATTGATATTTTATAAGAAATTGTTAGTTCATAAATTTAATCACTGTTCAAAGCTGCTACAAAAAAAAGACTTCATTGCTGAAGTCTTTCAATTTTATTTAAACTAAATCAATTATACATCGATCTTAGCATATTTTGCATTCTTTTCGATAAATTCTCTTCTTGGCGGCACCTCATCTCCCATCAACATTGAGAAAACACTGTCTGCTTCCACTGCATTATCAATAGTAACCTGTTTAAGAATTCGGTGTTCAGGATTAAGTGTTGTTTCCCAAAGCTGTTCAGGATTCATCTCTCCAAGACCCTTATAACGTTGAACTTCAACACCTTTACCATCCGGAGACATATCTAAAGTAAATTCTTCACGTTCTTTTTCGTTATAAGCATATACTTTTTTGTTTCCTTTTTTCAATAAATACAAAGGCGGTTGGGCAATATAGATATATCCGTTTTCAATTAATTCTTTCATAAATCTGAAGAAGAAGGTAAGAATCAATGTTGAAATGTGAGATCCGTCAATATCGGCATCGGTCATGATCACAACTTTGTGGTATCTCAACTTCGCCATATTCAATGCTTTACTATCTTCTTCTGTTCCTACAGAAACTCCAAGAGCAGTATAAATATTCTTGATCTCTTCGTTATCGTAGACTTTATGAAGCATAGATTTCTCTACATTCAAAATTTTACCTCTTAACGGAAGAATAGCCTGAAAATGTCTGTCACGGCCTTGTTTAGCCGTTCCGCCTGCGGAATCTCCCTCTACTAAAAACAGTTCAGATTCTGCCGGGTCTTTAGAAGAACAGTCAGATAATTTCCCTGGAAGTCCTGAACCGCCCATTGGAGATTTTCTCTGAACCATTTCACGGGCTTTTTTCGCTGCCTGTCTTGCTTTTGCTGCTAAAACCACTTTCTGAACGATGATTTTTGCCTCGTTAGGATTTTCTTCCAGGAAATTAGAAAGCATCTCCCCTACGATTTTATCAACTGCACCGGAAACTTCAGAGTTTCCTAATTTTGTTTTTGTCTGACCTTCAAATTGAGGTTCCATCACTTTTACAGAAATCACGGCAGTTAATCCTTCACGGAAGTCATCACCTGTAATTTCTACTTTTTCTTTCTGAGGAATCCCCAAATCATCAGCATATTTTTTCAAAGTTCTCGTCAAAGCACGTCTGAAACCTGCCAGGTGAGTACCTCCTTCATGGGTATTGATATTGTTGACATATGAATGAAGATTTTCACTAAATGACGTATTATAACGCATTGCAACTTCCACCGGAATATCATCTCTTTCAGCTTCCATGAAAATTACATTTTCCATGATAGACTCACGGTTTCCATCGATATATTCTACGAATTCTCTCAGCCCGCCTTCAGAATGGAAAATTTCTGTAGGAAAAGAGCCGTCCTCGTTAGGCTCTCTCTCATCGATAAGAGTGATGGTGATTCCTTTATTAAGGAAAGCCAATTCTCTTAATCTCGTTGCAAGAGTGTCGTAATTGTAAACCGTTTCCTGGAAAATCGTAGCATCCGGCTGGAAGAAAACATCTGTCCCTCTTTCGTCGGTAGTTCCTATTTCGGCAACATCGGCCAATGCTTTCCCTTCTGAATATTTCTGTTGATATAATTTACCGTTAAGGCTTACCGTAGCGACCAATAACGTTGAAAGCGCATTCACACACGAAACCCCAACCCCGTGAAGACCACCGGAAACCTTGTAAGAATCTTTATCAAATTTTCCTCCGGCTCCGATTTTGGTCATTACTACTTCCAGAGCAGATTTTTGTTCTTTTTCGTGAAAATCTACGGGAATACCTCTTCCGTTATCTTTTACAGAAATACTTTCACCTTTATGAATTGTTACTTTAATCGTGTCACAGTATCCTGCTAAAGCCTCATCAATAGAGTTATCTACTACTTCATAAACCAAATGATGGAGACCTCTAACTCCTACATCTCCAATGTACATAGATGGTCTTAATCGAACGTGTTCCATCCCTTCTAAGGCTTGGATACTACTAGCTGTATATTGTTTTTGACTCATATAAAAATTGATATTTTTGCCTAATGCAAAGACTTACAAATATCGTGATTTTTTTCGACTTATGAAAGTTAAAATGTGTCAAAAAACATGATTTTAACATAAAAATGCAGACTAAAATATGTTTGGATTTATTTATTTCAAAATCAGTTTTTTACTGATCTGTATTAAATAACTGTATAAAATTCTCTAATTAATTTAATAATGCAAATAAATTATTTAAACAGAGAAATATTCATTTTATTTTATGATTATCTCTTACCATTCTTGATATTAAATCAACAAAACCGTTATCCGACAAAATCTTGCTAACCGCAATAAAAAAGATCAAAGTTAAAGTGTATAATTTAAACTATAACTGTCTTAAATCATGTAAAAACATCTTTAATTTATACGTAAATTTATTTACTCAAAATTTGATATTATGGACGATTTTCTTGCCGCCCGTGCGCAAATGGCCATGTCTCTCGGTTTTCACATTATTTTCTCCTGTGTAGGTATGGTGATGCCTTTTTTAATGGCTTTTGCCCACTGGAAATATCTGAAAACCGGAAATGAAATGTACAAAGGACTCACCAAAGCATGGAGCAAAGGAGTTGCTATTCTTTTTGCAACCGGAGCCGTGTCCGGAACGATGCTTTCTTTCGAGCTCGGACTTCTCTGGCCTGCCTTTATGAAGCACGCAGGCCCGATTTTTGGAATGCCTTTTTCACTGGAAGGAACCGCTTTTTTTATTGAAGCCATTGCCATCGGATTTTTCCTGTATGGCTGGGACAGATTCAATAAATGGTTTCACTGGTTTTGCGGGTTTCTGGTTGGTTTAAGTGGATTAGCGTCAGGAATTTTAGTTGTTGCCGCCAACGCCTGGATGAATTCTCCGGCAGGTTTTGATTATGTGAACGGACAGTACATTAATATAGATCCGATTAAAGCAATGTTTAATGACGCCTGGTTTCCACAGGCTTTACATATGACAGTGGCAGCTTTTTGTGCGACCGGATTTGCGGTGGCTGGCGTTCATGCTTATTTAATTATGAGAAAAAAAAATGTGGAATTTCATACAAAAGCCTTTAAAATTGCAGCAGGATTTGCTTTGATCGGAGCTTTTGGAGCTCCTTTGAGCGGTGATGTCGCTGCAAAATCGGTTGCGGAAAGACAACCCATCAAATTAGCCGCAATGGAAGCCCACTTTGAAACAGAAAAAGGAGCAGCTTTTGTGATTGGCGGAATTCCTGATGAAAAAAAAGGTGAAATAAAATACGCCCTCAAAATTCCAAAAGTACTGAGCTTTCTGGTAAGTAATGATTTTAATGCCGAAGTAAAAGGCTTGAAGGATTTCCCAAGAGATAAATGGCCTCCAATCTCGGTTGTACATTACGCTTTTCAGATTATGATCTTCTTCGGAGTTGTCATGATATGTATCGGAATTGTGTATTTATACGCAACATTTTTCAGGAAAGAATGGCTGAATAAAAACTGGCTGTTAAAAACATTTTTATTCGCAACACCTTTCGGATATATCGCATTGGAAGCAGGCTGGACAGTAACAGAAGTCGGTCGACAACCCTGGATCATTTACGGAATTATGAGAACGGTCGACGCCGTTACTCCAATGCCGGGAATACAGTATTCTTTCTACTTTTTTACGGCGATTTTCGTTTCATTATCATTGATTATTATTTTCCTTTTGAGAAGACAGATACAGATGGTTCCGAAACTTTACGACCCTACCGATATTCAGTTTAACGATAAAAACAAGAAATCATGATCTACGTTGTAATAGGCTTTCTCTGGCTATCAATTTGTTTGTACGTGATCTTGGGCGGAGCTGATTTCGGAGCCGGAATTGTAGAGCTTTTCACCAAGAAAAAGAATCGTCCTAAAACGAAAACCATTATGTATGAATCGATTGCGCCCATTTGGGAAGCAAATCATATGTGGCTGATTATTGCGATCGTAATTCTTTTTGTCGGTTTTCCTGAAATTTACACTACGCTGTCAACTTACCTTCATATTCCGTTGGTTTTAATGCTTGTAGGAATCATTGCGAGAGGAACGGCATTTACTTTCAGACATTATGATGCTGTAAAAGATGACTGGCAGCAGGTTTATACGCAGATATTTTATTTTTCAAGTTTATTGACACCGTTTGTCTTAGGATTAATCGCTGCTGCGACGGTTTCACATTCTATCGATACGGATGCGACAAACTTTTTAGATTTATATATTTTCAGCTGGCTGAATTGGTTTGGAGTGGCTGTAGGATTATTTACCGTCTCCATTTGTGCTTATCTGGCTTCTATATTTGCTTTAAGAGAAACCATCGACCGTGTAGAATTAGGTTTAATGATTAAAAAATCAAAACAAACCATGATTTTTGTTGTCATTACAGGAATTTTAGTGTTTTTAACGGCTTACATTTCTGATATTCCGCTTGTTATGTGGGTTTTCTCAAAACCATTGGGAATTATGGCTACGGTTTTTGCAACGATTTGCCTGCTATTAATTTTAAGAGCAATGAATAATCGCAAACTACTTCCTGTACGAGCTTTGGCAGGTTTTCAGATTATTATGATTTTAGTGGCTGCGACGTATCAGCATAATCCAAATATTATTTTGTTTGCTAACGGACAGCACCTTTCTTTACTCGAACATGTTGCCGCTCCGAAAACAATTTCAGCGTTGGGCTGGGCATTGATGTTGGGTTCTTTATTTATTTTACCGTTTTTATTTTACCTGATGTTTTCTTTCAGCAGACAGAGAAAATAATATTTTACCATACAAAACCCGTTAAAATTTGACGGGTTTTTATTTTATTTTTTAAGTAAAACCAATTCCACTCTTCTGTTCCTGATGCGATCAGCTTCCGTATTTTCAGGATAAATTGCCGGATTAAGATGACCGAGCCCGATTACTTTTATCCGCTTAGAATCAATTCCCTGTTTTTGTAGAAATTCTTTAATGGCATTCGCTCTCGTCCATGAAAGATTGAATGTTCCTAAATCAACATCTTCTCCATCAAAATTCTCATAATCACAGCAGATATGACCTTGCAGCTCAACCTCCAATGTAGGGTTATCATTTAATATTTTAAAAAGTTGTCTAAGCCTTGCATTGCCGCTCTGAAGCCAGATATGACGATTTCCGATAAAATTGATATCGGGAAGTGAAAAAGTATCTTTCACTTTCATTTCAGAAATTTTTGTAGTAAAAAAGCTTGGTAAGGTTTTCTGTGAAATCTTTTCTCCCGCAACCAACGTTCTTTCAATAAATATATCTACTCTCCTGTTTTTTTCGCGTAATTCTTCTGTGTTGTTATCATTAATCTGTTTTTTTTCACCCAAACCGGCTGTACTTTCCAGTTTTATATTATTTCCGATTTTTTTCTGTAAATATTTACTCACAGCGTTGGCGCGTTTTTCTGATAAAATCTTATTAAATTCATCACTTCCGGAAGGATCGCAGTTCCCGAAAACCCTGAAAGTAAGATTGGTTTTTAATTGAGCCAGACTATCTAATTTATGTTTAGACTTTTCGTTAAGATCAAAACTATTATGTAAAAAATAAACAGATGTAATCATTTGTGCATGAATTCCGACAAACAAAAAAAGCAGGCAAAAAAGAAAAAGTTTCATCGATTGTAAGTTTTCTTTAAAACGGGAAATATGAATTTATAGTTTATAAAAACAAAAAAATTCCTGAAATTGTTCAGGAATTCTATTTATTGGTTGTGATTAATATTTAAGCTAATTTCATTAAAATATTCTCATCAATCTTCTCAACTTTCACTAAATTATTTTTAGTTAAAGTTTTAGAAGCTTTATCCCATTTTTTACCGGATAACTGACTTCTTTCTTTCACTTCAGCTAAAGAAAACGGCTCTTCTTGTGAGTTTAAGATTTCAAGAATTACCTTTTCGTCTTCTCCCAATTCAATTTGAGGAACGGTTTTTTCCGGTCTCATTTGAGGGAAGAATAAAACTTCCTGAATCGAAGCGTTGTCCGTTAAGAACATGATCAATCTGTCCATTCCGATTCCTAAGCCTGAAGTTGGCGGCATCCCGTATTCAAGGGCTCTTAAGAAATCTTCATCGATAAATTGCCCAGCTTCATCATCCCCTTTTTCAGATAATTTTAACTGATCTTCAAAACGCTCTCTCTGATCAATCGGATCATTTAATTCTGAATAAGCGTTGGCGATTTCTTTTCCGCAAACCATTAATTCAAAACGTTCCGTAAGGCCTTCTTTGCTTCTGTGTTTTTTCGTTAAAGGCGACATTTCGATCGGATAATCTGTGATAAAAGTCGGCTGAATAAAGTTTCCTTCACATTTTTCACCGAAAATTTCATCGATTAATTTTCCTTTACCCATCGTTTCATTGACTTCAATTCCGATAGATTTTGCGAAATCGAACAATTCCTGCTCAGATTTTCCTGTAATATCAAAACCTGTGAATTTCATGATCGCATCGGTCATAGAAATTCTTGGATAAGGTGCTTTCCAGCTTATTTTATGTTCTCCGAATGTGGATTCAGCGTTTCCGTTGACCTGGGTTGCACAGAATTCTAATAATTTTTCCGTGAAATCCATCATCCAGTTGTAATCTTTGTAAGCTACATAGATTTCCATGGCTGTAAATTCCGGATTGTGGGTTCTGTCCATCCCTTCATTTCTGAAATTTTTCGAAAACTCATAAACCCCGTCAAAACCACCAACGATCAATCTTTTCAGATATAATTCGTTCGCAATTCTTAAATATAATGGAATATCTAAAGCATTATGATGGGTAATAAACGGTCTTGCAGCCGCACCCCCGGGAATCGACTGTAAAATTGGCGTTTCAACCTCAAAATATCCTGCATCATTAAAGAAAGTTCTCATCGCGTTGAACAGTTTTGTTCTTTTCACGAAAATTTCCTTGATATGAGGATTCACCGTTAAATCAACATAACGTTGTCTGTATCTTAATTCTGCATCATTAAAACCGTCATGCACGACTCCGTTTTCGTCAGTTTTTGCCTGGGGAAGCGGTCGTAAAGCTTTGGTAAGAAGTGTAAAATTTTTAACTAAAACTGTTTTTTCTCCAACCTGTGTAGTAAACAGATCTCCTTCAATACCGATGATATCACCGATGTCTAAAAGATGCTTGTACACTTCATTATATAACGTTTTATCTTCTCCTGTACAGATTTCGTCTCTGTTAAAATATACCTGAATTTTACCTGTAGAATCTTGCAACTCAGCAAAAGAAGCCTTTCCTTGAATTCTGCGGGACATCAATCTACCAGCGATCTTCACCTGTTTACTTTCAGCGAAATCCTGTTTTATAGATTCTGTAGTATCTGTAATTTTGTATTCCTCCGCCGGGAATGCGTTGATCCCCATTTCAACAAGCTTATTCAGCTTTTCTCTTCTAATGATTTCTTGTTCTGATAATTGCATTTCTTATTTTTCTAAAAGCGTACAAATTTAGTAAATATTTACAAATTTTTAGCGTAAAATATTCCTTAATAATATGATATAAAATTCAATTTAAATTATAGTGAAATCTAAATTATAAGAACCAATCTTTACGATTTTGTTGAGGAATAAATGTCCAGGCCAATATCCTGCTTATTTTCTGACCTTGAGCCATATCAATGATTTTGAAATCAATTGCTTTGACTTTCTTTAAAAGTGCTGTTAATTTATGTAAATTGTCCTTTTTAGAAACCAGGCACGTAAACCACAGAACCTGTGTTGAATACAAAACACTTTCATGAATCATTTTTGTGATAAAAGCTATTTCACCACCTTCACACCATAATTCAGATTGTTGCCCGCCAAAGTTAAGCAGAGGTTTTTGAACTTTGGATTTATTGATATTTTTTGTTTTCCTAAGATTTCCTTTTAATGCAGATTCCTCCGAATCATGAAAAGGAGGATTGCACATCGAAAATGTAAACCTATCTTTTGGATTAATAATATTTTTGAAAATATGATCTGAATCTGGCTGCTTCTCTAAGTGAATTACATCTGATAAATCCGGATTATGATCTAAAATTTGCTGAGCATTTTCCAAAGAATCCTGATTGATATCTGTTCCCAGCATTTTCCAGCCGTAAGATTTGTGGGCAATTAAAGGATAAACAAGATTTGCGCCTGTTCCGATATCCAATCCTGAAATAGAAATTCCTGTAGGAATTTTACCGTGCTCTTCAGCTAATAAATCTGCAATATAATGCACATAATCTGCCCGTCCCGGAATTGGCGGACAAAGATTAGCGTCAGGAATATCCCAATTTTTAACTTTATAAAAGTGCTGCAACAAAGCTTTATTAAGCAATTTCACCGCCTTAGGAAGACTGAAATTAATGGTTACCGTCTGATAAGCATTAATAAAAACATACTGTTTCAATTCCGGCACACAAGAAATAAGCTGCTCAAAATCATAAGGATCGCGATGCAGATTTCTTGTGTGCAGACTTGATTTTTCAGTCATATTTATTTTTTCTGACTCAGAATATATTCTACCATTTTTTTGGCATCTTCTTTAGAGACCTGCGGATGGGGCGACATCGGCACATTTCCCCAGACTCCGCTTCCGCCTTCTATGATTTTCGAAGCCAGCAGCTCAACATCTTTTTCGGAATATTTCCCCGCAATCTCCTGATAAGAAGGCCCTATCATTCTCTCATTAGTTGCATGACATCCCGTACAGTCAAGAGTTTCAATGATTTGCTGTCCGGTAAGATTACTCGCAGCAGGTTTTGAAACATCAGAATGAGAAGACACAACCGATGGATCTTCTTTTTTAGAACAGGAAACAATAAATAAGCCTATTAATCCTGTCAAAAATAATTTTTTCATTATTTCTTTGCTGTAGAATCTATTTTAGCAGCTTCAGGAGTTGGTGTTGCAGCTGTTGCAGCCGGAGTAACAGCAGGTTTTGCCGTAGAATCAACCACTGTTGGCGCTTCCGGCTCTTCCATCATTGTATTGCTGTCTTGTAAGTCATGATTAGGCTTCTTTGAGCAATTAACTACAAATAAACTTCCGATAAACGCGATTGCTAATACTTTTTTCATTGTTTTCTAATTTGGAGCAAAAATATAAAAAATAAACTTTTAAAAGACTGACATCTGCCCTTTTTTAATCATATTTTAAAGAATATTTATTATTAATAATGATTATATTTAACTTCATTTTTAAATTCAAGCTATGGTCAGCCTTTCAAAAATCCTGTTTTTCACAAGCCATCATGGTTTTTATACTGTGATTATTCTGTTTTTAGTCTTTGGTTTGCTTGCAACGGTGACTAAAAAGCCCTTGTTTTTGATTCCTATTATTCCCCTAGCGATATTAAATGGTTTTGCCGGACAGTTTTTAAATGCTTGGTTCTTAAATAAATATGGTATTGAAAGCACTGCAATTATTACTTCTGATGTTGAAACCAATTCTACGTTGAATGATCAGTATATTCATGATTATGAAGCCATTGTCAAGAAACAGGACGGAAAATATGTTTCGACTTCCTTTTCAACGATGTCTGCTGCGATTTATCCTATAGAAAATGCCATCAGAATTCCACAGGTTGACAAGCCTTTTCCTGTAAAATATATTCCGGGATATGAAAAAAATATTGTCATTCTTTACGATCAGTCGGATGAAGGTAAAATCCTTCAAAAGTATGAATTACAGGCTCCTGTAAATTCAGCAAAGATTAAATATGATGCTGATCCTGGCAATAAAGAATTTGTGGAAGAATATATTGCTGCACTTGAAAATTATTTAAAAAATTACGACGATCCGAAATACAAAATGAAGCTTGATGAACTGAAAAAACAAAACAAAATGAAAAAATAAAAGATTTTAAGTTTTTTTAATTTCAGAATTATTTGTTTTTGTATAAAAAAAATTTCTACATTTGTCACATGTTTACAATGAACAACAATAATTGGTGGTGGCTTTCAAACTCTTCGTCGGGTCTGGAGGTATTGTCATGTTGTTAATCAGCAGAAATAATATTCAAAATATATACAAGACTTTGACGAAATTCGTTAAAGTCTTTTTTATTTATAAATTCATCTATAATAAAACTACAAATGTTTAACAAAAAGATAAAAATAAAAACCGTTTCCAAAAAAACATTGGGTGACCTTCAAACCCCGATGAATATGTATTTACAGATCCGTGACAAATTCAGGGATACCATTCTTTTGGAAAGTGCTGATTCTAAAAATATTGACAATAATTTTTCATTTATCGCTATCAACGCTGTTGCAGGTATCGAAATTAAGAATTTAAATGAATTTGAAATAAAGCTTCCCAGACAAGAGCCTATCAGACAATTCATTATCGAACATAAAATTGCGGATGTTTTTGAAAATTTCACCAATATTTTTGAATGTGAAAAAACAGATGATCCTGTAGAGCAAACGGCTCAAAGCCTTTTCGGATATACGAGTTTTGAAGCGGTACAATTCTTTGAAAATGTGAAATTTAAACCACAAAGTCCGGAAGTTGAAATCCCGATTCTCCGCTACAGGTTGTACCAATATGTCATTGCGATCAATCATTATAATGATGAAATGCATATTATTGAAAATCAGCTTGAAGATGTAAAATCCGAGTTATATTTGCTTGAAAGCATCATTAAAAATCAAAATTCCGTCATTTATCCTTTCCAAAAAAACGGAAAAGAAACTTCGAATCTTACGGATGAAGAATACATCAAATTGGTAGAAACTGCGCAGAAACACTGCATGAGAGGCGATGTTTTTCAATTGGTGCTGAGCAGAAGATTTGAACAGAAATTCCAGGGTGATGAATTCAATGTTTACCGTGCCTTGAGAAATATCAATCCGTCACCCTATTTATTCTTTTTTGATTACGGAAATTATAAATTATTCGGATCAAGCCCTGAAAGTCAGTTAATTATAAAAAATAACAAAGCAATTATTCATCCGATTGCCGGAACTTTTAAAAGAACCGGGCATTTTGAGACTGATTTACAGTCTGTTGAAGAATTAAAAGCCAATGCTAAAGAAAATGCCGAACACACCATGCTGGTCGATTTGGCCCGAAATGACTTAGGGAAAATCGGAAAAAATGTGACGGTTACCAAATTAAAAGAAATCCAGCTTTTTTCACACGTTATTCATATGGTAAGCGAGGTTACTGCAGAATTACCCGAAAAAACCAATCCGTTTGAAATGGTTGCCACAACCTTTCCGCAAGGGACTTTGAGTGGTGCTCCCAAACATAGAGCGCTACAGTTAATCAATCAATATGAAAAAGATTCGCGTGGATATTACGGAGGCTGCATCGGAATCATCGGTTTAAATGGTGAATGCAATCAGGCCATTATGATCCGCACATTTTTAAGTAAAAACAACACCTTATATTATCAGGCTGGAGCAGGCTTGGTTGCAAAATCCAATCCCGAAAGCGAGTTGCAGGAAGTTAACAACAAATTAAATGCACTGAAAAAAGCTGTTGAAAAAGCAGAAAAACTGGTTTATAATCATTAAAATTAAAAAAATGAACAATAATATACAACATACAAATCCTGAAACTAAAGTTTTAGTTTTTGATAATTATGACAGCTTTACCTATAATCTCGTGCAGATTATAGAACGGATTTTAAATGAAAAAGTGGACGTAATCAGAAACGATGAAATTACTTTGGAAGAAATTGCAAAATATGATAAAATTATCCTTTCCCCAGGCCCGGGAATTCCTGAAGAAGCGGGTATTTTATTAGATTTGATTAAAAAATATGCGCCCACAAAAAGTATTTTGGGAGTTTGTCTTGGTCAGCAGGCGATTGCAGAAGCTTTTGGAGGAAGTCTGATTAATCTTTCTGAAATTTTTCACGGGGTGGCAACTTCCGCAGACTTTGTAAAAAATGATACTAAAATTTTTAAAAATCTGTCCTCCGGAATGGAAGTCGGAAGATATCACAGTTGGGCAGTAAATCCGGAAGATTTTCCAAACGAGCTGGAAATCACAGCAATAGACAAAGACGGAATGATCATGGCATTGCAGCACAAAACATATGATGTGCACGGCGTCCAATTTCATCCTGAAAGTATTTTAACACCTGACGGAGAAATTATCATTAGAAACTTTCTTTTAAATTAAATAAAAGGGTGTTTATTATCTATAAAAACTATACAAATGAAGGAAATATTACAATATCTTTTTAATCATCATACTTTGTCTAAATCTGAGGCAAAAGCAATTATGATTGAAATTGCCCAAAATAAATTCAATGTTATTGAAGTTACCGCGTTTATAAGCGTTTTTTTGATGCGAAATATCACGCTAAAAGAGCTGGAAGGTTTCCGGGAGGCTCTTTTACAGATGGCAATTCCCGTAATTTTAGAAACGAATGATGCTATAGACATTGTCGGAACCGGAGGCGACGGAAAAAATACGATCAATATTTCAACGCTGGCAAGCTTTGTGGTCGCCGGAGCCGGCCAGAAGGTGGTTAAACACGGAAATTACGGAGCTTCAACCATTACCGGATCGTCAAATATAATGGAAGAATTAGGCTATATTTTTAAAAATGATTCCGAAATGTTGAATAAAGACCTCGAAAAAACCAATATCTGCTTTCTCCATGCGCCTTATTTTCATCCCGCTTTACAATCGGTCGGCGCTCTGAGAAGATCTTTGGGATTGCGAACTTTTTTCAATTTGCTTGGTCCGTTAGTCAATCCCGCGAAGCCTCAGTTTTCAATGATCGGAGTTTATAATTTAGAGATCGCCCGAATTTATCAATATCTCCTGCAGAAAGAAAATAGGGACTTTATTTTAGTTCATGGCTTAGACGGATATGACGAAATCAGCTTAACTCATGACACTAAAATCATCACTAAAAAGGGTGAAGAAGTTTATTCAACTGAAGATTTAGGCTTTGATTCCATTACCCCTGAAAGTATAAAAGCGGGCGAAACAACTCAGGAAACAGCAAAAATTTTCATGAATATTTTACAGGGAAAAGGAACAAAACAACAAAATTCTGTTGTGTTGGCGAATGCCGCAGTCGCACTTCATCACACTAATAAATTTGGGAGTTATGATGACTGCCTTTTATTGGCTAAGGAAAGTCTGCAAAGCGGGAAAGCATTGAAAAGCCTGGAATTGCTGTTGGAATAGATTAAAATTATCAGTTATAAATGAATTTTTATTTCCTGTCTTGTCATTCAGAACGAAGCGCAGTGGAGTGAAGAATCTATTTTAAACATCATCATAAAACAGTTCTTTATATAGGGCATAACAAACGATTTAAAAACCAGATTATATTGGAATAAAAATCCCGTAGTAGAAGATAAATTTCATTTCACAACAAAATATAAATGCTTTTATCTAATTTATTATGAACATTTTCAGGATGTTGAACAATCAATTGCTCGAGAAAAACAAATTAAAGGCTATTCAAGAATAAAAAAAGATAAATTAATAAATAATTTTAATCCAAATTGGGACTTTTTAAATGAAACAATAGAATAGATTTCTCACTCCACTACGTTTCATTCGAAATGACAATATAAATAAAAAACACAGATACAAATGACAATTTTAGATAAAATTACAGAAAGAAAAAAAGAAGAAATAACTTTCTCAAAATCAAAAATCTCTATTGAAAATTTAAAAAAATCAGCCTTTTTTGAAAGAGAAAATTTTTCATTAAAAGAATCCATAAAAAATAAAAACGGAATTATTGCCGAATTTAAAAGGCAATCCCCTTCAAAAGGAATTATTAATGATAAAGTTTCTTCTTTGGAAGTGGTTTCAGCCTATGAAAAATACGGAGCAAGCGGAATTTCAATTCTTACTGATAAAGATTTTTTTGGAGGAAGTTTTCAGGATATTTTAAATGTAAGAAATTATATCAATATTCCTATTCTGCGAAAAGATTTCATAATCGATGAATATCAGCTGTATGAAGCAAAAAGCATCGGGGCGGATGTCGTTTTGTTGATTGCTGCGTGTCTTTCTCCCAGTCAGGTTCAGGAATTTACGGAATTTTCGCATGAATTAGGATTAGAGGTTTTACTGGAAATTCATACTGAAGATGAACTGAAACATTTTAACCAAAAAATTGATTTAGTAGGAATTAATAATAGAAATTTAAAAGATTTTAAAGTTGATTTACAACATTCCGTCAATTTAAAAAATCTTCTTCCGAAAGGTGTTTTATCAGTTGCCGAAAGCGGAATTTATTCTATTGAAGATTTTAATTATTTAAAAGAAAAAGAATTTGACGGATTTTTAATGGGCGAATATTTCATGAAAAATGAAAATCCGGCAAAAGCTTTCGAAGAATTCACAAAAGTTGTATTATGAAGTTAAAGGTCTGCGGTTTAACACAAATTGATCAAATCCATGAATTAATTTCTATGGAAACAGATTTTCTTGGATTCATTTTCTATGAAAAGTCACCAAGATATGCTTTAAATCATCTGAGCCTGGAAGATATTTCAAAACTAAACCATAAGGGAAAAATTGGAGTTTTTGTGAATGAAGAATTAGATAAAATTATAGAAATAGCAGGAAAAGCAAATCTGAATTTTATACAGCTTCATGGCGATGAAGACGAAAATTTTATTTCAGAATTAAGAGAAAAATTAAAACCGGAAACGGGAATTATCAAAGTTATAAGGATTGGAAACCGGACGTTAGAAGCAGGAAATGAAATTCAACAAAAAGTCAACCAGCAACTCAAAACCAGCAACTACTTTCTGTTTGACACCGATTCAAAAGCGTTCGGAGGAACAGGAAAACAATTCGACTGGACTTTATTAAACGAAATTGAAATTCCTCTTCCTTATTTTTTAAGCGGCGGAATTTCAGATGAAAATATCGATCAAATTAAAATTTTAACCCAAAAACCTTTTGCATTAGATATCAATTCAAAATTTGAAATTGAAGCAGGTTTTAAAGATGTTAATAAAATAAGAGAATTTAAAAAATACATATAAAAAGGAGTCCCGAAGGGACGATTTAATACAGGATTGGATGCAGTCCAATTATAAAAAAACACAACAGATGCCACAATCATTAGTAAAAAACTACGTCCATATTATTTTTAGCACAAAACATAGGGAAGATTTTATCGATGAAAGTATTGAAAAAGAATTATTTGCCTACATCGCAATACTTTGTAAAGATTTTGAGAGCACAGCCCTGCAAATTGGAGGAACAGATAATCACATTCATATTCTCTGCTTACTTTCCAGAAAGATAGCTTTGATGAAATTGGTTCAGGAAATTAAGGCACATTCATCAAAATGGATAAAAACAAAGGGAAGGAAATATGAAGATTTCTTTTGGCAGGAAGGGTACGGAGCTTTTTCTGTCAGTGAAAAAAATATTTTCCCGACGATTAATTATATAAAGAATCAACGGAAACAACATCAACAACAAAGTTTTAAAGATGAATTGCTCGAAATTTTAGAAAAACATAGAATTAAATATGATGAGAAATATTTATGGGATTGATTGTTCGATATATGTTTAATTGGATTACATCCAATCCTGTATTAAATCGTCCCTTCGGGACTCTTTCTTAACATTTAAAAATTGTAAAATGAATTATAAAAACCCTGATAAAAACGGATATTATGGCGAGTTTGGAGGTGCTTTCATTCCCGAAATGCTGTATCCAAATGTAGAAGAGCTGCAGAAGAATTATCTTGAAATTATCGAGTCGGAAGATTTTCAACGAGAATATCAGGATTTATTAAAAAATTACGTTGGACGCGCAACTCCTCTTTACTTTGCTAAAAATTTAAGTAAAAAATATAACACAAAAATATATTTAAAAAGAGAGGACCTCAACCATACCGGAGCTCATAAAATCAACAATGCTTTGGGACAGGTTCTATTGGCAAAACGACTGGGGAAAAGTAGAATTATTGCAGAAACAGGTGCCGGTCAACATGGGGTAGCAACAGCAACGGCGTGTGCTTTGCTTAATTTGGAATGTATCGTTTATATGGGAGAAATTGATATCCAAAGACAAGCTCCGAATGTCGCAAGAATGAAAATGTTGGGTGCTGAAGTTATCCCCTCAACTTCAGGTTCAAAAACATTGAAAGATGCTGTAAACGAAGCATTAAGAGACTGGATAAACAACTCAACAACAACTCATTATGTGATCGGAAGTGTGGTTGGCCCACATCCTTTTCCTGATCTGGTGGCGAGATTTCAGAGTATCATTTCAAAAGAAATTAAAGAACAGCTTTACGAGCATATCGGAAGAGAAAACCCTGATTTTGTAATCGCCTGTGTTGGTGGCGGAAGCAATGCAGCAGGAGCTTTCTACCATTTTGTGAATGAAAAAAACGTACAACTCATCGCTGCAGAAGCGGGCGGTTTTGGTGTTGATTCCGGGAAATCGGCGGCGACCACTTTTCTGGGAACTTTGGGCGTTTTGCATGGAAGCAAAAGCTTGGTAATGCAGACAAAAGACGGTCAGGTTATCGAGCCGCATTCAATCTCTGCCGGGTTGGATTATCCGGGAATCGGGCCTTTTCATGCTCATTTATATAAAGAAAAACGTACCGAATTTTTCAGTATTAATGATGACGAAGCTTTGAAATCTGCGTTTGAGCTGACAAAATTGGAAGGCATCATCCCGGCGTTGGAAAGTGCTCATGCTCTTGCGGTTTTGGATAAGAAAAAATTTAATGAAAATGATATTATTGTGATTTGTCTGAGCGGCCGCGGCGATAAAGATATGGAAACGTATCTGAAGAATTTGCAATAATATTTGGGCGATAAATTCCGTCTTCCACTCCCGCTTTTTTATTGCGCTTTGCTTCATAAAAAGAGCTCCGTTCAAGCCGGATCGCATATTTGACATCAAAACAACTTTGTTATTTCAAAGACTTTTAGAAAAGAAAATTTTTAATCTAGAAATTTATTTTCCTTTAATTTTAAATAATTTAAATGAAAAAATTAAACATTTACTTCACAGCAGGAATTCCGCAACTGGAAGATACTCTCGATATTATAAAATTAATACAGGATTCCGGAGCTGATATGATGGAAATAGGAATGCCTTATTCTGATCCCGTTGCGGACGGACCCGTCATTCAGAAAGCCCACGAACTGGCGTTAAAAAACGGAATGACAATTGAAAAACTTTTTTCTCAATTACAATCAATTAAAAATGAAATCAAAATTCCGGTTATTTTAATGGGATATATTAATCCTGTTTTGAGTTTTGGCTTCGAAAAATTCTGTGCAAAATGTTCCGAAATCGGGGTTTCTGGGTTGATTATCCCTGATCTTCCGCCCATTGAATTTGAGAAAAATTACCAGAAAATTTTAGAAAAATACACTCTGAATTTCACTTTTTTGGTAACTCCTGAAACTTCTGATGAAAGGATTTTGTATTTGGATGCTCTGAGTTCGGGGTTCTTATATGCTGTAAGTTCTTCATCCACAACAGGAAATGAAAATACAGTACTTAAAAATGAAAACTACCTTTCAAAATTAGCATCTCTTCCTTTAAAAAACCCCGTAATGATCGGTTTTGGAATTAAATCAAAGCAGGATTTTGAAAACGTCACCGAAAAAGCAGACGGCGGAATCATCGGAACTGCCTTTGTGAATATTTTACTACAAAATAGAGATTGGAAGAAAAAAGCTATAGATTTTGTCCATTCCATAAGAGCATAAAAATCACTAAATTTGTATATCAAAAAATGGTATGAATACAAATCAAAATAAAGCAGTAGAATTCGAAGATTTAGGTATAAAAGAATATCAGCCATCCTGGGATTATCAGGAAAAACTGATGAAAGATATCATCGACATCAAAATTAAAAATCGAGAACTACCTGCTGAACAACATATTACAACTCCCAACCATTTTCTTTTAGTAGAGCATCCTCACGTTTATACCTTAGGAAAAAGCGGCCATGAAGAAAATATGCTGGCCGGAATTGACCAGTTAAAAGAAATTGATGCAACCTTCGTGAAAGTCAATCGTGGTGGCGATATCACCTATCACGGTTACGGGCAAATTGTTGGTTATCCGATCTTAGATCTTGAAAATTTCTTCACGGATATTCATAAATATATGAGAAATTTAGAAGAAGTAATCATCCGGACAATTAATGAATACGGCCTTAAAGGTGAGCGTTCTCCCGGAGAAACAGGCGTTTGGCTGGATGTTGGAAAGCCTTACGCCAGAAAAATCTGTGCGATGGGTGTAAAAGCTTCCCGTTGGGTAACATTGCACGGTTTTGCATTGAATATAAACACTGATATGCGGTATTTTGAGTATATTATCCCTTGCGGAATCAAAGATAAGCAGGTGACTTCTTTAAAAAGAGAGCTTGAAAGAGACTTGACTCCCGAAGAAATGGAAGATATCAAAGCCAAAATCAGAAAGCATTTTGCGGATGTTTTTGAAGCGGAATTGGTGAATAATAGATTTAAAAGCAATAATAATAAAGCTATTAAATAAAATGAACCAATCAAAAGTTGAAAAAACCATTTTTATTTCATATTCATGGCAAGACTTTGAAGTCGCTGATAAAATTGAAAATGATTTAAATTGTTCAGGTATAAAAATTGTCAGAGATGT
Organism: Chryseobacterium soldanellicola; assembly: GCF_900100115.1. GTDB lineage: Bacteria > Bacteroidota > Bacteroidia > Flavobacteriales > Weeksellaceae > Chryseobacterium > Chryseobacterium soldanellicola. The sequence continues at coordinate 260,937 of NZ_FNKL01000001.1, forward strand.
TAAATTGGAATATAAAGATAACATCTTTGATTTTATGAAACGAATCAAAAATGAAGATTATGCATTGTTATTAATAAGTAATAGTTATTTAAATTCTGTCAACTGTATGAGAGAAGTTTTAGAAATAATAACAAACCAACAAGAGTTTTCAAAAAAAATTTTACCTGTCATACTACCTAACACAAAATTATTTAAGGCTGAAGATCGCATCGATCTCATCAAAAATTGGGAAAAAAGAATTGAAGATTTAAATATTAAACTTAAAAGTCTTAACAACTTATCTAATACAGAAGAAATCATTAAGACAATTGGAGATTATAGTAAGATAAGAGATTCTATCGACATCTTTACACAAACAATAACACAGCTTAACTGTAAAAGTTTTCAAGAACTCGACAATGCAAATTATCAACCTTTATTAGAACACATTGGAATTTTAAAAGACGATTTAATAAATCTTATAATTAGAATTTCTCAAATTAAAGATTTATTAGAAAGAGAAATAGAAATCGATAAACTTTTAGAAAAAAATCCTAATCAGGAAAGCTTTATTTTTTTAAAAGCTAATATTGCACTTAATGAATCAAAATATGAAAAAGCAAAATTACTATTTAATAAACTTTTAGAAAAAAATAAACATCCTATTATTTATAATAATCTAGGAATTTGTTTACAAAATCAAGGTTTAATAGATGAAGCAATTATTGAATACAAAAAGGCTATCGAAATAGATACACAAGAATCTAGTCTTGCTTATACAAATTTAGCTCTTCTTCAACATGAAAAGTACAAACTTTATGATGAAGCTGAGAAAAATTATTTGAAAAGTTTAGAATATTACTATACGTGTTCGGTAGCTCACGCAAATTACGCAAATTTATTAGTCGAAATGAATAATTATTCTAAGTCAATTTTTCATTATGAAGAAGCTTTAAAATACTATTCACCTAATGAAAGTAATATAGAACTTTATTCAATATATTATTCTTTATCATTTGTATTTCATACAAAAATTAAAAATTTTGACGCAGCGAAAAAGAATTATTTAGAATGTTTAAGGCTAAATTCAGAAAATTTTAAAGCTCATTGCAATTTTGCTGTACTACTAATTCATGAGTTTAAAGATTTTAATCAAGCCGAATTTCATTATAAAGAAGCATTAAAAATAAATCCTAAAGATCATATTACATTGAATAATATTGGGAATTTTTACATGAAACAAATGGATAATGAAATCTTAGCTGAACATTATTATAATGAAGCTATTAAATTTAATAATTTATATACACAACCGTATATAGGATTAGGAATATTAAATTTTGAAAAAGATATTTTGAAATCTAAATTATTTTTTGAAAAAGCTTTAGAAATAGACCCAAAATTCTCACAAGCTCATTTTTATTACGCAAAATTACTTTCAAGTAAATTCAATGATCCTGAAAATGCTAAAATTCATTATATAACATCTGAAATATTAAAATTAGAAAATCAAGATAGTAATATCAGATAAATTTATCTTAAAAAATGAGAATAATAGTCTTAAACTGTCTGCTTTATTAAGGGAGCTAAAATACAGTATTTATTTTTCTAAAATTCTTTAATTATCTCATCTTAGAATCACTTTTCTTAAAAGCATCAACTTTTAAATAAGAATCATTTTTCTCTTTTTCTTTTTTATCTGAAATTAAAATCCCGAAAAGATGGTCAATTTCATGCTGAAAAATCACGGCTGTAAAGCCTTCTACAATTTCTGAATACTTCTGACCTTTTAAGTCAATATATTCCAATTGAATGACCTTACTTCTGTAAAACTGGTCTCTAAAATCAGGAATTGATAAATCACCTTCCGGACCAAGATTCTGTAGTTCGGATCTCCACACAATTACAGGATTGATAAAATATTCTAACGGTTCACCCTCTTTATCAAAACGTTGCACCCAAATAATTTTCCGGTTAATTCCGACTTGTGGCGCAGCAATGCCTACTCCGCCGTCGGTTGACAAGAGAGATTCTTTCATTCTTTTAACCAAAGTTACAGTGTTCGGATCTGCAGGATCAATTTCCGTGGAAAGGGTTAAAAGTGTTTTATGCTGATTGTCATCGGTTGTCTGAAAAATGGGCAACGCTGAATTTTTATCACCTTGATTAATGATTGCAATTTCGGCAGAAGTTAATTTCTGAGCATTAATTATACCAACGAAAAGTATGAATAAAAGGGATAGTTTTTTCATTTTCTGATGAATGTTTTACAAATATAATTAATGTGATTTAAAATGTGAGGGCTGAGCGGATCCGAAGCCTTCATCATAAATTATAAACCTTAAAAAGTCTTCGTCATATCACTCGGAATGATCAGATTAAAATTAGTTGGAATATACTCTTTTTCAGGAACTTTTAATTCAGGATCTTCCGATTCAAAAACAGAAATGACCGCCATTTTCAGGTTTGGGTTTTTCTGTTTGATATACCAATAAATTCCACCGAATTCCTTGCTGTGATAATTTCCGTTATAATGAATAAAAGTTTTTCCAACCTGAAAATTTTTCAGAATAGATTCGGCCATTGTTGCGTCTTTTATAGCTTGTGCCGAGATAAAATTCATGACCTTTGTTCCTTCTGCATGATCTCCCATCATGGCTTTCATTTCAGGATAACCGGGAGTTTCCAGCGTTACTTTTATGGGCAATTGAGCGATGTAATTTTTCTCTTTTGAGGGCAAGTTTTTCAACGATTCCAAGCCTTCTTTTGCGGTCTGGGAAGCATATTTCCTGGGAATATTGGTTGCTATAAAATTCAGTTTTTTAGCTTTAGCGAAATCAACCAACGGCTTGTAATCTGTGGTATAATTATTCCATAAACGGGCAGAGTCTTTCAATGTTTTAGCATCAAATTTCCCGTCCAAATATTGGTTTAATGGAGGCTGATTATCTCTTTCAAACATTTCGGCTCCTAAAATAAGCTGTCCGTTTTTCTTTTCAAACAATGCTTCCGTAATTTTAAGCTGCAGCCAGTGATTGATGGAATTATTATGATTTTCACCAAAGAAAACAACATCGTATTCAGCCAGTTCTTTGATTAATTTATCGGTCTTAATTTCCTTTCCTTTTTGATCATAAAATTGATAGGCTTTAAAGTTTTGAGCATTGATAACATTGAAACTTATCAATAATATGGCTAAGAAAATATTTTTCATTTTTATTTATTTAATGAATTTTTTAAACACTAATGTCACGAATTGTTTTCACAAATATCACAAATAATAGTAAACATAGCTTTAAAAATTAGTGTGATTAGTGAGAAAATATTTGTATTAATTGTGTTTAAATGAAAAAAAAGCCGCCCTGCAAAAAACAAAACGGCCTTCTAAAATCATCTAACTATTTATTTTCCCAATTCTGCTACAAGGTCTTTCCACTCTCGTAATTCAGGAATTCCGGGCTTTCTTTTTCCGAAGAACTGCACGATGAAGTCACCTTCTTTGTTGAAGACTTCAATAGCTGTAACTTCACCGTCTTCGGTTGGTTTTTTGACAATCCAGGCTTCTGCAATTTTCGTTACATCAAGGTGTAAATTAAAATCAGGATCCATTACGTTAAACCACTGCTGGTGCCAAAGTGTTTTCTTTATTTCTCCCGTGTGGATTTGGATAATTCCTCTGTTTCCGACAAAAATCATGATCGGAAGGCCCTTTTCAGAAGCATCTTCCAAAACATTTACCACTTTTGCGTTATCAATTTTTGTAGCAAAACCTTCCGGAGCCAATCTCAACGCCTGGGTTCTGCTTACTCCGAATTTTCTTGTCATCATAAAGAAATCGTGCGTATCCTTCAATTCTGTCCATGCTTTTTTAAAACCTTCAGAATCGATTTCGGAATCAGCTTTTTCAGGAGCTTTTGGGGCAGCTGCTTCAAATTCAAAAGCCTGATTTTGATCTTCAGCCTTGAATTTTTCAACAATAATATCAAAAGCAGCCTCATTGCTGTCTTTTGTCAAATAAATTTTATGTAAAGCCAAACCGTCTTTTCCGAAAAACTGAAGGCTTTTTTTATCACCTTCAACCACAGCAAAAGCAAATTTCCAGTGATTAAGGAAAATTCTCAAATCAATGTCTTCACCTACAAAAAGCTGCGCATGCGGGCTGCTGAAATCTCCGTTCAGGTAAGTTCCTTTTCTCTCATGAACGCATTCGTCGTTGCGTGTAAGTGCCATCACTTTTCCTAACTGCTCAGTTTCAGTCAGGATGTTTTGAAACTCGGGCTTCAGGGCCGTTACGCCTTCCCCAAGGTTTGTTAATAATAATTCAGCCTCGCTTACACCAAGCTCTACCGCTGCATTTCTTATTCTTACATGTGGATTTTCTGCTTTAAGAGCTTCCCATTTTCCTTTTAGATCGTTTACTAATGTGCTCATTTATTTTATTTTTTTATGGTTAAAACTGTATAATTTCTTGTTATTGTTTCATTTCCGGTTTTAATTTTCACTTCTTCCTGCATTTCGGTGATTTACTCCATATTATCCAAAAATAATCATTGGGTTATGGGTGATCGGGTGATCGCAGATGGTGCAGGGAAAATTGTAGGCTGCGCTGATATTTTCAGCAGTAAAAACTTCCTGTGGTGTTCCATAAGCGGAAACCTTTCCTGATTTCATTAATAAAATTTTATCTGCATATTGTGCGGCTAAGTTCAGATCATGAAGAACAACAATAGCTGAATTGGCCTTTTTAGTGAAATTTTTAATAATATCTAAAGCTTTATATTGATGTTTAATATCTAAATTATTCAATGGTTCATCTAAGAAAAGCAGTTTGTGGGCAATTTCGTTCTGCAGTTGCGCCATGACTCTCGAAAGGTGAACACGCTGTTTTTCTCCACCCGACAATGTATTGTATTCTCTGTCTTTTAAATGAAAAACATCTGTTTCATACATCATATTATTCATGGCTTCAAGGTCTTCTTTTCTTGGCTGGGCATCGAAATACGGATAACGGCCCATCATAACGACATCTTTCACTTCCAAAGGAATATCGTTGCTGTTGTGTTGTGAAAATTTTGCTTTATTTTTAGATAACTCTATTATTTCCCAATTATTCAGGTCTTTATTTTTAAACAAAATATTCTGTGCTGATTTTATTTCATTCGCCAAAACACTCAGTAAACTTGATTTTCCGGCTCCGTTTGGGCCGACAATTGCCAAAAATTCACCATATTCCAAATGAACATCAATACCATCCAGAATGTGAAATTCTTTATGCTTATAACTGATTTGATGCGCTTTAATCATGAAAGTGATTTTTTAAACTTAATTAAAATAGCAATAAAAATCGGGCCTCCTATCACTGAAGTTAAAATACCGATCGGCAACTCCGAGGGTGCGACAATACTTCTGCTGAAGGTATCGGCAATTAACAGTAACACACTTCCTAAGATCGCTGACAACGGTAAAATAAAGGTATAATTTGATTTAAATAAAAGCCTTAAAATATAGGGTACAATAAGGCCGACAAAGCCGATTGTTCCTGAAAACGCCACGCAAGTACCTATCATCAAAGAAGTTATGATTATAATCTGTCTTTTTAATTTTTCAACATTAATTCCTAAATGCTGTGCGTCTCTTTCGCCTAACATCATGGCATTCAAAGCTTTCCCTTTTGGGAGTATAACAATATAGGAAACGGTTAAAACAATTGCCAGCACTGCGTTTTTCGTCCATGTTGCTCCGGCAAGGCTTCCCATATTCCAGAATGTAAGATCCCTTAGCTGCTCATCCTTAGATATATAAATTAAAAATCCTGTAATTGAAAAACCGATTGATGTAATTGCGACTCCGCTCAGCAGCATCATGACGACATTTGTTTTTCCTACACTTGTAGAAATTCTGTACACGAGCATCATGGCCAGTAAAGCTCCTAAAAAAGCAGAAATTCCTGTGAGTGAAAATTGCACCATTTCAGGAAGATATTGCTTAAAATGCCCTCCTAAAACAATCGCAATTGCCGCCAGTAATGTTGCTCCTGAGGTAAGACCAATCGCTTCTCCCGTTGCCAGAGGATTTTTAAACAATCCCTGTAAGCTGGTTCCCGAAACAGCGAGCATGCTTCCGATGAGGATTCCCATGATAATTCTTGAGGCACGAACGTCCCAAACCACATATTTATCACTTAAAGATAAATCGGAATCTCCCTGTATTACTTTCCTTAAAACTTCAAATGCGGATTGACCGCCAAAGTCATAAACGCCAGTATTAAGTGACCATACCGCAATGATAATCAGCAGTATGGCACTTATTATAATGTAAAAGTAAAGTTTACTTTGTGTTTTCAATTAAAAGTTTGTTTAATCCTACGGCAGCTTCTCCTAATCTTGGTCCGAAACCTGAAACCAAGCCTCCGTCCATTGCAATAATTCTCTTATTTTTACCTGCATTTGTCTGCGAAACGCCAGGCATTTTTAGGGCGCCCTCATTTCCTCCGGCACCTTGTAAACCGCTTGTGAAGAAGAATAAAACATCAGGATTTGCTTTTACAACGGCTTCCGGTGTTAAAGGTTTGAAATCTTCGAAATCATTCACCGCGTTTTCACCTCCTGCAAGACCGATCAAAGCAGCCATTGGTGTGTTTTTTCCTGAAACCATCAGCATATTTCCTCTTGCATAGATGAACAATACTTTCGGTTTTTTGGCGATGGGCTTGATTTGTTTTAAATCAGCATCGATTTTATCATTCAATTTTTGATAATCTGTGCTACCGATTGCTTTTGCTACGTCAGCGATTAATTTCTTGGTTCCGTCAACTGTAAATTCCTGTTTAAAAATTTCAGTCTGAATTTTTGATTCCTGGATTTTTTTCATTAATTCAGGGTTGATGTCTTTGTCAGAAGCTAAAATTAATGTCGGGGAAACCGCCATGATCGGCTCAATTGTCATTGATCTTACGTGACCTAAATCTTTAGCTGTAGCTTTCAATGATTCCGGGTAAGTGCTTGTCACATCGGTTCCTACGATCTCTTTTTCGTGACCTAAAGCGGCTACGATTTCTGTAATTCCACCATTAAGTGTAACGATTTTATGAGTAGATTTTGGAGCTTCAGAACTTACTTCTGTTGTATTTTCTTTTTTAGCACCATCTTCTTTTTTGCAGGAGTACACTGCAACAAGCACAGAAGCTGCAAGAATGAATTTTTTCATGATATACTATTATTTGATTTATTTTATAAAGGTTTGTATTCGAACTGAGGCCTTCCTCTTTCTCCCGCGGCATCCGTTAATCTGGTAAATCTTAGCTTAAAGTAAAAGCCTTCCGCGTCTTTAACAATATAAAAACGATCGCCATATACCTCAAGACCGTTTGTTCCAACAGGATTTCTCCAGTTTGCACCAATAACACGCTGGTCATTATAGATAAATTTAGACTGATTGATATCCGAAGCTTTAAAATTATTGTAAGCTTCAACTCCAGATCCTGAAGTCACCACTACCTCGTACGCCCCGGCCCCGCCAACAGTATTGACGTTCACAAAATCAGCATAAATATAGCTTCCGGCACCTGTAATGATGTTTGTAAATACCGTAAAGCAGATATCCCATTTCTTTTTTTCAGGCTGAATTGTGACTTCTTTATTATTTTTTAAGCTAATGAAATTATAATTATAGGCTGCATTTTTTGCAATCGTTAATTCTTTATGTGTGGTTGAATTAAGCTCTGCATATTTCACTTTATAACCGTCTCCGAATCTTACAACCTGTACCTTCATCCAACCTCTGCTGTCTCCTCCAGTCGCGACAGAACCGGTTGCGACAGTTCCTGTGAAGATTTCTTTCCCCATATTTACAAGGTAAATCCCATTTTCAGAATCGTCTGCTTTTATTTCTCCGATTGCGGTATAGCCTGCCGGGAAATTACCGTTTACATCATCAATATAAGCCTCATTAGCCGGATTAAAATTAGCTACCTGAACCTGATCTTTCAAAGTCGTAAGGCTTGCTTCCGTTACCAGATCTATATTGGTAGCATTGGGAATTTTTCCGGCAGCCATCATAATTGATGAATTTAAAACTACCTTAAAAGCACTTCCCGAATACAATGCAAGATCCCAATCTGTTCTTTTAGTAACAGTCTCATTATCAGTTCCCAAATCAATCCAAACCTGATTAGGCTGTGTAGCACCGCCAACATTAGGGTCTACCCTTGCGCCGTCTGAAGGAGCAACAATCACAGGATCTTCGTTATCATTAATACAAGACTGCGAAATAAAAGAAGCTCCTATTAAAAAGCAAAAAAGTATTTTTTTCATTTTTAAATCTTTAAAAATTATAATTTAATCTGGCAAAATAGCTTCTGCCGTAAAATAGGTTCTGTTGATCTGATGCAGCATTGTGGCTGTCTCCCGACTGAATGGTATTTCGTACGCTGGAGACATCAAAAATATTTTTCACCCCGGCACTGATCTCAAAATGATTCTTAAAAAACGGCTGGCTTACTGTAAAATTCATCATGCTGAAATCTCCGAGCTCACCCAAAACATATTGCCCCGGATCCTGCGGATCACTGGCGTTTGCCTGGTGCGTATATCGTTTTTGAGTTCCTGAATATTTATAATAAAGAGCAAATAAGGTCTTGGTGGAGGGCAGCGTGTAATTTGCGGCTACATTGGCTTCAGTATAAAAATTAAAATCATCGGGCGAGGTGATATTCCCGGTATTTAAGATCTGTGAAATCCCAACAACCGAAACTCCCGTATTAAAGGTAAAATCCCCTTTTCTTATGTTTATCCCGCCTCCGAATAGGATTGATTTATAGTTATCTACGTTTAAATAAGTCAGCTTCAACGGGCTGTTGCTGATTACAACATCTACAATTCTGTCTTTTACATCAAGGTACATTCCGGAAGCGCTGAAATTGAATTTCCAGTCATTTGAAGATTTTGTATTGTAATCCCAGAAAATTCCTGCCGAATAGCCGGTTTCGGGCTTAAGATTTTCATTTCCTCTTATATCATGGTTGAAATCAACCCTCATGGTATATAATTCGTCATAAACCGGAAATCTGTTTGCCGAACCAAAAATGAAACGGAGATCAGACTTTTCAGTGGTTTTAAATCTTGCTGTTACTGAATAATTATATTGGGAATCAAACTTGTTACTTAAGGCTAATCTTACACCGGGACGCAATGAAAACCAACTGTTTACATTCCATTCTGCGGATAAAAAATTAGCATAATTAAAAATAATTCTGTTGATGTCTGTATTTTCGCCGGTTGTCCCAAAATTTCCGTCAATATTGCTGGCAAAGCCTTTTGTACGGTCTAATTCATATCCCAATTGAAAATTAATTTTCTCACTATCCAGAAAATTGCTGAACATCCCTCTGGAATACATGACTTCAGATTTATAAAATGTCTGATTTTGCCCTCTGGAAAGCTCTTGTCTGTTGGGAACATCGTATTTATAATCCTGAAAATCCCTTTCCTGGGTCTGATATGAAAAATCACCGCTGTAATTGATTCTCGAGCCTAATTTTGTCTGAATATTAAACTGATGGATCCATCTTTTTGTAGTATAATCCGTATCATTAGAAGTGTATGTTCTATTGCCGGCGCCTAAATATAATTCTTCAACAATCGGATTATACGAATTAATTTTCTCCGTAAGAAAATTCACTTTATAGAAAAAGCTTGTATTATTTTTATTATAGCGTATTACGCCATTTGTCGTCAGCTGATCTTTTGGCATCCATTCATATCCGCGGTTTCCGTCATTATTTTCGGTGAAATATTTATAACCGCCGTATTTCCCTTTATATCCTTGAAAATCATTATGATTGATATCTGCCGAAACCGACCATCTGTCATTAATTTTATATCCCACATTTAAAAACTGAATATGTCTTCCATTTCCTTTTTTAAACCAATCATAATCTTTATTTACTGTTTCTTCCTGTAAAGAAGCCTGCGCTGTGAATTTTTTACCGTAATTTTTCTTTGTAATAATATTAATTACACCAGCAACGGCATTATTTCCGTATTCAACACCCATTGAGCCTTTTACGACTTCAATACGCTCAATATTATTAACATTTATTTTTGTGAGATCGACTAAGTTTCCCATTCCCTGGTCGCTTACGACAGGAATGTTATCAATAAGAATTTTAGTGTATTCACCGCTTAATCCCATGATATTCGCGTTTGAATCACCGCTTCCTCTATTCGGCTCAATAAGAATATTAAGATTTTGATTAAGAACTTCCGCTACATTGGTAACCGCCATATTCTTAATCTGTTGCGCATCAATAACTTCAACTTTATAAATAGATTTATTAATTGACTGCTGCATATATTGCCCTGTGATGACAATCTCTTCTATTTTTTTCTGATTAAGAGAATCTTTTTCCTGTGCATTCATCCAAAAAACAGTGGATAAAGAGAGAATGGAAAGCACTTTCTTCTTCATAGATGCAAAAATTTTCGACAAATATAATGCTTTATTTAGAACAATTAAAAATAAATTATTACTTTTGTGGAATAATTCTAAATAAAAATAACGTTATGAAATTAAGACTACTTCTTGGAACTCTAATGCTTACGGCTATTACGGCAAATGCACAAGTAGCCACGATCAACGAAAATTTTGACGGCTTTACTTCCGGTAATAATACTTTTCCACAAAACGGATGGAGCACAATAATGGCTGCAAACCCAATGCCTTTTCCTCCTGCCCCATTAATGATCGTTACAACGGATGCTAATAAAGCTATTCAGGCTTATTCCGGAAACAATACAAATGCCCCATCGTACTTAGTTACACCTCAGATTGTAGCACCTTCAGGAGATAAATCCGTATCTTTTACCGTTACTCTTGCATCTCCTTCGCCTGGCCCAGGAAGCGTACAGGTCGGTCTGGCTTCTAATCCGGCTGATATGACAACATTTGTGCCGGTAGGAAATTCTACAACTTTATCTACGGTTGGTGCAATTCAAAATATTACCGTTCCAATTCCTGCTTCAGCTTCACAATATATTGTATTCAGATTTACCCCTACAGCAGCTCACGTTGCGATACAAATTGATAATGTTGTGTACAACACGACTGCTTCATTAGGCACAACTGATACAACAAAATCATCAGAAAATGTTAAATTTGCTGTAAATTCTGACAACACAGCATTACAGTTTGTAGCTAAAAAAGAACCGAAAAACATCCAGATTTTCTCTGCTTTAGGGCAAAATGTTGCCGAAGGTAAATTAAACGGACAAAAATTTGATATAAGCGCTCTTCAGACTGGCGTTTATTATATTATTATTGAAACTGCAGAAGGTTCGGTAATAAAATCAAAATTCATTAAAAAGTAAGATTTATTAGACTAAAGCTTATCTTAAAGGCTGATTTATGAAATTCATGAGTCAGCTTTTTTTATTAAAAAACATCTGATATTTGATACTTACTAAAATTTAAAACAAGACAAATGTCATGTTTTTATTTAGAACAATTAAAAATAATTTAATAGTTTTGTAGAATCATTCTAAATAATAACTAACATTAAGATATAATGAAAACAAAACTACTTCTTGCTTCAGTCTTTGCTTTGAGCGTGCAACAAACCGTAATTGCTCAAACAGATACAAACGGATACACAACGGTAAACCTTACAACAGGGCCTAATTATCAGAACCGAGTTTTTTTTGATTTTAGTGCTAATAATATTGTTTCTCAACCCGCAGACGCTTGGGATATTGCATTTTACAGAAATTCAAGCATGAGCTTCGGAACAAGGATTAATGATGCGCAAAATGTTGAAGTCTATCAGGCTTCTAATGTTTCTACGGACTGGGATGCTATTAATATCGCAAATATTGCATCTTGGGGAAACGCTTTGTACAATCCGGATCAGACGACAACTCTTCAGGAAGGTGCCTTCGAACAAGGAACTGCGTCTTACGGATGGGGAGATTATAACCCAGGAACTCACCATATTGAAGGAAAAGTAATTTTTGTTTTAAAATACTTAAACACAAACACTTATTATAAATTTATGATCACTGATTATTTCGGCGGTTATACATTCAAGTATTCAAAATGGAACGGTACAACATGGGATGCCACTCAGACAAAAACCATCGCCAATGGTACTGATGATGCGTTTTTCAACTATTTTTCTTTCACAACAGGAGATAAAGTTGCCAACCTTGAGCCGCCAAAAGCAAACTGGGATTTAATGTTCACCAGATACTGGACTTTCTACGGCGGAATTATGATGTACAGACTGTCCGGAGCGATCCAAAGCCCAAATATTTCCGTGGCAAAAGTACAGCCGGAAACTCAGGAAACAGCTGCTGCTACTCTTCCTGTTTCAGGATCATTTTCCAACAACATTACCACCATCGGCCACTCCTGGAAGCCCACAACCGGAGTTTATAACGATGTCGTCTATTATGTAAAACAGGGATCTGATTATTATAGGATGTATTTTACGCAAAATGGCGGCGCAGGTACAGGAAATATGTATTTCAAATATAAAAATATAACATCAGTTTTAGGGGTTACTGATATTGCCAACAAAAAAGCATCTTTCGGAATCTATCCGAATCCAACTACGGCTGATAAGCACGTTACCGTTTTATTTGATATTAAAGAAAAAGTAAACAACAAAGGCCATGTAGAAGTTTACGATCTATCGGGTAAAAAAGTGTATTCAGCGGAATTGACCAATCAGGCAGGTTTTTACAAACAGGATTTAAATTTATCTCAGCTTCCTTCAGGAAATTATCTAGTGAAAATCACTTTCGGCGGAAGCACAGAAACGAAGAAATTAATAGTGAAATAAGTGAAAAATTGAATGGTGAAATGTGAATTAACTTCGTTGTCAAATTTTAAAAATTGAATATTCACGATTAACAATTCACTTTTTTGACCATTCACAAAAATAAATTTTAATACTTTCTATTTTTTCTAATAAAAGGCTGCACACAAATTGTGGACAGCCTTTTAGCATTTATTTTAAGTTAGAAGCTAGATATTAGAAATTAGCTTACAAAATCTTCGATCCTTTATAAATTTGTGTTGAGCTTTCAAGCATTTTTGAGACATCGCGTCTGAAATCCAGAAGATGATCCTGCCCGTTGTGGCGGTTCAGGTGCTCTTCACTTTCCCACAATTCAACCATAAAAAAAGTACCTTTATTATTTTTATCTTCAATAAGGTCATATTGCAGGCAACCCTCTTCTTTTCTGGTTTCTCTTACCAAAATCTGAAAACGTTCCACTGCTTCCATCAGATAATTTTCATTAAATTTAAAAAGCGCAACTACATATAAATTCATATAATTTTTTTATGACGTAAAAGTAAAATATTTTTAAAACCGAAAATATTTTTATCTCTTTTATTTTTCCACAATTGAAGAAAATTTTATTTAAAAACTGATTTATAGATCGTTATCAGGCTCATTAAGATGACTAAAATTCCGATGATGAGAAACATCTTTTTAACAGGAAGTTTTGCGGTAAGCATTGCAGAAAAAGGAGCTGTTATAATTCCGCCGATTAAAAGTCCGAGAATTATATTCCAATGTTGGATTCCTAATGTAAAAAAGAAAGTGATTGCAGCACTTATGGTTAAAATAAATTTGGCGACTGTTGAGCTTCCGACCGCAAATCTTGGCGTAAAAGCATTTTTAATTAAAGTTCCTGTCACCAACGGGCCCCATCCTCCACCGGCGAAAGAATCGATAAAACCACCGATAATGCCTAATCTTACGAGGTTTGTCTTCCTTTTTAATGCTTTATTCTGTTTTGGCTTAAATGCATTCGATAAAATCTGAATCCCGAGATACAACGTGTAAAAAGCAATAGCTGCTTTTGTAATTTTTGAATAATATTCACCTAAATAAGTCAGTGCCAAAGCCCCGAGGATGGCCCCAATCACTGCCGGGACCGCTAGTTTTTTTACTAAACTTTTGCTTACATTTTTAAGCTTGATATGACTGATGCTTCCCGCTGCCGTTGTAAAACTTTCTGCAGAATGAATGCTTGCACTCACAATATGCGGCGGAATATTCAGGAATAAAAGGGTCGTCGTACAAATTACTCCGTAGCCCATTCCCATTGATCCGGCGATAATTTCAGCTAAAAAACCCACCAAAAGCATCCAGTAAAAAATATAATTGTCTTTTGCTAAAATGGTTAAAAGCTCATCAAGATATCCGACTTCATACATAGTAAAAACCACGATGAACAATACCGCAACCGTCGCAAAAAATATATTAAGCCTGAGTTGAACTTTATTTGAAATCACCATATCAAAATCATTACAATTTCATTTGAAATCATGCAAATATCTTAATAAAACATTATCCCACAAAATAAGTGGACTAATAATTTCAAAAAAGGATCAGATCAATCGATCAAATCCAGTAAAGTTTTTTCTTCTAAAATTTTAAGTGAAGCATCTCGGACTTCGATCAGCACATCATGTAAACTACAGTGCTCTTCGTTGCAGTCGTCACATTTTTCGTAAAAATTAAGACTTACACACGGCAGCAACGCAATTGGGCCGTTAACCAGACGAATAATCTTTGCAAGCTTCACATTTTCAGGGTTTTCTTTAAAAAAATAACCGCCTCCTTTTCCTTTTTTACTATCCAGGATGTCGGCTTTTTTTAATTCAAGCAGGATATTTTCTAAAAACTTTAAAGGAATTTTCTTGTGTTCCGCAATCTGGGAAATAAGAATCGGGCCGTCATTCCTTTTTTCCACGAGATATGACAGTGCCTTAAAAGCATATTGAGATTTTTTCGATAGCATTACAGCAAATTTAAGAAAATAGTTTGAATATTTTTTTAATACAAATTATACTGTTTTTTTTCACTAATTGCACAAATAATAAGTCTTTAAAACCTGCATTTTTAAGGATTTATAATATGAAAATATTAAGTTTTTGTATTCAGTCACAATTTCTAATTTTGCGATTTTCCTCTTAATTGATTAAGTTTGTCCCATGTTCAGTAAACAGGAAGCGCAACAATTAAAAAAAGAGTTTTGGACGGCCTTTGGAAAGTCTTTCCCAAGAAAATGGCTATTATATGATACCAAAGTCAAGGATTTTTCATTTAAATTTAATGCTGATAACAAAAAAGCGGAAGTTTCTTTAGATATAGAAATGAAGGATGAAGTTTTCCGAAATGCATATTATGAGAAGATCTGGTCTCTGGAAGATATTCTGAAAGATTTTATCGGAGACTTTCAGAAAGAAGAATATTTTACCCTGGAAAACGGAAAAATTATCGCTAAAATCTGGGTTGAAAAACATGGCGTTTCTATTTTTAATAAAAATACCTGGCAGGAGATTTTCGAGTTTTTTGTTGAGAAAATGGATGGTTTTGAAAGGTTTTATTATGAGTATGAGGATTTTATAAAGGATGTTTAATTATGAAAATCAGATATTGTTGGCGTTGTAAAATGGATGTTCCTATGCTTGATGAGGAAGAAGGGAACATTGCATCACAATTATATACAGAAGGTTTTCAGGAAATTAAGAAAACTAAAAAGCATACTGTGGAAAATTTCAAAAAACTCCTCGATTATTATAAAGATTTAACTGGTTTTGAAGAAACAAATCCTAATGCAATTATGCACCATTTTATTGATATGTATGGTCCCAATTGCGAAAATTGCGGGAAACCATATAGAACGAAAACAGCGACTTTCTGTCCGAAATGTGGAAATAAAAGAAAATTTTAACAGATCACTTTTTACCAAATGGCAAATGCCACCACACTTACATTCATTAACTTGCATTCATGAAAGAATTATTTGATTTTATATTAAGGTTTGGAAATCTCAATCAACAACAGATAGATTTTATTGCAAGCAAGGCTCAGGAAATTGACCTTCCGAAGGATCAATATTTTTCTGAAGCCGGAAAAATTGCAAAGCAGGTCGGATTCATTGTAGATGGAATTCTCCGGGTTTGCTATTACAATAATCAGGGTGAAGAAATCACAAAATATTTCATTGAAGAAAATAATCTGGTTGTAGATCTGGAAAGTTTTGATAATCAAATCTGTTCGAGCGCTTATGTTCAGGCTGTTACAGATTGTAAGCTCATCGCTTTTCAAAGAAAAGACTGGCTGGAGCTTTTACAAACGATTGTTGGATTTGATGCGATTGTACATAAAATTATTTCAAGAGCGCTGATGCAAAAAGTAGAAAGAAGAAGCCCGCTCGTTTCGGAAGATGCGACGACACGGTATTTAAAATTTTTAGAGATCTATCCTACTGTTGTCAATCGGAT
The DNA here is from genome assembly GCF_900100115.1 of Chryseobacterium soldanellicola. GTDB lineage: Bacteria > Bacteroidota > Bacteroidia > Flavobacteriales > Weeksellaceae > Chryseobacterium > Chryseobacterium soldanellicola. Next base: position 277,218 of record NZ_FNKL01000001.1, read on the forward strand.
TCCGCTTTCGTATATTGCTTCGTATTTGGGCGTTACACAGTCTTCTTTAAGCAGAATCAGAAAAAATATCCGTTAAATTTCTCTTTTTGCCAAATGGCAAATGGTTTCTTGTTTAATTGGCGGAATTTTACATCATCAATTAAAACAAAGAAATGAAAACAGTATTAATTACAGGGGCCAACAGAAGCATTGGGCTTGAAACAGCAAAACAACTTTCAGAAAAAGGATTATTCGTTTACCTCGGAAGCCGCAACCTTGAAAACGGTGAACAAGTCGTAAAGGAATTAACCGAAAAGGGCTTTCAGAATATTAAAGCGGTAGAAATAGATGTTACCAATCCGGATTCAATTTCAGCAGCTAAAAGTAGTATTGAAAACGAGCAGGGAAAACTGGATATTCTCATCAACAATGCCGGAATTCTGGGAGTAATCCCTCAAACGACAACTGAAACTCCGGTTAAAGACATTCAAGATGTTTTTGACACCAACTTCTTTGGTGTAATTCGCGTTACTCAGGCTTTTTTAGATTTGCTTAAAAAATCGGACAGCCCGAGAATCAGCAATATCACTTCCGGGCTTGGTTCATTAACATTACACAGCGATCCGAACTGGAAATATTACCATGTAAAAAACGCGGCGTACGGACCGTCAAAATCCGCTTTAAATGCTTACACAATCGCTTTAGCGTATGAATTACGAGAAATGCCGTTTAAAGTAAACGTTATTGATCCAGGTTATACGGCAACGGATTTCAATGCGCACAGCGGTCCGGGTTCCGTAGAAAGTGCCGCTTCTTTTATCATTAAGCATACTTTGACTGACGACAGTGCACCGTCCGGACAATATTATAGCAATGATATTGAGGATGAAACGGGAATTAGTCCGTGGTAAGATGGTGAATTGTTAATTGGTAATTGTGAATTCTGTCATTTGTAAATTGGGCATTTTATTACCAGTATCTTTTTTCAATTACTAAACCTTATAGGTTTTAAAAATCTATAAGGTTTGATCACTACAATTTTCCACATCGTTTGTTTTCTCTTATTGATCCAGGCTCGAATCTTTCCAGATTAATTTAAAATTTTGCTTAGATCCCTACGGGAAGACAAATGGTGTGGTTATTTGACTATTTAAATAAATGACTGCAACCCTAGCCCCGATTGAAGCTTTGTTTGAGCTCATTTTCGGGGTATTTTTTTCGGCTGCGGCGGCAAAGCCGCCGCAGCCGAAAAAAATATCCCCAAAATAGCGAGTGCGGAAAGCGGGAAAAAGCTCCAAATAAAAATTAAAAACAACTGTTCGATGTAATCAAATTGCTCCTTAAAATAAAAATTTACAATTCGACGAAGTCAAAAAGCTCCAAATAAAAATTAAAAACAACTTTTCGATGTAATCAAATTGCTCTTTAAAAAACAAAAAACGATAATCCAGAGCTTCAGAAGCTCTCAACTACTGTCAATTTTTGCCGGCGGAACATCAGAAAGTCTCAAACTATATTAATTCTTTCCGCCGGAACTTCCGACAGAGCAAACCTATTTCGATTTTCTTCGTCGGACATTCAGAAAGTGTCAATCTGTTTGGATTTTCATTGTCGGAACTTCCGACAGCTCAAAACAATGTAAGCTCGAGTTGTCGGAAGTTCAGACAGGAGAAAAGTTTTTATACGATCTGAAAACCAGACAAAATTTTAAATTCACGATTCGATTACATCATTCGTTGATTGGGCTACTTTTACGATTCGGCATCTTCCCATCTTTGTACCATCATTAACAACAATAAAATATTTAAAAATGGAAACAAAAAAAGTATGGTTCGTAACAGGAGCCTCAAAAGGTTTAGGATTAGCTTTAATTAAAAAATTATTAGAACAAAATTACCGCGTAGCCGCGACAACCAGAGATGTACAGGCTTTAATCTCTGAAATTGGAGAAGCATCGGACGTATTTTTACCGCTTGAAGTAAGCTTAACGGATAATGAAAATGTAAAATCTGCCATTGCAAAAACAGTTGAACATTTCGGACAATTGGATATCGTGGTGAACAATGCCGGTTACGGTCAGCTCGGTACATTGGAAGAACTTTCTGACAAAGAGGCAAGAGCCAATTTTGATGTCAACGTTTTCGGAACGCTGAATGTGATCAGAAACGCAATGCCTTACCTTCGTGGGCAAAAATCAGGACATATTTTCAATATTTCTTCCATTGGAGGTTATTCGGGAAATTTTCCGGGATGGGGAATTTATTGTTCCACAAAGTTTGCTGTGGCAGGCTTGACAGAAGCTTTGGCAGAAGAAGCTAAAGATTTCGGAGTAAAAGCAACCGTTGTTTATCCGGGATATTTCAGAACCGATTTCTTGTCGAAAGAGTCTGTAAGAACACCCGAAAACTCGATTCCGGAATATGAAGCGGCAAGAAATTCTGAGCAGGCCCATCTTGATGAAATTAACGGAAACCAGCCCAACGATCCTGAAAAAGGCGCTGAAGCAATTATTACGATCAGTGAAGCGCAAAATCCGCCCGTACATTTCTTATTGGGAAGCGGTGCATCAGAGTTTTTAGACACTAAAATAGCTACGATTAAAGGAGATGCCGATAAGTGGGAAAGCCTTACGTTATCGACTGTGATTTAATTTTTAAAAAGCTTTAGAGATCCTTCGACAGGCTCAGGATGACATTCTGCTAATACTAACCGTTTAATCTAGACGCAAAGTTTTACACGTGTCATCCTGAGCCTGTCGAAGGATCTCAGTCTAAAATATTTTTACATCCAAAATTAATTTCAAAATAATTAATAACTTAGTCATTATGAAACAGACATTTCGTTTTAATTCTATTTCTGAATTTCATGCTTTCTGTAGTCTTCCGAATCCTGAGCATCCGTTGGTCAGTCTGATAGATTACAGCAAAGTACGATATCCTGTAGACGACAGCGAATTGAAATGGATCCAGAATTTCTATTCGATCGGCTTGAAAAGAAATGTGAATGCTAAGTTCAATTATGGACAGCAGGAGTATGATTTTGATTCCGGGGTATTGTGTTTTGTTTCTCCGCTTCAGTTTTTGAGCCTTGAAATGAAGCCCGGTGTTGAAGTGGAACCAACCGGATATTTACTGCTGATTCACCCCGATTTCCTTTGGGGAACTTCTTTAATTAAAAAAATAAAATCTTACGAATTTTTCAGCTATCAGATCAATGAAGCTCTTTTTCTTTCGGATAAGGAAGAGAAAATAATCGTTGACCTCTTTAAAAATATTGAAAAAGAATATCAGACGAATATCGATAAATTCACCCAGGAACTGATTGTTGCCCAACTGGAACTGTTCCTGATTTATGCCGAACGTTTTTACGAGCGTCAGTTTTTTACGCGAAAAAAATCAAGTCACGAATTGCTGGCAAGATTTGAAGAAGTTCTTTCCCAATATTTTGAAAACGGAAATCTCATCGAAAACGGTATTCCTTCCGTGAAAACCATTGCTGAACAGATGAATATTTCACCCAATTATTTGGGAAGTCTGCTTCGTATTCATACCCAACAAAATACGCAGCAGCATATTCAAAATAAAATCATTGACACCGCAAAAGAACGCCTGAGTACAACTAATCTCTCCGTAAGTGAAATTGCTTATGAATTGGGATTTGAGCATCCGCAGTCTTTTAGTAAGTTGTTTAAACAAAAGGTGAAGCAGTCGCCGGGGGAGTTTAGGAGGTTGTTTAATTGAGATCCTTTCTTTAAAAATTAATTTGTAATTTTGATTCAAATACATCAGTCGTGGATATTCAAACCAGAAAATTAAATTTAATAACCTATCTTGCTCAACTTCAGGACGAAAGTTTCTTTGAGAAAATTGAGGAATATATTTTATCAAAATTAGATAAAGAAGATCATACTAAACCGTTTTCAGTTGAAGAACTAAATAAACGAATTGATCAATCATTAGAAGATTCTAAAAATGACAAAGTTATTGAGTCGAATGATTTACTTTCTGAAATTAAGCAATGGCAGTAAAGATATTCTGGACAGATTTTGCAAAAGAGCAATTAAGGAACATCTTTGATTATTATAAATTAAAAGCGAGTCCTAGAATTGCTAAAAATCTTGTTATCGGAATTGTTGAAAAGACAAATACTCTGGATTTTCAACAAGAAATAGGACAAAAGGAAGAATTGCTTTTATCAAGAAAAGAAAATTTCAGATACTTGATTTACAAAAACTATAAAATCATTTATTGGTTTAACGAAGAAAAGAACCAAATTGAAATTAGTGATGTTTTTGATGCAAGACAAAACCCTGTTAAAATTCAAGAAAGACAATAACTTAAATAACAAAAAAAGAGAAGCTCACACTTCTCTTTTTCTATTTCTATCCAAACTTCCTCTTCCTCAACCAGAAGAACAATCCTCCCAAAATACCAATAATGGCTAAAGGAAGCAGCAAATTAAACCATTGCCAGTAATTTCGTTCTTCACCAATCAGGTATCGGTCGAGAAGTCTTTCTTCGATATTACGGTTTCTTAATTCCATCAGATTGCTGTCATCCAAAAGATAATCTAAAGCATTTTTTAAGAACTGTTCGTTTCCGAAACGTTCCTGTGTAAGGACATCCATTCCCAGAGGTAACGGTTTTCCTTTTACGACTTTATTTCTTCCGACGTCTCCGTCTGCGATGACGATCATTTTATTTTCAGGACTTGAAGCTTTAAAGCCTGGATACGATTTTCTTTCAATTCTTGAAGCGTAAGCCGAAGTAAATTTCCCTTGTAAGGCAACCGCAAAAATCTTAGGCGTGCTTGGTTTTTCCATTTGTCCGAGACTGTCGACGCTGTTGATTTCCTCTAGGCTGACATAATTCGGAACCTGCTTCAGCAATGTTCTTTCGCTAGATTCAAAGAGAACATTGGTCTTAATATTTTTTCTTCCCAGCGTATCAATCGAAGTCGGAAATTCAAATTTAACAGGATTAATATTTTTCGTTATCGGATTATCATTTTCTGCAATTCCTAAAGGAAAATAAGGCCACGGCTGTGTAGAATATTGTGCATTTCCGGCAACTTCCCCTGCGACAAACTTTAATTTAGCAAATTTCTTTACATCTTTTACCAAAGCCGGATTTATTCTTAATCCATAATTGAAAAAGAAGTCTGTCATATTAAGATCTACGGGGAAAGGCATCAGTTTTTCTGATCTCATCAAAGTATCCATCTCGGCGTTTACTGCATCGATCATCCAAAGCGTTTTCCCTCCATTCATGATGTATTGATCCAAGATCACTTTTTCCTGATCTGTAAATGCTTTTCTCGGTTTTGCAATCACCAAAGCGCTCATCTGTTTCAGCAATGGAACATCAGCCAGACTTAATTCTTTCTGATTTTTAGGAATAATGGGTCCCGCATTGTAATTTTCCAGGGCAAGGCTCATGAATCCCTGAAATTCTCCCGGACTTAATTCATCCTGATTGACCAATACACCAACTTTTTTGAAGCTTTCATTGGTTGCAATTTTAAGCCTGGAAACTAAATTATATTCTAAATTTTCAATAGATTTATTAAGCAATTCAGCATTATCGGCATAATTTTGTTCTACGATAAGTGGTACGGTGACTTTATTTTTTCCGTTTTTAATAAGAGCATAAGGATAAATTTCTATTTGTGATGTTTTACCGCTTTTTCGATCGTCCAGCACAGAAGGGAATATTCCTCTTGCCAATAAAGTGTCTTTCGGAATTTTTGATTCAATAGGATTAACAAACTGAAAATCAACATTTGGATTTACTTTTCTGAAGTTTTCCAGCATGAATTTCGTTTCACTCTGAAGCTGCTTAAAATCTGCAGGAAAATCTCCCTCCAAATAAACATCGATCATAAAAGGTTTTTTAACCGATTCCAATACCTTAATTGTGCTATCGGAAAGGGTATATCTTTTTTCTTTTGTTAAATCTAATCTGATTCCCAAAACGGCAAGAATGATGGCCAATGGCAAAATAACATACAGTAAAATTCCGAATGGCGATTTGAATGGTATCTTCTTCATAATTCTACTTCTTTTTATTGATAAAATGGTTGGACAAAATTAACGTAACACCGATGATAAAAACAAAATAAGCGACATCTTTAAAGTCGATAAGACCTCTCGTAAAGCCCATAAAATGTTGATAAAAACCAATATTCTGCAAAATAAAATCTACACCGCCTAATAATTTATAGCTTGCTAATTGTTCGATCCCAAAATACATAATGAAACACATGAAAACGCCCAACAGATAAGCCATAATTTGGTTTTGAGAAAGCGAAGAAGCTAAAATCCCGACGCCCGAAAAAGCAGCGATCAGAATAATCAATCCGAAATAACTTCCGAATGTCATTCCCATATCGATATTTCCTGCCGGAACGCCCAAAACATAGACTGTATAAAGGTAAATCAGTGACGGAATCAGGCATAAAATCCCAACGGTCCAAACTGATAAAAATTTTCCGAGAATCAAATCTGAAACTTTCAACGGTTGTGAAAAAAGCCAGTTTAATGTTCCGGTCTGCTGTTCTTCCGCAAAAGTTTTCATAGATAATGCCGGAATAATGAACATCAACAACCAGGGAACCAAAACGAAATAACTCTGTAAAGAAGCCATTCCGATATCAAAAATGTTGGAATCATTCTCGAAAAAAAATAAAAACAATGTCGTTATCAGGCTGAAAGCTGCGATGATAATCCACGCGCTCCAGTTCCCGAAATAACTCCAAAGTTCTTTTTTAAAAATTGCAATCATAGTTTTTAAATTTGCAGTAAGCAATATGCTATAAGCAGTAGGCAAAAGTTTATCGCTTACTGCCTTTAGCCTAAAGCAATTATTTATTTTTTCTTGTTTTTATTAACCAGCTTAACGGTCATCATGATCAAAAATACCAAAACGAAAAATCCTGTGATTAACTGCCACCAGTATTCAATAACTCCATTTTTCAGAATCACTGTAAAGACGACCAAAAACAGAATAAAAGTTGCAATTTCGTTCGCCTGTCTTAATTTTATATTGGCAGTTTCAAGGGTATTTCCCTTAAGTTCTTTTAATTGTAAAACTTTTTTCCAGCACCAGTAATGATAAATTGCCAGTCCGACCAGAAAAGTTAATTTTAAATGAAACCAAGGTGTTTTCATTAAGCCTGAATTCATGAAAATCATTATTATTCCGCACACCGCCATGATAATTCCGGCGGGAACAGTAATGATATTCCAAAGTCTGCGAGCCATAAACGCATATTGTTCTCTTAAAATCTTCTTCTTTTCCTCTGCAAATTCATCGGTATCTTTATAGTAAACAAAAATCCTCACGAGATAAAAAATTCCCGCAAAATAACTTACCATGAAGATAATATGTAAAGCTTTTATTATCGTGTAAAGCATTTATCAACCTTTTTGAATATTATGATTTCAAATTTTTTATCCTAATATCTAGATTTAAAAATCATCTTTAAATTATTGGGCCACTGAAGTCTCCATAATTGATTGATCAGGTTTCAGCTGAATTCTTTTTGCACCCAAATTGGTGTAATATTTTTCCAGCTTATTTAAATGATCGTCGCTTGTTTCCTGACCTTTTATCTGATAACCATAATCGCTCCAGATGCGTATATAAAACACATCTTTTACTAAAACCCGGTAATTTGACTGCTCAAAATTCTTGGTAAGATAATTATCTAAGTCTTTTTTAGAATTAAATTGATAGACAAAAACGCCTCCGTCATGCAATTCATCTTTAGGATTATCATAAATAAAACTATAGATTTTTTTAACTTTAGACGCAATTTCTTTATTGGCAATTTTGGAAATAACATCAGGATTATCCGTTACAAATGGCATGTGGGTAATGCCGATATTTTTCATTTCCTGATTTACTTTTACAGGTTGCATTCCCTGCAGCGTAACATTTTTAAGATCAAAATCCATAATGTTTTGTGCAAAAAAACTTTGAAAACAAACAAAACCAATGATCAGCAATATTTTTTTCATAAACCTGATTTTTATATTTAATTAAGAAATTACTCCAAGCTCCTTTCCTACTTTTTCAAAAGCAACAATTGCCTTATCCAAATGCGCTCTTGTGTGAGCCGCGGAAAGCTGAACTCTGATTCTCGCTTTTCCTTTCGGCACAACCGGATAGAAGAATCCGATCACGTAAATCCCTTCATCCATCAGCTTTTCAGCCATTTTCTGAGCTAAAGGTGCGTCGTACAGCATTACCGGAACGATCGCAGCATCACCATCAGGAATATCAAAACCTTTAGCCTTCATTTCTGCTCTGAAATATTCTGCGTTTTCCATTACCTGGTCACGAAGCGAAGTGTCATCTGAGATCATATCCAACACTTTTAAAGCTGCACCCACGATTCCCGGAGCCAAAGAATTGGAGAATAAATACGGTCTTGAACGCTGTCTCAACATATCGATAATCTCTTTTTTACCGGAAGTAAATCCTCCCAAAGCACCACCAAGGGCCTTTCCTAGCGTAGAAGTAATGATGTCTACTCTACCCATCACTTCGTTGGCCTCGTGTGTTCCACGGCCTGTTTTTCCAATGAAACCAGTTGCGTGAGAGTCATCAACCATCACCAAAGCATCATATTTATCCGCTAAATCGCAAACTCCTTTCAAATCTGCAACGATGCCGTCCATTGAGAAAACTCCGTCTGTCACAATAATTTTGAAACGGTGATTTTTTTCAGAAGCTGCAATTAACTGAGCTTCCAAATCCGCCATATTATTGTTTTTGTAACGGTATCTTGCTGCTTTACAAAGACGTACACCGTCGATGATTGAAGCATGATTTAATTCATCCGAAATAATTGCATCTTCTTCCGTGAACAAAGGTTCAAAAACACCTCCGTTGGCGTCAAAACAAGCGGCGTAAAGAATAGTATCTTCAAGACCTAAAAATTCAGCAATTTTTTTTTCCAACTGCTTGTGAATATCCTGAGTTCCGCAGATAAAACGAACGGAAGACATTCCGTAACCATGAGATTCAATCATGTCCTGAGAAGCCTTCATCACCTCCGGATTGTTTGATAATCCCAGATAATTGTTGGCACAGAAGTTCAACAGCTTTTTTCCGTTGGCTTCTATTTCCGCACTTTGCTGAGAAGTAATGATTCTTTCTCTTTTGTAAAGTCCGTCATTATCAATATTTTGTAGTTCGTTCTGTAAATTTTCAAGATACTTTTTAGAGATCATTTTAGATAATTTTTTGGATGCGCTAATTTAATAAAAACGCTGTAAACTATTCGCTTTTATGATGGTTTATTATAAAATTTTGATTTATATCTATAATTTCAGCACATTATCCTTTCTGGCAATGTGAATGATGATTTTTTTCAAGAAGAATATATTCAAAATAAAAAAGCCTCCAAAAATGAAAGCTTTATAATTATTTAATGTTTGAGAAATTTGATATTCTTATCCTTAATTGAAAAAACGTAGGTTCCGGGAATCAACTCTGAAATATTGATCGGTTTTCCAGGCCGGTATTTTTCTTTTCGGACTAATTTTCCGTCACTGAAATAAATCGTAAATTCAGTTTCCTTTTTTATTCCTTTCAGATACAATTCATTTCTGGCAGGATTTGGATATAAAGTGAATTCTTCAAGATTTAAATCTGCCACAGACAAAGTATTATCCTGTGTTACGGTAGAATTTTTTTCCAGCATCTGATATTCATAATTAAATTCAACACTTGCTACCGGAAAAGGAACAGTTTCTGTGAAATACTGATTATTTGTCGTATTATTTAATGCAAAATAAGCAACCTGACCGCCTGTTCCGTTCACTTTTATGGGCAAAGGCATTTCAAAGAAGCTTACTGTCGGGCTGCTTTGAGTCTGTGAAGCCTTGAATGCAATTTGATTACCTACCTGCTTCCATCTGATATCATAAGTCGGATAACCTTCTCCATATACCCAATCATTGAAAAATTCTGTAAAATCTTTTCCTGTAGACTGTAATAAAGACGCGCTTAAATCCGTACTTTTTGCGTAATTATACGCCAGATTCGGTCTTGAATGATATTCTTTAATGGCCTGATAAAAAGCCGTATCGCCTAGCACCCATTTAATCATTCTTACAATATATCCACCTTTAGAATAAGACAATCTTCCGCTGAAAATAGCTCCGATATTGCCTAAATTGCTATCTGCCACATAAGTGGTGCCTCCTGGAGAACTTGTGATATAGTTTTTTTCATTTAATAAGTAAGTCATGAATTGTGCGTTACTCATTAAAAGTTTTTCATTAGCCAGGTGTTCTCCAAATGTTGCAAACCCTTCATTCAGCCAAATGTCATTCCAGGCACCACAGGTTACTTTGTCTCCAAACCATTGATGTGCAAGCTCATGAGCGATAACCGGTCTTCCCCAGGCACTCATTGACGACATCGTTTGATGCTCCATGCAAACTCCGCCATAATTAAATTCCATGTGGCCGTACTTTTCATTTCTAAACGGATAAGGGCCGAAATAGGTTTCAAAAGTATTCATAATCTGCTTGGTCCATTCAATATCAGACATTGCAGAAGCATTGTTGATCGTTGACGGATAAAGATAATTCACAAAAGGGAAAGGTGGATTTCCCATCGTATCATTGAGCTTGACAAAATTTGTAACTGAAAGAGCAACCAAATATGCCGCTGTTGGATACATTGTTCTCCAGAAAGTCAGTTTTTGGCCACCCGGAAGAGCTGTTTCAGACATAAATTTCCCGTTTGCAGCAACACTATACTGTGAAGGCGTTGTAATTTTAAAATCAAATTGATCGATCTTATCATTCATACTTTGCTTCGTCGGAAACCAGTCTTGTGCTCCGTAAGGTTCACTTAAAGTAGAAACAATTGCTGTTCCGCTCTGTGAGCCCGTTGAAAAAGCATCATTATCTAACGCAGGTGGCCCTGAATAAGTTATCGTTAAAGAATCCAGGACATTTGCTGGAAGAGGTGACTGAAAATCAATCTTCACCTCTTTTGTCGGAAGCTGTTGAAAAACCAATGTATTCCCGTGATACTGAACCTGAGAAACCGTTAAAGTATTAGCCAGATCAAAATAAATGCTGCTCATACTCTGTGTCGGCTTAAAATGAGAAGTCACCGAGCCTGAGATATTATAAACAGACGGATCCAAAGTGACATCCATTCTCTGATACTGCAGATCATAGTTTAAAGTATTGGGATTGAGGTTGTAAGCAGTCATTTTATTGGCAAAAGATTGCGCTTCCTTTGCGATCATCATTCCTTTTTTCTCAATATTTTCATTTTGAGCATGAAAGGAATGAAATATAAAAACACTTACAACGAGAAAGTATAGTTTTTTCATAATAACATATTATAATCAAAGATAAAAAAAACCTTCTAATCATTGATTAAAAGGTTGTTATAATAATAAAATAAATATTTTTAAAGATCTAATGCCGGCTCTAGAATTTTTTCCATTCTTTTCTTCACCATATCAACAGATCCTGCATAATTATTAACCATTAATGAAAAAACTAAAGTTTTCCCTGAGTTAGTTTTTAGGTATCCTGCCAAGGCTTTAACTTTATTTAACGTTCCTGTCTTCGCAAAAACCTGTCCGTTTCCTGTTCCTACAAACATTCTCTTCAATGTTCCAGATTGTCCGCCAACCGGTAATGAGTTTAAATAAGTCTTATAATATTTTTCATCCATTAAAGATGTTAAAAATTTTGCCTGAGAAATCGGTGTAACATTATTACTTCTTGAAAGCCCGCTTCCATCCATATAATTTAAACCAATCATATCAAAACCTTCATCCTTTAAGTGACTGGTAACCACTGCTCTTCCTGATTCAGAAGTCTGATCACCCAATTTCTGGAAACCAACTGTTTTTAACAATGCTTCGGCTAAAGAATTGTCACTATGCTGGTTTGTATAGAAAATAATATCACCCAACGTAGGAGATTTATAGGAAGAAACCAACTTCCTGCTTTCCAAAGCATTGTCTGTCATTTTAGGCATTACTTTTCCTGTAATTGACAATCCGCTTTTGATCATTGTTGCTCTTAAAGTATTTGCTAAAAAGGCAGGCGCATCGGGAATTTTTGTTGTTAAAATTCCGTCACCTTCGTACTTTTCAGCATACACCATTTGGCTGTTGTAAGGCGAAACGTAGAAATATTTCTTTTCTGCAGAGAAAGTGCTTCCTTTTTTTACGATCAGCTTTTCGTTGGCAGGATTGATCTCACGGGTAGTACCAACCGGCAAATAGTAATTATTGTTTTCTAGCCACACAACATTTTCCGGAAGTCTTGAAATATTACCTTTGAAAAGCGCTGTCTGAATAATAATATCACCATTTACCTTTTTGATTCCCTCGCGAGAAAGTCCGCCGATGAAGTCTGAAACGATATCCCTGTAAGACCAGGCTCCAGCTTTATTTGTCCCTAAAGATGGGTCGCCGCTGCCTATTACATAAAGATTTCCGTTCAAAACACCGTTTTCATCTACACTTCCTGAATACTCCAGCTGGGTCATCCAACGATAATTTTCCCCTAACAGATTCATTGCCGTTTCGGTGGTTAATAATTTCGTTGTAGAAGCCGGAACCAAAGGAGTGTTTTCATTGTACGAGGAAATTACTTTCTTCGTTTTCGGGTCATACACTACGAATCCCCAGGTTGCATTTTTCAGCACAGGGTCGGTCATCATTGTGTTTACATTGATATCTACCAGTTCTTTGGGCGACAAAATAGCTTTTTCTACCGCCGAAGTAATCGGGGAAGGTAAGTTTAAACTACTTTTTTGATTGTCATAAGCCTGAGAATAAAGAACGGTAGAAACGGTAGATTGGGCAAGGATAAAACCAGTGGCCAACACCGTAATACCTGAAATATATTTTCTGAAATTTACCATCTATTTTGTATTTACTTATATTTTTGATCCGTTAAAAATCAATTAGTTAAATCGATAATTAAAAGACCAAACATATAATCAACGTTCAAAAGTAGAAATTATTGCTATAAGTTGGTTACTTCCGATATAATAAAGTGCTATAAAGTTTGTTAAAAATTGTTAAATATCCACAAAAACGTCTTTTTTAATGCTTTGATAGGCAGTGATTTCTTCAAATTCTTTTAGACTTATCAAAACGAGCTTCTTGAATTCCTCATACTTTTTTCCTCGTGGAAGCTTCAGCATGATCTGAAATTGATACAAATTATTCAACCTTGCAATCTGAGATTTTTCCGGACCCAAAACACAATCTTCTGGCAAATATTTCCGTAAAACCGAACCTAAAAACTGTGACGCACGGTTTACTTTATCTTCACGCCTGTGCTTCATTTCGATCATGATTAATTTTGTAAAAGGCGGATAATGAAATTTTTGGCGTTCCTTCAAGAAATATTCATAGATTTTTGAGACTTCATTCATTTTAATTAACTGGAAAACAGAATGTCCCGGATTAAAAGTCTGAATCACAACTTTTCCATTTCCGGAAACCCTTCCCGCTCTTCCGGAAACCTGAGTGATAAGCTGATAAGCCCTTTCTTCCGCCCTGAAATCCTGGACATATAACATAGAATCTGCTTTTGGTATCGCAACCAATTCGATATGGTCAAAATCCAATCCTTTGGAAATCATCTGAGTCCCTACAATAATATCCGTTTCGCGGTCTTCAATTTTTTCGTATAATTTTTCGTAGGCAAATTTTTTCCGCATCGAATCCACATCCATTCTATCTACTTCATTATCAGGAAATATTTTAGAGACTTCTTCGTGAATCTGCTCTACGCCTACTCCTCTTTCATTCAGATTTTCGGAATGGCATTTCGGACAGGTTTTTGGCTTTGAAGCCCGTTGACCGCAATAATGGCATTTCATTTCATTGGCAGCTTTGTGATAGGTCAGAACGACGTCACAATTGGAGCAATAATTGACGTAGCCACAGGTTTCACATTCCACGACATTGGCATAACCACGGCGGTTGTGGAGAATTATAGTTTGATTTTTCTCGTCTAAATTTTTCTTAATTTCTTCAATTAATTTTAATGAAAAATTTCCGGAAATTTTCTTGGAATCCTGAGCCTCTTTAAAATCAATCAGTTCAAATTCAGGAAGTTTCACATTTCCGAACCTTTCATTCAGGAAAACATATCTCAATTTATCCTTTTGGGCTAAATAATAGCTTTCCACAGAAGGGGTTGCAGAACCTAAAATCACTTTTGCATCATAGAAATTTGCAAAGACCAATGCAGAATCTTTTGCATTAAAATAAGGTGAAACTTCTCTCGGTTTGTAAGCAGAATCGTGCTCTTCATCAACAATAATCAACCCTAAATTCTGATAAGGCAAAAATAAAGCATTCCGCGTTCCGATCAGGATTTGAATATCATTTTGCTTGATTCTTCGCCAAACTTCAACACGTTCAAAATCAGTTAATTTCTGATGATAAAAACCAAGCTGGCGGCCGTATTTTTTTTCTAATCTTTGGGTAATTTGTTTGGTTAAAGAAATTTCGGGAAGTAAAAACAGTACATTTTTCCCTTCATTAATGCATTCTTCAATTTTATCTAAATACAAATGCGTTTTCCCTGAAGAAGTTACCCCGTGAAGCAGCACATTTTTGCCTTCATTAAAAGCTTCGTCAATCTCAATTTTCGACTGCTTCTGAGGCTCGGAAAGGTCTTCTATTTCTTCTGTTTCACCGTTATAACTTTCAATCCTGTCTTTCTGAATATAATATTCTTCAATCAATTCTTTATCTAAAAGTGGCTTAAAATGCGACTGTGCAAAATGACCTTCTGCAAAAACATCCGATTTTTTTATAAAATTCTCCGGATTATCAGATTGTCTGGATAAAATAGATAAGAAAAGCTCTTTCTGCTTTGGAGCTTTATCCAGTTTTGAAAGGATTATCGTAAGATTCTCATTGCTTAAAAGCTTCTCATTAATTTTAACGTAAGCAACTTCTTTTGCTTTATATTTTTCCGTTATTTTTTCATCAATTTCAATGTATTGAAGATCAATCAGTGAATTGATGGTTTTGATAATATCTTTTTTAGGAATAAATGCTTCAATATCCGTCAAATTGATTAATTGGCGTACTTCCAGAGCCTGAACCATGTACATTTCATTGACATCCAGGATCTCAAAATCAATAACCGCGTTTGGCTTTAATTTTAAATAGGTTTCACTTTCCAGCTTTAAAGAAGACGGAAAAGCAAAACGGTAAATTTCGCCCAAATTACACAGATAATATTCTGAAAGCCAGTTCCAAAAATGAATCTGCTCACTCGGAAGGATCGGCTGATCGTCCAAAATACTAATTACTTCTTTTACAACGAAATTTTCAGGCGTCTGATTATGGATTTCAAAAACAATTCCGGTATAAATTTTCTTCCCGCCAAAAGGTACCAAAACGCGCATTCCTGCTTGAATAACAGACACAATCTCATCAGGAATTCTGTACGTGAAAGTTCCTCGTAAATTTAACGGTAAAACAATTTGAGCGTATGGCAAGGGAAATATTTAAAGTGTAAAATTAGATCTTTCTTTAGAGAATTGCAATATTTTGTTTAGTCCATTGCGAGGAATGACAAAAGCTGAAAATAATGACTTCAGTCCTAGCCCGGATTGCAACGACATCCTTTTTGGTTGCGGGCGGAGCGAAGCGGAGCCCGTAACCAAAAAGATATAGTAGAAAGCCGGAAAAAGCTTCAAATAAAAAATAAAATAGCTTTTCGATGTAATCAAATTGCTCCTGAAAATAATTCGTGATAAATTGGTAATAATAGATTTCTGATTTTGAATGACAAATCTATATTCAGAAAAAGAATTCAATAATTTTATACCAGACCGCCGAAGTAAAAAGTCCAATAATGATGCTGAATCCGATGGTTAAATTTGTAAGTTTCGTATTCAATCTGAATTGTTCTGCAATGATGCTCGAAGTAAGAACGGCCGGCATTGCAGATTCAAAAATGGTGATTTTTGCAATGTTTCCCTTTATTCCAAGCAATAAAGCCAGCCCTAATGTGATAGCAGGCGCTACAATTAATTTATACAACATTGAAACCGACATTTGAGGGATCAATTTTTTCCAGCCATTGAATTTTAACTGTAATCCGACTGAAAATAAAGCTAATGGACTGACTGTCGCTGCCAGTTTATCAAAAAATGGTTCTGCTGAAGTGAAATCCATGAACTGAGATAAAATCAATGCCGCAATACAACCAATAAGCGGCGGAAAAGTGATTAATCTTTTTAAAATAAATCCTGCACTTATTGTTCCTGATTTGCTTCCTCCTTTTAAAGCGGCAATAATTCCTAATGTTGAAAGCGAAAAAAACATAGTCTGATCACAAATGATGGCAATACTTAAAAAACTTTCGCCATAAAATGCAGCAACCAGCGGAAAACCGACAAATGAAGTATTACTATAACCGCTCACCAGCTCCAGCGTACTTCTCGACCGTCTTGAATATCCCTTGCTTCTGCTGTAAAACATCATGAAGAAAAAACAGAAAACGGACGTCAAAAAAGTAGCGATAATCGGGAAAAACATTTCTGTCGTCCAATGAACTTTCGGTAAATATTTAAATGAAACCGCAGGAAGCGCCAAGTAAAGAATCCATGTATTGATGCCTTTGTGAGCTTCGGGATGGATCGATTTTGTCGCTCTCAGAATCATTCCGGCCAAAATACAGACTGCTATCAGAACAAAATTTACCATATGCGAGAAATAAGAGTCAAATTTACGCCGATTTTCCAGTTGAGAATAAAAACTGATATTTTTTACATAGTTTTTACTGCTTCAAATAAGGAAAATTAAAATGTTAAACATATTAATTCATTGTATCCCAAAGACTCATCACCTCAACTTTTTCCAAAGGTTTTGAAAGTCTAATTCTTTTTGATGTTTTTGGAAGCAGATCAAAGAAATTGTCACTGAAATGAGTATCCCCCATTAAATAAACATCTTTTGCTAAAACGTCTGTGGAAATTTCAATTTCTGTCGGAGAAATTTTCTTGATTTTGATATTAGGCTTTGGAAGCTTTAAATCTTTCGGTTGTACAAAAAAATGATTGTTTTGAGCGATAATTTTGTTATTTGCCTCTTTTAAAGTTAATCGTAAAAAGACTTCATCTTTATTTGAATTAGAAAGTAAATTTTTAATTTCAATTGGTTCAAATTTTACAATTTCTTCTAAATTTTTTCCGCTTGAAACCATTTTTTTATTTAAAATTTCACCATTAAATTTTATAATCTGAATTTCCAAATTAACATTTTTAAAATCTTTCAACTCATCATTAATGGCGTAAAAATTCAGAATTCCATCTTTTTCTTCTGTCAAAATCACTTGATTTTCAAAACTTCTTTTAATCTGATAATGCAGCGCTTTCCAGTTTCCCAAATAATCAATCGAAGACCATGAAACCACTGGCCAGCAATCATTTAACTGCCAATATAAAGTTCCCATATTGTAAGGTTTTGCTCGGCGGTGGGCTTCAATCGCAATCTGCATTCCGCGGGCTTGCAACAATTGAGAGACATAATTATATTTCACAAAATCTGTCGGAACATTATAATCACGTTTTATATAAGAATTGATGATTTCCCAGCCTCTTCCGTGTTTTTCGTGAGCTTTTATGGTTCCGTTTTCTAAGTTTAAGTCCGGATTTCCTGAAAACATTGATTTCGTAGTTTCCAATGTTGGCATTCCCTGAAAACCGTATTCAGAAGCAAATCTCGGGATTTTTTCATTAAAAATTTCAAACGGCTGCTCTCCCCACCAAACGCCCCAATAATGGGAATCTCCTTCTGTCAGGCTTTCTTTGTGTCCCCAACCAATTGATGGCGAACTTGGCCAGTACATATTTTTATCAGCCGTCAGATTTTCTTTTAACGTATTGGGAATCAATTCATGGAAAACTTTTTTATAATCTTTCCAAACCTGCAGAGAATCTTCTTTTGAATATTTGAGCTGCTTTTGATAACCCCAGTTGACAATCGCTTCATCCACTTCATTATTTCCGCACCACAAAGCAATTGACGCATGATTTTGAAGTCGGTTGACCTGATCTTTTACCTCTTCTTTTACATTGTTTAAAAATGCTTCATCGGATGGATAAAAACTACCCGCAAACATAAAATCTTGCCAAACCAAAATTCCGTTTTCGTCACAGGCTTTGTAAAATTCATCGTCTTCGTAAATTCCGCCGCCCCAGACACGAATCATATTTATATTCGCTTCTTTGGAATCTTTAATCAATTTTTGATATTTTTCTTTCGTAATTCTTGGTGAAAAACTGTCAGATGGAATCCAGTTTGTACCTTTTGCATACATTGGATTTCCATTGACTTTAAAATAAAAAGATTTTCCTTTTGCATCTTTTTCCTGAATTAATTCAATTGTTCTTAAACCAATTCTTTCAATTTTATCATCTATAATTTTTGAATCTTTTTGCAAAGAAATTTTTATATCATACAAATTCGGATCGCCCCAACCATTTGGCTGCCAAAGCTTTGGATTATTAATTGTAAAAGGAATCTCAATTGTGTTTTCCCCTTTTTTTAATTGGAAGCTTTTTGATTGATTGTTAATGGAAACAGCATATTTGCCTTCTTTTTCAGCAATGATCTCGGTATGAATACTTAATTCCGCTTTTTGTTTCGTTAAGCTTTTTTGTTCAATTTTTATATTTTCAAGTTTGGCATTATTCCAGAAACTCAGTTTTAAATCTTTCCATATTCCGGCTGTAACCAGTCTCGGTCCCCAATCCCATCCGAATTGATATTGCGCTTTTCTCACAAAACTTCTTGGAGATTCAGGCATTGTAAAAGGAACTTTTTTTGCCAGTTCTTTTCCGACATTTACGGCAGATTTAAATTTAACCTGTAAAATATTTTCACCAGGTTTCAAATTTTGCTTAACCGGAATTTCCCATTTTCTGAACATATTATCTGTTTTTCTCAACAGTTTTCCGTTCAGATAAATTTCTGAAAACGTATCCAATCCATTAAAAATCAAATCAATATTTTGATTTTCTAATTCTTTTGGTGAAATTGTAAATGAAGTTTGATAATCCCAGTCTTCATTTTCTATCCATTGCACTTTCTTTTCATTCTCATCTTTGTAAGGATCGGGAATAATTTTATGGTCCATCAAATCCAAATGAACCGTTCCCGGGACCGAGGCGGTCATCCAAGAATTTTCTTTTGCATTTTTGAACTGCCATTTTTCAGAAGATAAATTTCGTTCTGAAAACTGCGCAAATAGTATATTCTGAATGAAAAGGAAAGCAAAAAGGATAGTTTTGTTCATTAATTATTGTATTTAAATAGCGTTACGTTTGTCATTCTGACGAAGGAAGAATCTCTACACATATAAATAAACCACTAAGTTTTAAGTTAAGCTTTTAAGAATATTAAGTTGAGATTCTTCACTCCACTTTGTTGCGTTCTGAATGACAAACAAACCGTTTTTTTAAGAAAAATTATTTACTCTTCAAAGCAACAACCTCATCTGCATTCGCAAAAGAACCACCATCCGTAATCGCAGAAGAATGGAAATATCCAGCTTTTGTAACCTCTCTAATTTCTTTAATATTTTTTGAACGAAGCCCGCCGCCAACAAGAATTTCGATTCTTCCGTTGGATAATTCCACTAGTTTTTTAAGGTTTTCTTTACCTTCAGAAACGTTTGACTTTTGACCTGAAGTAAGAATGGTTTTAAAGCCACATTCAATTACTTTTTCTAAAGAATTTTCCAAATCTTTCGCTCTGTCAAAAGCTCGATGAAAAGTACACGGAAGAGGATTTGCCAATTCAACTAATTCTTTATTTTGCCCCATATTTACCTCATCATTTTCATCTAAAATTCCGAAAACAAAACCGTCAACATTTAATGATCTTAACTGAATTAAATCCAATTTCATCTGCTCAAATTCAGCATCAGAATACGTAAAATCTCCACCACGAGGACGAATCATAATGAAAATCGGGATGTTTATTTTCTCTCTAAGTTGTTTTGCGATTTCAAAGCTTGGCGTTGTTCCGCCTTCGCTTAATCCGTCGCATAATTCTATTCTGTCTGCTCCGCTTTCAAAAGCAATGATTGCTGATTCGGGGTTGAAGCAGGCTATTTCTATTTTTGACATTTGGGTTTAGGGTTTAGGGTTTAGGGTTTAGCAAAATTAATTTCTAATTTCTAACTAATTATTTTAAAGCAAATTCCGGTTTTTCCAAGCGGTTTCCTTTTTGGTCATAAACGGCATAATTAAATCCGTCCTGAATACAATACGAACCATACTCACCCTTTTTATTCAGAGCAATAAAACCAACCTGAATATCTTTTAAATTCTTATTTCTTCTCTTAGTAATCTGTACAATTCTTTCAACTGCTTCTTTACAAGCCTGTTGCGGACTTTTACCTTGTCGCATCAATTCAACCACAAGATGAGTTCCTACCATTCTGATCACTTCTTCACCATGACCTGTTGCCGTTGCTGCACCTATCTCATTATCAACAAATAAACCTGCTCCGATAATTGGAGAATCGCCTACTCTGCCGTGCATTTTAAAAGCCATTCCGCTGGTTGTACAAGCTCCGGAAAGATTTCCTTGCGCATCCAAAGCGATCATTCCGATTGTATCGTGATTTTCAATGTTGACGATAGGTTGGTATTTGCTGTCTTTTAACCATTCTTTCCACTCTTTTTCAGATTCGGCAGTCAGAATACTTTCTTTCTTAAAACCTTGAGAAACTGCAAATTGCAAAGCTCCATCGCCCACTAACATTACGTGTGGTGTTTTTTCCATCACGGCTCTTGCCACAGAAATCGGATTTTTAATGTTTTCAAGACAGGCAACCGAGCCGATATTATAATTTTCATCCATAATACAGGCATCCAACGTCACTCTTCCGTCTCTGTCGGGGCGTCCGCCATATCCAACGCTTCTTTCTGTCGGATCATTTTCAACCAAACGAACACCTTTCTCCACGGCATCCAATGCTCTTCCGTTTTTTCCTAAAATCGTCCAGGCTTCTTCATTTGCCTTTAACCCGAAATTCCATGTGGAAATGACGATCGGTTTGTTGACAATTTTATTATTTTCAGGTAAGTCTTTAGCAATTAAATCCAACGGATTCAACAATAATGCTGAAGATGCCAATGCGGTGTTTTTTAGAAATTTTCTGCGTGAGTTCATTGTTTTTTAATAGGTATTAGTATTTAGGAACTAGGGCTTAGAAAAACTGTAAAAGTTTAGTTTACTCTGATTTCATCAACAAAAAGCCATGCTTTTGAATCTGCTCCCGGATTTCCGGCCGGTATAATTCCTGCGTTTTCTATTTTAATTTTAATATATTTTGAATTTTGGTTTCCTACGTTTAATTTAATTTTCCCTTTTGCATTCTGGATCTCATCTTTTCCTATTTCCTTGATCATTTTGAAATTTTTATTATCATCAGAAACAAAAATTTGGGCGGATTTTGCCATATGTATCCAACTGCCTTTATTTTCTAATGTATTAAAATAAACTTCCGTAAAATTAGTTTTATTTCCGAAATCAATTGTTGCCACAACATCTTTTCCCTGAAAACCGAGCCACGTTTTACCTAACTGCCTTTGATTTCCAATAATTCCGTCAATTAAAGTGAAAGCTCCACCGAAAGAATAATTTTCGCTCGGCTGTTGTTCTAAAGTAATATTTTTTCCTGTTGATTTTGAAATTGTAAATTGTTGAGAAGAAACTGCACTTTTTAATTGTCCGTTTTCAAAATAAGCTGATTTAACGGTCATTGATTTCGAAACAGGAATCGGGTTTTGATAAGCCTGAGAATTAGAATTCGGGTTTGTTTCATCTAAAGTATATCGGATCCCGCTTGGATTTTGTGAAGTTGAAAGCTCATAAACCACTCCATTATTTTTCGGAATTACCTTTCCTGAAACATTGTAAATGCTTTTTGCATAATTCACATTCATTTTATCCAAAACCTTGAATTCGTTGATCACTCTTCCTTCAAATTCTTTATAATTTTCCGGATCGGAAGTTCCCCAACCAACTTCTGAAAGTGCCATCAATCTTGGGAAAATCATGTACTGAACCTGTTTAAAATCTTCAATATATTCTGTCCATAAATTCGCCTGAACTCCTAAAATATATTTTGCCTGCTCAGTATTCAATTCTGTCGGAATTGGGTTGTATGAATAAACTTTATCCAAAGGCGTAAATCCACCAAAAGCATTAGGTTCCGTTGCAGGATCTCCCTGATAGTGATCAAAATAACAATAAGATCCCGGAGTCATTACAGCAAAATGATTTGATTTTGCGGCTTCAATTCCTCCGTTTACGCCCGTCCAGCTCATGACAGCAGCATTTGGCGCTAATCCGCCTTCCAGAATCTCGTCCCAGCCGATGATTTTTCGCCCTTTAGAATTGACATATTTTTCAATTCTGTGGATGAAATAACTCTGCAATCCATGTTCATCTTTTAAATTATTTTTCTTGATTAATTCCTGACAATGAGCACATTCCTTCCATCTTGTTTTCGGGCATTCATCACCACCAATGTGGATATATTTTGAAGGAAAAAGAACCATCACCTCATCCAAAACATTTTCTAAAAACTTAAAAGTCTCGTCTTTCGGGCAAAAAACATCATCAAAAACGCCCCATTTTGTGGCGGGTTCGAAAGGTCCTTTTGTACATGCCAATTCAGGGTATGCCGCTAATGCAGCCAAAGCATGTCCCGGCATTTCAATTTCCGGAACTACTGTAATATGTCGATCCTGAGCATATTTTACAACATCTTTTATCTGATCCTGCGTGTAAAAATAGGGGCCGTAAGGTTTTCCGTCAAAAGTATTGTCAACATAAGCCCCAATCATTGATTCTTTACGTTTTGAACCGATTTGCGTTAATTTCGGATATTTTTTAATTTCAATTCTCCAACCCTGATCATCTGTCAAATGCCAATGAAATGTATTTAATTTATACATTGCTAAATAATCGATATACTTTTTCACTTCCTCAACGGTGAAGAAATGACGGCAAACATCCAAATGCATCCCTCGCCAGGCAAATTTTGGCTGATCTTCAATTTTTAAGGCTGGAATTTGCTGATCATTTTTAAATTCTTCAAATAACTGAATCAATGTCTGAAGTGCTAAAAAATATCCCTGTTTTGTATAAGATTTAATTAAGATCTGTTTTGGTGTGATTTCCAGTGAGTAAAATTCATCATTTTGTGTTGAATTTTTTGATTTTGAAAGCTGCGAATAGACCAAACATGCCTTTGATTTATCTGAATTTTGAAATTTTAACCTTGAATTTAAGCTCTTTTTAAAATATTCCGTTTCTTCTTTTGGCAGGTCATTACTTAATGTAAAAACATCAGAAATAGTAAATTTTCCTTCAGAAAGTTGTAAATTTTGAGGATAAGGGATTAAATTTAGTTTTTTTTGAGAAAAAAGTACATTTGAAAACAGAATAAAAAGAAGCAGCAAATAACGCATTATTGGATATAATTAAGGTTTTGGCTAATATAATTATTTTCTGAAAACTTCTATAAGATTTTAACCTATTACATAATAAATCATCTAAATTTGCAAAAAATATAAGATGA
The DNA here is from genome assembly GCF_900100115.1 of Chryseobacterium soldanellicola. Classification (GTDB taxonomy): domain Bacteria; phylum Bacteroidota; class Bacteroidia; order Flavobacteriales; family Weeksellaceae; genus Chryseobacterium; species Chryseobacterium soldanellicola. Next base: position 300,832 of record NZ_FNKL01000001.1, read on the forward strand.
GAAAAACTTTTTTCCTGGCTGCAGGACTATTCATTTCAGTTTCGACACAGGCACAAATTTTAGACATTATCAAATCAACCGTAAAGGATAAAACGGGAATTGATCTTACAAAACCTGTACAAACCGGCACATCGACTACGACTACGACAACAACTCCTACAAAATCAACGTCTACATCTCCTGTAAATTTAGGAAGTCTTACCTCAACACAGATTTCAACAGGGTTAAAAGATGCGCTAAGCCTCGGAGTCACAGAAGGCGTTAAAAAACTGGCTGTAACAGATGGTTTTTTTAAAAATGAAGCCGTAAAAATCTTAATGCCTGAAAAATTAAGAAAAATCGACACTACACTTCGTGCCGTTGGTTTGGGAAGTTTAGCCGATCAGGGGGTGAAATTGCTTAACAGAGCTGCCGAAGATGCTGTAACTGAAGCGACTCCGATTTTCACCAAAGCAATTACGTCTATGACCATTACAGATGCAAAAAATATTCTTTTAGGCTCTGATAATGCGGCAACAAACTATTTACAGACTAAAACTCAAAGCCAGTTATTTACAGCTTTCCAGCCAAAAGTAAAGGCTTCTTTGGGAAAAGTGGGTGCTGATTCTGTTTGGAAAAGCTTAATTTCTAAATACAATACCCTAACGGGGCAGGCTGTAAGCACCGATCTTAACGAATATGTAACCACAGAAACCATCAACGGCGTATTTAAAATGGTGGCACAGAAAGAAAGCGGAATCAGAAATAATTCTGTAATGAGAACGACGAGTATTTTGCAGAAAGTGTTTGGGGCGCAGGATGGTAAATAGTTCTTTTGTCTTGAAACAAAAGAACGAAGAATTCAAGACTTGGAAACTTTCGCTAAAAATTAAAATTTAATCCTAAAATTCCCAAAACTTGCGCGAATTTATTATTTGTTCTTCGGTTCAAAATTTGTCTCGCGCTTCAACAGTGGGAATTTTTTTAACGGATTAATTTTTAATTTTCTTAACGCTACATTTTCCTATGTCGATTAAATTACGTATAAAAAAACCTTGTCTCAATCGACAAGGTTTTGTTTTTATTTAGAATTGCATTTCAGGAATTTCTCCTTCAATGATCAGATCTGCTTCGGTAGATTTTATGATGTGTTCCACGGAAATTCCCGGTGCTCTTTCAACCAATTTAAAACCAGCGGGAGTTACGTCTAAAACTGCCAATTCGGTGACCACTCTTTTCACGCAGTTTACACCGGTTAAAGGAAGTGTACATTTTTTAAGAATTTTACTTTCTCCTGCTTTGTTGACATGCATCATCGCAACAATAATATTTTCGGCAGAAGCTACCAAATCCATGGCGCCGCCCATTCCTTTTACCATTTTTCCTGGAATTTTCCAGTTGGCGATATCTCCGTTTTCAGAAACTTCCATTGCTCCAAGAATGGTAAGATCAACTTTCTGACCTCTGATCATCCCGAAACTAAAGGCAGAATCGAAGAATGAGCCGCCTTCTAAAATAGTGATCGTTTGTTTTCCCGCGTTGATGATGTCTGCATCTTCTTCACCTTCAAAAGGGAAAGGTCCCATTCCCAACACTCCGTTTTCACTTTGGAATTCTACGGAAATACCTTCTGGCACGTAGTTGGCAACCAAAGTCGGGATTCCTATTCCAAGGTTTACATAGTAGCGGTCTTTGAGTTCTTTTGAAATTCTTTGAGCAATTTGTTCTTTTGTGAGCATATTAAAAACTTAGCCTGCAATTTAAATATTTTCACTTGAATACAAAAGGGCTTTATTATTCAAAATTATGACTATCATCCGAGTTCGGGATAAGCTTTCTTTAATAATATCTTTAGGCAAGTCTCCAGAAATAATAATAAAGCTGTTTAAACTTTTTACTTTGAACCATTAAGTTTTGATTAAGATGTTAATAGTATTAAGAACAGCTTCGCTTTTTAGCTTAAAAATAAGGATGATTAAACTTAAATTCTTAATCAAAACTTAATGGTTTAAATATTTGATATTTTTTAATAAGTTTAAACAAATTCAATGTTATTTTTAACACAAAGATTTCTTCTATTTTATGGAATGAAAGATTATTATAAAAATTATTAACACCGTTAGTCAAAATAATATTGTTAATTTTGTGCAATTATTATTAGAAATGAAAATACTTTTAAAATATCTTAAGCCTTACCAATGGCTAATCATTCTTTCTTTGTTTCTGGCAACCGTCAATCAGGTTTTTTCTTTATTTGCGCCGGCCATTACAGGGAATATCCTTGATAAATTGGTTACACATCCCAACTTTTTTGATAAAGAAAAGCTTTTACCCAGAAATATTGACCAATATTTATACGGAGACGGAATTTATCACGGTGTGTTTTACTTTTTAGGATTGCTTATCGGAACAGCGATGGTAAGCCGAATTGCCAAAGCTTTTCAGGATTATGCAGTAAGCGTGATTACTCAGAAATTTGGCGCGAAAATATTTACAGACGGCTTAAAACACTCAATGGCACTGCCTTATCAGGAATTTGAGGACCAGAGAAGTGGTGAAACGTTGTCGATTTTAACGAAAGTAAGAGAAGATACTGTAAAATTTATCACGAGCTTTATTAATATTTTCTTCGGAATTTTGGTGAGTATTATTTTCGTTTCGGTGTATGCGATCCGTTTGCATTGGTCGATTATGCCGGTGTACATCTGCGGAATTTTCCTGATTGCCTTTATTACCAATTTGTTAAGTAAAAGAATCAAAAGCATTCAAAAAAATATCGTTTCGGAAACCACAGCTTTAGCCGGAAGTACCACGGAAAGTTTAAGAAATATCGAAATTGTTAAAAGTTTAGGATTAACCAATCAGGAAGTGATCCGTTTGAATAATAATACATATAAAATTCTTGGACTTGAGCTTAGAAAGGTGAAAAGCATCCGTTCTTTAAGCTTTATTCAGGGAACGATGGTGAATTTTCTGCAGCAGATGATTACCATGACCTTATTATTATTAATTTTTAAAAACATTGTAACTCCGGGGCAGTATTTGTCACTTATGTTTTATGGATTTTTTATTTTCGGACCGATGCAGGAAATCGGGAATATCATCATTTCTTACCGTGAAGCAGAAGCTTCTCTTTTTAATTTTGATAATTTAATGAAAAAAGAAGTGGAAGAAAAACCACTTCATCCCAAACAAATTGGCGCGATTGAAGAACTGGAATTTAAACACGTTTCCTTCAAGCATCAATCGGCTCAATATAAAGCATTGAATAATATTTCTTTTGATGTTAAAAACGGTGAAACCATTGCTTTTGTCGGGCCGAGCGGTTCAGGAAAAAGTACGTTGGTAAAATTGCTTGTCGGATTGTACAGGCCTCAGGAAGGGAATATTTTTTATAATTCTATTAACGGAAAGGAATTTGATTTTGATGAATTGAGGAATCAAATAGGTTTTGTAACCCAGGATACCCAACTTTTTGCAGGAACCATTAAAGAAAATCTTCTTTTTGTAAATCCTGATGCCACAGAAGCGGAACTGGAAATTGCTTTGCAGAAATCAAGCTGTACTGCATTGCTGGAAAGAGCAGAAAAAGGCATCGAAACCGTTATCGGTGAAGGCGGACTGAAATTGAGCGGTGGAGAAAAACAGAGAATTGCCATTGCAAGAGCACTTTTAAGAAAGCCTCATTTATTGATTTTTGATGAAGCAACTTCAGCATTGGACAGCATTACCGAAGAAGAAATAACCTCTACGATCAAAGATATTTCTAAAGAAAAAGAACAAATTACGGTTCTCATTGCGCACCGTTTAAGCACGATTATGCATGCAGACCGAATTTATGTTCTGGAACGCGGACAGGTTATAGAAATGGGCTCCCACGATAATTTAATTGCTGAAAAAGGCTTGTATTACGCGATGTGGCGACAACAGATCGGGGAAAGGAAAATGCTTATTTCACCGGAAGCATAATATAAATAAAGCGCTGAAATAATTCAGCGCTTTGTTTTTATTTTAAATATTTCAAAAAAGATTAATCTCTTTTTCTTACCGTTCTCTGTTCAATTCTTTTTTCAAATTTTTCTCCCTGGAAAATCCTTTGAATCATAATTCCCGGAATGTGAATCTGATTTGGATCTAATTCTCCCGGTGCTACCAATTCTTCAACTTCAGCAATGGTAATTTTTGCTGCACCCGCCATCGGATGATTAAAATTTCTTGCCGAACCTTTGAAAATTAAATTTCCTGCATGATCGCCTTTCCAGGCTTTAACGATAGAAAAATCAGCGTCGTAGGCATGTTCTAAAATATGAGGCTTTCCTTTAAAATCTTTTACTTCCTTACCTTCTGCTACTTCAGTTCCGAAGCCTGCAGGCGTATAAAAGGCAGGAATTCCGGCTTGTGCCGCTCTGCATTTTTCCGCCAAAGTTCCCTGTGGAGTAAGCTCAACTTCTAATTCTCCGGAAAGCATCTGTCTTTCAAACTCGGCATTTTCTCCTACATACGAGGAAACCATCTTCTTGATCTGTCTTTTGTGAAGCAATAAACCCAATCCGAAATCATCAACACCCGCGTTGTTTGAAATGCAGGTAAGATCTTTTACATCGCTCTCTACCAAAGCATTAATTGAGTTTTCAGGAATACCGCAAAGTCCGAATCCACCCAACATTAAAGTCATTCCATCCTTAATTCCGTCGATGGCTTCCTTTGCATTTTTTACTCTTTTATCTATCATGAAACATTAGATTTTTCTGTTGGCTAAATTTAATAATTTTTATTATATTCTGTTCTTAATAATCAGAAAAAGCGAGAAGTTATCTTCCCGCTTTTTATTAATCTAGTCATTGTTTGATTGGATTTTATCCAATCCTGTAATAAATCGTCCTTTCGGGACTTTCTTATTATATTTTATATTTTACTGAACAATCAATTTTAATGTAAATAATTTTCTTGTGTGAACTTTCACGAAATACACGCCTTTCGGAAGATTTTCATTCACTAAAGAGAACCTTTGATTTTGAACATTATCTGATTTGTAAAGCAACTCTCCGGATGCGGAAAGCAATTCAATTTTCTCGATAGGATAATCACTTTTTATGAATGTCGGCTGTCCCGGCTTTGTAGGATTCGGATATAAGATCACATTCTTTTCTGTTGAGTTTTTCACTTCATCCGTTCCTAAGCTTGCCCCCATTACCTGGAACTGCACTCTATTTGAAACCTCTGTATATGAATCATTTGTAAACATTACCATATAATAATTCCCTGGGGTTGTCGGTAACGCTGTACCCTGCATTGTCTTTGTACCCTGTGTAATTCCGTCAAAATAGGTATAAGAAATAAAGTTATCATCCGGTGTTGTGATACTTTGAGGATAAATTCCCAGCCAGTCTTTGATAATTCCAGGAGAATCCGTCCAGGAGGCGGTGATATTTTCACCTAAAGTATAAACAGGCTTGTTGATCCAAAGCTCGGTAACGATGTCTCCCACTTTAAAGAAAACTTTTTCGCCAATTGCTGTATATCCATCTTCCAGGAAATACTGAGCATAATAATAACCTTTCGGAAGCCCTGTAAAACTCAATGTTCCCGCAGGTGTTGTCACATAACTCCATTTAATAGAAGGTGTCGGTCCCGGAACCTGACCCATTTTGTAAATTCCGATCCAGTCTTTAACCAAATTTGGTCCGTTTGTAAAATTAACTGTAACTGTTCCGCCTACAGGATAAGTATCTGCCGTTGTGGTCAATACAACTTTCGGCCCTACATAGAAATTTTTTCTTGGTGTAATTTCTGTGTATCCGTTGTTTGCGAAAAACCCTGCGAAATACTGACCTTTATTTGCAATTCCGTTCGGGAAAGTAGCTGTTCCGGCAGTTTGACCGTTTGTGTAAAGGTATGCCTGTGAAGTTACGGATGCTGGGGTTTGTCCTTTTTTATAAATTCCCACCCAATCCTGCTGATTTCCTGGACCATCTGTGAAAGTTGCGGTAATTGGCTCATTTTGTGCATATTCTGTCTTATTTAAAGTAAAAGTAGGATTTGAAACTACACTTCCTGTTACTTCAAATTGTTTTGGATCACTCCAGTCGCTCCACTCTAAATTTCTGTCTCTGTAACGAACTTTCACATAATAAATCCCGTTGGTCACTGAGTTTGAAGCAATGGTAGCTTTCGTAATATCAACGCCTGCGTTTACGTTTTTTGTAATATCGGGTGTTCCGTTTCCATCTTTTCCGAACCAGTCTTCGTAGTCGCGGTAAAATTCTTTTTCAATCACAGAAAAATCCGCTGCTTTGCTGATTAAGAATTGAGTTGTATTTAATAATTCTCCGTTTGTCGTGGAAAAAGCGCTTCCATTTAATGTTAAAGGCAAAGTAACCGGAGCTGAAAAAGTGTTTGTAACACTAGGTTTTACAGGTTTCGGCTGATTTTTATACCGGTGAAAACTATCAACCAATTCATTATATTTTTTATGATAAACTCCGCCGATCGAATAAGATTCTACGTTTACTTTTCCGTTGGTAACGTCAACTTCTACGATCTGATACGTCCAGTCAGTCAATGTTTTCTGAACATCATCAAAATCCTGCTCGTTTGACATTCCCCAATACTGATCCCAAGCCGTTCCTCCAGAAATAAGCTGATAATTCGGAGTGTCTTTCAACTGACCTCTGTGGTATAAATGATGGTGCGCTCCGACGTGCATTAAATATTTACTTGAAGTCGTCAAAAGCGGAACCGCATTGTTTCTTACCCAAGTCGAAATATCACCCACATATTGCTCTGCCTGATACGGTCTGTGGCTCAAAGAAATGATCCAATCTACGGTAGGATCGTTGTTTGCTTCATTTAAAATCTGCTGAAGCCAGGTTTGCTGAGCCGAACCTGTGTGTTCTGAGCTTAAGCTTATAAATAAAACATTTCCAGCTTGTTGAGCATAATAATTCTCATTTCCTGAAGAGATGTTTTTGTATTTAATTTCATCAATATAAAAGTGAGCATAGTAAGAATTCATTCCTAAACTTCCGTAAGTCTCGTGATTTCCAACTGTGGTCTGGATCGGAAGATAAGGTGATAATTTAATATTTTTCTTAAAATGTACATTTTCGTAGTGATCCAACGTCCCCACATCTACCTGATCTCCAACCATAAAGGTCAAAGCAACATTGTCTGACGGATCAGAATCCGGTCCGAATTTTTCTTTTAATTTTTTGTAAGCATTCAAAGTTAACGTATCATATCTCGGCTCAGCCTTAATCTGATTGTCACCCATGATCAGAAAACGGATTTTGCCGTTCGCTGTTACAGGCTGTCCCGGCAAAGGAAGGGTTCTGAAATTGTAAATTGCAGATTCTCTGTTGCCCGTTTTTATTTTGTAATAATACTTTGTGTTGGGCTGTAAATTGGCGATTTTTGCGGTGTGGTAATAATAATTGTTATTATAGCCTGTGTCTGAAAAAATATTAGTCGTTCCTGTGAAAGTAACATTTAAATTGGTTTCCGATGTTCCGTAAGTCACTGTTGTTTCGTTATCAGAAGATGTTTTCCAGTTGACGATCATCGAAGTGGGCGTCGGATTTTGCAAATAGGGAAACAACGCCTGCCCAAATGCCATCTGGACGACAAAAAAGAAAAAAAATAAGTACTGTTTCATTGTAGTTCTGTTTAAGTGTGTCTGTTTTAAAATTGTGTGTCAGGATTTGAAAAGCATTGATTGATTGCTTTTTACCATCGTGCAAAAGTAAAGTTCCCATATAAACTCAGTCTAATGGGAACTTAAAGGAAGTGTTAATTTTTGAGCAAAATTTCTCTTAAAACTTTATGTTATTTAATGTTTAATTGTTTGGAATATTTGAAAAGTATTTCATATATTTGCAACCTGTTATTCAACCTCTGACGAAGTCCGTGTAAGTTGCTTAGCCTAAACATTTTATTTATTAATAATGGATTTATTAAAGTACGTACAAGACAAGTACATTACAAAAAAAGAATTCCCAGAATTCAAAGCCGGTGATACAATCACTGTGTATTACGAAATTAAAGAAGGTCAAAAAACAAGAACTCAGTTCTTCAAAGGGACAGTTATCCAATTAAGAGGTACTGGTTCTACAAAAACTTTCACTATCAGAAAAATGTCTGGTGATGTAGGTGTAGAAAGAGTTTTCCCTATCAACATGCCTGCTCTTCAAAAAATTGAACTTGACAGAAGAGGTAAAGTTAGAAGATCTAGAATCTATTACTTCAGAGATCTTAGAGGTAAGAAAGCTAGAATCAAGGATGCTTCTTACAAAAAGAAATAATTCAGACAACAATACATACAAAAAGAGGCTGTTCATATTTGAGCAGCCTCTTTTTATTTTTGCCATTTCGAACAGACTGAAGGTGCGAATGTGGTTCAGGAGCGATGAAGTAATCTCAAACTATTTAAATTACTCATCATCGATTACTTTTTATTATTTAACTATTTGACTACGTCGAATCGTTATTTTTATTTATTTTAAGGAGCTATTTGATTACATCGAAAAGCTGTTTTATTTTTTATTTGAAGCTTTTTCCCGCTTTCCGCACTCGCTATTTTTAGGTTTCGGCGGCGGCAAAGCCGCCGCCGAAACCTAAAAATGAGCTCAGACAAATGCTACAATCGGGGCTAGGTCTTTGTTGCTTCATCAACAGCCGAAGCTTTGTCAAGGTTTAAAATTTTTACAAGACTCTCAACATAAAGGCTAAGACCTACAATAGTTGTCATAAAAATTCAACAATTTTTCTATCATTCCGTAGGAATCTCTATAAGACTTTCACGATTTGATCCCTAAAAAATAGGTTTAGATTCCTACGGAATGACAAAATGGCTGTTTAATTTTACTGTCGAAATTATTTAATAAAATCATACAAAGCATTCCAGAATTTATCATAAACCTCAATATGCGGAAGATGCCCTACATTATCAATTTCCACTAATTTTGATCCGGGAATCTGCTGCTGGGTTTTCTTTCCTAATTCCTGATACTGTCCCATCTTCGGTTGTAATTCTTTTGGTGCCCTTTCCTTTCCTATCGCGGTTCTGTCTCTCGTCCCGATGATTAATAAGGTCGGAACTTTAATATTTTTAAACTCATAACAAACCGGTTGATTATAAATCATATCCGATGTCAAAGCCGCATCCCAAGCTACTTTCGGATAATCAGGATGCAATGTCCAGCCTACAATTAAATCAAGCCACGGCTGGTATTCTGCTTTCCATTTATTGTCGTAGTAAAATTTTAACTGATAATTTTTGTAAGATTCAGCCGTATTTTTTAATTCCGACTGATAAGCCTGATCGATAGTCTGATAAGATGCAAAAGTTTTATAATCCTCCAGCCCAATTGGATTTTCTAAAATTAATTTCTGAACTTTTTCAGGGTAAAGCAATACAAACCTGGTCGCGACCATCCCTCCCATCGAGTGACCTAACACTATCGTTTTATCAATTTTCAATTCATCCAAAATCGCTTTTGTATTTTCTGCCAATTGTGAAAAAGAGAACTGATAGCTTTGAGGTTTTGAAGACTTTCCAAAGCCAATCTGATCGGGAATAATTACCCTGAAACCTTTGTCTGAAAGATCATTTGCCGTCTGTTTCCAATACGCTCCGTTGAAATTTTTGCCGTGGAGAAGAAGTATTGTTTTTCCATTAGAATTTCGGGGCTTTACATCCATATAAGCCATTTTAAGCTCCTGATTCTGAGTTTTTAAATCAAGAAAATGAACTTCATAAGGATATTGATAATTTGAAAGCTCGGCATCCAAAGGTTTTATCTGCGAAAACAATAAATTAGGAGTGATTGTTAGCATTAAAATCACAACAGCATTCTTAAAATATTTCATGAGATTTATTTTATTTATTAAAATTAAAAAACCGTTCCAAAAGAAACGGTTTTTATCATTATTTTTAATTTAATTAATATTTTTATGATGCTTCTGTCAAGATAAGCTCTTTTTTTGAAGGTAAATTCATCAAAACAATGGCGAAAAGAATTAAGGCAATTCCTATCCATTGAATAAAAACAACCTGCTCTCCCAACAAAACAAAAGCCATTGTTACAGAAACCGGAAGTTCTAATGATGAAACAATGCTTCCCAATCCCAATCCTGCATTCGGAAAACCAATATTAAATAAAATCGGCGGAATAACGGTTCCAAACAAAGAAAGAATCAGCCCGTATTTCCAAAGGATTGAGTAATCAAAAGAGTGAATATGTTGCGTATTTTCTGTAAAATGTAAGTAAAAAGATTTTAATCCGTCAAAATAAAGCGGACCGATCTGGGCAAAAAACAGAAATATAAATACTACAATCGATCCTCCGCAAAGCATAATAATACTTTTCCTGAAAACAGGAAGATGTGTCGCTAATGTATTGGATGTGAACATTGTAAGCGTATAAGATGCAGCTGCCATTAATCCCCAGAAAACACCTTTCCAATCTAGTTTGATATCAACATTAATAAGATTGGTTGCTAAAACAGTTCCTATTAAAACAATAATTACTGAGGCAATTTTTCTTGCATTAGGTAGGCTTTTAGTTAAAAAGCTTTCAACTACAACACTAAACCAAACTGACTGCATTAATAATACAATGGCTATTGAAACCGCAATATACTGAACAGCAATATAATAGAATAAACTTGTACACCCGAGAGAAGTCCCGGCCAGCAGCAGCATTTTAAACTCTTTTGAAGTCGGAGATGCCAATGTCTGTTTTGAGGTAATTGTCTGAATAAAATTCAGGACCAAAAGCCCAACCAATCCTAATATAAACTGAGAAGTTGTAACCTCTGAGGTCGTGTAGCCCTCTTCATAAGCCAACTTTACAAATGTCGCTAACATACCATATATACTAGCACCAATTCCTACAAATAAAACTCCTTTTAGTATATTTTTCTTCTTCATATCTTTTTTCGAGCCTGCAAAGGTACAATATATTCCTTAAAACATCTTAATCATCATTATTATAGATAAATAAAATCGCCGCAAGCTTTGCTTGCGGCGATTCAAATAGTATTTCAAAAAAATTATTTTTTAACTACAACTTTAGAGGCTGCTTCAATAGCAAGCCCTTTTACTTTAACCATATAGGTTCCGTTTACTAATTTATCTGTAGAAATTGCTTTTTTAGCATCAGGAGAAATTTTATCTTCTGAAGAAACTAATTTTCCGGACATATCGTAAATCTCAACACTTACTTTTCCGAGTGTATTATTCGGAAAATTGATAAAGAATTCATTTTTAGCAGGATTCGGATAGATTGAAATGGAGTTGTTAACTGCTTTTACCTCATTAGTAGCCAACAGACATTCAGATGGAACAGTAAAGTCTTCTACCTGATCATTAATATTGGTTTTACTACCCGCAGAAGCACTAACTCCCAATCCTCTTTTTGCAAAAGCTTTCCAGATCATACATTTATCTGCACCTCCAGTAGCAGCTAAATCTGCAGCCAAAATTGCATTTCTTCCATCAATAAATGTAGGGTAACATGCCTGAAGCTTTAATCCGTTTGTAACCATTTGTAATACCCTTGAACTACCATTGGTAGCATTAGCTGTTACATCAGAAGAATAACCATATTTAGCTACATATTGCCAATGCAGATCCCATAACATCGTTGCCCAAACAAAACCGATAGAGTGTACATTAGGAAGCAAAACTCCATTGGAAAGAAACTCCATTCCATTGGTGCTACCATATGTATAATTATTAACAGAAAAATCCGGTGAATATTTGGCCGGGCGTATCCCTCCACCCGTAGTTAATTGGCCGGTAGCATAAGTTCCCATTCCTCTTGGCACAGATGCATTATCACCTGGTTGATTTGTAAGCATTATAGCAAAAAAATCAGACCATCCTTCACCCATTTGTTCTTTATCGGCCGATGAGCTTAAACAGGTATATCCGTCTCCCGTCAATCTATTGGAAATACCATGGCCATATTCATGAGTAATAATACCATTATCAAAATCTCCATCAGGTGTTACACTTGTAGCCGGATCATTTTTCAAGGTAACATTTACTGTAGTTGATGCAGACAACTGACTTTTAATATATTCTCCTTCAGTATTATCAATTAGAACAGAAGGGATTGTAATAGTAGCGTCAGTTCCGCTCATTCCACCAACCGCAGCAGACGTCGGGGCATTATAGATGATGGCTGCAGTTGCTCCAGCATTTTGAGCATTTTTTACTTTAACTGTAAAAGCACATGTGCCTCTTTCCACTAAACCTATTTTTCCCGTAAGTGAACCAGCCGGCAGGGCTGTACATCCGTCTAAGACTGATGATAACTGCACATTTCCAGTAACCCCCGCTGCGTTTAAAGCAGGTCCAAACTGTGCTGTTCCTACATTTGGCTGACGCGGAACGGCTGCACCGGGTGCATTATATAAAAACATTCTATTAATGCTTGACCATAAATACATTTGCATCACTCCGTTGCCACCGTCAGCTGGTGTCCCAAAATTGGCATTATTGGTTCCTCCCCCATCTTGAGCTTCAGCTTCTACATAGTCATTTCCTACACCACCAAGTCCAAAATTATTTTGTTGAAAATTTCTTGCAGATTCCGTAAATCCAAATTTGTAAAAAACATCATGAACCTTATTATTCATATAGAATAAATTGGTAATTGCGGCGCTTTGATTAGCAGCAGGAGTTCCATTTGTACTATATGGAAAATTAAAGTTTCTGGTAGCTCCACCATCAGGAGAAAATCCAGGGGCATCAGCATCTGCGGTATCTTCATAAGCATACACATTATTTCCTCTTGTATTTGTATAATGATTTGTGCCGTCAGAATGCCATCCTTCGGGAGAAGAAGTTAAAATCCAGGGATTGCTGACAACAGATCTCGAACCAAAAGTTGGAGCTTCTATCGGCAGGGCAAATATATTATAGGAAGCGTTATCCGGAGTTAAGATAGAAAATGAAGACTTTTGTGATGCATAATTATCTAAAAATTCAGGTAAGTTTTTTTTTACGATTTCAGCATTGGAATGATCATGAGAATAAGCATCAGGATAAAAATTACATGATACTGTTAAATTATTTTTGCCAATAATTTCACCATTACCTGCATCTACTAAAATATTCCAATAATTTGAAGATTTTGGTTCTTTTAATGTAAATTCATAAGCTAAACGAAGATTTCCATTTGTGTCATTGGCATATACTAATCGTTGTTTCGCAGACTGTGAATTATTGTTATCTTGTTCGAAAAAACCTAAAATAGATAAATTTGAAATATCTTGGTTTCCCAAATCATCTGCAATTTTACTGAGAGCTGTATTTTTATTAATTACTGCAAAACCCGAGGCAGCCTGCCCATAATTTTTAACGAAATTATCGGTATAATAAACAACTTTATTATCCTTAATCAATGCTGTCCCGACGGAGCTGTATACAGGAAATCCATTGTAAGTCTGCTGAAATTTCACAACATTTCCATGTAATGATTTTGAATCATCAACATTTTCAATAATAAAATTTGCCAGATCAGATTTTTTATATTCCCTTATTTTGTTTTGAGAAATATAATCTTTAATCAATTTTTCATTTTCCTGTGAAAATAAATTTGAAGATGGCAAAACCGCAAGTGCAGCCATTAAAAGTGGTAATTGTATTTTTTTCATATTTATTTAATATATGACCAATTTACAATTACTATTCATTCAAAGGCTATTTTAATTAAATATTCAATAAAAAAATCGCCTCATATGAAGCGATTCTATAATTTTTTAATTTTAAATTATTTATTTCTAAATTTTTTAATTTTTAATGATTATTTTTTTACTATAATTTTAGAAACAGCATCAAAAGCAAGCCCTTTTATCTTAATCATATAGGTTCCGTCAACTAATTTATCTGTAGAAATTGCTTTTTTAGCATCGGGAGAAATTTTATCTTCTGAAGAAACCAATTTACCGGACATGTCGTAAATTTCAACACTTACTTTTCCGAGCGTATTGCTTGGGAAATTGATGTAAAATTCGTTTTTTGCAGGATTTGGATAGACTGAGATGGTATTTTTAACTGATTTTACCTCATCTGTAGCCAATAAGCAGTCTGCAGGCACTGTGGCATCCTCTGTCTGATCATTAATATCTGTCAAGCTTCCCGCAGCTGCATTTACACCCAGCCCTCTTTTGGCAAAAGTTCTCCAGATCATACATCTGTCTGCTCCACCTGTTGTTGCCACATCAGCAGCCAGGATCGCATCTCTACCATTGATAAACGTGGGACTACAAACCTGAAGCTTTAAGGCGTCGGTAACCAGCTGCAAGACTCTTGAGCTGCCGTTTGTAGCATTAGAAGTAACATCAGAAGCGTAACCGTATTTAGCAACATACTGCCAGTGCAGATCCCACAACATGGTAGCCCAGACAAAACCAATTGAATGTACATCCGGAACGATACCGGAACCATTATTGTATTCCATCCCGTTTGTATCACCGTAAGTAAAAGAATTAATGGCAAAATCCGGTGAATATTTTGCAGGTCTGATACCTACACCCGTAGTTCCCTGCCCGATAGGATAAGTTCCCATACCTCTTGGAACAGCAGCATTATCGCCCGGTTTATTGGTCAGCATTAAAGCAAAGAAATCGGACCATCCTTCGCCCATTTGCTCTTTATCATTTCCGGCATTTAAACAGTTATATCCTGATCCTGTCAATCTGTTTGAGATCCCATGGCCATACTCGTGAGTTACGATACCATTATCAAAACTTCCGTCATACCTTGCATCAACTCTTAAAGCAACATTTACGGTTGTAGATGCCGCTAATTTTGATTTAATATATTCTCCTTCGGCATTGGTAATTAATATAGAAGGGATCGTTATCGTGTTATCAACACCTCCCATATTTCCTAAAGTAGAACCGTTGGCCGTATTATTATAAATGATAGCGCCGATAGCTCCTGCATTCTGAGCATTTTTCACTTTTACAGAAAAACCGCATGCAGATCCGCCACCTCTTTCAATTAAGCCGATCTTCCCTGTCATTTCACCTGCAGGTAAAGCGGTACAACCGTCAATAACGCTTGCAAGTTTTACATCTCCGCTTACTCCAACATCATTTAAAGTAGGACCGAACTGCGCAACTCCTGCATTCACAAGCCTTCCGACAGCATCAGAAGGTGCGCTGTAAAACATTTTACGATTTGAAGCGAGCCATAAGTACATTTGCATAACAGGATTATAATTATCCGGATAAGGAGCAAAATTGGCATTGTTAAAACCTCCGCCATCTTGTGACTGTGCAAAAACTTCATCATCATCTAAGCCTCCGTTGCCAAAATTATTACTTTGGAAATTTCTTGCAGATTCTGTAAATCCGAATTTATAGAAAACATCGTGCACCATATTACTTATATAAAATAAGTTGGTAGTGGCAGCCGGTAAATTTGTATAAGTGAGAGCTGTCGAGCTATACGGAAAATCGAAATTTCTTGATGCTCCGCCATTCGGAGAAGTTCCAAATGTGTTTTCGTTATTATCTTTATCATCATAAGCATACACGTTGTTGCCTCTTGTGATTGTGTAATGCGTTGTCCCGTTGGAATGCCATCCTTCAGGTGAAGAAGCTAAAATCCAGGGATTGCTTACGATAGATCTTGATCCGAAAGTCGGAGATTCGATCGGTAAAGGAAAAATATTATAAGATGCGTTATCCGGCACCAAGAAAGGAATGTTTGTATTGTTATTAACACGAGCTCCTTCAAACTGAGGCAATGAAACCATTAAATTTTCATCATGCGAATAGGCATTGTCGCTAAAATTACATGAAAGGTTTAAATTAATTTTACTTAAAATCTTCCCTGTATTGGCATCAACCAAAATATTCCAGTGATTGGTAGTTTTCGGCTCATTCAATAAATATTCATAAGCCAGCCTTAGGTTTTTGTTTTCGTCGGTTGCATAAACAAGACGTTGTTTGGCAGCCGTCATTTTATTGGCCCCTTTTTCAAAAAATGCCATGATCGGCAGGCTTGAAACCTCTTCATTTCCTAAATCCGCAGCGATTTTCTGTAAAGCTGCTTCTTTGGTGATTCCTGCACCATTTGTGTCAGAAGCAACATAATCTTTTATAAATGTGTCGTTATAAAAAGCAATCTTATTATTCTTAACCAATGCTGTACCCACAGAACCATAGACCGGTAATCCGTTATATGTTTGCTGGAACTTTACAACATCTCCATTCATCGACTTTGAATGATCTGTATTGTCAATGATGAAATTGGTAAGGTCAGATTTTTTATATTCCCTAATCTTATTTTGAGAAATATAATCTTTAATCAGTTTATTATTATCTTGCGAAAATAAAGTTATAGGAAATACTGCGAATGCAGCAAATAGAAGTGGTAAAGTTATCTTTTTCATTCTTACTAATAAAGCCGCTAATTTACAAATATTATACATTAAAAAAGTTATTTAACTAATTTTAATTTAACTTAAAATAATATTAAATGTAAAATCTTTATCAAAACTGGTTTTATTAATATTCAAAAATATAAAAATTGGTGACCTTATTTTTCAATAAATCAAAATATAAAAAAAGCCACTCAAAATGAGTGGCTTACATATTTTAATGGTTCAAAGATTATTTACCTTCTTCCATTTTTCTTTTCAATTCTGCTAATGCATCGATATCTCCAAGAGTTGATCTTTCTTCGTTGTTTGAAGAAGAAGATACGTTTCTGTTAGAAGATTCTTTCACATTTTTCTTCTCTTCGTCTCTGAAGATACCTGTGTGAGAAACTACTACTCTCTTGAATTCTTTGTTGAATTCGATTACCTTGAACTGAGCTTCTTCACCTTTTTTGATTTTAGATCCATCTTCTTTCTCTAATAATCTTGAAGGGCAGAAAGCTTCAACCTCAGCATCTTCGAACTGTACAGAAGCACCTTTATCGTGTACTTCTACCGCTTTACCAGCGTGGATAGTTCCTTCAGCATATTTAGTTTCAAATTTATCCCAAGGGTTTTCAGTCAATTGCTTATGACCTAGAGATAATCTTCTAGCCTGGATATCTAATTCAAGAACGATAACGTCTAATTTATCACCTACTGCACAGAACTCAGACGGGTGCTTGATTTTCTTAGTCCAAGAAAGATCAGAGATATAAATTAATCCGTCGATACCTTCTTCTAACTCTACGAATACACCGAAGTTAGTGAAGTTTCTTACAGTTCCAACGTGTTGAGAACCTACCGGATATTTAGCTTCGATATTTTCCCAAGGATCTTTAGACAATTGTTTGATCCCTAGAGAGATTTTTCTTTCTTCTCTATCTAAAGTTAATACTTCAGCTTCTACTTCATCACCTACTTTTACGAAATCTCCTGCAGATCTTAAGTGAGTAGACCAAGACATTTCAGAAACGTGGATCAATCCTTCTACTCCTGGAGCGATTTCTACGAATGCACCATAGTCAGCAAGAACTACTACTTTTCCTTTTACTTTATCTCCAACTTTCATGTCAGCAGAAAGAGCATCCCAAGGATGAGCTTCTAATTGCTTCATACCTAACTGGATTCTTGTTTTCTCATCATCAAAATCAAGGATAACAACTTTTACAGTCTGTCCGTCCTCAAGGATTTCAGATGGGTGGTTCACTCTAGACCAAGAAAGGTCTGTAATGTGGATCAATCCATCAACACCTCCTAAGTCAACGAATACACCGTAAGAAGTAATATTCTTAACAGTACCTTCAAGCACCTGGCCTTTTTCAAGCTGCGCGATGATTTCTTTTTTCTGACCTTCGATATCTGCTTCGATCAATGCTTTGTGAGATACCACTACGTTTTTGAACTCAGGGTTGATTTTCACAACTTTGAACTCCATAGTTTTACCTACGAACTGATCGTAATCTTTAATTGGCTTAACATCAATTTGAGAACCTGGTAAGAATGCCTCGATGCCGTGTACGTCAACGATCATACCACCTTTAGTTCTTGATTTAACAAAACCGTTAACGATTTCTCCAGTTTCGTGAAGTTCGTTTACTCTATCCCAAGCTTTAAGCGTTCTAGCTTTTCTGTGAGATAACTGTAACTGACCGGTTTTGTCTTCTCTTCTGTCAACCATTACTTCCACATCATCACCTACTTTAAGGCCTGGGTTGTAACGGAATTCGTTAAGAGAAATAACACCTTCTGATTTGAAATCGATGTCTACGATAGCTTCTTTATCAGTTAATCTTACAACTTTACCAGTGATAACGTCGTTATCGTTTAAACTGCTTAAAGATCCGTTGTAGATTTCTTCTAAGTCGCTTTTTTCTTTTCTTGCGTCTGCATCAAGACCTGATTCGAAAGAATCCCAATCAAATTGTTCTGGTGCTACGTTTTGGTTTAATAAAACCTCTGCTGAATTTGTCTCTTTTGACATTTTCTAATAAAATTTGTATTCCTTCTTTTTTAAATGGTCTGAATCAATGTGGATGTAAAAAATACGGAAGTAATTAATTTTTAATAATTTACTCTTCAAACCTTTCCCACAAAAGTGGGTGCAAAGATACAACTTTTATTTAAAAGAAACAAGGATTTTAAAGCTATTAAGTTTAATTATAACTTACTAATAATCAGACAATAAATGTTTTGTCATTGCGGGGAGCGAAGCGACGAAGCAATCTTAATTAAAGCATTAAATCATTTAAAAATATTAAAATAAAAAGTTTGTCATTCTGGAAGAATCTCAACGGTATAAATAACGCCTCAAAGGATAATAAAAACGAGATTGCTTCGTCGCTTCGCTTCTCGCAATGACATACAGGCTAGTTCTCTAATACTTAATTGAAATCTTTTCAGGATGACAAACCGGGTGGATAATGAAGGTATAATATTGATACAACGACAAATACCCTAGCCCCGATTGTAGAGAAAATCCTTTTTTGAAAAAAAAGATTGCAACGGAAAGCGGGAATAGCTCCTGAAAAAGTAAGTAATGAGTAATGATAATTCTTTCACTCCGCTTTGCTCTATTCAGAATGACAGTTATACAAACTAAGCCCTAAATCCTAATTCCTCCTGCCTAATTTATTACCTTTGCAACATGGAATTAGAATCAATATATCAAAAACTGCAGATTCAGGATATGAATCAGATGCAGAAATCTACATATAAAACCACGGAAAACAATCAGGATGTCGTTTTGCTTTCTCCTACAGGTTCGGGGAAAACGCTTGCTTTTCTGTTTCCGGTTCTTCGAAATCTGAAAAAAGACGTTTCAGAAATTCAGGCTTTAATTTTGGTTCCGGCGAGAGAATTGGCATTGCAGATTGAGCAGGTTTTTAAGTCAATGGGAACGGATTTTAAAGTTTCTGTTTGTTATGGAGGTCACGATAAAAAAATTGAGGTTAATAATTTAATTGAAGCTCCGGCGGTTTTGATCGGAACTCCGGGAAGGGTTGTTTATCATTTAAGAAACAGCAATTTTGACCCAAAAACAATTCAGACCCTGGTTTTGGACGAGTTTGACAAGGCTTTGGAATTAGGTTTTCATGAAGATATGGAATTCATTTCCAATTCTCTGAAAGGCCTTTCACAAAGGATTTTAACTTCTGCGACTGCGATGGATGAAATTCCAAAATTTACCGGCTTACAAAATGAAAAGCTTGTTGATTTCCTAAAATTAAGCGAAGTAAAACCGGACATTCAGCTGAGAAAAGTAATGACCATTTCTGAAGAAAAACTGGATACTTTATTTAATTTAATTTGCAAAATCGGAAATAAAAGAACGTTAATTTTCTGCAATCACCGTGAAGCAGTTGACCGTATTTCTGAACTATTGCGAGAAAAAGGAATCGACAGGGAAACCTTTCACGGCGGGATGGAACAGGATGAAAGAGAACGTGCTTTACTGAAATTCAGAAATGATTCTGCAAGAATTTTAATTACAACAGATCTGGCTTCAAGAGGTTTGGACGTTCCCGAAGTTGAATCGATCGTTCATTATCAATTGCCGCCGAAAGAAGATGCTTTTATTCACAGAAACGGCCGTACCGCGAGAATGAATGCTAAAGGTTTTGCTTATTTAATCATGACTACAGAGGAAAATTTTCCTTTCATTAAAAATAATACGCCGGAAGAAAGTGTTGCTGGCTTCAACAAAATTCCTGAGAAAACCCCTTTCCAAACGGTTTACATCAGCGCCGGAAAAAAAGATAAAGTTAATAAAGTGGATATTGTCGGATACCTTATTAAAAAAGGACAGCTTAGAAAGGAAGACATTGGCCTGATCGAAGTAAAAGATACGACTTCGTACGTTGCCGTTTCAAGAAATAAAGTCAAAACATTATTGGATACATTGAGCGCTGAAAAACTGAAAGGTAAGAAGGTGAAAATGGAGGTTGCTTATTAATATTTAAGACTGAGGTTAAGGTTAAGGTTGATGTTAAGATTAAGAGAAGTTTTAGTCTTAATCTTAACCTTAAAATTATTTCACCCCTTTCACCTTTGTCGGTAAAATATATACCGATTTTGAGGCTGTTATGAATAAAGTTTCATTATTTTTCCCTCCAAACGTAACATTTGAAGTCCATTCTTCATCAATCGGAATGTGATAGATTTTTTTGCCTTCCCGGTTAAAAACGTGTACACCTTTTCCTGTAAGATAAAGATTCCCATTTTTATCGAGAGTCATTCCGTCTGAACCCATTTCGCAGAAAAGTCTCTTTTCAGATAATTTTCCTTCGCCTAAAATGTCATAAACGTAAGTTTTTCCGGCTTCAATATCTGAAACATATAATTTTTTAAACTTTTCACTTCCAACAATTCCGTTGGGTTGTTTAAAAGTTTCAATTTTTACAACTCCACCTTCTTTATTCCTGTAATACAAACTTTTATGCGGGATTTCCTGTTTAAAATTCTTCCAATAATCTCTTTCATATAAAGGATCTGTAAAATACATTCCGCCAGCCGCGTCATTCCAAACATCATTTGGCCCGTTAAACCGTTTTCCTTCAAAACCATTTAATAAAACCTGAATTTTTTTATCTTTTGAAATTTTCCAGATTTCACCCTGATCATCGGAACAGGTGATCAGATTATCATCCTTATCGAAATGTGTTCCGTTCGCTCTTCCCGATTTCTCTAAAAATACCTTTACCTGATTGGTTTTCCAGTCCCAAAAATAAATTTTGTCGTTAGGCTGATCGGTAAAATATACATTTCCTTCTTTATCCGAAGACGGGCCTTCCGTAAAACTAAATTTATCGGAAACTTTCTCCGGTTGTACTCCATCATAAAACATGTTGCTATAATTTACTGATTTGCAATTTACTAATGCGAAAACCAAACCAATCAGGCCTGTTTTAATAATATTTTTCATTTTATATTATTTAAAGTGCACAATTTACGAGTTCTCAGACATATTTCTCTTTTTGAGATAATAATATTTTTGGAAATTCTTTTTTAGCTGTAAAAATATCTTTCAGACATTTAACCGCCTCATTATTTGCAGTAAAACTTAAAAAATATTTATCTTTGAATTTTAGGATTTGTAAAATGAAGATAAATTTACCTGATAAACTGTATTATTCAATAGGAGAAGTGGCCAAAGCATTTGATGTAAACACCTCATTGATACGGTATTGGGAGCAGGAATTTCCGATCATCAAGCCTAAAAAGAACAAAAAAGGCAACCGCTATTTCACTCCTGAAGACATTAAAAATCTTCAAATGATTTACCATTTGGTTAAAGAAAAAGGCTATACTCTTGACGGTGCGCGTGTTGCACTGACAACAAACAGTAAAATCTCAGAAACAGTAACCATCATCGACCGCCTGGAATTTGTAAAAGCCGAACTTTTAAAGTTAAAAGATTCTTTAACAGAAAAGGATTCTGAATAATTTTTTAAGTAATTCCGCTTATTTCTATCATAAAATAATACACTTCTCCGTACACATTGCTTTGGATTTATTAAATCATTAAGTTTGCAGCGATGAAAAAAAATTACTACCAAAAAGTAACACTTTTAGGAGTGTTATTAATTTTCCTATTCGGGTTTCAAAAATATACAGGCACAGAAAATGATAACTTTCCGGCGGTAAAGTTTGCTTCTGAAAATATAAATTCAGTAACGATTTCTGAATTTGACCCCAACGAGCTTGACCAAAAACAGTGGCAAAAGCTAGGTTTCTCGGAAAAACAAACCGAAACTATTTTAAAATACAAAACAATTGTCGGCGGAAAATTTACTTCAAAAGAACAGCTCAAAAAATGCTATGCCGTTTCAGCAGATAAATTCGCAGAACTAGAGTCTTTTATCTTGCTTCCGGAAAGCAGTAAATCCGGTGATTTTAAAAGCTTTGAGAAGAAATCAATTGTTGTTGTAAAAAGGTTCAATCCCGATCAATCTACCGCTCAAGACTGGATTAAAATGGGATTTTCTGAAAAGCAGGCGGAAGCTATTTTAAAATATAAAAATTATTTAGGTGGAAGCTTTATAAGTAAGGAAAAATTCAAAGAATGTTTTATCATTAATGAAGAAAATTATCAAAAATTAGCGTCTTATTTAATTTTACCTGAAAAAACACCTGCAAATTTTAAAAGCTTTAATAAAAACTTTTCTAATGAGAAGCAAAAAATCCAATACCGCAATTTTGATCCGAATTCTTTAGATATTGATGGCTGGAAAACGCTTGGATTCTCTGATAAACAGGCAAATACAATTGTCAATTATCGTGGCCGAATTCTGAGGGGAAGCTTTAAAAATTTAGAAGACATTCAGAAATGTTTTGTGATTTCTGCGGAGAAATTTGCAGAATTAAAGCCTTTTATTAAATTAAATCAAACTTCGTCTACTAATACCGCTCAAAAAAATGAACCCAAACAAGAGAAAACCGATTTCTCAAAGCTTGATTTAAACACCATTACTTTCAGACAGCTTCTAGAATTTGGTCTGGATGAAAGAAGTGCAGGTTCTATGATCGGTTTCAGGAAAAAACTTGGCGGTTTTGTGAATAAAGAGCAGATTTTACAGACTTACAATATTGATAAGGATTTGGTCGAAAAATTATTATCCATTTGTGCGTTAAATTCATCGGGCGTGCAAAAATACACTTTGATTGATGCGCCCGAAGATTGGCTGAAAAATCATCCGTATTTTAAATATTCTGCAGATAAAATTATTTATTACAGAGTGAGTAATCCTGATGACAGAAAAATATGGAAATTGTTGAAAGTAAAACCTGAATATGAGGCGAGAATGAGGCTTTATTTGAAATGATAATTGTTTCTACTGAATGCTTCGACAAGCTCAGCATGACAACGCTAAAAAATACGTTATAATAAAACGGTTAGTAATAGAGATATCATGCTGAGCTTGTCTAAACAAAACAACTCATAACTCATCATTTATAACTCAAAACTTATAACTAATCCACCGTTTTACTGGAATCTTCCAACAGCTTATTCAATGTAGAAAGCTCATCATCAGTTAGATCTCTCCATTTTCCAATCGGGAGATCTAATTTTATATTCATGATACGGATTCTCTTCAGCTTCTTTACATCATAGCCAAGATATTCGCACATTCTGCGGATCTGTCTGTTTAAACCTTGCGTAAGAACAATCCTGAAGGTCATATCATCGATCTTTTCTACTTCACATTTTTTTGTGACCGTATCTAAAATCGGAACTCCGTTTCGCATTTTTTCCAGGAACTTTGGGTTGATCGGCTTGTCAACTCTTACTAAATATTCTTTTTCGTGATTATTTCTCGCTCTTAGAATTTTATTTACAATATCTCCGTCACTGGTTAAAAGAATTAGTCCTTCACTCGGTTTATCCAATCTCCCGATTGGAAAAATTCTTTTTGGATGATTAATGTAATCGATAATATTATCCAGTTCACGTTTCGTATCTGTTGTACAAACGATGCCGACAGGTTTGTTGAAGGCAATGTAAATAGGCTTATCCTGAGGCTCACGAATTGGTTTTCCGTCAACTTCTACAACATCTTCATCGGAAACTTTTGTTCCCATTTCAGGAACCAGACCGTTGATTTTTATTCTGCCTTCTTCCAAAAGCTTGTCCGCCGCCCTTCTTGAGCAGTAGCCAACTTCTGATAAATATTTATTGATACGCGTTTTTTCCATTAATCTATACCGTAAGCTGTATAATTTTTATTGCTGAAAATAGTAATTCCGTAACTTAATCCTATAAAAAATGGATGAGAATTACCTAGTTTATGTCCTTCAAAAATAATTCCTCCTTCCTGGCTTAGCCTTTTTGAAAAAGAAACCTGCATTCCAAGCCTTGCTCCCCAAAATTCGGAATTTGAAACTACAGAATTATTGATCTGTTTGCCGTAATTCGCTTCAATATAAAAAGGCCTGTCGCCGGGAGCGAAAATAATTTTCGGCTGAATCACCCAATACACCAAATGATAATTATCTTCTATAAAATTATATCTCAGCCCTGTTCCGAGTGCAAAGTTAGGAAGAAAATTATAACCTCCAATCGCCGTTATTCCATAAGTGAGCTTATGATCCGGTGAAGGTTGTACATATTGGGAATTGTGATCATAATTATCTTTTTCCTTAAACAGATTATATACTACATGAATTGAAGGATTAAAATAAAAATCCATTTTTGGTTTTTTATTTTCAGTATTTTGTGCTGAAAAATTCAAATAATTAATTAAAACAAAAAGTAAAGCTAATTTTTTTATCATTTATTTTCAAATCTGAAATCATTTTCAAGGAATTTTTCCGTTGCATCCTCTATTTTGTACTCTCCAATTTTAGTACGTCTCAGCTGCGTCAAATAAGCGCCAACACCCAATTCCTGACCAATATCGTGTGCAAGGCTACGAATATATGTTCCCTTTGAGCATCCCACCGTAAAACTTACCAAAGGAAGATCAATTTTAACATCTTTGATATAAAGAATTGTAGTTTTCCTCGACTTCATTTCAACCTCTTCTCCTGCTCGGGCAAGATTGTAGGCTCTTTTTCCATCGATTTTTATAGCTGAGAATACAGGCGGTTTTTGATCAATCTCACCAATAAATTTTTCTAAAGCCTCATTAATTTGTTCTTCTGTAACGTGGGAAAAATCCTGCTGTAAAATTTCGGGCTTTTCGGTGTCATAGCTTTCGGTTTGGACTCCAATTTTTATTTCTGTCCAATATTCTTTTGGAGCGTCCTGTATTTCAGGGATTTTCTTGGTGAATTTTCCGCAACATACAATTAAAAGCCCTGTCGCTCGTGGATCCAGCGTTCCCGCGTGACCTATTTTAAACTTTTTAGGAAGATTAAACTCTCTTTTAAGTTTATATTTCAATTTATTAACCGCCTGAAATGAAGTCCAATCCAAGGGTTTGTCTAATAAAAAAATGTGTCCGGATTGTAAATCTTCTGCAGTCATTGGTTATGAGTAATAAATAATGGGTAATGAATAATTTTGAGAATATTTTTCTTTTAAAGTCTATTTAAACCAATAGAAATAAATCAACAAAGCTATTCCCACAAAAATACGATACCATCCCCAAGGCCTAAAACCGTATTTATTTAAAACCCCGATAAAAGCTTTAATCGCAATTAATGCAACGATGAATGCAACCACATTTCCGACAATAAAAATCGTAATGTGATCTTGTGATGCCATGATCATTTCGTATCCTTTTTGAGGCGTTGCCGTGCCTTTTCCCCAAGTTTTCAGAAAAACCGAATAAACTGTTACCGCCAACATGGTAGGAACTGCCAAGAAGAAAGAAAATTCTGCAGCAGCTTTTCTCGTTAAGCCCTGAGACATTCCACCGATGATAGAAGCTGCACTCCTACTCGTCCCTGGCATCATGGCAAGACATTGCCAGAAACCGATTGTGATGGCTTTTCTTATCGAAATTCCTTTTTCATCATCGATTTTCGGATTTTTAAACCATTTATCTGCAAATAATAAAATAACTCCTCCCAAGACCAACACTGCCGAAATGGCAATTTGATTTCCGAGAACAGCTTCAATTTTATCATCAAATAAATATCCCAAAACCAAAGCCGGAACTACCGCAAAAGCCAGTTTATAATAAAATTTAATATTACTGAAATCAAAGAATTTTTTCCAATATGCCACTACGACAGACAAAATCGCTCCAAATTGAATGGAAACCTGAAACATTTTCAAAAATTCGTCTTCTGGCAAGCCCATCAGATTGGCGGTAAAACCCATATGTGCGGTAGAAGAGATCGGCAGATATTCCGTCAGGCCTTCTATAATGGCAATAATAATTGCTTTGATTAAATCCATAATTATTTAAATTAAAAGATTAAAAAATTTAAATACTAAAGATTAGACTACGATTAAATACTAATTAAAATATAAACCAGAGAATAAATTCATCTGTTTAATTATTACTATTTAATTCTGTAAATCAATAAATTCTTTAACTATTTAAATTTTTTAATCTTTAAATACGTTTTACTTTCTTTTTAAAATTGCGTACACTTCGATTACAAAACCTATTACCACAAATAATGGGGCAATTCTGATTCTGCGGATAGAAAAAATACCGTCATTCCAAGCGTTCGGGTCTAGTTTTCCATCGACTGTATTAGCGTCTGATCCCATCATTAAAAGGAATCCGACAACGATGAATGCTAAACCGATCAGCATCCATTTAAAGTTCTGCTGTCCGAAATAGAAAGTGCCTTCCTGCTGAACTTCAGTTTCTTTACCGAAATCTGATGCGGAAAATTTATTTGTTTTTTTGCTCATTTTTTAAGAGTAATATAAATCGTCAACGTTTGATTTTAAGAATCTCCAGGTTGCTACAACCGTGCTCAGAACCGTAATAAAAACTCCGACTCCAAAGACCAGTAACACCAGCCAGAAATATTGCTTGTTATCCTGTACGAATTCTGATCCGATTTGGCTTGTGAAGTAATACCAGACTCCAAATAATGCTAAAAGACCGATTACAGAACCAATCGCTCCCAAGATCACAGCTTCTACGATGAAGGGTTTAAGAATAAATCTTCTTTTGGCGCCCACCAACTGCATTGTTTTGATAATGAATCTTTTAGAGAATATCTTCAAACGAATTGAGTTGTTAATTAAAACCACTGCCAATACTAAAAACAGCACCGAGAATCCTAAGATCCATTTTAAAATCCTGTTCAGATTATTGTAAACTCCCACCATCAAAGTGCTGTCATTCTTCACATCTACAATCCCCGGAACAGATTTAATGATCTTTATGGCTTCATCAATTTTTGCAGGGTCAACATATTCAGGTTTTAGAGCAACTTCTATCGATGAAGGGAAAATATTTTCCTCAAAAAGCGCATCACTGTCAATCCCCATGCTTATTTTAGCTTCCTTTGCAGCAGCTTCTCTGGAGATGTAGGTCGCTCTTTTTACAGGAGCCAAAGTCTGTACTTTTTTAAAAGTTTCTTCTTCCAGTTTTACAATTTTTACGGAATCTTTAGCATCGTAATTTTGATCAAAGTATGCGTTTACCACAAGCTGTTCTTTGATATAATCGGAATATTTCTGAGCATTAATTAAAATAAGCCCCATTAATCCCAACAAAAATAACACTAAGGCGATACTAATTACTACCGTAATATTGCTAGACCTAAGCCTTTTCTTATTAAATTCATCTACAGATTTAGCCATTAATATTAAAATTTTTGGCTAAAATAGAAAAAAACTTCCGAAATTTGGGGAGAATTCCAGAAAATCATTGTTAATAAAATCATAAAAAACTTTGAGTGTAAAAGCAAAAAAACATCTTGGTCAACACTTTTTGACAGATGAAAACATCGCAAGAAAAATCGTAGAAGGCTTAAGCTTTGAAAACTACAAAAGTGTAATGGAGGTGGGACCCGGGATGGGTGTTCTTACCAAATATCTCCTTGAAAAAGATCAGGATATCTACCTTGCAGAAATTGACAATGAGTCGATAGAATACTTAAAAAAGAACTATTCTAAGATCACCGAACAGACGTTTGTAGGTGACTTTCTCAAGCAGGATTTTAATTTTATCAATGGGGAACAAATTGCTATTATTGGCAATTTCCCTTATAATATCTCTTCGCAGATCTTATTTAAAATCATTGATTATTACGGGATCGTTCCCGAAATGGTCGGAATGTTTCAGAAGGAAGTTGCGGAAAGAACGGCAGCAGTTCCGAGAACGAAAGACTACGGAATTCTCTCTGTTTTGGTGCAGGCTTACTACGATGTTTCGTATCTGTTTACAGTACACGAAAACGTCTTTAATCCGCCACCAAAAGTAAAATCGGGAGTTATCAGACTGACAAGAAATCCTAAAGAAGGCTTAGCCGGAAATGAGGTTTTATTTAAGCAGATTGTAAAAACAGGATTTAACCAAAGGAGAAAAAAGCTTTCCAATGCATTAAAATCCATGAACATTCCTGAAGCATTGAAAACCCATGAATTTATGGATAAAAGAGCGGAAGAACTGAGTGTGGCAGACTTCATCCAGTTTACCATTCTCTGGAAAGAAAATCAATAAATTTTTCGTTAAAAATTAAAAAAAGCCTTTCAATATTGAAAGGCTTTTTTGTATTTACATTATCTATTTAATTATTCTCTGTTTTTCAACATGATCCATCCGGACCAGTTCATCTGAGCTTTTGATTTTGGATATTCAAAATTAAACTTATACCAATAGGTAGCGGTCGGCAATTTTTTACCTCCTACAGTTCCGTCCCAAATTGGTGTCTGTTTTGTAAATCTGAACATCTCGGAACCATATCTGTCATAAATAGATCCTGTGAAGTTTTTAAAGTCTCCAAGAGCCGTAAGATCTAATGTATCATTGATACCGTCCTGGTTTGGCGTGATGATATTTGAGATATTCAATGTGTAGAATTCTAATGCTCCCACACAATGTGTTCCCTGAATTCTCACCTGAATATGGTACGTTGTATTATTCTGCAATCCCGGGAATACATTTGATGTCTGCCAATTAATACCTCCGTCAACGGAATATTCTAAAGTTCCCTGAATATGGTTAATCGGTGGGTTCTCAGCAGTGATTGTCAATGTATTACTTCCATAATTAATATTCGTTACGAAAGGTGATGCCGCAGCCTGAACATGTACCGTGAACGTTTTTTCACAATATCCGTTTTTAATTGTTACGGTATAAATACCCAATTGATCTACTGAAATGGTTTGTGTAACATCTCCCGTACTCCATAAATACGAGTAATTTGGTCCTGATCCCGCGTCTAATATCAACCTGTCCCCCTGACACATTTCAATGTCTTGTAATGGAGACGTGATTTCCGGTACAACTTCTACCGTGATCGTTGCAGGCTGTAAGGACTGGCATCCTTTTGCACCGATTGCGTACACTGTGAATGTTGTTGTTTGATATAACGTAACTGACTGTGTATTCCCTGTTCCCGTGAAATTATTCCATAAATAGGTAACACCACCCGTTGCTGTAAGATCTACTGTATCACCGGGACATATTTTTATTTTTGATGCTACAACGTGAGCTGTTGGCGTAGCTTCTTTTAATAAAGTTAATTTAACTAATTTGCTACAGAACCCTCCATTGGAAACCACGACATATAAAATCTGGCCGTCATTACCTACATAATTTAAAATATTCTGAATATAATTATTATTTTGGGCTACAGCATCTGCCTGATTTTCATAAAAATGGAATACCGCTCCCGGCGTTGTACTGATTGACGGCATTGCATTACTCAGGTCAAACCATGTAACATCCGGTGTCGTACAGAGCAGTAAAGAGGCATCCTGGGCGACCGGCGTCTCTCCGCCATGAATGACTATGGTTGCTTTCCCCGGACAAGGATTTCCGGGCACGCTTACTTCAATTGTATATGTTCCGGCCTGAACTGCCGTAATTGTATTGGTAGTAGCTCCCGGTACAAGAGTTCCGTTGAAATACCATTGGTAAAGCAAATTCGGATCACTTACAGAAGCTGTTAAAACTTGTGGTACATTATCACAAACATTAATATCAGAAGGCAAAGTAGCACCGGAAGGGTCTAATAATTCAACACCGATGTTGAAAGATCCCCCTTCCAGGAAAACAGCAGAATCAAAACTACTGTCCAAAGCATCTGCCAACACCATTTTGAAGTGATAAGGCTGCCCCGGAGTTACAGTTGCCGTAGCGGTAAGAGGAACTGTTCTTCCCTGAAAGTTAGTTTCAATATTCGCATTATTAATCCCTCCAAAATATTGAGCATTGATTGGTCCGCAAGAGAAACCATTCCCTGCAGGTACAATGTTGGTAACACTTACAGGTCCTGCGCCACTTGGTAAAACGGCCATATTTACATAAGGCCCACCTGATACAGGTCTCAGCAATAATGCAAATGCATCGGCATATCCTGAACACGGGAAGTTGGACGTATATTCTTCAGAAGCAAATAAATAATTAAATTTTACCTGACTTGAAGTAGGTACAAAGTCAAATTCCAGAATAACACTGTCATATAAAGTACTCGTTGGATTGGTCGCAGCTACCAGGTCAGGATCACTTCCCGTTGGAAGGTCATCACTATTAGTACCTGGGATAAAGTTATTCCCTGCATTTCTTGCATATCCTGTACTAAGAATGATTCCGTCTTTAAATGGAAAAGCTGTGGTTCCTTTATGAAAATATCCCCATGATCTGTTTTGATCGGTAGCCGGTAAATTTGGGCTTACCTGAACGTTAGAAACTTGCGGAGTCACACAAGAGTTAGTTCCTGAAGAGATCAGGACATCCTTTACCAACTGCGTAGGCGTATAAGCAGACTCAGCGTATCCAGGTGCATTCACATCAATAAAAGCACCTGCTTTCATCGTTAAAGATGAAGGCTTTGCCTGAACAGACTTTCTGGACGGTGGATTATTTTGTGCATGAAAAACTGAGGTGACTAAAAAAAAAGAAAACAATAGTAGATATCTCGTCATAATATTTTTGTTTCAACAAATTTAATTTTTTTTTGAATATACCACATACATATTTATCTTTTTTTGTGTTAAAAATTAAAGCCTCCCGAAATCAGGAGGCTTTAATTTAATTTCTATTTTTTAACAAAATCCAGCCGGTACGCAGCTCGAGTTTTTTGCTTGCAGGGTTTTCCCACTGCACTCTGTACCAATAGGTAGCTGTAGGTTGCTTTATACCCCGAATGTTTCCTCTCCAGACCGGTTCGGATTTAGTGGCCTTAAATATTTCCTGTCCGTATCTGTTAAAAATTGATCCCGCAAAACGATTATAATCACTGATTCCTGAGAAATCTATCACATCATTGATTCCGTCATCATTTGGTGTAATGGCATTACTGATCACAAAGGTGTAGTAATCTAAACCGGTGCTGCATTTTGCATCTTTCGTTCTTACTCTTAAATTATAATTGGTATTATTCAACACATTATAAAACATATTTGAAGTCTGCCACGTTATTCCCCCATCAATAGAATATTCTAATATTCCGTTGGTAGGATTGGATGCTGATAATGTTAAAACATGATTATCAAAAACAATATTGGTAAACTGTGGCAATGTAGGGTTTAATAACGAAGCTGTGAATACTTTCGAACAGGTTCCGTTGCTTATCGTCACAGAATATGGTCCCGGAATATTTGTAGAGATCGTAGGTGTCGTTGCGCCCGTGCTCCATAAATAAGTATACCCCGCAGTGAAACCTGCATCTAGAATTCCAAAGTCACCCGCACAAACGTACACATCCTGTAAAGTAGAAGTAATGGCAGGAACTACTTCAATGGTAATTGTAGCAGGATTAATTGAGCTACATCCGTTTCCGCCTAATGCATAAACAGAGTATATTGTTGTAACCGTTGGTGAAACCACCTGCGTATTACCATTACCCGGTAAACCTACCCAGTTATAGGTAATTCCTCCTCCTGCGGTTAATGTAACAGATTCGCCTGCACAGATTTTGGATTTTGAAGCCGCGATCGTGGCTGTTGGCGGACCGACAACTACTGTAACCGTCGCAGGATTTGCAGAAATACATCCATTAGCCCCAACCGCAAAAACAGTATATGTTGTTGTAACTGTTGGAGAAACTACCTGCGTATTTCCTGTTCCCGGAAGGCCGGTCCAGTTGTATGTTGCACCACCTGTTGCAGTCAATGTCACTGATTCGCCCACACAGATCTGAGGCACGGAAGAAGTTAATCCCGCCACCGGAAGCGTTGTATTTTGAGCTACCGTGACCGTTGTTGTGTAGGTACAAGTTAAATTTCCCGGTTGCGTAACATTTGAAACCGTTAAAGTATATGTTCCGCCTGCATTCACAACAGGTGTTAATGTATTTGCTCCTGAAACGATGTTTCCTCCTGTTGTCGTCCATGCGATTGTGGAGCCGGCAGGAATTACCGATGCAGAAGCATTCAGTGTTACCTGAGCTGTGGTACAGGTAATTGTCTGTGGCTGCGCAACCGTTAAGGTTGTTTCAGCGGTTCTTATTAATTGTAAATTGACTACATAGCTACAACCTCCATTTTTCACCAAAACATAAACGGTTTGTCCTGTACTTGGAAAAGTTGTGGGAGCAGCAATTGTATTGGCATTCCCGGCATTGGCATCTGCCTGACTGACATAATAAGTGAAAGTAACTCCCGGCACTGTCGTGATCTGAGGCTGAGCCGAAGTTAAATCAAATATAGTATTTCCGGCTTCGTAGCATTTTAATAATGTTGCGTTTTGCACGGTAATAGGTTGAGAAACCTCAATTGTAATTGTAGCAGGAGTCTGAGAAACACAACCATTTGCCCCAACAGCTGTTACCGTATACGTCGTTGTTGTTGTAGGTGATACAGTTTGTGTAGCCCCTGTTCCCGGTAAGCCTACCCAGTTGTAGGTTGCTCCACCTGAGGCTGTTAACGTAACGGTCTCACCATTACAGATAAGAATTTTCGTTGCCGTTAAAGTTGTTGTCGGAGGGGCACTGTTTCCTGTTACGTTCACAGTTGCCGTTCCTGTACAGGTAACATTTCCGGGTTGGTAAGTATTTGAAATCGTTAAAGTATATGTTCCTGCTGTATTCACAACGGGATTTAATGTGTTTCCGCCTGAAACAATATTTCCACCGCCTGTGGCTGTCCAGCTGAATGTAGAACCCGGAGGATATGTTGACCCCGTAGCATCTAAGGTGATTTGTGAATTGGTACAAGTTAATACCTGCGGAGGGGCAATTGATCCTGTAATTTGTGGAGCTTTCACTAAATTAAGCTCGGCAACTTTAGAACAAAAGCCACTTTTAACCAAAACATAAACCGTCTGACCTCCTGGACTGGAATACGCATTAGGAGCAGCAATGGTGTTTGCATTTCCGGCATTGGCATCCGCCTGGCTTACATAATATGCAAATGTTGCTCCCGGCGTCGTACTTATTGCGCCTTGAGCTGATGTTAGATTAAATATAGCATTTCCCGGAGCATAACAGCTTGTTAATGTAGCATTCTGTACTGTCGGAGAAGTTCCGCCGACGATGGTTACACTTGCCGTTCCCGGACAGGTATTTCCCGGCAGGAAAACCTGAACGGTATAAATTCCCGGCTGTGTTGCTGTATAGGAGCCATTGGTAGCTCCAGGGATAATTCCGTTGTTAAATAACCATTGATAGGTAGCTCCACCCCCCTGAACCGAAGCCGTTAAAACCTGAGGAGCATTATCACAAACATTAATTGATGAAGGAAGCGCTACTCCGGCAGGATTAAGGATCTCAACACCGATATCAAAAGAACCGGCTTCAAGAAAAACTGCGGAATCGAAATTTGAATCCTGAAAATCAGACAATACCATTTTGAAATGATACGTCTGCCCGGGAATTACGGTTGCTGTAGCGGTTAATGGGATTGTACGACCGTCGAAATTCGTTTCGATCTGCGGATTATTCATGCCTGCAAAATAGGCTGCGTTTTTAGGTCCGCAAGGTAAATTCGCCGGGATAATATTCGTTACACTTACAGCTCCTGCTCCAGCTGGTAAAACTGCCAGATTGGTATAAGTAGGATCCCCTACTTTTTTCAGCAATAATGCAAAGGCATCTGAAATGCTACATGTAAAATTTCCCTGATATTCTTTTGAAGCAAACAAATATCTGAAGGTCACCTTTGTAGAGCTCGGTACAAAATCAAATTCAATATAAGTGGCATCTCTAAGATCAGCATTATTTACCCCGATTGCATTAGCCAAATCTATATCTCCCGCTGAAGGCAGAGGGTCACTTAATGTTCCCTGAAAATTATTTCCTGCTTTTCTTGCAAATCCTGTTGTCAGAACGATTCCTTTTGCAAAAGGAAAATTCGTTGTTGCTTTATTGAAATATCCCCAGCTTCTGTTCTGGTCTGTGACTGCTAAATTAGGAGAAACCACTACATTGCTTACGTTCGCCGTAGTACATGTGGAGCCACCGGCAATAAGAACGTCTTTTACTAATTGTGTGATACTATAATTTGACTCCGGATATCCGGCTGCATTTACATCAATAAAAGCACCGGTCTTCATGCTTACCGCTGTAGGTGTTTTAGCTACAACAGTTCTATCCTTCCTTTGTGCAAAAGTAACGGTACTGATGAGTGCTAAAAATAAAGTCAAAAATAAATTTCTTGTCCTCCTATTTAACATTTTATATTATTTTAAACAAAAATACTATTTTTTTCGATTGAATTTCAATTCTATGCAAATTGTCTTATTACTACGATAAACTTATTTCTAATCAAATGTCAATTTCATTACTTAAAAACGAAAAAAGGCCAACAAATTGTCAGCCTTTTTCAATATATTTTTTCTTATAAATTTTATTCGAAGTTTTTCAATAAAATCCAACCTGTTTTTACAGCGATTTTCTTGGTTGCAGGATCTTCAAAACTTACCTGATACCAATAAGATGCCGTTGGAAGACGTTTACCCTGAAAATAACCGTCCCAATAAGGTCTGATTTTTTCAGCTTTAAATACTTCTTTTCCGTAACGGTCGAAGATGCTTCCTTTGAAATCTTTATACTCAACGATTCCTCTGAAATCAATGATATCATTTTTAGTATCACCATTCGGAGTAATTACATTCTGCATTACAAATGTGAAATATTCTAAGAAACCTACACAGCTTGTCTTTTTCACTCTTACTCTTATTGAAATCACAGAGTTTTTAGGAACATTATTAAAGATATTAGAATCCTGCCATGTAACTCCATTGTCCACTGAATATTCCAATGGGCCGTTACTTGGATTGCTTGCTGTAAGGATCATGGTTCCGTTATCGCTGTAATCTACTTTAATAATTTCAGGAATAATTGCCTGAATTACCTGCGTTGTGTAAACTTTCGTACAAACTCCGTTATTAATAGTTACAGTATAAGTACCCGGAGTTCCCACCGTAATCGTCTGAGTTGTAGAACCTGTATTCCAAGAATATGAATAGCTTGGCCCCGCTCCTGCGTCTAAAGTGATCTGGTCGCCTGCACAGATCATTCCGCCTTTAAGGTCGGAAACAATGGCAGGAACTACCTCTACTTTTACAGTTGCCGGAACTAAAGACTTACATCCTTGCGCTCCGATTGCATATACGGTGTACGTTGTTGTCTGAGTCGGGCTTAAAGTTCTTACAGGCCCCGTTCCTGAAAAATCATCCCAAAGATACGTTACTCCTCCACCCGCGGTTAACGTTATTGATTCTCCCGCGCAGATTCTCAATTTTGTGGAAGTAAGGGTAGCTACCGGGGTGGTTTCTTTTCTTAGCGTTAACTGTACCAATCTGCTACAGAATGAGCCGTTTGAAACCACTACATATAATATCTGGCCATCAGTCCCGTTAAAATTAGCCAATCCGGCCGTCGGAATAAAACTGCTGTTCTGGGCAACGGCATCCGCCTGATTTTGGTAGAAATAAAAAATTGCACCCGCAGTTGTGCTGATTAAAGTTTTTGCGGTATTTAAATTAAAAGTATCGTTGGAAGGTGTTGCACAAAGCTTTAATGTGGCATTTTGTGCTGCCGGGGATGTACCTCCGACAATCGTAATTGTCGCCGATCCCGGACATTGATTTCCAGGGACTGAAGCTTTCACCTCATAAACTCCCGGTGCTACAGCCGTATAAGAGATGTTTGTTGCTCCCGGAATGGCTGCTCCGTCTTTATACCACTGGAAAGTCATTCCCGGAACAGCTCCTACCTGAGCCATTAAAACCTGTGGTGTATTGTCGCACATATTAATGGTATCCGGTAAAACGACTCCGTTTCCGTCAACAATTTTAATTCCTATATCAAAAGATCCTCCTTCAATGAATACAGCAGAATCATATCCTGTATCTCTGTAATCGGATAAAACCATTTTAAAATGATAGGCAACTCCCGGCGTAACGTTTGCTATTGCCGTTAAAGGAATTGTTCTTCCTTCATAGTTTGTTACAATATTAGACGCAGAATTATATCCTGCAAAATACGTTTCATTGACAGCAGGACATCCTCCAATTCCTGGAATAGCGGGGTGAATGTTTGTCATGCTTACCGGCCCTGCCGTTCCCGGTAGAACAGCCACATTCACATAAGGACCGCCACTTACAGGCTTAATCAATAAAGCAAATGCATCAGAATACTGACATGGATAACTGCCTGTATATTCTTCGGAAGCAAAAAGATAATTAAACTTCACCTGATTGGAGTTGGGTACAAAATCAAACTCCAGCATTACATTATCATTATAATGATCGGTAGGATTGGTGATAGGAACTGCCGCAACCAGATCAGGATCGTCCATTCCGGCACCAATAACATTGGTACTTACCGATGATGCTACATTTCCTGCCTCTCTGGCACGACCTGTAGTTAAAACAATACCATCTGTAAAAGGGAAGTTTGTCGTTCCTTTATTGAAATATCCCCAAAACCTGTCATTATTCGTTACCGGATGGTTTGGAGTAATCGATACATTCGTTACGTTAGGCACCGAACAGGTCGATCCTCCGTTAATAAGAATATCTTTTACAAGTTGCTCTGGAGAATAATTAGAAGGGGCATACCCCGCGGCATTTACATCTATAAAAACTCCTGTTTTGTTGTTTGCCGATGTTATTATCGTTTTAGGAGGTTTTCTCTGAGAAAATACCGAAACTGAAACCAATAGCAATACTAAAAAGAAAAAGTAGTTTTTTAATCTATATTTTAACATTTTGTAATTGTTTATTCAAAAATAGCAAAAAATAGTTTTATACGCCTATTATTTTCTCAATTGATTCAATATAAATACATTGTATCAAATTTATCAATTCACAATAAAACTCTGATTTTTAGCAAGTATATAAACTATTTATTTAAAAATCATTAATCATACAAATAAAAAAGCCTGATAAATTATCAGACTTCAGAATTTATTTTTTTAACTTAAATCATAGATTTAACTTTAAATTAATCTTTCTTCAGCTCATTAATTTCGTTTTTAAGCTGGGCAATAATATCTTTCAGCGCTTTAATTTCGTTTTTGTTTGAGCTTACATTGCTTTTCAGTATTACATTCTTTGCTCTTTCGCTGTGGTCTTCTTCCTCTTCATCTTCGTTGATTTCTTCAATATCTTCCTGGATATCTTCAATATCTTCATTAATTTCCTCAATATCCTCGCTGATCTCTTCAATATCTTCCTGAATATCTTCAATATCTTCACTGATCTCTTCGATATCTTCCTGAATATCTTCAATTTTTTCGTGGCTTTTATTCACCGACATCTGGATAAAAATTGCCAGATAAATTGCTTCCAGAGAAACTACCGTCGTCAGAATCAGAAGCATCTTATCAAACTCTACGATATGCAATATCGGGAGAAGAAAAGAGGTAATAAAGAACAGCGTATGTGCTATTAATGATGGAATAGAACCCACCCACCAAGTAATTCCGTTGGCTATTTTCTCTAAAACATCTATTTTTTCGTCTTCTTTTTCCATTGTGCTATTTTTAAAATAATTCTTTGGTTACGCCTAATCCGAACAATGCAAAATCATATTTTGCAGGATCTTTTTCATCTAATTTTCTGATGACAATATCAAGCTCTTCCACCGTTTTCCAGTCGTTTTGCGTTCTTGAAATCAACCCCAATTTTCTCGAAATATTTCCCGTATGCACATCCAGCGGAATCGAAAGATATTTCTGATCAATATTTTCCCAAATTCCGAAATCAACTCCTCTTTTATCTTTACGTACCATCCAGCGCAAAAACATGATGATTCTTTTTGATGAAGAATTTTTATAGGGCGAACTTACATGCTTATGGCTTCTGTGTTTTTCAGTTTCCAGAAAACTTTTTCTGAATCTTTCGATGGCGTGAGAAAAATTGATTTCGGAATTTTCAACTTTAAACAATTCTTCAAAACTACTGTTTTCCTTATAAATCCGTTTAAACTGTTTGATAAAATAAGCAAAATCTTCACCATTAAAAGTTCTGTGAATGCTTTTTCCTTCAATTTGCTTTAAATCTTTCTCAGAATAATTCTGAACGAAATCATAAGGAGAATTCCCCATCATATCGAGCATTTTTTCTGCTGATTTGATGATAGCTTTCCTGTTTCCCCAGGAAATTGTCGCTGCCAGAAAACCTGCAATTTCGATATCCTGCTTCAAAGAAAAACGGTGCGGAATCTGCAGCGGATCATTTTCAATAAAATCCGGATTGTTGTAAAAATCGGCTTTTTCGTCTAAAAAACTCTTTAATTCTTCAAAATTCAGCATACATTTAAATTTTCACAGCTTCCAAAGCTTTAGGCAAAAATGAATTGGGGAAAATTGTTCTCGCTTCATCTGTAAACACCGTTAAATCACTGTATCTATTGGAAAAATGACCTAAAATTAATTTTCCGACCTGTGCTTTTTGAGCAATGGTCGCTGCTTCCAGAGCCGTGGTGTGGCCTGTATAATCTGCCATTTCTTTTAAATCATGTAAAAACGTGGATTCGTGATATAAAACAGTCACATTTTTAATGATCGGAATTACACTTTCCAAATATCTTGTATCGCTGCAGAATGCATAAGAAACTGAAGGTGCCGGCTCAACCGTTAACACTTCATTTTTAAGAACATAGCCATCACTTAAGATGAAATCTTTTCCAGCTTTAATATTGTGATAATCGCAGGTTTCGATTTCGCTGTATTTGGCAATTTCTTTCATGTCAAGATGCCTGTCTTTCGGTTTTTCCTTGAAAAGATACCCGTTACAGTAAATCCTGTGATCCAAAGGAATTGTATATACTTCAAGCCTGTTATCTTCATAAATTTTCTCAGAATAATTTTTATCCAATTCATGATAAACGACCTCAAAACCACGATGTGTTTCTGTAATTGTAAAAATGGTTTCCATCATATTTTTGATCCCTTTCGGACCGTAAACATGCAGCGGCGTATCTCTTCCCAACAACCTGAAAGATGCAATAAGCCCCGGCAGACCAAAACAGTGATCTCCGTGTAGATGAGAAATAAAAATATGGTTGATCTTCGAAAATTTCGCCTTTGCTTTTCTCAGCTGAACCTGGGTTCCTTCTCCGCAATCGATCAGGAAATATCTTTCCTCCATTTCCAAAAGCTGCGCAGTGGGTGAAGAATTGATCGTAGGAATTGCTGAATTAAAGCCTAATATCGTTAAATAAGT
The DNA here is from genome assembly GCF_900100115.1 of Chryseobacterium soldanellicola. Lineage (GTDB taxonomy): Bacteria > Bacteroidota > Bacteroidia > Flavobacteriales > Weeksellaceae > Chryseobacterium > Chryseobacterium soldanellicola. Next base: position 340,451 of record NZ_FNKL01000001.1, read on the forward strand.
ACTCAAATCAATAGTTTATTATGCCGACAAATGTACGACAGATTTAAGTTTAATCATAAAAAGCATCATTTTTTTCATAAATAACACTTATTCTTTTGTCTTAAAACAAAAGAAACAAAAATTCAAGACTTGGAAATTTCGGCTAAAAATAACTTCTATTCACTAAAAATTCTAAAACTCGTGCGGATTACTATTGTTACTCCGTTTCAATTTTTGTCCCGCACTCAAACAATAGAATTTTCTTAACGTTCACAGAATTTATTTTCTTAACGCCTCCATTTCCTATGTCGATTATTGAATGACAAACTAACCGTAAAATCTTTTGTGGTTAAAATTAATCTGTTACTTTCAAAAAATCCAGGAACAAATCCAAAGCCTGTTTACGGTGGCTGATCTTGTTTTTATCTTCAGGATTCATTTCAGCAAAAGTTTTTTCATACCCTTCCGGAACAAAGATCGGATCATATCCAAATCCTTTGAAACCTTTATTTTCTGTCAATAAATTTCCGTGAGCCCTGCCCTCGAAATATTTTGCACCATTTTCGTCATAATAACATAAAACCGTGATGAAATAAGCTTTTCTGTTTTCAACACCATCCATTTCGCTTAACACTTTTTGAATGTTTTTAGCAAAATCGTGATCGCCGGCATAACGGGCAGAGAAAATCCCCGGTCTTCCGTCTAAAGATTCTACGACCAAGCCGCTGTCATCTCCCAAACTTGGAATTCCCGTTTTTTCGAAGCAATATTTAGCTTTAATTAAAGCATTGGCGTTGAAAGAATCGCCGTCTTCTATAATTTCTTCGTGAATATGATAATCAGTCAGACTTTTTACGACAAATTCATCTCCTAAAATCTGCTGGATCTCTTCTTTTTTATGTACGTTGTGGGTTGCTACCAGTAATTCCATATATCAATTTCATTTTTTTATTCTTTTTAAAACATAACACTAATTTTCTAGCACAAATATCACAAATGAGAATATGTTATTCGTGAAAATATTCGTGAATTTCATATTTAGATCTAAATTTCAGAGTAATGCACTTTATATTTCTTCATAAATAAATAGTAAAACAAAGAGAAAAGTACAATTCCGATCAATAATAATGTCCATTCCGGAACTTTAAAAGCATCTGCAAAACTTTCGTTTTTGGTGTATGTTATCAATAACGTTGAGCATAAATTGTTAAAACCATGCAACAACATCGGCAATAACAAAGATTTTGTTTTATAATACACCAAACCTAAAACGCAGCCCAGCAAAACCGCTCCGACAAACTGCCAAGGATTTGCATGAACCACCCCAAAAATAATGGAAGAAAAAATAATGGCTTTCCAGGGTTTGACCCCTTTATTCATCAATCCTTTCTGAATGATTCCCCTGAAGATAATTTCTTCAAAAATCGGAGCCATAATTACGGCTGTGATAACCATTACCACGGGATCATCCGTTAACTGATTCATTAACTGATTAAAAAATTCGTAATATTTTCCAAAAAACGGACCTGTTGTAGGAATTTGTGCTGTGATAAATTCTGCAACAAACATCATCCCGATCATTAAAGGAAAAATCAATAAATAGGTGTAAAAATTTGTTGGAGAAAAATTAAAATTCAGTTTTTTCTTTGTTGAAGGCCTTACAATAAAAAAATCAAAAAACGCAATAGCCGTAAGAAATCCTGCCGCATTGGTAAGCATAAAAAACCAATCTTTATATTGCAGATTTATTTTAAAAACAAGCATCCACAAAACATTGAAAAAAGAAGTAAACATTGTTCCCACAAACAATCCTGTCAATAAAATCAAGCCTCCGATCCATGTAAAAGTAAATTTAGGATATTTGCTGTTTTCCATGCTTTTTATGTAAAAATTTATAAAAACAAAGATAGCTGATTTTATGGAATGGTAAATGATTATTGGGATTTTGAATGATAAATATTACCTTTTTAGTGGTCTTATTATTCTGTTAAGCTATTTTTATGAAGTAACTTTGCGCTTTAATTTTTTACATATGGATCGCCTAGTAAATCGGTCAGAGAATGTTAATTTATCCTTAATCACTTATGTATCTTTTACTTTCGTGGGATATTTTATCATAGGATTATCGCTGTCTGTCCTTCCCATTTTTATCAATAAAAGTTTAGGTTTCAGTTTGATTGTTGCCGGATTGGTCATCAGTCTGCAATATGTCTCCACATTTTTCCTGAGAGCCTATTCCGGGAAAATCATTGATAGAAAAGGTTCAAAACCAGCCGTATTATTCAGCATGCTGAGTTTTTCATTAACAGGAATCTTTTTAATTATTGCTTATTATTTTAAATTTTCACCTTTCATCAGTCTTTCATTTCTTGTGGTTACACGTTTACTCACAGGCTGTGCAGAAGGAATGATCGGTGCAAGCCCGATTAACTGGGCGATTATGGCGGTTGGAGAAAAACATACGGCGAAAATCATTTCATACAATGGCGTTGCCTGTTACGGAGCCCTTGCGATTGGCGCTTCATTAGGAATCATTATTGAGCATACATTCAGTCTTTACGGAATTGGAATTCTTTCGATTATCTTAGGGATATTGGGATTTCTTTTCGCTAAAACCAAAGAAAATAAAACGAATACACATTCTAAGGATTCTCAATCTTTCTGGAAAGTTTTGGGAACAGTAGCACCTTATGGAGTTTGTCTGGCATTGGGAGGTCTTGGTTTTGCGAGTATTTCTACTTTTATCACGTTGTATTATAATTTTTTTCATTGGAATAATGGGGCTTTATGTCTCAGTGTTTTTGGAGGATTATTTGTTGCAGGAAGATTGGTTTTCAGCAATGTTATCAATAATTATGGCGGAATAAAAGTAGCAATCGCCTGTCTTTTGGTAGAAACTATCGGACTTTTAATTATTGCATTCTCGACCAATTCACAAATGGCACTTATTGGCGCCGGAGTTACAGGATTGGGATTTTCATTAATTTTTCCTGCGTTGGGCGTTGTTGCCATTAAAAGTGTTTCACCGTCAAATAAAGGTTCTGCATTGGCAGGTTACGGTCTTTTCATTGATCTTTCGCTTGGCGTTGCAGGTCCGTTAATTGGTGGTGTAGCCGATATTTTTGGGATGAATTATATTTTTCCTTTTAGTGCGGCCATGGTTTTTGTGGGGCTTGGATTGGCTTTTGTCCTTAAAAGAAAATCAAGTTTAAAAATGAAACACTGATTACACAAATGTTTTCACAAATTTCCACAAATTTAATTGTGTTTTATTCGTTAATAATTAATGTTATTTGTGTTTGAATAAAAGTTTAAAAAATCAAACTTTCAGGATTCGACAAAATTCACGATTTTTGCAACTTCAAAATACGATATGTCAGACTTAATCAAAGAAATAGAGAGAAGAAAAACTTTCGGGATTATCTCTCACCCCGATGCCGGAAAAACCACCCTTACTGAAAAATTACTGCTTTTCGGAGGTGCGATTCAGGAGGCGGGTGCGGTAAAATCGAACAAAATAAAAAAAGGAGCAACCTCCGACTTCATGGAAATTGAAAGACAGAGAGGGATCTCCGTGGCGACTTCCGTGTTGGCTTTTGAATATAGAAACCATAAAATCAATATTTTAGATACTCCCGGCCACAAAGATTTTGCGGAAGATACGTATAGAACTTTGACCGCCGTTGACTCTGTAATCGTTGTCATCGACGTTGCAAAAGGGGTTGAGGAACAGACAGAAAAACTGGTTCAGGTTTGCAGAATGAGAAACATTCCGATGTTGGTTTTCATTAATAAATTGGACCGTGAAGGAAAAGATGCCTTCGATTTACTGGATGAGGTTGAGCAAAAATTAGGATTAAGCGTAGTTCCGTTATCTATTCCGATCGGGATGGGCGCTGATTTTCAGGGAATTTACAATATCTGGGAAAATAATATTCAGCTATTTTTAGAAGAGAAAAAACAGAAAGTAGGTGAAGCCATCAAATTTGATGACATCAACGATCTTACAATCGATGAAATTATCGGTGAAAAACCCGCACAAACCTTAAGAGAAGAACTTGAATTAGTACAATCCGTTTATCCTGAATTTAACCGTGAAGATTATATGAAAGGCGATTTGCAGCCTGTTTTCTTTGGTTCGGCTTTGAATAATTTTGGAGTTCGTGAATTATTGGATGCCTTTATTGATATTGCTCCGATGCCACAGCCCAAAGAAAGTGATACGCGTTTGGTAAAACCTGAAGAAAATGCTTTCACAGGATTCGTTTTCAAGATTCACGCCAATATGGATCCGAAACACAGAGACCGTTTGGCCTTTGTGAAAATTGTTTCGGGAACATTTAAAAGAAACGAAAATTATTTATTGGTAAGAGAAGGCAAAAAGATGAAATTTTCTTCACCCAACGCATTCTTTGCAGATAAAAAAGAAGTTGTGGATGAGAGTTTCCCGGGAGATATTGTAGGTCTTCACGATACAGGAAGCTTCAGAATCGGTGACACGTTGACGGGAGGTGAAAAATTGAGCTTCAAAGGAATTCCGAGCTTCTCCCCCGAACATTTCAGATATATTAATAATAATGATCCGCTGAAAGCAAAGCAATTGGCAAAAGGTATCGATCAGCTGATGGATGAAGGTGTTGCTCAGTTATTTACGCTTGAAATGAACAACAGAAAAATCATCGGAACAGTTGGTGCGCTTCAGTATGAAGTTATCCAATACCGTCTGGAGCACGAATACGGTGCAAAATGTACTTACGAACCACTTTCTATGCATAAAGCCTGTTGGGTGGAAGCGGATGAAAAATCAGAAGAGTTCAAGGAATTTGCAAGATTGAAGCAAAGATTTTTGGCCAGAGATAAATATAATCAATTGGTTTTCCTGGCTGATTCATCATTTACAATTCATATGACGCAGGAAAAATTCCCGAATGTGAAGCTGCATTTTATCAGTGAATATCAAAATAGCTAATTAAGCAAATAAGCTTTTACATAGTATAAATCCGTGGAAAAAATTTCTACGGATTTTTTATTTTCATTAAAAGATGGCATTTCAAAATGAAGAAAATCTTTTGTAAAATTTTTGTAAAATAAATCTAATTCATTGATTTTCTACTACATGTAATTTTATGGACTGAATACATTTCTTTTACAACCTTTACAAGAACTTCCCTCCTAATTTTACTTCATCAAAAAATTAATGTTATGAAAAAATTCATATTACTATTCGCTGTAACAAGCACTTTTATTATGTGTAAAAAAGGAGAAGCGACACAATCTCAGATTGAAAAGGCAGTAAATTCTGCAGACAGCAGCGCAACGGCCGCAATGGATGCGGTACATACAGCCCATGATGCCGCCAACCAGGTTTTTGATTCTGCCAATGTAAAAATCAGGGAATTTGATGATACTAAAGAAAACATCAAAGAAAAAATAGAATCAACCTCGAAAAGTATCGATTCTTTATCTGATAAAATTGCCGCCACAAAGCTGGAATCAAAAATTGAAAAGAAAGATTCTGCAGATAAGAAACCGGAAAAAATTGTGGTCAATGTTCCAGCTCCAAAAGTGATTAAGGAAACGAAGATTATTTATAAAAACAGACCAAAAAGTGAAAATTCTGAACTTATTACTACAAAAAATAAAATGGTAAAATCAGGTTTTATCTCTATCAATGTTGACAATATAGAAACCGTAAAAGAAATTGTAAAAGAAGAAATACAGAAAAACAACGGATTTATTAAAAGTGAAGAGCTCTCGTATATCGTGAATGAACCCGTAAAAAACACTCCTTCCTCTTACTCAGAAAATGATCGAAAAGTATATGAAATGCAGGTGAAGGTCCCGATCAGGAATTTTGATGATTTGATGAACGGCTTAAGCTCGCTCGGAGAAATTGAGAATAAAAACATAGAAGTTTTCGGAAATAATTATGCTGAAAATGCCATTTGCAACGTATCAATAACGGTTACAGATAAGGCAGCTTCTGAAAAAGAACCAAAGACCTTCGGTGAAAAATCTTTGGCAGCGATCTCTTCCGGGTGGGGAGTCATTACTTCTATTTTCCTGTTTATTCTTCCGTTGTGGCCCTTGATTTTAATTGGCGGAATTGGATATTATTTTTATAAAAAAAGAAGCAAAAGCCGTTCTGATAAAGATTCCCATCAAATATAAAAAAACAGCTCAGTGATAGCGTTTATATTTTAATATTATTTTAATTAAAACGAGACATTTAATGAAAATGTTCTTTATAACTTTATCATATTCAAAATAGATAATACTATTATTAATATTTTGTGGTTCGTGTGTAACGTAAAAGGCTCCCAAAAACTGAGAGCCTTTACTTATTTCATATTCACTATTTTATCTACGACGTACTTTGTGTTTCCCCTCCAAGGCAAAGCTCCGTTATATTCTTTGTAATGAAGATCAAAAGTTTTTCCACTGTTGAGTTCCAATTGCTTGAAAACTTCAGGATCAGAAACAGAAAACTCAAATTCATAACTTGTAATACTTCCCGTTTTACCTCTACCAAAACCTTCCTGAATTAATTTACCTTCATAAGTTTTGAATACATACCCTTTTTTAATTGCATAATTCAGATAACCGGATTTTACACCTTCTCCGAAAACAAAGAAAAATTTATACCAGACAAATACTCCTAAAAGCAGTAAAACAACGCCGAGAGTGACCCACAAAGATTTTTTCATAGTAATAGTGTTTTTTAGAATTTTATTTTGCGATGCTTCTTGAAATCACAATTTTCTGGATTTCAGAAGTTCCTTCGTAGATCTGAGTGATTTTTGCATCACGCATCATTCTTTCTACATGATATTCTTTCACATATCCGTATCCACCGTGGATTTGTACAGCTTCAATCGTAGTATCCATAGCCACCTGAGAGGCGTATAATTTTGCCATTGCTCCACTTTCAGAGATGTCTTTTCCGGCGTCTTTTTCCACAGCTGCTTTATAGCAAAGCATTCTTGCAGCCGTAATTTGTGTTGCCATATCTGCTAATTTAAAAGCAATTGCCTGGTGATTGATGATTTCAGTTTTGAAAGCTTTTCTTGTTTTAGCATATTTTAAAGCCAGTTCGTAAGCTCCGGCAGCAATTCCCAACGCCTGAGAAGCAATACCGATTCTACCCCCGTTTAAAACAGCCATCGCGAAGTTGAATCCGAAGCCATCTTCCCCGATTCTGTTTTCTTTCGGTACTTTTACGTTGTTGAAGATCAAAGAGTGCGTATCACTTCCTCTGATTCCCAGCTTGTCTTCTTTTAACCCGATTTCGAAACCTTCCCAACCTCTTTCAACGATAAATGCGTTGATACCTTTGTGTTTTTTCTCAGGATCAGTCTGTGCAATTACGATATAATAAGATGCCGTTCCACCGTTTGTGATCCAGTTTTTGATTCCGTTTAAAAGATAATAGTCACCTTTATCTTCAGCAGTCGTTTTTTGAGAAGTTGCATCAGAACCTGCTTCAGGCTCAGATAGCGCAAACGCACCGATTACCTGGCCGCTTGCCAGTGGGGTAAGATATTTTACTTTTTGTTCTTCAGAAGCGAATTTTTCAAGCCCTGCACAAACCAATGAATTGTTTACAGACATTACAACAGCTGCAGAAGCGTCTACCTTTGCAATCTCCTCCATTGCCAAAACGTAAGAAACACTGTCCATCCCGGCACCGCCGTACTTAGGGTCTACCATCATTCCCAAAAGCCCCATTTCTCCCATTTTCTTTACCTGCTCGGTAGGAAATTTCTGATCGCGGTCTCTTTCAATTACTTCCGGTAATAGTTCGTTTTGTGCAAAATCCCTTGCTGCCTGCTGAATCATCAGCTGTTCTTCCGATAAATTAAAGTCCATAAAAATAATAATTAGATGGTCGTAAATTTACACTTTTTGGTCAAACCTGAAAATAGAATTAGCAATTAGCGGTTATTAATTGGGCGTGGTCCAAAGATTTATGATTTTTAAATATTCATAAGATAAAGTCATCGCATGAATTATTCAATATATTATGGCTTACATTTTAGTAATTTTCAACTTATGCTTTCTAATTTCTATAATTAAAAAAAATGCTTATATTTAGATTTATTTAAAATATACTTAGAAAATCATGACGATCAAGAGATTATTCGATATACCTCATTACGCTTTAGAAAAATATCCAAAATCGGATATGTTTGTAACCAAATATCATGGCGAATGGAAAAAAACTTCTACGCAGGAGTTTATTAATGAAGCCAATAAAATATCAAGAGGACTTTTAAAGCTTGGAATAAAGCCGGGTGACAAAATCGCTTTAATCACCACCAATTCCCGAACAGAATGGGCCATTATGGATCTCGGGCTTTCCCAGATCGGAGTAGTTTCCGTGCCTGTTTACCCGAGCATTTCGCCTGAAGATTATGAATTCATTTTCAATAATGCCGAAATAAAATACTGTTTCGTTTCCGATAAAGAGCTTTTTAGTAAAGTAATGAAAGTGAAGCACAATATTTCTTCTTTACAGGGAATTTTCACTTTTGACGCAGTAAACGGTGCCGCAAACTGGAGAGAAATCCTGGATTTAGGCGAAGATGATTCAACACAAATTGAAGTTGAAGATCTTGCCAATACGATAAATTCCGAGGACCTTGCAACCATAATCTACACTTCGGGAACCACCGGAAGACCAAAAGGAGTAATGCTTACCCACCACAATATTGTTTCAAATATTTTAGGCTCGCTTCCAAGAATTCCACGAAAAAAAGGACTTGATTATAAAGATACAAGGGTTTTGAGCTTCTTACCGATCTGTCATATTTTCGAGAGAATGCTTTTTTATCTTTTCCAATACAACGGTTTTTCGGTTTATTTTGCAGAAAGTATAGAAAAAATGGGCGAAAATGTAAAGGAAGTGAAACCACACTACATGAGCGTTGTTCCGAGGCTGGTAGAGAAAGTGTATGATAAAATATATGCAACCGGTTCTTCTGCCGGAGGTTTAAAAACGAAGATTTTCTTCTGGGCTTTACAATTAATTCAGAAAAAGAAAGAAGTTTCAAAACCATCTGGGCTGCAGGAAATTATCGCTGATAAGTTAGTATTTAAAAAATGGCGAGAAGGTTTGGGAGGCGAGATCATTACGCTGGTTTCGGGTTCTGCGGCTTTGTCTACAAGATTGAATTTAATGTTTCAAAATGCCGGAATTCCGATTCTGGAAGGCTATGGATTAACGGAAACTTCACCTGTTATTTCTGTCAATGCATTCGGAAAAATGAAAATAGGAACCGTTGGTTTGCCGTTGGATAATTTACAGGTTAAAATTCAGGAAGATGGTGAAATTACCGTAAAAGGTCCTTCTATATTTAAAGCATACTTTAAAAATGATGAAATGACGAAAGAAGTCTTCACTGAAGACGGCTATTTCAAAACCGGAGACATCGGACATATCGACAACGAAGGATTTTTACAAATCACCGACCGTAAAAAAGAAATGTTTAAAACATCCGGCGGAAAATATATTGCTCCTCAAACGATTGAAAATTTAGCAAAAGCCTCGAAATTTATTGAGCAGATCATGGTGGTAGGCGATGGTGAAAAAATGCCGACAGCATTGGTTCAGCCGGATTTTGAATTTGCAAAAAGCTGGGCAATGAGAAACAATCTGAACATCGGCACAACGCCACAGGAAATCGCAAAAAGCAAAGAATTAAAAGAAAGGATCGAAAAAGAAATCGATGATATCAACGAACATCTCGGAAATTGGGAAAAAATCAAGAAAATTGAACTGACACCAGAAGTATGGAGCATTGAAGCAGGGCTTTTAACCCCTACTTTAAAGCTGAAAAGGAAAGCGATCAAGGAAAAGTTTATTGATCTTTACAATACAATGTATGAGCATCATGAATAAATAGTAAAACCGTCTGCTGAGACGGTTTTTTTGTTTTTTTGTTTAAACACTAATTGCACTAATTTTTACACAAATGACACAAACTAAACGGTGTGTTTGTCATTCAGAGCGAAACGAAGTGGAGCGTGGAATCTTTCCTGTTTTCACATGTTTTATCCATTCAGTTTGTCATCCTGAGAGGATCTAGACCGTTTTTAGAATTGCGTTGTTGAGATCCTTTCAGGATGACAAACAGAGTATTAAATTGACTGTGATAGATTGAAACAACGACAAAGACTATAGCCCCGATTGCAGTAGAAATCCTTTTTTTGAGAAAAAAGATTGGAGCGAAAAGCGGGAAAAAGCTCCTGGAAAAATGGAAGCTGATCTTTAGTCTGTATTCAGAATAACAACTATTCCAAAAAAACCATAAAAAAAAGCTGCTCCAAAATTGAAGCAGCTTTGTATTTTAAAAATCAGTAATTAAAATTTAATCACGGATTTCATTCTTTCGTTTTCTTCCATTACCAATTCATCATCAACAAGGATTTTCCCTGAATGCTCATCGATAATAATTTTCTTTCTCTGAGCGATTTCCATCTGCTTTTGAGGCGGGATTGTAAAGAAAGAACCTTTCGGAGCCCCTCTTTCCAGACCTACAACTGCAAGACCGTTGATAGAATTTGTTCTGATTCTGTTGTATGAAGCCAATAATCTGTCATCAATTTTCGCAGCATATTCTTTAGACTGCTCGATCAGATAATCTTCTTCTTTCTGTGTTTCAGAAACAAGACCGTCAAGCTCTACTTTCTTGAATTTCAAGTGGTTTTTAAGCTCAGCGATTTTTGTATTAAGATCATCTAAAGTTTCGTTTTTGTGACTGATTTTTGCCGCGAACTCTTTAATTCTTTTCTCAGCAAGCTGGATTTCAAGATCCTGATATTCAATCTCTTTACTTAAAGCTTCAAATTCTTTATTGTTTCTTACATTATCCTGTTGAGACTTGTATTTTTCAATTAAAGATTTTGCATGGTTGATTACTTCATGTTTTGTTTTGATCTGATCTTCCTGATCTTTGATATCTGCGTGAAATTTTTCAGCTCTTTTCTCAAGACCTTCAATCTCGATTTCAAGATCTTCTACCTCGATTGGCAACTCTCCTCTTGTATTTCGGATTTCATCCAATCTTGAATCAATGATCTGCAAATCGTATAAAGCTCTTAATTTCTCTTCAACTGAAATATCGTTGGTTTTTGCCATATTTAAATGAAATAATTTACTGGGTTGGTTTTCTCAATAGATTTTGAAATTGCAAATGTACTAAATTTTTGTGACAAAATTTCAAATAATTGTTGGGTTACCAATTGTTCTGATTCATAATGCCCGATATCGCAGATCAGCATCCTCGATTCAGCCAGGAAATAGTCGTGGTATTTGATGTCTCCGGTAAGATAGGCATCACATTTTTTAGACAAGGCAGACTTGATTCCACTGGCTCCGGAACCGCCTAAAACCCCTACTTTTTTAATTTTTTTATTCGTAAAATCAGAATGTTTTATGAGTTCAAGATTAAATTTTTCCTTAACTAATTTCAGGAAATCCTTTTCATCCATTTCTTCTTCAAATTCACCATACATTCCCAATCCGGAATGATGATTTTCATTGTCCAAATTATAAATCTGATGTGCCACTTCTTCGTAAGGATGCGCAGATTTCATTGCTGAAATAATCTGACTTTGCTTATATCCTTCAAAAATCACGGAAATCATGTCTTCATCGGCATTTTCACGGATATTTTTTTGTCCTGAGAAAGGGTTTGAACCTTCGATTGGTCTGAAAGTTCCGTTTCCATTCAATGTAAAGCTGCATTCGTCATAGAACCCGATATTTCCGGCTCCGGCGTCGAAAAGTGCTTCTTTAACCTGTTCAGAATACTCTTTTGGTACGAAAACGGTTAACTGCTTCAAATTATTTTTTTTAGGTTGAAGGATTTTTACCTCTTTTAATCCTAAATGATTACAAATTCCTGCATTTACCCCAAAGAAATCATTGTCCCAAGCCGTATGAATGGCATAAATGGCCACTTTATTTTCAACTGCTTTTAAAACGGCTCTTTCGACATAATTTTTTCCTGTTAAAGATTTTAATCCTGAAAAAATAATAGGATGAAAACATACTATCAAATTACAGTTTTTATGAATAGCTTCATCTACAACATTTTCCAGGGCATCGTGGCAAACAAGAATTCCGCTTACATTTCGGGTAGGAATTCCGCATAATAATCCTACATTATCAAAATCTTCTGCCTGCTGTAGCGGAATACGCTGTTCAATTTTTGAAATTACTTCGCCTATTGTCATTTTATTGTGTATGTTTGTTACGAAAATAGGGATAATTTGTTAATTTTAAAAAAACATTTGCAATGGAAAAAGAGCACAACCTGATTCCCGAAGACGCGCTCTGGAAAAGACACCTTTACAAAATTATTTACCGTTCCGATACCAAACTCGGGAAATTATTCGATATCATATTATTATCTTTAATTCTTATAAGCACTTCTATCATTATGATGGAAAGTGTTCCAAAGCTGGATAAAAGGTTTCATTATACGTTCATCATTCTTGAATGGATTATTTCCGTATTTTTTTCTGCAGAATATTTCAGCAGAATTGCGGTTGTAAAAAATAAGAGACAGTATATTTTCAGTTTTTTCGGGATTATTGATTTTTTGGCTTTGGTTCCGTTTTATTTAAGCTTTTTCTTTCCGGTTACGAAATATTTCCTGATTTTCAGAATGCTGAGAATGTTGAGGGTTTTCAGGGTTTTTAACCTTCTGGATTTTATGAATGACGGATATGTCATTGTGCGGGCATTAAAAAACAGCTCACGAAAAATTTATATCTTCCTTTTATTTTTAATTATTTTCTCGGTGATCGTTGGCTCTCTGATGTTTATGGTGGAAGGTGGAAGACCGGGCTTTGAAACCATTCCGCAGGCTATTTACTGGGCTGTGGTGACGGTAACAACGGTGGGTTACGGTGATGTGTCACCCATTACGCCGATGGGAAAATTCTTTGCAGTGATCTTAATGCTGGCCGGTTATTCGATTATTGCCGTTCCTACAGGGATCGTGACGGCTGAAATGCGAAACAAAAGACAAAACCTTGAAAAAGTCTGCGAGCAATGCGGAAATGAAGATATTGATGATGATGCGAGATATTGCAAACAATGTGGCAAGAAATTAGCTTAGTATTAAATATCAATGTAATCTATTAACTAAATACCAAAAAATCATGGAACCACAAAAGAAAAATAAGCCAAATAGTTTAGTAATTATACTTTTTGCTTTAGTTGTATTAATGGTCATCATTTATTTTATACTCGTGATGTTTTTCCCAACTGTTTTTGAGCATATGACCACAGGAGATATACAACCCGTTCCCAATAAATAATAAAGTTATATTATTTTAATACTAACAAAATAAGAGGCGACCTTTTACAGTCGCCTCTACTTATTTTATAATTTATAAGTTATTTCTTGATGGTTTTAACGGTTTGTTTAGAACCGTCTTTCATGTTAAGAATTACACTATACATTCCCTGCTTCAATTCTCCTAAGCTAAGAGCTGATGAAGGATTTTCAATTGTTTTAACCAATCTTCCGGAAATATCTGTAATCGCAACCGACTTCACTTTTGAAGCGTCAGAGATATTCAATACCTCTGTAAACGGATTTGGATATACCTTAAGATTATTCTTGTTGGCCGAAACTTCAGAAGTCGCTAAAGTAGCAGCATCTACGACAAAAGTGTCTGCATACAACTCCCATTGATCGGTATCAGTAGCATGAATAGCGATATAAACCGTTTGTCCGGCGTAGGCTGAAAGATTAAAAGTTTTCTGAGCCCAAGTTGTGGGAGCTTTTTCCATGGGTTGTAAAACTGTTGTAAATGCAGCTGCAGTCTGATTAGTTGTGGAAAGCAAAACTTCATAATTCTCCAGATAAGCAGCACTTCTGGACTTTACATAAAAAGATATTCTGTCAGCTATCCCAACTTGAACAGCGATAGCTTTAGTGATTAAATAATCATCATGTGCAGCAGTTCCATAGATAATTTTAGCAACGTTTGTCCCCGTTTGGCCTGTTCCTGTTCCCGGACTTGCGAAAACCCATCCATTTGGATCTCCACTGTTAACAACGGCCCATCCTGCGGGCATGCTGGTTGCCGTATCAAAATTTTCTGTCCATTGTCCAAAACTTGCTATCGGAAATCCCAGAATAAAAAGTAATAATTTTTTCATGTTTTTTTATTTAAAAATTCTTTACAATTATACCAACATGAAAAAAAATATCAAAATTATTTTCGAAAATAATTCAAATTACCATGAATAATCCTAACACGTTATATCTATCAAAAACAGACAATTAAGATGATAATTTTCATACATTTTATTTTATTTTAAAAATAAAAAACACTTAATATTTAAAATTGAAAAAAAAGAATTTTATAAAAAAGTTTAATCAAAAATCAATAACATTAATATTTTACTACTTATATCTGGAAAGCACTTTATTATTTTAACATCAATCACAAACAATTAAACTATAACAAACCTTTAAAAGGTAGTTAATTATATAAAATCCTTTTTTTTTAAACAAAAAAGGCGACCTTTTACAGTCGCCTCTACTTATTTTATAACTTATAAGTTATTTCTTGATGGTTTTAACGGTTTGTTTAGAACCGTCTTTCATATTAAGAATGACAATATACATTCCCTGCTTCAATTCTCCTAAGCTAAGAGCTGATGAAGGATTTTCAATTGTTTTAACCAATCTTCCGGAAATATCTGTAATAGCAACCGACTTCACTTTTGAAGCGTCGGAGATATTTAATACCTCTGTAAATGGATTTGGATATACCTTAAGATTATTCTTATTGGCCGAAACTTCAGAAGTTGCTAAAGCCGTTTTGGTAATATTGATCGTGAAAGGACCTTCCATCTCATCTGACCACTCGCTGTAATGACCTACATTTACATAGTAAGTATTTCCTGAAAGCGTAGGGATAGAAAGCATTTCCGTACCACCCTGGCCACCCATATCTACTGTATCTTCGCAAGATAAAGCTGAACAGTTTCCGCTAAATACACCGATTTGAGGATCAAATAAGCTTCCTGAAGGCATAGTCACTGTAATATAAACAGGATCTCCGTCTCCGGTAAATGTAAACCAAGTACCGTCATTCATCCCATTATTAGAGCAAGCTGTAAGCATTCCTGCATTATTGGTAGATCCTGCTGCATCTGCCTGAACATAAGTATAAGGGAAAGAAGATGCAATCAACGCTCCTGAACAGTCATCGTTTGCAGGCGGCGGCGGGAATGTTCCTACACAGATATCAAAACTCTGGTTACTTCCCTGATCTGAGTAGCTGTATACTCTCACATAATAGGTCTCACCCGGAGTTAATCCTGTAACGACACTAGATTCTGCGTCAGAGCATAAAATGCTTAATAAGCTGCCACAACCTCCACTGAATACCTGGAAATAAGTATCTGTATCTCCTACTGTGCTTCCTACCGAAACAATATTGCTTAGAGAAATCAAATGTCGTGTAGCTGTCGCTGTGAACTTATACCAAACATCATCGTCCGGATCTCCGTAGCAAGGATCAGGCACCAATCCTGAATCTGTAGCTCCGATTGTGTATCCTGAAGTAACAGTTCCGCAGTTAAGGTCTGTATTTACCGTTAAAGTAGTCGCTGTTATACATTCGTCGTTGGTAGGAGCCGGCGGCATTGTTGTAAACATAATTTCACCACAACCCGAAGATTCTCCCGCAGATCCTACGGCAACTACTTTTACGTAATAATTTGTATTCGGATTTAAAGCTACCGAAGGAACAAAATTATTGGTTGTTGTAGATTGCTGGTTGACAACATTCGTGCCTCCAGGAGTAGTTCCGATTGAGATTTTGTACCCTGTAGCTCCCGATGAATTATTCCATGTGATGCTTGGCGCCAACGGAACGAATGTCGCATTGTTAGCCGGATACGTAATCAACGGACAAGCCGGAATAGGATTTTCCACCAATCCGTTAAATGTTGTAACAGATTTAAAATCAACTAAATTTCCGTCTGGCGGTGTGTTAGGATCCGGGTTATTACCATCATTTTTATAATAAATGGCGGAATTTGGCGCTGAAGGATACACGTAAAATGCTTCATCAAAGTCATTATTATCATAACCCTGAGAATTTTCTTCTGCTGCAAGCACTAAATTATCCGAATTATTATACGGAAACGGTGTGGCAAAAGTAACTTCCACGACTCCGTTTACATTAGATACCGTTCCTGCATACACCTGTGTAAGCTGCCCTACAGGTATCCAGTCTGCATCAGAAGTGAAAGATGTTTTAGTAGTATGTCCTAAATACACTACCCAATCTGAAGAAGCTGCGAGAGACATTGCAGGGTCCAGATAAAATTTAAGTCCGGTAATATTTCCTGCAGCATTGGCATTGATTTCCTGCTTGGTAAAGATCTGCTGAACGTAGGAATATCCGTAGTACGTACTAATGGGGGCCTCGCCGACATCGGTGCTCCCCAAGCCCAAAGTGATCTGGGATTTTAAGGTCATACTTAACATGATTAAGCATGAGAGTAGAAATTTTGTCATAAACTAAAGTATTTTGCTGATTCGAGCACTAAATTAGCAATAAACTTTTAATATATATAGTTAATTTTTATTTTTTAAACAAAAAAGATAGCGACTATCAAATAGCCGCTATCCATTAGTTTTTGTAAATTAAAAATTATTTTTTGATCACTTTAACTGTCTGATTAGCACCATTTTTCATTTCCAATGTTACTAAGTACATTCCTGATTTTAATTCACCCAAATAAAGAGCTGAGGAAGGATTTGTGATTGTTTTTACCAATCTTCCCGAAATATCAGTAACTAAAACCGTCTTCACACCTGCAATATCTGAAATATTTAACACATCAGTGAAAGGATTTGGATATACTTTAATATTATTTTTAATATTTGAAGTTTCATTTGTTGCTAAGACAGAAGCATCGTAAGCAGAAATCTGGAACTGTCCGTTTGTACCTGATCCCGAAGAATATCTCCAAATGCTTACCAATAAAGTAGACCCCGGAGTCTGACCTGTTAAAGTCACTTTTGAGAAATTACCATCACCAGAATCATCATCACAAGAAACATCTGTTAAAGATCCACAAGATCCGCTGAAAACATTCATAACAGAATCGGTAAATGTAGATCCTGCCGCACCTCTTGTTTCAATTGTAATACTTCCTGAAGCAGGAACCACCACCGAATACCAAACATTATTAACTGCATTGGTCTGGCAAGCCATTGGTGTTCCATCTGTTGTTGCTCCGTTGTTTGAAGCAATGATTGCACTAGAGGCAAAATCTCCGCCTAAAGTTAAAGCAACAGGATTTGCACAGTTATCATTGGTAATTGCTGTAGAAATCAATAAAGGCCCCGCCCAAGCACTCTGGTCGCTTCCTGAGCAACGAGATCTTACCCAAACATAATAAGAAGTTGCCGGTGAAAGACCTGAGATTGTTTTAGAAGTTCCCGTGATCGCCGTATAATTCGGATTTGTTGTTGATACAGGAGCCGTATTGTTTGTGCTGTAATATAGATCGTATCCATTTGCTGGAGCTGTACCAGGCGCCGTCCAGGAAACATCAACAGATGATGTTGTCGGGTTTGCAGAAGTAATGTTGGATGGCTCCAGACAAGTAGGCGCTACCTGTAATTTGAAATCATCAACTCCCAAATACCAAGGCGAACCGTTGGACGAAACATTTACCGCAAAATAATAATTATTGGTTGTTGTAGGAGTATAAAAAACTTTATACAGCGTATAAGAACCTGTACCCTGAGTAGAAGTAATAAACGTACCCAGAGATGTTGCCGTACCTGCATTTGTAGAATTATTCACCAAAACATCTCCCGAAAACCCAACGTAAGAGCTGGTTGTACCGTTTGTATTGTAATAGAATGAAAATTCATACGTTGTACCTGCCGTTAAATTAAACCCTGGAGTCCAAAGCTGGCTTGCTGCCGTATTTCCGTAAGGGATCGACATATAATTCGGAGCAGATTTCGGTGCATTATAACTTACCGAGCTCGCATTCATAGAAGACCAGTTTGTTGTACCGACTGTTGTAGACCAGCACATTGGAACCGATCCTAAGCCTAAAGATGTTAAGCCGTCAAAATTTTCCGTCCAAGGTAATGCTGTAATTGCATTTGTACATGCTGTTGAGAAATTTCTCTCTACACAGCTTGCTGAAATATTATTTGCCGTATAAGCGTTAACTGTATAATAATATTTAGTTCCGCCAGCTAAAGGAGTTGCAAAAGTGTATGACGTGACATTTCCGATATCTGAATTATTTAAGACATCTGTACCTCCTGCCGTTGTACCAACAGAGATTTTATATCCGATTGCATCAGTTACTGCGCTCCATTCGATAGTTGGTGTTGAAGAAAGCCCTGTTGCATTTGAAACCGGCGCCGTAACAGTAGGACATCCGATATTTTTAGTCGTAAAGCTTAATGGAGAACATCCTGAAGATGAACCACCCGCGCCATAAGCATTTAAGCTGTAATAATACTGTTTTCCGTACAATAGCGGTATAGTAAATGTGTAGCTTGTAACATTTCCAAGGTCTACATTATTCATCACATCAGTTCCGCCGGGCGTTGTTCCCATTGTTAATCTGTATCCTGTTGCATTTTGAATTGAAGACCAGTTGATTACTGGCAAATTCGTAACACCGGTCGCCCCATTTGAAGGCGCAGAAACTACCGGGCAGGCAGGCAGAAGACTCTGCGTTAAACCAACAATCGTCATGTTTGACTTTTTAGACATCCTTGATCCTGTCGGTGGTGCAAAAGGATCAGGGTTATTGCTGTCGCTTGCGTAATAAATACTTGAATTCGAGCTTGAGGTATAAGAATAGAAGTTCCCTGAAGAACCTGTATTATAACCTGCTTTGTTTTCATCAACAGCAACGACAAGATTGTTAACATTATCATAGCTGAATGGTGTTGAAAAAGCCACTTCCACGATTCCGGCGTTATTGGTAACCGTTCCGGAGAAAACCTGTGTAAGCGAAGATGCGGCAACCCAGTCTGAATCTGAAGTAAAGCTTGTCTTCGCGGTTGTTCCCAGATAGATCGTCCAGCTATCGGAATTTGTTAAACTTGTGGAAGATCCGCAGTAAAATTTCAGTCCGGTGATATTCCCGGCACCATTTGCATTGATCTCTGTTTTAGGAAAAATCTGTTGTGTATACGTGTAGCCGTAATACGGATAAACCGGGAAATAACTTGTGGATGTACCACTTCCCAGTGTGATCTGTGCAGACATGCTTAGCCCAAGCATCATCAGACACATTAGTAAAAATTTTCTCATACTTAGTAAATAAAATTAGGGTTGCTAAATTAGTGATTTATTATCCAATCCAGGCGATTATTAATATTTTTTTAATCATTAATTATAATTTTGATTTATTTAATTATGAATTAGATATAAAAACAAAAAAAAATAGCGACTGAAGACAGCCGCTATTTAATTCAAAAATTAGAATGA
Organism: Chryseobacterium soldanellicola; assembly: GCF_900100115.1. Classification (GTDB taxonomy): domain Bacteria; phylum Bacteroidota; class Bacteroidia; order Flavobacteriales; family Weeksellaceae; genus Chryseobacterium; species Chryseobacterium soldanellicola. The sequence goes on from NZ_FNKL01000001.1 coordinate 359,948, forward strand.
ATTATTTTTTAATTGTTTTGATCGTTTGCTTAGAGCCGTCTTTCATTTCTAATGTTACGATGTACATTCCTGATTTCAATTCTCCTAACTGAAGAGAAGAAGAAGGATTTGCGATTGTTTTCACCAATCTTCCTGAAATATCGTTAATAAGAACGTTTTTCACTTTAGAAGCATCTGAAATATTCAGCACATCAGCAAATGGGTTCGGATATACTTTAAGATCATTTTTAGCATTCGATGTTTCATTTGTTGCCAATACAGAAGCATCATATGCTGAAATCTGGAACTGGCCGTCTGTACCTGATCCCGAAGAATATCTCCAAACGCTTACTAATAAAGTAGCTCCCGGAGTCTGACCCGTTAATGAAACTAAAGAGAAATTACCATCAGCAGAAGAATCATCATCACAAGCAACAGACGTTAATGATCCGCAAGATCCGCTGAATACATTGATAACCGAATCTGTGTAAGTAGAACCTGCAACTGAATTTGTTTCAATTTTTAATGTTCCGGAAGCAGGAACCACTACGGAATACCATACATTATTAGTTGAACTTGTCTGACAAGATTGTGCTGTACCATCAGCAGTTGCCCCCACGTTTGTTGTTGTAATTGCATTAGCACCAAATGTACCTCCTACTGTTAAAGGAGTTGGGTTAGCACAGTTATCATTTGCCGGTGGTGGTGGCGGAGTTCCGATACAAATATTAAAGCTCGCGTTATATCCTGCGCCAGAATACGTATATACTCTTACATAATAGGTTTGCCCAGGTGTTAATCCACTTACAGTAGCCGTGTTAGGATCTGAACATAAAACGCTTGTCTGAGCACCGCAAGCCCCACTTAAAACCTGGAAATACATATCCGTGGTTGAACTTGTACCTGTTGAAACCACGCTTGACAAGGTCACAACATGTGAAGTACCCGTTGCCACAAAGCTATACCAAACATCATCATCAGGATTTCCGTTACAAGGCGTAGCAGCCATAGATAAAGAGGCACCCAATGTATTACCGGCTGTTGTAACTCCACATGCTAAATCCGGATTTACCGTTAAACCGATAGCACCACCACAATTATCATTAGCAGGCGGAGCCGTTGCAGTTGTTGTAAATGATCTTACCGTACATGTTCCTGAGCTTGTAGATGCATTATAAGATGTTACCGTATAATAATATACAGTAGACGGCATTAAAGCAGAAGCAAATGTGTATGAAGTAACATTACCTAAATCCACATTATTTACAATATCCGTACCTCCGGATGTTGTCCCAACAGTAAGCCTGTATCCGGTAGCTCCCGAAACCGCACCCCAAGAAATTGTAGGGATTGTGGAAACTCCTGTTGCCGCAGCTCCAGGCGAGCTTACACTTGGACAAGGCATTGCCAGCGTTGTAAATGTATTCTCTGTACATCCTGTAGCCAATCCTACAACGTTTTTAGGAATTACAGTTACGTAATACTGAGTTGAATATGATAACGGTGTTGCAGCAGGAATTGAATATGATGTAACATTTCCAACATCTACTCCATTCATGATGTTGGTCCCACCAGGTGTAGTCCCCATATTGATTACATAGCTAGACGTAATAGGTGTTGCCGACCAGGTAATTGTAGGGGTCACAGAAACTCCTGTTGCTGCATTTGCAGGTGCAGAAACTGTTGTACAAGAAGGCACTGTTGTTGGCGGCGGTACATTAGCATCAAATGCAATTACCGGTCTTCTATAGTTAGATGAAGTAAGCGTAGCCCCAAAAGTACCTGTTGTATTCACATATTTCGTAGTATTACTGTTTGAAGTATTAATACAAGGGCTGCTGTATTCATACTGCCAATAAATGGTAGATGCCTGAGCAGTAGTTTGCACATATTCCGTAAAAACTGCAAGATTGCTTCCTGCTGTATAAACGAAATTAGTAGAATGCTGAAACTGCTTAAATCCCGCGGTGCTTCCTACCGCTGTTTGAGGATTTGAATCATAAACCAATGTAGCAGTACCGGTTTCTGTTGCCCAATCAGGAGATCCTGATCCGAAATCTGTAGCAGTTGTATTTTTCAGATAAATTCTAAAATTCGCGCCTGCATTTAAGGTTCCCGAAGACGTTGATCTTTTGAAATAAGTTGACGTGATCGTACCGTTTGCGATATTATCCAATTGAGAAGCCGGAATGATAAAAGCCATTCTTTGCTTGTCATTGGCCGTCGTGTTGCTTCTCAGCACCGAATACGTGATGTTGTCAACATTTGATGAGCACGTATTGACAGGATAAGCTTGACCCTGATACAATTGACAGGTGATCAGACCCGTCAAGAGTGAAAAAAATAGAAATAGTTTTTTCATACTTAGTAAATTAAAATTAGGAGGTAAATGTAGAAAAATTATTCAATTAATATCAAAGATTTCAATATTTTTTTAAACAATAAACATATAAATCACCAAATAGTTACAAATAATCAAACGTTTATTTAATTTTTCCTAACAATTCAACAATAAATGAATTATTTATAATTAAATGATTATCAATAATTTGCCTCCCTGATCTCAACCTGGGACTTTTTAACATGTGGTATGAAAAATATTTAAATAATAGATTAAAAAAATATTAACTTTTTATTAACATCAACAAAAAAAGTGACTGAAAAGCCACTTTTTTATTATCTGTTTTTATTATCTGTTTTTATTATACTTATTAATTTAAGTAAAATTCATACTTATTGAGAAGCTGAATTTCCTTAATCAGATCACCATTTAAATCAACCGAATGCTTCATCGACTGTACCTCGATCTGAGAATCGTCCTCAATATTTTTAATGAAAAATTTTAACTTCTGATTTCCCTGATTCCTTTCAAGAACGGTTCTGAAGAATGTAAGGTCTTCCGGCCTGAAATCCATAACATCCATGACCAGAGAAATGCTTTTTGCAAATCTTTCGAAGGCTTCCTGAAGCTCGATCACATCATTTACATTCACAAAAACACGCCCGTCCTTCACCTGGGCAAATTTAATTTTAAAAATAACAAAACGCTGAACTTCAAGCTTTTCCTTCAATCTCATATAATCCCTGTCACCCAGCCTAAAAGAATATGACCCGGAATAGTCTTCAAGGGTAACAAAAGCTACTTTTTCACCACTTTTGAAACCATCCTGAACTCTATATTCGGTGATTAAACCTGCAACGGTGTATTCTTTACCGGCACCGCCATTTTCTCTTTCTTTCTGTAACGTTTTCCAGTCTTTTTTCTTTTCTTCAAATAATTCTTCCTGCTTATTGGCAAAAGCCTGCTCTTTATAAGCATCAACCTCATCAAGATTTAGGAATAAAAAATTACCTTTTGGTTCGGCTTTTTTGGTGACTTCTTCAATAATTTCCTCTTCGCCAACAGACAATTCATCAGAAACAATTTCTATAAGATCCGCCACCTCATCCACCACGTCTTTTTCAAGAATAGGAACTTCATCCGTAACCACTTTTTCTTCTTCTTTCTCCAATACCGCTTTTTTAGAAAGTTGCCCCTGCATAAACTGGTAATGATATTTAAACTCATCCAGCGGGTGCGCAGAAAGATAGAAACCAATGATTTCCTTTTCCTTATTTAACTTATGCATATTCGGCCATTCCGGACAAGGTGCTAGTTTTGGCTGCTCGATCTGAACTTCTTCCGCAAAATCTGCAAAAAGAGAATTTTCCATCTCATTTTTACTTTCCTGGAAGCTTTGTCCGTATCTTATCAATCGTTCCAAATTTGTTCTTCCCGCCATGTCAATATCAAAATACTGCCCTCTGTGGAAAGAATCCAGCTCATCAAAAGCTCCCGCCAACACTAAACTTTCCGCCACTCTTTTATTCATTTGAGAAGGCATAATTCTTTCAAAAAAATCATAGATATTTCTGAATCTTCCGTTTGCGCGTTCCCTTGTGATGGCTTCACTCGGCCCTTCTCCGATGCCTTTGATCGCTCCCAACCCAAAACGGATCTGCCCTTTTTCGTTTACCGAGAATTTATACTGTGATTCATTCACATCCGGCCCTAGAACATCAACTCCGATACTTTTACAATCCTCCATAAACATAGTAATTGAGTCTGTATTGTTGATGTTGTTACTCATTACACTTGCCATATATTCTGCCGGATAATTTGCTTTCAAATATGCTGTATGATAAGCAATTAAGGCATAACAGGTAGAGTGGGATTTGTTGAAGGCATATTCTGCAAAGGCCTTCCAGTCATTCCAGATTTTTTCTAAGCGTTCTTCATTAAGATTGTTTTTCTTTCCGCCTTCGATGAATTTCGGGTACATTTTATTCAGAACGTCGATCTGCTTTTTACCCATCGCTTTTCTTAACGTATCGGCTTCACCTTTTGTAAAGTTGGCCAATTTTTGAGATAAAAGCATTACCTGCTCCTGGTATACGGTAATTCCGTAGGTTTCCTTTAAATATTCTTCTGTTTCGGGTAAATCATAGACAATTTCTTCAATTCCATGTTTTCTGTTAATGAAATTCGGGATATATTTAATCGGACCCGGTCGATAAAGAGCATTCATCGCAATAAGATCGGCAAAAACCGTTGGCTTAAGCTCCCGCATGTATTTTTGCATTCCGGGGCTTTCATATTGGAAAATCCCGACCGTTCTTCCTTCTTTAAATAATTGATAAGTTTTGGTGTCATCCAGCGGAATCGTATCCGGATCGATGTCAACATTGTGTCTTTCTTTAACGAGTTTTAAAGCGTCTTTGATAATTGTCAGCGTACGAAGACCAAGGAAATCCATTTTCAGAAGACCTGCACTTTCCGCCACTGAGTTATCAAACTGGGAGACCAAAATGTCTGCATCTTTTGCCGCGATCGTAACCGGAACAAGATTACTCACATCTTCCGGCGTAATAATTACCCCACAAGCATGAATTCCTGTATTTCTGATACATCCTTCCATTTTCCTGGCACTCGAGAGCACGTCAAAACGCGGATCATTCGGGCTGTCAAGAACATACCGCATTTCGTCAACAAGCTGCTGTTCTTCAGGCTTTAATTTATCATATTTTGCCAAAGCTTTCGCAATATTCATTCCGGGGGTGGAAGGAATTAATTTAGCAATATTATTGGTTTCAGGAATTGAAAGATCTAAAACCCTTCCGGCATCTTTAATCGCTGATTTACCACCCAAAACCGAGTACGTAATGATCTGAGCAACCTGGCTCTGACCATATTTATCAATAACCCATTTAATAACCCTGTCACGCCCCTCATCATCAAAATCGATATCAATATCGGGCATTGAAACCCTTTCCGGATTCAAGAATCTCTCAAAAAGGAGATCATATTTAATAGGGTCAACATTGGTAATCCCGATCGTGTAAGCTACTGCAGAACCTGCCGCAGAACCACGTCCCGGACCAACCCAAACTCCCATTTTCCGGGCTTCGTTACAGAAATCCTGTACAATAAGGAAATAACCGGGATATCCTGTATTAGCAATTACATCCAATTCAAAATCAAGACGTTCCTTGATTTCATCGGTAATTACTTGGTATCTTTTTCTGGCTCCTTCGTATGTCAAATGTGTTAAATACGCCATCTCCCCTCGTTTACCGCCATCAATCTCATCTTCTGGGTTAAGAAATTCTTCCGGAATATCAAATTTAGGAAGCAAAACATCTCTTTTTAAGGTATATGGACTGAATTTTGCAAAAAACTCTTCATAAGCCTCAAAAGCATCCGGGTACGCCAGAAAAGCCTCTTTTATTTCATCAGAATTTTTGATATAATATTCTCCTGTCGCAAGGCCTCTTCTTTTTCCAAATCCTTTTCCTACAGGTGTTGTCAGCTTTTCACCGTCCTTGATACAGCTTACAATATCCTGAATATTAGAATCATCTTTATCGGTATAATAAGTCTCGTTCTGAGCTAAAATTTTAACATTATATTTATCTGCAAAATGCAGTAGAACGTCATTCAAATGCTCTTCTTCCGGTAGCTTATGGTTTTGGATCTGAACATAAAAATCATCTTCAAAAGTATCTTTCCACCATTTGAAAAGCTCCTCCCCTTTTTGCTCCCCTGTATTTAAAATCGCATCGGGAATATCTCCGTTAATCCCTGATGTTAAAGCAATTAAACCTTCTTTATATTGTGAAATTATTTCACGACTGATCCTTGGAACTCCAAAATAAAAACCTTTCAAAAATCCAATACTTGAAAGTTTTGCTAAATTTTTATATCCATTAAAATCTTTCGCCAGCAAAACAACCTGTGTTCTTCTGTCGGGATCGTCTTTTGTAAACTGCTTCTGCTCGTACCGGTCTGAAATATAAAACTCACAGCCTACAACAGGAACTAATGACTCTGAGACAGGTTCCTGCTCATTAAATTCTTCTCCATTTTCTTCTGCTTCCTGTTTTTTTGCTAAATATTCCTTGTGTTTTTTTGCTCTGTCGCTATTTGCTCCTTCAACAGCCGAGACAAATTTGAAAGCCCCCATCATATTTCCCAGATCCACCATTCCGACAGCTGGGAAATTATCGTCAGAAGCTTTTTTAATCAAATCTGAAATGCTGGAAGTCGCCATCAGCGTTGAAAAAACACTATGACTGTTGAAATTGAAATATTTCCCAAGATCAATCTCATCAATGCTTCCAAAATCGTTTTGCTTTTTCTTATTATTAAAATCGGCAACCTGCCTTCTGATAATAATCCCGAAAGGTTTGATCGGATCCGGATGCAGGGTCTTGAAATAAGCCAGCTGATCCTCTGAGGTTTTAAGAATTTCTGCAGGAATAACACCGATTCTCATCATTTCAAAGAAAACCTGGGCCGTTGCATTTACGTCGGCGGCGGCGTTGTGGGCTTCATCGAATTTATTCCCGTACAGTTTTTCATAAAGCTCTTCCAGCTTCGGAGGCTTGAATTTTCCTCCGCGGCCACCTCCAAGCTGACAAAAATCGGTTCCCAAGATCATGGTATCGGCTTTTGGCTTTTCCTGAAGATTATCTTTTATATTTTTCCTGAAAAATTCGGCTCCTACAATATTGTAGTCAAACTCGACATTGTGCCCGGAAACCACTCTTACCCGATCTAAAACTTTGGAAAATTCTTCTAAAATCTCCTGCAGATCACGGCCTTCTTCATTGGCTATTTTGGTTGTAATCCCGTGGATTCTGGCGGCATTAAATGGTATATCGTATCCTTCTGGTTTTATGATATAATCCTGATTTTCAATTAAAACCCCATTATCATCGTGCAACTGCCATGCGATCTGAACCATTCTTGGCCAGTTATCTGAATCTGAAAGCGGTGCGTTGAAATTCTTAGGTAAACCTGTGGTTTCTGTATCAAAAACTAAATACATGTATTTTCTTAGCTTTTTTAATTAAAGAGAATGTAAAGTTAGTGTAATTTTTTCAATTTTATTTAAAATGAAACAGTTGGTATCCTCCATAAACTACAATAATTTCAAATTAAATATTTAATAATCTGAATTAATTTTTTGATTATGTAATAAATACCCGAGAATGGTATTATTTAAGAATAAATTTTATTTTTTACTGATAATTTCTTATACAAAACTCTTATATTATAATTATTTTATATAAATTTGCTTCTTGTACCTAGATTTAATATTTTACTACTGTTATGAAGAAACATTTACTTCTAATAGGCACATTAGCGATTACTTTAGTAAGTGCGCAAAATAATGATGCTTTAAAAAGAGAATTTGAAAGACAAAACAAAGAGAACAGCGCAAAGTTTGACTCTTATGTTGCAAAACGTTACGGAGCCAATAAGTCTCCTGAAGTTTTAAAGGAGATTGAAGAACAAAGAGCAAATTTGGCCGGATTCAGTGGTGATGTTCCTAATTTCTATAAAGCAGATGATCAAAATCAGATTTTAAATAATAATGTTGATGCTTTAACTACTGCAGGTGGTGTAAATGGACTTACAGGTGCTTTTAAAGGTGAAAACATTAAATATACAATATTTGACGGAGGAAGGATTTATGCGGCTCACACAGCATTCAACAATGCAGCAGGAAGAATAACAAACCTGGAAGCTGCAACTAATGCATATAGCGCACACTCTACAGGTGTTGCAAGTATTATCGGAGCTAAATCTTCTCCGTTATCAGCAACAAGCAACGGAGTACAAATTACTGGAAATGCTATGGGAATTGCGTTGAACTCGACAATGGATTCTTACAGATTTGCAACGACAACATTACCGGGTAATACAACAACAAGCACGGTTTTTGATAAAATTATAGCTGCTCAGCCTAAAATTTCAAACCATTCTTATGGAGTAAATGCTGCCTGGGATTATAAAACTACAGCAGACGGATATCCGGTTAACGGATGGTACTGGGGAGGAAATTATATTTCCGGAAACAATTATGATTTGATGGGAACTTATTACGGAAATGATCAAAATTATGATGCTATCGTATATAATAACCCTTCTTATACAATTGTAAAATCCGCAGGAAACTATTTTGATTATGGCCCTGGATTTGGAGGTACTTCAACTACAGGCTATTATTATAACGGAACTGGGTTTACCGCTTATCCAGACGGGTTGGCACCTCCTACCAACTGTTCTCAAGGATTTGACTGTATCGGATATGGATCTCTGGCTAAAAATATTATTGTTGTAGGTGCTACAGACATTATTACGACTAATAATTATAGATATCAAATTCCTGATGATGTGATGAGATCTAGCTATAGCAGTGCAGGACCAAGAGATGACGGTGGTATTAAACCGGATATTGCTGCTCCGGGTACTGATATTTGGATGGCTTCAACTGCAGAAAATACCACAGGAAGTGTTGCCTGGCAAATTAACAGCGGAACCTCTATGTCTGCCCCTCAAGTAACAGGCATTATCGGTCTTTGGATGCAGATTTATAAATCATTATTCAACAATGCTGAGCTTAATGCAGCTGCAGCTAAAACATTAATGGTACATTCAGCATCAGAAGCAGGAAATGTAGGACCAGACCCATGGTACGGCTGGGGATATATCAATGCTAAAAAAGGAGCTGAATTATTAGTTGGAAAATCTAATAACACCATTATATTCAATAATGAAACTTTAACAAGTGGAACTCCAAACAAAAAAGTAGTAAAAGCTACAGGAACTGAACCTTTAAAAGTTACAATTTCCTGGATAGACCCTGAATATGTTGTTAGCTCAAACTTATGGTCAGACCTATATAACAACAGAGTTTCAAGACTTGTTAATGATTTAGATTTAAGAATTATCGATACTGTTACCAATACGGTGTATTATCCTTGGAAATTAAATGCTACAAGCCCTATGACTCCCGCAACCAAAGCAGATAATACGGTGGACAATGTTGAGCAAGTTGTAATTGACGCTCCTGTTGCAGGAAGAAACTACAGAATTGAAATTTCAAATAAGGGAACTTTAAAAAACAATACCGGCGCAAACGCTCCTCAGAACTACTCTATTATTACAACAGGTTATACAGAACAGGTTTTAGGAACAGGAGAAATCGCTAAAGATGGCGGTATCACTATTGCTCCGACTCTTACAAAAGATTTTGTAAAAGTATTGAAAGCTCCTAAAAAATCAACTTTCAACGTGTATGAGTTATCTGGTAAAAAATTACAAAGTGGCGTAATCAATAGTGATGAGGCAAGCGTAGACTTATCTTCTTACACTAAAGGAATTTACATCATCGAAGTAAAAACCGATAAAGACACTGTTTCTAAAAAAGTTATCAAAGAATAATGTATAAATAAATAGATATATTACAAAATACTAACGCTTGTTAGTATTTTGTTTTTTTATGTATATTTGCTTCCTATGGAAAATACACTTCACGAAAAAGTTTCTCAAGATATATTACTTAAGGCTTACAACCATATGATGCTTGCCAAGGCTATGGCAGACATCTACGAAGAAAATAGAAATGTTTGTAAATATGTTCATAGCACTTCAAGAGGTCATGAAGCGATTCAGTTGGCGACTGCTTATCAGCTTAAAAAAGAAGACTGGGTTTCTCCTTATTACAGAGACGAAAGCATTCTTTTAGGGATCGGTTTTGAACCTTATCAATTAATGCTTCAATTATTGGCAAAAGCTGACGATCCGTTTTCCGGCGGCAGATCATATTACTCGCATCCTTCGAGCAGAGATGAAAATATGCCTAAAATCATTCATCAGAGCTCGGCAACAGGAATGCAGACCATTCCGACAACGGGAGTTGCTCAGGGAATTAAATATATCCAGGATTTTGAATTACAGAATTTCGAAAATAATCCGGTCGTAGTTTGCAGTCTTGGGGACAATTCTGTTACAGAAGGTGAAGTGAGTGAGGCGTTACAATTTGCTGCTTTGCATCAGCTTCCTATCATTTTTCTTGTTCAGGATAATGAGTGGGGAATTTCTGTAACCAAAGAAGAAGCTAGAACGTGTGATGCTTACGATTTCGTGGCAGGTTTTGTAGGATTAGGCAGAATGAGAGTTGACGGAACAGATTTCGTTGAAAGCTTTGAAGTAATGAAAAAAGCTGTTGATTTTGTACGAACTGAAAGAAAACCTTTAGTTGTTTGTGCAAAAACAGTTCTTATTGGCCACCACACTTCAGGAGTAAGAAGAGAATTCTATAGGGATGAAGAAGATTTAACAAAACACAGAGCAAAAGATCCGGGAGAAATCCTTAGAAAGCAATTGCTTGAATCCGGTGCTGATGAAGAATTATTAAAGCAAATCACGAAAAAGGCAAGATTAGAAGCAGAAGAAGCTTTTGAAAGAGCGCAAAATGCAGAAGATCCTAAGCCTGAAACCGTAATGCAGCATATTTTCGCACCAACTCCGATCACCGAAGAAGTTGGAACCCGTGAACCTGAAGGTGGCGAAAAAATCGTCATGGTAGACGCCGCGATTCACGCGATTCAGGAGATTATGTGGAAACATCCGGAAGCCTTACTTTACGGTCAGGATGTTGGTGAAAGAATCGGTGGAGTTTTCCGTGAAACGGTGACTTTAGGTAAAAAATTCGGAAGCAAAAGGGTTTTTAATACAGCGATTCAGGAAGCGTATATCATTGGTTCTACGACGGGAATGAGCGCGGTGGGTTTAAAGCCAATTGTTGAAGTACAGTTTGCAGACTATATCTATCCGGGAATCAATCAGTTAATCACTGAAATTTCCAAATCAAACTATTTAAGCAACGGGAAATTTCCTGTAAGCAATATCATCAGAGTTCCCATTGGAGCTTACGGCGGCGGCGGACCTTACCACAGCGGAAGTGTTGAAAGTATTTTAGCCAATATCAAAGGAATTAAAATCGCATATCCAAGCAATGCAGCGGACTTTAAAGGGTTATTAAAAGCAGCCTATTATGATCCGAATCCAGTGGTAATGCTCGAGCACAAAGGTCTTTACTGGAGCAAAGTTCCTGGAACCGAAGACGCAAAAACGATCGAGCCGGCAGAAGATTATGTCCTACCTTTCGGAAAAGGAAAAATCATCATCGAAGCTGATAAAGAACAAACCGAAAAAGGCAGAACTTTATTGGTTGTCACTTACGGAATGGGGGTTTACTGGGCAAAAGAAGCTGCGAAAAGCTTTAACGGAAGAGTTGAAGTGATCGATTTAAGAACCTTAATTCCTCTTGATGAAGAATTGGTTTTCGAAAGAGTAAAAGCTCACGGAAAATGCATCGTTTTAACGGAGGAACAGTTAAATAATTCATTCGCTGAAGCCTTTGCACACCGTATTTCTAAAAACTGCTTCAAATATCTGGATGCTCCGGTAGAAACAATGGGATCTCTTGATACTCCGGCCGTTCCGATCAACTTAATTTTAGAAAAGGAAATGCTTCCAAATGCAGAAAAGCTTTCTATTAAAATTGAAGAAATGTTGAAATATTAAAATATATAAAACCAAACCTCTAAAATTTTTAGAGGTTTTTTTGTGCTCTTTTTTATAATTTTTAATAACTTGAGTCGGCAAATCCCATAAACACTTATGATTACTACAAAATATGTCAATTACAAACAGGTTTTAAACTTATCGGGGTATCATTTGATCTGGATCTCGGTTTGGTGTACGTTGATCGCTATCCTATTTTATTTTTTCAACTGGCAGTGGATGACCATTCCCTGGGTTCCGGTTGCGCTGATCGGTACGGCAGAAGCTTTTTTGGTGGGTTTTAAAAATAATCAGGCGTATGACAGACTTTGGGAAGCCCGAAAAATCTGGGGCGGAATTGTGAATTCCAGCCGTTCATTTGCAGCCATGGTTTACGCTTTTGACACCGAAAATGAGGAAATGGGCGCTTTTGAACTCGAAGACCGAAGAAAAAAAATCGTTTACAGACATATAGCGTGGTTGTACACGTTTCGTGAACAACTTTTGGTTCCTACGGAATGGGAGCACATCAGCCACGAAGATGAAAGCTTTAAAAATATCGATCATAAGCGTAACAGACTGATTAGAGCAGGATTTCCCGATTACGGAAGAACTCCTATCTTTTTACATAAATATCTTTCAGAGGAAGAATTGGAACAACAGTCTGATTATAAGAATTTTGCGACCTTTTTGATTTCAAAACAGGCAAAAGAAATTAACGAATTAAAGAACAGCAAAGTCATTTCTGATTTCAATCAAATGCAGCTCCAAAACTGTTTAAATGAGTTTTATAACTTTCAGGGACAAGCTGAAAGAATCAAAAAATTTCCTTCGCCAAGACAGTTTGCCAGTACAGCATTCGTTTTTAATATTCTTTTTATTACTTTACTTCCGTTAGGCTTAGTGAATGAATTTGCAAAATTGGGAGATTGGGGAATCTGGACCTCCATCCCTTTCTGCATCATTATCGGGTGGATTTATATCATTATGGAACTTGTGGGCGATTATTCCGAAAACCCTTTTGCAGGCCTGATGTTTGACGTTCCGATGCTTTCAATTTGCCGTACAATAGAAATTGATCTCCTTCAAATCATTGGTGAGAAAGATCTTCCAGAACCTATTTCATCTAAAAACGGAGTTTTGATGTAAGGAAGATGAATCGTCAATAAAGTGAATTGTGAATTTACATACAGCCGGAAAAAAATTGACTATTGACAATTCATTTTTTTAAATTCATTTCTCGCGTCGCTGTCATTGCGAAGAGCGAAGCGATGAAGCAATCTCATTACACTTTCATTACTACACTCTCATCCTCCACAGCGTTTGTCATTCCGTAGGAATTTAGACTCATTTTATAGAATTAATTATGTGATAATAGGTGTTGAGATTCCTACGGAATGACAAACGCTGTGGAAGCTACATGAAAAATAATGTTGAGATATTCTTTCTTCGTCAGAATGACAAACTGCATAACAGAAAAATTACTTTTTATGAAAATGACTCGGAAACGCATCCTCCGGCTTCATTCTGAAAATATTGAGCAAAATCCATGATTTTAAGAAACCATATCCGTAAGAAAACATTTGAATATACGTGGAAATCACCGCCATTCCTGCAATACTGATATTTTTAGTTACAATCAACGCATGAAAAAGAACCATAAAAGTATACAGACCATAAAGTGCCAGAATAAAGCCTCTCCCAAGTGCAAAATATTCTATAAAACCCATTACATAGCCTAATAAAAATAAGGTCGGAAAACCAAAAGATATTTTCACATAATTAGGATGTCTTTGATTCAAAATCGGTCTTGCACAGCCAAACTGATAAATTTGCTTTGAAAATTTTCCAAAATCCACCCTGCGTTTGTGATATACAGCTATATCGTCAAAAAATGCTGTCGTAAAGCCATTTTCCCAAAGCGTCATCGACAAATCGGGGTCCTCTCCTATTCTCATCTCTGAAAATCCGCCTATCTTTTCAAAAACTTCTTTTTTTACCCCCATATTAAAGCTTCGGGGCTGAAATTTTGAAACCGATTTTTTATTGCCTCTGATTCCTCCCGTTGTAAAAACCGACGTCATGGAATACGAAATTGCCTTCTGCATCAGATTAAAGCCTTTATGCGCCTTATCTGCGCCTCCAAAAGCATCACATGGTATTTTAACAATATCTTTTTTGATATTTTCAATATAATCTTTTTCTACAATAACGTCGCTGTCGACAAAAACAAGCCATTCATTTTCAGCTCTTTTGGCTCCGTAATTTCTTGTCAAACCCGGTCCGGAATTATCTTTCCGGAAGTATTTTACATTTAAAATTTCTTCAAAATTCCTGATTGTAGGTTTAAGGTCGATCAACGAACCATCATCCACGATAATGATCTCAAAATCTTTATCGGTTTGTTGGGTAAGCGAATTTAATAACTCAAAAAGCTCATCTTTTCGGTTAAAAATAGCAACGACGATGGAAATTGTTGGTCTCAAATTGAAAATTTTTCAAAATTAATTATTCGCGAAGGAATCCGCAAACAGTTTAAGATAAATTATAGAACGGAAAATTATCCAAAACAATATGCGGAAGATAAAATGGTTCCGGATTAAGAAAAAATTACTTATTTTTTATAAACCTAACTTTTATCAGCTTGAAATTTTTAAACAAAACAAATTTGGGCGAGTTTTTTCTTCGTTAAATAATGAAATGAAATTTTAAAATAATCCTGATTTAAAGTATAAACATAAAACCGAAGCAGTAAAAAAAGCAATTAATGAGGTACAGAAAAACAACATTGAAAAGAAACTTTTAAAAGAAAAAGATTCCAAAAAATATATTGCAAGACAAACTGTTGAAGTTATAAAAATACCGATCAATATAGCAATTACAATGGATTGAAAAGGATTCTGAACAGGTAAAGGATCTCTTAAAACCCAAAATAACAATCCGGAGCTTATTAAAATTAAAACCAAACTTATTTTTTCTATAACATACTTTGGCTTCTTTTTTTTGATCAGAGATTCATCCTTTTCAAAATCAGGAGCAGCATTACTGAGTAACTCTAAAGCGCTGGAAGCTGCATCGAAAAAATCAAAAAAATCCAAAGGCATAAATAAGTTTTATAAAAATTGAATATACAAAATAAAACCTTCCAACATATGGAAGGTTTTTTATTTAAATATTTCTACTGATTTTCTAGTTTATGCACTTTCTTTGTTCCCTCATACATTTCATACTGTAAAAATCTAGTTTCTAATTTTCCGTTAAAGAGCTTAATTTTTCTTGACGGGCGAAGGCCTATTTTTTTCACTGCTTCAAGATCGGAAGAAATCAACCATGCTAAAGTATTCGGATAGCTTGTTTTAAACGTATCTCCTATTTTCTTGTAAAAATCATCATCATTAATTGAAATTCTCTCATCATAAGGTGGATTAAACACCATCAATAAAGGAAAAAGTTCTTTTTTAGTCTCAAAGAAATCCTGTTTTCTTACTTCGATAATATCTTCCATTTCAGCAGCCTCAATGTTGGTTCTTGCTGCATTCAGCATTCTTGCATCGATATCGTAGCCTATGATTTTGCCTGTAAATTCTTTAATTCTGCCGATTCTTACTTCTTTAATTTTTGTAAATAACTCGTAGTCATAATTTTTCCAGTTTTGAAAGGCAAATCTTCTTCTGAAAATCTGGGCCGGAAGATCCAGCGCGATCATTGCAGCTTCAATTAAAAGCGTTCCTGAACCACACATCGGATCAAGGAAATTGCCTTTTCCGTCCCAACCTGCCAATTGCAGCATTCCGCTTGCCAGAACTTCGTTGATCGGGGCCTCACCCTGCTCTTTTCTGTAGCCTCTTTTGAATAAGGGATCACCCGAAGAATCCAAAGAAATTGTTACCAATTCTCTGTCGATGTGAAGGTGAAATTTGATGTCCGGGCTTTTCGGTTCTACATTAGGTCGTTTTTTAAATTTTTCCTGAAAATAATCCACAATTGCGTCTTTCATTTTCAAAGTTACGTATTGTGAATGCTTAAAAGTCTCGGAATTTACTGTTGCATCAATCGCAAAAGACTGATCAACATCCATAAACTGTTCCCATTCGATTTTAAAAAGCTTGTCGTAAAACTGATGCTGATTAAAGGCTTTAAATTCCAGGATAGGAACTAAAATTTTTAAAGCAGTTCGCGAAGAATAATTAATTTTATACAAAAACCCTAAATCACCTTCACAATTTACTGCGCGGTTTTTAACTTCAACATTTTTTCCGCCTAATTTTTTGATTTCTTCTGATAAAATTTGCTCTAGTCCGAAGAATGTTTTTATCTGAATCTGAATATTTTCTGTGTTCATAAGTAATAATTAAAAGATTTAATGATTTAAATATCAGAGTATTACAGACTCAATTTTTCAATTAATTGAATCTTTCAATGCTTTAATCTTTAAAATACTTTGCTTTTAACCGCACAAATTTAGTTATTTTTGCATTATGGAATGGTTTGAATCTTGGTTTGATACACCTTATTATCATTTGCTTTATAGTAACAGAGACTATACGGAGGCAGAAAATTTTATTACAAAACTTACTGCGGAGCTTCAACTGCCCCCTTCATCTAAAATTATTGATTTAGCTTGCGGAAAAGGAAGACACTCTGTTTTTCTTAATAAACTGGGCTATGATGTATTAGGGCTCGACCTTTCGAGACAGAGTATAGAATTCGACAAACAATTTGAAAATCAGACTCTTATATTCAACGTTCATGATATGCGAAATCCGATCGATGCAGATCCGATGGATGCAGTTTTTAATCTTTTTACAAGCTTCGGATATTTTGATAATGAAAGTGATGATAAAAAAGTGTTTCAATCTGTTTATAATGTTCTAAAGCCGGGAGGATATTTTGTTCTGGATTATCTGAATGAGGAATATGTGCGAAAAATAATCGCTCCGGAATCCATTATTAAACGTGGAGATATTGAATTTAAAATCTGTAAAAAAATCGAGGGCAGACACATCGTTAAAGATATTCAATTTGAAGCAGACGGAAAACCTTACCATTTCTTTGAAAAAGTAAAGCTTCACACGCTGGAAGCCATTAATTCTTATGCTACAGAATGCGGTTTTGAAAGAATAAAAATCTGGGGAGACTATCAGTTGAACGAATTTAATAAAGAAACTTCACTTCGTTGTATCAATTTATTTAAGAAAAAATGATAACAGTACTTTTACTGATTTTCAGTGTCATTGCGGGTGTATTTCTTGGAAAACATTTCGGTAAAAAAGAGAAGCTGGCGAAAAATCTCCTGATTTTAAGTGCCGGATTTTTAATTACCATTTGTTTAAATGAAGTATTTCCACAGGTTTACAATTCTGAATTGAGCAGCAGCAATCTTGGCATTTTTGTCATTGCAGGAGTGCTTTTGCAAATGATTCTGGAAGCATTGACCAAAGGCTTTGAACACGGGCATTTTCACCATCATAGCGATCATAATATCCTTCCTGTTGCTTTAATGGTGGGATTATTTGTTCATGCTTTTATTGAAGGAATTCCTTTAGCCAACGAAGAACATGCACTTTCGCCTTATCTTTTGGGAATTGTTTTTCATAATATCCCGATCTCGTTTATTTTGGGAGCATTTTTATTCAACAGAAAAGAGGGAAGCAAAACACCATCTTATCCTTCATTATTAATTGTGGCATTATTTGCGTTGGCTTCTCCGTTGGGAATGTTGCTGGGTAATTATTTTAATCCTGATTTACAACCTTATTTCTTAGCCATCGTTGGAGGTATTTTCCTGCATATTTCTTCCGTTATTATCTTTGAAAGCAATAAAAACCACAACATCGACTGGATAAAAATAGGACTGGTGATTGTAGGTGTTTCTTTAGCCTTAATGATGCATTTGTTCCATGATCATTCACAGATGGGGCATTATCATTAAATTCTTATAAATCTAAATAATTATAAAAAATAAAAGGCTCCGGATCTTCGATCCGGAGCCTCAATTTAATCACTCATTACACTAAATCTGGAGTTTAGAACTTCCAGCCAAATGTAAGAAAGAAGTTATTTCTGATATTTTTTACGTCTGATACAATGTAAGCGTCGCTTGTCATGTATTTTGTCGCTGAATAATATGCAGAATCAATTCCGTTAGCAGGATCCTGAACACCTCTCATGAAAGGATTGCTGTATTTTGATGAAATATTCTGATACGCTGCATCTACATAGAATGATTTGAAATCATATCCTATACCGAAAGACAACGCGTTTCTGTCACTTAAAATAAGGTTGTCGTAATTTTGATCAATTACATCGCCCATATCTGTGTATCTGCTGATATTAACCGCATCCAGAGGATTGGAAGCATAAGAATATCCGCCTCTCAATCTGAATTGTTTAATTCTATACTCGGCACCTACTCTCACTTCTGATTGGTTTTTTGAGAAATCTTTGAAGAAATCATTCAGTTCTCTTTCTGCCTCGCCGTAAACTTTATACTTAGATCTCGTTAAGCCAAGAGTATAATCTACATTTAATGAGAAATTTTTACTCGCTACAAACGCAGCGCTCACCGTAGCTTTTAAAGGTGTCGTAAGCTTTCTGTTTTCAAGGCCGATATCGTCGCCGAAATCAGGGTCGTTGTAGAAGTTGTAGCTTCTGTCAATATTCCAGAACGTCGGAGTTTCTAAGGCTGCTCCTAATCTGAAGTTCTTGCCTAATTTACCAATCACCCCTAATGATGCTGAAAAACCGTTCGCTCTTTCATAATAGGGAGTATTTTGTTTGCTAAAAAGCTCTGTTCCTCCTAAACTGGAAGTAAAAGCCGCAGTATCTGATTGATCAATAGATGTATTGAAGAAGTTTAATCCTGCTCCGATATAAAAGACGTGATTATAATTTGCCCCAACTCCGACACTTGTTTTAGATACACTTCCATATCTGTCATAAGCATGTCTGTTATAAGTTAAGCTCTGATCAGGATAATCATAAATCAAATTACTGTTTCCCGGAGTTTCAACATAGTTTTCAATCGATTGGTTAGAGAAGTTTACCCCAACATTGATGAATTTCCAAGCACTTTCAGTCATCAGCTGAAAAGTCATCACACCACCTACATTTCCAAGATCTCCTTTTGTGATGTCATATTCACGGGATGAGCCTGCCAGAGAAGATGTGTTTTTATTATTTAAAATAGATAAAGTTCCTGAAATTTCCCCTGAAATAGCAACCCCCAAACCTGCAGGGTTCGTCAGCAAGGAGCTTGCGTCACCTCCCAACGCTCCGTTTGCGCCTCCCATCGCATTAAACTTGGAAGAGCCCATCAGCGGAGCGTTTGAATATACATCTAAAGAATTTCTAATAATGGAAACATCTTGAGCCTGCGCAAAAAATGCGGCAGAAATACTCATTATTACTAAAGAATTTTTTAACATTATTTTTTGAATAGTTATTAAGTTTTAAAATTATCTGCCACCTCTGAAGCCACCGCCTCCACCGCCGCCGGATCTGAAACCGCCACCGCCGCCAGAAGAACCTCCTGATCTGAAGCCGCCACCGCCGCCGCTGTTAGAATTAAATCCACCTGATGATCTGAAACCACCGTCATTTCTATAATTTGGCTGCTGTTGTGGCTGTTGATAATTATAATTTTGCTGAGGTCTTCTGTAACCGGATTGATTTCTGAAACCACCATTCATGTTTCCGTTTCCTTGTCTGAAACCGCCACTGCTGTTACTTCCTCTGAAGCCTCCCTGACCTTGTCTAAAGTTGCCATTGCCCTGTCTGAAGCCGGAATTATTTGTATTTCCTTGTCTGAATCCCGAACCACCAGTTCTGAACCCTGAATTATTTCCTGTTTTATTGGTAAAACCTCCGTTGTAACTGTTGAAACCTCTTCCTGACGCACCACTTCTTCTGTAATTACCCCAGTATCCGGTACCATAATATCCACCCCAATAAGGGTATCCGTAGCCATAGCCGTAATATCCACCCCAGAACGGATCATAGTAACCGCCCCAATAAGGTGAGTATCCCCAGCCCATATTCCAGCCCCATGAATTACCCCAGCCCCATGAAAGACCAAGACCCCAGCCCCAGCCTCTGTTCATTCCCCAATATGGGCTGTAACCGTACCATCCCCAAGGTGATCCCCAGGAATTATCATAATAATTAACTTGAGAGCCTGCAAAATTACCCCAGTCTGAATCTGTGGCATTTCCGTTTCCGTTGTAATCATTCCATGAATCATATTTGCCTTCATTGGAATTGGCTTCAGCATTTTGAATAAGATTTGAATCATCCTGATAATAATCATAATATTCTCCTACTCTGTTGCCTTCGTTACCATTAATGATTACTCCTTCAGGTAGCGTATCTTTATTCGGGTCGTAATAAACCCCGTCAGTCTCACTGTACCCTCCCATTTGAGCACCACAAGACATAAGCAATAATCCGCCTGCTATTGCCAAAACCCCTTTGGATTTTAACATACCAAGCAAATTTTTATGTATATTTCTTTTCATGATAACGTAAAAATTTTTAATTTAAATTATATTTGCAATCTGTACCAAAAATGTACCAAAACACGGGTACAAAAATCTATCAAAAATAGATTTTTATTTTTAGATAACAATAATAGCAAAAAGTTAAAAAAATTAAAAAAAATAATGGCAAAATTAACCTCAAGAAGCGAAGATTACAGCAAATGGTATAATGAGTTGGTTGTAAAAGCCGATTTAGCTGAAAACTCAGGAGTAAGAGGATGCATGGTGATCAAACCATATGGCTATGCAATCTGGGAGAAAATGCGTGATGAAATGGATAAAAAATTCAAAGAAACAGGTCACGTTAATGCTTATTTCCCGCTTTTTGTGCCCAAAAGCTTGTTTGAGGCTGAAGAAAAAAATGCTGAAGGTTTTGCTAAAGAATGTGCAGTTGTCACGCATTACAGATTAAAAAACGATCCTGATAATCCCGGTAAGCTGATTGTGGATCCTGATGCTAAACTGGAAGAAGAGCTGATCGTTCGCCCTACATCAGAAGCGATTATCTGGAGCACTTATAAAAACTGGATTCAGTCTTACAGAGATTTACCTATATTAATTAACCAATGGGCAAATGTTGTACGTTGGGAAATGAGAACCCGTTTATTTTTAAGAACGGCAGAATTCTTATGGCAGGAAGGTCACACCGCTCACGCTACAAAAGATGAAGCGATTGAAGAAGCTGAAAAAATGAATAAAGTATATGCAGATTTTGCAGAAAACTTTATGGCAATGCCTGTAATCCAAGGGATAAAAACACCTTCTGAAAGATTTGCAGGAGCTGACGAAACGTATTGCATTGAGGCATTAATGCAAGACGGAAAAGCACTTCAGGCAGGAACTTCTCACTTTTTAGGACAAAATTTTGCGAAAGCTTTCGATGTAAAATTCACGAATAAAGAAGGAAAAATCGAGCACGCCTGGGCAACATCTTGGGGAACTTCAACCCGTTTGATGGGAGCTTTAATTATGACGCATTCAGATGATTTCGGATTGGTATTGCCTCCGACATTGGCACCGATTCAGGTGGTGATTGTTCCTATTTTTAAAGGGGAAGAGCAATTAGCAGAAATCAGTGAAGTTGCTTTAGATATTCAGGCTAAATTAAGAGCAAAAGGTATTTCTGTGAAATTCGACAATGATACCCAAAACAAACCGGGCTGGAAATTCGCAGAATACGAATTAAAAGGTGTTCCGGTAAGAATTGCAATGGGACCAAGAGATTTAGAAAACAAATCTGTAGAAATTGCCAGAAGAGATAATTTAACGAAAGAAACTCATTCTATTGACGGACTGGATTCTTATATCGATGAGTTATTGAAAACAATTCAGAAAGATCTTTATACTAAAGCCGCAAGCTTCAGACAAGACAACATTACCAAAGTTGACAATTTTGATGAATTTAAGAAGGTTTTAGAGGAAAAAGGAGGATTTATCTATGCTCATTGGGACGGAACTGCCGAAGAGGAAGAGCAGATCAAAGAACAGACAAAAGCTACGATCAGATGTATTCCTTTGGATGATGATATTGAAGAAGGTGTTTCTTTAATTTCGGGAAAACCATCTAAAAGACGAGTTTTATTCGCAAAAGCATATTAAAATTCAACTTGATAAAATTGATAAATCTTTAAAAATTCATGTAATTTTTAAAGATTTTTTATTTAAAAATGAGATTTGGACAGATTTTTGTTTAAATTTATAACACATTAATCTCAAAATAATTTATTATGTCTTTAAATGTCATTGATTTAATTAAAGGGCAATTAGGTCCCGCTTTGGTATCTCAGGCTGCATCGCAGTTTGGAGAAAGTGAATCAGGTATTTCAAAAGCTATTGGAGGCTTACTGCCTGCAGTTGTTGGCGGATTAGCAAATAATTCAGACAATCCGAATGTTTTGGATGCAATCTCAAATGCGTCGTCAAACGGAATGTTAGGGAATTTATTGAACGGATCAAATAATTCTGTGATCTCCGGTTTATTAGCGTCAATTTTTGGTGATAAGATCAGCGGAATTGTAAACGCTATTGCAACCTATGCAGGAATTAGCAATAATTCTTCAAGTTCTTTGCTGAATATGGTTACCGGCGCTACCGTAGGAACTATCGGAAAATATGCGGCTGATAATAACCTGGACAAGTCCGGGATTTCAAACTTATTGAATGACCAAAAAGGGATTGTTTCCGGCTTACTGCCTGCAGGACTCTCCCTGGCTTCGTTAAATATCGGAGATTGGGATTGGGCTAAAGGCTACAAGTTTGACAATGATAACGATACAATAAAAACAACTTCTCATGAAGAACCGAAAATCGAGGTTACAAGAAGCACAACACCTACAGGCACATACCCTGAAAAAAATAACGACAGCGGAGGCTCAATCTGGAAATGGTTGCTTCCTCTATTGCTTTTAATTGCCGTTGGTTATTTCCTTTGGAAGCAATGCGAGAAAAAAGAAACAACGACAACAACTACTGTTGCAGACTCATCAAAAGTAGCGACTGATACAGCGACTGCAGTAGCTCCTGCAGATACAGCCGGAACAGCGGTAACTACCTCAAAAGTTGATGAAAATATTGACTTAAACGGTACAGCTCTTAAAGGCTACAAAGGCGGATTGGAAGATCAGATGATTACATTCTTAAAGTCAGACGGCTATAAAAATGCTGCAAACGATGACGCTTTAAAAGATAAATGGTATGATTTTGACCATGTAAACTTCAAATCAGGAAGCGGAAACCAATTGGAAGCGGGATCAGAAGGCCAGTTACAGAATTTAGTTGCTATTTTAAAAGCTTATCCTGATGCCAAAATTAAAATCGGCGGTTATACAGACAAAACAGGAAATGAAGCTGTAAACTTAAAAATTTCTAAGGAAAGAGCTAATTTTATTAAAGACTGGCTAGGAAAACAAGGCGTTGGAGCTCAGGTTTTGGATGCTGAAGGATACGGAAGCCAATTTGCTAAAGTTGATGCAGCCGCATCTGATGCAGAAAGAGCGTCTGACAGAAAAATGTCCGTAAGATTTGCAAAATAATCTTTAGACTGAATAAAAATAAGTCCCGGAAAGTAATTTTCGGGATTTTTTCTTTTCATTACTGTTATATATTCATTTATTTAATTAAATTTGTTAGTCATTTCTAACATTTATGAATTTGAAATTAAAAAGCGCTTGGCGTAAAGATAAAACATCCCATTCTCTATCAGAAGTTTACTCTTCTGTCAAAGTTCCAAAAGGCGGAAGCTTTTGGAGAAAATACCTGGCTTTTGCAGGTCCCGGCTTGATGGTTGCCGTAGGTTATATGGATCCGGGAAACTGGGCCACAGATATTGCGGGAGGTGCACAATTTGGATATACTCTTCTATCTGTTATTTTAATTTCTAATATTTTTGCGATGGTTTTACAGCATTTGTCTGTAAAATTGGGAGTTGTTGCCGAAAGAGATCTGGCTCAGGCTTGCAGAGATCATTTTGGCCCGAAAACCAACTTTATGCTTTGGATTTTCTGTGAAATAGCCATTGCAGCCTGTGATCTCGCAGAAGTTATAGGTTCTGCCATTGCTTTAAATTTGCTTTTTCATATTCCGTTGACCTGGGGAATTGTAATTACAACAGTAGATGTTCTGGTTATTCTTTTACTTCAGTCAAAAGGCTTCAGATGGATCGAAAGCATCGTTGGCGGATTGATTTTCATCATTCTGGCCTGTTTTATTTATGAAATTGTAATTTCTCAGCCTGCCATCAACGAAATGCTGGGAGGATTGGTTCCAAAAGCAGAAATCATTCAAAATCCGGCAATGCTTTATATTGCCATCGGAATTTTAGGCGCGACTGTAATGCCTCACAACCTCTAT
This sequence comes from Chryseobacterium soldanellicola, assembly GCF_900100115.1. Classification (GTDB taxonomy): domain Bacteria; phylum Bacteroidota; class Bacteroidia; order Flavobacteriales; family Weeksellaceae; genus Chryseobacterium; species Chryseobacterium soldanellicola. The sequence continues at coordinate 384,212 of NZ_FNKL01000001.1, forward strand.
TTGCACAGCAGTATTGTGCAGACAAGAGATTACACCCGTGACAGAGAGGGGAAAAAAGAAGCCATAAAGTTTGCCACTTTAGACAGTACGGTTTCTTTGATGCTGGCATTTTTCATTAATGGGGCAATTCTGATTTTAGCCGCTGCAACCTTTCATATAACAGGAAATAAACACGTTGCGGATATTCACGATGCTTATAAAATGCTTACTCCTATTTTGGGTGCTTCAATGGCAAGTATCGCTTTTGCCATTGCCTTATTGGCATCAGGGCAAAATTCTACATTAACAGGAACTTTAGCCGGACAAATCGTAATGGAAGGCTTTTTAAATATCAGATTAAAACCTTGGCTAAGGCGTTTGATAACGAGATTAATTGCCGTAATTCCTGCATTAATTGTTGCTATTTTGTATGGCGAACAGGGAACAACCGAATTACTGGTATTAAGTCAGGTAATTTTGTCGATGCAGTTGAGTTTTGCGGTGGTGCCTCTGGTTATGTTTACCAGCGACAAAGCAAAAATGGGCGAATTTGTCAACAAACCATTTTTAAAAATCTGTGTCTGGATTATTTCATTTGTCATTATTATTTTAAACCTTTATCTGTTGTATCAGACCTTTTTCGGGGAATAATTTTAAAGTGAATGGTGAATCGGCAACAGTAAATTTTACCATCACCCACGGGAAAATTGACAACAAAATGAATTGATAATTCACCATTGACTATAAAAATTAGAAGCTATTTCCCGCTTTCCGTTGCAATCTTTTTTTTCAAAAAAGGATTTTCTCTACAATCGGGGCTAGGATTTTTGTCGTCTTCTCAATCTATCTCAATTAATTAGACGTCATGTTGGGCGGTTAACTTAGTGTTTTAATATCTTTATGCGTAAAGAGATTGCCGTATCATTTTCCTAGCCCAGATTGCAGCATTTGTCTGAGCTCATTTTTTATATTTCGGCGGCGGCTTTGCCGCCGCCGCCGAAATATAAAAATAGCGAGTGCGGAAAGCTGGAAATTGCTTCTAAAAAAATAGAGTGAATTGTCAATTCTCAATTCTCAATAGTGAACAGTGAACAGTGAATAGTGAATTTAGGCCGGAAAAATTGACCATTAACAATTGGCTATTCTCTGCAAATTCTGCCTTAATGTCTCAATTTTTTCTTTGGCAGAATCTTTGACTAAGAATAGAGAAAATAAATATTGAATTATGGATAATCAGGATATCAACGAAGAAAGCATCAATAATCAAGAAGAAAACAACATTCAGAACGAAGCTCCTTCGGAAGACAATGTGACAGCTCAACCTTCTGCAGAAGAACTTTTGGCAGAAGAAAAAGACCGTTACATCAGACTATATGCTGAATTTGAAAATTATAAAAAAAGAACTTCAAAGGAAAAGATGGAATTCTTCCAATATGCAAACCAGGACATGATGGTTTCTATGCTTGGCGTTTTGGATGATTTTGAAAGAGCAATTAAAGAAATCGCTAAAAACGGAAATCCTTCTGATTTACAAGGTGTTGAATTAATTTACAACAAATTCAAAAATAAATTAACGGAGAAAGGATTAAAGCCTATGGAAGTAAGAGCCGGAGACAGCTTTAATGTAGATTTCCATGAAGCAATTACTCAAATTCCTGCACCATCAGATGATTTGAAAGGTAAAATCGTAGATGTAATCGAGACAGGATATACTTTAGGAGATAAAGTAATCCGTTTTGCAAAAGTAGTAACAGGAAATTAAAATTAAATGATAAATGATGAGAGATAATTGATAGGCAGCAAGCGATAAGCCGGAAGCAACGGTATCAATTATCATTTATCGATAATCAATTATAAAAAGACATGTCAAAAAGAGATTATTACGAGGTTCTTGAGATCAGTAAATCTGCCTCAGCCGACGAAATAAAGAAAGCCTACCGCAAAATGGCGATTAAATTTCACCCTGATAAAAATCCGGGAGATAAAGAAGCCGAGGAAAGCTTTAAGGAAGCTGCAGAAGCTTATGAGGTATTGAGTGACGAACAAAAACGCGCAAGATACGATCAGTTTGGCCATGCAGGTGTTGGCGGAAGCGGCGGCTTTGGTGGCGGAGGTTTCGGCGGCGGAATGAACATGGAGGATATTTTCAGTCAGTTTGGAGATATTTTCGGTGGTGGCGGTTTTGGAGGATTTGGTGGCGGCGGTGGCCGTCAGCAAGTGAAGGGTTCTAATTTAAGAATCAGAATCAAGCTGAACCTTGAAGAAATGGTCAACGGAACGCAAAAAACTATTAAGGTAAAAAAAATGAAGATGGCGGAAGGCGCCACTTCAAAAACCTGTCCTACCTGTGGCGGTTCCGGTGTGCAGATGAAGGTTATGAACACCATGTTCGGTCAGATGCAGACCCAGACTACCTGTGGAACCTGTCAGGGAATCGGAAAAGTGGCAGATAAAATCCCTGCCGGAGCAAATGCGCAAGGTTTGGTAAAAGATGAGGAAGAAATCACGATTAACATCCCTGCCGGAGCAAGAGACGGAATTCAATTAAATGTAAGAGGAAAAGGTAATGACGCGCCTTTTGGAGGAATTCCCGGAGATCTTTTGGTGATTGTTGAGGAAGAAATTGATAAGGTAATTAAAAGAGAAGGCGATAATCTTCATCAGGAATTATATATTTCGTATGCAGAAGCGGCGTTGGGAACTAAGAGAGAAGTTCCGACAGTTGGTGGAAAAGTAAAAATCACCGTTGATGCAGGAACACAATCCGGAAAAATCTTAAGATTGGCAGGAAAAGGTTTACCAAGCATTGACAGCTACGGCAAAGGTGATATGTTTATTCACATCAATGTCTGGACACCGCAAAAGCTTACAAAAGATCAAAAAGATTTCTTTGAAAAGCAAATGGCAAGCGGAGAAATGGTTGCAGAACCTTCCGGAAAAGAAAAAACTTTCTTTGATAAAGTGAAAGATTTATTCAACTAAAAATAGATAAAGAGGCTTTTATAAGTCTATTTATTAAAAAATATCCGGCTTCAAGAATTGAAGCCGGATATTTTATTATTATCAACTTCTATTTACGTTTAACTAAAGAAACAGCTCCTTTACCTATCGTAAAAAGAGCCACTGCTGCTAATCCTCCGGCAAGTCCAAAAATAATTTCTTTTAAAATAAGAAGGATCTCATTCGAAGACCAAGTTGGTAAAATATGATGAAGATACTCTACTCTATGGGCAAAAATGCCACCAGCTACCATAATCAGAGCAATCGTCCCGATTATGCCTAAAGCCTTAATAACAATTGGCAAAGCCTTCACTAATAGATGTCCGAGCTTTCCGAAGAATCCCTTATCATTACTTTTTCTGATTAATTTAAATCCTGCATCATCCATCCTTACGATAAGAGCAACAATTCCGTAAACTCCTACAGTAGCAATAAATGCAACTAAACTCGTTACTAAAATTTGTGTAATGAAAGGATGGCTTTCTTCCAATACTGTTCCCAAAGCAATAATTACAATTTCAATCGATAAAATAAAGTCCGTCATAATTGCGGATTTTATTTTTGATTTTTCTATTTCTTCAGAACTTTTTTCCGTATCAATTTCTTCTACCACTTCATGACCTTCTTTAGAACGGTGAAAAAGAAATTCTAGAATTTTTTCAACGCCTTCAAAGGCTAAATATAATCCTCCAAGAATCAATACATAATTAATGGCAGGAGCGTACAGCCAGTTGAGCAAAAATACAATAGGAAGAATGATTAGCTTATTAATAAAAGATCCTTTCATGATTGCCCATAAAACCGGCAATTCTCTTGAAGAAAGAAAGCCTGTGGCTTTTTCAGCATTTACTGCAAGGTCATCACCGAGTATGCCTGCTGTTTTTTGGGTTGCTATCTTACTTGTAACCGCCACATCATCCATCAAAGCTGCGATATCGTCCAAAATCGCGAAAAAACCAGATGCCATATTTTAAGATTTTTTTAATATCTGTTAAGTTTAGCAAAAATAACTATTTAATTCTTTTTTTAATAATTTTAAATTCAATGATTTTTAAATAATCAATATAAATAATCTTCTTTAATATAAAAAACGACCTTCATTTAAGAAGGCCGTCATATGGAATTTATTATTTGAAAATTTTGTTACTGTGCAGTAGCATTACAAATCACAAGTTGCGCAGCTGTGCCATTAAAAGAAGGCTGTACACTACCACCTAATGTATTAGGTAAACCATTGTGAGTAATGGTAAGCGTAGTAAAGTATGCTCCTCCTGCCTGAATTTTAAGACCTGTATTCCTTCTGACACCACTTGTAGATGCAGATACTGTATTTCCTGATATGCTGTGAGCACCCGCAGCACAATAAGCTGTTGTCGTTAATGTTGGCGAAAAAGAAGCTCCGCCCCCATTTTGAGCAGTAAATGTTACCGCCTGGCCACTATTCAATTCGCTTAAGAAAATCTCTACATCTTTTACCGGTCTGCTAAAAGTGAAAGTAGTTGTTGTAGCAGTTGCAGATCCGTTCCAGCCTAATGCCCATGAAGTTGCAAAATCTACTTGTGCTCCTCCTCCTGCACAATTTGTAATCTGGCTATTATTTGTGCTGCCAGTATGGGTTGCTGATATAGAAACATTTAACCCGCTTATTGTAAATGAATTAGGTACATCTGCAGGACCTATATCACAAATTGTCAACGGTGCAGTCCCAAAATTAATACTTCTGCCACTACAATTACTGCTTCCCAGGTTAAAATTATAATTAAAGCTTCCAGAATTTGAAGGTGTTCCTGTCGCTGTAAGAGTAATATTCTGATTTCCTAATGCCGTGAAAGTACCTGACCCACTGAAGCTGATACCATTTGCTGTATTGCTTGTAGCTGACCATGCTCCTAGCTGTGTAACATTTACAGTAAGAACAACTGTATTACTGCTATTCATGGCCATACCTTGCTGATAAGTCCCATTTAAAGTTGTTGTTGTACAATTAGTAATTGTTGCAACACCTCCTCCATTACTGTATGTTATAGGACGGGTACATGTACTGTTTCCTAAAGTATAAGTATAATTAAACGTGCCGCCACTTGAAGCTGTACCTGTTGCAGTTAACGTTATATTCTGATTTCCTAAAGCTGTAAAATTACCTGAACCGCTGAAGGTTACTCCATTCATACTATTACTCGCAGCTGACCATGCTCCCAATTGAGTAACATTTACGGCAAGAACCACTGTATTACTACTATTCATGGCCATACCCTGCTGGTAAGTACCACTTAAAGCTGTTGTAGTACAATTGGTAATTGTAGCTACCCCGCCTCCATTTGAGTTACTACAGTTTCCTATCCATTCTGTAGCATTCCAGTATTGAAGACAATGAATGTCGAGATTATAAATCACCAAACCTTCAGGCTTAGGAGTAATACCATCTCTTTGCACGGTTGACATTCTTGGAGGCAATAGCCCTTTGGATGTGCTTGCCATTTCAATTAACGCAGATGGCGATGGCGTTACAGTTCCTATTCCAAGGTTTCCTGTATTTTGTAGTACCATTGCCGGTGCTCCTGTAGGAGAAGAAGAAGCATGAAACTGAAGTGTGTTAGGGCTTATCCCAAATCCGTAGAAATAATTTCCTGATGACGTGTTATAAATGGCAAGTTTTTTACCTTTTACATCGTTAATATCAATTCCAGAGTTTGTTCCCAAATCTAGTGTGCCATGTGGTGTAGGTGTACCAATTCCCACTTGAGCATTTAAACGAATAACCGAACCTAATAATAGAAGGGTTATTAATAAAACTTTTTTCATATGTGTGTTTAAAAATAATTTTTACAAAATTACAAAAATAATGATTAATACAAATTAAATTTTGCATTATACGCAATTTATTATATACTTTATTAATTTTAATGTAATAAAAACCATAAAAAATGATTTCTTATTATAATTTTTCTTATTTCACCAATATGTTAAAAAATTTTTGATGCAAAAAAAAGATAAATAATGAAAAACATTCTCCTAAAATCATCTAAAATTATATGTCTAACTGGTAAATAAGCATAAGACTGATTAAATTAAATTCTAAAACCTATTAATTAAAGCCATCATTTATATATATTATTCAATGCTGTAAAAAGTCATCTTATATATAAATATTTTAAAGCTAATTTTTCGTAAATTTAATCTATGAAAAAGCTTATTCTCAGATATCATTTTTTTGTTTTAGGATGTATCGGCTTTTTATTAAATTCATGTAATTCAAGATTCAGAGTTTGGATGGGGACCAACAATCAGCAGAAAATTTATAATCTCAAATATGGAGAGCACAAAAGACAGAAAATGGATATTTTTCTGCCTTCAGATTATCAGAAAGAGGCTCCTGTCGTTCTGATCGTTCACGGTGGTGCCTGGAAATACGGCCGTAAGGAACATATGATACAAATTCAGAAGATGTTGTTTGAGAATAATATCCCAAGCATTAATATGAATTACAGGCTGGTTTCAACATCAAAAAAAATTACTTATAAAGAGCAATTGGAAGATATTAGTTCCGCTATTGTAAAATTTAATTCTTTGGCTGAAAAAGCAGAGCTGGAGCCCGACAATTACATTATTCTCGGCGAGAGCGCCGGCGGACATCTGGCTTTATTATATGGATACCAAAACTCTGAACAGATTAAAAAAATCATCTCTCTGAGCGGACCGACAGATTTTTATTCTCCGGAATACTTACATTCTTTTTACTCAAAATATAGTTCTCCGACTATTCAAAAAGTGGTGGGCACAAAGTTTGACAGAAAAAATTTGTCTGAAGAATTCAAAAAGGCGAGTCCGATCTACAATATTACCCATGTTCCTACTCTTTTATTTCAGGGAAATACTGACTTTCTGGTGAATCAGCATCAGGGTTTAGCTTTAGATTCAGCTTTAACAGCACAAAATATTCCTCATAAATTAATCTTCATGGAAAATACAGGTCATGCGCCAAGGTTTTTCAATAAAAAGAAAAGAGACCGTATTATTTATCCCAATATTCTTGAATGGATAAAAAAATAACCCGCTCCAAAAGCAGGTTACAGTATATTTTACATTTATTTTTAAATTATTTTTCTTCTCCGTCTCCGAAATCGTGATTTTCATATTTAGAAAAATCTTCTTTCTTCCCGAATAAAAATTTAATGATAACCGGCAACGTAGTTACTAAAACGATAACAATGATGATGAGCTCCAGCTTCTTTTTAAGGTCAATTCCAAACTGGTCCATAAATAATTTATCCAGATAATGCCCTGCAAAAATCAACAGGAAAGACCAAAGCACGGCTCCGATGATGTTATCACGTAAAAATTCTTTTTTATTCATCCTTACAATTCCTGCAACGATAGGGGTAAAAGTTCTTACCACAGGTAAAAATCTTGCCATAATAATTGCCAAAGCCCCATTTTTTTCAAAGAAATCGTGTGCCTGATAGAGATATTTCTTTTTAAATAAGAAAGAATCCTGTCTTTTATATAGTGCGGGCCCTGTTTTGTGACCAAACCAATATCCTACCTGATTCCCGATGATCGCAGCAAAAGCAATTGAGCTTGCTAAAATCGTTGTATCCAGGAAATCGCTTCCTGTAGAGCCAAAAGTTTTAGAAATAATATCTACCGCATAAATTCCCGATACAAAAAGTAAAGAATCTCCCGGTAAAAAAAATCCTACAAAAAGACCGGTTTCAGCAAAAATAATAAATAAAATAAGCCAAAACCCACCCATATTGATATAAAACTCGGGGTTTAATAAATCTTTCCAACTATTGAATCCTTCCATACGTATTGATAAGTAACAAAAATAAGCTTAATAAACTTCAAAAGGAAATTAATTATAAGATTTTAACTAAAAATTAAAGATCGAAATCATCATCCGAAACAGCCGTGCCATCCGCCATCAGGAAAGCTTTGAGAAACGGAGTAAGATTTCCGTTCATTACAGCATCGACATCTGATGTTTCGTAACCTGAGCGTACGTCTTTTACCAATTTATAAGGATGCATCACATAATTTCTGATCTGGCTTCCCCATTCGATCTTCATCTTATTGGCTTCGATCTCGTTACGGGCTTTCAGACGTTCTTCCAATTCCATTTCGTAGAGCCTTGAACGAAGCAGCTGCATCGCTTTTTCCTTATTTTGAAGCTGTGAGCGTGATTCTGAGTTTTCGATGATAATTCCTGTCGGTGCGTGGCGAAGACGCACGGCCGTTTCTACCTTGTTGACGTTCTGGCCTCCCGCTCCAGAGCTTCGCATCGTTTCAAATGAAATATCGGCAGGATTAATATTAATCTCGATTGTATCATCCACCAAAGGGTAAACGTACACCGAAACGAAACTTGTATGGCGCTTTGCATTAGAATCAAAAGGCGAAATCCTTACCAACCGGTGAACCCCGTTTTCCCCTCTCAGATACCCAAAAGCAAATTCTCCCTCGATTTCTAAGGTTACGGTTTTTATTCCTGCAACATCACCTTCCTGGTAGTTTAATTCTTTGATTTTATATCCCTGCTTTTCCGCCCACATGGTGTACATTCTCATAAGCATTGAAGCCCAGTCGCAACTTTCTGTGCCACCCGCCCCTGCCGTGATCTGAATAACAGCAGAAAGCTCATCACCTTCATTAGAGAGCATATTTTTAAACTCAAGGTCTTCGATTTTTTCAACTAACTGAGGAAATGTTTCATCCAATTCTTTCTCAGAATCGGGATCTTCTTTTGCAAATTCAATTAAAACCTGCAAGTCTTCAAACTGGCTGTTGATCTCGTCATAACTTTCCACCCACTTTTTCTTAGAACGAAGCTGTTTCAGGAAAGCTTCAGCCGTTTTTGGATTGTCCCAAAATTCCGGAGCAGCGGTTTTTTCATCATCATTGGCAATTTCTATCTTCTTTTTATCGATCTGAAGATATTTATGTAAGTCATTAATCCTGGACTGAACTTCTTTTATCTGGTCGTTGTTGATCACAAAATTTTATTTTTTACAAAAATAGCAATTTTATTCCACGAATTTCCATAGATCCTTATCATTACAAGGTTTAATTTAAATCATTTTCATAACAGCCTCCCCAATTTTCGGAGCCAGCGCAACTCCCATTCCCGATAATCGTACAGCACAAAACTGTCGCTCAGAAAGCTGTTTTACAATCGGAGTTTTTTCAGAGCCCATCGCCATAATTCCTGACCAGCGGAGGGAAATTGTAAATTGCTGATCGGGTAAAATTACTTCCTTTAAAAAATTTTCTAAATGATTTTGTAAAAACTCTGTCGTTTGAAAAGATGTTGTTTCTTCTGTTTTAAAATCCTGATTTCTTCCACCACCCAATAAAATTCTGTTTCCAAGATTTCTGAAATAATAAAATCCTTCATCATAATGGAAAGTTCCTTTTATTTTTAAATTTTCAATCGATTCGGTTAAAATAATTTGTCCGCGGGCAGGAATAATTTCTTCTTTATCTAAAAATTTTGCACTGAAAGCATTCGTACAATGAATAATCTGATCAGAATGAATTGAAAGATCTTCCGAAAGCTGAACTTCAATTTTTTCTGAATTTTCAACAACGTTTATAACTTCTGTTGCGAAAAGAAACTCAACTTTTAATTCGTGACATTTTTCTAACAATTTCTGTAATAATTTTCCCGAATGAAGGCTTCCTTCGCAAGGGTTTTCAATTAAATATTCAGATTTTCCCAATCCGAATTCTTTTAATTTCTGCTGATTTAAAGAATATGTTTTATCAATTCCGGTAACGGATTTTAATTTTTCATTAACTTCATCAATCTTCTGCAAAGACTGGTCATTATTGAGAATTTCATAGCCTCCGTTCAAATCAAAATCAATTTCTGAGCTTTTAAAATACTGTTGGATTTTCTGTAATCCTTCAAACCTCATCTTTACCAGAGCCAGTGTTTTTTCCCAGCCCATTTTTTCAGAATCGGCAATAATTTCCGTAAGACTTCCAAAACACGCAAAACCGGCATTTCTCGTCGAAGCGCCCAACGGAATAGAATTTCTTTCAATAATTAAAACTGATTTTTCAGGATATTTCTCTTTAATGGAAATGGCAGTCCACAGCCCGGTAAAACCACTTCCGATAATGATTATATTCCGTTTTCTGTAGAATGTTTCAAGCTCCCAAATGCTGTTCATGGATAATGAGTAATTTTGTGAATTGTAAATCGTCAATTAGCTGCACTTGTGAATTTTTACTTTCGTGAAATCATTAACAATTGACTTGCAGAGCAAAATTTACAAGTACAGCAAATTCACCCCAGATTACCCCTGGCTTCGCCCTTCTTCGCCTTCATTATGGTGAAAACCTATTTCTCTTGGCGGTTCTTCAACGATTCTGTAATTATCCAATTCTTTTTTTAAAGCCTGAATTCTATATTGAAAATCATCATAATTATTAACAATAGCATCGCTTAAAAACTTAGCAATCTGATCCAGATATTCTTCTGTAAGCTTTCCGCCGGCATCTCTCAACGCCCTGGTTAAAAGGTTCTGATCGATTTTAAGATTTTCATTTTTTGTTTTCTGATACTGGTTTTTAATTCTTTTTTTAAGGCTTTGGGTAAAATCGATCAACATCGTATTGCTGAAAACCTTCATTTGTGAAGAAATTTCCTGCCAGAAAGGGATTTTATCAGCCTTATTATTTTTAAGTATTTTAAAGAGTAAAGAATCCGGCTGTAAATCTTTCGTCATGGCATATAAAATGATTTCCGATCTTTCAGAAGCATTCGGCGGGAAAACAGGAATCATCACATCAAATCTTCCGGGAGCCAGAATTTCTTCATCAATTTCTGATACAGAATTTGCAGAACCGACCATCAAAAGGTCTTCTTTTTCAAATCTTCCGATATGGTGAAGAATGATCTCCTGGGTCTCAAGATTGCAGGAAGCAACATCAGTTTCGGCATTTCTCTGTTTCATAATTTCATCAAAATCATCCAGAAAAAGGAGAACTTTATCTTCATTCATCATCGTTACTAGAAAGTCATTGAAATTGGTCTTATTTCCGTCTACGAAAGACGTTCCGAGATAATGCTTTTTGACTTCTTTAAATTGATAATTAATGATTTCCGCGATTTTATTAGCCCAAAAAATCTTTCCGCTTCCGGGAGGCCCGTACAGGATAATTCCCGCAGGCTTGCTGATTCCCCAGTCTTTGATCTGCTGCGGATTTAAAAACGGTTCCAAAACACCGGAAATATAGAAAAACAAGTCTCTGTACCCTATAAAATCTCTGTGCTGAAGGCTGGTTTTATGCCCGAAATAATCGTAAACAAACTGATAATTCCCGCCTAATTTATTGTCGATCCCATAACTTGAAATAGAAGATTTAAAAAATCCGTTATCAAAAATATTAGGATTAATTTCTTTGATGGCTTTTTCTACTTTTTCCTTTGGCTGGCTGATCGTTTCAGCAATTTGTTCTACGCTTTTACTTTTATCAAGATCTTTTTCATAAAGCTTTAAAAAGTCTATATTTTCGCGGGCAAATTTTTCAAAATCCGGCTTTAAATCAAAACTTGTGCTCATACAAGCACCAAGATCAAGGTCAAAATCCTGAATAAACTGTTTTAAAGCTTCTGCCGAAACATGTAATTCTTTTGCCAAATCAATTAACTTCATAACTACCGATTAATTCTATCAAATTTAGTATTTAAAATACGAATGAGCAATACCTTATAGGCTGTAAGCTATAAGCTTTAGGCAGTAAGCTAAAAAAATTCACAGATTCACAATTCACAATTTATAATTCACAATTCACAATTCATAACTTTTTGTAACATTTCATAATTTATATAGACTACTACTATGTAAAACAAATTACATGGAAAAAATCTTATCAGTAAAGAATTTAACTAAAAAATTCAAGCGGGTTGCTGTAAACAATATTTCTTTTGATGTAGAAAAAGGAAATGTTTACGGGCTTTTGGGTCCTAACGGAAGCGGAAAATCCACCACTTTCGGGATGTTGCTTTCAACCATCAATCCTACAAGCGGAGACTGGTTTTGGTTCGGTAAAAAAGGCACTGACTCCGAAACGTTGAAAAAAATAGGGGCCATTATCGAACAACCGAATTTTTACCCTTATTTAAGCGCTGAAGTCAACCTGAAAATTGTAGCCGAAATCAAGGACACTCCTTACTCGAGAATCGAAGAAGTCCTGAAAATTGTCGGGCTTTACGAGAGGAGAAAAGATACTTTCAAAACTTATTCTTTAGGGATGAAACAACGTCTTGCGATCGCTTCTGCGATGCTGAATAATCCTGAAGTTCTGATCTTAGACGAACCCACAAACGGGCTTGATCCTGAGGGAATTATCCAGATCAGGGACATCATTACAAATATTGCCAAACAAGGCATTACCATTATCATTGCAAGCCACCTTTTGGATGAAATTGAAAAAATCTGCAGCCATGTCATTGTATTAAAAGAAGGAACCGCAATTTTCTCAGGAAGAGTTGATGAAATGACCAGCAATAAAGGATATTTTGAATTAAAAGCTGATAATAACAACCAACTTTTAACTGCTTTGGAAGAGTTAAACTGGTTTTCTTCCGTAAAGCTTGAAGGAGATTTTATTAAAGCCCATATCAGTGACAAAGTTTCTGTTTCGGCCTCAAATCTGAACCAAAAACTGGTCGAAAAAGGTATTTTCCTGTCTCATCTGAATAAGAAAAAACAATCGCTTGAAACTCAATTTCTTGAACTTGTAAAAAACACGAATAATCATGCTTAAATTATTAAAACTAGAATATTATAAAAATCTGAATTACAGACCATTCAAGGTTTTTACGATCCTTTATTTTGCTATTTTGATAGCCCTGCTTTTTATTGGACTGGTTGATATCAATATTTTCGGAAATCCGATTAATTTAAAACAACAGGGAATTTATAATTTTCCTGAAATCTGGAATTTTACGACCTATATTGTTGCTTTATTGAAAATTTTCTTAGGATTAATCATTGTTTTTTCGATTTCGCAGGAATTTACTAACAGAATGTTTAAACAGAATACTATTGACGGTTTAAGCAGAAAAGAATTTATCGGTTCAAAACTTTTGACAATCACGATTTTTACGGTTGTTTCTACTGTGCTTGTTTTTATTATCACCTTATTTTTAGGATATAATTATTCAAAAACAACAGATTCTGAACTGATTTTCAGGGAAATATTTTTTATCGGAAATTATTTTGTAAAGCTTTTTGCATTTTTCTGTTTTCTGATGTTTCTTTCCGTTTTGCTGAGAAAATCGGTCTTCGTTTTTCTTGCATTCTTCGTTTACTGGATCTTTGAAGGGATTTTAAAGACAGTGGAAAGGATTGTAACGGGACCCAATCTAAATCTCGATCAGGCAAAAGCACATGATTCATTTTATTTTACCAAACTTTTACCGCTAGAAAGCATGTCAAACCTCATCCCTAATCCGATGTTAAGACTGAATATGGCGAAAATGATCGGCCTTAAATATGAATTTCATTATCCGACTGAAAGCATGATTGCCTGTATTATCTGGTGCGGAATTTTCATTTTCGGATCTTACTGGATTCTGAAAAAGAGAGATTGGTAGGATAAGATTAAATATTAAAAGATTAAAAGATTAAAAAATTTAATATTAGAAATTAAAGTGGTTCCTTGGAATCACTTTTTTTGTTTTGATCAATTTAACCCACAATTTTTAATTAAAAATAAAAAAGGCTGCCTTTCGACAACCTTTCTTTCACTTACTTTTTATCCAGCAGAGAAATATATTCTCCATATCCTTTTTTCTCCATTTCAGCCTTCGGGATAAACTTTAAGGAGGCACTGTTGATACAGTAACGAAGTCCACCTTTATCTGCCGGGCCGTCATTGAAAACGTGTCCCAAATGGGCATCTCCGGTTTTACTTCTTACCTCAACCCTTGTCATTCCGACTGATCTGTCTAATTTTTCATCGATCAGTTTTTTAGTAATCGGTTTTGAAAAACTTGGCCATCCGCAACCTGATTCAAATTTATCTGTTGAAATAAATAATGGCTCACCAGTTGTGATATCTACATAAATTCCTTCTCTGGTTTCGTCCCAATATTCATTTTTGAAAGGCATTTCAGTAGCATTTTCCTGAGTAACTTTATATTGTTCTGGAGTCAGTTTTTCCTTTAAAACTTTTTTATCCTGTTTCTGATATTTTGTTTCGCTTTTCTTTGGGAGCGGGTTGGCATTTCTGGCCATTTCAAAAAGTCCCGGTTCGATGTGGCAATATCCGCCCGGATTTTTATCCAGATAATCCTGATGATAATCTTCAGCTCTGTAGAAATTCTTCAACGGAATGGTTTCTACCACAACCGGTTTATCATAATTTTTGGCTAATTTTTCAACTTCTGCTTTGATAACTGCCTCTGTAGCTTTATCTGTAGAATAAATTCCTGTTCTATACTGATCTCCTCTGTCATTTCCTTGCTTGTTTAAGCTTGTAGGATCGATTGTTTTAAAATAAAGATCAATAAGCAGTTTTAAATCAACCTGTTCCGGATCATATTTCACTTTTACGGTTTCCGCAAAACCCGTTGTGTGACTTACTACTTCTTCATATGTCGGATTTTGTTTGTTTCCGTTGGCATATCCCACTTCAGTTCCCACTACTCCGCGTACCTGTTGAAAAAAATGCTCTGTTCCCCAAAAACATCCACCTGCAAAATAAACTTCTTTTACATTTCTACTGTCCATAATTGTCTCATTTTCTTTTTCTTTTGTTGCTACTTTTTGTTTATTAAAAAAACCTGATTTTGTAGCAAATACTGCAATGCCCAGCACAATCCCGAGCAATATTAATATGTTTCTCATTTTTACCTTATTATTTTTATTCATTTTTTATCATTTTGAAATATCATTAATCCGAATCCTAAAAGCACTATATCTTTTAAAATAAAGAAGTCTGTTACCTGCAGTCCGTCCACCACTTTCCAGATTCCGGGAGTTGTAAACAGATAACTCAAAGTAGTAAGGAAAGTCACGATCATTCCGATGGCTGCATATCGTCTTAAGAATGCAAATTTCACACTAAACAGGAGAAGTAGAGCAATGATAATTTCTATCACTCCGATAGCATTTGACACAGCCTGAACGCTTACAAAATCATATACGAAAAAAGTGAGAAAATGGTTTTCTACCAGGTTTTTTATAGCGGCTGCTTCGGTGGGAGTAAATTTGAAGATCCCGATCCAGAGCAAAATAAGTGATGCGCCAAAAAGCGAAATATAATACCCGAGTTTATAGCTGGGATTTTGTTGGCTGATTTGTGATGCAGTTCCATTCATGACTTAAGATTTTGAATTAATACTTTATTATTTTCAAAAGTATAGTCGGCGCTATTTCAAAATCCTGACAAAGTTTTTTTTAAATATCTAAATTTTTAATTACTTTATCTTTAAATCCCTGAATTTCAGAATGATTAATTTCAATATTTTCTTTTTGAGAAAGTTTTCTTTTTAAAATATCATCTAAAATTTCCAGCTTTTCTTTATAAGCGCGGCACCATTTGCAGATCTTTAAATGCAGAGAAAGCTTCCAGTTCTCTTTTGAAGAAATGTTTTCGGCATTGCGTTTTTCCATGAGTAAAGTCGCTTCACTGCACGGTAAAAAGATCATATGTATAATTTTAGCTAACATTTTAATTCATTGCTATTTTGTAAACCAGTTAAGTTCCAGACACTCTCTGAGCTGCATTCGGCTCCTTTGGA
Source organism: Chryseobacterium soldanellicola (assembly GCF_900100115.1). Classification (GTDB taxonomy): domain Bacteria; phylum Bacteroidota; class Bacteroidia; order Flavobacteriales; family Weeksellaceae; genus Chryseobacterium; species Chryseobacterium soldanellicola. Next base: position 399,951 of record NZ_FNKL01000001.1, read on the forward strand.
GAATCTTCCAAAGATTAGTCGTAGAAACATTCAATTCCTGACTCACTTCCGGCGCTTTTTTTTCCTGAAGATAGTACATTTTCATGGGAATCTTCCATCTGGAGGGCAAATCTTCAATACAATCTTCCAATGTTTTATTAAAATTTTCATCATCCAAAAGCTCCGTTTCCTTGTTGAAAGCATCCCAGTCATTTAAAATATCTTTATCTTTCCATGATCCGTTTTCATCAAAAAAATGATCAAGCCTGATTTCCGGTTCGGATTTGTATTTTTTACGGTAAAAATCAGAAACCTTATAATTAAGAATGGTGTAAAGCCATGTTAAAGGTTTACTTTTTCCTTCAAAAGATTCATACGACGAAAAAGCAGCAATAAAAACCTCCTGTACAACATCTTCCGCCTCTGTTTTATCCGAAAGCAGATAAACGGCTCTTCTCAGCAATGGCTCGGAGTATTGTTCTATCCAACTTTTCAGGGTTTCATTTTTCGTCATGTTAAAACTTTATCTTTTCAGATTGTAACGAAGATAATAAGTTAAAGGGAAAGGTGCAAAGTTTTGTTTACCATATTATAAACATCCTGTTTGTCATCCAAAAAGGATCTCAATAATAGTATTAGAAAACTAATTTAAGTCATTGCGAACAGACTGAAGGTCTGCGAATGCAGTTCAGAAGCAACGAAGCAATCTATTCAGATTTAAGAGTTAAATATACATTATCATTATCCACAGAGCTTGTCATTCTGTAGGAATCTAGACAATGATTTTCACAATCCAATCTCTACAAAATTAGTTTGGATTCCTACAGAATGACAAAGTGGCGGTTATGTCATACTGTTGAAGAAACGACTGCAACCCTAGCCACGATTGCAGCATTGTTTGAGCTCATTTTTTTATTTTCGGCGGCGGCAAAGCCGCCGCCGAAAATAAAAAATAGCGAGTGCGGAAAGCGGGAAAAAGCTTCAAATAAAAATAAAACAGCTTTTCGATGTAATCAAATTGCTCCTTAAAAATAAAATAAGAATTACAATTCGACGAAGTCAAATAGCTTCTAAAAAGAAATGAAGTTGCAAGAGGATGTTGGAAGTTTATATGATTGAGAATAATAGATTTCCACTTATCGAAATGACGATATTCAAACTACAAGTCTACAAATAGCTTAAAACGTAAAACTATGTTTTTACATTGCTTTAAAAACATTAAATTTGCATCTTATCAAAAATTTGTAAAAAAGCAAGCAATACATATACTATGACATCACAAGAGATACGTCAAAAATTTTTAGATTATTTTAAAAGTAAAGGCCACCTTATCGTTCCTTCGGCTCCAATTGTGCTGAAAGACGACCCTACCTTAATGTTTTCCAACTCCGGAATGACGCAGTTCAAGGATTTTTTCTTAGGCTACAAAACGCCTACCGCCCCAAGAATTGCCGATACACAGAAGTGTCTGAGAGTTTCAGGGAAGCATAATGACTTGGATGATGTAGGTAGAGATACTTACCACCACACCATGTTTGAGATGTTGGGGAACTGGTCTTTTGGTGATTATTTTAAAAAAGATGCTATTGCTTTTGCCTGGGAATTATTGACGGAAGTTTACGGAATTCCGAAAGAAAACCTGTATGTAACGATTTTTGAAGGAGACGCTTCCGAGAATCTTGAAAGAGATCAGGATGCTTATGACTTCTGGAAATCTCACATTTCTGAAGACAGAATTATCAACGGAAATAAGAAAGATAATTTCTGGGAAATGGGTGAAAGCGGACCTTGCGGACCGTGTTCTGAAATCCATGTTGACTTGAGAACTCCAGAAGAAAAAGCTAAAGTTTCAGGATTGGAATTGGTGAACAACGACCATCCACAGGTTGTTGAGGTCTGGAATCTAGTTTTCATGGAATTCAACAGAAAAGCTGACAAATCGTTGGAAAAACTTCCTCAACAGCACGTTGATACAGGAATGGGCTTCGAGCGTCTTTGTATGGCGCTTCAGGGGAAATCTTCCAATTATGACACAGACGTTTTCACACCGTTGATTGCTAAAGTTGAAGAACTTTCAGGTAAAAAATATACAGGAATTTTAGAGGACGAAAAAGATATTGCCATCCGTGTTGTGGTGGATCACATCAGAGCAGTTTCATTTGCGATCGCAGACGGACAATTGCCTTCAAACGGAGGCGCCGGTTATGTAATCAGAAGAATTTTAAGAAGAGGAATTTCTTATTCTTACAGATTTTTGGATATGAAAGAACCTTTCCTTTTTGAATTGGTTGCTGTTCTAAAAAATCAGATGGGACCATTTTTCCCGGAATTGGAAAAACAAGGAAAATTAGTAACTGAAGTAATTAAAAGTGAAGAAGAATCATTCTTAAAAACCATTGAAAACGGGTTGATCAGAGTTGAAAAATTAATTCAGCAAACAATTGAAAGCAACTCAAAGGTTTTACCAAGTGAAGAAGTTTTCGAATTATATGATACATACGGTTTCCCGGATGATTTAACAAGAATTATCGCAGAGGAAAAAGGGTTGACCATTGATGAAGCAGGATTTAATGCAGAAATGGAAAAGCAAAAACTTCGTTCAAAAGCTGATTCTGCTCAAAAAGTATATGATTGGGTAACATTAGAAGAAAGAGACGAAAACTTCGTTGGTTACGATCAAATCGAAGCTGAAACCTACATTACAAGATACAGAAAAGTAGAAAATAAAGACGGTGAATTTTATCAGGTTGTGTTGAGCAACTCTCCTTTCTACCCTGAAGGTGGTGGACAGGTTGGTGATAAAGGCGTTCTTGAAAATGCTGTTGAAAGTTTCGAAGTATTAGAAACAAAAAAGGAAAACGGATTGATTATTTCTTTAATCAATGGTCTTCCAAAAGATGCCGGAGCACTTTTTTATGCTAAAGTAAATGCAACAGAAAGAAAAAATTCTCAGGCAAATCACTCGGTGACTCACTTGTTACATGAGGCTTTGAGAGAGGTTTTAGGAACTCACGTTGAACAGAAAGGTTCTTACGTTGGTCCTGATTATCTGCGTTTTGACTTCTCTCATTTCAATAAAATGACGGAGGAAGAATTGGCTTTGGTTGAAGAAAAAGTGAATGCAAAAATCAAAGAAAGCATTGCTTTACAGGAATTCAGAAATATCCCGATCCAGGAAGCAATTGACAAAGGTGCAATGGCTTTGTTCGGTGAAAAATATGGTGACAGCGTAAGAATGATCCAGTTTGGAAGCTCAAAAGAACTTTGTGGTGGAACTCACGTGAAAAATACGATTGAAATCGGTCATTTCAAAATCACTTCCGAAAGCTCTGCAGCAGCAGGAATCAGAAGGATTGAAGCGATTTCAGGAGATAAATCTGATGAATATTTCAAAGGTTTAGAAAAGCAAATTACAGAGCTTTCTCAATTGTTGAAATCTAAAGACGTTGTAAGATCCATCGAGAAATTAATCGAAGAAAACGCTTCTTTAAAAACAGAAATCGAAGCTTTCAAAAAAGAAAAAGCAAAAGGCGAAATCGGCGACTGGAAAAATGCTTATGAGCAAAAAGGCGACAAACAGCTTTTAGTGAAGAAAACCTCTCTGGACGCGGGTTCCGTGAAAGACATCGTCTTCCAGTTGAAGAAAGAAATTCCGACTTCTGTGACGATCATTCTGTCCAATGCAGACGACAAACCGATGATCACGGTTGGGGTTTCTGACGATTTGGCATCAAGCTATCAGGCCGGAGCTATCGTTAAAGATTTAGCCAAAGAAATCCAAGGCGGAGGTGGCGGAAACCCAGGTTTTGCAACTGCGGGAGGTAAAAATCTTGACGGTTTAGAAAATGCTTATCAGAAAGCCTTAAATATTTAATTAAAAATCAATTTATAATTAAAAAATTAAACAGAGACTTTCGGGTTTCTGTTTTTTTATTATCTTTCAAAAAAATTATCATGAAAAAACTCTTAATTATTTGTTTTACGTCTATTTTATTATTGTCTTGCCAATCAAAAAGTGATAAAATTCACAGTTTTGTTGATATGTATAACAGATCTTCATCAATGATGACAAATTATATGATAAAATCAACCAAAGCAATTCCTACAGGTCCGGATGAAATTACCATTGAGGTCAATACTGCGAATCAGGGAACGGACGAGCTGGAAAGCGGGCTTATTACTTCATCATTTCCGGAACTTATCGGACAGGCAATTAAAAGTGAGAAATTAGGACAGGAATTACTTGACAGCGGCGTAAAATTTAACCTAAAAATATACAGCGCAGACGGAAAAGTAATCGCCAACGAAGCTATTGACAAAAATAAGCTGAAAGGCAATGCCCCGGAGGATTTAAAAGCCATTACATCAGGCAATGCCTCTACTTCTCAGCTGAATTCCGTTCTGGAAGTTTTCAATAAAAACCTCCCGATGGAAGATAAAGCTACAGGAACAAAAATCATGAGCATAAAAGCTGATGAAAACAACAATATCGTTTATACAAACGAAGTTCCGGACAGCTATAAAACAATGCTTGAAGTAGATGGCGCAGAACAGATCATAAAGGATGAAATGTTGAGAATGCCGCAAATCAGAGAAATATTTTCCAAAACAGAAGTCCTTGGCGTAAGAAATCTTAAATACATTTACACAGACAAAAAAGGAAAAGTCATTAAAGAAATTACAATCACGAAAGAAGACTTAAAATAATGGATAACAAACCCGTTTGGAGAACAATTCTGAGCGTTGCTTTCGGTCTTTTTGCGTTGGTCAGGCTTGCTTTGACATGTAACAAAATGTCTGATAATTCCTCTTCAGATAATTATCAGACACAATCTTATAACCGTATGAGCTCTGCCATTGAAGCAAGCAAAAACAATTATCAAAATAATATTCAGAATATATCAAATGATATTTTTTATGAAAGCTACGACAGCATCAGTAAGCTCGGCGATTCTGAAATGGCAATTTATCATATCAAAAAAGTGAAAAAAGACACCCTTTTACCATTGGATCTTACCGCAAAAATAAATGTTGACGCCAACAGTTATATTCAAAAAAATTACGATGATTCATTAAAGCTTGCGGTAAAACTGCCCGACAATACGTCTATTTTTATGCACAGCTATGAAGCTAACAGCGGTGATGCCCTGGAAAATCTAAAAGCTTTAAAAAAGAAAAAAGGCATCCAGAATATTGCATTAAAAATGGATGAGCCCAATTCTAAATTTGTAAGCTACAATTACAGACAGAACGGCAAAAAATACAACGGCTATGCACTGATCTCAAAAGAAGACAGGCAGTACACCTCCATAGAATTTGAAAATAATAAGCTCTCGAAAGACGAGCTTGAAATGAAGACATTCCTGTTCTTGGCACAACTTACAAAATAAAAAACGCCCGAAAATTTCCGGGTGTTTTTTATTGATTATTAAAATTTTCTGTTAAAAATCACATCAATATCTATGGTTAAAACTTTCTTGGAAACAATAAAAATTTACTACTTTTGACGTAGTTTTTTTACATGAAAAGGGTTTTACTGTTTATATTTTTTCTGATGTTTATTTTTGGTTTTTCACAATCAAAAATAAAAGTGGTAGACGATGCTGATAAAACTCCTGTTTCCGGCGCCAAAGTCTTTTGCAATGATATGCTTTTAGGCGAAACAGACGCTCAGGGTGTTCTGGAATTTAAAACAAAATGCCGGAGTATTACCGTAGAAGCCAATAAATTCCAAAAAGAAACCTCATTGGTAGAAAGCAATATGACGGTTTCTTTACTTAAAAAATCTTCAAAAACAACCTCGATTGAAGAAATCATCATTCAGGATAAAAGTGACCCGAGAGCATTGGAAATTCTGAAAAAAGTCAATCAGTTATTCAAAGAAAACAGTCCGAAAAGCCTTCCGTCTTATACTTATAAGTCATATGAAAAGATTTCTTTGGACATTGATGAAGACAGCATTTCTCAGTTCACCGAATTTTTTGAGAATAGTGATCTTTTTAAAAAGAAAAGAAAAAAAGATTCGTTAAATAATATTTCTGCACGAAAAATATTTTCCAACAGTAAATTATTCCTTTGGGAAAGAGCCCAGGAATTTCTATACTCAAAAAAGTTTGGCGAAAAGATCAATATCCTGGACAACAGGATTTCGGGGCTTAAACAGCCCATTTACGAAATGATCGCCCTTCAGCAAAGCAACAGAGACAAAATCCCGAATCAGATCAAACAGGAAAACAGAGGTCTTTACAGATTTTTTCTTACCGATACGATCGAGCTTGACGGAAGAAAAAATTTCGTCATCCGTTTCCGTGAAGTGAATTATAAAAAACCCGATAAAAAAAGAAAATACAACGGCGCTATTTATATTGACACTGAAACTTACGGGATTAAAAAAATCGAAAATTTCAGCAAAACAAAAAACGACGGAATCATTACCAGCACATGGATTTTTTACAACAGCAAGTGGTTCCTTGCTCATGAAAAGGTAAAGCTTAAAATGAGCAATATGGCGATGGAAGAAGAAGAAAAAGATAAGAAAAATCTATCTGAAGAAGAAAGGAAACAGGAAAGAAAAGACAAAAAAAGTTTCGGAACGTATGCTTTTCTTACCTCTAAATATTTTGATTTTCAATCCCCTGTCGAGGAAAATGCCAGCGATTTCAAAGGCTATACGTTCGCAGTAAAAAATGCAGACGGAAAGACTTTAGACCAATACAGAACCGAGCCCTTAACCGCGCGGGAAAAAAACACCTACACGACCATAGACAGTCTCGGAAAAATTTATAATATTGACAGCAAAGCAAGGGTTTTAACAGGATTAATTAACGGGCAGATCCGAGTGGGAGCTGTGGATTTCGCAGTTGATGAAATCGTGAATTATAACTTATATGAAGGCTTCCGGGTTGGCTTAAAAGCTAAATTAAATGAAACTTTCAACCCTTATATTTCACCCGATTATTATTTTGCCTACGGTTTTAAAGACGACAGATGGAAATACGGAGTAGGGCTTGATATTAAGACAACTTTAGATAAAAACGAATTTTTCCGTGTTGAATATTACAATGATGTAACCTCATCAGGTGAATTTTACAGACGGCTCTGGAATTTCAAAATGAGAATGATGAATTACGGAAATAACATCAACAACGACAAATATTTCCACTACAGAGGTGCTTCCGTTTCTTATCTGAATGACATCAGCAACGGTCTTACCCTGGTTTTTGCGGCAAAAAGAAACTATGAAGAAGCCATGTTTGATTATCAGTTTAAAAACAAAGGTCCGGCTTTTGAAAATTTCAATACCTTATTTACTCTAAAATATTCTCCGAATTCTACCAATATCATGACGCCTCAAGGAAAATCGATTATTGACCAGAAATATCCCGAGCTGTATTTTAATTATGAGCAGAGCTTTAAAGTCTTCGGCGGAGATTTTAACTATACCCGATTTGATGCGCTTTTTGTGCATAATTTTAAGTCCATGCTCGGAACCACAGGCGTGAGATTGTATGGCGGAATGGTTTTCGGGGACGCCCCGATCTGGAAAAATTTCACGATGAACGGGTTGGCTTCTCCCAAAAGAGATTTTAACTTTAACCTTACTTCATTTCTTGGATTTGCAACGCTGGAAGGTGGAAAATTTTATAATGATAAATTTATCGCCTATTACCTGACCCATAAACTTCCCTGGTATTTTAAAAGCTTCGGGCAGAATATTTCTAGCTTTGACTTCGTTTTACGAGGAACGATCGGTGATATGACGCATCCGGAATACCATCAGTTCCAGTTCAGAAAGCTGGATCATTTATATCAGGAAGTTGGCTTAGAATGGACGAATTTTCTTTCCAGCTATTTTAATTTAGGATTATTTTACAGAGTCGGGTACTACACTACTCCGAATTTTAAACAAAACTTTGCGATTCAGTTTAAACTTAAATTATTAGAATTTTAACGTATAATACAATGAAAACAATACAAATAAAAGCAGAACAGTTTTTTGAATTATTAAGACTAAAAGACACCCCGATGTGGGAAATTTTTGCACAAATGATTGACGGAGAAGAAAAAGAAATTATTTTTTTAGACAACGAAGACAAAATACTTTTCAATTATATTTTACCTTCAAATCCGGAAAAATTAGAGGAAGACAGAAAAGAATTTTCAAAACAGTTTTCAGAAAAACTGGCTCATTTTAATTAATATTTATCATAAAGCCAAACCCGTATTTTAGTTAGAAATAGAGTTTAAAAAATTATCTAGAGTTATTTTTGCTTCCGCAACATCATGTACCCTTAAAATTTTGGCGCCTTGCTTCAAAACTTTCATGTGCAGCTTTTGTGTTTCTTCATTAATGTCTAACGCCGATTTTCCTAATGGTTTATAAATGAAAGATTTTCTTGAAATTCCAATCAACAGAGGAAATTTTTCAAAACCTAAAAATTTTACCTCATCAATCATTTTCATCTGGTCTTCCACCGTTTTTCCAAACCCGAAACCAGGATCAAGAATAATATCATTGACGCCTTTTTGTAAAAGCTCATTGGTTTTCTGAGAAAAATACCCGTTTTCAGCCAAAATAATATCATCAAATTTCAACTTTTTATGCATCGTTTCATATGATGAATTTACGTGCATTAAAATATACGGAAGCCTTGTTTCTGCGACTGTATCAAACATTTTTCGATCATATTGTCCGCCCGAAATATCATTAATAATGTCAATTCCTTCATTAAAGCCGAATTTCACCGTTTCAGCATAAAAAGTATCCAAAGAAATCAATGCTTCCGGAAATTCTTTTTTAATTGATGAAATTACATTGGCCAACCTTGAAATTTCCTCTTCACTACTCAGAAATTCAGCATTCGGACGGGTAGATTGCGGCCCGACATCAATGATTTCTGCGCCTTCATTCAATAATTTTCCGGCATGTTTTAACGCTGATTTTTCATCATTAAATTTCCCGCCGTCTGAAAAAGAATCCGGAGTAAGATTCAGGATTCCCATGATTTTAGGAATCGTTAAATCAACTAATCTTCCGTTGCAGTTGATGGTGTGTGAGGGTTTGGGTATCGGAGGGTTTGAGGATTTGAGAGTTTGAGAGTTTGAGAGCATGCAAGTTGGGTTGTAATTTTAAATCTATTTATTTATTGAAATACTTCCAATAGCTTTACAAAGATAAAAACTATAAATTATCAATTCAAAATATAAAAACAAATTCTTCTTAAACTCTAAAACACTCCGACTCTAAAACACTCAAACTCGCAAACCCTAAAAACGCTCAAACCTTTTCACTGTCAAACCCTAAAACTCTCCTACCCCAATCCCTCTCAAACACAAAATTTCGTATATTTGAAAGATTAAGAGAATTTATGTCAGAAACATCAGTACAGTTCGGAAAAGTTATTGGTCAGTGTCGCGAATTATTCAGTAAAAAACTACAGGATTACGGCGCGGCCTGGAGGGTTTTAAGACCAAGCTCGATTACAGACCAGATTTATATTAAAGTCAACAGAATCCGCACGTTACAGATGACCGACAAAAAAATGGTGGACGAAAGTGAAGAAGACGAATTTATCGCGATCGTAAACTATTCAATCATCGGGCTCATTCAGCTTGAAAAAGGCTTTTCCAATGATTTTAACGAAAATAAAGAAGAGATTTTAAGTCTTTACGATAAATATTCCTCCGAAGCTCAAGCTTTAATGGAAAGAAAAAACCATGATTACGGCGAGGCCTGGAGAGATATGAGAATTTCTTCTATTACAGATTTAATTTATCAGAAGGTTTTAAGAACAAAACAAATTGAAGATAATCAAGGTGTTACCATTGCTTCCGAAGGGTTGGATGCCAATTATTTTGATATGCTGAATTATGCCGTTTTCTGCCTGATAAAATTCTCCGAGAAACAAGATAAGTTCGAACCCAAAACTATTTAATATGAAAGGTTTATTATTTTTTATAAAAGAATTATTACGTTTAGCTGTTGCTGTAATTTTTATTTTATCCGGCTTTGTAAAAGCGGTTGATTTGGTTGGCTTTTCTTTCAAAATGGAAGAATATTTTTCACCTGCCGTTTTCAATATGCCTTTCTTTGAAAAGTTTGCTTTATTGTTTTCGATTATCGTAGTCGTTCTGGAGCTTTTGCTTGGTTTTATGCTTTTACTAAAGCTGAAACTTAAGTTTACCCTTTCGGCATTAATTACGCTTTGTATATTCTTCGGCTTCCTTACGTTCTATTCGGCGTACTTCAATGTGGTAACGGATTGCGGATGTTTTGGGGATGCTATAAAATTTACACCTTGGCAGAGTTTCCTTAAAGATATTATCCTTTTAGTCGGGCTCATTATTGTGTTTATCCTTTACAGAAAAGACTTTAAGAAAAAAGATGCTTACAGCTACAGCGGTGAAAAAGATTCTTCAGGCAAGTTTAAATATATTCTTTTAGGCGTATTTTCTGTAGCAATGATCTACATTATGGCTCATGGGATTATTCAGGAGCCTGTTATTGATTTCCGTGATTATAAAATCGGGACAGATCTTAAAGCTGAAAAGGAAAAAATTAATAAAAACCCATCAGAATACAAAACTTTTTACTCTTTAAAAAATCAAAAAACAGGTGAAGTTTTAAAAGTAAACCAAGACGATTATATTAAAAAAACAGAATATTGGGCAGAAGGCTCACCCTGGAAAATTGAGGACGGCAAAAATGAATCTGTTTTGGTGAAAGAAGGCTATAAATCGGAAATCGTGAAGTTCAAAATTGAAGATCCGACCGGGCTTGAAGTGACCGAACAGGTAATCAACGCACCGAAAGCTATTCTGATCTTTTCTTATCATCCGAAAGAGGTTTCACCTGAATTAATTCAAAAAATTGAGGCTAAAGCCAAAACCGAAAAAGGAGCATTGGTTTACGGAGTTTCAACCGATCCGAATACTTTTAAAACTATTAAAAATATGATGATGGATGGGACTGCTATCAAAACTATTGCAAGAAGCAATCCTTTTGTTTTAATTTTACAAAACGGAAAAATTGTAGATAAATTTCCTGCAAAAGACTATGTTAAGTAGCCAATTGTGAATGGTCAATTGTAAATTTAAATCAATAAAAACATTAAATACTCAACTTTAAAACTATAAATTTAATAATGCAAAAATCAAATAAATCTATCGCCGGTTACCATCTCTTAATGATTCTTTCATCTGTAGACGGAGAATTTGCACCTGAAGAAGGAATGCTTGTTCAGCAATATTTGGCAGATGAATTTCCTTTCAAAATGGATTTGGATAATGAGCTTGAAGTGATCGCTTTGCTTCAGCCGGAAGAATGGAAAGGTCATTTTGAATTTCATGCTCAATGTTTCTTTGATGATTCTACGGAACAAGAGCGCCTGAATTTTATTCAGTTTGCTAAAACGCTGATCAAAGCTGACAATATTGTTACCGACGAAGAGCATACTTTTTATACTCTTTTGAAAAACCTTTGGAAAATATAATTAATTGAGAAATTGGATATTAGACGTTAGAAATTAGCTTAAACTTGTGTATTCTAACTTCTAGCTTTTAATCTCTAACTTTTAAAATAAAAATCTATGAGAAGAAAAATAGTTGCAGGAAACTGGAAAATGAACAAAAATGTAATTGATGCCCAACAATTAATGGTTCAATTACTAAGCTATAAAAACAATCACGCGACGAACTGTGAAGTTTGGATCGCACCGCCTTCTTTATATTTAATGATGGCAAAAGATATCTTCGAAAAAGATGAGATCGGCGTATTTTCCCAGGATATGAGCGAGCATGAAAGCGGAGCTTATACAGGAGAAATTTCTGCAGATATGCTGGAATCCATCGATGCGACAGGTTCTCTGATCGGGCACTCTGAAAGAAGACAATATCACGGCGAAACAGATTCTCACTGCAACAGAAAAGTAAAACTGGCTTTAGATAAAGGTTTAATTCCTGTTTACTGTAACGGTGAAACTTTGGAGCAAAGAAAAGCAGGACAGCATTTTGAAGTGGTAAAAAATCAAACTGAAGTAGCTCTTTTCACGCTTTCTGCAGAAGAAATTAAAAAAGTGGTCATCGCTTACGAACCCGTTTGGGCGATCGGAACCGGTGAAACCGCGACTCCTGAACAGGCTCAGGAAATTCATGCTCATATCAGAAGCATCATTGCTGCAAAATACGGACAGGAAGTGGCTGACGAAGTTTCTATTCTTTATGGAGGTTCTGTAAAGCCGGACAATGCAAAGGAAATTTTCTCACAACCAGATATTGACGGTGGTCTGATCGGCGGAGCGGCTTTAAAATTAGAGGATTTTTCTAAAATTATTGAAGGTTTCAATTAATTTGAATTAAAATATTTATATAAAGATCGTCGTTGGACGATCTTTTTTATGTTTTGGCTAAAGCCAATATTGGAAAACTATTTTTTAAACGGGCTAAAGCCCGCTCCTATTGATACAAATAAAAAACAAAAGCGGCGGCATCTCCGATGCCGCCGCTTTTTACAAAATCTAATTATTGAATATCGACTATATACATTGTTCCTTTATCCTGTTTCCCTGTTTTAGGCAGAATTTTGGTCTTCGGATTTCCGTTTCCGTCATCTGCAACCCCAAAATCATCATCATTAAAAACAGCCAGCTTGTTATTTCCTAAATATACAATTCCTTCGAATTTATCGTGTTCATACCCTATTTTTGCAACCAGATCAACGGCCAGCGTTTTTGTAACAGCTTTGTAACCGGCAGTGGTAATTTCATCCCAGGTACACTGTTCAAGGGCTTTATTATTGATTTTTAATCCGTCAACTGCGGTAAGATCTGCTCCACTTACGTCTGAAGCACCTGAAAGATTAATTCTGTAGACTTTTTTAAGTCCGCCAAGAGACCCGAAATTTCCGTCCCTTTCAATGACTAAAAATTCGGTGTTGCTGATTGGTGTAATGTCACAAACAGAATCAGAAGCACCGCCGTCCTGTTTATATAAATATTGTTTGGTCTGACCTGTTGCAAGATCGAAGGTTACAATTCTTGTTAATGTTGTATTTGTTGCCAAAGCCTTTGTCGGAACATACATCATTGACTGCATCGTACCTACCAGCATTTTTCCGTCCGGCGTCATGCACATTCCTTCCATTCCTCTGTTAGGTCTTCTTTTTCCGAAAACGGCAGGAAGCTTTCTCGTTCCGGTATTCACACCGATCGGACTGATTCTTTCCAATTCAACGCCATCAGCATTGTAATGAACAATGTGCGGACCGTATTCATCAGAAACCCAAAATGTACCGTCTGGTGCGGCAACAATACTTTCGCTGTCTAAGCCATAATTATCCGTTCCTAAAATACTTCCGTCAGCAGCATATGCAATTTCCCCTGTACTTCCCATTCCGACTGGGTTTGGAAGACCAGTAATCGGCTGTCCTGAAGGGTTTTTAAGCTTAATATATTTAATAACTTCAATATTTCCTTCTGCATTGATCTTAAAATGCATAATGGTCGGTGTAAAATTAGGAACCAGAATCTTGATTCCATTTTGATAGGCTACATTCGGGCCACGGTCTGTAATGGCGTAAAATTCACCTTTCTGAGTCGGATGCGCTGTAGCTCCCGAACCAAAACCTCCGTTGATTATATCTACCCCGTTTAAAGTTGTCAGTTTTGAGAAAGGAAGTTCCTGTGGAAGTTTAGAATAATCGATATTTTGAATATTGTTGTCATCATTATTACAAGCAGCCAAGGCTATGATGGCAAAAACAGATACTAAGACTTTTTTCATAATTACTTTTATGGCTGCGAAAGTAAATATTGAATGTAAACTGATCTTGAATAGAATAATAAATGTGTTTTAAATCTTTTCTGTTACAATTATTAATTACTTATATTTTTCAGAAGCTTTTTCCCGCTTTCCGTTGCAATCTTTTTTTTCAAAAAAGGATTTTCACTGTAATCGGGGCTAGGGTTTTTTCAGGTATTTCAACGGCACAACATTACCATCCACTTTGTCATTCCGTAGGAATCCAGGCTTATTTTGTAGAGATCGAATGGTGAAAATTTGGTCTGTTAGCAATGATGGTCCTAATACGATGTTGAGATCCTTTGACTATGTCGAACCTAAAGGTTTCAGCGTGACAAACTGCGGGTTAAATTGGCTGTGTAGATAAGGTTGAATTGGCTGTGAAAGATTGAATTAAAGACAAAAACCCTTAGCCCAGATAGAAACGGTTACCCCACAGCAGGCGAAGGAAAAAGCGGCTGCGCGAGGAGTAAAAGTGGATAGCTGGAAAAAGCTTCAAATAAAAAAAATAAAATAGCTTTTCGATGCAATCAAAAAGCTTTTGAAAAATTTAAGTAATTAATAATTGATAATGATCGTAATTTTTGAGATTTGAGATTCTTCCTTCGTCAGAATGACAAACTGATGTAAATGGGATTTTTCTTATGCTATAAAACAAAAAAACGCGCCAAAATTGGCGCGTTTTTATTATTCTTTAAAGAAAATTATTTTTTCTCTTTAGAAGATCTCTGTAAAACTTCATCTACCATTCCGAAGTCTTTTGCTTCAGTAGAGGTCATCCAGTAATCTCTGTCAGACGCTTTTTCTACCCATTCGTACGTTTGTCCGGAATGTTCAGAAATAATGTCATATAATTCTTTTTTCAGCTTCAACATCTCTCTTAAATTGATCTCCATATCAGAAGCTACCCCCTGTGCACCTCCTGAAGGCTGGTGAATCATTACTCTTGAGTGCTTAAGCGCAGAACGCTTGCCTTTTTCACCTGCAACCAACAAGACAGCACCCATGGAAGCCGCAATACCAGTACAGATTGTCGCTACATCAGGCTTAATGATCTGCATCGTGTCATAAATTCCCAATCCTGCGTAAACGCTGCCACCAGGTGAGTTGATGTAAATCTGAATATCTTTTGAAGGATCTGCACTTTCTAAGAATAAAAGCTGTGCTGTTACGATATTGGCAACCTGATCGTCAATTCCTGTTCCCAGGAAAATGATTCTGTCCATCATTAAACGGGAGAAAACGTCCATCTGGGCAACGTTCATTCTTCTTTCTTCCATGATGTACGGCGTAAGATTCGTTGGACCATACATTCCCATATACTGATCGGTAGCAAGACCGCTGTTTCCTAAATGCTTTACAGAGAAATCTCTGAATTCTTTTTTAATGTCCATATTTCTATTTGTATTATTAAATATTTCGAAGTTTAAATTACAACTTTTATTCCTAAAATTTTATAGGACTTTTTGTCACAGGCGACCAGCCTAATTTGTCGATAAGATGTATAGAAAACTCGTTCAGCATCATAATTTTTTTGATTGATTCAAAATATTTTTCCGGATCCGTGTCGCGATGTTCCTCGAGCTCTGCCGTTACCTGCTTGATCATCAGATGAATATAATAATATTTATGAATTAAAATATTGGCTTCCACTTCATCCGCAATATGATCACCAAGAGCCGGCGGGAAAATATTTCTCGTGGCCCAATCGCTTAATTCGTCCGGAACCATTAATGCATCTGCCACTTTTGACGTAATATCTTCATCCATCAAGGTAATGAAAAAATTTCCGGCGCGGAGCTCATCATTTTCAATTCCTTCTTTGATATTCTGAATGATCTTTTTATTTGTTTCTATCTGAAATTCATACTGTTCGTCTTCAAAATGATGAAGAATTTCTTCAATAACAGTGATTTCGTACTGCTCTTCTTTTTCGTTTTTTCTTTGAAGAACCATATCTCCGAACATCAACATCGTGTCAATCAGCTTATTTTCCTGATGAAGAATATTAAACTGCACCGAATCAATTTCTAATTCAGGCTGTTTAGGGACAATTTCTAATTTGGCAGGCTTATTATTTTCTTTTTGCTGCTGACTGTGCTGGGTCTGATTTTGAGTAACCTGTCTTTGAACATCCAATTCATTGAATAAACTCTGCTCAGACAAGCCGAATTTATTGGAAACTTCTTTAAGATAAACCTCTCTTTTTAAAGCATTCTGAACAAAAGAAACCGATTTTACGATATCCCTAATCGCTTCAGCTTTTTTAATCGGATCATTTCCTATTTCCTTGAAAAGAATTTCAGCTTTAAAATCAATAAAATCCAAAGCTTCATTCTCAATGAATTTTTCGACATAATCCTGCGGATGCTTTCTGGCAAAAGAATCGGGATCATCACCATCCGGAAACAAAAGAACACGAATGTTCATCCCTTCGGTCAATAGCATATCGATGCTTCGGAAGCTGGCTTTAATTCCTGCATTATCGCCGTCAAACAAGATCGTTACGTTTTCCGTAAGTCTTTTGATCAGTTTAATTTGTTCGGTCGTCAAAGAAGTTCCGGAACTTGCTACAACATTCTCAATTCCGGACATATGAAGTGAGATCACATCCATATACCCTTCCACCAAAAGACAGACATTTTTTCTTGAAATTGACTGTTTGCTTTGATTTAATCCATAAAGAACATTAGATTTATGATAAATTTCCGTTTCCGGAGAATTGAGATATTTTGCTGTTTTAACGTTACTTTTCAGAATTCTGGCTCCAAAGCCCAATACCCTTCCTGAAAAGCTGTGGATCGGGAAAATTACCCTTTCCCGGAAACGGTCGATTCCTGCGGGAGAATTTTCAGGGAAAATGGAAAGTCCGGATTTCTCTAAAATTTCTTTTGTGTAGCCTTTTTCCAAAGCAAAAGCCGTAAAAGCATTTTTCTTTTCAGGAGAATATCCAAGCTGGAATTTTCTGATAATCTCATCTTTCAGTTCACGCTCCTTAAAATAGGCTAAACCAATTGATTTGCCTTCCTCAACCTCCCAAAGGAAATTTTGATAATAATCATTGGCAATTTCATGGATTTTATAGAGTAATTCTTTCTCAGACTGAGCATTTTTAGCTTCTTCGGAATATTCGCGCTGATCTTCTTCAATTTCAATCCCGTATTTTTTTGCGGCATGACGAAGTGCTTCAGGATACGTAAAATTCTCAATTTCCATTAAAAATGAAATAGCTGTACCTCCTTTTCCCGTTGAGAAATCTTTCCAGATCTGCTTGCTCGGTGACACTACAAAACTTGGGGATTTTTCATCATGAAACGGGCTGAGCCCTTTAAAATTAGACCCTGCCCTCTTCAACTGTACATATTCTCCAACAATTTCTTCAACGCGAATGGTTGAAAAAATCTTGTCTATGGTCTGTTTGGAAATCATAGTGTAAAAATAAGTTTTTTATGCTAAAATAAAAACGGAAAAATCTAAACAGGCTTATATCATTCTTCCTAAAAAATACAATTTCAAAAAATATTGTAATCAAATATTTTAATAAAATATCTATGACGGTATATCATGAATTCGATACAATATATAAACATTTGATAATCATAAACTTAAGTATAAAAATAATTCCCATCCCAATTTACACTGTTTTTTTGATAAGAAATTATCAATAAATTCACTTAATACATAACAATTAAACATTATATCGAATAATTAAATAAAATAAATAGATATACACTTAATTATTCATAAATTTTAAATCAACCTTTAAAACCACAATTATGAAAAAAAATAAAACCCTCAGAAAATGGGTAATGTTATTCTTTTGCTTTATCATAAGCAATAATTTTGCTCAGATCAGCCATAAAGATCAAGATTCTTATTCGTTAGGAAAAAATGCTGATTTTTTAAGAATATTAGAGTCACAACTGACCACAAATCTTAAAAAAGAGAATCAAAAATATCCTGAAATACAATTAGCCGTATCAAACTCTGACATTCTTGATGCAAAAATAAATTACCAGGAGAAACAGTCTGCCCATTCCATACATTGGGAAGGAGAAATATTGGGAAACCATTCCGGAACTTTCAGTATAGAATTAAAAAACAACAAGTTAGAAGGGAGAATCATTCTTTTAAAAAGTAGAAAAGCATATATTTATTATTCCGATGAAGCCGGAAATGCTTTTATCAAAGAAATTGATATCAACAATATTATTTGCACAGATCTTTCCAGTCCGCCCCCTCATCTAAAAGGAAAAAAAACAACAAATTCAGGAAAAAGCGTGAATAATATTAACGTTTATAATCTTCAGAGCTTTCCCGGCGCATCCGGTTGCTTATTGCTGGATTTTGACGGCCATACTGTCTTGGCAGGCAGCGGATGGAACGGCGGAAACCCCATTATTGCTGCTCCTTCCGGCATGTCTGACGCTAATATTCTGGAAACCTGGGAGATTGTCGCCGAAGATTTCCGACCTTTTAACTTAAATATCACAACGGATGAAAATGTTTTTAACACGTATCCGCAAAATAAAAGAAAAAGATGTGTCATTACGCCTACAGATATCGCATCTCCCGGTGGCGTAGGTTTAGCGCTTATCAATAGCTTTTCTTCCCCGAGCGACCTGCCATGCTGGGTTTTCACCTCCGCAGCGGGCACTTCCGCGCAGATTGTAGGCGAAGTCGCATCTCATGAGCTAGGCCATACTTTTGGGCTAAAGCATGATGGCTTATCCCAATATTCCTATTACAGCGGTCATGGTGACTGGGCCCCGATTATGGGATCAAATTATTATAAAAAAGTAACACAGTGGAGTAAAGGCGAATATACAAATGCCACCAATCATGAAGATGATGTATCAATCATAAGCAGCTCCACAAACGGAATAGGCTACAGAACCGATGCTCACGGCGATACTTTTGCCACAGCCACAATACTGAATAGTAGCGGAGCACAGATTTCAGGGTCACAGAATCAAGGGATTATTGAACAAACCGGCGATATCGATATGTTTAAATTTAACACAAACGGCGGAAATACAGCAATAAATATACAAGCTGTAGAAAGGCACAGTGATTTACGTTTAAAAGTTTCTTTGTATGATGAGAAAAATGTTTTAATCGTTTCCTATAACGCAGATCCTGCTGATCTCAGCGCACCGATTACCATAAATGTCAACCTTAGTGCAGGAAATTATTATTTAGCTGTCACAAACGCAGGAGACGGCAATGCAGACACCGGTTTTACTCATTACGCCTCTTTGGGAGCTTACAATATTTTTGGTTCTGTTTCTTCTTTCAGCCCTGCTTTGGGAACGATTGAAACCACTAAAAACGATCAAATCCGCATTTACCCAAATCCTACAAGGGATGAGTTGACGATTGATTTCGGATCTTTTTCAGGAAATCATCAGGTGGAAATTATCAGTGCCGTACAACAAATAATCTACAAAACAACCACTTCAGAGAAAATATTAAAAGTTTCTATTGCCGATAAATCTCCGGGAATTTATTTTGTCATTGTTAAAAACAAATCAACCGGTTTCAACAAAAGTTTCAGCATCATAAAACAGTAAATTTTTAAACATTTAATCAACAAAAGCGAGAATTTTACAGTTCTCGCTTCTGTTTTTAATCATAAATTACAATAATAAAGAATTAGACTTTTAGAATGTATTTTCAAGTTTTATTTTACTTATTTTTGAAAATTAATTATCGCTAATGATTCATTAAAAATGAAAGTCACCATCAATAAACTGGAAGACTGGCAGGAAGTTACCGATCAGATCATTCCACAATTAAAACATCATATTTTTCTGTTAAAAGGAAATCTCGGCGCCGGAAAAACTACTTTCACCCAATTTTTACTAAAAAATCTGGGAAGTGAAGATGAAGTGAATTCTCCAACCTATTCTATTGTTAATGAATACAATACACCGAAAGGGAAAATTTACCATTTTGATCTTTACCGCTTAAAAAATATTGAAGAAGCTTACGATATCGGCATCGAAGAATATCTTGACAATGCCTTTTTGTGCATTATAGAATGGCCGGAAGTGTATGAAGATGAGCTTTACGGCCTTAATTATCACACCATGAGCATTAACAACAACGGAGAAAGCAGAGAAATAACATTCGACTAAATATTATGTATCTTTGCGTAATGAATTTAATTGTAAAATAATTTCTGTAAGACATAACTTAACCTAAGAATGAGTACTACAAACATATTTACTCCTTTTACTGAAGAGGAATTGATGCCTAAAGAAGAAAAACTTGAGGTGATCAAAAAAGGTAAACAATTCAGCATAGGAGTTCCCAAAGAAACCTGTCTGAATGAGAAAAGGACTTGTATAACACCTGATGCAGTTCAGGTTCTGGTAGAGCACGGTCATGAAATCATCATAGAATCGGGAGCCGGCGAAGGCTCATATTTTACAGATTTACAATATTCTGAGTCGGGCGCAAGGATTACGAATGACCCGAAAGAAGCTTTCGGACAGGATTTAATTCTTAAAATAAACCCTCCGACAGAAGATGAAATTGATTTTATGCGACCGAATACTTATTTGGTTTCCGCACTTCAGATCAATTTAAGAGATAAAAATTATTTCCTCAAACTTGCCGACAGAAAAGTCAATGCCATCGCTTTTGAATTTATTGTTGATGAATACAAGCAACTGGCTTTGGTAAGATTAATCGGTGAAATTGCAGGAACGGTTTCCATATTATACGCTTCTGAATTATTAGCAGAATCAAACGGATTAATGCTTGGCGGAATCACAGGCGTAAGACCCGCCGAAGTTGTCATTCTCGGCGCCGGAATCGTGGGAGAATTTGCCACAAAAGCCGCCATCGGATTGGGGGCAAGCGTAAGGGTTTTCGACAATTCTCTTTCAAAACTGAGAAGACTTCATACACTGGTCGACAGCAGAGTTCCGACCTCGATTATCGATCCTAAAGAATTAACCAAGGCTTTAAGACGTGCTGATGTGGTGATCGGAGCACTTCCTAGATTAAATATGACACCGATCGTAACCGAAGAAATGGTGGCCAGAATGAAAAGCGGAAGCGTAATTATCGATATCACCATCGACAACGGAAAAGTGATAGAAACTTCCGAATTGACAACCATGGACAAGCCTTTTATTATCAAACATGATGTCATCCATTGCGGACTTCCGAATTTGACATCAAGAATGCCGAGGACGACCACAAAAGCCATCTCCAACTTCTTCCTTTCATACATTTTAAATTACGATGAAGAAGGCGGTTTTGAAAATATGCTGATCCGCAAAAACGAAATGAAGCAGAGTCTCTACATGTATAAAGGCAGACACACGAAAAAAGTTATCTGCGACCGTTTCGGGCTTACTTATCACGATATCAATCTTTTAATTTTCTAATGAAAAAACTTAAATTCTACTTAATTGGTCTCATTCCGGGACTTGCCATCGTATTTTTTGTATTGAATAAAAAGGGAGCAAGCTGCAGCGGTTATTTACCCAACAGCCGCGTTATCGCAGAAACGCTTTCCAAAGATTTTAAGTATTCTGAGAATTTTAAAACTGAAATGGATACATTGAAAATCGATGAAAAATTCCTGAAAGACAGCATTATCACCAACGGAAAAGTAGATTTTGACAGAAGCCATGCGCAGAAAAAACCTTGTCCGGATTACGTTTTGGTCTATCCGAAAGACAATCCGAGGTACGAAATTATGTTTGAAAAATGCGAGGAAACGGCAACATTGAATTCTTTGAAAAAGCTGAAATAAAATGCTTTAAACGTAAAGATTTATTTAATGGAACATAAAAACGACCGCTTCGAGAAGCATTGATGCCTTTGTTCACTTAAAATTAGAATTATCTTTAATTAATAAACTTTGCGTTAAATAAAAATAGAGATGCTTCGACAAGCTCAGCATAACATCACTAATACTAAACGTTTAAAGAAATAAGCAAAATAGATTATAATTAATGGAAGGCAATTACTACATGATTCATGATTATCTGATATTCATTGGAGTATTTGCGATTTTCTTTTTTTTAACGGTAAGCATTTATTTATTTAGCCAAAATCAAAAATTTAAGATAAAAAATACTAAGCTTTCCGAAGCCAATAAAATCATCGAGCAAAGGTTAAATGAAGTTCAGCTGGAGCATATCGGTACAAAGCTGAATCCTCATTTGTTTAAAAATATTTTAAATTCCGTTCAGTCACACGCCTATCAGACATATATGTCGCTGGATAAGCTGGCCAATGTTCTCGATTATATTTTATACGAAAGCAATAATAAATTCGTCAGTCCAAAAGAGGAATTAAATTTTGCCTTAAGCTTAATTGAGATCAATAAAATTAAGATAAATCCACTTTTTGACTTTAGAATTAAATCAAGAATTGATAAATCTGATACAGTTTATGAAGAGAAAGTTTTCGCACCGTTAATTTCCGTTGATTTAATTGAAAATGCTTTTAAACACACCGATTTCCTGGCACAGGATTCGTTCATTTCAATCCAATTGGAACTTGAAGACGGGATTTTCACAATGAAAGTCAGCAATAAAGCATCTCTAAAAAATGTCCTGGAAAAAGAGAAAAGCGGTTTCGGAAGCCAATCTTTCGATCAAAGGCTGAAAATGATCTACAATAATCATTATTCACTTCATAAAAGTTCAAAAAACGGTATCTTCACAGCAGAATTAACAATCAATTTGAGAGAATTCTATGATAAAATGCGTTATTCTTGATGATGAATTATTGGCGATAAGCTATTTAAAACTTCTGTGCGAACAAATTGAAAACGTGGAAGTTGTAAAAGCATTCAACGATCCTAAGATATTTTTAAATGAAATTGACAATATCGATTGTAACGTCTGTATTTTAGACATCGAAATGCCCGGAATGACAGGCCTTCAGGTTGCCGAACTGATTTCGCATTCAAAAAAAATCATCTTTACAACCGCTTACAAAGAATATGCAGCCGAAGCTTTTGATTTGAATGTTGTAGATTATGTCAGAAAACCGATCAAGAAAGAAAGACTGATTCAGGCGTTTGAAAAAGCAAAAGAACTGGTTCAGACTCCGCAGAAAAAAGATTTTATCGAATGGAATACCAATATTGGGAAAACCATTATCTTCACCGAACAAATCGCTTACATCAAGACCTCTGAAATCGACAGCCGCGACAAAGAAATCATCCTCAAAGACAGCACAACCATTGTTTTAAAAAACTTAAGCTTTAAAACACTTTTGGAAATGCTTCCTTCTAAAGATTTCGCGCAGGTCAACAAAAAAGAGATCATTGCTTTATCATCAATTAAGGTATTTTCAACAAACGAAATTATTACTACAGTTTATACCGAAGGAGAGAATTTTTTAAAGCTACAAATCGGAGAAACTTACAAAAACTCTTTAATGGAGATGTTTGGAAAGTAGATTTTTCAAAGGTTTCAAGTTTCGTTACAAAATTCAGCCACTTTATTACATTACACCATTTTAAACCATTTAGCCAGCTTATTTTTGCGTCCTGATTAAATGATTTTATAATGAAAAAACTTCTTTATATTGGTGGGATTCTGATTTCCGGCGTTTGTTTTTCACAGCAAACAGATTCTAAAATCAAAGCTTCTTTTTTTGACGGAATCACAGTTGCCGGATATGTAGATCACGGGGCTTTTATCAATTTTACTGGGCCAAATGTGAGTGTAAAACATAAAGATTTTAAATTCATCCTAGGAATGCTTCCTTCTTTACGAATCAGAGAAGATAAATCTGAAGGGACAAAAAACAGCGCGATCACTCCGAATTTAGGAGCGGGATTTACGGTAGCTTATAAAAAGATCGCTTTACAGATTCCGTTTTATTACAACACCAAAACTTCCACTCAAAATGGAGCCTGGAAAATGGGAATCGGTTTGGGATATTCTTTTAAATAGGCTTTCGTTACATTATTTATGACCTTTATTACATTTTATAAAAAATATTATGGTCATAACTTTATTCTTATCAACTTTGCAAAAATATTGGAATTATGAATTTGGGGAAATATAAAAACATTATTTTTTACATCAGCACCATTGCATTTTTTTCGTGCCTGATGTATTGGTTTTTTGTTGAAGGGAAAACCTTGGAAATAGGAGAAAATATTGCTCCGGGCAAAGCTACAGGCTCTACAATGTGGGAGAATTTTGCCGATTCATTTATGACGAATCTTCATCATCCTCTGGCGCTTCTCCTTGCTCAGATTGTTACCATTATTATGGTGGCAAAACTTTTCGGATGGGTTTGCGTAAAGCTGAAACAGCCTTCAGTAATCGGTGAAATGATTGCAGGTATCGTTTTGGGGCCATCACTTTTCGGACTCTATTTTCCGGAGCTTTCTGCCTTTATTTTTCCTAAAGAATCGTTGCCCAATTTACAGTTTTTAAGCCAAATCGGGTTAATTCTCTTCATGTATATCGTAGGAATGGAGCTGGATTTGAGCGTATTAAGAAAAAAAGCTCATGATGCGGTTGTGATCAGCCATGCAAGTATTATCATTCCTTTTACGTTGGGTGTCGGGCTTTCTTATTTCATTTATAAAGAATTTGCACCGGACGGGATTAACTTCAGTTCGTTTGCTTTGTTCATAGCTATCGCCATGAGCATCACCGCATTCCCTGTTTTGGCAAGAATTGTCCAGGAGCGAAATCTTCACAAAACAAAAATAGGAACCGTGGTTATAACCTGTGCCGCCGCAGATGATATTACAGCATGGTGTATTCTGGCAGCCGTTATTGCCATTGTAAAAGCAGGATCTTTTTCAGGATCGGTATTTGTGATTTTAATGGCGATTCTTTATGTTTTTATAATGATAAAAGCGGTACGGCCATTTTTAAGCAGAATTGCCGAAACACAAAAAGGCAAAGGTTTCATCAACAAAGCGATGGTTGCCGTATTTTTCCTGATATTGATTATCTCTTCCTACGCAACAGAAGTTATTGGGATTCATGCCCTTTTCGGAGCGTTTATGGCGGGTGCGATTATGCCTGAAAATGTAAAATTCAGAAATCTTTTCATAGAAAAAATTGAAGACGTTGCTTTGGTATTATTACTTCCCCTATTCTTCGTATTTACGGGTTTAAGAACTCAAATCGGATTATTAAATGATCCGCATCTTTGGAAAATAGGAGGATTTATCATTCTTACAGCTGTAATAGGAAAATTCGTCGGAAGCGCACTTACGGCAAGATTCCTGAAAATAAGCTGGAAAGACAGTCTCACCATTGGTGCCTTGATGAATACAAGAGGGCTTACAGAGCTTATCGTGCTGAATATCGGCTATGATTTAGGCGTTTTAGGCCCCGAATTGTTTGCAATGCTTGTTATTATGGCATTATTTACAACGTTTATGACCGGACCTTGTCTTGACTTCATCAATTATCTTTTTAAAGGTAAAAAATCAATGACAGAAGATGATGTAGAAGAAAATGATGCCAAATATAAAGTTCTTTTATCTTTTGAAACTGCTAAATCCGGAAGTATTTTATTAAAGCTTGCAGATAATTTTACCCGTAAAATGAACGGAAATAAAAGCGTGACAGCAATGAATATCGCTCCCGTTGATGAGCTTCACGCCTTTGATATTGAAGATTATGAAAAAGAGCAGTTTAAAAACATTATCGAAACTTCTCATGACCTTAATCTTGAAGTCACTACCCTTTTCAAAGCATCCACCGATATTGAAAATGATCTTACAAATATTACCAATAAAGGCAATTACGATTTGCTTCTCATTATGCTCGGAAAATCAATGTATGAAGGAAGTTTATTAGGAAGATTGCTAGGTTTTACCACAAAAATCATCAATCCTGAAAAGCTTTTAAATACCGTAAAGGGCAAAGGAAATATTTTTAATAACTCTCCTTTTGACGATTTTACGTTGCAGATTTTGGATAAAACAAATATTCCGGTCGGGGTTTTGGTTGAAAAAAAATTCGAATCCGCGGATAAAGTATTTGTTCCGATTTTTAATTTAAGTGATTTTTATTTGCTTGAATATGCGAAAAGGTTAATCAATAATAACAATTCTCAAATCATTATCCTTGATGTTGCCGGGCAGATAAGAAATAATATTGAGGTTAAAGAACTCATCAGAAGCATCGAACAGGTTGCGCCCAACCATATCACTTTATATAACGAGAAAAAAATTGAGAAAGAATTTTTGGATTCGCAAGACTTAATGCTGATCAGCAGCAAAAGCTGGAAAAACCTGATTGACACGAAAAGCCTTTGGTTATCAGACATTCCGTCTACGTTAATTATCTCAAATCCATAAATTTGTTTTTGAATGCGAATGGTGAGTTTTGCTCCGAAAGTCAATTGTTAATCTTTAAATCCACAATGAAATTAATTGACAGCAAAGTGAATTGACAACAAAGTTAATTGACTTTAAAAATTGACTTGCGCAGCAAAACTCACCATTCACTTTTTAATCTCCGATTAAAAAAAATGCCTATCTTTGCGTTGTGATTACAAATAACGGAACATATTATTATAGAATTTTCAGCTCAGATTTGGGATAGAGATTCTTTATAAATATAATTTAAACCTCGTCCTTTGGCGGGGTTTTTTGATTTTTAAAACTTAAAAAAGATGAAAATAAGTATAATCGGTGCAGGCTTAATCGGTGGTTCGATCGCTTTAAAATTAAAGCAAAAAGGTATTGCAGATTTTATATATGGAATTGATAACAATAATGAGCACCTCAACGAAGCGTTAAATTTGAAAATAATTGATGCTAAGGTTGATTTAGAATATGGAATCAAAAATTCCGACTTAATTATCATTGCTATTCCTGTAGATTCCGCAAGGAAAATACTGCCTCATGTCTTGGACTTACTCTCTGATAATCAAACAGTAATGGATGCAGGCTCTACAAAGGCAGGAATTGTAAACGCAGTAAAAAATCATCCGAAACGATCAAGATTCGTAGCTTTTCACCCGATGTGGGGAACGGAAAATAATGGTCCGAAATCCGCTACTTCAGACAGTTTTTCAGGAAAAGCAGGAGTAATCTGCAATAAGGAAGAATCTGCAGAAGATGCTTTACAATTAGTCGAAAAAATTGTTGAAAATCTCGACATGCATTTAATTTACATGAATGCAGAGGCTCACGATGTACATACGGCTTATATTTCTCATATTTCACACATTACGTCGTATGCTTTAGCCAATACCGTTTTGGAAAAAGAGCGTGAGGAAGAAACTATTTTCCAGTTGGCGAGTTCTGGTTTTTCGAGCACAGTTCGTCTGGCAAAATCTCATCCTGAAATGTGGGTTCCGATTTTTAAGCAAAATAAAGAAAATGTTTTAGACGTTTTAAATGAACATATTTTTCAGTTAAAAAAATTCAAGGCTGCACTTGAAAAAGAGAATTTTGAATATCTGGAAGAGCTGATTTCTAATGCCAATAAAATTAGAGGAATTTTGGATAAGTAGGTGCATTTCTTTTGTCTTAAAACAAAAGAAACAAAAGTTCAAGACTGGAAACTTCCGCTAAAAATAAGTTCTGTAGAATTTTCTTAATGTTCACAGAACTTATTTTCTTAACGCTTCAGTTTCCTAGGCTATTTCCAGTCGTAATCAGAATTTGTGGACGTAATACAAATATTACTCATTACCAATTACTTATATTTAGCATTCCGGGACATTGACAGCAATCGCCAAGCCACCTTCCGAGGTTTCTTTAAATCTGTCACTCATCGATAAAGCGGTTTCCCACATGGTTTGAATAACCTCATCTAAGCTCACTTTAGCTTTTGAAGGATCACTTTCAAGGGCGATATTTGCGGCTGTAATTGCTTTAATGGCACCCATCGTATTTCTTTCAATGCAAGGGATTTGCACCAATCCTTTGATGGGATCGCAAGTTAATCCCAAATGATGCTCCATTGCGATTTCTGCCGCCATCAAAACCTGGCCAACGCTTCCGCCAAGAATTTCCGTTAAACCTGCCGCCGCCATTGCTGATGAAACCCCGACTTCAGCCTGACAACCACCCATCGCCGCTGAAATAGTGGCGTTTTTTTTAAATAAAGTTCCGATTTCTCCCGCCACCAATAAAAATCTTACGATATCATCCTCACTTGTAAAAGGTGTAAAAGCCTGGGAATACATCAAAACCGCCGGAATTACACCACTTGCACCGTTGGTAGGAGCCGTAATAATTCTTCCGAAAGCTGCATTTTCTTCATTCACGGCCAATGCAAAACATGCAATCCATTTATTGATATTGGTGAAATTTTCTTCAGCATCCACAACTTGTTGGAACCATTCATCTTTATTTTTATAGATTTTTTCACCCAACAATTTTCTGTTCATTCCTGCAGCTCTGCGGGAAACATTCAAACCACCCGGTAAAATTCCTTCTTTATTAACGCCTTTATAAATACATTCTTTGATCTGTTGCCAAATGTAAAGCGCTTCTTTTCTGGTCTCTTCCTGCGTCCGCCAGCTTTCTTCATTAATTAAAATTAAATCTGAAATTCTATTAAACCCTAACTTTTCACAATACCTCGCAATATCCGAACCGTGATGACAAGGGTAAAGTGTTCTTATACAGTCTTTTTGGATCGAATTTTTTTCCTGACTTGCGATAAAACCTCCACCCACAGAATAAAAATCCTGGATAAGCTCGGTTCCGTCTTCGAAAATCGCTTTGAAAATCATTCCGTTGGGATGAAAATCAAGAGATTTCTGCATATTCAGAACAAGATGATGACCATAAATGAATGGTATTTCCTTTTCTCCGCCCAGATTAAGAATCTGAGTGGTCTTTATTTTTTCTATTTTCTCATCAATTTTTGATGTATTGATTGTTTTAAAATCTTCACCATTCAAACCCAGCATTCCGGCAATATCTGTTCCGTGCCCGATTCCTGTTTTTGCCAGGGAGCCGAAAAATTCAAGAAAAACTTCCTTTACTTCTGCAATTGATCTTTCTCTTTTTATAATTCTGATAAATGCTGATGCGGCATTCCAAGGTCCCATTGTGTGTGAACTGGACGGGCCTATTCCTACTTTAATAATCTCAAAAACCGATATTGATTCCATATAAATGATTAATCATTTTCCTTTTACAAAGATACGTGATAAATCGAAACGCAAAAGCCGGAGATGAAAAATCACCTCCGGCTCACTAATTAAAACTATATGAACGCAATATGAATATTTTAGGGTTAATTGTCAATGCAAATAGTCAATTGTTAATGGTCAATTCGCTTCGCGGTCAATTTTAAAATTCACTTGCGAAGCAAAATTCACCATTAACTATTCACTTTTTTCAGCAAAGGCTTTCCTCATGCTGAGATCTGTCAAGTCCCATTTCCTCTGATTCTTCAGAAACTCTTAATGTAATAATGCTGTTTGTCAATTTATATAAAAGTAATGAACCAAAAAAAGCAAACAACGAAACAAAAACCAATGCCATCATATGATGAGCAAAGACCTCAAAACCGCCATGAAGCAAACTGGCGTTTTCTCCGTGTGCAAAAATTGCGGTCAGGATCATTCCCATAATTCCGCCAACGCCGTGACAGGCGAAAACATCCAACGTGTCATCGATTTTCTTTAAAATTTTCCAGTTGACCATCAAATTAGAGACAATCGCGGAGATAAATCCTATAAAAAGGCTTTCAGGAATTGAAACAAACCCACAACCAGGTGTAATGGCCACCAAACCGACAACTGCACCGATACAAGCTCCCAAAGCGGAAATTTTTCTTCCGTTAATTCTATCAAAAAATATCCAGGTCATCATTGCAGAACCGGAAGCAATCGTTGTTGTTCCAAAAGCCATCGCTGCTGTTGCATTTGCACTTAAAGCCGAGCCTGCATTAAAACCAAACCATCCGAACCAAAGCATTCCCGTTCCCAATAAAACATAAGAAATATTGGAAGGCTCGTGATGCGGATTTCTCCTGTTTCCTACCACTAAAGCTCCCGCTAATGCTGCAAAACCGGCACTCATATGAACGACCGTTCCGCCCGCGAAATCTTTAATCCCAAAATATTTGTTTAAAAGACCTTCCGGATGCCAAACCATATGACAGAGCGGCGTATAAATAAAAATACTGAAAAGCACCATGAATAAAAGATAAGAAACGAAACGCACTCTTTCCGCAAAAGAACCTGTGATTAAAGCTGGTGTGATGACGGCAAATTTCATCTGAAATAACGCAAAAAGCACAAAAGGAATCGTTGGAGCCATCATTTTATGAGGTAAAACCCCCACACGGTTAAAAAACGGATAACTTAACGGATTTCCGATGATTCCGTAATGTATTCCATTAATTGTAAAGCCTAAAGAATCGCCAAAAGATAAAGAAAAGCCGATCACCACCCAAAGAATCGAGATGACTCCCAATGCGATAAAGCTTTGCAGCATGGTTGATATAACGTTTTTTTTACCGACCATTCCGCCGTAGAAAAATGAAAGTCCGGGTGTCATGAGAAGGACAAGTCCGGCCGCCGCAAGAATCCATGCAACATCTGCGCCGACGATTTTATCTTCACTTAAAAATTCGCCTGTATTTGGAAAATCTGCTAACGGGCTCCAGAATAAACCACCAATGGCGACTAGTGTAATAATGGAAAATGAAACTATCCATTTCAATCCTATTTTCATAAAATTTAGCTTTACCCTATCAAAAGTAGTAATAAATTTTATAAAAAACATATTTTTTTAATTCAAACCCCTAAAATTTTTAATATTAATTTTAAAAATTATAAAATATCAATCAAAAACTTCTTTTAAAATTTTTGAAACTTCTTTGTATTTTGTTGCAGGGAAAAGATGAGTTCCGCCTTTAATAATGTAATTAGGTTTAGAATTTTTAATCGGAAAAACAATATCCCGGTCTCCCAATATCTGAATAACATTGGGATCTTCTTCAAATTTCCAGTCTGAAATTTTTTCAACTGACCATTTTAGATAATATGGATCTCTTACCCTGAAATATTGCATTACCCTGGGATTTTTAGGATCAAAGAATTTTCTTACCACAGAATATATATTGGCAGCTTTATCATTAAAAAAATGAAGAGGTAAAACCTTGGGAATCCTGGTGATTTGGCCCGCCCGGATTAATTTAGACTTTTCCTTATCCGATTTTATACTTCCTAAAATCACTACTTTCCGGGCAGGCTTTATTTTATTAATTTCCTGAACCATAATGCCTCCGAAAGAATACCCCAATAAATGAAAAGGCTCAGAATCATCAATTTTTTCCGCCATTCTTTCAACATATTTAGAAAAATCTTCATTTTGCCGGGGGATCAGCCAGTCTATAAAAACAATCTCGTATTTGTCGGAAAGCTCAATTCTTTCCAGCACTTTGTAATCTGCACCCAGCCCGCTTACTACATAAATTTTCATCTTACTAAAATAAAAAAAAAGCACCATTTGGGATGCTTTTTATTGTTAAATTAAGAGTAAAATCAGTCTTTGTGATAGGAAATCCTGGTTACACTGTCGATGGACAATGATGTGATATCATCTGAACCGATCCATTCTAAAACATAACCATTACCCGTTCCCAATGGCGCAGGTAAACTGGCACCATCAGCAATAGTATTAAAGCTATACACCAAAATCCCGCTTGTTTTGCTGGAGGGAATAACCCCACTTACCTCAGCTCTAAAGCCGGACAAAGGATTTCTCAGAATAAATCTAATATCCTGGCTTAAAATATTGGAGCTTTTGGTATAGTTTACGATCAATCTCCAAAGGTGAACCTGTCCTAAAACGCCATTTTCGATAAATTGATTTCCGTTGTAAATACGGGAATCAGCGATCGTTGAATTCTCAGGCCAGCTTGTAGTAGGTGATGAAGCATAGACTAATGGCAAAGAAAAAACCACCTGTTTTGTGGTATTAGCCGGAACATTTGCCCAATTGGGCTTGGTTCCTGCACCTGCTCCTCCTGCATTTATTTTTACGGCTCCTTCATTGGCTTTTGTCTGCTTTTGACTGTAAAAAAGTGTACTCCAGGCGGTACCATCATAATACCGTATTGTTTTGTTGGTAGAATCATAAGCCAACATACCCTCTACAGGCGCAACAATCGTCTGAGGATTTGGCAACCGCGGAATAACCATAGCCGATGTTGTCGATACAATATCTAACACCCCTTTTGGAGAAGTTGTATTGATACCGACCTGAGAGCATACTCTTGAAAAACAGACAAGAGTGAAAATGATAATTTGTTTTTTCATAAAAGCGTATTTGTAATAGTTACATGTACACCTTCATAATATTAAGTTTAGCAAATATGAGAAAAATAATCATATTAAATATAAATAATTCAATAAATTATTTAAAATTCACAAACAATACATAAAAAATACATTTATTTTATGCAAATAATTTAAAATAAAACAAAATAACATTCTAAACAAACAGTAAAAATCGAAATTTAATGCTGAAAATATTTAATCTTAATTAAAAATATTCAAACAAAAAAAAGAGCGATTAAAAAATCACTCTTTCAGGTATATAAAAATTTATTTTATTTCTTTTTTACAGGTGTTCTGTTTTCGTTATCCAACTTTTCTGTTGAAATTTTAAACTGAATATCCATTTCGTTTTTGATGAAATAATCTTTTAATGAAGACTGATAGAATACTTTAAAATCTCTTCTGTTTAGAGAGAATTTCGCAGACTCAATTACTACCGTAAACTGCGTTACATAGACGTTTGCCGGGAAAGTAATCGTTTTTCTTACGCCTTTGATCGTGACATCACCATACACGGTAGAATTGTATTCGCTGTTTGCCAGAGGAATAATTTTAGTTAAATGAAATTTTGCAAGCGGAAATTTTTTAACATCAAAGAAATTAGGACCTTTAAGATCATTCGTTAATTTGATCTGATCTTCTTCCGAAACATCACCTGCCATTAAGCTTCTCATATCAATGACAAACTCACCATCAACCAATACGGTATGATCAAAATTGAACTTTCCACTTTTCAATTTTATCGTTCCTGAATGCGATGAAGCAACCGTTTTTACAACTTTATATCCCCACCATCTGATCTCTGATGAAGTAACTTTTACCACTTTATCCCCTTTCTTCTGGGCAAAAACAAATGATATGCTTACACACATCATAGCAAACAATAGTAATCTTTTCATTCTTTTTTATTTACAATTCAACAAAAATAAAAAAAAGTGTAGAACTTCTACACTTTTAACAATCTTTTTTTGATTAAATTATTTAGCAGTCACTTTTACAAGCATATCGATGTCATCTTTCACAAAAACATCCTGCATTGTAGACTTATAAGCAACGTCGAATTTCTGTCTGTCGATCGTGAATTTGTTTGATACCAAACTTACCACTCCTTTGCTGTAAGAAATTTTAGCAGGGAAAGAAATTGCTTCAGTTTTTCCTTTAACTGTAAGATTTCCTGTTACTAAGCTGCTGTAGATTTTATCATTATTTTTCTTAACACCTGTAATTTTGAAAGTAGCAGTAGGAAATTTTTCAACTTCGAAGAAATCTCCGTTTTTAAGATGACCGTTTAATTTAGTCTGATATTCCCCTGTAAGGTCAGTTGAAGTGATCGTAGTCATATCTAAAACAAAAGTACCTCCAACCAATTGGTTTCCTTTCATTACCATATCCCCGGATTTTACTTTTACAGTACCATCATGAGAGCTTGCCTCAGATTTTGCCACTTTGTATCCCCACCAGTGAACGTCCGATGCTACCACTTTTTTAGACTGTCCGAAAGCTAAACCGCTAGCTACAACTGCTAATAAAAATATTTTTTTCATTTTAAATAAGTTATTTACTTGTTTGTTATTTACTGATGCAAATGTAGTCATCTCGTTTGATAGATTTCGTTGATGTACATCAATAAAACAATTATTTTTATAAATAATCTTGGGCATAAAAAACTCCGAATTTCTTCGGAGCTTTTTTTATTCTTGATAATAAGCAGTATAGAGTGCTACACCATTTAATCCCGTACTATCTGTCCTGATGAGATAGATTGGGGTATTTCTCAGCATATCTTCCATTTTATCGCTTATCTTATACTTTTCGTAAAACTTATCTTTATTAATATAAGCTCTCATCATCTGAGGAATATCTCCTGAAATCAATAAACCTCCTGTTGCCTTAAGCTTCAAAGTAAGGTTATTTGCCTCTCTTGCCAAAAATTCAAGGAAAGTATCCAAAGCTATCTTACAGATCAGCACATCGTCTTCTACAGCAGCTCTGTAAAGTTCCTGTGCGAAGTTTCCGTTGGCATTTGAGAAACGTTCTGCCAGCCATTCCGGCTCCGGATGTCTTTTTACGTCTCTTAAAAATCTATAGATATTGAATAATCCTGTTTTTGAAAGTACATTTTCCCAGCTTACAATTCCGTAAATGTTGTTTAAGAATTGATAAAACTCAACCTCAACATTTGTTCTTGGTGAGAATTCTGAGTGTCCTCCTTCCGTTGCGAAAGGTCTAAGGAATTTACCGTCAAAGAAATATCCTGCTTCTCCCAAACCATTTCCAGGCGCAAGGATGGCTACATTTCCTTTTTCAAGATGGCCGCTTGTATAGATCGGATCAAGATCGCTGTCTTCCAGCAATCCCATTCCGTAGGCAGAGGCTTCAAGGTCATTAAGCATTTCTACTCTTTCAAACCCAAAATCTCTTTTGAAATCTTCTACATCAAGATTCCAGCCAAGTCTTGCGGGATTACTTTTCCCTTGAAGAACCGGTCCCGGAACTGCCATTCCCAAACGTTTCACATTCTCAATCTGATTTTCGTCGATAAATTTTTTCAACATCTCAGAAAAAGAAGAATGCTCTTTGGTAGGATAATTTTTTTGTACTTTTATTTCAAGACCACCATTTCCGGATATAAAATATGCCAGAGTGGAAATATCTTCACGAAGGTTTGCCCCGATGATAGAAACATTGTCATTATTACCGTTCTTCACTCCCGGTAAATAAAGCGGAAATTTTGGATTTAAGTTCATAATCGCAAATTTTATCAAATATAATAATTGTTTTCGGAAATTATACAGGGAAAGAAAAAACCTTTTCACTTTTTTGAAAAGGTTTGGCTAATAATTGTTTATATTAAATTTAACTACTTCCCTAATGGAATATTGTAAGAGAATCCGACACCAATGTTCCCCACATTGTAGTCCTGATTTGGCAAATCACCTTTATCTCCTACGAATACTTTCTGATACTGCACAAAGAAATTCCAGTCTCTGTTGTGATATCCGATTTCCGGCTTGATGTAGAAACCGCCGTCCGGTCTGTCAACCGTGCTGTTGGCAGCTACTTTATCATCACCCACAAGAAAACCATATCCTAAGTCAGTCCCGAAATAAAAACCGGTCTGTTTTGGATAAATTCTGATCAAAGCACCTACAGGAACCACTCCAACGTCATTATTATCATATCCGTTGGCACTTTTCCCGAAGTAATGAGTGTAACCAGTCGCAATACCTAGCCCAAATCCGGGTGTGATAAGGTTTTGATACGCAACATCTACACCAACCGAAGCAGAAACGTTATCCGAAGGAACCGCCAAACCAGCATTTGCCCCCACCTTAATCATATTGTTCATCTGTGCACTTTGAGCGCTCACTACGCCTGCCGTTAAAATTCCGGCCAGCAAGATTGCTTGTTTAAACATTTTCATAACTCTGATTTTTAAATTTTACTATGTGATTAGATGTAAAAATCATGCCAACAAAGGCTATTTCTCTCATTTTAACATTCATAATATTCACAAAATAATGAATATCAATTAATTAAATTAACTTCAATTTTAAATGTCTGTTTAAAAAATAAGAGTCTAGATTTTTAGATATTAGAAGTTAGATATTTACTAAAGACCATCTATCAACGGCAATATTAATAATTGTTAATCCGTTTTAATTTTAACCTTCTTTCCTAATTTGCATCAAAAATAAAAATTCGGGTATGATGAATTCTTCATTGATAAATAATAAGCATCTCCTTTGGCGGGCGGGTTTCGGGCCGGGAATCAACCAATTTGCAGATCTGGAAAATAGAGACAAAAAAGCTTTACTTAATGAATTATTTAAAGAAGAACCCTTTGTGGAAGTCAATTATGACACTCCGGATGTCGAAACCATTGATTATATGAATGACAAAAGCCCGGCAGAAAAGCGAAAGGAAATCCAAAAGATCAACAGAGATCAAAATAATGAATTAAACCTTAATTTTCTCGACAGAATGGTTAACAGCAAAGATCAGCTGAGAGAAAAAATGGCCTTTTTCTGGCATGGGCATTTTGCATCAAGAGTTCAGAATCCGAAATTCAACAGACAGATTTTAAATGTCATCAGGAAAAATTCTTTAGGCAATTTTAAAGATCTTCTTTTTGCAGTAAGCCAGGCTCCCGCAATGCTTAATTTTTTGAATAATCAACAGAATAAAAAAGATCATCCCAACGAAAATTTTGCCCGTGAAGTCATGGAACTTTTCACCATGGGACGCGGAAATTACACTGAAAAAGACATCCGGGAAGGCGCCCGAGCTTTTACAGGATGGGGTTACGATAAAGAAGGAAATTTTGTAGAGCGAGTAAAACAGCATGATGAAGACATAAAAACATTTCTCGGAAAAACAGGAAATTTTACAGGAACCGACGCTTTAAATATTATTCTTGAACAAAAAGCCACTGCCAAGTTTATCACAACTAAAATTTATAAATTTTTCGTCAATGAAAA
The DNA here is from genome assembly GCF_900100115.1 of Chryseobacterium soldanellicola. Classification (GTDB taxonomy): domain Bacteria; phylum Bacteroidota; class Bacteroidia; order Flavobacteriales; family Weeksellaceae; genus Chryseobacterium; species Chryseobacterium soldanellicola. The sequence continues at coordinate 436,484 of NZ_FNKL01000001.1, forward strand.
TGTTGATGAAAATATAGTCAATAAATTAAGCGAAAACTTCTACCAATCAAATTACGATATTAAAAAACTGATGAATGAAATTTTTTCAAGCCCATGGTTTTACGACAAAAAAAATATCGGCAAAAAAATAAAATCCCCCATAGAATTGATGGTCGGAATGATGCGAACGCTCCCCATGAATATTCAAAATCCTGAAAATCTCATCGTTTATCAGAAATTATTGGGGCAAATGCTGCTTTATCCACCCAATGTCGCGGGCTGGCCGAACGGAAAATCATGGATTGACAGCTCGACTTTAATGCTGAGGCTGCAAATTCCACAAATTTGGTCGGGTTTACGGCCTTTAGAATACACGCCTCGACAAGACGACGATATCGATATGGGAATGAAATCGCGCGAAACCGCTTTAAATAAATCTTTTAAAAATCCAAATATCACGATCGACTGGGCACGTGTTGAAAAGACGTTAAGCAATAAAAAAGTTGAGGATTATTTAATTCAAACCCAAAATTCTTTGGATATGAATACGGTCAACAATTTTTCAGATAAAAGCGTGAAAATGAATGTCATCAATCTGATGTCAACCCCTGAATATCAGTTAATGTAGATTGAGGGATTAGATTTTAGGGCTTAGGATTTAGACTAAAGCTATCCTAAAACTATCAACTAATCCTTTAATACTAAAACCTAAGATTATGCTAATTAAAAGAAGAGAATTCCTCAAAATAAGTTCATTGGCTACCGCATCGCTTTTGATGCCTAATTTCCTGAAATCAATGACTTTAGACGAAGCTTTGGAGCCAGGCCGAAAAATACTTGTAGTGCTGCAGTTTACAGGTGGAAATGATGGTTTAAATACCATTATTCCTACAAAAAATGATATTTATTTTAAAGAAAGAAATAAAATTGCGATAACCGATTCTTTACCCTTGAATGATGAAGCGGGGATCAATCCTGCGCTCTCCTATTTCAAGGAACTTTTTGACAACGGAGAACTTTCAGTTATGAATAATGTCGGCTATCCGAATCCTGATAAATCCCATTTCAGAAGCATGGATATCTGGCATTCCGCAAGTAAAAGCGACGAATATTTGGAAACCGGCTGGTTGGGTCGTTTTCTGGATGAAGAATGCTACAGATGTGATCATCCGACGCAGGCTTTGGAAGTTGATGATATGCTAAGTTTAGCTTTAAAAGGTGAAAATAATAAAGCATTTGCCTTTAAAGATCCCAAAAGATTATATCAAACCAGTCAGGAAAAGTATTTCAAATCATTGTACGACCATCATCATGATGATGAAACGGTTTCCTATTTGTACCAGACTTTAGGCTCAACAATCAATAATGCAGACTATATTTTTGAAAAAAGTAAAGCAAAAAAGAGCGAACAAACCTATCCTAATTCTCAGTTGGGAAAAGATTTCAAAACTGTTGCATCGTTGATAAAATCTGATATTAACACGCAGGTTTATTATCTTTCGGTAGGAAGTTTTGATACTCATGTCAATCAAAATGAAAGGCAGCAAAAATTGTTTAATGACATTAATGAAGCCGTAAAATCTTTCGTCGCCGATATGAAAAGTAATGGGCTTTTTGAAGATATTTTATTGATGACTTTCTCGGAATTTGGCCGCCGCGTTGCCCAAAATGCCAGCAACGGAACCGATCACGGAACTGCCAATCAGATGTTTTTCGTGAGTGGCGGATTAAAAAAGAAAGGCCTTTTAAACCAACTTCCTGATTTACAGAATCTGAATGAAGGAGATTTAATTTATACCGAAGATTTCCGAAAAGTATATGCTACCATTCTTAAAAACTGGCTAAAAGCGGATTCTTCTAAAGTCCTCGGCTGGAAAAACGGAATTTACGACTTTGTATAATATAAAAGAGACTGTTGCAGATTGAACAGTCTCTTTTTATAATTTCAAATTTAAACTACTTTAATTAGATGCGGGAAGCTGCTTGGGTTCAGTTTCCGGTTGTTTTTTATCCAATTTTTCTGATATTTTTTTAATAACAAATTCTATTACTAAAGGTGCCAAAACGGCAATTACTGTTTTTAATATTCTTGATTTCATAATGTTGGATTTGGAATAACAATTACAATTTTTAAGCCACAAGACAAAAATTATGAATTATTTTCATCATCAGGAATGACTAAATTTTGATAATTACGGCTTCCGGATTTAAATTTTTCCTCCATTCTCAAACGCAATTTTCTGGGTTTATGAACGATCAGGCAGTCTCCAAAGCCTAGCAAGAGCCTTTCCAGTTCATAATTGATCTGAACACAAATTTTGAAAACCGTTCCTTCTTGCGTTTCACTTACGATTTCCTGGCTTTTATGCAAAGGCTTGGTTTTGACATAAGGCGCATTAGAAGAATCGACAAAAAAAATGACATTTCGCGGCGCCATTGTTTCTGAAACGGTAACACCGACAATATCTTTAAAATATTCGTCACCATCCAGATTTTTGTCAATATATTTTATTTTTTCTTCAATCTGAATGTTTTCCATTCTATCTAAAGCCAAATTGTATATTTTTCCTTTATAAAGACAGATAAGAAACCAACGGTTATTAAATTCCTTCAGCAATTGCGGATGCACTACAAAATTGTTTGATTCTCTTGCCGTAAAACTTTTATAAAGAATATGTAAAACTTTTTTGTTTAAAATCGCATCATATAGAATATCAATATATTCCAACCCTTTCAGCTGCTCATTTTTATCTAAATGAATGATCGATTTCTGATTGGTCGCATGAATAGAATCCTCTAATTTCTGAATCACGCCATTCATCTCTTTAAACATTGAAAAATCCTTGAATTGCTTTAAAATCTGTACCGCATTATTCATCGCCTTCAGATCATTTTCATTGACAGAAATATTATGAATACTGTAATTCGGATCGCTGTATCGGTAAAATTTTTTGTTGTAAACCTCAATCGGAGCCTCATACCCGAATTTTTCACTGCGCATATTCTGCAGGTCAAGTTGCACGGTTCGTTTGCTTACAAAGGATTCTTTGCCTTCAAATTCAAACAAAGCTTCGGAACATTCATCGATCATATCTTCCAACGTGTATTGCCGATATTTGTTTTTAAGGCATTTATCTAAGGTCTTGTAGCGGATAAGAGCGTTTTTGTTGGAGGACATACAGTGAGGTTAAGTTTAAGATTGAGGCAAGAAAATTCCCTTTGGAGAGGTGGCGAGATTCGTGAATTTTTGATTGGGTGGTTAAAAAGTAAGAGCCATTTTGTCATTCCGTTACAATTAATCGCTTAGATTCCTACGGAATGACAAAATTGTGATTAGTTTGACGATTTGTTTCCACGAAAATTATTTTCTCTTCAAAGCTTCACCTTCAAAAGAAATCCCGTCCCAGCCGAATTCGATGAAGTTTCTGATGTTTTGATGATCTGTTCCTTCAGGATTTTTCAAAACGTCTTCTCTATAAAAATCTCCAAAAAGATGTAAAACCTCTTCTTTAGATAGGGCATTCAACTTTCCAAAACTGAAAACTTTGCAAGAACCATTATTTTGATCTGCTTCATTTACCGTAGTTCCGTTGGTGAATTTTGTCGGAGTAAAATCATAATGTTCATCAATAAAAGCAATAACATCTTTAAACTGAATTTCCTCCGCTGATTTTTCTAATTGTTCAAATAACATTCTAAATATTTTCATCAAAAATAATTAAAATAATTTTATCTACGCAAAAACATTGCATACTTGTATTATTACTTTGCATCAACAAAATGAAAAAACATATGGAATTTAACGGAAATAACTTAATAGAATTAGGCTACAGATCAGCAAAATGGTTCAAAGAAGCCATCAATTATATCAACGAAAATAATTTAGATGAAAATCAAATTACTGCCTATTTGGAGAAATTTAAACAACCAGAATTGATTCCGCTTTATGAAAAGCCGAAAGATTTTATCATCAACATCAGAGCTGAACACGAAAGCGAAAATGATAACGTGGAAAAAGTAATCAATACGATGAAAGTTTTGATGAAAACTCCAACTTTGATTGAAGGCGCAATCATGCCTGATGCGTGTCCGACAGGTCCTGAAGGTCATATTCCTGTTGGTGGAGTTGTTGTGGCGAAAAATGCCATTCACCCCGGATTTCATAGCGCAGATATCTGTTGTTCGGTAATGCTGACCGATTTTGGAAAAGCTGATCCTAAAGAAGTTTTGGATACAGCACATTCAATTACGCACTTTGGATACGGAGGAAGACCGAGAGGTGAGCAAATGGAAATGTCTCAGGAATTAATGGATGCTTTCAGAAAAAATGATTTTTTGAATGATGAAAAATTAATCAGCATCGCGCGTTCGCATATGGGAACTCAGGGAGATGGAAATCATTTCCTGTTCGTCGGAATTTCAAAAAATACGGGAAATACCATGTTGGTAACGCACCACGGATCAAGAGCTCCGGGAGCCGCATTATACGATAAAGGAATGAAAGTCGCGAATAGATTCAGACAGGAAATTTCTCCTGAAACATTAAGAGAAAACGCCTGGATTCCGTACGAAACAGAAGAAGGAAAATCCTATTGGGTAGCCTTGCAATTGATAAGAACCTGGACAAAAGAAAACCATACTTCTATTCACGATGCGGTTTTACATAAAATGAATATCAAAAAAGAAGATCGATACTGGAACGAACATAATTTCGTATTCAAGGATGGGGATTTGTTTTACCATGCAAAAGGGGCGACTCCGCTTGATGATAAATTTATGCCTGATATTACGGGACCAAGATTGATTCCGTTGAATATGTCAGAACCTGTTTTGATCGTTCAGGGAAAAACCAATGAGAGAAATCTTGGTTTTGCGCCACATGGAGCAGGAAGAAATTTCAGCAGAACGCAGCATAAAAAATCACTGGCTCATAAAACCATTGAAGAAGTTTTTGAAGAAGAAACCAAAGGATTAGATATCCGTTTTTTCTCGAATGAAATTGATATTTCCGAGCTTCCGACCGCTTATAAAAGCGCCAAAAACGTGAGAGCGCAGATTGAAGAATACGGACTTTGTGAAGTGTTGGATGAAGTGATGCCTTACGGATGTATTATGGCTGGGGATGTTCAGAAGAATGCGCCTTGGAAGAAAAAGAAGAAATTTAGAAAAGCATAGTTTGTTTTTATTGAAAGACATTATTTCAAATTATGTGCTTTTAATATCCATCCACTTTGTCATTCCGAAGGAATCTAAATATAGTTTAATAATAAGAGTTTAGATTCCTTCAGAATGACAAAGTTTATGCTTAAGGTTTAAAAGTAAACGAAAAAAACAGCGTTTTATAATTAAAAAACAAAAAAAATGACACCTAAAATATTAGAAAAATTAAAAGAAATAGAGGCAGAAAGAAACATAGAAATACTTCTTGCCGTAGAATCAGGAAGCCGAGCCTGGGGTTTTGCGTCTCCTGACAGCGATTACGACATACGTTTTATCTATCGACACGAAAAAGACTGGTATCTGTCGCCGTGGGATAAAGATGAAACGATAGAATTCATGACCGAAGATGATCTGGACGGTTCCGGATGGGACTTGCGAAAGACTTTTCACCTCTTATTAAAGTCGAATGCGGCTTTATTGAGTTGGTTCTACTCTCCTATCGTTTATGTGAAAAACGAAAAGTTTTATGAACTTTTTAAACCTTTAGCAGATTCCTGTTTTTCTCCGATAGCGGTTTCTTACCATTATCTGAGCATGAGCAAAAAATATCTCGAAACCTGCAGAACCGATGAAGTAAAACTGAAAAGTTATTTCTACTGCCTTCGAACGGCTTTGACAGGAAAATGGATAGCAGAAAAAGGAACTGTTCCGCCAGTTTTGTTCAGTGAATTGTTGGTTTTAGTCGATGATTTTACAAGAACGAAAATAGAAAATCTTGTTGCCTTAAAAGCTACAAAAGGAGAATCTTATGAGCATGCAAATGATTGGGAACTTTTTGGATTTTTAGAGGAGATGGTGAGAGATAATGAGGAGAGAGCGAAAAGTTTATCAGCGGGAAAGACTGACAAAAATGAGATGGAGAGGGTTTTTAGGGAGATATTAGCAATATAAATTGAGCGATTACGGAAATCCGTAGTCGTTTTTAGGTACATTCACATTATATTTACCATAAACTAATAACAATCTTCAACTTATGATAACAAGAATTAAACTCAATCAAGTTGCTTCCTATAAAAATCCGGTTGAGATAAACGATCTTAAAAAGGTGAATTTCTTTTTTGGAAATAATGGTTCTGGAAAGTCAACAATTGCTCGTCTATTTTACAACCTTTCTCAAAATGAAGTTGTTTCAAGTCCCTTCAATAATTGCTCGATTGATGGATTTAATCGAAGTGAAGAAGAAATAATTGTATTTGATTCCGACTTTGTACAAAATAGCTTTTACATCAAAACTGAATTATCTGGAATTTTTTCATTGGATGAAAAGAACGAAGAAATTGATGAAAATATAAAAAATGAATATCTAATATTACAAAACATTGAAAAATCAATTTTAGATAAAGATGAAGAAAAACAAAAGCTTGAAGTTTCAAAAAATCATGATTATGAGAATATTTTAAATGAATGTTGGACATATAATAAACAATTTCAGGAAAACTTTAACAAAATAAAATTAAAAGGGAAAAGAGAATCTTTTTATGAAAAGCTTGTTGAAATAAGTGAAACAGAACATTCTTCAAAAAATATAAATTATATTTCTGAAAAATATAAAAAATACTATTTATATAATCGCCAAAACTAATTGTAAAGATTAATCTAAGCGAAATGTAAAGAAAAAACACACACGCACATAAAAAAAAGCCTTTAAAAAGGCTTTTTTTTATTTCTTCTTAATCGGTTCTTTTGGTACTTCTTTATGAATATATTTATCTGCAAAAGCATCAATTTGTTTCTTTTTTTGCCTTATATCTTCAATCTCATATCTGTTCGGTTCGACATTCATTTCATTCAAATTGCCTTTATTAATAACTGTAACAACATCATTATTTTTATTTAAAACAAAGATATATTGAGAAGTTTCTCCAATAAATTTATGCTTATTATCTCCTGTATATATCTTATCGGTTTTTATAACCTTAGAACTGTAACTGTTACTAACGTCAGAAGCTTCTGAATAGCCCCAATAACAGTAAGATCCCAGCAAAATAATAAAAAGCATTACGCCTAAAACAGATGAAAAAGTTTTATCGGATTCTCGATTTTCTTTAGGTATTATTTTGTAAGTACCATAAATTAAATTAGGTAATAAGATCAGTAAAAAATAAAACTTATCATCAAAAATATAAATACCTGCAACCATTGTAATAAACAGCAGAATAAATGTGTAGAAAGGTCTTACTTTTTCAACCGAATATTTAAAATAACGATCAACACGTTTCTTTTTTTGTTCAGTCATTCTGTCGTATTTATTTTTATTTTTCGCTCTCGTTAAAAACTTTGCTGAAAACAAATCGTAAATAATATCCAAAGTCACATTAATTAAACAAAATATAACTGCTGACTTTAAAACATTACCTATTGATTGAAAAATAATATCAGTTAAAGCAACATAGTATTGTATTTTAATATCAAAATATTGATAATAGCAATACTGGTAACTAAACCCAAGTATATAAAACAGTAAAATTATTGCAGATAAATGTTCGGTGTATTCCTTAAAATATTTTTTCATAAAGTTTATAAAATTCTTTACTGCAAAGGTACAAATTAAGTATTTTCATTTTAGTTTTGCTTATTTAGTAAACTGGATTTCCGAAAGAAATGAAGACCGCTACAACGTTAATCAGAACCACGGACAAAACTACGACAGCAAAAATATGATGCACACGATTCGTCTTTTGCAGTCTTGTGAACAGATTTTCAAAACCGGTTTGCTGAACATTCGGGTAGAAAACCGGGATGAATTATTAGACATCAAAGCCGGAAACTGGCCGTATGAAGCCGTCATGCAAAAAGCGGAAGATCTGATACAGTCTATCGAGCATTATCACGCTGTTTCCACGCTTCCGGATTTTCCTGATGTGGAGAAAACAACGAAAATTTTGATTGAAATCAGAGAGAATTTATATCATTAAAACATTGTAAAACCACTGAAAATTTCGGTGGTTTTTTATTAATTAAAAATTACAATCTATTATTTATTTTTCTTTAAAATATAGTAAATCGCCTGATCTTTTTCATCATTAGTCGTATATGCAAATTGGAAGGCATATCCGTTGGCAGACATAAAATTAAGGGCATCCATCATAGAATTGAATTTGATATTTCTTCCTCTTTCGTCTTTAATACTTGTTCCGTTTTTAAAAGAAATGGATTTTGTTTCCTGCCCGAAATCAATTTCCACATTTACTTTTGTGCTTAAAGAACGCCCGGTTCCGATGATCTGTACATAATCTACGTCAATATCTTTCAGGGGAACATCATTTACGGTTTGAGCGAATGTAAAAGCAGAAAAGCTAAGAAGCGACAAGAGCAACAGTTTTTTCATATGTTTTTTTGTTTAAATATAAATAAATTTATGAAAATAGATAGAAGAATGAATTGCATAAAAAAAGCCCCTTTCTAGGAGCTTTTTCTATATTTTTTAATGTTTCCTGAAAACGTATCTCCAGAAACATTTGATTATTTGATTAATTTAATACCTACTGCAGAAAAACCTTTAGGAGATTTTTCCTTTTCAAATGATACCTTATTACCTTTTTTAATCTCGTCAATACAGTTATTGGTGTGAAAGAAAAGATTTTCCTTCGTTTTATCTTCTGTGATAAATCCATAACCTTTGTCGCTAAAAAATGTAACGATCCCGGATTTTACAACTTCTTCAGCCTCAATAGGAGCTGCCCCAAGCTGTATTTCTTCAGGATTGATTTCATAAGCAACATTATCAGGAGGTGTCGTCGTGAGCTGACCGTTTGAGTCTACATACATAAACATTTCGTCAAGACTTTTTCCTTTGTCATTGCTTGATTTGCGCTCTTCACGACGCATTACTTTTTCCTTTTGTTTTTGAACTTTTTTCTTAAAATTTTCTTTTTTAGAGAAAGAATCCGCCATATATTTTTTAAAATTTAATTGTTTCTGAAGTTATTTTACTTTAAAGATAGGTAATAAAACCTTACAATGAATACCTCTTTATAAAAAGAGATGCAAAGTTTCTTAATTGCTTTTATTTGTCTGAGTTGATTGTTCAGAGAACTGAAAAAAATTGAAAACTGAGAAAATTGTATTCTAAATAATCACAACACTGCAAAGCAGAGAATATCTTTAAGCAACAAATATACGTAAAATATCTATACAAAACAAGTGCTTGCCGAGATAAATAATTGAATCTCAATATATTTTAAAGACCTTAATAGTTTCTGTTTTAAATAAAAAAACCACCGAAAATTTCGATGGTTTATATTTTTAAGCCTGTTCTGTCGGTTTATCACCTTCAGGTCTGGCCTGTTGTTGTTCCTGTCTTGGCTTTTGCTCCGGTCTTGGAGGTCTTGGCAACAAAACTTTACGGGAAAGCTTCATTTTCTTACGGTCATCATAACCCATGAATTTCACCTCTACTTCATCACCTTCTTTATAAGGTACTTTATCTAGGCGTGCCCATTCAATTTCAGAAATGTGAAGTAAGCCTTCCGTTCCTTTTGCAATCGCTACAAAAGCACCGAAATCCATCACTTTCACCACTTTTCCTTGGTACACTTCACCTACTACAGGTACGAAAGTAATTTCGTTGATTTTTGCAATAGCAGCGTTGATCTTCTCTCTGTCTGTTCCTGCAATTTCGATACGTCCGATTTCACCAACTTCTTCAATGGCAATAACTGTATCTGTATCTTTTTGTAACTGTTGAATGATTTTTCCACCAGGTCCGATTACCGCACCGATAAAATCTTTAGAAATCTCCAGTACAACCATTTTCGGAGCGTGAGGCTTCACATCCGGTCTTGGTGCAGAGATTGTTTCTGTGATTTTATTTAAAATGTGTAATCTTCCGTCTCTTGCCTGCATTAAAGCTTTTTCCATGATGTCCATAGAAAGTCCCTGGATTTTAATATCCATCTGGCAAGCCGTGATCCCGTCTGCAGTTCCCGTTACTTTAAAGTCCATATCCCCCAAGTGATCTTCATCTCCTAAGATATCAGAAAGCACGGTGAATTTACCTGATTTTGTATCCGTGATCAATCCCATTGCAATCCCTGAAACCGGTTTTGTAATCTGTACACCCGCATCCATTAATGCTAATGTTCCTGCACAAACTGTTGCCATTGAAGACGAACCGTTTGATTCTAAAATATCAGATACAATTCTGATCGTGTATGGGTTTTCAGCAGGAATAACTGCCTGTAAAGCTCTCTGGGCCAAGTTTCCGTGTCCTACTTCTCTTCTTGAAGTTCCTCTTAAAGGCCTTGCTTCACCTGTTGAGAATGGAGGGAAATTATAATGCAGGAAGAATTTTTCGTCGTAATTTGCCATTACGCTGTCTACCATGTTTGCATCTTTTACAGAACCTAATGTTACAGCCGTTAAAGACTGAGTTTCACCTCTTGTAAACACTGCAGAACCGTGAGCTCCCGGAAGATAGTCAATTTCTGACCAGATCGGGCGGATCGTTTGAGGATCACGACCATCAAGACGGATATTGTCTTCTAAGATCATCTGACGCATGGCTTCTTTTTCTACATCATGATAATATACTTTTACGAAAGGAGTTACTCTTTCCAATTCTTCTGGATTATCAACATACTGCGCTAAAAATTCTTCACGTACCGCTTTGAATTTTTCTCCTCTTTCTTCTTTACCGGAAGGAGTTCTTGCTACTTCATATACTTTATCGTAAGTTTCTTTCCACACTTTTTCACGGATCGCTTCATCGTGATTTTCGTGAGAATATTCTCTTTTTGGTAAAGATTTGCCTACTTTTTCAGCTAATCTTTCCTGAGCTTCGATTTGTTTTTTAATTTCAGCATGACCGAAGATGATTGCTTCCAGCATTTCCTGCTCAGAAATCTCCTTCATCTCCCCTTCCACCATTACGATTGAATCTTTAGTCGCTCCAACCATAATATCAAGCTCTGAATTTTTAAGATCTTCATAACTTGGGTTAATAGAAAGCTGACCGTCGAATCTTACCACTCTTACCTCAGACATTGGCCCGTTAAAAGGAATATCCGTGATTGCGATCGCAGCAGAAGCCGCTAAACCGGCTAAATCATCAGGAATAGACTGGCCGTCATAAGAAATTAATGAAATCATTACCTGAACTTCCGCGTGGAAATCTTCAGGGAAAAGAGGGCGTAGAACTCTGTCTACCAAACGCATTGTTAAAATTTCCTGATCTGAAGGTCTTGCCTCTCTACGGAAAAAGTTTCCGGGAATTTTACCTCCAGCATAAAATTTTTCTCTGTAATCTACTGTTAATGGTAAAAAATCTACACCAGGATTTGCTTCTTTATTGGCCACAACTGTTGCTAAAAGCATTGTTCCGCCCATTTTTACTACCACAGATCCGTCAGCCTGCTTAGCCAGCTTCCCTGTTTCAATTGTGATTTCTCTGCCGTCTGCAAGAGTAATCGTTTCTGTAAACGCTTGAGGTATACTCATAAATTTTCGTCTCTTGTACTCCGTATGAGTACGATTAATATTTAAACTATTTAAATTTTCGTTTGCAAAGGTAATATATTATAACGATTTTTTAAATTTTTAGCAGTAAAATATCAATTAATGACCTTAAATTTTATCAAAAACGAAGTATAAATTATGTATTTAAAATTAAACAGCCGAAAACAAAAAAGCAACCTCTTTCGAAGTTGCTTCTATTTGAAAATCTTTGTAGATTATTTTCTTAAACCTAATTCAGCAATAATTGCTCTATATCTTGCGATATCTTTTTTCTTAAGATAATCCAATAAGCTTTTTCTTTTACCTACTAATTTTACCAAAGATCTTTCAGTATTGAAGTCATGACGATTAGCCTTCAAATGCTGAGATAAGTGATTGATTCTGTAAGTAAAAAGAGCTACCTGTCCTTCAGCGCTCCCTGTGTCTTGTGCAGATTTTCCGTGCTTTGCGAAAATTTCCGCTTTTTTTTCTGTTGTTAAGTACATTCCAATATTGTTTAATGATTATTATGTAACGGCTGCAAAATTACAATTATTTTTCGATTCCGCAAACATTATTGATTCCGTATATTGAATTTAATAGAAAAAAATGTTAAAAAGTTCTTAAAAAAATTATGCCATCCGATTAAAAGACAGTAATTTTGCAAATGAATTACAAATGAGGAAAGTTTTAATTTTTACAGCATTTACTTCTCTCTTATTGGTCGGTACAATTTTGATAAAAGCTCAGAAAAACATCGATAATAAGACCAAGAAAGTCCTATACTTCAATCCTGAGGTAAATCCCGATATTGAGGAAATCAAAGAGCCTACGAATAATGCCTTTTTCAGTGCCGTTTCCGATAATTTGAGCGGCAGAAAAAATAAAATGCTGAAAACTGAAGTTCAGGTTTCTTTTGACAGCATTGACAAACAGACCATTGTGGATTACTGCATCAATAATGACGCTGATTTTGCCGTAGTTCCAAAAGTGAAATACTTCAAAGTAGGAATCGGCAAATACGTTTTCTCCAACCAGGTTGTGGTAAGCATGAAACTTTTTGACGCCGAAGGAAACCTTTTAACACAAACCGATTACGATACATACCGTAAAAATATCCGGTTGCTCGGCTCAACGGTAAATTCCGTGAAAATAGGAACCAACGGAGCTATTAAAGATATTCTTAAAAAATTGAGAAAAATAAAACCTTCTTCCGAGATTGGGTTTTAATTCAGTTCAATATTAATATTTTTAGTGTAATAACTAAAAATTGACAATTCGTTATTATCAATTCAGGATTTACGTTACGCTTAATTAATCCTTAAATTTCGCACATCATTCGCCAGTCTTAAAAATTTGGGTTATTTTTGCATATCAAAAAAATGACGTTTTGAATTCCAGAGACGAACTTGTTTTCAACCCTGCCGATATTGCCGAAACTCTCAGTGCCCTTCATGCTGACGAGAGACTGTTGGCATTCCTGAAAGTTCCGAAAGAATACAAAGCGGAAGTTTTTTCTCATCTAGATCCTGATTTCCAGGAAGAAACCATAAGAAGTATCGGAAGCGATGAAGTTTCCGAGATTTTGAATGCGATGACTCCCGATGACAGGACCGCATTGTTTGAGGATTTCCCGGATGAACTGATTAAATATTCAATTAATCATCTTAACCCGCAGGAAAGAAGGATTGCTTTAAAATTGTTAGGCTATAATTCGGATTCCATTGCGCGTTTGATGACTCCTTATTATATCCAGATCAGAAAAGAATGGACGGTCAAAAGATGTCTCCAGCAGATCAAAAAAGTGGGAAAAAGAGTGGAAACAATGAACCATCTTTATGTGGTTGACGAAAGAAACCGCCTGATCGATGATATTGCTTTGGGAAGCTTATTATTGGCAGAAGAAGACACTTTGATTTCGGATATGACTGACAATCATTTCGTTGCCATTACCACTGTTACTTCAAAAGAAGATGCCGTTACGTATTTTGAAAAATACGACAGAACTGCCCTTCCGATCATCACAGAAGCCGGAGTTTTGGTAGGAATCGTAACAATTGATGACATTCTCGATCAGATTGAACAACAAAATACCGAAGATATTCAAAAATTCGGGGGTCTTGAAGCCCTGGATCTGCCTTATACACAGACTTCTCTTATCGAAATGGTAAAAAAGAGAGGAATGTGGCTGATTATCCTATTTTTCTCTGAAATGTTGACCGCCTCTGCAATGGGTTATTTTGAAGATGAAATTCAAAAAGCGGTTGTTTTGGCTTTATTTGTTCCGTTGATTATTTCAAGCGGAGGAAATTCCGGTTCACAGGCTGCAACACTGATTATCAGGGCGATGGCGCTTCAGGAAATTGGCTTAAAAGACTGGTGGTACGTCATGAAAAAAGAGATTTTTACAGGATTATTTCTTGGTGGAGTTCTCGGAATCATTGGTTTTTTAAGAATCATGATCTGGCACGAAACAGGAATCTTTAATTATGGAATGTATTGGCCTTTTGTAGGCTTAAGCGTGGGCGTTTCTTTAGTATTGATCGTACTTTGGGGAACACTTTCAGGTTCAATGGTTCCATTTATATTAAAAAAATTAAAACTTGACCCTGCGACTTCTTCCGCACCATTTGTAGCAACTTTGGTAGACGTTACGGGTTTAATTATCTATTTCTCAGTGGCCGGACTTTTCTTAACCGGAAAACTTTTGTAATTTTAAGCAACATCTAAAACCGTAAAATGAAAGTTGTTTCTCTTGTACCCTCGATTACCGAGGCATTATTCGATTTGGGCTTAACTGAAAATGAAGTTATCGGAAGAACAAAATTCTGTATTCATCCTGAAGAAAAAGTAAAAAACGTAGCCATCATCGGTGGAACGAAAAATATTAATATTGATAAAATTAAAGCATTACAACCGGATGTAATTCTTGCCAATAAAGAAGAAAATGTTAAAGAACAGGTTGAGGCTTTAATGCAGGATTTTAAAGTAATTGTCACGAATGTTGAAAATATTGAAGACAATTATTATTTGCTGAAAAATTTAGGGAAAATCTTTAATAAAGAAGAAAAAGCGCAATCATTCAACCTTAAAATTTATGATGTTCTGAATCAGGCAAAAATTGATTCACCAATAAAAGTAGCTTATCTGATCTGGAAAAATCCTTATATGACGATCGGTTCGGATACTTTTATTCATAAAATTTTGACGGAAATCGGATTTGAGAATATTTTTAAAGATAAAAAACGTTATCCTGAAATTCAGGTTGAAGATCTGGCTGAAGCTGAACTGATCATGCTTTCTTCCGAACCTTTTCCTTTCAAAGAAAAACATATTGAAGAATTAAGAGAATTTTATCCCGATAAAAAGATTATGATCGTGGATGGAGAGGCTTTTTCCTGGTATGGGACGCATATTGCGAAATGTGGGGATTATTTCAAAGGATTGATTTCTGAGGTAGAATCAATTTCTTTTTAAACACAAATTCCACAAATATTTTCACAGATAGCACCAATATTTTGATAGTTTAAGTTTTGGCTAAAGCCGATTGATTGTTAATTATAAAACGGGCTAAAGCCCGTTCCTATTGATAAAATTCTAGTAAAATTTCTTCGATAAACATAAAAAGACTCCGGCTCTTCGAGCCGGAGTCAATATTTTAAATAACTTTTATAAGAATTTAATTATAAAATCTTGGAAACTTCGTTACAAAGCCATTCCAGTAATTCTCTGTCTTCAGCTGTAAAAGGATCAATTGTATGAGAATCAATATCAATCTGCCCGATGTTTTTTCCGTCTTTGAAGATCGGAACTACGATTTCAGCTTTTGTATCGATGGAGCAGCTTAGATAATTATCCTGCTGATGAACATCCGGAACCACAAATGTTTCATTGGAAACCGCAACCTGTCCGCAAATCCCCTTTCCATAAGGAATAATATCGTGATCTGTCGGTGCTCCAACGTATGGCCCGAGCTTTAACTCATCTTTATCGCCGTTTTTGAAATAGAAGCCTGTCCAGTTGAAATAAGATATTTCCTGATCCAGCAAATGGCAAACTTTCTGAAGTTTTTCTTCTGTATTATGTTTCGGACTTTCAAGGATTGACGAAAGTCTTTTCTTTAATTCTGACATTTTTATTATTGTTTTTAAGAGAATTGTTTTAGTGAAAGCTCTTCTTTGTAGCCGAACATTCCACGCTCTTTTATCATCTCTGCAACACCTTCAGGAACCTGATTTTCCCAGCCTTTGATGTTACAGGCTATTTTTCTCAAAATCTCTCTTGAGTATATTTCCAGGAATTCCGGATTGTGATTTTTAATGTCAACAATACGATTGTTATGCTTGAAATATTTATAAAGCTCTTTCAGGTTTTCTTCGACCTTAAGATTATCAGAATCCAGCAATTCGTGAGTTTCAGGATCTTTGTAAGGATACAAATAGACTCTCATTCCGTTTCTGAAAAACTTACCGAAAGCCTCCAGAATTCCACCAGATAAATTTTTATAATATTTTTCATCAAACACCATCAACAGGTTATTTACTCCCATTGCAACTCCGATATTTCCACTTGTATAGGAAGCAAAATAATCAATAAGTCGGTAATATTCAGAATAATTTGAGACAATTACGGTATATCCTAATTTTCCGAGAACATCCACCCTGTCCAGGAAATCACGCTCATCAATATCCCCGTCTGCACGAAGGTTTGAAATGGTAATTTCAATTAAAACTTCCGTTTCTTCCTGTGTACAGGCTGCGTCTTGCATGAACATTTCAAGGCCGTTTTGGAGCATGTCGATATTCACTTTTGTTACGGGCCTGAAACTACCTCTTACCGCAAAAATATTTTTCTTATATAAAATATCCGCAGGAAGCATATTGTTTCCCTGAGAATTAAAAATCACCGCATCAGTCATTCCATGTTTTACCAACTGTAACGACATCAGCCTGTTATCAACATAGGCAAAAGCCGGTCCGCTGAAATCGATCATATCAATTTCAAGGTTATCGGTTGCCACATCATCGTAAAGAGACTCGATCAGTCTTCTTGGGTTATCGAAATAAGTAAAAGCTCCGAAAATAAGGTTTACCCCAAGATTCCCGAGAGTTTCCTGCTGTAAAGTCGCATCATTTTCATTGAATTTTACGTGGATTACAATTTCGTTATAATCTTCATTTTCTTTCACCTGAAAACGGATTCCTACCCAGCCATGACCTCTTACCGTCTTGTCGAAATTAATGGTAGTAACCGTATTTGCGTAAGAAAAAAACTTTCTGTTCGGGTTGTTTTCTCTGGAAATCCTTTCTTCAATTAAAGCAACTTCATAGCGAAGCATTTTTCGAAGTCTGTTTTGGGTAACGTATCTGTTTTTAACCTCTTTTCCGTAGATGGCATCACTAAAATCTTTGTCGTAAGCAGACATCGCCTTAGCAATTGTGCCAGAAGCTCCCCCTGCTCTAAAAAAATGCCGAACAGTCTCCTGCCCTGCTCCAATTTCCGCGAAAGTACCATAAATAGTAGGATCTAGATTAATTGTTAATGCTTTTTGTTTAGGAGTTAGTTTCTGATACATTAGGACATTAAATTTTTCGTAAATTTACCAAAATTAAACCAACCTCAAAAGAAAATGAAGTTGAAATTTTTAGGAACGGGAACTTCCCAGGGCGTACCCGTTATTGGCTGCACTTGCGAAGTATGTACATCAAAAAATCCCAAAGACAATCGTTTTCGCTCTTCCGCGATGGTAACTACGGAAGAAAACAGAAAAATATTGATTGATTGCGGACCTGATTTCAGGCAGCAAATGCTTTTAAATCATGAAAGCAACATAGATATTGCTCTGCTCACGCACGAACACAACGACCATGTGATCGGGCTTGACGATATGCGCCCGCTTATTTTTAAGAGTGGAAAAAATATGCCTCTTTATTGTTATCAAAGGGTTGGCCATGAGGTTAAAAACCGTTTTCCATACGCTTTTACAGACGTAAGATATCCGGGAGCTCCGGCATTTGACCTTCATGAAATTGAAAACGAAACTTTCACTGTTTTAAATACGGAAATTACTCCGATTGAAGTAATTCATTATAAAATTACTGTTTTCGGATATAAATTTAAAAATATGGCTTACATCACAGATGCCGGCTTTATTTCTGACACGGAAAAGAAAAAATTGAAGAATTTGGATGTTTTAGTTTTAAACTGCATTCGAAAATTTGATCCTCATCCTGCGCATTTTATTCTTCCGGATGTGATTAAGCTATTTGAAGAGCTGCAGCCTAAGCAATTATTTTTAACTCACATCAGCCATCATTTAGGATTACATGATGTTGAAGATAAACAACTTCCGACCGGAATGCACCTTGCTTACGATGGTTTGGAGATAGAATTTTAAAAATTTTTCATCAAAATATTTTTGAGTATTAAGAAAAGTTTATATATTTGCACACCAATTAAAAGCGTGGTAACACCAGCCCAGGTGGCGGAATTGGTAGACGCGCTGGTCTCAAACACCAGTTCTTAGGAGTACCGGTTCGATCCCGGTCCTGGGTACAAAACCGGAAAGATGTGATAATTCACTTTCTTTCCGGTTTTTTTTAACTCCTAACGCATTTGTTATTTGCATATTATTCCTTATGTTTAGTTTAATTCATGAAAATGGATTGAAGACTCTACGTCAATATCTTCTGTGTTATCGTTGAATCTTATAAACTGTAATTTTTTCTAACTCTTTCATCAATTAAAGTTAAAAAATAAGGTCTTTTAACGCAGCAAATTGCATTTGTCACAATTCTGGAATTAGATACTTAAATATTCACTAATCGTTTTTAAGACTCCAAAATCGTCATTTGAAAGTGTAGAAAAGCTGGCGGCAATTTTTACAGAAGGATGAGCATTTTCCATTGCGTAAGAATATTTTGATCTTTCAAGCATTGTGATATCATTCATGTAATCTCCGAAAGACATGGTCTGGGAGGGCGAGATATTCAGAAGATTCTGCAACTTTTGCAGCGCATTGCCTTTGTTGATGTCTTTATTCATTATATCAAGCCAGTATTTCCCGGATACAACTACTTCCAGATTATTCTCCCGGAATTTCTTAAGGAAAGGGTAAAGATTCTTTTCAGAACCCTCAGGATGATAAACTGCAATCTTGAATACATCATCATCAACTTCTTCTCCCAGGTCATTTACTTTTTGATTTTCAGTATAATATTTTGTAAAATACTCTACAAACTGCTGATCATCACTTTCATAATAAGCTTTCTTTTTTGCAGACAAAACAGCCCTGGCACCAGGAATTTCACGAATGGCCGCGGTAATATCAACAATAAATGCATGTTCTAACTTATCTGCAAAAAGTTCTTTATTTTTATAAATAACATATCCTCCATTTTCTGCAATAAAACCGATGTCATTCTTAATGTCTTCAAAATATTGGGTAATCCCCGGCATTTGTCTGCCACTCGCAGGCACAAATAAGATATTTCTTTTTTTCAACTCCTTAAAGACAGCAGAAAAGTCAGGACTCACTTCATAATGTGAATTGAGAAAGGTACCATCCATATCCGTGACAATCAATTTAATAT
Organism: Chryseobacterium soldanellicola; assembly: GCF_900100115.1. Taxonomy (GTDB): domain Bacteria; phylum Bacteroidota; class Bacteroidia; order Flavobacteriales; family Weeksellaceae; genus Chryseobacterium; species Chryseobacterium soldanellicola. The sequence continues at coordinate 455,710 of NZ_FNKL01000001.1, forward strand.
CTCTCATAATAGTATTCTTTACACATAATTCCCCTGAAATCTCCCGAGGGTAAATCAATTAAAATGTAGGATGCAAAGTTAAGTTCTTTTTATTTATCACTTTTGTAATGTACAACCGAAAGATTCTGCAATATTTCTGCGCTCTGTTCCGGCGTGATATCACGTTGCGGTTCGGCAAGCATTTCATAGCCGACCATAAATTTTTTCACCGCTGCATTCCGTAATAAAGGCGGATAAAAATGCATATGAAAATGCCATTCAGGATGAGATTTTCCATCTGTTGGCGATTGATGGATTCCTGCAGAATATGGAAAAGAAATTTCAAAAAGATTGTCGTATTTTGTGGTTAAATCTTTCAATATTCTTGCTAAGGAAAGTTTTTCCGAATCAGAAAACTGCAGAATATTTTCAGCTTTTCTCTTGCTGACAACCATTGTTTCATAAGGCCAGATTGCCCAAAATGGAACTAAAGCCACAAAATCCTCATTTTCAAGAACGATTCTTTCTTTTACTTCCAATTCTCTTTTGAGATAATCTTCCAGAAGCGAGCTTCCATTTTTTTCAAAATACTTTTTAAGATTTTCCTGTGTTTTCAAAACTGTCGACGGAATTGAAGCCTGTGCCCAGATTTGGCCGTGAGGATGCGGATTGCTGCATCCCATCACACTTCCCCGGTTCTCAAAAATCTGAACGTGATTGATGTAATCTTCAGAACCTAACTCTTCGTATTGTTCCTGCCACACATCCACAACTTTTTTAATATCATCTGCTTCCATTTCCGGTAAAGTGAGACTGTGGTTTTCCGAAAAGCAGATCACTCTGTTAATCCCGCGTTCCGGTTTTAATGTAAAAAAATCCGACTTTTCATCAGAAAATTCAACATCATCTTTCATTAGGGAGCCAAAGTCGTTGTCAAAGACATAAACACCGGTGTAATCAGGATTTTTTTCACCATTAACACGCAGGTTTCCCGAACATAAATAACAATTTTCATCATGTGCCGGAAGCTGGTCTTCGGTAACTCTTTCAGTCTGTCCCTGCCAAGGTCTGTTGGCCCGTTGCGGAGACACCAGAATCCATTCATCCAAAAGAGGATTGTATCTTCTGTGAGGATGTTTTTTCTGATTAAATGACGAATTCATTTCTTTTATATTCTTTGATTCCATCTGATATTTTTACACGGTACACCTTCATTTCGATGTTAAAATACATTTTGTATTTCGCACTGATATTTTTAATAACTTCATCAACATTTTCATCCTTAATAAGATTGATGCTGCATCCGCCAAAACCGCCGCCCATTATTCTTGCGCCTGAAACGCCGTCTTCTTTTAAAGTTTCCTCTACCATAAAATCCAGTTCCTTGCAACTCACTTCAAATTCAGTAGAAAGCCCTGAATGTGTTTCGGTAAGAAGCTCACCCAGATATCGTGTATCTCCTTCTGACAAAGCTTTGGCGGCTTTTTCAACTCTCTTGATTTCCTTTAAAAGATAAAGGCATCTTTTGTAGGATATCTCTCCTATTTCTGGCCTCACTTCATCCAACATTGAAAAACTGAAATCTCTGAACTTCTCTATTTCCGGAAATTTCTCCCATAATTTCTTTTTTCCTTTATCAACATCTTTTCGTCGGTCGTTATAGCCGGAAGTGAGATGTGTATGTTTTACGCAACTATCAAAAAGAACCAGACTGTGACCCTCGAGATTAGCCTCAAAATACTGATGCTCCAGAGAATTGCAGTCCAGCATTATCACCTGATGTTCTTTGCCGAAAACAGAGGCAAACTGGTCCATAATTCCACATTTAACCCCAACAAAAGTGTGTTCGGATTTCTGACCAATGAGCGCTAAATCTTTTTTAGATAAATTTAAATTAAAAATTTCGTTGAGGATAAAAGCAAATCCGCATTCCAAAGCTGCTGAAGACGACAAACCTGAACCCATCGGAATTGTACTGCTGAAAGCAATCTGCAGTCCTCCGATAGCTTTTCCGCTTTCCTGAATGGCATTGAAAACACCCAATAAATAATTAACCCAGGTCTGTGAAACCGGAGTTTGTTTTTGGTTGGTATTAAAGCTAAAAGAATCGTTAAAATCTACAGCAAAAAAAGTGCAGCTTTCTGAGTTATTTAGCTTTTTTACAGCAAAACAGATATGTTTGTCGATAGCGGCCGGAAGTACAAAACCATCGCTGTAATCAACGTGTTCGCCAATAATATTAATTCTTCCCGGGGCCAGAAAAATTCGTTCCGGGTCAGATTGAAAGGCTGATAGAAACGCCTCCTTCGTATGTCTGATTAATTTCTCCTGCATAGATGACTGCAATTTATGCTTTTTTTCATTAATAAATCAGAGACAATTTAAATTCATATTGTGCTGCATAATTATTTCAATTTTTTTGAATCTTTAATAAACTGCTCCAAACCGCTGTCTGTCAATGGATGTTTCAGCAATGACAAAATCGGAGGCAATGGACAAGTCACAACATCGGCACCGATTTTTGCACAATTAATGATGTGCATACTATGTCTTACAGAAGCCGCTAAAATCTCTGTCTCGAAGCCATAATTATCGAAAATAAGACGGATTTCTTCAATAAGATTCAAACTGTCAGTCGAAATATCATCCAATCTTCCCAAAAACGGAGAAACGTAACTCGCTCCTGCTTTTGCTGCCAAAAGTGCCTGACCTGCGGAAAAAATCAGGGTACAATTGGTTTTGATTCCTTTATCGGAAAAATATTTAAGAGCTTTTACGCCGTCTTTTATCATTGGGATTTTCACAACGATATTCGGATGAATGGCTGCAAGAGTTTCACCTTCTGCAATCATTTCTTCGTAGGTTGTAGAAAGGACTTCGGCTGAAATAGCACCGTCAACAATTTCACAGATATCTTTGTAATGCTGCAAAATAGCTTCTGTGCCGCTGATTCCTTCCTTCGCCATCAATGATGGATTGGTCGTAACGCCATCCAAAATTCCGAGATCATTAGCTTCTTTTATCTGCTCTAAATTGGCGGTATCAATAAAAAATTTCATAAAATATAATGTTAAAATTATTTAAGTTATTTCAAGTTGGAAAATCTTAATTATGATGTCCCATATCAAGTTTGATCTTCTTCAAATCTTCCAGCTCGTGAACCGGTCTTTCAATATCATAAGGAATCGGCATCTTTGAAAAAGTCTGGAAATATAGAAGACAAGCATCTTTCCACCAGACAGCATCTTTTGACTGAATTTTTAATTTTGACTGAATATGCTGAAATCGTTCCTCATCCACATAAGACTGCATTTTGTCCCAGATTTTTTGATATTCGCGTACGTTTTTTACGCCTGTATCATATTTGTATGATAATTCTTCCCATAAGGTTTTTCCGTCTTTCATCTGATAATCCCATGGAACGTGTTGAAACCAGAGAATAAGGTTTTCCGGACAGGTTTTGATATTTCCGTAGATGTCATTAAGTGGAGGAAAATATTGTGACACGGCATTACTTCCTGATTTTGTTCTGTCAAAACCAAGTCCATTTTCATTAGCTTGATGATAATACACTGGTGACCAATCAGGTCTTCCGCCTTTGTAATTGCCCCACGGTTCCGGCCCATAATGATGTCCACCTGCGAAAATATGATGAAGACCAAGCGGCATCATATAATCTACCGCTGTTTCTCTTGAAGTGAGCATCATTTCTTTTACTGGATTAAGGAATTTTTCATTATCGTTAAAAGTCATTTTAATCCATTCATCAGCAATCTGTTCCGAAGTCAAATCGTGGTTCCAGGCCAAACGTCCGAAAGCATACCAATTGGCTTGGGCAAAATGATGACCCGTCCAGTTTTTATCTTCACCAATGTTTGCAACAGCAGAAATTGCGGTTAATTTTGCTGGTCTTAAAGTTCCGTCCGTAATTTTGGCAATCGTGGAACCTTTTCCGTCAGAATAAGTATCGCTGTCTAAAGTTTCCTTAAACAAGGGCGCAAGATAAACCAGATGATTGGCTTGCCCTAGATATTCCTGAGTAATCTGGAATTCAACCATTTCGAGAGTTTTTTTTAAGGCTCCAAAAAGCGGATTAAAAGCTTCACGAGGCTGAAAATCAACGGGTCCGTTTTTGATTTGAATAATAACATTATCTTTAAATTTACCATCAAGAGGCATAAATTCAAGATAAGCCTGTTTCGCACGGTCATCTTTGCTCGGACTGTAGACAAATGCTCTCCACATCACAATTCCACCGTAAGGTTTCAGAACATCGGCCATCATATTGGCCCCGTCCGCGTGCGTTCTTCCATAATCTTGTGGGCCCGGTTGGCCTTCAGAATTGGCCTTTACCAAAAAACCACCAAAATCAGGAATTAATTTATAAATTTCGGAGGCTTTATCCTTCCACCACTTCTGAACTTCCTTATTTAAAGGATCTGAATTTTGCAATCCTCCTAAAACCTTCGGCGATGAGAAATTAACAGATAGATAAACTTTGATTCCGTAAGGTCTGAAAATATCTGCCAACACTTTGATTTTTTCCAGATAATCTTTTCTGAGCATATTTGGAGATGCATTCACATTGTTGAGAACGGCCGCATTAATTCCGATGGATGCATTTGCTCTTGCATATTCTTCATATCTGGGCGAAATGGTATTAGGTAAATCTTCCCATTTCCAAAGCGAATGCCCGGCATAACCGCGCTCAATGGTTCCGTCCAAGTTATCCCAATGGTTAAGAATTCTCACATCGTAGGAAGGTTTTTCAGTAATATTCAGATTTGTTGTCGCAGAATTGGTTTGCTGTAAACGCAGAATATGATAAACGCCATACAATAATCCGATTTCTTTTTCAGCAGAAATAACCAATTTATTCTGAACTGATTTTATGGTATAACCGCCTTTCAGATTTTTTAATGATTTATCGGTTCGAAGTTCAATTTCCTGACCTTGCCAATGATTTATCAATTCTTTTTTAGCAATATTCAAGGTAGGATTATTTCCTTTGGAAATGATTTTATCTGCCGTAACTCCATTTTTTGCCGGAAACCGAAGCCAAAGCTGACTTCCGTCTTCTGCGAAAACTGCAAACGGAATCATTAGAAATACTAAAATATAAAGTCGGAATTTTTGCATTGAAAACTTTTTTATGGTTATACCTACATTTAATGATGTTGAACCTTTCGGGTTTTGTGTATTCTATCTCACATTTTTCCATAGGTTTTCACCTATGGCTATTCATATTGAACCCTTCCGGGTTCTTTGGAACTTTTTTATAGATTAATCATCCAATCCTTCAATGGTTTTTATTTTACCATTTTCATCATATTCCAATTCGATTACTTTCATACTTCTGAGCCAGGTTTTTCCTTCGCTTGGAACTGAATCATGGAAGAACAAATACCATTTTCCTTTAAATTCAACAATGCTGTGATGGGTTGTCCAGCCTACAACAGGTGTCAGAATTTCTCCCTGAAAAGTAAATGGCCCGTACGGGTTGTCGCCGGTTGCATAGCAAATTAAATGCGTATCACCGGTAGAATATGAAAAGTAATATTTATCATTGTATTTATGCATCCAGGAGGCTTCAAAAAAGCGGTGCTTGTCGCCATGAAGCAAAGGATCTCCATTTTCGTCAAGGATTAAAAGGTCTTTTGGTTCTTCACCAAATTCAAGCATATTATCAATTAAAACGGCCACTTTTGAAGAAATTGCCGGTTCATTTTCATTTGGAAGAATAGCAGATTCTAAGGCTTTGTTGTTTCTGTAACGCTGCAATTGTCCGCCCCAGATTCCACCGAAATACATATAATGTTTTCCGCTTTCTTCAAAAATACAAGGGTCGATGCTGTAACTTCCCATCATCGGATGTTTCTCCGGCACAAAGGGCCCATAAGGTTTATCACTTACTGCAACTCCGATTCTAAAAATATCATTTTTATCTTTTAAAGGAAAATACATATAATATTTACCGTTTTTATACGCCACATCGCAATCCCACAACTGTCTACCCGACCAAGGAATATCTTTTACCGAAAGGACAATACCGTGATCCGTAATCTCGCCGTTTTCCACATCGTCTAAAGAAAAAACGTGATAATCATTCATATCAAAATGGTCGCCGTTGTCATTTTCTTCTATTCCGCTTTCCCGGTCGTGAGAAGGATAAATGTACAATTTACCTTCAAAAACGTGTACAGAAGGATCTGCCATATAATCATTAGGAAATAGATATTTTGCTTTTTTCATTGTTTTAATTAGAGGTTAGAAGTTAGATTTTAGAAACTAGATGTTAAACTTATTTCTCTTTTGTTAATTGAATAATTTTTCCCACCACAGGCTTTGTCTGATCATTCCGGTCAAAAAGTAATGGATAATCGGTTCTGCCTTTTACCGGAAAATCGTTTTTCCAGGATTGGGCATCAGTCGTTCCCCACAACGTTACCCTTCTGATTTTATCCTGGTGTTTCAGGAATAATCTGAAAAAATCCAGATAACGGTTTTCCCATTCTGTTTTTACATTTTCGGGAAGTCCGGCGGTGTAAGGATTCATTTTCGCTTCATATTCTACTTTATCGGAAACGTTGGCAGAAGTTCCCCAAGGCGAAGGTAATGCGCTGATTTCCATTTCTGTAACATTCACTTTTACCCCAGCTGCAGCATAATTTACTATTGCTTTTTCATATTCTGTTAATTTGGGAGTATCTAATCCAACGTGGGTCTGCATTCCTACTCCATCGATTCGGATTCCTCTGGATTTTAAATTTTTAACGATTTTGGTAACCGTTTTTACTTTTTCCGGAAACCATTCATTGTAATCATTGTAATACAATTCTGCATTTGGATCAGCTTCCTGTGCATATTGAAATGCCAAGGGAATAAATTCTTCGCCCAAAATCTCATAGAATTTACTTTTACGGTAAGAACCGTCTTCCATTATGGCTTCGTTAACAACATCATACCCTTTCACACGGCCTTTATATCTGCTGACAACCGTTGTGATGTGGTTTTTCATCCTTTGCTTCAAAACTTCCGCAGAGACATCTTTGCCTTCTTTGTCTACAAAGAACCATTTGGGTAATTGCGAATGCCAAATCAAGGTGTGACCGATGATGAACATTTTGTTTTTCTCCCCAAAAGCCACAAATTTATCGGCATCATCAAAAAAGAATTTGCCTTCTTCCGGCTGCAAAAACATTGATTTCATACAGTTTTCAGCAACGATGGAGCTGAATTGTTTTTTAATAATCTCAACAGACTTCACATCTGTTCCGTAAATCTGCGGAAGGCTCATTGCCGTTCCGATATAGAATTTATTTTTGAATGTGTTTTTAAGAGAATCGTTGGAACTAACCGTGCCTGCTGTTTTGCAGGAGACGGTTAAGGTTAAAATTCCTAATAGTGCTACTATTTTTTTCATAAGATTTTTATTTTCATGTGATTTTAGCCCGAAACTTATTATAAATTTTGGCTAAAGCCTTCTTTGTCTTTTATTGAGCGAGCAAATTGATTTTCAACCAGCCTTGTCAAGTTTTGAACTTTGACAAGGCTTTTTAACAGCGAATTGCACGCAGCCCGGCTTGAACGGAGCTCTTTTTGTGGAGCGAAGCGGAACAAAAAAGCGGGAGTGGAAGACGGATAAAGCTGCCCAAATTTTTATTTCAGTATTAATCTTTTGCTTTTCTTCTTTCTTTAAGTTCCTGCTCGATTTTAATCTCCATTTTTTTGTTGATTTCATAGAACATCAACAATCCGCACGCTAAAAAGAACGGAATGGATGGAAACACGCTGACCAGCATTTTTGCGCCTGCTGAAACGGTTTCCGGCTGCAAGACATTTTCGGCACCCTCTGAGGAAATGTAACCGTACTGACCTATAATATAGGCAACTAATGAACTTCCGATACTCAAGCCAACCTTCAAACCGACCATCATTGCCGAGAAAATAATGGCTGTTGCACGTCTGTTGTTTTTCCATTCTGAATAATCGGCAACGTCTGCAATCATTGCCCAAAGTAATGGCGTTCCGATGCCGTAAAAGAAACCGTGTAGAATCTGTGACAAAAACATTAATCCAACCGATTTTGGCGGATAAAATATAAACGCTAAGACAAATAATGTTGATATAAAAAGTGATGCGATGAAGGCATCTCTTTTGCCATATTTATCTGCAAACTTTTTCGAGAAAGTAATCCCGACAATCATCATAATGATTCCGCCTGCATTGAAGAGGCCGAAACCTGCTGAACGAGGGTCTTCTCCAAAGAAATTCATCCCGATGGAATTGAAGAAATTGGTAATCGGTGATATAAACTGCTGAAGCGAAGTTTCGTCAACATAATTATTGAAATAATACACATACGAACCACCTTTCATCGCCAATGTAATGAAAATCAATGCTGTAACTACCAGCATAATAATCCACGGCTTGTTTTTCTTTAAATCTTTTAAATCTGCTCCCAAAGTAGATTCCTGCTCCGGTTTTGGAATAACTCTTTCTTTAGTCGTGAAAAATGTAATTAATAACATTATCGTCCCGATAACTGCCAACCAGGTCATTACAACCTCGATTCCGGCTGCCTTATCGCCGTGTCCAGCCGACAAAATAATCGGAAGCATAAATACCTGAACAAAAAACTGCGCGAACATCACAGCCACAAAACGATAGGAAGAAATACTGTTTCTCTCGCTCATATCGCCTGTAATAACACCGCTTAAAGCAGCATAAGGCAAATTATTGGCCGCATAAAGCAATAATAAAACAGAATAAGTAATTGCCGCATACATCATTTTTCCTTTGTAAGAAAAATCGGGTGTGCTGAATGCAAAAAGTGCCGCTGCCCCCAACGGAATGGCCGTTAATAAAATCCACGGACGGAATTTCCCCCATTTTGTGCGGGTTCTGTCTGCCAAAGCCCCAATCATCGGATTAAAAACAAATCCGGCCAATAAACCTACGGTAAGGGTAATAATGGAGGCATCCTCAGCTTTTAATCCGTAAATATCAGTATAAAAATAAGCCAGGTATGTTACGAGCGTCTGGAAAACCAAATTGGCTGCCAAATCTCCTAAGCTGTAGCCGATTTTTTCAACGACAGATATTTTTTGAGATGAGTTGTTCATTTTAATAATTTATAATTTATAATTGATTATTCTGTAGTAAAAGGCGATGCCGGAAGTCCGGATTTATTTTTAAGGTTTCCGTCGGGATTGTCTGCCCAATCGTACCTTACCGAAACGGGATTTGAAACGGTATCATTCCAGACAATTATTTTATTGCCTTCGATTTTTGCTTTTGCCCATTCGTATTTTCCATCTTTTCCTTTAATGGCAAAGCCTTTCAATTCTGACACAGGTTCAAAATCATCGGTTCCATTTTTAAAGGTTAGAATGATTTTATTTCCTTCCACTTTCATTGACTGATAAACCGGTCCGTCTGCGATGATATTTTTTTTATCGGCAACTTTAAGAGCCTGCAAAGCCAATCTGTCGCCGACTGTTTTTTTGTTAAGAGGATGAATGTCGTTCCATTCTCCCAAATCAATAATTACGGCAAGCCCGGTATTCGGAACTTTTAGCGAAACCTGACGCTGCTGTTCTCTCAATTCTGCCCAATTGCTTTCCACAGGCTGAGTGTTAGGTTCCATAAAATTAGCCAGCTGTACGGTAAAAAACGGCATCTCTTTCTGATTCCATTTGTTTCGCCAATCGGTAATCATTGTGGTCAGCAGATCGCCGTATTCTTTTGGTTTTCCGGTGTTACTTTCGCCTTGGTACCAAATGGCACCTTTAATGTTATAATTAATTAAAGGATTGATCATTGCATTGTACAATCCGGTCGGTTTCCAGCGGATAAAAGTCGTTCCGGGAGCCATTTTTTCCATTTTAGATCCGATTTTATATTTCCATTGGGTTTTTAAATCGATTTTAGTTCCGTCAATTTCAAGATAATAAGGTTTATCGGCGATAAACTGCCCTTTTCCGCTTCCGTTGGTAATTCTTACAGCAATGACGTTTTTGCCTTCTTTTAAAACACCTGCCGGAATATCATACCAGCGGGGAGGATATTCGTAAGTTACATTTCCTACTTTTTTTCCATTAATATAGGTAACATCGGCATCTTTTATTCTTCCTAAATTTAAAAATGCGGCTTTTCCTGCCTGATTTTTGGTTAAATTAATTTCTTTTCTGAACCAAACCGAACCGTCAAACGAACCTTCTTGATCTTCCCAGGAACCGGGAATATTCATTGTTTTCCAATCAGAATCGTTTAGGTCAAAATTTTCCCAATGCTGGTTTAAACCAATATCACTTTGGTCGAGTTCGGCATACCAAGCTTTGCTCAATGCCTGTTCGCCAGATTCGGTAGATTTTATCAGCTCATCATTTTGCCATTTTTTGGCTTCGTCAAGATATTCGGTATATTTTTTCAGAGAATTTTCATCCATCCACGCCTGAATCGGAGAACCTCCTAAACTTGCGTGTATAATTCCGACGGCAACTTTATTTTTTTCACTCAAATGTTTTGCAAAAAAATAAGCAACTCCGGAAAAATTAAGAATAGTCCGCGGATTTGTCGATTCCCATTTTCCGCCGGCAAGTTCAGTTTGAGGCGATTTAAAATTATATTTTTGAGGAACAGTAAAAAATCTGATGTTCTGGTTGTTCGCATTTTTGATTTCGTTCCCATAAAGCGGGGTCAATCTTCGCATCGGCAGCTCCATATTCGATTGTCCGGAAGCCAGCCAGACATCTCCGATGAGAATATCTTTCAGTGTAATTTCGTTGATAGTCATTGTGTACGGACCTCCGGGTTTTTGCTCGGGAAGTGTGATTTTCCAGTTTCCAGTTTGGTCGGCGGTGGTTTTGTAATTTTTGTTGAGGAATTTCACTTCCACTTTTTCTCCTGCATCGGCTTTTCCCCAAATATTGAGCTTTTGGTTTCGCTGCAAAACCATTCCGTCTGAAACCAGTGCCGGAAGTGTGATTTTGGCTTCAATGAAAATGCAGAATGTGCAGAGAAGCAAAACCAGAACTTTGGTGAAATTTTTCTTGTCCATATTTATTTTAAATATTTAATTCTTGTTTTGTTTAAATTTTTCTGATTATCAGTTTTTGATAATATATAATTTTGAAAGCTAAGCGCAAAAAGTTTTTTTTAAACTAATTGTTTTTAAGGCTCACAAAGCCGTTTGCGCTTATAAAATTTCACTGAGTTTTTAATTATATCAATTTCATATCTATTTAAAAACTTAAATCATTTTTAAGTTGAATCTCTCGCAGCCCGACCTGAGTGGAGCTCTTTTTGTGCAGCAAAGCGGAACAAAAAAGCGGGAACGGAGGGCGGAAAAGCTGCCCAAATTAAAATTTACACTTTTCATTTCTGCTTATTTTGGCAATTCTGTCAGCAACCTTACTTCAATGATTTTCGGAGTCAACGATTTTTCATTGGTATTAAATTTTACGTTTAAAATTTCCTTGTGATTTTCAGATTCAGGAATCGGGATTAATAATGATTGTGAAGAACTGCCCGATTTACCGTCGAAATTTTTAGAAATCGCTTTTATTCCATTGATCTCCACATTTAAAGTCCGGTTATTGTTAGCATCAAAATAAATAAGATAAAGGTATTTTGCATTTTTATCTTTGTTTCTCATCTGGTAGCTGAACCAGCCTTTTGCCTCACGGAAATGGCGGTCTTCCATATAACCGGTATTGGAATCTTTGCTGTCAATAAAATGGTCTGATTCCGGCTGTTGCTCGCCCAATTGTATTTTGTCCGCCGTGATTTTGTCCAGTTTTCTGATTTCCTCTTCTTCTTTTGCTTTCTGCTTCTGAATGATTTCAATTTTATCCTGATTCGCCTGCGGAAAATAAATAATGTAGCGTTCTTCCTGAATTTTATAAAACGGAACCAATTCTAATCCGTTGCTGAATTTATTTTGAGGATACAAGCCTTTCAGTTTAAAGGTCATATCTTTTCCGTTAACGTTTTCCAAATGGCTTAAAACTGACGTTGAACTGCCCAAAATAGTCGGAATTTCATTCAAAGGAATCTGCGGGCCGTGCGCGATATGTCCGCCTCTGCTGTCATCAGCGAAAAGTCCGTCCTGATTTTCTTTTCCGTATTTCGCAGCCAAAACGATAGGTCCATATTTGAAGGCAAAATAATCTGAATGGTCAGGAAGCTGCTCTGCAGAAAGGTGCATTGGCATTTTCATTTCGATAATATCTCCTTTTTTCCATTTTCTTTTGATAGTCAAATAGCCTTCAGCATCTACAGGAACATTGACACTTTTACCGTTGATTGAAATGGTAATTTCTGAAGCATTTGCCCATTCCGGGGCTCTTAATTTTAAATTTATATTTGATTTTGAAGCAACGTCAAAAATCAGTTTTGTTGATGGATTCTCAGGGAAATTATTTTCCTGTCTCAGAACCAATTTCTTTTCAGACCATTTTAATATGGAAGGAATAAAAAGATTCACGTACAAATCTTCATCGGAATACGCATAAATCATTTCACCATATTTGGCGTGATTTTCCATTCCGGAACCTACGCAGCACCAAAAACTGGTTTCCGGCTGGGAATAAACCCTGTAATGACCGGGGCGCATCGGTGTAAAATACACAAAACCACCTTTTTCAGGATTTTGCGTGGAAAGAATATGATTGTAGAGAGCTTTTTCGTAATAATCTATGTAAGATGATTTCGGATTGGTCGCATACAATTCTTTGGAGAGCTTCAGCATATTATACGTGTTGCAGGTTTCCGGGCCTTCAATACTTTTAATCATTCCGCTGAAATCATTGATAGGATTGAAATGTTCACTTACACTGTTTCCCCCGATAACCGCTGATCTTTTTTGGGTAACATTGGTCCAGAAAAAATCGGCGGCATTGCTCCATTCTTTATTATTTTCTAAATCAGCAATTCTTTTGAAACCAATCACTTTTGGAATCTGTGTGTTGGCGTGAATTCCTGTGAGTTTGTCTTCACCATTCAACAATGGGTTTAAAATTGCAAGATGTGAAAAACGATGGGCAAGTTTTAGATATTTCGGATTTTTTGTAATGTCGTAAACATCAGCAAAAACTTCATTCAAACCGCCGTGCTCACTGCGAAGCATGTCCTGAATCTGCGCATCGGAAAGCCCGGAAACTTCATCAGCCATCCAATCCGTGAGTTTTATCAGCATTTTTTTTGCCTTCTCGTTGCCTGCATACCAATAGGCATCGCGTAAACCTGAATAAATTTTATGAATATTATATAAAGGAACCCAGCGGTCATTCAGGCCAAAAGTTGCTGCCCGGATATTTCCATCGGCAATTTCCTTCCAGGCTGCTTTACCGTTCGGAACTCCTGATACATAGCCGTTTCCTGACAGATTCTGGCATCGTTCCAGCTCATCAATCATGTAATCCAGACGCTGTTTGATTTTTGGATCACCTGTAGAAGCATACATCAGCGACAAAGCAGAAATATAGTGTCCTCCGATATGACCGTCCAGCCCTGTATTTTCCCAATTCGGATAATTTTCTTTTTTAGGTTTTAATCCTGCTTCTTTCAAATAAGGTGCAAGGAGCCGGTCGGCATCCATCGACAAGATATATTTCTCATCGGTCTGCATCGCTTTGCTGAAAACACTTTCAGACAAATGAACTTTGTTAAGCGGGAAGTAGCTAACATTTTTCTTTACCTGCCCAAAAGCAAGCGAAGTAAAGCTTAAAAGTAAGATCAGTGATTTTTTGTTCATTAATAAATGTTATTTCTACATTTATAAAAATAAAAGAAAGTAACCAGATTCCAAACAATTTTCATCATTTTGAAGTAATGCATTAAAAAAAAACATTTCTAGCACCTAAAAAAAACTTCAAAAAACCCTACCTTATCATAAAAAACAAGAATAGACAAACAATACAATATCAATTAAATAAATGTAATTTCATCAGAATCAAAATAAATATCATTATTCATAACAGGCATCACAAATTTATACCGGAGACTTATCGTATTTAAATAATATCCCTCAAAATAATTTTTATAAAATCGTTTACATAAACTTTAACATATTTTTAACATTGTATTCATATAGAATTTATAGTGAATCTGGTAAATAAATCGTTTTAATAATAAAAATAATTCTCCAAAACAGTATCCGGAAGCAATAATTCTTCAAAAAATTTAAAAGAAAAAAATAAAGTGTAGCCTATACATTTATTTACGTTTCATATTAAAATCTATCTTAAAAATTTTAACTTTGCATAAAATCATTTTTTTGATGGAAGAAAATTATCTTAATTATCCTAAACATTTTGTGGCAGTTGACTGTATTATTTTCGGTTTCGACGGGGATGAACTGAAAATTCTTCTGGTGCAAAGAAATTTTGAGCCAAAGAAAGGAGAATGGTCTCTTATGGGTGGCTTTATTGATGATAAAGAAAGCTCTGACCAGGCTGCCAACCGCGTGCTGAATACATTGACCGGACTGGAAAATATTTATCTTGAGCAACTGAATACCTATACAGAAATTGATCGTGAGCCGACCGCCAGAATAATGTCAATTTCATACTATGCTTTGATTAATATTCAGGATAACATTCAAATCAATGAAAAATACAGCGCCAAATGGTTTGACCTCAAAGACCGTCCCGACCTTATTTTTGACCATAATGTGATGGTAAAAGATGCCGTTCTTAGACTGAGAAGGCGAGCAACCACAAGACCTATCGGTTTTGAGCTGCTTCCGGAAAAATTTACAATGAAAGATCTTCAGAATCTTTACGAAGCGATATTTGACGAAAAATATGATAAGCGAAATTTTACCAGCAAGATAAACGCATTGGACGTTCTTGTAAAAACCAGTGAAAAGGATATGAGCTCATCTAAAAAAGGGTCTTTTCTTTATACTTTTGATGAAGAAAAATATAATAAGAAAATTTCTGAAGGGTTTATGTTTAAAATTTAATCTTTAGAGGCTTCCGGTAAATTTCATTTTGATCCCTGACTGAAAATTGGCAATGGTCTTAAAGATTTCGATTAAGGTCACCTGTTCTATTCTGGTTAGCTTATTAATTTCAATATAGTTATCCGGATTTTTTTTATCAATAGTAATTTGTTTTGCCTGATTTTTAAGCCGAAGTGCCATCAAATAATAATAAGATTGATGAATTTCGTTATACTGCTGCTGTGTGAAAATGCCAATTTCCGTCAATTTTTTCATTCTCTCACCGGTATTTTCTATTTCCAGATGATTTTTCAGTGCGTAAACACGAATCAGATCTACGATTGGTGACATTGCCGTTTTAATGTCAAAAACTTCTGACTTTCCGATGGTCTGAGTCCTTATTTTTTTGAAAAAAGTTAAAGGAGGCTCATATTGAAGCGCATTTTTTGCAATGTGTGCCAGAAACAGCTGATTGGGCGAAACCAGTTTTTCTTTGATACCTGTTTTCAGCTCACGTACAATATTTTCGTCACCGTAAATAAAACGGAAATCAAAAAAAGTAGAAAATTTCATTGCATTTTCCGGTACCGATTCTTCGATCCACTGGCTGTAATTTCTTTTCCAGTGAGAAAGAGAATGGGTCCATTTCGGGTTACTAGCCATAAAACCACCTTTACAGTATTCAAAACCAATCGTATTAAGATCGTCTGAAACTTTTCTGGCAAAATTCAGAAAATATGCTCTTACCATCTCCCGGTGTTCATTGGCTCTGTCTTCGTAGATGATCCCATTGTCCTGGTCGGTACTCAATGTCTGCTCTTTCCTGCCTTCGCTTCCGGTGACAATGAAGGCAAATTTCGCAGGCGGTTTTCCTATTTCCTTTATGACTTTTTCTATCACTTTTCCGGTAATCGTATCGGCAATCGTGGTAATGACCTGACTGGCAATTTCGCCATGCACGCCTCTTCCCAAAAGCTGATTGATAATATCCGGAACCTGTTTCCATTTTTTGCGGAGCTCTTCGGTATTTTCTGCCTGTTTTACAGACTGGATGAAAACCAGCGGACTTTGTGCCTGCTCGCTCAGCAAACGGTTTCTGCTCAGAAAGCCGACATATTCTTCTTTATTTTTCACTAAAAGATACCTTGATTTGGTTTTAAACATCATTAGAACCGCTTCATATAAATAGGCCTCGCTGGAAATGCTTACAATCGGGTTATCCATTACCGCTGAAATGGCAATCTTTGAATCCAGACAACCGGCGATAACGTTATCCCGTAAGGTAATATCGGTGGCATACCCAATAATCTCGTCACTTTCCGATTTTTTGATAAAAATACAGCTTACCTTATTGGCGGCCATCGTTTTAGCAGCTTCAAAAACAGGGGTATTTTCCTCACACCAAACAATACTTTTGTAGGCAATGCTCTCAATTTTTCTGGAATACAGCTGGTCTGCAGCAAAATAACTTTCCTCGAAAGTTGCCGGTGTTTTTACAAAATGTGAAAACTCCTCATCCAGCATTTTCTTACCAAAATCTGAAGTGAAATAATGAAAAAAATCTTCATATGCATCGCACAATTCATAAAATTCTTTTCTGGGTAAGGTATAAACCACAGTTCCTTTTTTGGCAATGGCAGATTTCAACGCCCGCACTCTATTCAGAACTACCGAAATCCCACCGAAACAGTAAGGAGAATGGTGTTTCGCAACACATCTTTTATTTTCAGCAGCATCAAAAAAGAACGTTTCATATTCACCCGATGAAATAATATCCACTCCTTTCATCTCGGTCACTTCCTGACGATAAACCAGCGTATCTTTAGAAAACTCTGTTTTAATAAGCGTTTCAGAGATTTCAGCAAGAACCGTTTCAGGTAAAAGATGAAAAGGCTCTGTTATTTTTAATAGTGAAATAATTTTTTCTTCCATGATGATTATTTCATTTTATCTGTTAAAAATTTTAATTTAGATTCTATTTCATGATGGATTTTCTGAAGTTCATCTTCCGAAATTTCTCCGCGGGAACGGATTTCAAAGAAACATTTTGCTGTCATTTCCGCATCAATCGCAGCATCGTGGGAATGTTCCATTTTTTCATTAAAAAGGAAATCGTAAAGCTGTGGCAAGCGAAAATAATTAGCTTCAGGATTTAAAACATAGTCTTTGCTTTTTAGCATTGTGCAGTAAAAATGGCTTTTTTGAAAAGGATTTTCCAAGCCTGCCCTGTAAAAATCGCAGCTCAGCGTATGAATATCAAATTCTGTGAAATGCCCTGTAATCAGCGGTTGATATTGCCGGATATCGTCTGAAAGCTTTTGCAGAACAAAACTTCGGTCTTTACCGTTTTTGCTTAAAAATTCCCTGGTGATTCCGTGAACCCTGAAGGATAATATACTGATCTTTAAATCTTCATCATCAATATAAAAATTTTCCTTTTTAACCTGTCTGTCGAATTCATCATACAAAATCCACGAAACCTGAACCGCTGAAGGCCAGTTGTCTGTATCAGAATAAGGCAGATCCCAACGTTTCGGGATCGTCGTTGTTTCGGTATCGATAAAAAGGAGATATTTTTTCAAAACTTGATTTAAAATTACAAAATCATTATAACTTTTAACAAAAATAGGATGCCAATAATGACATCCTATTTTAATTTATTTTAAAATTACCAGAATCTTACATAAAGTGCGGTCAGTAAAAGAACCGTTGCGACAATCATAACCAATGTTCTGTTGTCTACCTTAAACATTGTTGCATCAATCGCAAAAGCTTTCGGATTTACCTTCGGACCAGCCAGACTTATCATCACCATCACAGCAACCGTGATAAAGAATGACCATCCCATATTAATTAAAAACGGAATTTCTGTAATCGTATGAACGACACCGTTTTCTAATTTCTCATAGGTAAAAGCAGTGTAAAGCCAAGTCTCTTTCCCGAAAATATCTACTGCAAAACTGTTGAAGAAAATCGCCAGTAAAAAACCCAGAAGAACACCGACCAAAGCTGCTGCTCCTGTTGTTCTCTTCCAGAACATTCCTAGGAGGAACATCGCAAAAACTCCGGGACTGATAAATCCTGTATATTTCTGAATGAAGGTGAAACCTCCTTCTCCTCCGATTCCCAGAACATCTGTCCAGGTAAATGCTAAAGCAACAGCCATGGCAATAATAATTGCCCAACGACCTGTTCTTACCATTTCAATTTCGGTAGCATCTGCTTTCAGGTATTTTTTATAGATATCTAAAGTAAAAATCGTGGAAATACTGTTTACTTTTCCTGCCAAAGAGGCTACGATTGCTGCCGTAAGTGCCGCAACTGCAAGACCTTTAAGTCCGGTTGGTAAAAAGCCTAAAATAGCTGAATACGCGCCGTCTTTCACTCCGTTAAAACCAGTCAGATGTCCTTTTGTATATAAAACATAGGCTGCAATTCCCGGAAGCATTACGATGATCGGCATAAATAATTTCAAAAATCCTGCGAATAAAATTCCTGTTCTTGCGGTTTTCAAATCAGCTCCCAAAGCGCGTTGTGTGATGTACTGGTTACATCCCCAATAATTTAGGTTAACAATCCACTGTCCTGCAAAATACATTGCCAAGCCCGGTAAAACCACATATTTCTGAACATTCAGATTTTCCGGCATTGCCAGAGTTGTGGTGGTTGTCGTTGGTTTGTCAAGCATTAATTTAAAGTGTTCCGGGGCTTCATTCATTAAAGTCTGGAATCCTGCAAAAGCATTTCCTACAGCAGCACCGTTAATTCTCTGGTCAACAATCTGAAGCGCCATATAAACCGTTGCAAAACCTCCGATAATTAAAACTGCCACCTGAATAACATCGGTGTACCCGATTACTTTCATTCCTCCTAAACCAATCAGTAAAGCCATCAGAAGCAATCCAACCATAATAATATGAAGATTATCTCCACCCAACAAAGTATCGATCGCCAAAGCACCGAGATAAAGAATAGAGGTAAGATTTACAATTACATAGAGAAAAAGCCAAAAGACAGCCATAATCAGAGAAACCGATTTATTATAACGGGTTTCCAGAAATTGAGGCATCGTGTAAATTTTATTTTTAAGATAAATCGGGATAAACCATACGGCGATGATAATTAATGCAATCGCTGCAATCCATTCGTAAGCTGCAACAGCAATTCCCACGAAAAAACCTTCACCACTCATGCCTATAAACTGTTCCGCTGAAATATTGGATGCAATTAAACTGGCTCCAATTGCCCACCAGGTGAGCGAGCCTTCTGCCAGAAAATAATCTTTACTGCCTGTAGCTGCAGACTTTTTTCTGTTGTAAATCCAAATTCCATACCCTGCTACCACCACAAAATAAACAAGAAATATGATGATATCGATCGTTGATAAGTTACCCATAATCTATTTTTTAACTGAGAATTTATAAATCGTTTTAGTCTGATATTTTTGTCCCGGCTTCAGCTCTGTTGAAGGAAAAGAAGACTGATTCGGAGAGTCCGGGAAATGCTGGGTTTCTAAACAAAACCCTGTTCGGAATTCATTTTTTCCACCCGTTTTAGTATCAAATTTTCCATCAAGAAAATTTCCTGAATAGAATTGGACACCCGGCTGATCTGTTAAAACTTCCATTATCCTTCCTGATTCAGGATGATACACTTTGGCAATGCTTCTCATTCCTTTTCCATTCAGAATCCAGTTGTGATCGTAGCCTTTTCCTTTTTTAAGCTGATCGTCGGCAGCATTAATATCTTTTCCGATTGGCTTTGAAACTGTGAAATCAAACGGACTTCCTTTTACTGCTTTTTGCTCACCGGTTGGAATCAACGTTTCATTTACAGGTAAGAATTGATCTGCATTGATTTGCAGTTCGTGGTCGGTAATCGTTTTTGTGAAGTTTCCTGAAAGATTGAAATATGAATGTTGAGTAAGATTCACAACCGTTGCTTTATCCGTCATTGCTTCATAAGAGATCTCCAAAGCATCATCGTCTGTTAAAGTGTATAAAACGGTTGTGGTTAATTTTCCCGGATAGCCTTCTTCGCCATCAGCACTCGTGTACGTCAGTTTTAAAGTTGGAAATCTTGCATCTTTTACAGGCTCGATATTCCAGAATTTAGTATGGAAACCTTCTTTTCCTCCATGAAGACTGTTGGGTCCGTCATTTTTATCAATCTCAAAAGTTTTACCTTCCAAAGTAAATTTTGCGTTGGCAATTCTGTTTCCGTAACGACCGATCAAAGCCCCAAAATAATAAGGATTTCCATTAAAATACTCTTCAGGTTTTGTGAATCCTAAAACAATATCTTCATATTTTCCGTTTTTGTCGGGAGCGGTGAGCGAGGTTATAATCCCTCCAAAATTAATGACTTCCAATGTCATCCCGTTTTTGTTGGTTAAGGTATATTTTTTAATAGAATCGCCTTTTGCGGTCACTCCGTAGTCTGAAACCTGTATCTTTTCCATATTCTCTTTTTGGCTCTGATTATTATTTTCTTTTTTACTGCACCCGAAAATACATAAAAGTGCAATAATAATCAGATTATAACTTATTTTTTTCATAGTTTAAATCATTTTGCAAGTTTAACGATAATAGATTTCATTCCACCTAAGTGTATTCTTAAAATCACGGATTTTTGTATCTTCATCAATAACCAATGACTCAATATCCGCTATTTCTGCAAAATCTTCCAGCTGTTCTGCGCTGATATTCTCACTGTAACATGTGTGATGTGCTCCGCCCGCGAGTATCCAAGCTTCTGCAGCCGTGTATAAATCCGGAAGTGGCTTCCAAAGAACTCTTGCTACAGGAAGTTTTGGTAATTCCTCCGTAATTTCCAATGCTTTTGTTTTGTTGATTAACAGCCTGAAATGATTTCCGAAATCCATCAGCGCCGCATTTAACGAATCAATATTTCCTCTTGAATTGAATACCAGACGTACAGGATCTGCCTTACCACCAATTCCCAACGGATGAATCTCACAAGAAGGTTTGTCAACCGCCAAAACAGGGTCAACTTCAAGCATATGCGAGCCTAAAACCGACGGATTTGAAGGATTGAGATGATAGGTATAATCTTCCATAAAGGCATTTCCGCCATCAAGACCTTGTCCCATCGTTTTCATGGCACGAACTAAAGCTGCTGTTTTCCAGTCGCCTTCTCCGGCAAAACCATAACCTTTTTCCATCAGCCTCTGAACGGCAATTCCCGGAAGTTGTTCTAAACCATGAAGGTCTTCAAAAGTATCCGAGAAGCCTTTGAAATTTCCGTCTTTCAGGAATTTTTCCAAGCCTAATTCTATTCTTGCAGCTGCTTCAAGCGATTTTCTGTTGCTTCCGCCCGAAAGAAGAGATTCTGCCATTTTATAAGAAGCTTCATATTCTTCCATTAAAGTTTTAATCTCGCCATCACCAATGGAATTGACAACGCTTACCAAATCCCCGATTCCCCATGTATTTACTGAAAATCCGAATTTGGTTTCGGCTTCTACTTTGTCGCCATCTGTAACGGCAACATATCTCATATTATCCCCAAAACGGGCGAATTTAGCTCCCTGCCAATCATCCCAACCTACTGCAACGCGGCTCCAGTCTCCGATTTGTTTTTGAACTCTTTCTTCTGCCCAATGTCCTACAACTACTTTTCTGTTTTTACGGAGACGGCTTACCATAAAACCGAATTCACGGTCTCCATGGGCCGCCTGATTCAGATTCATAAAATCCATATCCATCGTAGACCACGGAATATCTTGATTGAATTGGGTATGAAGATGCAACATTGGCTTTTGTAGAGCGGTCAGTCCACGAATCCACATTTTTGCAGGTGAAAACGTATGCATCCAGGTTACAATTCCGATGCAGTCTTCCGCACGATTAGCTGCCGTTAATGTTTCAAAAATTTCTTCGGTTGATTTTACGGTTGGTTTAATAATAACTTTTACAGGAATTAATGAAGATTGATTAAAAGCTTCAACAATTTTCTGTGAATGTTCAGCAACCTGTGCTAAGGTTTCCGGGCCGTATAAATGCTGGCTTCCGGTGATAAACCAGATTTCTTTGGTATTGAGAGGTGTTAACATATATTATAATTGATAAATGATGATTGATGATTGATGATTGATGATTGATGATTAATGATTGATTGTTTTATTTTTTCCACAGGTTTTACCTGTGGCTATTGATATTGAACCCTTCGGGTTCTGCTTAATAATTTGTTTTTTTTAAGATGATATTTTATTGTCCGTAATAGGCATTTTTGCCGTGTTTGCGTTCGTAATGTTTTTTTATGAGTGAATCTTTCAGGCGCGGTGCATCAGGGTTGATCTGTTTTGTGCGATATGCCATTTCAGCGATGGTTTCCAAAACTTTGCTGTTGTAAACGGCTTTATCAGCATTTTTACCCCAGGTAAAAGGTCCGTGATTTCCGATAAGAACCATTTCAACTTCTTCGTAAGACAGGTTTTTTTCTTTGAAGCAATCGAGAATTTGGATTCCAGTATTGTATTCGTAGTTTCCTTCGATTAAATCGTCGCGCATTGGTTGCGCACAGGGAATATCTTCCGTTAAATGATCTGCATGCGTGGTTCCCAAAATCGGAATATCCATCTGAGCCTGCGCCCAGGCAACGGAATAGATCGCGTGCGTATGAGAAATTCCGCCAATGTTGTCCCAGTTTTGGTAGAGGTAAGCGTGGGTTTTGGTGTCAGAAGATGGCCTTAATTTTCCTTCCACTATATTGGCATCATAATCTAAAATGACTATATCTTCAGGTTTCAGGATCTCATAAGGAACGCCACTTGGTTTGATGGCAAAAATTCCTTTATCGCGGTCAACGGCACTTACATTCCCGAAGGTGTAAACGACCAGCTTTAATGCATCCAGCTGCATATTGGCTTCGTAACATTCTCGTTTTAATTCTTTATAGATGCTCATTTTGTTTTTATTAAATGATTGAAAGATTAAATAATTTAAAGATTACAGATTTTCATTTAAGGCTTAGCCCGTTATTGATTTAGTTTAAACATTGGATCTCACGCAGCCCGGCTTGAGCGGAAATCCTTTTTGTGAATTGGCAAAAGCTTTGGCCAAAAAGATTGGGAGCGGAAGACGGAGATTGCTGCCCTAAAAATTTTAGCCGTTTATTTTTTGGCTGATCGTTGCAGGTTGTATTACATAATCTTAACAGTTCGCTCCTGCGGAACTGCTAGAACAAGATTAAATTTTCTATCACCTAAAGCTTTCGGCTGTCAGCTTCTTTTTCGATTTGATATTGTCTTCTGTGAAGTCGGCGAGAATCTGATATTGGTTCATTAATTCTGCATATTTTTCCACCTGATCTGCCTGAGGGAAATATTCTGCTTCGAAATCGGAACCCATTTTCTGACTTGCTTCCTGAACATTTGCGTAAATGCCTGCCGAAACTGCCGCGTAAATCGCTGCTCCCAAAGCTGGGGCCTGATCAGATGCGGCTATGACGATAGGCATATTCAGGACATTTGCCAACGTCTGCATAATGAATGGAGATTTTCTGGCTACACCGCCAATTCCGATGACTTTTTCAATTTTTACTCCTTCTTCTTCGAAACGGTCAACAATTTTTTTCGATCCGAAGCAAATGGCATTGACCAATGCTTTGAAAATATGCGGGGCTTTTGTCCCTAATGAAAGATTGCTGATAGCAGCTTTAAGTTCCTGATTGGCATCCGGCGTCCGTCTTCCATTTACCCAATCCAACGCGATAGGAACGGCTTCGGAAAGAGGAATTTTTTCTGCTTCAAAAGTCAGATTTCGGATGAGATTATTTTCTATTTCTTCTTTTAACAATCGTTTTTGATTATCATCGATGACATTAGAATTCATCAATATGTTTTGTGTTGGCCAAGTCAGAATATCTTTGTACCACGCCAATACATCACCAAATGCAGATTGCCCGGCTTCAAGACCAATCAAACCCGGAATAACGGAGCCATTGACCTGACCACAGATTCCTTTGACGGTTTTCTCCTGAATAATTTCGTTGGATGCCACCATAATATCACAGGTTGAGGTTCCCATAATACGGATCAGCGTATTTTCTTCCACTTTTGCACCGACTGCACCGGAATGCGCATCGAAAGTTCCGACGGTAATGACGGTATTGGTTGTTAATCCTAATTTTTCTGCCCATTCCTGATTCAGATTTCCTGCAGCTTCGTCTGAGGTATATGTTTTTTCGTAAAGCCTGTCACGAAGCTCCGCCAATGATGGATCTAGCAGCCCAAGAAACTCTTTTGAAGGAAGCCCGTCCCACGACTCGTGCCACATTGCTTTGTGACCCGCTGCGCAACGGCTTCTTTTGAATGTTGCCAAATCCTGATGATCGGAAAGCAGAAAAGTCATATAATCGCAGTGTTCCATCCAGCTGTAGGCAGAATTTTTTACATTTTGATCAACTCTATTGATATGAAGAATCTTGGCCCAGAACCATTCGGATGAATAAATTCCGCCTTCAAATTTAGTGTAATCTTCACCACCCCAGTTTCTGGCAAGCTGATTGATTTCTTCTGCTTCATTGATAGAAGTATGGTCTTTCCATAAAATCATCATTGCGTTCGGATTTTCTTCAAATCCCGGCGTTAAAGATAATGCTATGCCGTCTTTGGTCACAGGAATCGGCGATGAACCGGTGGTATCAATACAGATGCTGACAATAGCTTCAGGCGCCACTCCACTTTCTTTTACCACATCAGAAATGGTTTTTTGCAAGCCCTCGATATGGTCTGACGGATGCTGGCGAAATTGGTTTTCTCCCGGCTGACAAAATTTTCCCTGTTTCCATCGTTGGTAATAGCTGACGGATGTTGCCAGTTCTGCTCCGTTTTCTGTATCAATCAGCACTGCGCGTACGGAATCTGTGCCATAATCCAGTCCGATAACATATTTCTTCATTTTTATAATGAATTTAGTTTTAATAAATATTTACATTTCCCTTAATTGGAGAATAAAACAAATATAAGATTCTATTTTAAATAAATGTATAAAATACACTTAATTTTAATTTTTCTTTTATTGATCGCACCTAAGGTTTATTTAATCTTCAAAATAACCAAAGAATTGGCGGGAATTTCAACTGAAAATTTCCCATTTTTAATGATTGAATTATCTTCAGCGGGCTGTATATTTTCCGTTTTAAAGTTGTTTTCGTCAGAAAGTGCAGGAGCTGTTAAGACAATTTTCATTAATTTTTGTCCCAATTTTATATTTCCAGGGTTGATTTCGATTGATTTTTTTTCAGAATCTGTATTGACAATTTTAATAATTACTTCATTATTTTTACTGTCTTTTACGGCTGTTGCATAGATTTTATCCTGTCCGCTGACCGAATTTTTATTATGATAAATTCTCAATAAGTCGGTGCCTTTATTAGTCGAAAATAATTTCTGAACATAATAATTAGGTGTTGCGTATGAATACAGATTATTGAACCAAATCAAATCCGGAGTCCATTGCCAACCATCGGCGTGTGCAAATAACGGCGCATAAGAGGTCATTGTTACCACATCCGCATTTCTTTCCAGTCCGGTCATAAAAGCGGCTTCGGAAAGTGCCGATTCCCAATTGTTTTTATTGTCCGGACTGACTACTTTCACAGACTGAACGGCGTACTCACCCGCAAAAACTTTAGGCCCGTTTCTGTCGTATTTATCATATCTTGCTGCATTTTGCTGAAACCATTTTGCGGAATTGTAATAATGCTCATCCACGATTTGCGCATTGAGTTTTTTAAGTTCTTTCCAGCCATAATCAAAAAAATCACCGTCGGGCGAAGGTCCGCTTCCTGAAATGATTTTAATATCAGGATATTTCGCGTGAATGGCTTTTTCAAAAATTTTGTAGCGTTTGATGTAATCTTCGCCCCACTGTTCATTTCCGACACCGATATATTTCATATTAAAAGCTTTTGGATGCCCCATTTCTGCACGAATCTTGCCCCATTTCGTATTGATATCGCCATTGGCAAATTCAATTAAATCCAACGCATCCTGAACAAAGGGATTTAATTTTTCAAGATCTACCAGCTCACCCGTGTTAAACTGACAGGCCATTCCGCAGCTCAGAATCGGTAAAGGTTCGGCTCCCAAATCTTCGGAAAGCTGGAAATATTCGTAAAAACCTAATCCGAACGATTGGTAATAATCGGGAGCAAGACGGTGCGCAAATCCCGAACTCCATTTATTGATAAGATATTCTCTGTCTGCTACATTTCCTAATGTTTTTTTCCATTGATATCTTTCCGCCAGTGTTCTGCCCTCCACAATGCAACCTCCCGGAAAACGTAAGAAACCAGGCTGCAAATCGTATAATTTCTGAACCAAATCCTTTCTTAAACCACCTTTTCTTCCTTTCCATGTATCTTGTGGAAACAGAGAAATCATATCCATATTTACCACGCCGTTTCCTGTGAATGTGATTTGAAGTTTCGCTTTTTCAACTGTTCTTGTCGGAGAAAAAACAGCCTTATATTTTTGCCAGCCTTTTTCTTTGATGATTATCGGGACTGTAGAAATTACGGCTCCGTTTTCGTCAACCAGGCTTACATTTACGGCAGAAATATTTCCGGACACATTTTCCAGATCAAAACTGAAATCATACTTGGCATCTTTATGAAGCCCAATTCCACGGAAGCCTTCATTTTCCAATACGTATTTTTTATCATTATGAACGGTAATTCTTGCGTAGTTTTTATTGGTCTTGGAATGATCAGAATAAATGGTCAAAAATCCGGAATCCAGATTATGGGAAAGCGTTTGTGTATTTTGCTGCTTCCAGCCAGTTAAAAGTTCGTCAAACTCAAAGCTTCGGTTTTTGATTAATTCGGCATATATTCCGCCATCGGCTGCAAAGTTGATATCTTCAAAGAAAATCCCGTACATTGTTGGCTGAATTTTAATGTTGGTAGAGCTTTCATCCAGATCTAAAGTAAACTTTGAGATTTGCGCTGATGAAAATGCAACGCAGCTTAAAAGAAGGACTGAGAAAATTTTATTTTTAATTTTCATTGATAATTTATTTTGATTGTCTAAACAGACACTTCGACTACGCTCAGTGTGACATATTAAACTTTTAAATTGAATGGTATTTCTGTTTATTGATAAACCTTATAGGTTTCCTGATCGATTATTTGACTTTCAACCGGATACTTTTTAATGCTGAGCTTTTTGAAGTTCCGCCGTATAAAATGGTATAATCTCCCGATTTTGAAACTAAATCATCCGCTTTTTCATCATAAAATTTAAAAGAATCTTCAGAGATGTTTAGCTGAATATTTTTTGTTTCTTTTGCTTTAATCAAAACTTTTTCAAAAGCTCTTAGCGTTTTTACGGGCGCTAAAGGATCATTATTCCTTTTCACATACACCTGCACGACTTCTTCACCGTCTCTTTCCGAAGTATTGCTAACCGGAATTGTTATCGTGATATTTTCATTAGAACTGATGCTGTTTTTGCTCAATTCAGCATTACGATAGGCAAATTTCGAATAGCTCAAACCGTGTCCAAATGCGTATAGGGGATCTTCGGTCATATAGCGATAGGTTCTTCCTTTCATATCATAATTCTCAAAACCCTGATGCTTGCTTGTTTTTGAAAGTGCATTATCCAATTGCTCAATATTTTTGTAAAAAGTAATTGGTAATTTTCCGGAAGGATTGTAATCTCCCGACAGAACGTCAGCAACGGCTGTCCCTCCGGATTGACCGCCATACCAGGCATTCAGAAGAGCATCATAATTTTTTTCATCCTGCTCCAAACCCAGCGCACTTCCTGTGCACAGTACAAACACAATGGGTTTTCCTGCCTTTCTAAGCTCTGCCAATAATTCGCGCTGAACCTTGGGAAGTTCTATTGAGGTTTTGTCTCCACCTTTGAAACCTTCTGCATTTACCTGCATTTCTTCACCTTCAAGACTAGGGGAAAGTCCACCGACAAAAACAATCACCTCAGCGTCCTTTACTTTTTCTTTTACTGAATTAAAATTCACCGGATCTTTTCGGTACACTTCAAAATCTATGCTTACATATTTTCCTTTCTGGCTGTGTCGAAGTTCAACATAATATTCTTTTCCTTTTTCCATTTTTACAGGAAATTCAGAAGGATGTCTGGCGTCGGGGCCTTTTCTTGTTGCAATTTCTTTACCGTCAATCAAAAGCGTGTAAATATCTGATGTTGCAGCAGAAAATATCACTTCACCAGAATAGCTGCTTGTAAAAATACCTGATATTTTTGCTGAAGTATTTTCTCGGGCAACTCCCGGCGCAAGCTGAGTTCCGCCAAAACTGCTGTAGGTAATCCTCGTTTTATTGACCGAAGTATTGACCGGTTTTTCTTTAAATTCATTATTATTAAAAAATTCAACCTTCATTCCTTTTTCACCGTTTTTCTGGCTTACAAAATTCTGGAAAAGAGATGTTCTGGATGATGGATCTGCCACTTCGGTTCCTTTTTCATAAATAATTTCAGCATTTGGAAATTTTGTTTTAATTCCCTCTAAAATCGTTATGGTAGAAGAAGGTGTTCCGTTATAATTTCCCAACTGCATAATCCCGTCATCAGCATTGGGACCTACAACGGCAATTTTTTTAATATTTTTATGCAAAGGCAGAACATTTTTATCATTTTTCATCAATATAATAGACTTTTGAGCCATTTTCAATGCCTGGTCCTTATGTTCTTTAGAATCTACAGTAGAATAAGGAATATTGTTCCAGTGAACAGAAGATTTGGGATCGAGCATGCCTAGTTCAAACCAGCCTTTAAGGATTCTACGCATCGAAATATCGAGGTCTTTTTCGGTGATTAATCCGCTTGCCAGAGATTTATTGAGATTATTGTAAGTATCTCCGCATTCCAAATCAGTTGAATGCTTAAGGGCATCTGCGGCGGCGGTTTTTTCATCAGAATGTGTTCCGTGGTATTTTTCCTGGTAAAAATCGGCCAAAGCCCAACAATCTGAAACGACCATCCCGTCGTATTTCCATTTGCCACGAAGAATTTCATTAAGCAACGTATTATTGGCACAGCAAGGCTGACCGTCGAATGCGTTATAGGCGCACATCACTTCTCTTACATTTCCTTCCAAAACCAATGCTTTGAAGGCCGGGAGATAGGTCTCATACAAATCTCTTTTGGAAATTTCGGCATTATAAGAATGTCTGTTCCATTCCGGGCCGCTGTGAACGGCAAAATGTTTGGCACAGGCATGGGTTTTGAAATATTTCGGATCATTTCCCTGTAGCCCTTTTACGGCAGCAACCCCCAAAACAGAAGTTAAATAAGGATCTTCACCATATGTTTCCTGACCTCTGCCCCATCTGGGATCTCTGAAAATATTAATGTTTGGGGTCCAAAAGGTAAGACCTTCGTAACGCCCGGTTTTATTGGCTTCCTCAAAAGATTTGTTATATTTTGCACGGGCTTCGTCAGAAATCATTTCGAAAGTTTTGAGATGTTCCGGAACGTCCCAGGTTGCCGCCAACCCGATCGCCTGAGGGAAAACGGTAGCCGTTCCTGCTCTTGCCACACCGTGAAGCGCTTCGTTCCACCAGCCGTAAGCCGGAATTTCGAGTCTGGGCACAGCTTTGGAATTATCCATCATCATTCCGATTTTTTCATCAACTGTTAATAATCCCAAGAGATTTTCAATTCTCTGCTCAACCGGAAGGCTTGGATTTTGAAACGGGTATCTGTAATTCTGGCCACAACCAAAAGTATAGATTACTACTGATACCATTAATAAAATTTTGTTCATATGATTGATATTAAAGCAGTTTTAAATTAAATTAAGCTGAATATTGCTACTGAATATTTCTTTACAATGTGATAAATGCAAATATAAGATTCTATTTTTAATAAATGTATAGTTTACACTTAATTATAAGCTATAAAGAAATAAAGTCACCGGAATGAACCGGTAACTTTATTAAAAGCAAATTTTAATTAAATATGATTAACATTATTGTTTTATAAATTTGGTTTTGATGTTTTCTCCTGAACCGGAAATTTCAATAAAATATAGCCCTGCAGGAAGTTTTGAGATATCAATTTTATTTTTACCATTGGTCAATTTTGCGTTATAAAAAACTGTACTTCCTTTTGCATCAACAATTGAATAGGTTCCGTCAGACCATTTCCAGTCAATAAAAATTTCATTTTTAGCAGGATTTGGATATAAGTTAATATCATTTTTTGCTGCTATTGTATTGTCAACTGTAAGCGTAGCAAAGCTCAGAGGAAGAAAGTTATCAGTAAATGTATTATTTTCAGTAAGGTATCCCTGGAACGAACTGATTATGGGTTCATTGCCCGCTGTTACTTTATAAAATCCCGTAACTCCGTTTTCTGTTTTCAATACATATCCTCCTGCAGCCACTTTTATGGACTGATAAACACCATTGATCTGATTCACCGTAATAGCTTTAGGTGTTGATACAGCACCTGATCCTGTGAAAGTTTTACTTCCGGTAGCATTGATTAACACAGGAGTATTCGCAGGAATTACCCCATTGGAAATCTGATTACAAACCACACTTCCGGAACCTGGCTGCATCACATACGCCGTAACTCCTGCAGGAATGGCTGACTGAAAAGGTAAAAGAACGATCCCATACCCATTAAAAGTTCTTGTATAAGTAGCAGAATTTGCTGTAAAACCGAACGGAACCTGAAAATCTTTCCCCAGATCCGAAAGACTAAGATTCTGACAAGAATTGCCGGAAACTACATTTACATTATTGTTGCTCACATTTCCGTTCACATAAAAAATACTGTTTTGGTTGGCAGAAGCACTGTTCCAGGTATCTGTTGATGTGTTTCCCGTAACGTCCCGGAAATCAATGGATGTATAAAATTCATTTTCCAGTGCATCCATAAGATTGCTGTCTGTAAGCGAATATGCTGCTGCAAATTTTGAAGCTCTTTCGTTGCCTACATTGAAATAAATATCGCCTAAAGTCAAGGTCAATATAGAACTGTAATTTCCGCTTCTCAGCCCGATAATCCCTTTGCAGCCATACGGGAGAACTGATCTGGAAATATCAAACACCAAATTGAAGCTTCCCGAACCCGGTGCAGGAAATGCTACACTTCCATAATTATAAGATCTTACCGTTCCGTTGGCATCAACGTAATATAATGTCGTATTGGAAGAAGTCGGCAAATTGCTTGTTGTATAATTTAGTACATTAAAAACAAGCTTATTGTAACGGTCATCAAGAGATAAATATCCATTATTAGCATCAGTATTTGTGCTTATCAACGGGGTGGAGTTATAAAAAGTAACGGTTTTTCCGCTCAGCTGATAATTAGTACCAAACGCAGAATTGGTTGGGATCTGAGTTTCAATTTTATTATAATGAACATCACCGCCTGTCATTAATGATACCGGTCTGTCGCCACTTTTATTAAACACAAAAGTCATTACACTCGATGGGCTCACTTGGACCGTAGGCCGAAAACTCGCCGTACCGAAAGAAAAAGGTGCTGAAGCCATATTCAAGGATTGTGATGTGGTGGTCTGCACTCCTGAAGTAGTAAAAAATGGCAGATCAACTTTAAGATCATACGTGTTTGAAGAAGAATTGATCACAACAAGGGTGATCTGGTTTCCGTCCAGCGAAATATAAGAAGAACCTTCCAAAGTTCCGTTTGAGGTTTCCCATTTTGCATCTATTCTGGTTTTTCCGGTGGTATTTTTGGCATATTGGGATAAAATGTATCCTCTTTTGGTCATGTCTCCGGCAACCGTTCCGTATGAGCCATCTCCCATTAGTCCGTAAAATCTTTTTGAAGCATAATGAATCCACGCATTTACATTTCCAAGCATTGCATTATTGACACTTTTTGCGAAACTAAACCCATCGGTATTCCATATAAAATCTCTTGGAGTCTGACTGCTTGAAGAATTCCAGTTAATCAGATATTCTGTCTGCCATATTTCTTTATTATAATTCTGAAACTGTTTATAAACAGACTGCATTGCACCGTACTGATGTCCTCCGTACACCTCAAAATTCGCCATTACCGCAGGATCTAAGAATGCATTGGCAAAATTATCTGTAAAACCAACACTTTCCGGCGCGATTACCTTACAGTTGATAAGCTGACCATAATTTTTAACAAAATTGGCAATTTGCGTCGGCGTCCAGATACAACCCTGATACTGTGCCATTTCATCGGGCTCATTTTGTATGGATATGTAATCCAATGTCACCCCGTTATCTTGCAGATAAGTCACAAAACTATTGAGATAAAGAGCATAATCCTGATATTTTTCCGGCTTAAGATAACCGATTTGCTGTATTCCGTTTGTATCGGTATATACTGCATTTATGTGGTTATTGGTTTTCCAGTCTGCCGGCATGGTCCAGGGGCTGGCGAATAGGGTAAGTCCCATAGATTTTGCCAGCTGAGCCGTTGCCAAAGCTTTACTCCAATTGCTGCTTTGCTCGGGAATATAAAGGCGCATGATATTATACCCGCCTTCACTGCCTGCACCCCAGAGTTTTTGGATTTCTGTGGTCGTCATGTGGTTGTACCCGAATTGAGGGCTACAGACAAAACCGCCAAAACCAGTTACTTTCTGATAAGCAATACTCTTGTCAATTTTCACTTTCGCCTGCACATTTTGTGCATTTATTTGTACTGAAACTGCAATACCTGTAATTATTGCAAGTATAAATCTGAAGATCTTTTTCATAGTAATAAGTTTTAAATTATGATGTTAAATTGGTCTAATGAATATGTTTAAGATTATCCTTAATTAATATTTCAGCTTCATTTTCTGAAAATTATCCCTTCATTAGATTCACAAACATCAATTTCCAACAATTACCATCTTCATTTATTTTTCTGAATAATCACTTTGAGGAGCTCCCAGATAACTTGGTTTAAGACCTCCCGTATCAATTAGTATTTTCTCTAAAACAATTCCCGGCTCCAGAACCCTGAATCTTAACGTATGCTTTCCTGATTGCGAAATCTGATGTTTTGTTACTGATTTAATGATGTGCTCTGACTGCCATTTTCCCAATTCTCCACGGTAATGCCCGTTAAAATTGACAGTCTCTGGGTTTTCTCCATCAAAAGAAATCTCATAACGTAACCCTTTGTTATGGTTGAAATTTAAAGTCGGGGCTAAAAGCAACTGAACTTCAAATTCGCCTTTGGATGTAAAATTAATATCATATTCCAGATAGATATTTTCATCGGATTTTGGGTAGGCATTCTGTGGAAAAGTCGTTATCCCGGATTTTGTTTTCCCGAAATCAGGAATCACTTCCCAATGAATCCGGTCTGAATTATTCATTCTTGCAAAATTTTCGGCTTCGATAGAAACGTAGCCGTTTTTTTCTGCAAATATTTTATCTTTTGGATTGGCTGTTTCAGGAATATAAGTTACTTCAGGCATTACATTCACTTTTCCGTCAAACCAGGCTTTGTATCCTATCTTCATCTGATCCATCATATGCTTCCATTTTCCACCGGCAATTTCATTATTATATTTATTGTCGAGATAAGCATTTCTTTCAAAACATTCTTTCACTTTATCTGCGTAGAAGTTCGCCTGAATATCATTTTTGTCAGCCAGCTCTTTATTTTTAGCTACTGCATAATACATTTCATATAAATTACTGCATGCATCAATCGGATACAGCACCAACTGGTAATATGTATCCTGATATTCTTCCGGAATCTGGTCTTTCAAACGTAACGCATCCACCGCCAAAGCTCTGTAATCGTTCAGCACCGTTTCGAATTCATGATAATTTTCAAGGCTGAATGTTTTGCTGTCAAGCGTTTCAGGGGTAACCCTTCGGTTATATTTTGCATACAGGTTAATCATTCGGGCAATTTCCTTTGAATGTTTCTGTCCAAATTGCTGGGCAGCCCATTTTTCGGTATACTCCAGAAGATTTTTAGCGTTAAACTGTTTCGGGTTCCAGGCCATTTCAAGAAAAAAACTGATCGGGAATTCCATTGGCTTTAAATCTCCCACGTTGACCACCCAGACTTTGTCGACTTTATGTTCATACGAGAGATTCATCTGTTCCCAGACCCGTTGAATCGGACTGATATTGATCCATTTAGAATTTCTTGGGCCGCCCACATAATCAAAATGATAATACATTCCGTAACCGCCTTTATGCAAGGGTTTTGAAAGATCCGGAAGCTTTCTCACATTGCCCCAGTTATCATCACAAAACAGCAGAATCACATCATCAGGAACTCTCATGCCTTTGTCGTAATAGTCCTGAACTTCTTTGTATAAAGCCCAAACCTGGGGTGTTTTATCCGCTTTTTTACCGGTTACCTCAGCAATAATTTTGCGCTGGTCTTTCACGATTTTTTCAAGTAGAGAAATATTGGTTCCCTCTCCCATTGCTTCATCGCCGTCGCCACGCATTCCGACCGTGACCAGTTTTTCCCAGTTTTTACTTCTCACGATTCCTGCTTTCCAGAATTCCTGCAGTACTTTGGCATTTTTGGAGTAATCCCAGACATTCGGAAGGTTGTTTCTTTTGATATACCGATGCCAATCGGTTTGTGCCTGCGCCATCGGCTCGTGATGCGAAGTTCCCATTACGATTCCCATTTCGTTGGCTAATGGCCCGTTCAAGGCATCATCGTCATAAAATGCTTTTCCCCACATGGCCGGCCAAATATAGTTGCCTTTCAAACGAAGGATCAGCTCAAAAACTTTTTCGTAAAATTTAGAATTAATTCCGCCAAAAGTGGCTCTTGCCCAGCCGCCAAGTGAAGGTTCTTCGTCATTGAGGAAAATCCCGCGATATTCTACGGCAGGTTCTCCATCGGTATAGATTCCCTTTTTGAAATATAAATTTTCTTTCGTTTCAACCGGAACATCCGCCCAGTAATACCAGGGTGAAACGCCAATCTGCTGCGAAACTTCGTAAATTCCGTAGATGGTTCCCCTTTTATCACTTCCGGCAATGACAATGGCTTCCGAAACTCCGGGAAACGGATTGCTGACGTTTTGGATGATATATTTTTCACGTTTTCCGGTTAGAGATTTTCCATCAATCTTTTTTTGTCTGATTAAATCGTCGATCATGGATTTGGTTCCGACAGTTCCGATAATAATTAAAGGAGAAGTCATCCCGGAAATCTGATTCAGAATATCGGGCTTTTCGCCTGTGACTTTCTGAAAATCTGTTTGGAGGTTTTTTACGGCTCTTAATATTCCTGCATCAATGTTATTATTTGTAAATATTGAAATCCTGACTGATGCGTCTTTTAACAGAATGGCATTGTTGCTTTTTTCTGTCGTGATAAACCGTTCGGTTGCCTGTAGATGACAGCAAGCAGCAAAAAACAGTACAAAGAAAAATAGTATAGGTAATCTGTTCATAATCTTATCTTTATCTGATTGAACTTTATAGGTTTTAAAACCTATAAGGTTTATTTTGATTATTGTTTTCCACAGGTTGCACCTATGGCTATTATTGTTGAACCCTTCGGGTTCTCTTGTGGCGAATCACACGCAGCCCGACCTGAGTGGAGCTCTTTTTGTGGAGCAAAGCGGAACAAAAAAGCGGGAAACCTTCGACAAGCTCAGGATAAACTCGGGCGGATAAAGCTGCCCAAATTATTCCTCATCAATTCTTCAATATAAACCCGCCATTCGGTTGAATTTCAATTTCGTATGTTCCTTTTTTACTGATGGAAACCTGTTTTGTAAATGTAGTTCCGGATGTATCATCATTGATAAGCTCAACATTTTTGCCTGCCAACATCGGGAGATTGAGTTTAAGTTTTTTAGAAATTTTTTCAGCATTTACACCTGCGACATACCATTTGTCATTATGCCTTCTCGCAATGACAGAATATTTCCCGGGATAGCCGTCGATGAAAACCGTCTCATCCCAAAGTGTCGGAATATCTTTCATAAAATCCAGCTGGAATTTTGGAGCATCAGTCAGGTTATTTGGCATTACTCCAAACATCTGAATAGGATTCTGAAAAAGAACCGCTGTAGCTAGCTGGAAGCCGTCTGTAGTTAATCTTTTATTTTTTTCTTTATTGGATTTAGTGAGAAATTTATTGAGAAAAGTTCCGCCAAATTCCATGCTTCCGACTGTGTTTCTGATGAAAGGATGTAAGGCGGCAAAAAAAGCTTCCTGCTTACGGACATCTTCTGAAAAATAAAGCATTTCTGAAGCTAAAACGGCTTCACTTCCTGCATAATTCGGGTACATCACTTCCCAGCCCCGCGGTAAAGTGGCGCCGTGGAAAATAATTGTTAATCCGAAATCATTGGCATCCGACAAAATATCTTCGTACAGGCGCATGGTTTCCTGCTTGTCTCCGCCAAAAAAATCGACTTTGAGACCTTTTACACCAATTTCCTTTAGCCATTTCATTTCTTTTTTCCTTTCTACGGTATTACTCATTTTGTTTCTTGGGCCCATCGGTGCATCGTTGGCGGCTCCATTGGAATTGTACCAAAGTATCACACCTACATTTTTGGATTTTGCATACTGAACGAGCTCTTTCATTCTCTCTTTACCGATGTTTTTATCCCAAAGTGCATCGATTAAAATGAATTCATAATTGAGTTTTGATGCCAAATCAATAAATTTCGTCTGATCATCATAATTCATACTTGCATCCTGCCATAATATCCAGCTCCAGGTAGAACGTCCGAACTGATATTCCTGCGAAGGCTCGTAAAGCGGTTCTACGACATCAAAAGGAATGGTGGTTTCCACAATCGGTTGTAAGGAATCTCCAATGGTAATGGTTCGCCACGGTGTTTTTCCCGGAAGTGAAATCGCTGCTCCGGAGCTTCCAAAACCGTTGTTTTCCTGCATATTCGGATAAGCTACCTGATAAAGATCCTTTTCTGAAGTGGTGTTAAGATGAGAAGCGCAATACAAACTGTTTACTCCAGTTTCCGAAAGTAAAACCCAGCCTTCGTTTCCGACGTGGAAAAGCCCGGGAAAAACGTAACCATAATCGGTTTTAATTCCCAATTCCGCATCAGCTTTGTAACCGCTTTCGTAGCTTGGCGCTGTTCGGGCAAAACCGGTCATCGGCTTCATCATCGGTGAGAGAAATGTCGTGGTTTTCACCGGGAATCTGTATCCGGTAGCTTCCGACTCCACAACCGCACTAAAACGGTCTTTCATTGGCAGAATTTCATAGCGGAAAGCAATATTATTATCACTGACCTGAAACTCAATTCCGAGACTGAACTGATCTGCATTCATGAAGCTGACAATCAAAGTATTGGCTTTGTACTCAACTTCAGATTTCTTTATTTTTTTGTTGCTATATTTTTTGGAAATATTATCTTTTTCACTGTCGATAAATTTTAAATTTTTAGAAAAATCTGATTCATTGGTGATTAAACCCAACGGAGACTTGTCAAGCATTGTTTTTCCCTGAAAAGTAACGGAATACGATGCTTTTCCTTCTTCTGAGAATACATTCAGCTTCAGTTTGCCGTCCGGACTGGAAATTTCAGCAACCTGAGCTTTAGCTTCTGATAAAAGACAGAAAATTATTAATGATAGAAATAGAAGTGTTATTTTT
The DNA here is from genome assembly GCF_900100115.1 of Chryseobacterium soldanellicola. Classification (GTDB taxonomy): domain Bacteria; phylum Bacteroidota; class Bacteroidia; order Flavobacteriales; family Weeksellaceae; genus Chryseobacterium; species Chryseobacterium soldanellicola. Next base: position 493,224 of record NZ_FNKL01000001.1, read on the forward strand.
TTCATGTTAAATTATTTTGAAAACATCCAATAATCGAAAAACATAATATCTTTTTCCGCTTTACCATTACACACAAAATAGAGATTGTGAATACCTGTAATTTTATTGGTTAAATTAATTTTAACAGTTTCAAAGCGGTCATCTCCGCCAGTCAGCGGAACTTTTATTGTTCCTGCAAGCGGTCCGTCCAAACCATCTAAGCGAACATCCATTGTGACACCACTGTTATGCGTGGTTCCAACGCGGGCAGAAAAAAATGATGCGCCTTCTTTTCCAAAATCAACATTTTTCACACTTGAATAAGCACCATTTTTCTTTGCTTTAATGAAAACTCCCGCTGTTTTGTTCTGATAAGATTTTATATTTTCTGACCATGCAATCATTTCAGCCTGATTGAATGTGTAAGGATTGACGTTTGCAATGGCTTTCGTAATACCGTTGGTCATTGTAAAAGGCGAAATGGAGCCGTCTTTATTGAAATTAAGCTCTTGCACACTTACTGATCTTGTAAACCCACTTCCGCCCGGCAATGCACCGTTATGATAGAAGAAATAGGTTTTTCCTCTGAAATCAATAACTCCGGGATGATTGGTAAAGGATTTTCCTTCCGCAGGCATTATGATTCCGCCGTATTTCCAGGGACCTTGCGGACTTTTGCTTGTCGAATAACCTATAAACTCGGGAAGCGGACCGCCAGGCCAGAAAAGATAGTATAAATCTTTGCGTTTATAGAGCCACGGACCTTCTTCGTATTTCGTTGGTCTTTCGGGATTTCCTTCTCTTTTACCGAAAGATTCTTCGGTCATCGGAACCTCAACAATATCGCCGGAATAGGAAATCATATTTTCATTTAATTTTACATATTTAAGCTTCGGATTCCCCCAATAGAGATGTGCCTGACCGTCATCATCAATAAAAACCGTAGGATCAATATCTCCCCATTCACTTTGAACCAACGGTTTTCCCAGCGGGTCATGAAACGGGCCAAAGGGATTGTCTGCAACGGCAACTCCAATTGCGCCTTTGTTATTGGTTTTTGAAATCATCGGGACGTACATAAAGAATTTTCCGTTTCTTTCGATGCACTGCGCTGCCCAGGCATCACGTTTTGCCCAATCGAAATCGTTGTAGGAAAGAATCACGCCATGATCTGTCCAGTTCACCATATCATTGGTGGAAAATACTTTCCAGTTGTTCATCGTAAACCATGTAGAATCGTCTTCGTCGTGCGTAGTATAGACATATAAACGATCGTTGTAAACCATTGGGGCGGGATCTGCGGTATACGCTGTCTGAACGATGGGATTTTGGGCAGTTACAATTCCTGCGCAACCTGTCAACAAACTAGTTATTATAATTTTTTTGATATGATTTTTCATTTAAATATTTCTATTTAGTCATTATTTTTTCTGATATCAAACTCACTTTTAAGCCAAACGATGACACTTTAATTTAAATTGAATTTCCACCAGTCAAAGTAAAAAAGGTCTTTATTTCCTTTAAATACAAAATACACATCGTGAACGCCTTTTATATTTTTTACTGGAGATTTAATCGTTTTGAAGAGGTCGCCTTCGCCTTTTCCTGTCACCTGAACGGTTCCTAATACCGGCCCGTCAACCTCATCGGTACGGATTTCTATGCTTCCGCCATTTATCGCAGCAACAGATATTTCCAGGAATTTTGTTCCTTTCGAAAAATCAACACCCTGAACTTTGATATAATCTCCATTATTGATCGATGAAACGACAATACGATCCGTTATTTTTTTGCCGGTGTCATAAGGATTATTTCTTTCCCATTCGGTCATTTTCTCGGTTTTTACCCCTTCACTGTAAGCAATAGTTTCCGCTTCAATTTTATTATAAGGATTTAAAACTGCAATTCTTTTTACGCCTTCCGGATTCCAGAATGGCAGCTTTTGAATCGTGCCATCGGCATTGTAAACCATTTCGCTTACACAGACAGAGCGGCGCTCATAATGTTTGCTGATTGTTTGTTTCCCAAGATTGTAATTGAAGCCAAACACGTAAGATTTTGCTTTATAATCGATAATTCCGGGATGATTTCCGTTGGAACGTTTGTCGCTGTCCATAATCATTCCTTTATATTCCCACGGACCGGTCGCCGATTTACCCATTGCATAGCCAATTCCTTCCGGACAACATGTTGAAGCGTACGCCAAATAATAATTGCCGTTCCGTTTCCACACCCAAGGTCCTTCCTGATAATGAAATGGGTCTGGCGAACCTTTGACTTTAGCAATCGAAGGCTCTTTCACGATTGGTCCGTCAACAGAAATCATATCTTTATTGAGCTTTACATACCATAAATTGGGATTTCCCCAGTACAGATAAGCCTGCCCATCATCATCAATGAGAACTGTCGGGTCGATATCATCACTTGAATTTTTCACCAACGGTTTTCCGATAGGGTCTTTGAAAGGACCATACGGGCTGTCTGCTACCAAAACCCCGATTCCTCTTTGTCCGGGCATCGGGCAATACATATAAAACTTGCCGTTTCTTTCGATAACTTGTGGCGCCCACGCTCCATTTTCGGGATCTGTCCATTTGAAATCTTTTAAGGAAGCCACAATCCCATGATCGGTCCAGTTGACCATATCGGTTGAGGTGTACAGCAGCCAGTTTTTCATTTTAAATCCAAATGAATCATCTTCGTCGTGACTGGTGTACAGAAAAACAGTGTCTTTATATACCATTGGCGCAGGATCTGCCGTAAATTTGGTCTGAATGATGGGATTTTGGGCAGAGAACCACGACCCAACAAGCAGTAATCCTATGTTTAAAGTATATTTTAAAAGTGTTTTTTTAATCATAATTAGTTTTTTTGAATTTAATATTTAATGATTTGCTCGGTCCAGGTTGGCCCTGTGATGTAGAACATTCCGTTTTTGTAATGAACTGGCTCGATTCCCATTTGCGGACCCAGCTCCCAGGGCTGAAAAGTCTGACTGTAGGGATAAGGTCTTTTTTCGTACATAAAATAATGACAGGAATTCCAGAGATTCCCGTCTGGACCGATGAACAATGCATTGTGTCCGGTTTCCTGATAAGGGTCTTCGGTATCGGTAAAGAATAGATTATCGTAGCCGTTTTCTTTTGCCATTTCGGTTCTGTAACCTTTTTTGCGAGTTCCAAAAATCGGTTCTGGTGAAGCGAGTTCCCAAGGTCCTAAAGGTGATTTTGATTTTAACAAACCGACTTCATAACCTCTTGTCCATGTGGAGAAAAACATAAAATAGGTTCCTTCTTTTTTAATCACGAAAGGCCCTTCGATTCCGCCAACCATCCATTCCGGCCAGCCGGGTTGTTTTTTGTCGAGAAATTTTTGAATAGGTGTGGTTAGCTTTCCTGTTTTCAAATCAATTTTAGCCTGAAAAAGTCCGTTACCACTGCAATAGAGATAAACCTGACCGTCTTCGTCTTCAAATAAAGTTGAATCATTGTTATATTGAGGCGTCAAAGGTCCGTTGACCAATTTGTAAGGACCTGTAACTTTATCTGCTGAAAATAGCCAAACATTGTGCGTAGCCATTCCTTTTGGGTCTTCTTTCGTCACTTTTCCACTGTTTACGGTAAGCCAGTATTTTCCTTTAATAAAGTGAATTTCAGGCGCCCAGAATCTGCCATTGTAAGGTGTATCTTTCGGAAGTTTTTTGGCATCAATGATGAATGAATGTTGTTTCCAGTTGATTAAATCTTTTGAAACCAACATTCGCACACCTGGATTCGGGCCAGTCCAGACCGGATTGGAGGTTCCAACACAATACCACAAATCATCAACTTTAATAATGAAATGATCGCGCATAGAAATGGCAGAATCTCTGGTAATCGGATTAGTGTAGCGAAATTCTTTCTGTAAAGAAGTTTTGCTTTTTTCAACCTGAGCAAAAACACCATTCAAAGGAAAAATAAATAATGAAAATGCCAGAATATTTTTTAAAATGTTCATAATTTTAATTTTATCTTTTTATGTTTATAGGATTGCATCCTATTCTCTGTTAAATCGTCCCGTTGGGACTTTTTGGATAATTATCTTTTGTACGGACTTTCATCCATTTTCAAATACGTTTCTTCGTAGCCGCCATTATCAACGACAATTTTGTACAAAACAATTCCAGGGTCTAAAGGTTCGATTGTCAGAATACAATTTCCGTTTTGATTTGCAGAGAGCGTGAATGTTTCCACCTTTTCCACCAATCTTGCAGCAGCTGCAGGGTACATTTTGGAGTAATTATTTGCCCACGTCAAATCCTGATTGATGCCAATTATTTTTGAATCACTTTTATCAAAATAAGCTTTAATACTATGACCTCCTTTTTTGAAAGGAAGTGTAGAATCAAAGAAAAAATGAACTTTTACAGTTGAGGGATTATTTTTTAATTTGAATTGATATGTAATGGAGGAACCGTCTGTTTTCTCAGTGTAAGGCATTAAAGAAATTCCGGAAAGCGTTCTTCCCAAATCAGGAATGATTGTCCATTTTGTTTTGGACGAAGCTTTTGTTTCAAAAAAATGTTCGGCTTCCATTGCAACTACGCCATTTTTCTCTTCAAAAATGTAACCGCCAATTTTAGCTTCTTCGGGCGTAATTCTGTAAACCGTTGGCTTGATATTTCCTTCTTTCGGCTCGTCCCAGGATTTGTAACCGATGTGGGTTTGGTCCATCATATGGTTCCATTTTCCGCCGGAAATATTCAGGTTGTAATCTTTGGTGTATTCAGCATCTCTGGCGAAACATTCATCGGCATAATCTGCCCAATAATTGGCTTTCGGATCTTTTTCATCCGCCAGTTTGTGATTCATTGCCACTGCATAATACATATCATAAAGATTTGCCATTGCCCGAACGGGATGCAAAACGATTTGTTTGTAGGTGTCTTTGTAAGCTTCGTCAAAAGTAATAAATTGTCTTAAAGCTCTTGTTTCCAAAGCTAAATATGAATCTTTTACCTGCAGAAACTCTCCACTTTCAAGATTGTAAGTCTTATGATTCATCATTTCTGCGGAAACTCTTGAATTATATTTGCAATACAGATTGATGATTTCTACAATTTCCTTCGCATTGTTCTTTCCAAATTGATCTTCAGCAAATTTTACGGTATAATTCTCAAGATTATCTTGGGTAAAAGAAGTTGGGTTCCACGCCATATTCAGGAAGAAATCCATTGGATATTCGTTAGGTTTTAAATCTCCTACATTCAGAATCCAGATTTTATCAACTCCATAGCTGTAAGTCAGCTGCAGCTGTTCCCACATGTGCGGAATCTGTGTCATATTCAGCCATTGATAGGCTCTCGGAGCACCATGCAAATCGACGTGATAATACATTCCGTAACCGCCTGGATGTTTTTTGGCATCGAGGTAAGGCAATCGGCGGACATTTCCCCAATTGTCATCACAAAGCAGAATTGTCATATCGTCCGGAACTTTCATTCCTTGGTCGTAATAATCCAAAACTTCGCTGTACAATGCCCAAAGCTGAGGCGTTTCTTTCGCAGGTTTTTTGGTTACTTTTTCAATAATTTTTCTCTGATCCTGCATAATTTTCTCCAACAATTTGAAGTTAGCTTCGGCACTTCCCAAATCGCTCATCGGTTCGTCGCCGTCGCCGCGCATTCCCATTGTTACGAGATTGTCGTAGTTTTTATTTCGGCTGAATCCGTCTTCCCAAAATTTCAGAAGCGCATCTTTGTTGGTGTGGTAATTCCATTCGCCGTTTCCATATTCTTTTCGGTGATTTCCCCATTCTTTTTGGGCACGCATCATCGGCTCGTGGTGCGAAGTTCCCATCACGATTCCGTATTCGTCTGCCACTTTCGGATTAAGCGGATCGTCTTCATTAAATGCTTTTCCCCACATTGCGGGCCAAAGATAATTGGCTCGGAGACGAAGCAAAAGCTCAAACATATTCGCATACATCTTGCTGTTGATGCCTCCAAATTTGGTTCTTGCCCACGTTCCGAAAGCCGGTTCTTCATCATTAATGAAAATACCGCGATACTTTACTTTAGGCTCACCTGAAGCGAAATATCCCGGAACAACATACGCTGAAGAACGCTTTTTTACGGGAACATCATTCCAGTAATACCATGGAGAAACGCCTAATTGTTTGGATAATTCATAGATTCCATAGATAGTTCCTCTCCTGTCGCTTCCGGCGATGATGAGTTTTTTGGATTTTGAGTTTGAATTTTCTATGGTTGTGATGACGAAGCTTTCCCATTTTCCTTTTAAATCTTTGGCATTGATTTTTTTTGATGAAATAAGTTTGTCAATCAATTTATTTGTGCCTAAAGTTCCAATGATGATTTCAAATTCGCCGGAAGTTTCCGTAGTTGAAAGATTGGGCGTTTTTCCTGTCACTTTTTGAATATCTGACTGTAGATCTTTCGCAGCACGAATGACCGCAACATTTTCGGACTTATCGTAAAATAAATTTGCAACATTTCCTTCCGTCGAAACAAGAGGAAAACCGCTATCATTTGAAATGATATTCTCTGTGATTCCCGAAGTTTGCTGGCCAGAAAAAACTCCGCTTTCAAATAAACAAAGCAGTAGAATTATTTTGATATTTTTATAGGTTATCATGTTGATTTTAATTCTGTTAAAGGCTTTAATGCTTTATTATTTTTCAGAATATCACCTTAATATTTTTACCCGAATAAGCCACCGTTTTCTGCTGACCATTCGGAAGAATAATGCTGAAGTTTCTTTTGTCGATCATTCCTTTATATTTTCCTTTTCGGGCATCGATGGTGAGTGTTTGGGATTTGTCATTCCAGTGCATTGGTATTTGGGTAAATTCTCCTTTTTCGTAATTGTAATTGTCGAATTCGTCTTCATATAAGACAAAATCCGCATTTGAGCCCGGATAGATTTTTAAGGTTAAATTATCCCATTTTTTCTCAGTCGCATACTGAACATCAGGGCCAATAGGAATAATACTTCCACCTTTTACATACAATGGAATGGCTTGAATGTTGACTGTTTTTTCTATTTCCTGTCCGCCTTTATATTTTGCGTTGGTCCAGTAGTCATACCATTCGGAACCGGACGGAAGGTAGACTTTAACGGTTTTATTTTGGGTGAAATCTACACTGGAAACTAAACCTTCTTTTTTGCTTTCCTCTTTTTTGTTCCAACCTTCATTTTCATCGGTTTTTACTATTTTTTCAGGAGTATATTGTGCATTCAGTACGGGAGCAACTAAAAATGCTTTTCCGAACATATATTCATTATTAAGATCCCAAACTTTTTTATCTGAAGAAAAATCCATTGCAAGCGGCCGCATAAAACTCGACTGATTTTTGGAAACATCCCACGAAACGGAATAAACATAAGGCAGCAAGCTATATCGTAACCTGATGAATTTCTCTACAGCATCATATATAGGCTCTCCTTTTTTCCCAAACTGGTAGATTTCTCTCGGCACATCGGTTCCATGTGAACGCATCATGGGCGTGAATGTTCCATATTGCAACCAGCGCACATAAAGTTCCTGAAACATCGGATTTTTTGACCCTGAACTTTCAGTCCAGCCTTTTTTATATGTTCCGGCAAAAAATCCGCCGATATCAGAATTGAAATTAGGATTTCCAGTGAGGGTAAAATTCAGACCTGCCGGAACCTGGTTGCGTAAAGATTCCCAGGAAGAATTAACATCTCCGGACCATGTATTGGCTCCATATCTCTGCTGACCGGCAAATGCTGATCTTGTCAAAATAAAAACTCTTTTGTCGCTTGTAGTTGCCCGCTGATGATCATAAACCCCACCGACAGCCATTAATGGATAAGCATTTCTGACTTTTCTGAACGAACCTAAATACGTTTTTGTATCTAAATCTTCCGGTTTCTGGCTGAGATGATCCGGTTCTGTAGAATCCATCCACCAAGTATCTACGCCAAGGCTAAAAACACCTTTATTAAGATATTTCCAGTAAATATCTCTGGCTTCCGGATTGTAAGCATCGTAAACACGCACTCCGGAAGGATAATTCATATCGGGAGGCCAGACTTCTCTGCCGGATTCCGGCCAGGTTTTAAAATTAAAAAGCATTCCTTTTTTATCCATTTCACGGTAAGGATTGGTCATTGGCCCGAATGACGACCAGATGGAAACAGACAAATGCGCATTCATTCCGTGGATATCGCCAATCATTTTTTTGGCGTCGGGAAAATCCGGACTGATAAAATCCATCGCATTCCATTGGTAATTGTTTCCCCAATACTGCCAATCCTGAATAATTCCGTCTAAAGGAACTTTCAAATCACGGTATTTTTTAACGACATCTACAATTTCAGCCTGACTTTTATAGCGTTCTTTGCTTTGCCAGAAACCATACGTCCATAATGGGAGCATCGGAACATTGCCGGTAAGATCACGCATTGAAGCAACCACGCCGTCAGCGTTTCCGCCGTACATAAAATAATAGTCAATGCCTTCTCCCACTTCAGAAGAAAATGATGTTTTCTGAGTAGTATCGGTAAACTGAGTCGGAGATTCATTATCCCAAAAAACGCCGTAACCTTTTACAGACTGGAAGAAAGGCACAAAATCCCAAGTATTGTTCTGCACCATTCTGATGTCCTGATTCCGTTGGGATAATTTTCCACTTTGCAAAATTCCCAAACCGTAAATCGGCTCGTCTTTTTCCAGCTGAAAAGCTTGCATTACAGAATAGGTAGAATTTCCGGCATCATTGAAAGGTTTAAAATTACTTCCTTTTTCCTTTAGAAGTTCTCTTCCAGATGTTGTGGCATACGCTATTTCGCCGTTTTTCGTATTAACGGATATTTGCAGATCATTTGTTTTTATTAATAGAATATCTTTATTTTCTGTAACAGAGAATTTTGTTTTTTGTTCGTTTTTAATAACAGATAAACTGTTTTTGGTGAATGATTTTCCTGCAGGATATTTGATGATCCGTACTGTGTGAAATCCGTAAAACTTCATTTCCACATTCGTATCAGCCGTAGAAAAACTTAATCCTGTGTCAGTTTTTTTATATGACTGCGCATTGATATTCTGATTCATCATGAACACTAATGTGACCGCGATGAAATATGCTTTTATTCTATTAAAATTCATTCTTGTTATCATGATTGAATTAATTTTCAGACTGTTTTTTATTTCTCAGACCTCAGCTGAGCTGAAATTGCCTGCTGGTCGATATTCTTAAAAAGCAATTGAGAAAACAGATACAGATCATTCTTCCAGACTTTGAAATCGTGACCGCCCGGCTCTACATAAAAAATGTGAGGAATATTATTTTCCGTAAGATAATCACTTGTCCTTTTACTGAAAGACATCAGCCTGTCCTGATCACCGCAGGAAATCCAAAGCAATTTTAATTCTTTAGCCTTCGCTGGATTGGGGAGAAGCTGCTGAGGTTCTTTGGTATTCGGAGCAGAAGAAAAGCCGCCTACCCAGGCAAATTTTTCTATGTTTCCTAATCCAAAGTTCAGGGATTGTCCGCCACCCATTGACAGTCCGGCAATCGCTCTGTTTTCCCGGTTTTTCTTTACCGGATACTTTTTTTCAATAAAAGGAATCAAATCGTTCAGCAAATCCTTTTCGAATGTCGCGAAAGCTTCTACTTTGTCTTTTGCCATAATATCACCGGTCGCCCTGTCGTCTTTCATTGCTCTGCCATTGGGCAAAACAACAATCATCGGTGTCAGTTTTCCCTGGGCATACAGATTATCAAGAATAATTTGGGGTGTTCCGTTCCTGAACCATTCTTTTTCGTCTCCGCCAATGCCGTGAAGCAGGTATAAAACCGGATATTGAGCTCCTTTTTTGAAGCCGGGCGGCGTATAAATTAAAGCCTTTCTTTGGGTTCCTACTGTTTTTGATTCATAGGTAACGGTATCAATTTTTCCGTGGATAATTTCTTTCTTTTCAATGTCAAAGCCTTGTGGAGCCTTTTTATCAAAAGTTTGTGCAGAAATAAACATTCCCGACAAGATCAAACCTAAAGCTAATACAACTGATTTATTCATAAATTTTTTATTTGTATTTTTTACACTTATTAATTGGGATAAAAAAATATCACAATTCGTAATATTTCATCATTTATGTAATATTTACCGCCTTTATTGTGTGATTGAGGAATCCGTTATTCTGAAAAAATCAACATCAACGAAACCTCCTGTATTTTTTGTGGCGTAATTAAAAATCGCGAATTTAGATCCCATAAACAATCTTCTGTAGTCAAAAATCATTTTGTATCCTTTTTCCATAACCGTCCAGTTTTTTTGGTCGATGCTGTAAGAAAAATCTGCCAAATCCTTTCCAAGGTTAAAATCTGCTTCAATACGAAGATAAATTGTATCTGAATTTAAAGGAACTCTCTTCTTTTCTTCCTTTTTAACACTCAAAATAGCCTTTGTTTTATTATCAAGACTGACTTCATTGGTAGAAAATGTAATAAATTTATGATTGCCTTCTTTTACAATTGATAACAATCCTGAATCTCCGTTGAAAGCGCTGAATCCTGTAATGTCTCCATCTTTCATTCCTTTCAAATCTAAAGCAACGATCGCACTGGATTTTGGGCCGGTCATTCTTTGCGTTAAAGTATTCGGGGCAGCGTAAATATTGTCCACTACCCGACTCGTTTTCAGTCTCATAAATCCTTTTCGGCCGGATAATGACCAGGCTTCGTTTACAGGATTGTGATTCCACTGCCACTGGATTTTCAATTTTTTATCAGAAAACTCGTCGCTTTCTACGATCTTATTTTTAGGTTTGAATGGAGGAAGAGGAATTTCACCATGTAAAGGAATTTTTCCGTTATCCCCCAAAACCGGCCAGTCGTTTTCCCATTGTACCGGAATCAAAATCGGGACGCGCCCGACTCCGCCTCTGTCCTGAAAAATAAGCGAATACCAGTTGCCATTCTTATCATCAATCAAAGCCCCTTGCCCGGCATAAGAAAATCCTAAAAAGTTGTCTTCCAGAATCACTTTTTTCTCATAAGGTCCGGTCACTTTATAGGCTCTGTAGACTTCCTGACGTCGTTTTTCACCTTTAGGCCATGAAATCATCATCATGTAATATTTCCCGTTTCTTTTAATGATCTGATTGCCTTCTAAAAGTCCGGTTTCTGACGAATCTTTCTGAAAAACTACAGTTCCATCGGGATTTCCGATGATTTCTTTAAAATCAGGACTTAGTTCAAAAACTTTATTGGAAGTAAAAACATACACCTTGTCATCATCATCAAAAAACAAAGAAGCATCGTGAAAATGTCTGGTTCTGGTAATCAATTTCCATTGGCCCGTTTCGGGATTGTCCGTTACATAAAAATACGACTTGAAAGGCTCATCATTCGGAGAAAACAAAACGTAATATTTCCCTTTATGATAGCGGATGGAAGAAGCCCATTGCCCGCGGCCGTACACAGTACCGTTAAGCAAATCATATTTGGAATTGTCATTGAGAGTATTAAAAACATAGCTTGACATTTCCCAATGTACAAGATCTTTGGAATGCATTACGGGAGCTCCCGGCATCAGGTGCATTGTGGTGCTTATAAGGTAGAAATCTTCACCATTTCTCGTTACTGACAGATCCGGAGCATCTGCCCAAATAATCGGATTGGTAAATGCTGTTTTCTGCTGCTTCTGAGAAGGATTTATCTGGGCTGAAAGGAGATTCAGCCCGATAAATCCGTAAAAAGAAACTATATAAAATGTGTTATTAATTTTCAAAACTTTACTATTTGGTTTGTCGATTTAATTCTTTAATTCAATTTTAAAAGAAAACACTTTGACAGGCTCAGTGTGACATTGCTAATGCTAACCGTCTTACTTCAAACGTGTCAGGCTGAGCCTGTCGAAGCCTCGTTTTCTATTAGATTTTGGCTAAAGCCTGTTTTGATTCTTCCTTATTAAACGGGCTAAAGCCCGTTCCTATTGATAATTTCCCTGTGATTATAAACCGGTCGAACTATACATTAATCAGGTTTAATATCGTTAGACGAAGTGCTGTACAAACCAATCAGGCTTCCGGTAAATCCTCCCGCGACATCCGTAGAAAGGATATCCCCAGAGACTGAATCTCCAAGGTTTTTGAAGTTTTTGCCATCTAAAGAATAATTAAAATTAAGGTCATCTTTTTCACCCACAACCTGTAATCTGACTGTTTTTGAAATTGAAATCTTTTCACTGGCAATCAGTTTTGATTCTCCTTTTTCTGTTCTTTCTAAAACGATATAAAAATCTTTATCCTTTTTTGTAATCCCAAAAACATAGTTGAATCTTTCACTTTGGTAACAGGTAATTCCGGCCAGCTCTTTTTCTGATTTCGGTTTGAAATCCAGTGTTACGGAAGTTTCAAAATCTTCATGCTGCAATCTGTGAAATAATGCCGAAACCGGTGCCAATGCATTAATATTGGTCTCAAAAGGGTTTATTTTTACTCCGTTTTTAGAAATGCTGATAAAATTTTCGCGCGGTCCGCGCATGGCGATCCAACGGTAATCCAGATTTTTATCCGTCAGCTTGTCAGAATATGTGAAGTTTCCGTTCGGGAAAAATCCGTTTTGTCCTTTCTCGTTTTTTACGCCTTCCGGTAATTTTAATTTTGGCTTCATCGGAACTAAACCGTTTTGGAAGACAGGATACGTTCCGCTCCAGTCTACCGGAAGGATGAAAGTTTCGCGGCCGCTGTTTACTCTGTTATTTACATTGGGACGAATGGCTAAAAAGACACCGTAATATTTTCCATCAGGAGTTTCCACCAGATCAGCGTGACCGGCCCAATCCACCTTATCTTTTCTGTCTTTAGGGAAATACCGCTGCGTCAATATAGGATTATTTCCTGCAGGAACAAATGGGCCTTTTGGAGAATCTGACATAAAAATAACTTCGCTGTGGTTACCGCCAGTTCCGCCTTCCGCACACATCAGAAAATATTTTCCGTTCTTTTTATACAAATGCGGACCTTCTATCCAGATCGGTTTTTGGGAAAGGTCAACACCGCCGTTTACAATAATTTTATCTGAACCTGCGACCACCTGGTCTTTTTCCAAATCATAATCCCACATCTTGATGACACGATGCCCGTTATACTGCTCAGTTCCTTTCGGCGGCGCATCATTGTGAACGATATAAGCTTTACCATCATCATCAAAAAAAATGGAAGGATCAATACCGTCAAAATTCAACTTCTGCACTTCACTCCAGCCTTTTGCAGGATCTTTGGTTTTCACAACCATATTCCCGATTCCACTGGCGATCTGCGTGGTAATCATGTAGAAAGTATCATTATGCTTGTTGTATTTAATATCCGGCGCATAGATTCCCTGTGAAACGCCTGATTTTTCCACTTTCAGCTGTGAAGGCCTGTCCAGGACGTGCCCTACCTGCTTCCAGTTGACCAAATCTTTAGATGTGAAAATGGGAACACCCGGAAACATTGAAAATGAGGAATTTACAAGATAATAATCATCTCCTTTTCTGGTAATACTTGGATCAGGATAACATCCCTGGAGAATCGGTGAATAAAACTCGTCTTCTTTCAGAGGATTGTTTGTATATATTTTATCATTTCCGCGATAGAAAAAGTCTGAAAAGGTCTGTCCTGAAATACTATCAAAAAATAATAGAGCTACAGCAGCCGTCAGCATTGTTTTCTTTTTTAAAAATACCGGATTCATTATTATCTGTCTCATAGTATATTTTTTAGATTATTATTAGTTTTTTAAGTTTCTGTTGAAATATCTTTTAAAATTTATCTTTATTCATTTTTACACGCCACTGAATGCGCTGAAACCGCCATCAACAGGCAATAAAGCACCAGTGATGAAACTTGCGGCATCTGAACATAGAAACTGAACGGCACCGTTGAGTTCGTCAGCGTTTCCGAAACGTCCCATAGGTGTTTTAGCTATCACCTTTTTGCTTCTGTCTGTCAAAGAACCATCCGGATTTAATAAAATTGCCCGGTTTTGATCTCCGATAAAAAATCCCGGAGCAATGGCATTTACACGGATTTTATCACCGTATTTTAAAGCTAAATCAGAGGCGAGCCATTGCGTAAAATTGGTAATTGCGGATTTGGCTGCGGAATATCCTGCTACTCTTGTGATTGCGGAATATGCTGCCATTGAGGAAATATTCACGATACTTCCGTTTCCCTGCTCTGCCATTACTTTTCCGAAAACATAGCTTGGGTAAACTGTTCCGTTGATGTTTAAATCTGTTACTTCGTTCCAGGCTTCCATTTTCAGGTCGAAAAAAGACTGGTCGGGAGCTAATGTGGCTGCAGGAATATTTCCTCCGGCGATATTGAGAAGGATATCGATTTTACCATATTTTTCAATGATTTTTTTTGAAGCAGATTCAAGGCTTTCAATATTCATTACGTTGGCTTCCACAGCGAATGCATCACCACCCAGATCTGTCAGTTCTTTTACCCTTTTATCTAGCGTCTGCTGGTTTCTTCCCAATGCAACAATTTTTGCACCGGCTTCGATGAAACTTTTAGCCAAACTTCCGCCCAGCACGCCTGAAGCACCTGTAATTACGGCTACTTTATCTTTTATGCTGAATATTTCGTTCATTTTTTTATAATTGATAAATGATTATTGATAAATGATCATATTTAACCCTTCAGGTTTATTTCATTTGTTTATAAATTCCACAGGTTGCATCTGCGGCTATTGTTGTTGAACCCTTCGGGTTCCGTGTGTTATTGCTTTGACATTTCGTTTTGTACGGCTGCCATTACTCCTTCAATTTGTCCTAAAGCGAGCATTCTTCCTAAAAATGAATATCCCGGATTGTACCCTTTATCAATATCTTCTGTTAATAATCTTCCGTGATCCACACGCATTGATAAATCCGGATTTTCTTTTTCAAAAATTTTGATTACTTCGATCAGCTTTCCTCTTCCACCCAAATGATGGGCTTCGATAAAATCTCCATTTTCAAAAACATTGGTGCTTCTTAAATGGACAAATTTTGTTCGGTGGGCATATTTTTGGGCCAATTTCGGAACATCATTCTGAAGATTGGCACTTAAAGAACCCGCGCAGAAAGTCAGTCCGTTGTGAGGATTATCCACACTATTCAAGAGCCAGTCGATATCCTCTTCGTTGGTCACAATTCTTGGTAATCCCAACAATGAAAACGGCGGATCATCGGGATGCACACACATCTGGATGCCCCATTTTTCGCAGACAGGCATTATTTTTTCAAGGAAATATTTCATATTCTGACGAAGCTGGTTTTTATCAATCCCGTCATATAAAGACAATAAGCTTTTGAAAATGGCTACCGGATTCTGATCTCCTTCCTTGATGTTTCCGTTAACGAAACCTTGCGTTTTTACAATGATGGAGTCTATCAGATCATTATTATCTTCTTCTGTTAAAGTATTTTTTAGCTCTTCTACTTTCTGAAGAATGTCTGAATTATAGTCGTTTTCTGCACCTTCGCGCTGCAGAATATGAATTTCAAAATAAGCAAATTTGGCCTTATCAAAGTACAGAGATGACGAACCGTCTTCCCACTGATAAAACAAATCTGTTCGTGCCCAGTCCAGAACAGGCATAAAGTTATAACAAACCGTTGTTACGCCAGCTTTACCCAAATTTTCAAGGCTCTGAATGTAATTTTCTACTAACCGGTCTCTGTTTTCGCCTCCATATTTTATCGCTTCACTTACTGCCAGACTTTCTACGACTGACCAGCGAAGTCCAAAGCTTTCTATATAATTTTTATACTCATTAATTGCTTCCAACGACCAGATTTCCCCGTTCGGAATATCATGAAGCGCAGAAACAATGCCTTCTACCCCAATTTGGCGGAGCATATCCAGCTTTATTTTATCTTTTTTACCAAACCAACGCCAGGTTTTTTCCATAGTCTTTTACATTTTTAATTAAAAAACAAGGCAGATATTTTAGGATCTGCCCTGCCAACTATATATGAATGTTAAATTACCAGTTTTAATAGCCTGGGTTTTGATATTTAGCCTTGATATCTGCAGAAACTTCCATCGCATCAAGCTGGCTTTGAGGAATAGGTCTTAAATAATGAAATTTCTGAATATTCCTTGTGACCGTCTGAGGAGTGTGATCTCCGTAATTGGATCCTCCTATCTGATAAGTTGATGCATATTCCTGCCACTTTTGGGTTCTGATAAGATCGTACCATCTGTAAAATTCACCATAATATTCTCTGGATCTTTCTGCCAAAATATAATCAATTGTAATGGTTGAAGGCGTGGCTGCAACCATTGCCGCGCTGTTATCCGCTATATAAGTAGTATTTTGTGCATTATTAAATTTCCATTTTCCGGCTCTTGCACGAATTACATTGATAAGATCTCTTGCGGACATAGCTCCAGAAGCACCTTTTACAGCAGCTTCTGCCGCGATGAAATAAAATTCTGAAAATTTAGCTGCATTAAACGGGCGTGTTAATCCCGCATTAGGAAATCCTAAGCCATTCCCGTTATCTGTGCGGTAAGTTCCTATTTTCCATAGGCCAGGGAAAACGATTCTGCTGATACCATTGGGTGCAACAACCCAATCTGCTCTTCCCGGTAAAGTACCGGCTCCTACACCACTTTGCCCTGCTCCTGAAGGATAGGTTGGTGTTTGAGAATCATCATTCAGAAAACTAAGAATGGCATCATTAGGCTGAACGGGTAAATTATTTGCATTGTATAATACCGGTATATTGGTAAGGCCTGTTGCTTCTTTATTCCAGTTTCCTCTGTAACTTGTAACAAAAGTTCCATCATAACGTGAATCATTTGTTTTGTCTGCAAAGGTATTTTTTATAACTCCAATTGTAGGGCACATACGTACCCAAGGACGGCCTAATGGCTGAGTAGCCGCACGCTGAACCGAACTGCCGGCATCCCAGGTGGTAGAAGACTTGCTGCTTTTAATATTGGTATAATTCCAGGTCTGCATCCAGGCTGCAAAGTTATCCGGGCTCCATCCAGACCCCTGTCCTACAGGATCACTTTCATTATAATATAAGCTTGACGATGTATGATCTGCATACAGCATGCATTCATTATTTCTGTCATTGGATCCGACATTCAGATCATAATAAGTAGGCTGTAGAGAATATGGCCCCGGATTGTTAATTCCCTCTAATGCAATATCATAAGCCTGCTGAAAATACCATTGAGCATTATGACCATCCAGATCTGTTCTTGCAGTTTCCGGATAAGTTGGAATAGCATTAGGGTTTTGCAGCCACCAGCCATAAGTAAGGTATGCTTTTGCTAAAAACAGCTTTGCTACATTTTTGGTAACTCCACCTGTAACCCGTGGAGAGGAGGGTAAATTATCAATCGCTTTTTTAAGGTCAGGAAATATAGCTTTGCTATAAACCTCAGGTACTGTGTTTCTTACTGAAGTTGCAGACGGAGTAATATTAAAGGCCAGCTCTCCGGAACCAAGATCTAACGGAACACCGCCGTAAGTCTGCACCAATAAAAAATAATCAAATGCCCTGAAAAACCGGGCTTCTGAAATGAGAGACTCTGCAATTCCGAAAGACGGACCTTTTTCAATAATACCACTGGCAGTATTGATGTAGGGAAACACAGAATTCCAAACCATACTCGGAGGAAATGTTGAAGGGGTAATATTGCCATTTCCTGACATATCCAATTCTTTGAAATTACCGTCAGCCTGCTGCCCAAATGTAGATTCATCTGTACCATTCTGGCAGTTACTCATAAAATACCCATTTCCATACAACATTCGGAGATGTCTGTATAAAGATGTAACTCCCTGATTGATGCCTTGTTCTGTATTAAAATAATCTACAGTATAACTTGTTCTTGGCTCTTCGTCTAATATTTCATTACATCCGGTGAAGGTTAATGATAAGAAGATCACTCCTGCTATGATTTTTTTATTATATTTTATCATGACTCTATAGTTTTAAAAGGTTAAATTAAGCCCCATTAAGTAGTTTCTGGTAGATGGATTATTGGTTCCGATGATTAATTGTCGTGGTCTATAGCTGCTTACCGCCTGATTTTGATCGCCAACGGAGTTTGGTTCCGGGTCCATTCCTGAAAATTTATGATAAGGAGAAAACAGTACAACAGGATTCGTTACGGTAAAGTATAATTTCAGTGCTGTAATTTTCATATCCTTTAAAAGTTCCTTATTAAAATTGTATCCTAAAGTGATGGTACGTAGCTTTAGGTATGAAGCGTCAAACATCGCTAAGGTTGAAGAATACTTAGGATTATCACCGCTCAAATGGCGGCCCGGGCGTGGATAATAGGCATCGGTATTGTCTTCCGTCCAGTAGTCTACATCCACATTATTTCCTCTCCCTGTTAATCTGTTAAGGTAACTTGCTGATCCATATAATGAACTGATCAGGATTCCTCCTTTTTGGAATGCTCCTACAGTACTGAGTTCGAAATTTTTATAAGCAAAACGCATATTAAACCCTCCCTGGAATTTAGGTGCCGTATCGAAGATCTGTCTGTCTGCTTCTCCGATGGCTCTTACAGGAGTACCATCAGCATTATAGCCTCCGGTGTAAAGAACTTTAATAGATCCTATAACATCAGCTGGAGTTCCGGGCTCTAAAATACTTTGATAGGGATCACCTGCCTGCCATAAACCTACATACTGAAAATCATACAATGCGTTGATATTATGACCCACAAACCAAAGGTTATTTATATCTCTGTCAATTCCAGAAGACAGGGCTAAAATTTTGTTCTTATTGGTATAAAGATTAACTCCCGCATCCCAGGAAAAGCCATCGGGATTATCGAAAATAATTCCGTTTAAAGAAAATTCCCATCCTTTATTTTCTGTCTCTGCAACATTTTTAGTTACGAATGAAAGACCTGATGAGGCAGGAAGAGACTTATTGGATAATAGATCATAAGTATGAGTTTTATAATATTCGACAGTTCCGGTTAACCTATTATGAAACAATCCGAAATCTACCCCGTAATTTTGGGTTTTAGAGTATTCCCATCCAAGATCGGCATTCGGTGCCTGATTTACATAAACACCAGTACCATTAGTTGTACCGAAATTATAAGGAACAACCGTTAAAGAACCTAATGTAGAATATGGCGAAACTGCCTGATTAGAGGTCTGTCCCCAACCTGCTCTAATTTTTAAAAGATTAAGAGCTTTTATACTTTTCATGAAAGATTCATTGGTAATATTCCATCCTACTGATAATGCGGGATAAGTATGCCATTTGTTTCCCGGAGCTAATACTGATGCACCATCTGCACGCAATGTTGCGGTTAACATATACTTATTATCAAAAGTGTACATTACCCTTCCCATTGCAGAAATAA
Source organism: Chryseobacterium soldanellicola (assembly GCF_900100115.1). GTDB lineage: Bacteria > Bacteroidota > Bacteroidia > Flavobacteriales > Weeksellaceae > Chryseobacterium > Chryseobacterium soldanellicola. Next base: position 512,571 of record NZ_FNKL01000001.1, read on the forward strand.
GACCTGTTTGAGAATAGATCTGATCGTTGGGATTCACTGAAATATCAGCTTGAGGAGATTGTCCTAAATTGTAATACTGGAAAAAATCTGCGGGAACATTTTTTGCACTCATGTAAGTACTTATATATCTGTTACCCTCTGCCGAATACAATCCAACGGCATTGACCTTATGCTTGCCAAAGGTACGGTCGTAGGTCAGTAAATTTTCCAAAACCCAGTGGTAGGTCTGGTTATTACCTCTTCCTGCAGACGATGCAGTAGCAGGATTTGTACTGAAAACACCTACTCCTACGTAATTACCGCTATTGGTAGTACGGTAATCCAGGCCTACATTAAGCCTGTATTTTAATCCGTTAAGAGGAAGGGCCACTTCGCCGTATAAATTATTATATGATGCAAATATTTTACTTTCGTCAACGTATTTTTCATCAAGACTATTTAATCTTTCACGGGTAAAAATCCAAGTATTATCATTACCTCCGGCGGTATTCATCAAAGATCTTAAACTTCCGTCTGCATTATAAGGATTTACAAGGGGAGAATATCCTACAACGGCTCCCGAATTTACACCATTACCTTCTGTTTTGGTATAGTTTGTATTTGTTGTAAAGCCAAACTTGAAACTTTTACCAACTTGCTGATCCAAGGCTATACGCATAGAGAATCGCTCATAATTTTGCAGAGGAATTAATGCATCCTGTTTGAAATAAGATAATCCGGCGCTGTAATTTCCTCCTTCTGTTCCACCGGAAACGCTAACATCATGATTAGTCATCATTGCCGGTTTATAATATAAGCTTTGCCAGTCTGTATTGTTATTATTGGATTCGTCTGCCCCATTTGTATATATTCCGGCATCCGCACGAAGCTTTGCAAACTTTGGCCCGTCCATCATTGGATATTTAGAAAACAAAGTCTGAACTCCTGTAAAAGTACTGTAAGAAAAACGAGGCTTTTGACCTTTTGTTCCTCTGTTTGATGTTACTAAAATGACACCGTTAGCACCTCTGGAACCATAAATGGCTGTTGCAGAAGCATCTTTCAAAATATCAATACTTTTAATATCACTTGAGCTGATGTCTGATAAAGAGCCCGCAAAAGGAATACCGTCAAGAACAACAAGAGGATTATTATCTCCTGACAAAGAGCGCGTTCCTCTGATACGGATCTGCAGTGCGGCCCCCGGCTTTGTAGATGACTGAGAAATATCAACACCCGCCGTTCTGCCCTGCAATGCCTGTGTGATGTTTGCAGAAGGCACCTCACGAAGTACATCACCTTTTACACTAGCCACGGATCCTGTCACGGATTCTTTCCTTTGAGTTCCATATCCGATTACCACAACTTCTTCAATCTTCTTCTCTTTTGTAATACTATCTTTTTTATTCTGTGCATAGATTAAACCAGAAGGTAAAAGAGCCATAGCAAAGAATAAGGATGCTCTGTTGGTTTTATTTAATAAAAATACATTCATAATTATTATTTTAAAGTTAGTGTTCAAGAAAGCCAATTTCATTTTAAAATTCATTGGCTTTCTTATTTTATTAGATGTACATATTTACAATCGCCTCAAATAGTTCCTGTTTGCCACTTTTTGGCTTTGGCTCTCCTATTTCGTGCGCTATTTTTTGTAAATCCGTTAATGTAAGTTTACCATCTTCAAAAGCTTTCCCATTGCCATTGTCAAAAGATGAATACCTTTCTGTTCTTAATTTTTTATAATCTGAATTTTCCAAAATATCAGCTGCTACAAGCAGTCCTTTTGCAAAGGCATCCATACCGGAAACATGGGCTATGAAAAGATCATCTGCATCAATTGAATTTCGGCGGATTTTTGCATCAAAATTAATACCTCCCGATCCCAGCCCGCCATTAGGAAGAATTACCAGCCATGCCTGCGCAAGCTCAAAATAATCTACCGGAAACTGATCGGTATCCCAACCATTCTGGTTATCACCTCTGTTGGCATCAATGCTTCCCAGCATCCCTGCATCAACGGCAGCCTGCAGTTCATGTTCAAAAGTGTGTCCTGCCAATGTTGCATGATTGACCTCAAGATTAAGTTTGAAATCCTTATCCAAACCGTAATTTTTTAAAAATCCAATTACAGTTTCGGCATCATAATCATACTGATGTTTTGTAGGTTCCATTGGTTTTGGTTCGATTAAAAATGTCCCCTGAAACCCCTGTCCTCTTGCATAGTCACGGGACATGGTAAGAAAACGGGCAAGATGCTCCTTTTCACGTTTCATATCGGTATTTAAAAGGCTCATGTACCCTTCTCTTCCGCCCCAGAAAACGTAATTTTCCCCTCCCAGTGCAATCGTTGCATCGATCGAATTTTTCACCTGAGTTCCCGCACAGGCAACAACATCAAAATTCGGGTTGGTAGATGCTCCGTTCATGTATCTTTCGTGGGTAAAAACGTTAGCTGTTCCCCAAAGAAGCTTAATTCCTGTCTCCTGTTGTTTTTCTTTTGCATATTCTACAATCGTCTGTAGATTTTTCTCGTAGTCTCTCCAATTGTCTGCTGGATCTACCAGATCAATATCATGAAAACAATAGTATTCAAAGCCCATCTTATTCATAAATTCAAATCCTGCATCCATTTTGTATTTAGCTTTGGAAACGGCATCAGTACCATGATTCCAAGGGTGATGAATCGTAGGGCCTCCAAACGGATCACTTCCGTCTGCACATAGGGTGTGCCACCATGCCATTGCAAAACGCATCCATTCTTTCATCGGTTTACCCATCACAACTCTGTCTGCATCATAGTGACGGAATGCTAAAGGATTTCTGCTTTCTTTGCCTTCAAATTTTATGGGTGCAACACCCGGAAAAAACTGTTTTGTTCCATTTAAAACGTTCATATATATCTGATTTTTTTGTTATCGTTAAATTCTATTTATATTATTTCATTAAGATGATTTTTCCATCTTGAATAGGCTTCTAAATACTGTTCTCTTTTTTCGTGTTCGGGCTCGATTACGGCTATTTTTTCAAGGAAAGAAAAAGCTTCCTTAGAATCTGCATAAAAACCGACTCCCATTCCTGCTGCCCTCGCCGCACCTACAGCGCCATCTGTATCGTACAGCTCAATTACCGAATTACTCACACTGGAAAGCGTCTGACGGAAAATTGAACTTAAAAACATATTGGCATTTCCGGCGCGGATCACCTGGATATCCATACCTATATTTCGCATAATATTCATCCCGTATTCATAGGAAAAAACGATTCCTTCCTGCGCGGCACGGAGAATATCCCCTTTTGAATGAATATTAAAATTAATCCCGTGAATGGAACAGCTTGTGTCTTTGTTTTCCAAGACTCTTTCTGCTCCGTTTCCAAACGGAATAATGCTTAAACCCTTGGAACCGATCGGTGAAAGTGAAGCCAGATCATTCATATCGCCGTACGAAGACAATGAGGTCGCAAAATTGTGCTTTAACCATGAATTTAAAATTCCCGTTCCGTTGATACACAATAAAACGCCTAATCTGATATCTTCAGGGGTATAATTAACGTGTGCAAAAGTATTTACCCTTGACAATTTATCATATTCAAGCTGATCAGAAACTCCGTAAACAACGCCCGAAGTTCCCGCCGTTGAAGCGATTTCTCCCGGATTGAAAACATTTAACGACAATGCATTATTCGGCTGATCTCCGGCCCGGTAAGAAATCGGGGTTCCTTCTTTTAAGCCTAATTCCTGAGCGGCGGCTGCAGAAACTGTTGCCTGAATCCCGAAAGTCGGAATAATTTCAGGGAAAAAACTTTTTGGAATTCCATAATAATTAATGACATCCTCTGAAATACAATTATTTTTAAAATCCCAGAAAATCCCTTCTGACAGGCCTTCGATCGTCATTCCTATCTCACCGGAAAGTCTCATGGCAATATAATCTCCGGGAAGCATTATTTTATCTATTTTTTCGAAAATTTCGGGCTCATTTTCTTTAACCCACGCTAATTTTGATGCGGTAAAATTTCCCGGTGAATTCAATAAATGCGATAAACATTTCTCTTCACCAATTTCCTTGAAAGCCTTTTCACCATGCGCAACAGCACGGCTGTCACACCAGATAATTGACGGACGCAACAGGTTCTGATCTTTATCAACTAAAATCAAACCGTGCATCTGCCACGTTATACCAATTCCTTTGATATCCTCTGCATTAATCCCCGATTCATGCATGACAGATTCGTGTGCCAGCTTTAAATTTAACCACCATTCGGCAGGGTTCTGTTCTGCCCAGCCGGGATTGACAGCAGTGATTTTCATTTCTTTTTTTGGCGAAAAATCCGATGCAATAATTTTCCCGCTGGATGCCTCAATGAGACAAACTTTTACGGATGAACTGCCAATGTCATATCCTAGTAAATACATAATTCAAAAAAATGGTGTTATTTTATTAGTCTGGTATTGTTTTTTTTATAAATTTTAGCATCAAATCTGTAATATCTTGCAGCGCGATGCGAAACGTTGGTCTCAATTTCCTCCAACGGAATAATATAGCTGAATGATGAAATCTTTTTGTGAAAATTTTTAATGTCAATTCGTTTTTCACTTAAAGAACTGTACAGCTGATACAATTGTCTTATCGTGAATTTTTTCGGCAGCAATTCAAAAATAATTGAGAAATCGGTCTCAATCCATCTTCTTATTTCTGTTAAAGATTCATTGATGATTTTATTATGATCAAAAGGCAATGCGGGTACCTGATCTATAGGATGCCAGTCTACGGTCTCATACTTGGTGCTGTTGATTTTTTGGTCTATTTTACATAAAGAAAGGTAGGCCACTGTTATAATCCTGTCAATATTATGCATATACTCGGTTCCCATCCACTTGATATCACTCTGATTGCTTGCCCGAAGCGGATCGGCAAAGCACTTGAATTGTTTAAGAACCATTTTTTTTATTCCCGTCAGCTCATGAAGAACCCGATGGGCAGCATCGTCAACATCTTCATTGCTGAAAATTAAGCTACCCGGCAGTTTTCTCTGCTTGTCTGCAGGTACATCGTCTATGGAACGGTGTACAAGTAAAATATTGAGTCTGTTATCATGATCAAATCCAAATACCACGCAATCAACAGAAACATAAGTATGAATAAAATCCTGGTTCATTTTTTATTAACATTTACGTAACATCACAAATATAAAAATTCAATCGAGAAAAAAAAATAAAATCTATACTACGGACTATATATCAACATTTTACATATCTATTTTTTATGATAAGAATGATATATAAATCATGATAACCTTATCATGATTTTAATGATTAGTATTTCAGATTAGCCTAATATATAGTTATTTAAATGTAAAATAAACACTTAAAAAAATAATATATACTTATATCCATCTTATGATAAGAAAATTTTAATTTTTGTTGATTTTTTTTAGAAATTTATTAAGAAAAACAATCATTTTTATCAGAATACGCACATTTAAGACGTGTAGTTTTTACAATTATTCGGTCCAAGATTTAAAAATTATCAAAAAATGCTTATTTTGAGTACGAATTGGGAGAAGTTTTAAAGTTTACAAAAATGGAAAAGTCTCAGTATGTTAAGGGTCCTGAAAGGATAAGGCTGCTTTATTTGCTAGAGCACGATTTTTACTATTGAAAAAATATTTACAAACCACTTCATAGCCTTTAAAAGCTTTAGATCATAAAAAAGAAATCACCCGCAATTGCGGGTGATTTATAAATAAAGAATTCAGATCAATATATTACCCGGAAAGGTAATAAATCAATTTCTTTCTGGTTTGTTAATTTAAGCATCAAATTTACTGATTGCCTCAGCTGTGACGGGAGTAAAAAAATTCACTAAATTACCGTCCGGGTCACGAAACAGGAGAGATTTATTTCCCCAGGGCATTTCTGTAGGTTTTTGAACAATATAAGGTTGAAGAAAATCTGTCATTCTTTCATAAACATTTTCTACATTATCTACCATAAATTCTATTATGGCACTGTGATTTTGGGCAGCCAGAGCAATATTTTCCGCATCAAAAAACTGCAGTGTCTTTATGCTGCCAATTGCTAAAGTTGCGTTTTTCATTTTTAGTTCGGCAAAATCAGGACCATATTTTACGACAGAACAACCTGTTATCTGTTCATAAAATTGTATTAATTTTTCAATATCGGCAGTAATAATACGAATAGAAACTAAATTCATTTTGTTATTGTTTTAAATTACTACAAAAATACCTCATGGTTGTGACAAGAGTCTGTCAGTAGTAATTTTTAAAGCAATTTGAATATTTAAATGAAATTAATTCTATTGATGCCTGTTCCCTTTTTGATGGTAATTTACATTTTTATTCACCGCTTGAGCTTGATAGCTAGAGATATTTTCTATCGTATTGCCTTCAAAATTATTTGCGGCCGAAGTTTGTAAATCTGCTTCAGGGACATCAAAATGAATCTGCTTTCCGTTTTTGTAAAGCTTATTATCAAAAGTGCGATAAATTTGATTTTCTCTGTAGATATTTCCGTCAGGCGCTGTGAATTTTTTTAGTTTATTATTCTTTTTTCGTCTTTTGCTTAAAAAAACTAAAGATCCTCCAACTAACAATGCTAATGCTATTTTCACTTTATTATTCATAATATCTTTTTGTTTTAATTAACAAATTGCCTGCCATAAAGACAAAAAAAATTAGTTCCCAAGATAATTGGAAACTAAAAATTAAGGCCAGTTAATACTTACTATTTGGATAAGCTTATTTTGTGGTTTCACTTCCCATGCTTTTACCCAATTTTTCATATTCAATATCATTAGGTTCCCAAAGTTCTATCTTATTTCCCTCAATATCAAGAATATGAACAAATTTTCCGTATTCGTAGGTTTCGATTTTATCTGTAATCGTAACCCCTTCTTTTTGCAGTTCTGCTACCAGCTTTTCGAGATTTCCTACGCGATAATTTATCATAAAATCTTTTTCTGACGGCTCAAAATATTTGGTTGTTTCCTTAAACGGGCTCCATTGTGAAAATCCTTTTTTAGCATTATCCGCACCCTGATACCATTCAAAAACAGCTCCATATTCATTGGTTTTCAATCCCAAATGATCGCTGTACCATTTCATCATTTTTTTCGGGTCTTTACATTTAAAGAAAATCCCGCCGATTCCGGTTACTTTTTTATCACTAAATGGATTTTCCGTAACAGATTTAAATGCAAATCCAACAAGGAATGAGGCTATAATACAAAGAATAAAAATTATTTTTTTCATAATGGAATTTTTGAATTTAAGGCTAAAATATCAAAAAATGTCAAACAAAAAAGCAGTAATTTTGAATATCAACAATAAATATTTGCAAAAAAACAGATATGATAGAATTTTATGATTGATAACTATAAAAAATATGATCTATACGGTAAAACCCTGATACAAAAAATTGTATTGAAGTCACCGTTTACATTTGATTTTCCGGTTACTGAGCAGGCCTGCTTTTTATATGTATTGGAAGGCGATTTTGAATACCAAATTGACGAGCAGGAAATCAATATACCCACTAATTATTCACTATTTCTGAACTGTATAAATTCCGGAAAACAAATCCGCAATTCTCGGCTAAAAGACAGTTGCGAACTCGTAATTGTTACTTTTTATCCTGATATATTAAAGAAAATTTATGAAAGAGAACTGCCTTCTTTACTTCAGGCTCCGAAAAAAATAATTTCAAATACATCAAGCGAAATAATAAGCAATGACTTTTTAATCCAGAAATACATTGATGGGTTATTATTTTACTTCAAAAATCCATCTTTAGTTAATGAAGATATTTTGATTTTAAAATTAAAGGAAATTATACTTTTATTATCGCAAACTCAAAATGCAGAAACGATACAGGAAATACTCTCACAGCTTTTTTCACCAAAGTCTTATATTTTTAAGCAAACCATTGAATCACAACTATTTTCGCAGGTAACAATTGAAGAGCTGGCATCACAAAATAACTTAAGCGTTTCTTCATTTAAGCGGGAATTTGCCAAATTATACAACGATACACCTGCCAATTACATCAAAACAAAAAAGCTCGAAAAAGCCGCTGAATTATTGTCAGTTTCTGACAAACGAATTACTGAGATCGCATTTGATTGCGGATTCAATGATCTTGCTAATTTTACTAAAAGCTTCAGCAATAAATACCAGATTACCCCCACAAATTATCGCCTTAAGCTCAAAAAATAGTCTGTTATTACTTAATTCTCGAAAAGCACGCTTAAATGATATTTAGGCGTGCTTTTTTTGGACCGAATTGCCATAAAATTGAACTGATTTACAAACTCATTCCGTTTTCTGTATCGGAAATTTGCAGAGTCACTTTTTAATATCAAATCTAAAAATGGATATTAAAAAAACAACTTTTTCACATTAATTTAAAATATTATAAAATGGGTTTATCAAACTTAGGAATTTTTCACACAATTATTGGCGTTGCTGCAATTGTAGCCGCGATTGTAGCTTTTGTAAGATACGGTAAAATACATTTGGGGAAATTATCAGGGAAAATATATTTTTACGGAACTGTAATTACCTCAATCACAGCGCTTGGGCTTTCTAAACACGGAGGTTTTAATGCGGGGCATGTTTTCTCGGTTTTCATTCTGCTGTTGGTATTGACAGCCTATTTTCTTCACGTAAGAAAAAAAGAAAGTAACAAAGCTCGTTTTTTCGAAAATTTCTGCCTGTCCTTGAGTTTCTTTTTATCATTGGTCCCTACTGTGAATGAGACTTTTACGCGCGTACCAATCGGGCACCCTTTAGCGAAAGACATTAATGACCCGATAATTGGAAGAACACTTTTAATTCTTCTGGTATTTTTTATTGCCGGTTCTGTTTATCAATTCATAAAGCAAAAGAAAGATAATAATCAATCTGTGGAAATTTAAAATCATCCTTAAAATCTGTTAATAAAAAACCATGAAATAATAAATTTCACGGTTTTGTTATTTATAATAGTAATTAAAAAGTCAAAACATTAACTGCTCATAAGAAACCTGAATTTATTGATGTTTTTAAGAGCGATTCCTGTTCCCCGGACGACAGTTCGCAGAGGATCTTCAGCCACACATACGGGCAATCCTGTTTTCTTGTGAATCCTCTCTGCCAGGCCGTTAAGCAATGCACCGCCTCCGGCAAGAAAAATCCCTGTCTTATAAATATCTGCGGCAAGCTCCGGCGGGGTAAGGGATAGCGTTTCCATGATTGCGTCTTCAATTCTCATGATGGATTTGTCCAGAGCCTTAAAAATTTCTTTATAATTTATCATGATCTCTTTGGGCTTACCGGTAATCAGGTCTTTCCCGCGCACGGGAATATCTTCTAAAGGGTATTCTAATTCTTCCAGCGCAGAACCTATCTCAATTTTTATTCTCTCGGCAGTTCTTTCACCAACATCCAAATTATGCTGTGATCTTATAAAATAAGAAATATCATTGGTAAAAACATCGCCTGCTATTTTAATTGATTTATCACAAACGATCCCGCCAAGTGCGATGACTGCTATTTCTGTCGTCCCGCCGCCAATGTCAACAATCATATTCCCTTCCGGACTTTCTACATCAATACCTGCTCCGATCGCTGCGGCCATGGGTTCATAGATCAGTTTTACTTCTTTTGCATTGACCTTTAAGGCTGAATCTCGGACTGCCCTTTTTTCAACCTCCGTAATTCCTGAAGGAATGCATATTACGATTCTCAGCGTGGGCTGCATTAATTTCCCTCCAAGCTGCGGAATCTGTTTAATAAACTCTTTAATCATGTGTTCAGAAGCATGAAAATCTGCAATAACTCCATCTTTCAAAGGCCGGACTATCCTTATATTCTCATGGGTTTTTCCCTGCATAAGCTTGGCCTGCTCTCCGACGGCAATCGGCTTTCCCGTGAAACGGTCTATGGCAACAATAGAAGGTTGGTCAATAACGATTTTATTATTATGAATAATCAGTGTATTAGCAGTTCCCAGATCTACTGCGATCTCCTCCGTAAACATATCAAACAACTTCATTTTAATTATTTTATTGCCACTAAATGTACGATATATAAGTTCATTTCGTCAATTTAATATTTTAAAATCTTGCTTGCATATGAAGTTTAAAATTTCAATATAAATTTATTTTAAGCTCTTTTTTTTATAAAAATCGTATTCTGGTTTAAATTTTTATTTGAAAATTTAATGTTAGTTGATTTAAAGCTAGCAAAAAAGCAAAAACAAATATATTTTGCTCATAATTCTTTCCAGGTAAAAAAAATTAATAAACGGTTTATATTTTAAATCTTTAAATTTAAAAATCATGGAAATATTTTAATTTTAAAGAATATATTTCAAAAAAACTTCGTGTAAATGGCATTTTAAAGCGAATCTTTTTTAAAATAGGCTTATCATAATCGGCAGGCTGCAATGATTAACATAACAAAAATCTCCTATAGAAATGACATCATTTACGTGTTAATCATTATATTTACCGAATTATTCGGAATTCGTAAAGATCTGAAAATAAAATTTTAAGATGACTAGCAAAATTATTGGTGTAGGCAATTACATCCCATCAGAAACTATTGACAATTTATTTTTTGATAAACATATTTTTTTTAATGAAGAAGGATTAGTTTTAAAAGAAAACAATGCGTCTATTACCGACAAATTAAAAAAAATTACCGGCATTGAAGAACGCAGGTACGCCAGCAGTGATCAGGTTACTTCAGATTTAGGATTAATTGCGGCTCAATCTGCCATAGAAAATGCAGGAATAGATCCCGAGACTTTGGATTACATCATATTTGCGCATAATTTTGGTGATGTGCGTCTGGGAACTGTACAGTCTGACACGGTTCCGAGCCTTGCAGCGAGAGTAAAACATTTATTAAAAATCAAAAATAATTTCTGTGTTGCTTATGATGTTCTTTTCGGTTGTCCCGGCTGGATTGAAGGGGTGATTCAGGCGAATGCTTTTATAAGATCCGGTATTGCAAAAAGATGTCTGGTTATCGGTGCAGAAACACTTTCCCGCGTCGTTGACATTCACGACAGAGACAGTATGATCTATGCAGATGGCTCCGGTGCGGTTATTTTGGAAGCCAGTGATGATAATTCCGGGATTAAATCTCATTTATCAGCATCTTATACACTTAAAGAAAAAGATTTTTTATACTTCGGAAAATCATATAATACCGATACCTGCCGCGATACAAAATATATCAAAATGGATGGCCGGAAAATATATGAATTTGCTCTTATCAACGTTCCGGATGCGATGAAGCAATGTCTTGATAAAAGTGGATATACGATTGACCAATTGGACAAAATTATCATACATCAGGCCAATGAAAAGATGGATGAAGCCATCGTCAGCAGATTTTATCAGCTGTATGGCACTACGCCTCCTGAAAACATTATGCCAATGGTAATCAGCAAGTTAGGAAACAGCAGTGTGGCCACAATACCTTCTTTGCTTACAATGATTTTAAATGATGAGCTGGAATTGCATAAAATAAAGAAAAATGATGTAGTTTTATTCGCTTCTGTGGGCGCAGGAATGAATATTAATGCTATTGTTTATAAATTTTAACGACAAAAAAATTAAAATTAATTATTTTGGCGCTTATTTATTTTTAATTCTTTGTCAATTTCGTCAACCTCGGGTAAAGGTAAATGATAGCTTTCTTCGATATATTTCACAATACTTTCATCGGTTTTGTAGTTTAAGTTTTTGACAAAAAAATAAGTATTGGATTGTAATAATTCAATAAAAATCTTTGGATTTTGCTTTTTAATTAATGGCTTTTCAATAATTGCTCTTTTGTCATCATTAATAATTATATCGCTAAAAGAAGTATTCATAAGAACCGTCTGGAAGAATGACTCTGCAGGCAGAAAAGTATTAAGATAAAATTTTTCAAAATCAGTAACTTTTTCATTATTTACAAGAAATGAGCAGGTTTCGCGTGTAAAAATCACCCATTTCCCACCAATATAAGGAGTTACATCTTTCATAAATTCTCTGTCGGAGATTAAAGATGAGATTTTATATGATAATTCCGTAAAGTAATTTTCTATCCTTTGAAGTGTATCAGGGCGGTAAAATTTCTGATCGTAGTAAAAAATATAATTCCTGTTTTTGTTAATACTAAGGAATTTTCTGATAATATTTTGGGATTTTAACGGATAATCTTCACCACTTAAATTAATAAAATAATCCCATTCGGAGCTTACATTTAATAAAAATTCTATGGCGTTGAGCTCCGCCTGTATCATGCTGAATCCTCCATAAACAATATTTGTGCTTTCGAGAATATAGGCATTGGGAAACCGGATCAGGTATAACTGAATCTCCTCCGTTATTTCCAGACTTGCCTTTCTGTCAATGTGAATGAGGTAAAATTGATCTCTCGCATAAATTTTCTGAAACATTTCCTTAAAAACTTCAGGCTTATGGTGCACCATGATAAAATAAGCAATCCTCACGTTGGGATTTGTGCGGGAATCTAAAGTTTGTGTCTCAGGATAGGTCGTAGGTAAAGAAGTTTGCATATCTTTTCGGGATTAAAATTATCCGCCAGATGCAAACAATTCGGTTAACGTGCGGAAGCTACGAATATATTTCTGATAATCAATAAATTAAATTCAGTTTCTTTATTGTACATTTGCAATGCATTTATAACAGACCATGTTTTTTGCTAAGTGTGAACACTTTATAATTTTCTGACAAAGAATTTAAATAGCAAAGACAAGTATGTTTACTCCTAAAATTATATTTTTTCCATTGTGTAGAAGTAAAAGTTTAATGAGAGTACGGGTTGAAGAAAGCTCTTACCTTATAATTGCGAAGTGCAATTGCAACGTTGAACAATTCTTATTTTAATAATAAATTGTCACAGTGGAAGCAAAATAAATTAAATGAATAGAAAATAAATTTTTTCAGGTTTATTCATCCTTTTCATATACCATACATCAAAAATTCAAATTCTGAGAAGAATTTGCTCAGAAAACCCGAGAACAGGTATAACTATCAATGAGTTTTAAAAGTTTAAATTTAATAAATCCTATTATCCGCGCCGTTACTGAAGCAGGATATTCAAAACCTACGGAAATACAATATGCTGCGATTCCACATATTCTGATGGGTAAGGATATTATTGGATTTTCACCGGAAGGCTCAGGTAAAACAGCGGCATTTGCCATGCCGATTCTTCAATTGCTTAAAAAAAATACACCACAACATAACGAAATACGAACTTTAATTTTAACTCCGACCCGTGAGCTTGTTGTTCAGATCGAAGAAAATATTAAAGTCTACAGCAAATATCTTCCATTATCGCAGCTTTCACTTTTTGATGAATCTTCATCGCAGGGAAGTCAGTTTGCGGATCTTAGAAAAAGAGTGGATGTGCTTATCGCAACACCGGGAAGACTGCTGCAATTAACCAATCAAAGGCATATTGACCTCTCCAAGCTCGAAATTCTTGTATTGGATGATGCAGATAAGCTGCTCGAAATGGGATTTGCGGAGGACGTGAAAAAAATCATGAAAATGGTTTCTCCGAAAAGGCAGACATTGTTTTTTTCCACAACAATGCCGGTAGATATCAGAAAATTCGCTGAGCCTCTACTTAATAATCCCGTGGAAATTATTTCTTCAACAGAAACAAATCAGCAATCTGTGTATTTTGCTAAAAAAAAGGAAACCGCAGGTTTTAAAATACCTGTCACAAAACCAATTAAGACATTTCAATACACAATCTAACAGAAAAAGATATCGGGATTTAATGGTTAAAAACATCAATTCCGATTAATTAAATAGTAATAACAATTTTTTAATAATAATACAATGCAACAAGGCACAGTAAAATTTTTCAACGAAGCAAAAGGCTTCGGATTTATTTCTCCAGCAGACGGAGGTAAGGACATTTTTGTACATTCTTCAGGATTAGATACAAGAACTATTCGTGAGAACGACAAAGTAACTTTTGAAACTCAACAGGGAGACAGAGGTTTAAATGCTATTAACGTAAAGTTAGCGTAATCCATTTGAACACTGAATTATAAATTGATACGTGAGATTGATCTCAGCTTGAAAAAGCGACAGGTTATCACCTTTATTTACAGATCTATAAGCAACACACCAAATTTCAATATAAATTTATCTCTTATAGCTCAATTTCCTGACGGAAGATTTTTAAAGGAATCACATTAATTATATTCAATATCAAAACATAAGGAGACTATATTTAAAATGTAGTCTCCTTACTTTTTATGTACAAGCTCCTGCATTCCATAATGTCTGAGAGCTTTTTGTTTAAGAGGATTTGTACTCCATTCTTCCCATTCACCGGCATAAGGGTTATATCCACACTTTAAAGGCTTGGATGTATCTAGTCCTTCGTTATCATGAGTGCGTTCTGTATAAGCTCTGCAATCTGTACAGATATATCGAAATTCACAATCTTTGCAGACTTCTATATTGTCTTTAGTGAGATTCCAGTATTTTTTAAAATCCTTATGTTGTAAAGCTTCTTCTAAAGTTGTGTCTTTTATATTTCCAAAACTTTGGGGCATTGACGGGCAGTTTTTAATGTTTCCGTTAGCATCAATTGAAATCTTTTTATGAAGGCAGGAGTTGTGGTGTTGTGATTCTAAATAAAAATTACGACTAAGATTAACATTTTTTAAATCAATTAACCCACAACTTAAAGGAATTTTAATTTCGTTTTTAATAAGGGTTAAATAAGTATGATCTAATGTTTGAAAATCCTCCTCATTGGATGAATGCAAGATGAAGTGGAGAAATTTATCTGAAACCCCGTAATGATTCTCTTTAATAAATGAAAACAGTTGATAACCATATTTTACAATAATTGAAATTTCATTTATATTAGAATCATTAAACTTCTGTATTTTAGTAATTATTTCTGTTATTTCGTTTACTTCCAATCCTTCTGAAAATCTAATTTGTAAGTATTTAATTTTTAAACCACAAATTTGATGTACTAACTTATCATCAAAAATATCAGAATTATTAACATCTAAAATTAAATAATCAACATTGGAAGGAGTTTCTTTGAAAACAGATATACTTTGAAAACTTAATAATTCTTTTTTAGAACATACAAGAATTCCTAAGTTATTATCTAAAATGAAGTTAAGATATTCTTCTAAGGTTTCTAAGCTGTCATCATCTAACTGTTTTTTTAATACAGAATAATTTTGCTGGTCATTTGATAGTAAATCAAAAAAAGCATTCGGAATTAATTGTAGAAAACCTGTATTGGTGTCAAAAATAATAGACCTTTTTGCACCTTTAGTAATTTTGGTTGAATCAAATAATTTTAAAAACATGTCTAATATAAGAGGGAATAATGTTTTGATGAACGGAAAACTTTCGTTTTATTGCTTTTCTTTTCTGTATTTTTAGAATATTTAACCTCAGAAATATTATTACTTTTTTTCCATTCTTGTATTGAAAACTCAATTCCTTTTAAGTGTAAATTATCTTTGTCTTTCATAATAAATCTGCAATATATTTTTCTATCTGATAGTTTCCATAATAACTGACCTGATGAAACTGTCCTAGTGGATTTACTTCTAAAAAATAATAATTATCGTCTGATTTTATTAATCTATCGTACCGCATTTTAGATCCAGTATTTTTGACATCTTATAGATCTTTCTCTGTATCTCAATTGGAAGCTCACAAGGAAGATATTTTTTGTCACTGTCCTTTATATTCCTAATGTCAATATTCTCTGAAAAATCAAAAGTAGCAATTGCCCAAATCTTTTTTTTAAAGAAAAACACCCTTATTTCGTATGTCCTATTAATTTTTTCTTGAATAAGAGATGGTATAATATTTTCTTTTTTATCCTGAATTTCATCAAGATTTATTTCGTGAGTATAGTTTAAGTACAATTCATTTTCAATAAAGATAGGCTTCATTTCGGAAACGGCTTTTGTTATATATTCTTTAGAAGTATCAATCTTTTTAAAATCTTTTACCTGTGATAAAATATAAGTATCTGCTATTTTTAAGCCTAAAGATTTTGCTAAAAATAGAACTTCTAATTTGTTTACTTCTTTTGTAAAGAGATTTCCAAATATATTTGCTCCGTTTATCTTTAAATAATAACAAATAAACTCTGTTATAGATTTAAACTCTGAATTATAAAATTCAATTAAATTTTTATCAATTTCTTCTTTGACTACATTGTAATAAATCCCACCATTTCTATAAAAAACTGATTTGAAATCCTTCAAATCATATTCTGTATCATTTATGAAAATTTTAAAAATATTATTAGTAAGGTCAAAAAATACTTTTGTGATATGTTGATTTTCATTTAACCGGACAAATTCTTTATTTTGATAAGACAACCAAGAGCATATTTCATCGATCATAGTATCATTATCAACACTAATGAGTAATATCATTTAATTTAATTAAATACTTTTTCATATTTTCAGCATCACTATCATTCTTCAACTGAAATCCCTCTATTGAAATACTTGTGAAAACGTAATCTTTATTATTTAAAAAGAAAATATTTTTACGAACTTCTTCTTCAGTTGTTGACAACCCTATCAATTTTCTTTTTCGATTGATCTCATTTATTTTAATACTTACTTTTGCCGCTCTTTTTTCAGGCAAAATTGCTTCAGATATATAGCAACAATCAATTTTGCCATTGTTTATAGAGAATTGATAAATTTTAAAAAAAGAATAATTGTTTGTCGCGTTATTTAAATCAAATAATTGTCCCGCAATATCAGGTCTTATCTTTCCTTTATTTAAAGCCTTTACTATTTCATCAGAAAAATTAACCTTCTGACTACTGTAAAGATTACTTGCTAATTGATGCCAAATAATAAAATAAAAATTTTGATAGAACATATTATCCGACGAAGCCAGTCCAATATTATACTCATTCGGAAATCCTTTTTTTTGTATTAGTTTAAGCAAACTAGTAGACGCAATACTGTCATTTTTAGTAAGTTCTTTTTTATAAGCCTGATAATTTCCGTTAGACAACTTTCTGTAATATTGATCAATTTTATATAATGAATCTAAATTCTTTTTATACTTCAAGTCTATAGTATTCTTACAGGGTACTGTTTTAAAGTTTTTAGAATCTTTAAAATTTTCAGCTAAAAAATTATCACTAAAGTTTTGTCCTAAACATTTTAGAATTTGATAACTTTTATATGCAGTTTCCAAATCTTTTGTTTTTAAACCTACGTTCATGCTGTTTTGTAAATCTTTTGCATGAGGATATTTAAATTCTTTAAACGCTTCTTTATATAGATTATTAGCACCCGTTAGATCATTAATGATAATCTTATTTTCTGCCTCATTCGTTAAAGCATAATATTTAAGAAGGTGTTTGTCTTTTAATTCAAATCCCTGAGCTTTCGCTACAAGGTTAACTATAAAAAATAGAAATATTAGTATTTTTTTCATTAATAATTGATATATTATAAATGAGAAGTACTGGTACTTCTCATTTATTTAAAATTTAGTTACAAGGTTTATTTATTGGATATGTTCCATTATAACCCATTGCTCCATTATGAAAATCTAAATCACTGGTATAACCTGTACATACACATGCACCTCCGGGACCTGAGGGCAGTTCAACTTCTCCACCACCAGTAACTGATGGATCTAATCCTAAACTTGGTTTAGCCGGACCTCCTTGCCCTCCAAAAACATTTACTAATTTTTCATTTTCAAGCTGAAAGCTTACTAATTTTTCTAATTTTTTCATTTGTCCTGTTTTTTTATTTATTTGACGATTCAAAAATATCAAACACGTTTGAAATAATTTCAAGGTTTTTATGTGAATTTTATGTGAATTCGGCACATAAATAATATATTTGCACTAACACAAAAAAGATACAATGGTAAAAGAAAAACTGATTAAAGCGAGAAAAGCAAAGAAGCACACTCAGGAAAACATGGCAAAAATATTACATATGACTCAATCACAATACCAAAGAAGAGAAAAAGGAGAAATCAAAATCTCAGATGAAGAATGGGAACATATGGCAAAAGCATTAGATACTAATGTAGAAGATATTAAAGAAGATGATTCTTCAATACATCAGGTTAATAATTATGACAATCAATCTGGAAATTATTCAGCAAGTAATAATTATTTCTACAATATCCCTGATTTTGTCCTTGAAAATCAACAAGATTACATTAATCTCTTGAAAAAGGAAATCCAGGAGTTAAAAGAAGAAATTATAGCCTTAAAAGCTCAGAAAAAATAAATTCAATATCAAAACATAAGGAGACTATATTTAAAATGTAGTCTCCTTACTTTTATACTAAATCTGCTCTTCAAGATATTTGGCAACTTTTCCTTCCAGATCATCCAGATTGAATGGTTTTGCGACATAATCATCTGCCTGGGCCTGCTCAGCCAAAGCCACAATATCGTTATTTGCCGTCACATAGATTACCGGAATAGTACTAAACTCTTCATGGCTTTTCAGAAGGTTTGTCGCCGCAACACCGCCTATATTCGGTATCCAGTTATCCATTAAAATAACATCCGGCTTAAATTGAGTGACCTTTTCTATTATATCATGCGATGTTTCTGAAATTTCGACCTGATAACCATTTTCCTCAAAAATGATGGTAATAACTTCCAAAATAGTTTTATCATCATCAAAAATCAAAATTTTCTTTTTACTCATATAAGTTATATTTAAATCTTACGTTCCTTTTTTTATAATTAAAGACCATTAATAAAATCAGCTAAATTGCCTGGTGTAATGATCTGATCACACGTAATTTCATTTATGGCATGTTGCGGCATATAATTTACCTCAGCCGTTGCCGGATCCTGAATCCAGACTTTGCCTTTATTTTTTTTGATGTAGGCCAGGCCTTCCACTCCATCAGCATTTGCACCCGATAGCAGAACGCCGACAAGGTTTTCACCAAAAGTTTCCGCTGCGGATTTAAAAGTTACGTCAATCGACGGTCTTGAATAATTCACTTTCTCTGAACTGTCCAGAGACATTAATTTTTTACTTTCAAACAACAAATGATAATCTGCAGGAACGATATACAGCTTATTGTTTTGAATCTCCGTTTTATCCTCAATCTCAATAACTTCCATACATGAAAACTGCTGCAGCAAAACAGGAAGAATATTGGTGGAATGCGCCTTGCGGTGGAGAACCAGCAGAAGAGGAAACGGTATTTCAAGATTCAATTTTTTAATCATCTGCAAAATAACCTGCAGACTGCCCGCAGACCCTCCTATCACGATTAATTCTGTATTTGAGCTTTCAGTTTTCATGGTTATGCGATTAATTATGATCTAGCTTTTTCCAGATCTTCTGATCTTCGATCTGATGATAATTTTTATCTAATTTAGAAAATCTTAGTGTTTCTTTCGCTCCTAAAGCCAAAAACCCCAGATTTTCAAGGCTATTATCAAAAAGACGAAAAACACGTTCCTGTAATCCTCTGTCAAAATAGATCAATACATTACGGCAGATAATTAATTGAAAACTGTTGAACGAGCTGTCAGAAACCAGATTATGAGTAGACAAAATCAATTTTTCCTGTAAGCTTTTATCAAATCTTACACTGTCATAATTCGCTGTATAATAATCTGAAAAATCTTTTTTCCCCCCAGACAGAATATAATTTTCAGAATACAGCTTCATCTGCTGCAACGGGAAAACGCCTGATCTGGCCGTTTCTAACACCGAAGGATTAAGATCCGTTCCGTAAATGAGTGATTTATCGTAAAGATTGGCTTCTTTTAGTAAAATCGCCATCGAGTACGCTTCTTCGCCTGTCGAGCAGCCCGCCACCCAAACCCTGATCAACGGATATGTTCCCAATTGCGGCAATATTTTTTCCCTTAATGTTTTAAAAAATTGAGGATCACGAAACATTTCTGTTACATTTACTGTAATTTCTTCTACAAAACGTTTGAGATACTCCGGATCATTAAGAATCGTATAACGCAATTCTGCAAAACTGGTAAACCTGTCAATCAGGCAGATACGATTTACCCTGCGCTTAAAAGAAGCCCTGCTGTATTCGGAAAAATCGTAGCCATACATGTCATAAACATCTTTTATGAGGTATTCTACTTCTTCGTCTTTTACGATGCTTGGTTCTAGCATTTAGGATAATTTTTCAATAGCATTTATTAATTGATCAATGTCTATAGGCTTTGATACGTAATCCTGTGCTCCCGCGTCAAGGCTTTTCTGACGATCTTCGGGCATCGCCTGTGCCGTAACGGCAATAACAGGTATTCTACTGATTGATGGTGTATTACGTATGATTCTGATCGCTTCATAGCCGTCCATTTCAGGCATCATCATGTCCATAAGAACAACATCTATTGCATTATCTTTCTGCAGCATCTGTATCGCTTCGCGGGCCATTGTACAGCTTTCAATCTGATAACCTCGAGACTTCAAAGTTAATTTGAGCGCAAATATATTCCGTGGATCATCGTCCACAATTAAAATTTTCTTATTCATCAGGATTAAAACTGTTTAACTTTCATATAACCAAACACGCAGCAAAGAGACCAGCTGATCAATATCCACGGGTTTTGAGATGTAATCCGACGCTCCTGCCGCCATACATTTTTCACGGTCGCCAATCATCGATTTTGCAGTAATAGCGATAATCGGAAGCCTTGTAAACATCGGTGTTTTACGAATTTCCTTAATGGTTTCATAGCCATCCATCTCAGGCATCATCATATCCATCAAAACAACATCAATATCCGGATTTTCTTTCATTCTTTCCAATGCCTGCTTACCATCCATTGCCAGAACGACCTCAACCTTATATTTTTCCAAAGCTTTTGTTAAAGAAAAAATATTACGCACATCATCATCTGTAATCAGAATCTTTTTGCCGCTTAAAACTTCCGTTAATGAACCTAAGACTTTGTTTTTAATAGTTTCAGAACCGTTTTTCTCTTCAACCAGATGCAAAAATAAGCCTACCTCATCCAAAATTCTCTGATAAGAATGTGCTGTTTTTACAACAATAGAATCCGCATATTGCTTGATCTTCAGCTCTTCTGCCTGCGTTAAATGATGTCCTGTAAAAATAATGATCGGCAGATTTTCAAGCCCTTCATAACTTTTGATTGATTCTACGATCTTATATTCTTTTCCTTTTGAGGCTCCGATGTCTAAAATTACACAGTCAAAATCGTCTCCGATTAAGGCTTTTACACAATCTTCAACATTATTTTCTACAGATAACGAGATGTTAAAATTGCTTAGGAAATAGGATAATGCGCTGGCATGCTTCGCATTTTCTTCAACAATTAAAACCTTTTGCGGAGATTTTCTGAGCGCCTCTTCGATTTTCCTGAAAATATCTGTCATCTGATCCAAAGCCACCGGTTTATTAATAAAATCAATTGCTCCTTTCATCAGACTTTCCTTTTTTACATGTAAAACCGACATCATATGTACGGGGATATGTCTGGTTTCGGGCGTCGATTTCAGCTCGTCCATCACTTGCCAGCCGTCTTTTACAGGTAACTGAACATCAAGCAAAATAGCCGACGGATGATACTGGACGGCAGCAGATAACGCATGATCGCCTCTTACGGCAACTATGCCTTTATAATTCTGTAAGCGGGCATATTTCAGAAGCGCTTTGGCAAAATTAATATCATCTTCCACGATTAATATTACCTTGTCATCTTTTGTAATGTTTTCACGGTCATCTTCCACATTTTCCGGAATTCCTAAATTATTAGCAGGCAGTGTATATTGTACATCGCCGTCTTCCAGGATATTTTGAATTTCTTCGACATCTTCGCGAATAATTTCCATCAGGTGCTGGTCTGTTTCAAGCTGAACCGTTTCAGATACTGCCTTAACAGGAATAATTAAGCTGAATTCGCTTCCTTCGTTTACTTTGCTGGTAAGGGTCAGTTCGCCACCCAATAATCTGGCAATTTCACGGCTGATTGATAAGCCTAAACCGGTTCCGCCAAATTTTCTCCGTGTAGAGCCGTCCGCCTGCTGAAAGGCTTCAAAGATAATTTTTTGCTTGTCTTCTGCAATTCCGATTCCGGTATCTTTTACACTGAAAATGATAAAATCATCATTTTTCGGATCTTTTTTAATATTTAAGCTAATGCTTCCTTTCGTCGTAAATTTTGTCGCATTTGACAGGAGATTTCTTAAAACCTGATCTACGCGGAGACGGTCTGTTTCAATGTTTTTTTCAACATTATCTTCTATTTCAATATTAAATTCAATTCCTTTTTCTTTAACAACGGGATTAAACAAGTTTTTCAAATCTTTTACCACATCATCGATCACCACATTTTCGTATTCCAGGGTCATTTTACCGGATTCTATTTTGGCAAGATCTAAAATTTCGTCAATTAAAGTTAATAAACTGCTTCCTGAGCTTTGGATAACCTTTGCAGATTCAATCTGATCTTCATTGAGGTTTTCATCAGAATTTTCAGCCATTAAACGGGAAAGAAGCAATATTGAATTTAAAGGCGTACGCAATTCATGCGACATATTGGCCAAAAATTCGGATTTATATTTGGTGCTTAACGCGAGCTCTTCTACTTTTTTCTGAATTTCATTGTTGCGCTCGGCGATCATATGGTTTTTATCTTCCAATAATCTTGAGCGTTCTTCTAATTCAGCATTGGCCTGCATAAGTTCTTCCTGCTGAACTTTCAATTCTTCCTCCGAAGCCTGCAGCTTTTGGGTCTGCGCTTCCAATTCAGTATTAAGATTTTCCATTTCAGAATGCTGCACCTGTAATTCTTCTGACTGAGCCTGAGTTTCCTCCAGTAAATGCTGCTCTTTTTCTCGACCTTTTGCGGCATTTAAGGCAATACCGATATTTCGGATGCTTTCTGTGAAATATTCAATATGATCTTCATCAAAATTATCATCCTTACTTAGCTCCAGCACGCCAATATTGTACCCGTCAACAATAATAGGAATTAACATTATTGCGCTGATTTTCATTTTACTTCCCGCAAAAGTTACAGCAAAATCATCTTCATTAAGATCATTATAAACCTTTACTTTTTTCTGTATAAATGTCTGCCCGACCATTCCTTCTCCGGGTTCAAACGATTTTTTCATGGTATTTTCCAAACCGAAAGCCGTGTTTAGCTTTAATATTCCGTCGTCAACAAGGTACAATGCTCCATTGATGCATTTCCCGTATCCAATGAGCTGATTTAGGGATTCTTCGGCAACTTCTTTCACAGATTTATTTCCGACCAGAGATTCATTTAATAAAGCCAGACCTTTCTGACGCCAATCACTTTTATTGATCTTATCAAATGATTTTTTTAAAGAATCCGTCATATGATTTAAAGAATCTGCAAGGTCTCCAAGATCGTCCTGTGAATTATCAAGTGCTTTCTGGCTGTAATCACCATTTGCAACCCTGTTTGCAATTTGCTGAATCGCGCTTACACGTCTGCTGATCTCCAAATCTTTTGCTTTTAAAGCTCTTTCAAGCTTGTCTCTGCGAATTAAATCCGCCCGTAATTTAACATAGAAAAAGATGGTGACAACGATGGCTGCAATTGCCGAAAAAACAATAAACAACACCGTCGTGCCCGAAGAGCGGTTCAGATCTTTATTTTTTAATTCTAATTGATTTTCTTCATATTTTACAAAGCTGCGAACGATCTCACGGCATCTGTCCATATACATTTTGCTCGACAAAACCTGCTCCTGGGTCATAACGATTCCTTTTCGTCTGTTTTCTACAAAATGTTTCAGATTAGTGATGTTGCTGTTAACATTTTTTTCGAGGCTGTTTAACCGGTCAAGCTGGTTTTTATCTGTGATATCTAAAGCTTTTGCGGCTTCAATTGCTTTGGGATAATCCTTTAAGCTTCGGTTATATGGTTCTAAAAAGTTCTCTTTTCCGGTAAGCTGAAAACCTCTGTTCCCTGTTTCTGCATCTAAAAGTGCAATTAAAACATCTTTTACCGCGGTAATAGAACGGCGGCTTTGGGACAGACTTTCCCGGTGATCCATTTGGTTTTGAATACTTATGTAAGATGCTATTGAACTCGCAATTAAGATCAAAAGTGATAAACCAACTCCAAACTGAAGATTTCTTATGATTTTTTTCGGCATGAAAATTAATTTAAAGGTAAGGTGAAATAAAATGTAGATCCTTCGTTTACTTTACTAGAAACACCAATGCTTCCGTGGTGCTGCTTGATGATTTCGGAACAAATAAACAGCCCGATTCCCATTCCCTGAAACTGCAGCGAAGACTCTTCTACACGATAAAATTTATGAAAAACAGCGTCCTGCTTAAAATCCGGAATTCCGATCCCGAAATCGGTGACATTTACTTTTACTTCCTGCTCTTCCTCATCAACGAAAGTCGTTACAATGACCTGATTATTTTGAGGAGAATATTTAATGGCATTCGTTAAGAAATTAATTAAAACCTGCTCAATACGGATTTCATCAAGAGGAATCAGAATATCGGGCTTCATTCCGTGCCAGTCGATTTTTACCTGACGGTTTTCATGAGTCTGCAATATGGTGTCAATTGCATTCTGAATTACGTTTTCAAGATTCGTAGGTTTTTTATTGATTTTAAGCTTTCCGTTTTCGATTTTGGAAACGTCTAATAAATCGGTGATCAAGCTGTTGAGCTTTTCGATCTGATCCTGAACTTTTACCAGGAAATTGGCTTCCGCGCTTTCTTTATCAAGCTTTAATTTACGGTCCAGCAGCTGAACGTAAGCTTTAATGCTTGTTAAAGGGGTTTTAAGCTCGTGGCTGGCAATGCTCAGGAATTCATCTTTTTCTTTTTCTACTTTTTTCTGATCTTCAATATCTGTAAATGTTCCGACCCAGTTTTTAATGATATTTTCATCATAAACGGGCGTTACGCGTAATAAATGATACCGGTAATCACCTGATTCAAGGTTTTTTATCCTAACCTCCAATTCAAGCGCTTTACCCTTTTTCCGGCATCTTTCAAACTCTTCCATAATATTAAAATCATCAGGATGGGTTTCAGGGAATTCCTGTTCAGAATCGGAATATTCGTGCCATTTACGGTTGACAAAATCAACAGTTCCTTCTTCATTTAATGTAAAAGCAATTTGCGGCAGAGATTCGAGCATCAAATGAAAATGATCGATCTGGGATTTCATGGTGACCTGCGATTCCCGTCTTCCCTTCACCTCCATTTCCAGGCTCTGCTGCGTTTTTTTCATCGCAAGATTCTGCTCCTGAAGATTGTAAAAAGTTTTTACTTTAAGCAATAGAATTTCTGAATCAATCGGTTTTGTGACATAATCTTTACCACCTGAGGCATATCCGCGGGTTATAAATCTTTTTTCGGTATTTACGGCCGATAAAAATATGATGGGTATTTCCTTTGTTTTACTGTAACCGGCCAATGTTTCGGCCACTTCGAATCCATCCATATCGGGCATCTGCACATCCAGAATAATCAAAGCATAATTATTTTTCAATGCTTTTCCCAATGCCTCTTCCCCTGAGCTTGCTATATCTACCTGAAAATCTTTAGATTGCAATAATTTTTTCAGTGAATAAAGATTACTTTGATTATCATCAACAATTAATATCATAGAAACGTAAAATCAATAATTATTTATATTTACTTATGTTTCAAAAATACTCACAAATTTCGAAAAAATAGTTATTTTTTACCTGTTTAAATCGTTTCTTTTATAATTATAAACTTTTATATTTATTTTTAAGAAAAATATCTGCAAAACAGGTACCACATTAATTTGAATCAAGATAACTCTTAAGTTCTGATATGGTTTTTATGTTCAATTCTTTCGCTTGTTTTTTGCGCATCATCAAGGCATAAGAATTATTAAATCCGAGCGGTTTCAGCCATTGAATTCCGTATTGCTTTTTGAATTCTGAATTAACGTACTGGTAAGTTTTCTCAGCGCTTTGAGAAACGGTTTTAATAGTTTGTGCGGTCGGTTTTAATAAAACTAAAAGCCCGGTTCCTGTATATTCGGGATAAAAATCGATGGCGTCATTCATTAGAGCATCAAAACAGATTTTGGTTCCTCCCAAACCTGTTTTTGTTTCAACTTTATAATTGGTGTAGCCCTCAATCAGCATTTTGTACATTTCTGTGAGTATATATTGCTCGCCAAAAATCTTTGACCCTATTTTTATTGTTCCGGAATTTCCGTTTTGTGGATTTTTGTATAATTGAGTTTTAATTAAAAAATCTTTGGCAATTTTTTCCGGCGTTTGGTGGAGATAATCAGATTTATAATTTAAATCTGTCATGATTGAATCGTTGAATTTTCCCGCTAATAAATTCAGAGTCTGTTCCAGCTCAGGAAATTTCGACAATGTTTTAGTCTTAATAATCGGAGCCGCAAAATAGGGCGGAAATATTTTTTTATCATCATCTAAAACATACAAATCAAACGCTTTGATCCTACCGTCGGTAGAATATCCGCTGATCAGATCAAGCTCGCCTTCATAAGCTGCTTTGTACATTACGGCATCATTGACCACTTTAGGATTTGCATTTAATCCGTAAACAGAGCGCAAACCCAAATCACCGTCCTGTCTTCCCATAAATTCCGGGGTAAAACCTGCTTTAATCTTATTGTCTGAAACGGAAGTCAACAAATAGGCAATTCCAAGAATAATTAATATGGCGGGAACAATATATTTTAATTTTTGAAATAATTGATACCCTGATTTTTGTATAACGGCAATCGTCTGATCCAGCAAAACAGCCAATAATGCTGCAGGAATTGCGCCTGCCAAAATCATATTGGTGTTATTCAGGGAAATTCCGCCGAAGATAAATTCACCTAAACCTCCTGCTGCAACAAATGAAGCTAATGTTGCCACACCAATGTTAATTACAGCCGCGGTTCTTATTCCTGCAATGATAATGGGCATTGCCAAGGGAAGTTCAACCTTAAAAAGAAGCTGGCTTTTATTCATTCCCATCGCTTTTGCGGATTCAATAACGATTGGATTTACCTCTGTAATTCCTGTATAGGTATTGCGGATGATTGGTAAAAGCGCGTAGATCAGCAATGCGACGATGGCGGGTGTCGCACCAATTCCAAAAGCGGGAATCATAAAACCCAGCAAAGCAATGCTCGGAATGGTCTGTAAAATCCCTGCAACACCAAGAACCGAGCTTGAAAGTTCTCGTTTTCGGGCGATCAGAATTCCTAAAGGTACCCCCACAATAATCGCCAGAAACAATGACAAAAAGGTCAGCCCAAGATGCTGTACAACCTGAGTGAGCAACTTTTCCTGCTGTTCAGCGATAAACTGCCAAAAACTTTGCTGTATCATGCGATCTGTAATTTTCTGTATTCATTAAAAGCCCTGATCAGGTTTTCGTAATGCGCCGTATTTTTATGGTCTGAACTTAATTTTTGTAAAGCATTCCAAATATTGGTGTTTTCCGTAAAATTAAATTCATCAAATAATCTCTCTGAATTAAAATCATTAATATCTCTTAATGTCGCCACTTTATATTCCAATAATAATCGGTTTTCGGCGAAAAAATCTTTCACAAAATCATTTTCAGGATGATAAAGCATTTCTTTTGGAGTTCCTGTCTGAACAATCTTCCCTTTATCCATTAAGCAGATCCGATGTCCCAGCTCAAAAGCTTCCTGAACATCGTGAGTGACCAAAATAATGGTTTTATTTTTAAGCTCTTCCAATGATTTAAATTCTGAATGAATATCCGCTTTGGTGATATTGTCTAACGCGCCGAAAGGCTCATCCATCAACAAAATCGGTGAATTGGCGATCAAAGCCCTTGCAATGCCGACACGTTGCTGCTGGCCACCACTCAATTCGCTGGGAAAACGGGAAAGTACATCTTCGGAAAGATGAAGCTTATGTAAAAGCTCTTCTGTTCTGCTTTCTGTCTTTTTTTTGTCCCATTTTAGCAATTCCGGAACGACGGCGATGTTTTGTTTAATGCTATAATGAGGAAATAACCCGGAATGCTGCATGACAAAGCCAATTCCCATTCTTAATTCTTCTATTTTCTGATCACGGATATTTTTGCCATCAATCAAAATATTACCCGAATCGGCTTCTATTAAGCGATTAATCATTTTTAAGGTTGTTGTTTTTCCGCAACCGCTGGTTCCCAAAAGCACCAATATTTCTTTATCATGAGCCTGAAAAGAAATATTGTCAACTGCGGGTTTTCCGTTAAAATTCTTTGAAACCGATTCTACTGTGATCATTGGCATTATTTAGCTAATCTTATTCCTGTAAACTGCCATTTTAAGCCGGTTTGGAAAAAATTACGATAGGTATTTCTGCTGTGACCTGGAGGCGTTGCTTCGGAAGCGCCACGTAAAACCATTTGATTGACCATAAATTTCCCGTTGTATTCCCCGACTGCACCGGGTTCTTTTTTAAAATCAGGATAAGGCAGATAGGCCGAATTTGTCCATTCCCAGCGGTTTCCCCAATCAAAATTGTCGGATGCCACTTCCCATTCCGCTTCGGTTGGCAAGCGCATTCCTTTCCACGATGCAAAGGCGGAAGCTTCGTAAAAATTAATGTGACAAACGGCATCATCGAGATCTGCTTCCTGCAAACCATTTAAGGTATAATTCATCCATTTACCATCGATAAAATGCCAGTATAACGGAGATTTAGCGTTGTTTTGCTTCACCCAGTCCCAGCCTTCGGCGTGCCAATATCTGAAATCTTCATATCCTCCGGCTTCCATGAATTCTAAATATTCTCTGTTGGTAACCTGTTGGCTGGCGATTTCAAAATCATTTAAATAGACTTTATGCCTTCCCAATTCATTATCAAAACAGAAACCTTCTCCGTTAAAGCCAATTTCATAAACCCCTTCTGAAAACCTCACCATTTCTGTGTTTCCGGAATGTTTTTTCTGTACAATATCCTCTTTTTTATATACCGGAAAAAGTGGATTGTGGCCTAAAATATATTTGATATCTGTCAATAACAATTCCTGATGCTGCTGCTCGTGATTTAAGCCTAATTCTAATAGTGGCTCTATTTTTTCGGTCATGAATTCACTTTGAAGGAAATCTTTCATCTGTTCGTCGACATATTTCCGGTATTTGTAAATATCAGAAACCGAGGGACGGCTTAAATTCCCTCTGTCAGTGCGGATTACCCTTGCTCCGATCGTTTCGTAATAGCTGTTGAAAACAAAATTATATTGGTCATCAAAAACTTTATAACCGGGAAAATTAGGTTGTAAAATGAAAGTTTCAAAAAACCAGGTCGTGTGACCGAGATGCCATTTTGGAGGACTGACATCTACAATCGGCTGCACTACATAATCCTCGATTTCCAAGGGAGCGCATATTTTTTCTGAATGTTGACGAATGTCTGAATATTTTTTAACTAAATCTGTTGTTAATGTATTGGGCGTCATGTTTATCTGATTTTTAGTTAATTTATTTTACCTGCCATGCAGTATCTACAAACCATTTTTTTGAATCTTTAATTTCTCCGATCATTCTAAAACCAGATTTTTCTCCTAATTCTTTTATTTTTTCAGGGGAGAATTTCTGTGAAATTTCCATATCGATCAGCTCATTTTCTGAAAACGAAATGGTGTCATTTCCGATGTTGATATTCTGATCTTTAAGGCTTACCAAAAAACTTCTGCAGGCTCCGGTTAAGGGATCGTAGGTTTGATAATGCTGAAACTGTTCAAGATTAAAATCAGCACCAAGCTCTCTGTTGATGCGGGTCAGAAGATTAAGGTTAAATGCTGCTGTAATCCCAGCTTTATCATTATAAGCATTCAAAATTGTGTGCGGATTTTTCTGTAGGTCAAAACCAATTAAAACCACATCACCCGAAGCAAGATTTTGATTTAAATTAAAGCAAAAACTCTCGGCCTCCTTTAAACTCATATTGCCGATATTGCTTCCCAGAAACAGAATAACCTTTTTCCTTGAAGATAGCGAAGCGGCTTTCTGAAGCATCTCAAAGTACTCGCCTTCCAGAGAAATAATCTTTAAAGCAGGAAGCTCAGCATTTAGCTTTTCATTTAAAACAGAAAGGATATTTCCTGAAATATCGATGGGCATATAGGTGAAATCAGTTCCTTTTTCAATAAGATATTTGAGTAAAAATGTTGATTTCATGGCATCTCCAGCACCTAGCTCAATCAAATCAAAAGGTTCGTTTTCTGGGATAATTAATTGGGCAAGGTCTGCTGTTTTATTTTTAAATATATCCAATTCGCATTTGGTAAGATAATATTCCGGCATTGCCATTATTTTCTGGAAAAGACCGTCTCCTGTTTTATCATAAAAATATTTTGAAGACAATTTTTTAGGAATCCTTTTTAAGCCTTCCAAAACATCTGACCGGAAATTATCCATTTGATAATTTTCAATCTTTGAATCTGGATTTACCTGTACATTCATATGTTTTAATTTGTGTGGTTTTTAGGTACTACAACTTTCTTGCCGCCGGATATTACTTTCTGCAAATTGTGTAGATTCTTTACTTTCATTAAGATTAAATATACACTAAATCTGGAATTTAATTGTGTAATTTTATTCATTACTCTTAAAATCCCGGAAAAAATTTATGATATCTGAACAAAAAAATAGCCTTCCATCCGAAAAGCTATTTCTTTTTTATCATGCTTGTCGCGTTTTTTCAATAATGTATTAATTTTATTGCTGTTAAAAATAATTATTTATAGCGATCATTATTCTCATAATCCGTTGAATCTTCTTCTTTTTCTTCTTTCCTCAACAGCTTTTCTTCTTTAGAAAGTTTTCCTATTCTTTCGTAAAATTTGTGAAGCTCATCAAGTTCGTCTTCCGTTAAATCTTCGATATCAACAATTCGGTTGCTTGCTGTTTTATTGGCAGCAATTAATTCATTCAATTTTATCTGAATAGCTTTTGAATCCTTATTCTGAGCCTTCTGAATCAGGAAAACCATTAAAAATGTAATAATTGTCGTTCCTGTATTGATAACCATTTGCCATGTTTCCGAATATTTGAAAATCGGTCCTGTTGCAGCCCAAATAATCACCAACAAACTAGCACCTATAAACGCTTCTGCACTTCCGGTGAAGCAAACCGACCAATCTGAAAATCTGTCAAAAAAATTTCTTTTCATAATGTAAAAATTTTATTATTAATTCAACCGAATTTAGAAAATTATTCAAAATCCAAAAGCCCGTCTGAAAGTGTTTTCCATTGTATTTTGGAGATTCCTGCAATTCCGCCTAGTGTAATGAAGATATTTCTTATTTTATTTAAAAAACCGGTATTAAAATTTGGAGTTTCATTTCTTCCGTAAACTCCTGTCTTTAAGACGTTTCCTTCTCTTGATATGATAAAAGTCGATGATGCTTTATCGGAATAAAAGTGTGCAATATGGCGGTGCTTTTTCTTATCTGGAATTACTGAAGGCCTGCAGGTAATGATTATTTTTGCAAAATTGTCATCTTCTTCATCAAACATACTGATAATCTGCACCCAATCATATCCTTTGGCCTCTACATCACCGGGGCCGGGAATATCAATTCTTATGAAATCGCCAATTTCGGACTTCTTATCAACGAAATTTCCGTAGGCATCAAACAGTTTAAAATCCGCTGAATGCTTCCCGCAATATTTTTTCCAGTTATTTACAGATAAAAAACGTTCCTTTAAAATCTCAAATTTTTGAGACGTTATCGCTGGGTTGTCAAATGTTTTTTCACTTTCCGTATCATGAAAGCCACCTTTTTTCTGTTGTGGAACGCCGGCAATTACTTTCGCTTTCATAATTAAATTTTAATACTGCATTCAAATATATCGATCTTAAATCAGGATACTTATGAGTCAAATCATATTATTTCTTATTTATAAAATGTACTAAAAAAAGAAAAGCTACGGAAATTATCCATAGCTTCATTAAAATAATCATATTTCAATAAAAATTGTGAGGAAAATAAATTTAGCCTATAAAATGATGAAACAGCGCAATAAATATAAAAGCCGAAGGAATTATAATTGCGAAATATTTCCCAAAAACGGTTAAGCCCCGGGCATATTTATTATTAAATCCAACCGACTGCATCGAAGAATAAAACCCGTGCCACAAATGGAAACCAAGCAATACAAAAGCGCAGCAATATAAAAACGTGCGTACCGGGCTTTGAAATTTATGAATCAGTTCTGTATAATATCTCGTTTCGTTGGGAACATTCATTTCGATAAATTTATAATTAAGCTCCTGAAACCAGAAATCATACCAGTGAAGGCAAAAATAGGATAAAATCACGGCTCCGGAAATGATCATATTCCTTGAGCTCCACGAGCTGTTGGCAGAACTTGCGTTATATTTGTAACGTACAGGGCGGGCTTTACGATTCTGAATTTCCAGAATAAATCCCATTATAAAATGAAAAACAACCCCAAAAATCAATATCGGTTGCCCGATGTACTGCACCAACGGGTTATAACCCATGAAATGTGATACCTGATTAAAAAGATCCTTGCTGAGCACGGAAGTAAAATTCAGGGAAACGTGAAGCATCAGAAAACTGATAAGAAAAAAGCCGGAAAGCCCCATTGCCACTTTTCTAATGATCGAAGAATCTAGAAACTGATTTGCCATATCATACTGATTGTTAATTAGTTTTAAAAATAAAAAAGATAATATATCGATTTTATTGTAATAACAATCAGAATTTTGTAATTGGACAAAATTGAAAAATTTCTAAAAATATTTTATAAAATCTAAGATTTAATGAATATTATTTATAATGAAGAAAAATACCATAATCCGATGGTGTCCAAAGTGCGGCTTTTTGCCCGGCTGCCTTTAATGCATCATTTGCCCATGTATTACAGGTATTTAAAAAGCTGTATTTTCCCTGTGCATCGTAGAAAGCATCATTTACATCGTAGACCGCATTGGTAGAAATTAAAACAAAATTACCGTTTTGATCTCTGTCAAATTTATTTTCAACAAACTGTACCAGTTTTTTGTACTGATCTTTACTTATCATGATTTTTTTACAGTCATCACCTTCTTTCATTTCTGTGTAGTATGAGCAATGCATCGCCGATTCGCTAAGCCAAAATGCGGCTTTAAACGCTGTTGAAAACTTCAGATCTGCCCAAGTCGGAGTATCCAGATAAAAACCTTTGTCGCCCCAGCCAATGCCTACAAAATTATAATCTGTACGCTTTGATTTTGTATTTTTAAAAGGGATTTTTTGGCTCCAATCCTGCCAATCGTTTTTCACTGGCATCACAATATCGGTATGAACCCCGTTTGTATAAATATAAACAGGAATTTCTTTTTTCTGCCCGTCATCTTTTGCAGGAATTTCTATAAAAGGTAATAAATAACCTAATAAAATGTACAAAACTACAATTCCGACAATAATTCCTAAAGCTTTTATAATAAGAATCAGCATTTTTTTCACGCTCATGTTTAAGTTAAGTTTAATAAAAATTAATTGATAATTTTTCGTAAAAGTATTTGTTTTAATCGAAAAAATCATTAAATTTAGTTACGAAATATTCATAAATATGCGTAAAAATACAAAATCACAAAAAAGATTTAAAGTAAGAGTAAAAATAGCTCCTAAAAGAATACAAAAGAAACGTTGATTTTCTGAGAGATTTTGTCTCCTGAAAATCAATTTTTTATTTATAGGAAAAGGCTTTCAAAGATTCTTACTGAATAAAAATCTTAACCTCCTTAAAGCAAGAAATTTAAGGAATGGTCGTTTACCCGCTTTAGTTTTGGAATAAAAAAATTCCAGACAAGGGTTTATCACCAAAAATCTGATCTAAATTTTGTCTGAAGGTTGCTGCAGAAATTCAATATTTCTTTTTAAACCCGCAAATTTGGTCCTTTTTACCGGCGATTTTTTAAAAATTTCTGAGAATAATTCTTGGGTAAGCTCCTTCCACTCCCCTTTTTTAAAATTTCTAAGCGCTTCATTCGGTGAAAATCTGCTTTGAAGATTGGGTGCTGAAAACCTGTTCCAAGGACAAACATCCTGACAAATATCGCAGCCGAACATCCAGTCTTCCATTTTATCTTTAAAATAATCAGGAATTTCGTTTTTCAATTCAATCGTTGCATAAGAAATACACTTGCTTCCGTCAATTATTTTGTCAGAAACAATAGCATCTGTAGGACATGCATCGATACATTTTCTGCAGGTTCCGCAATGGTCGGTGGTTTCGTGATCAGAAATTAATTCAAGATCACAGATAATTTCGGCTAAAAAATAAAATGAGCCGTTTTGTTTTGTAATTAAATTGGCATTTTTCCCAACCCAGCCGATTCCTGATTTTTTCGCCCAGCTTCTTTCCAAAACAGGCGCAGAATCTACAAAAACCCTAAATCCAAATTCGCCTATTTCTTCCTGAAGATCAGCCACCATTTCGCGGAGAATTTCTTTAATTACTTCATGATAATCTTCTGCATATGCGTATTTTGAGATTTTAAAATTCTCAAATGATGAAATTTTTTCTTTGGGAAAATAATTATAAGATAGGGAAATAACGGATTTTGAACCTTCTACCAATAACCTCGGATCAAGCCTTTTATCGAAATGATTTTCCATGTATTTCATTTCGCCATGAAAATTATTCTTCAGCCACTCTTCTAGATGCCGCGCATCTTCTTCCAGAAAATCTGCTTTTGAAATCCCACAACTTTGGAATCCAAAACTTTTTGCTTTGGATTTTATCAGCTGTGAATATTTTTCGGCACTTGAATTCATGATTTTACCTTGCAAAACTAAGATTATTTTATAAATTTGTTGGACTTTATGGGGTTGAAATATTCATTCATCCATTTAATAATTTTTAACTTAAATATTTTAAACTATGTCTTTAACAGAAGTAATAAAATCAGGAAATTATGAATTAATCGACGTTCGTGAACCAATGGAACTGGAAATGGACGGCAATATAGAAGGTGCAAAAAATATCCCGTTGGGTGAGGTAGAAGATAGACAAGACGAAATTTTATCTATCGAAAAACCGGTAATTATTTTCTGCAGAAGCGGAAATAGAAGCGGAAAAGCATTGGAATATCTTAATTCACAAGGCTTAAAAGAAGGCTATAACGGCGGTGGCTGGGCCGAATTGAAGGCAAATCTGGAAGCAAATCAAGGAACTTTTTAAAGTTCCTTTTTTTATATCTAAAATTTAAAGGTCTGTGAAATCTTTAATGTAAGTTTTGGCTAAAGCCAGTTTTTGTGTTAAATTTTTAAAGCGGACTAAAGTCCGCTCTTATTGATGTTATAAATTACAATTCTTTATTAGAAATTTGGCATTTTTGTATCTTCAAATTCTTTCAAAAGATGGCTAAAAACCTCTTCTACAGGCAAAATCTCATCAATTAAGGCAGAAACTTGGCCGATTTCCAATTCGCCTTCCTCCATATCGCCTTCGAACATTCCGCGTTTTGCTCTTGCGCGTCCCAGAGATTCAATGAGAGCATCTGTATTTCTTCCCGCGTTATAGATTTCCTCTAATTCATTGAAGAATTTATTTTTAACCATTCTTACGGGCGCCAGTTCCTTTAATGTTAAATGAGTGTCACCTTCGTTTAATTCTGTTATTTTTCTTTTCCAGTTGTCGTGTGCGCTTGCTTCGACAGTTGCCGCGAAACGTGAGCCGATCTGAACGCCGTCTGCGCCAAGAATCATCGCAGCTTTCATCTGAGAACCCAAAGCAATGCCTCCCGCTGCGATCAATGGCTTGGAAATATGCTTTTTAACGTTCGGAATCAAACAAAACGTCGTAGTCTCATCTCTCCCGTTGTGGCCTCCCGCTTCAAAACCTTCTGCGACAATAGCATCTACGCCCGCATCTTCACATTTTATGGCAAATTTTGTTGATGAAACTACATGAGCAACTTTCAGTCCTTCTTTTTGAAGCGTTTCGGTATACGTTTTCGGATTTCCGGCAGAAGTAAAAACAATTTTCACTCCTTCTTCCAGAATGATTTGAATAATTTCGTCAAGATTAGGATATAGCATAGGAACATTCACTCCAAAAGGTTTATCCGTAGCATTCTTACACTTTTGGATATTCTCCCTTAAAACGTCCGGATACATGCTTCCTGCGCCGATTAAGCCAAGACCTCCGCAGTTTGAAACCGCTGAAGCCAGTTTCCAGCCCGAATGCCAGATCATTCCAGCCTGAATAATCGGATATTTAATCGTAAAAAGTTCTGTGATTCTGTTTTGTTCTGATTGCATTTGATGAAGCTTTTTAGCTGAATTAAAATCTATAAAATTGCTCATGCTGTAAAAATAATAAAAACAGTTGTTTTCAGTAAATAAAAGATATCAAAAATCATCCTAAACATGTATTTTATTTAGTTTTAAAAACATTTAAAGTATCATCAATAATGAAACTGATTTTTAAAAACTTCTGAGCCAAATCAAATAAACCTTCTTGAATTCTGTCTTCTTTTAAATCAATTGAGCCTTCCATCAATGTCAGCGGGCCAAATTTTACGCTTACATTAATTCTCTCAACTTTAAAGCATGAATATTATAGTATAATTTTCCTTCTTTAATTGTCTTATCATTAATCCATATTGAAAAAAATATTCTGCTTTTTGCATTTCGTGGAGACTGAAAATCGCTTGACCATTCCGGCTTATATATTTTCAATGCTATTGATTCTAAAATTATTTCTATTGACAGTTTAAGGCCGGCATCATTAAATCCCTTTTGAGGAATGTTTTTAATTGTTTCTTCAAATTTTTCCTTATAAAAACTGTAATCCATCATTTATTGTTTTTTAAATTAAAATATGAATTTTCACTAAAAAAAAACCTCCAGAAATTCTGAAGGCTTTCAATTTATTTTTTGATTGAATCTTTTTTCCAGCTGCTTTTAAACTGGCAAGAGTCATATCGTCCGTCTATTGATACGAAGGTAGTCGGCAATTTTGAATTCACAAACTTTTCGACCATCTCGCCTTTCTTTTTGTTGAGCGCCATTTGCTTGATTCTGTCATAATCTGTTTCCAGAGTGATCTGGTGAGCAGGAATAACCTCTTCAATTTTTACAATTTTCACTACTTTTCTCTTTCTTTCATCCTCATCATCGAAAGCAGTTGTGATGTCTCCTTTATTTAAACCTGCCAATTCGTAGCTAATTGTTCCGGGAACACTTTCTCTTTCAATTTTACTGGAGCCGTCTGATCCGGAAATCACTCCCGCATTGAATTTCGTTCTTTTATCATCAGAAAACTTGAATGCAGCATCCTTAAAAGTAATTTTTCCGTCTACGATCAATGTTCTGATACTGTCTAATTTCTTTTTAGCCGTTTTAATTTCATCATCAGTAGGCTTTGCCGCTAAAAGAATATGCCTTGCATCATAGATTTTTCCTGATCTTTT
Source organism: Chryseobacterium soldanellicola (assembly GCF_900100115.1). Taxonomy (GTDB): domain Bacteria; phylum Bacteroidota; class Bacteroidia; order Flavobacteriales; family Weeksellaceae; genus Chryseobacterium; species Chryseobacterium soldanellicola. The sequence continues at coordinate 550,009 of NZ_FNKL01000001.1, forward strand.
TACCAGCTGAATGATGTGATATCCAAACTCAGACTCTATAGGATCAGAAATTTCCCCTTCCTGAAGGTTCAGGGCTGCAGCTTCGAACGGCTTTACCATTTGTCCTTTAGAAATATTTTTCATCAAACCTCCATTTGGCGCCGATCCCGGATCTTCAGAATAAATTCTAGCCTGGCTTTCGAAACTTTCTCCCCCAGCAATATCCTGTTTTATTTTTTTAAGCTTATCGATGATTTCCTGCTTGTGGACTTCCGTCAACTTAGGATTCATAACGATTTGAGACAAAGAAACTTCGTCTTTAATTTCCGGCAGCTGCGCTTTATATTGAGTATAAAAATCGGTTACTTCATTTGGCGTAACATCGGCTTTTTCTGTGATTCTCTGATATTTGGCCTGTCCGTAATAAGTATCGGTATCAATTTTCTCGATAGCGTTCTTCATTTCGTAGCCGTTTCTGAACTTATAAGCCGCCAGCATTGATTTTTCGTCAGGAAACTGAGAAAGCAACTGAGTATATTTAGCATTTGCCTGCTCTTTGATCGCTGCAGAACGGTTATCGATCAGGGTATCTTTTTTAGCTTCGTAAACAAGAAGTTTATTATTAAGCAGGTTTTCAAGGAAATCACACTTATCAATATTAGAAGCTCCCTGCTGTTTTGCATAGTTCATCTGCTCATTCACGTCAGATTCCAGCACGATTTCATCACCAATTACAGCAGCAATACCATCCACTAATTCTCCCGGTTTTAGCTGAGCATTCATCATATTTGTACTGAACAACATGATGAAAATCCCAAAAAGAAAAGTGATCTTAAGTTTATTTATCATTTTACTATTTTAAACAAGTTGCAAATTTAGAATTCTTAATGAATTACACTAAATTTTTTATTATAAATATTTCTTAAAAAGACGTATTTATTGTAGTTCCACGTCGAAAGTCGTCAATTCTTTGAATTGTCTCAGTCTTCCAAACATATCAGATTCATTTACTTCCTGAATTCTTTCCGTTCCGAATTTTTCAACTGTGAAAGAAGCCATTGCCGAACCTACGATTAATGCAGACTTCATTGTCTCGAAATCGAATTTCCCTTTTTTAGCCAAATAAGCAGCAAAACCACCTGCGAAAGTATCTCCTGCTCCAGTCGGATCAAAAACATCTTCCAATGGTAATGCAGGAATTGCAAATATTTTATTATCATGGAAAAGTAAAGCTCCGTGCTCTCCTTTTTTGATAATTACATATTCAGGTCCCATTGTATGAATTTTCTTAGCTGCTTTTACCAAAGAATATTCTCCTGAAAGTTGTCTCGCTTCTTCGTCATTGATCGTGATAACGTCAGTCTTAGCAATCATATCCATTAAAATATCCAAAGCAGAATCCATCCAGAAATTCATGGTATCAAGGATAACCAGTTTCGGACGTGTGTTCATTTTTTCAAGAACTGAAAGTTGTACGCCCGGGTGAAGATTTCCTAGTAACAAAATCTCTGCATCCTGCATAGAATCAGGAATTTTAGGATCAAAATTTTCTAAAACGTTAACTTCTGTCGCTAAAGTATCTCTTGTATTTAAATCGTTGTGGTATTTTCCGGACCAGAAGAAAGTTTTTCCTTCTTTTACGATTTCGATTCCTTCAATATTTACATCTCTGTCTGTAAACATATCAAGATATTCTTGCGGGAAATCTCCTCCTACAACGGAAACAATTCCGGATTTTACGCCTAAAATTGATGAAGTGATCCCGATATATGTCGCTGCACCCCCTAAAATTTTATCTGTTTTACCAAATGGCGTTTCGATTGCATCGAATGCAACACTTCCTACAACTAAAAGTTTCATATTTTTTTCAAAGTATTTTAAAAGTAAATTAATTTTTCCATTCAAATGTGTCGAGCAGATGCTTCATATCTTTTTTGATATAATCTACTGCAGGCGCCAAAGAATCGGGTTTTGGTCTTGTGTTAAAGTATAAATAAGCCGTCACGAAATGTCTCGTGCTGTCTGTGATGTAAAACTGAAGATTGGAAGCGCTCTGCCCTTTCAGCTCATAAAAATTTCCATACACCTTTTTTTCAGGGTATTCGAAAGATTTCGTATCGATGGCGCTTGCCTTAATGGTATGTTCGTAAACCATTTTTTCGGCTTCCTGAATGTGAGCTGCAAAATCGTTTTGGATCGGATAATATGTCACAAATATCTTCGCTTTCATTTTAGGATAATTCAGATAATACCAACAAGGTTTTTTGGCATTCGTAATTGTCGCAAAATCAGAGTATTCAAATGTATAATTACAGTTTGATTCAAATTTCTGATATTTTGGTGCGGGGTATTCCAAACGCAGTTCTCCGTAAGGTTTTGGAACAGGGTCTTTCCCACATGAAAGTAAAAGCAATGAAGCAAATATAAAAATGACTTTTTTAATCATTTTGCAAAAGTACAAATTAGATTTCAGATTTCGGAAGACAAATTTCAGGATTTCAATGTGTTTTGGACTTGAATTTACCAAACTTAAATTTTATTTGTTTTAAATACAAAGGGCGCAAGGATTTTTTGACTAGTATTCGTTTTTAAGTTCGAAAAGGCGTTTGACCACGTCGAATCTTTGATTTCACTCAGCAAAGAACATCACGTTTGTCATTCTGAACGAAGCTTAGCGGAGTGAAGAATCTCAATTACAATTTTAGAGATTGCTTCGTCGCTTCTGAACTCCGTTCGCAGACCTTCAGTCTGTTCGCAATGACATCACAGAATTCTATACGCCGTATGATAGTTTTGTATATAATTTTCCAAAGGTTTTGGGAACGATTTTTCGTGAGAACCTTCAAAATCTGTAATAATATATTGGTTTTTAATGATAAAATCTTCCCAGACAGATTCAGAATCAACCTCTACGTTAAAAATTTCTATGCTTAAATTCTTGTGTGTCAGTTTATGATTAACATTTTTTACACTTTTAATGAAAGGCATTAATTCCTCAGAAATCTCAGGCGGAAATTCAAATAATTTTTTCCAGATAAAATCGTCTTTTCTCTGTTGAATTAAAAACTGCCCGTTTCTGTGAACAAAATAATATTTTAAATCTAAATCTGCAGCCTTAACTTTTTTCGTCTTAACGGGAAACTCAGAGACTTTATTTAACTGGAACGCCAGACAATCTTGATTTAAAGGGCATTCATGACAAAGAGGATTTTTTGGCTTACAGATTTCTGAGCCTAAATCCATCATCGCCTGATTGAAATCTCCTACATTTTCGGGCAAAACCAACTGCGCCAATTCAGAAAAATAATTGAAAGCCCTGGAATTTGAAATATCAAAATCATCTGCAAAAATACGGCTCAAAACACGGTAAAAATTACCGTCAACCGCAGGCATTTTGCTATCAAAACAAATACTTGAAACTGCAGCAGCCGTATATTTTCCGATTCCTTTCAGTTTCAAAATCTCTTCATAATCATGCGGGAAAACTCCATAATAATCGGTCATAATCTGTTGAGCCGCTTTGTGAATATTTATGGCTCTGGAATAATATCCTAAACCTTTCCAATACAATAAAACCTCATCTTCAGGAGCTTCTGCCAGGGTTTTGACATCCGGAAATCGTTTAACGAAATTATTATAATGATTTAATCCCTGACTAATTCTTGTCTGCTGAAAAACAATCTCACAAATCCAGATTTTATAAGGATCTTTTGTCTGTCTGAAAGGCAAATCTCTGGCGTTTTTTTTATACCAGTCCAGAAGTTTGCTGCCGATTTGTTTGAAGTCTTGATTTTCTATATTTTCCAAAGGTTTGTCTTCTACATTTTTAGATGCTTCGACAGGCTCAGCATGACAACGTTACAAATATGCTGCTATAAAACAGTCAGTATTAGAAATGTCATGCTGAGCCTGTCGAAACACTTTATTAATGCAAAGATAATTTAATTTATTTTTTCACAGAATAAACCGGCGCACCTTTTAGCCATTGATATTTAAGGTGTTTTTCTTCTGCAATAAATCGATAACCTTCCAGCTTTTTAAGATAAACATACGATGTCGAATCTCTATGAAACATCAATTGCCGGTTGGAAAGAAACTGAAACGGAAAATTTACTATAGAATCTCTCGTTGTCTTTAAAACATTCCCCGAATTTACTTTGTAGATGAAAACCGATTTTCCGCGACCTGATGATTGATCAACCAATTTAATATTTGACGAAGAAACAACCATATCGCTTCCGGCAAAACATTCCTGAGGCTTCATAATATAGGCTTGTCCTTGCTGCCTTTCGGCGGCAAAAAGGTCAATTTCATGATCTGTCTGTATTTTTTTCTCTTCACAGCTGAAAATAATGAGAAAAATCGGCAAAAAGTATCGTAACCTGCCTTTCATATTGATAATTTTAATGATTTGGTAGAAAAAAACCGATGAAAAAATTGCATCGGTTTTAGTATTTAATTTGGGTTAAATTAATCCTGAATATATTCAGCATCCCATTCGTTACCATCATCTCCTTTGTGTCCGTCTAATTTAATAACGAAACTTTTTGTAGGGAAATAAGGCGTCAAACGGATATCCAGCCAAACTCTGTCTTTATTGACTTTATCCTGCTCGAAACGAACGATTTTGAACTTTTCAATCAGTTTATCAGCACCTTTGATCCCGTCTAAGAAAGTAACAATTTGTCTTCTTAAATCGTCTTCATTTCTTGCATTCCAGTTTTCGAAGGCTCTTCTGTTTAGGAAATCTAGCAAAACTTTTGTTACATAATCAAATACACGCACGACAGAATAGGTCTGAAGCCCGATATTGTCTCCCGTAAACAAGGTTTTTGCAGAGAACGCCATGATTTTACCATATTCATTAACCATAGGAACCAATCCCATTTTTTCAAGCTGAGAAATTTCACTTTTCTTTAACTCAAATTTTACGGCATCAACCTCGTTAATGTTACCATGCTTTTTGCCCGCAGCAACCTGAGACATCAATGTTTTGTGGATTTTTCCTGCTAATGAAGTGGAAGGCGGAAGCTCTACGTTTTCTTCTTCACCCACTTCTTCGGCTTTTCCACGGCCAATAAGCCAGTTACACGTCATAATTACGTTACTTCTGTGCAATTCACCCCCAGTAAGGTTTGCAGAATGGAATAAATCTACAACATCGTCCGGTTTATCAAGATTTGCGAAATCCGTAACCATCATTACTTTGTTTTCGTTACAGATCTTCGCCCATTTTTCAATGACTTTATTTGATCCCAAATACCCAGGAATTGCCAGGATAGAATAGTTATCTCTAAGATCTAAACGGTCATAATAATTCTTGAATTCTTCAGCAATCGCGTCGATAAACAAAGGATTATCCAAATCTGAAACCTGATCTAAACTTGCATTCACAATACTTACATTGTCAACTTTGTCAAGCTCGGTATTTTTGTAGAATTGAGCGACCGTTCTGTAGTTTGTTTCTAACTGACGAACAGTGTCCAACGTATTTTTTAGATTTGATTTTAAGTTTTGATCGGCTGCCTGCGCTTTAGATTTGCAGGTATCAGCCATTTTATCAGCAGATTCATTTCCTTCTAAAAGTTTCACCCAAAGGTTAATTTTTTGAAGCAATTCTTTTCTTTCGTCTGATTTATTTGCGTCGGTAAGGAAAATTTCTTTCCTTGCTTTTCTTGTAGGGTTCATGTTGGCGATGCCATCCACAACAGACTCCACAAAACCGAATCCTCCTATTTTGTTGAGCTCGGCAAGCGGATTCCCTTTCGGTTGTCCTGATTGCTGCTGCTGACCTTGTTGCTGGCTTTCTGCCGGTTGTAATTTACTATCCATGATTAAGGTAAAGTCTTTAATTATTTTTCAAGTTCTTGTGCCACTTCTTTTAATACTTCCACAAACGCAGCTCTTGACTGCTCGTTTTCCAGCATATTACGCAGAATTTTATTTGTTTTCAGCTGGCGCACGATTTTGTTGTACTGTTCCTGCTCCATGCTGAGCTGCTGTAAATAATTTGATTTCTGGGTAAGAATTTTGGGAGTGAAGTCCGCAAGATTTTGAAAACGGAACTCCTCTTCGACCACACTGCCGTCTTCTGTTTCGTGCTGTACGGTTACAGAAGGCTGGAAATGTTTGAAGACGTCGTCCACAGTTTTTAATCCTGTTACAATTTCAGGTACATATGTTTCGTCTGTCGTAAGCTGGCTCACAATCAGTGATTTATTCTCCTGAATTTCCTGAATAGCTTCATTAGCGTCTACTTTTACCTCGTTTCCGCCAACACCATAATTAAACATTGCCATATTATTATTATTTTGAGATTTCTGATTTTGGTGTGAATTGTCTTTATCTGAATCAAATAGCTGACCAATCCAATGTTTAAATTTAAAAAAAAACTGTAACATACAAAATTTTGTTAAGATTTTTCTTGAAATATTTAATTTTAAAGATAATTAATAACGTAAAATCACATTTTACGATATCACTAAACTATGAAAAAATAAATAAAAAAACGCATCATTTCTGACGCGTTTTCTTTTCTAACAATTTTTGGCTTGTCTTACCAAATTTTTATTCTGTCCTCCGGGGCTTTATACATTTTGTCTCCGGGCTTTATGTCAAATGCTTTGATGAATGCATCCTGATTTACCAGCGGACCAAACGCCCTGAAAGTGCCGGGAGAATGCGGGTCTGTCTTCACCTGATTGGTCATATACTGGTCGGTAGATTTTGTTCTCCAAACCGTTGCCCAGCTCATAAAGAACCTCTGATCCTGATTAAACCCACTGATCAATCCCGGATTTCCGTGATCTTTAAGGTACATTTGAAGGGCGTCGTAAGCCACTGCTACTCCACCTAAATCACCGATATTCTCACCACTTGTGAATTTACCGTTTACAAAACTTCCTTTTACAGGCTCGTAAGTGCTGTATTGAGCTGCTAGCTGCCCCACTTTTGCATCGAAGTTTTTACGGTCTTCGTCTGTCCACCAGTTATTTAAATTTCCGTCACCATCGAATCTTGAACCGCTGTCGTCGAATCCGTGAGAAATCTCGTGACCGATAACCGCTCCAATTCCACCGAAATTAACCGCAGCATCAGCTTTTGGATTGTAAAAAGGTGGCTGAAGGATCGCAGCAGGGAAAACGATCTCGTTGTTTGAACCATTGTAGTAAGCATTTACCGTCTGCGGAGTCATCCCCCATTCTGTTTTGTCAACAGGTTTTCCTACTTTATCTAAATTTTTCTGATATTGCCAAGCGGAAACATTCTGAAGGTTCGAATATAAAGTTGCACCCTGAGCCGGAGATTCTACCTTTAAGAGAGAATAGTCTTTCCATTTGTCAGGATAAGCGATTTTTACGGTGAATTTTGACAGTTTTTCCTGAGCTTTTACTTTTGTGGCAGGAGACATCCAATCCATATTGGCGATATGGGTCTTAAATGATTTTAAAATGTAATCAATGTAAGTTTCCATCTGCTGTTTGGCCTCCGGAGTGAAATATTTTTCAACATACAATTTCCCGAAAGCTTCTCCAAGAACGCCATTGACAAGAGAAAGGCCTCGTTTGTCCATCGGACGCTGCTCTTTCTGACCCTGAAGATATTTTGAGTAAAAATCAAATCTGATCTGCTCTAAATTTTCATCTAAATTAGAAGCATTACCATTCACCAAATGATATTTCAGATAATCTTTTAACAATGGAAGGTTTTTCTGAGTCAGAAACTGATCCATATTTTGGTAATATTTCAATTCTCCGATAATCACTCTATCAGTTCTTACTCCAGCATCTGTCAGATATTTTGCAAGGTTGACATTTTTAACTAAGCCTGGTAATTCAGATACATTTTTTGGATTATATCTTAAATTGGCATCTCTGTTTTGCTCAAGAGTCAGTAAATAATTGGCTAATTGTTTTTCGAAATCAACTACATTTTTCGCTGCTGCATCAGAATTTTTATAGCCTAAAACGCCAAATAATTTTCCGACATAGTTTTGATATTCGGCTAATGTCTTTGTATTGGCCTCGTTTACTTTCTGATAATAATCTCTTCCCAGACCAAGGTCCGGACCGCCAAGATACACTGCATTCATTTTAGAATTCTTCATATCTGCGCCCACTCTCCAGCCGTAAAAGGAATTGTCACCTAATTTTGTGGCTTCAAGCAAATATTTCTGAAGATCATTCACATTTTTGATCGCATCAATTTTCGCCAAATCTCCCTGAATCGGCTTCAAACCGTCTGCATTTCTTTTGCTCGTATCCATAAAAGATGCATATAGATTCTGGATTTTTTCACCTTCAGAACCTGCATCATATTTTTCAGATAAAATTTTGTTTAAGATATTTAAAGAAGCATCATCCACATTTTCTCTCAACGCATTGAAAGATCCCCAACTTGCTTTATCAGAAGGAATCTGAGTGGTTTTTACCCAATTTCCGTTTACATAGCTGAAAAAATCATCCTGCGGACGAACACTTTTATCCATATAAGATAAATTGATGCCCTCCTCTTTTGCTTCTTCTTTCGGAAAAGTCACTTCTTTCATTGGCTCAGATTTTTGAGTATTTGCAGTTTTTGCCGTACCACACGAATTTAAAAATACCAGGCCCGAAAGAGCGAGTATTCCAATATTTAGCTTTTTCATTTAAAGATAATTTTTGATTTACACCAACTTATCAAATATACGAATTAAGTTATAAATGATTAATCATAATTGATAAATGAACTTGAGTTATTGGTCATAAGTTGTGATTATGATGAAAATAGTATGTGTAAAGTTTAAGTTTTGGCTAAAGCCTTTTTTGAAATTTTAAAATTGAAAACGGGTTAAAGCCAGTTCTTATTGATCTGAATAAATTTGTCATTTCCCTAGTGTTCAAATGAAAGACTGAAACCCTAGCCCTGATCGGAGCATTTGTTTGAGCTCATTTTCTGGGTTTCTGCGCGGCGGCTTTGCCGCCGCGCAGAAACCCAGAAAATAGCGAGTGCGGAGAGCAGGAAAAAGCTTCAAATAAAAAATAAAACAGCTTTTCGATGTAATCAAATTGCTCCTTAAAATAAATAAAAATAACAATTCGATGAAGTCAAAAAGCTTCAAATAAAAAATAAAACAACTTTTCGATGTAATCAAATTGCTCCTTAAAATAAATAAAAATAACAATTCGATGAAGTCAACAGCTTCAAATAAAAACAAAAAAACCGCTCATTTCTGAACGGTTTTACTATTATCATCTGATGATTACCAGATTCTGATTCTTTCTTCAGGTTTTTTGTATAATTTGTCACCTTCTTTAACGTCGAATGCTTTGTAGAAAGCTTCAACATTTGTTAACGGACCAAAACTTCTGAAATATCCCGGAGAGTGCGGATCTGTTTTCACCTGGTTTACCATGTATTTTTCACTAGACAATGTTCTCCAAACTGTTGCCCAGCTTAGGAAAAATCTCTGATCTTGCGTATAACCGCTGATCGGGCCAGGATTTCCTTTATCTTTCAGATACATTTGTAAAGCGTCGTAAGCGATATTTACTCCACCTAAATCAGCGATATTCTCACCGTTTGTGAAGGTTCCGTTTACGAAAGTTCCTTTTACAGGCTCATACTTATCATACTGAGAAGCAAGAGCTTTTGTTGCTTTTTCGAAATTAGCTTTGTCTTCCGGCGTCCACCAGTCTACCAGGTTACCGTCTGCATCGAATTGTGCTCCTGAATCATCAAATCCGTGGCTCATTTCGTGACCGATAACGGCACCGATTCCACCAAAATTAACGGCAGCATCAGCTTTAGGATTGAAGAAAGGCGGCTGAAGGATCGCAGCAGGGAAAACGATCTCATTATTTACCGGATTGTAGTAAGCATTTACGGTTTGAGGAGTCATTCCCCATTCTGATTTATCCACCGGCTTTCCGATTTTAGCTAAATCTTTATTGTACTGCCATTCTGCAACATTCTGAAGATTAGCGTATAAAGTTCCTCCTTTAGCTTCAGAAGTGATATTTAATTTAGAATAATCTTTCCATTTGTCAGGATAAGCAACTTTTACAGTGAATTTATTCAGCTTTGTCATTGCTTTTTCCTTTGTTGTAGCAGACATCCAGGCTAAGTTATTGATATGCTGGGCAAAGCTTTTCTTTAAATAGCTTATCAATTCCACCATCTGCGCTTTAGCTTCTGCAGGGAAATATTTTTCAACATATAATTTACCGAAAGCCTCACCTAGAGAGCCATTGATCAGCTCATAGCCTCTTTTGTTAAGTGCTCTCTGCTCTTGCTGGCCTCTTAAATATTTACCATAAAAAGCAAATTTCATATCGCCTAACTTTTCGCTTAGGTAAGAAGCGCTTCCGTGGATCATGTGGAACTTCAGATAATCTTTAATTACAGGAAGATTTTCAGCACTTACCAATTTATCAAAATCTTTATAATATCCTATTTCTCCGATGATTACTTTATCTGTAGTTACACCTACTTTTTTCAGATAAGCAGGAATGTCAACCCCTTTTACCAATGTAGAAAGCTCAGCCATTGTTCTTGGATTGTACTGAAGCGTATTATCACGGCTCTGCTCGTTTGTAAGATAGGTCTTGGCGATGCTTTTTTCGTAATCAACAATCCCTTTTGCGGCTGCATCAGCATTGGTGTATCCCAATTCTTTTAACATTGAAGCCACATATTTCTGATATTCAGCAAGAGCTTCCGTGTTTTTCTCATTCACTTTCTGGTAATAATCTCTTCCTAAACCAAGAGATGCATTTCCTAAGTAAACGGCATTCATTTTAGAATCTTTAAGATCGGCATCTACACCCCATCCGTAAAGAGTATTTTCACCTTCTTTCGTTACAGAGATCAAATAATTCTGAAGATCCGTAAGATTTTTGATGGCATCGATTTTATTGATGTTTGCCTGAATAGGCTTGATTCCGTCTGCATTTCTCTTCTCCATATTCATATAGGTAGCATAAAGATCCTGAATCTTTTTACCTTCAGTTCCTGCTTCAAATTTATCTTTTAAAAGAGAATTTAAGATGGTCATTGAATGGTTGTCTGTATCGTCTGCCAATTTATTAAAACTACCCCATGTTGGTTTATCAGAAGGGATTTTGGCTGTTTTCATCCAGGTTCCGTTCACATAGTTATAAAAATCATCTTGAGGACGCACAGATTTATCCATCAAGCTAAGGTCCAAGCCTTTATCCGTCGCTTTATCTGCAAGAGCCAAAGCTGCTTTATTCGATTTAGACTGAGCCGCCACTGTGTTCAGCGAGCAAACTCCGGCTAATAAAAATAAAGAAAGTGTTAGTTTTTTCATTATGATAACAATTTATACAATATGTATATTATTTATTTTATTTGTTACGTTTTACCAAAAACAAATTTACATAAATATTAAAAAGTATTTATCTCTTTTACATTTCCGGTTCGTTTTAAAAATCCCCAGGACTGTATTTCCCCTTTCAATGCCTTTCTGAGACTCTTAAACAAGACAATATACATCAGCCATCTGTAGCCGAATCTTTGCGGAATGACATAAAACAGGTTCCATAATTTCTCTTTCTGCATGACAAATGCCATTAAAGCTAAAGAAGCATCTACCAAAAGGAAAATCAGATAATACGTGAATATTTTTTCTCCGTTTCCTGATAAAATTCCAAAAAACATAATCAAATCTGCCAAAGGTGAGAAAAACGGAATAATATATTGAAACAATAAAATATTCGGCATCGCCCAAAGCCCCAACCCTTTGTATTTCGGGTTTAAAAACGTCTGTTTTTGTTTCCAGAACATCTGCATGATCCCGTATGTCCATCTGAAACGTTGTTTTAAAAACTGTTTTACAGATTCCGGAGCCTCAGTTACGGCAACGGCCCGGTTTTCATTGGCAACGGTATATCCGGCTTTTAATATTTTCACTGTAATATCGCAGTCTTCCGCCAATGTATCCGATGAATACCCTCCCACTTCACTGATTACAGCCGTTTTGAAAGCTCCGATTGCGCCCGGAATTACCGTAATTGCATTGATATTTGCATAAGCCAGCCGGTCAAAATTCTGGCTCGTTGTGTATTCTATTGCCTGCCATTTCGTGAGCCAGTTTACGGTATTTCCAACTTTTACATTCCCTGCAACGGCAGCTATTTTTTCATCTGAGCTGGAGTTTAAAAACCTGGCAATAAGGTATTTTACCGCATTCTGCTCCAGTTTTGTATCAGCATCAATACAGACTACAAATTCTGCATCGGTTTTAGAAATTCCATAATTTAATGCGGTTGCTTTTCCGCCGTTGGTTTTTGTGAAAATTTTAAGCTTAGGATGATCAGAAAATTCGTTTTTTGCTTTTTCGTAGGTTGAATCTTTACTTCCGTCATCAACCATAATGATATCTAAATTCGGATACGACTGTTTTAATAAATTATTTAATGATGAAATGATATTTACTTCTTCATTATAAGCAGGCACAATGATTGAAACCTTAGGATATGTTTCTAATAAAGGAAAATCCGCAAGTTTTTTCTCTTTATTTTTTTCTTTAAAAGCCCAATAAAACATTACTATTAATCTTATCAGTCCCAGGGCAATAAAAACGGTAAAAAGTGCTACCAAAAAATGACTTATCCCATAAATTACCGTTGCCAGAACCAAATTAAGCTGCATGATATAGTATGATCGTGTTTTGGGAATTTCGGGCATCAGCTGATTTTTACTTTTATGGAGAATACTTGATAAATTGGTAAAATGATATCCCTGTTTCTGTAATGTCGGAATTAAAATTTTCAAAGCTTTTACCGTTTCTTCTCTGGTATCTCCTCCGGCATCATGAAGAAGGATAATATTTCCTCTTTGCTGTCTGATTCCGGACATGATGCGTTTTATAATTTCATCTGCTTTTATGCCGGGTTGCCAGTCTTCGGGATCGATGCTTTCTCCTATATCGAGATAATTTTGCTGTCTTGCCAGAGCAACGGGAATAATTTCTTCGGAAGTCGTAGGCTCAGAATCCGCATTATAAGGAGCCCGGAATAAAATCGTGCTGTGCCCGGTTACGCATTCGATCAGCAATCTGGTGAGCTTCATTTCCAATAAAGCGCGTTCCGGACTTACTTTCGCTATATTTTCATGGGTAAATGTATGATTCCCGATTTCGTGGCCTTCTTTATAAATTCTTTTAACAAGCGGCAGGTTTCTCTCTGCATTCAACCCTACCAGAAAAAAAGCAGCCGGAACGTGATATTTCGACAAAACATCTAAAATCTGTGGGGTATAGGTTTCATCCGGGCCATCATCAAATGTCAGAACAAGCTCTTTTTGAGGCGCTTCACCATATTTTTTTACTTCATACGAACTTGGATAGGTCACATAATTTTCGTCTGTAATTATTTTTTCTTTCGGATCTACTTCTAATGCTATTTTTCCGTCGTGAGGAGTATTCAGAACGTCTAAGACTTCTCCGTCGCCAATATAATCAACCATGGTCTGGCCTTTCACATTTTCTAAAATTTTTAAATTAAACTTAGAAAGCCCGTTTGAAGTAAGATCTTTATCATAAAAATTCCAGATTCTGCTGTCTTCACTTCCTAATCTCCATAATGCTGTTCCTGCTAAAGGATATTCCGAAGAAAAGCGCATTGTGTTAAAAATAGAAGCTGCATCGTTGAAAAATACGGTATGTATATTGTTTTTAGAATCTGTGTATGAATAATTTAAATTAAAAGTATTATCATCAAAATTAATAGTCGCTTTGCTTGCGCTTGCTTTTGTAATTGACTGCATATAGGTCACAGAAGTATTATCATCATGATTGGTACTCCAGTCGTATCCGTAAGCTCCAAGTCCCAAAATAACTTTATTGGGAGTGGTTTTGGTTAAAACTTTATCCGTTTGAGCTTCAATCCATTTTTGTGAAGAAACAGGCCCTGCATCGCTGTCCGCTGAATATTCGTCATAAGCCATCAGTACAAAATAATCTACATAAGGATTTAATTTCCGGATATTATAATCATCATTATCCGTCATAATATCCATCGTAACAAGCAGTTTATTTTGTCTGAAAGTTTCCGAAAGCTCTTTCATAAAGGCCAAAAGATATTCATCAGATTCAAGATCCATATCTTCAAAATCAATATTGACTCCTTTAAAATGCAGTTTTAAACATTGCTGAGTAAGCTTCTGAATCAGTTTTGTCCGTTTCTGCGGATCTTTCAAGACTTTTCCCAATCCTTCAGAACGGAATTCACGATCAAAATTATTACTTAAAATAGGCATTGCCGCAACTCCTGTTCTTTTTATCACTTTATAGCCTTCCGAATCTACATTTGTCTTTAGATCTCCAGTCTTGGGATCCAGGAAAAACCATTCGGGAAAGACCAGATTTACGTGTTTTATGTTTCTTTTTAAAGACATTAAAGACTGCGGATCCCAGGCTACATAGAACGCCGAACGGATTCCACCGGGGAATTTTGCCCAATTCCTATTTTGATTTTTAAATCTTTCAGCTTTTGCTTTTTGAATTTTAGAAAGATTGGTATGGATTGTCTTTTCAGAAATAAAGCTGCGGAAACCTTTATATTCTTTAGATATTTTATTCTCCTGAAGGTAAGGTTTGCTGGCTGTAATAACGGCTTTGTAGTCCTCTTTGAAAGGGATTTTCGGGCTTTTATCCAGCTTCATCATCAAACCTAGCGCTGAAAAAAGCAATATGGCAATGAAGATAAAAATCCGGGATCCCCACTGCACATTTCTCCAGCGTTTTTTATTATTGGTCTGAAAAATTTGTTTTGATTTTTCCACTTTTTGATATTTATGAATTCTGTGTCAAAAAGCGTGAAAAAGTGTATAAAATTTAATTAAAATAAAATTAAAATTAATCCGGATATTAATCATTTATAAGAATATTCACCAAATCCTGAATCACTTTTTGAGATACAAAATTCATAAAATCAATCCTGTCCAGATGTGGCATAAATAATTTTAAAGTCTGTTCTTTATCATTCACCCTGATCGTATAAAAAACCGTTCCGACTTCTTTGCCATCTTCACCTTTATCAGGGCCTGCAACGCCTGTTGTGGAAAGAGAAACATTGGTCTCAAACAGCTCTTGGCAGCCTTTTGCCATTTCCTGTGCAACCTGTTCGCTCACCACCGTAAACTCATCGACCGTTTCCTTTGAAACTTTTAAAATATCAATCTTTTTTTCGGTTGCGTACGTTACAATTCCGCCGAGAAAATACTGTGAGCTTCCGGAATTTGAAGTAATCAGTTTTGCTAGTTCGCCGCCTGTACAGCTTTCCGCTGTGGAAATTGTCATTTTTTTCTCATTTAAAACTTCACCAAGAATTTTTTCAATTTTATCTTCCGACGTTGCAATTACATTATCTTTAATTAAAGGAAGTAATTTTTGAATTTCCTGTTCCAGCTGTTGATTCAAAAAAGATTCATTTTCACCCGTTGCGGTCAGGCGCAATTTTACTCTTGTTCCGACCGGAAGATACGATAACGCAAGATTTTCGGGAAGAGCTAGCTCCCAGTTTTCGATCATATCTGCCAAAATACTTTCCGGAATTCCAACTACGGAAACAATTCTTGAAGTAATATAATTCAGGCTAAATTTTTCCTGTAAATAAGGAATTATCTGGTTTTTTATCAATGGTTTCACTTCATAAGGAACACCCGGAAGACTGAAGCATAATTTCCCATCCTGTTCCATCATCATGCACGGTGCAGTTCCGAAATGATTTTGAAAAACTGTAGATTTTGTAGGCACAAAGGCCTGTTCGCGGTTTCTTTCGAGAATTTCCAGGCGGCCGCGTTTTTCCATATAATTTTTAAGATGATTGAAGGTCGCCTCATCCAAAGCAATTTCGTCATTAAAAAATTCGGCAAGAGCTTTTTTGGTTTTATCATCTCTGGTCGGTCCCAAACCTCCGGTTGTGATGATTAAATCTCCTGTTTCAAAAGCAGATTTTAAAGTATTTTTTATCGTTTCAATTTCATCGGAAATCGTTACAATCTGGATAACTTTTATCCCAATATTTTTAAGTTCGCCAGCAATAAAGTTAGAATTGGTATCAACGGTATTTCCCGAAAGAATTTCGTCACCGATGGTAATCAGAACAGCATTTTTCATATTATAATTCTTGAAAAAAAATCTATACAAATGACGGAAAAAACAATGTTATGAACAATAAATTGGATAAAATATATAGACAAATGGCAATTCTTTCTGTTAATTATGCTTCACCCAAATTAATTCATCGGTATTATAACCAATTTTTTTTGCTTTTTCTAAAAAACGCTGTTTTATACTTTCCGGAATTTCTTTGGTTCGGGATAAAATCCAAAGATATTTTAAGCTGCTTCCTGCGATTAAAGCATACTGATAATTTTCGTCAATATCAATTACATTATAACCTGCCCAAAAAGGCTTGAAAAAAGAAACTTTTAAACGTGCTTCCGTTTTATCATTAATAAATTTCGCTTCTCCGATCGATTCTTTCCATTCTTTTTTGACGTAATTGTAGCCTTTATTATCTACACGAATGGTTCCGTTTGGGCTTAGGGAATATGTCGCGGTCACATTATCCATATTTTTTTCAAATTTATAATCGAAACGAGCAATTTCGTACCATTTTCCAAGATATTTATCCGAATTGAAGTTTTTAACAGCTGTTGCACCTTTTGGAATTCCGGTCGAACATGCATTTAAAACCATTAATCCCAAAACCCCTAATGAGACAGGAATTGCGATTTTCTGAAACGTTTTCATAATAAAATAAGTTTGTGTTGTGAAAAAACTTCAAAAATAATGCCTGATTTTTTTAACTATATTATTTAAAATTACATTTTTTTTTAACGCAAAAGTCACAAAGATTTTTTTTACTACTATCTGTTTTAAGTTCACAAAGGCGTTTCACTTATATAAGATCGCAAAGTACCGTTTGTAAAAACTTAGTAATTGTATTTCGACAGACGATGATTTTACGTTGAATCTCTGCATCCCGACTTGAGCGGAGCTCTTTTTGTGAAACAAAAAAGCGGGAGTGGAAGGCGGAAAAAGCTGCCCAAAAAATTAAGAAAAAATCTTTAAAAAATTATCTTTAAAGCTTCCGGAAACCTCAATTTCTGTATCGTCGGAAAGTGTTGCCGTCCCGCTTTTGTGATAAGATTTTACAAAATTTGTATTAATGATATGCGAGCGGTGAACCCTCACAAAAGGGCTTTCCAAAAGATCATCAAAGTGTTTTAAAAACCTGCAGACCATTTTTTTTGAGCCATCAGTTAAGTAAACCTGCGTAAAATTTCCATCCGCCTGAAGTCTTGTAATATCTTCTGTTTTTACAACATCAAAACCTTGTAAAGTCGGTAATATAAGCTGCTGTTTTTCAGGTTTTAACTTTAAATTTTCAAGGAGAATTTTATTTCGGTTGAGCTCATCTTTCTTTTCAAGACTTTCTGCCACTTTGTTTACCGCTAAAATAAGCTCCTGAATATCAATTGGTTTTAAAATATAATAGCTCGCCGATTTATTTAAAGCCTGCAATGAATATTGTGAAAATGCCGTAATAAAAATCGTTTCGTAAGAAAATTCTTTCGTTGCTTCCAATACGTCAAAAGCATTTCCAAAAGGCATTTCAACATCCAAAAACACCAATTGCGGCTGTTTTTCTGCGATCAACGGAACGGCTTCTTTGATATTTTCGGCTTCCCCAAGAATCTCAATTTGCGGACAATATTTTGTGAGATAATTTCTTAAAACTTCTCTTGCAATAAGCTCGTCGTCTACAATTACGGATTTTATTTTCATTTTTCAGCGTTTAGGGTTTAGGGTTATTATTGATAATTGATAATTGATAATTGATAATTGATAATTGATAATTGATAATTAATAATTGATAAATTAATAATTCACAATTCACTGATTCACAATTTATAGCTCACTTCTACCAAAACTCCCGGTTCTGTTTTTTTATCTGTGATTTTGCATTCAATATTCTGCTTGTATAAATCGTTGAGCAGGGAAATTCTTTCCAGTGTGTTTTTCATTCCGCGGCCTTCCCTATTTTTTTGGTGAATAGTTTTCTGTTTTTTACTTTCTTCGATTCCGATTCCGTTGTCTTCTATGGTAATTTTTAAATATTGTTCGTCTTTTTCAAAATTTAGCTTTAAAAATCCCTTATCTGCTCTGTAGCGTAATCCGTGCCAGATCGCATTTTCCAGAAACGGCTGAACGAGCATTCCGGGGATTTTAAGGCTTTGCATATTGAGATTTTCATCAACAAAAATTTCATAATCAAATTTATCTGCAAAACGTGTTTTTTCCAGCGCCAGATAATTTTGCAGCAAATCCAGCTCCTGCTGAAACGGGATAAAATCTTCTGTAGAATTTTCCATCACGCCACGCATTAATTTTGAAAATTTGGTTAAATATTGATTGGCTTCCAGTTCGTTATTAGTTGCAATAAAATGATTTACACTGTTTAAGCTGTTAAAAATAAAATGCGGATTCATCTCGCGACGAAGCGACTGTAAAGCAATTTTTTTGTTTTTGGTCTGTACTTTTTTTAAGGTCCTGAAAATGAAAATCACCAAAATGGTCAACAAAACCAAGACTCCGATCAGGCTGTAGTTGAAGACGTTTTTCTTACGGATTAGTTCATCTTTCAGCTGTTTTTCCTTTTCCAATTGAGAAATTCTCTGTTCGGTATCCTCAAGAATTTTTTTATCAACCAGACTTTTATCTTTTGATACCAAATCAGGCAATTTTCCGAGAAAATCTCTGTACAATTGTACGGAAGCGTCTATATTTTTCGAAATATTATAAAGACTGTCAAGTTTTCTCACACTTTTTTGCGCTTCCAGCGTATGGCCTTTTTCAAGGGCAATTCCGTAGGATTTTTTCAATAAGGCGATGGCTTCTCCGGCATCATTTTTTTTGATATAAATATCCGCCAGTTCCTGAATCTGCTCAACTTCTTTTTGTGAATTTTCCTTAACGAAATCTTCTTTCAAAATCTTTTTTTTGGCTTCAATGGCTTTGTCGAATTTTTTATTTTCAACATAAAAATCGGTCAGTTTCTGATTGATTTCTAAAGCCTGTTGTGGTGCTTCTTTTTTAGATAATTTATAGGCATTATTCAGATTTTCTTCCGCTTTAGGAATGTTTTTTTCCTGAATATTGACGTCCGCCATCTGACTGTAACTTTCCGCCAAATAGCCTTTATCATTATCTTTTTTACTGATATCAATATTATTCTGAATCGCTTCCGCCTTTACATCCTGCGACGGCGAAGAAAGTCTGGCTGCGTCATTGGAATTCACCATTTTAGTTCTTTTTGAATTCCCTGTTTCTGCTGCTCTGCTGTAATTAATGATCGCGGGAGTGATTTTATTTTGCTTTTCCTGAGACTGCGCTAATCTTCGGCTTACTTTTTCGATATTGGATTTATCGTTAAGCTTTTCATAGAGGTTTTTTGATCTTGTAAAATATTCTTCACTTTTTGAAAAATTACCGTCGCTGAAAAATGTTTCCCCGATATTGTAATAAGAATCTGCCTGCGCAGACTCATCTTTTGTGTCGACCGCTTTTTTCAGTTTTTTACTTTCTGTTTGCACTTCCTGGGCAACGTTGGTGGTTTGAGAATATAATTTATTCCCAAAACTCAATAGAACCAAAAGCACAAAAACCTGAAATATTTTCATAAAACAAAGATATACATATATATAGTTTGCCCAAAAACTATTCACCAAGTGAAACAAGTCATTCACCAAGTTTTCAAATTCAGGCTTCAATTCCGAGGCTAAGTTTGTACCATAATTTTAAACTTAATTATTATGAAAAACATTTTATGCTTTGCATCTGTTCTATTATTTCAATTCACATTTTCGCAGGTTTCGGGAAATATTAATTATCAAAGTCAGGTTCGTTATACTGACAACAATATCAATATTGAAACGCCTTCTACCGATATTGTCATCAGCATTAAAGGACTTGCCAATGTAAAAGCAGAAAAATATGTCGCAGTTTTTAGTCTTACCCAAGTCGGAGAAACTGCAGAAGAAGTGAACGAACTGATGGATAAACGTATGAATACTGCGCTTTCACAGCTAAAAACCAATAAAACGCTCGAAACATATATAGACATGGTTTCGTTTGTTCCTGCTTATCAATATAGTGCTGAAAAAAAGCTTTTCAGTAAAAAAACATACAATGAAATTCCCGGCGGATTTGAATTAAAGAAAAATCTTCATATTCAATTTACGAATCCTTCTCAATTGAATGAAATCATTACCGTTTTATCTAAAAATGAAATTTACGATCTCGTGAGAGTAGATTATTTCGCCAACAGCCTGGAAACCGTAAAAAAAGAACTGATGAATAAAGCGAAACTGGCAATTCAGGAAAAAGTAAAAAACTACGAGATTATATTGGGAGAAACCTTTACCAATACGACAAAAACCATTAATGACGGCTTTAAAACCTCGCTCCCGACGGAAATGTACAAATCTTATGAAGCGTACAGCAGCTCAACGCTTGCTTTGACAAGAATTGCAAATGTTAATCAGGCCACCAAAAGCACCACATTGTATTATCAGCCGATTTTAGATAAAGAATTTGATTTCGTGATCAATCCTGTTATTTTAGAACCCGTGATCCAAATAATGTATGAAATAAAAATGGTGATTTCAAAAGAGAAAAAACAGCAAAAAGACAATAAATCCTATATTTTGATCACTCCAAACGGGGAAATGAGAGATTTAAATATTAATAATGCACAGTAATTATATCAAATTACAGATAATCGTAGAATATTTCAATCACTTTAAAAAAAATTGACCTTTGAATTATAAATCTTCAGAGACTGCTTTTATTATATTTGCAATTAAGAATAAAACTAAAACTATGAAGAAAAAGATTTGCTTATTATTTATTATCTATTTCGCAGTCAATAAGATATACGCTCAGACTTACATTCAGAATGTTACCGTTGTAGATGTTGTCAATCAAAAGCTTATCACTGATCAGACCGTTTTTATCGATAAAAATATCATTTCGGATATTAAACCTTCAAAGAAAATAAAAATTCGAAACGACGCCAAAATCATCAATGGGGAAGGCAAATACCTGATTCCGGGAATGACGGATGCGCATGTCCATTTTTTTCAGAGTGGCGGTTTATATACAAGACCCGATGCGATGGATTTAAGAAAATATTATCCATACGAAAAAGAAATCGACTGGAATCTGAATCATATGGAAGATTTTCTTCAGCGTTATCTCAAGGCGGGAATCACCACTGTAATTGATGCGGGTGCGACTTATAATTTTTTAAATCTTAAAAATTCACTTGCGGAAAAACCCAATCTGCCGTCTGTTTATATGACCGGACCACTTTTAACAACCTACGAACCGGATGTATTTAAAAATCTCGGCAAAAACGAGCCTTTTAAATTGACCATGTCTGTCGAAGACGCGAAAAAATACGTGCAGGAACAGCTTCCCTACAAACCTGATTTTATTAAAATTTGGTATATCGTCCTTGCTCAGGGAAAAGATGTGGAAGCCGCAGCAAGAAAAAATGAACCGATCGTAAAAGCAATTATTGATGAAGCTCATAAGAATAATCTGAAGGTTGCCGTACACGCCACAGAAAGGATTACAGCACAGATTGCCGTACAAAACGGAGCAGATTATTTGGTTCATGACATAGAAGATGAGATCATTCAGGATGATTTTGTGAAGTTATTAAAATCAAAAAATACGGTTTTGAGCCCGACTTTAATTGTCTCCGGTAATTATGGAAAAACTTTCGGACAAAAGCCTGATCACTCGGCTTATGATCTGGAAAACTCAAATCCGGAAGCTATAGGCTCTATTTATGACCTCAAACATTTGTCGTTTTCTGCAGATTCGACGATGGTGCAAGAAGATAAAAGGAGATTTACTTCCCCTCAAATGGCGGATTATTTAAACAAAATAGATCATATCAGAAAAACCAATCTGAAAAAATTAATCGATGGCGGAGTAACGATTGCTGCCGGCACAGATGCGGGAAATGTCGGAACTCAACATGCAACTTCATTTATTACGGAATTAAAAGCCATGAAAGAGAGCGGGATGAGCAACTGGCAGATTTTGCAGTCAGCGACCATTAATCCAGCTAAAATTTTTAATAAGGAAAAAATTACAGGAAGCATTTCGCAGGGGAAAATTGCAGATTTGGTCTTATTGCATTCAAATCCGACTGAAAATTTGGATAATCTTACCAAAATCGATCTGGTAATCAAAAACGGACAAATCATTAATCCTCAGAACATCGTAAAAGCAACCCCTGAAAGTCTTGTCCAACAGCAGGTGAACGGCTACAATGCAAGAAATATCGATGCTTTTCTCGAACCTTATGCCGAAGATACCGAACTGTATATTTTTCCTGATAAGTTATTAAGCAAAGGAAAAGATGCTATGAGAAAAGATTATGACGAAATGTTTAAAAGACTTCCTGACCTTCATTGTGAAATAAAAGAAAGAATTGTTAACGGTAATTTTATAATCGACAAAGAAAGTGTTTCTGGCATGAGCAAATCCGGAAAAACGGAAGCAACCGCGATCTATGAAATAAAAGACAATAAGATCTCAAAGGTTTATTTTTTACCTTAATATTTCTTAAAAATATCGTTTTAAAAGACAGCTCTTTTGGGTTGTCTTTTTTTATTAATGCTTCACCAAGTCAAAACGCAATTTCACCAAGTCTCCCAATTTCCGGTCTTAAATCTGGGTAATTTTACTCTAGAAGTTTAAAATTTAAAACAAGAAATTATGAAATTGAAACATTTTTTATTGATCGGATTAGTAACATTTGAAAGTCTGATCAATGCACAGGAAATCAAGAAAAACGCAATCGAAGTGACGGGAGTTGCTGAAATGGAAGTAGAACCGGATGAGATCATCTTCAACATCGGAATAAAAGCTGACAATAAAAACCAGCTTGCAGACAACGAAAAACTGTTGTTTGAAATCCTTAAAAATGACGGAGTGAAAAATGAAGACATCAAATTTAAATCAATGTATCAGAATCTGTATTCTAAAACGGCAAAATTTACGAAAAGTTTTCAGTTTAAAGTCAATGCAAAAACCAATGTGAGCAAGCTTTTTGAAGATTTGAACCAAAAATGGGTGAGCAATTTAAATATCGCAGAAATCAAAAATACAAAAATTGCAGACTTTAAAAAAACAGTGAAGATCAATGCTTTAAAAGCTGCCAAAGAAAAAGCTGATTATTTATTGGAAAGCATCGGTAAAAAAACCGGAACTCCGTTGGAAATCACTGAGATTGAAGATTATACAAGCGATACGGTAATTCCGATGGCATTCAGAAGCAAAGCCGCAAATGTTCAATTAGAAGCCGCTGATGCAGGAGTTGATTATTCTTTTGACAATATCGAAAATATCAAGCTGAAATACAGCATCAAAACAAGATACGAAATCCTTTAAACACAAAAATCATGACAACTATTAAAATTTTAGCATTAACATTGGGAGCCACAGCTTTTCTAGGCGCACAAGATTCTCCCGGAAAGCCTTGCAGCAAGGGAAGTTTAATCCCGAACGAAAGAGGAATTGTTCAGAATGAGGTTTTATCATCATCCATAATTAAAGACAATAAAATTCAGGTCGCGCTGCTTTTGGACACTTCCAACAGTATGGACGGGCTGATCGATCAGGCAAAATCAAGGCTCTGGAATATTGTGAATACATTGACAACTTTGAAATATAACGGAAAAGCTCCTCAAATCGAAATCGCCCTTTATGAATATGGAAACGATGGATTGAAAGATGAAAATTACATCAGACAGGTCACTCCACTTACCCAGGATTTGGATTTGGTTTCAGAAAAACTGTTCGCCTTAAGAACCAATGGCGGAAATGAATATTGCGGGGCTGTGATTCGCGATGCTTCCACAAATCTCAATTGGGACGGTAATGAAAAGAGCATGAAATTGATTTACATCGCTGGAAACGAACCTTTTGACCAGGGAAAAATCAATTATAAAGAAGTAATTTCTAATGCCAAAAGAAAAAATATTTACACCAACACTATTTTCTGTGGAAACAGAGATGAAGGCATTCAGACTTTCTGGCAAAACGGTGCGACTTTGGGAGACGGAAAATTCTTTAATATCGACAGCGACAGAAAGGTAATTTATATTGAAACGCCTTATGACATTAGGATTTCTGAATGTAATGCCAAATTAAATGACACCTATATTTATTACGGAAGTCGAGGTTCGGAATATAAGACCAAGCAAATTGCGCAGGACAGAAATGCCGAAATTCAATCCGTTTCAAATGCAGTTGAAAGAACGGTTGCCAAGTCCAAAAAGAACGCTTATAAAAATGATCATTGGGATTTAGTAGATAAAGCTGAGCAGGATAAAGGATACATTTCCAGCATGAAACAGGAAGAATTGCCCTCAGAACTGAGAGGAAAAAATAAAGATGAAATTCAGAAGATCGTCACTCAGAAATCTGCTGATCGTGATAAAATTCAGAAAGAAATTGAAGTACTTTCAAAAAAACGCCAGGATTTTATCAATGCTGAAATGAAAAAACGAGGAAGCTCAGATTCCGACGATCTCGGAAAAGCAATTGAGAAATCTATTCTCGAATTAGGAAAGAAAAACGGATATACTTCGTAGTTGTTAGATTAGAGAAACTGGCCTGAATGGGCCAGTTTTTTTTTGATTTTCGGGCTTCGGCTTCGCCGAAGCCCGAAAATCTACCTTCCAAACTTAAAATATTGGGAAAGCTTATGCTTTTTATTTTTCATAAATGCGGAAGCCATTTCCATTCCCGTAACGGAAAAAGTGATCCCGTTTCCGCCAAAACCCAGGACAAAATAGGAGTTTTTAAAACTTTCGTGTTCGCCGATATAAGGTAAGCCGTCTTTTGTTTCCCCGAAAGTTCCTGCCCAGACGAAATCGGTATAAAACTTAAAATCAGGCTTTATTCTTTTAAGTGTTCTCAGAATTTCCTTTTCCTTTTTATTGAGCATTCCGTCACGCTTTTCGGGGTTTACAAAATCTTCATCGCCGCCACCGATCAACAATCGGTTATCATCCGTTGTCCGCATATAAATATAAGGGTCATCAGTATTCCAGATGAGGGTTTGCTCAATATTTTTAAAAATATCTACATCGATTTCAGAGACGGTTGCAAACGTACTTTTAAGATCAACAAAATGTTCTTTGATCATGTTTTTACTTTCATAGCCGACACAGTAAATGATTTTTTTTGCTTTAATGCTAAATCCGTCTTCTGTTAAAGCGAGATTGTAACCTCTGAAATATTTTACGGATTTCATTTCTGTTTTATCAAAAACTTTCAAGCCTTTTTTAATGTTAAACCTTAATAATTCATGGGCAAATTTAAAAGCGTCAACACTTGCACCTTGTTTGGATAAAATTCCGCCGTATGTATTTTGGAGCGTAAATTTTTCTTCAATATCTTCAGGTTCCATCCATTTTACTTCAAAACCGAATTTTTTACGCATTTCATACTCTTTTATCAGCCATGAAACATCTTTCTTTTTTGCAGCAAAATATAACGATTGCTTTCTTTTAAAACCAGCTCTGGATTTTATTTCTTTCGTTAACTTTTCGAGATCATCAATTGATTTTGAGCACGCCTTATAACTTTCTACGGCACCTTTTTCACCTATTTTTTCAATTAATTCATATAACGGAACATCAATTTCGTACTGTAACATTGAGGTTGTTGCAGAAGTGCTGCCATTACAAATTTCTCGTTTATCAATAATAATGGTTTTACAGCCGTCTTTTATCATCTGATGAGCAATAAGACTTCCGGTAATGCCGCCACCGATGATGAGAACATCGCATTCCTGATCTGATTTTAATGAAGGGTAAGAAGCAACAAGTCCGTTTTTGAGAAGCCAAAAAGGTTCGTTAGATTTAAGATCCATGCTATTATTTTTTACTACGAATATCAATAATTGCGCCTTTCTTCGAATTAAAAATTAAATATTTGGTTTAATTTTTGTTATTTCAGCTTAAACCAATCCACTTAAAATATAATATTATGATAACGATTATTCCAGAAGCTCCGGAAAATGTTGCTGCGTTTAATGCAACGGGAGATGTGACTCGAGAAGATTTTGAAAACCTTGTTATCCCTCATGTAAAAGAAAAAGTAGACCAGTATAACGAACTTAACTACTTATTGTATCTTGACACCGATCTGGATAATTTTACCATGGGAGCATGGCTTCAGGACGCGCTTTTGGGGTTAAAAAACCTTACAAAATGGAATCGTACCGCAATAGTTACCGACAAAGAAGGCGTTCAGAATTTTACTGATATTTTCAGTGTTCTGATGCCCGGAGAATTCAAATCTTTTCCAAAAGAAAACTTATACAACGCGCTTTACTGGTGTAAAAACGGTAATGAAGTTGAAGCTTAATTAAAAGCATGAAATAAAAAAGAGAAGCTTATTTGCTTCTCTTTTTCTTTATTTTTCGCAGGTAACACATTCTGCAACAACTTTCTCTTCAGATTTTACCGACCCATATAAATACCTGTATCTTAAACTGATAATAAGGCCTATAAGTGTCATTCCCACACCTACCAGCGAAGGATAATTGAATGAATATCCGTGTTCCAAAGGAATTCCTCCTAAAAAAGCGCCTAATGCATTGGCAATATTAAAACCCGCCTGCATAAACGCTGCCGCCATCATTTCACTTTTCGGAGCTGCTTTCATCATCATAATATTGATCGGTGCAGAAACAGACATTGACAATGCCCCACAGACAAAAGTTAATATTAAAGCGATATTTTGATATTCTGAAAGGAAAAACACGCCTCCCAACGCGCACATCATTAAAAATATTAATAACGAACAGGTTTTTTCCGGGCTTAATCTATCTGATAAATATCCGCCAACCAAATTCCCAACCACCATGCCCGCTCCGGCAAGAACCATAACGTAAGCCATCTGATTTTCTTTAATTCCAGCAACAATCGTCATTAAAGGGGTAATATAGCTGAACCAGGTAAATAATCCGCCAAATCCGATCGCAGTGATGATTAAAACCAGCCACGATTGTTTTTTCTTTAAAAATTTTAATTCTTCAAGGAAATGCGTATCCTGATTTGCTTCCATGGCCGGAAGCCATAATTTTAAGAATAACAAAGCCAATAAACCGATTACCGCAACAATCGCAAAGTACCAGCGCCAATGAAAAGTATGCCCGATGTAAGTTACCAGCGGAACCATCGCAAGATTAGCCACGGTAAGCCCCGTAAACATTAATGATATATAAAATGCTTCCTTCCCTTTTCCGGCCATTCTGGCTGCAACAACAGTTCCGACTCCGAAAAATGCACCGTGCGGCAACCCTGATAAAAACCTGATAATCAGCATCATATTATAATCCGGAGCAATTGCCGACAATCCGTTAAACAACGTAAAAATAATCATCAGGACAAATAAAACTTTCTTCGGCGGAAACTTCACTGAATATCCGATCAGAATCGGTGCACCAATTACCACTCCCAACGCATAAGCAGAAATCAAATGTCCCGCTTGCGGAATTGTTATCTGTAAAGATTTTGCAATATCAGGCAGCAACCCCATCACCGTAAATTCAGTCGTCCCGATTCCCAAACCGCCAATAGCAAGTGGAATAATCCTTTTATCAATCTTCATTTTTAAGCTTTTAATTATTTGAATACAGAATTATTAATTCCTTATTTTGAAATGCAAAATTCGATAGAAAAAACCATTTATACTTTAACTGAAATGATCTATATTTGCTCTATATTAACCTTTTTATGTAATTTTAAAATCATATTCAATCAAAAGAGAACATAATGAAGATCCAGAAAGAAATTATAGAATTTGAAGAAGGAAAGTCTTTTAAGCTATTTTCACCCTCTCTGAAAGATTGTTTTTTCTGGCATTATCATCCTGAAATAGAGCTTGTTTATGTAGAAGCCTCCAACGGAATCCGGCATGTCGGGAAAAATATTTCTGATTTCACAGAAAGTGATCTTTTATTGATCGGTTCCAACGTTCCCCATCTTAATTTTGATTATAAAATTCAGACAGAATGTAAGCAATTGGTTTTACAAATGCGGGAAAATTTTCTGCAGGACCTGATTTTTCCTATTCCCGAATTTGAAAATATTAAGCAGCTTTTGGATCGCTCTTATCTCGGGCTATCGTTTTCAGGGAAAACAAAGAAAATTGTTATTGAAAAGCTTCATCATATTAAAAACGAAAATTCATTCAATTCTTTTATGGGTTTGATTGAAATTTTACAGATTCTTGCCCATTCAGATGAAGTTAAAGAGCTTAATAATGAAGACACCAGAATAAAATGGTTTCTGAATGATAAAATCAGAATGGGAACGATTTACGATTACATTCATGAAAATTATGATCGGAAAACCAACGTCAGCGAAATTGCTGAAATGGTAAGTTTAAGCACACCCGCTTTTTGCAGGTATTTCAAAAAGCAGACGAATATGACGTTCACTGATTTCGTGAATAATTACAGAATTAATCAGGCGAAATTATTGCTCCTGCAAAATTCCTGCATCACAGAAATCTGTTTTCAGGTAGGTTTTGAAAGTCTTTCTTATTTTAATAAATTATTTAAAAAATATATCGGCGAAACGCCTTCTGCCTTTAAGAAAAAGCATTTGAGTAAGGTGGAAGGGTGATTTTTGCCTAAGAATTTATTTTAATTAATTTTCCGTAGAATTTTTCATTCCGCAGGAATCTATACTTATTTTGTAGGGATAAAATTTAAAAACTTCGCTTAGACTCCTACGGAATGACAAACTTGTTTTTAAATATTTTAAAGAGATTGCTTCGTCGCTTCTGAACTGCTTTCGCAGACCTTCAGTCTGTTCGCAATGACAAAAAATCGCTCCAAGAAATTGAAGCGATTTATATTTTTAATGAATATGTTTTTCAGCGTGATAAGAACTTCTCACCAAAGGCGAGCTTTCAACGTGTCTGAAGCCTAAACTTCTTGCGAAATCCCCGAATTCATCGAATTCTTCCGGTGTGATGAATTTTTTTACAGGCAAATGTTTTTTAGTCGGCTGTAAATATTGTCCCAATGTAATTACATCCACATTTGCATTTCTGATGTCTTCAATGGTTTGAAAAACTTCGTCTTTTGTTTCACCCAAACCAAGCATTACTCCGGTTTTTGTTCTTCTTTGTCCGGCTTCTTTTAGATATCTTAGCACTTCAAGGCTTCTTTCATATTTCGCCTGAATTCTCACTTCTCTTGTCAGACGTTTTACCGTTTCCATATTGTGGGAAATCACTTCCGGAGCCACTTCCACCATTCTGTCAAGGTGTTTTGTGAGCCCTTGAAAATCAGGAATTAAGGTTTCCATTGTAGTTCCCGGAGAAATTCTTCTTACCGCATTTACAGTTTCACCCCAAAGAATTGAGCCCATGTCTTTTAAATCATCACGGTCAACCGACGTTAAAACGGCATGCTTAATTTTCATTAATTTGATAGAGCGGGCTACTTTTTCAGGCTCATCCCAGTTGACATCAAGCGGTTTCCCGGTTTTTACCCCACAGAATCCACAGCTTCTGGTACAGATATTTCCTAAAATCATAAAAGTTGCTGTACCTTCTCCCCAACATTCGCCCATATTCGGACAGCTTCCGCTTTGGCAAATTGTATTTAATTTATATTTATCAACCAAAGTTCGTAATTCTCTGTAATTCTTTCCGGTAGGAAGCTTTACGCGAATCCATTTTGGCTTTTGAACGGTAGTATCTTGAACTAAATTTTCCATTTATTTCTCAAATTGAGGTTCAAAGTTAGTGATTTTTTTATCGAAACAATCAAAGACAGACATTGATGAAACATATAATTTCGTAATTTTAAACCTCAATATTTTCTTATGAAGACAACATTTTGCTTTCTGTCCATCATTTTCAGCATATTTTGCTTTGCTCAAAAAGAATTTCAGCCTGCAGGTTCAGAAATGATCGAATCTGTTGACGGCGATCTGGATGGAGATCAGATCCCTGAAAAAGTTATTATTTACAATACCAAAGATACGACCGATCTCGGAAATGTGCGTGAAATTCAGATTCTGAAAAAAATAAATGGAAAATGGACCATTTTAGAAAAATCAACAAAAGCAATTCTGGAGAGCAATGGCGGCGGAATGATGGGTGATCCTTACCAGAGCATGCAAATAAAAAAAGGAATCCTGGAAATCACACAAGCCGGCGGAAGCAGCTGGAAATGGGGTTATACGGATAAATACAGGTTTCAGAACGGGCATTTTGAGCTGATCGGTTATTCTTCAAGCTATGGAAAACCTGAAGAATACTGGACAGATGTTGATTTCAATCTTTCTACAGGCCAGCTTACCTTCGAAAAGGAGGTTGAAAATACTTCGGAATACGGAAAATCTAAAAATGAAACGTTGGTAAAAAAAGGACTGAAAATCAATCTGCAAAATAGAAACCTAAAAGAACAAAGAAAAATTACGCTTCCAAAAACGAAGGAAGATGTTTATTTGTAAAATTAATTATCTTCAAATTCATTGTTTTTCAGTAATTCTGCCAGGACTTTTTTGGCTCGCATCACACGGACTTTCGTGTTGGCAACAGAAATTCCGAGTTCTTCGGCAATTTCCTTAATGCTTTTTTCTTCAAAAAATCTTAATTTGATAATATCCTGATAGTTAGCATCTAAAGATTCGATGGTTTTAATAATTTTCTTTTGCTCTTCATCAGAAATCATGAGCTCTTCGGGAGATTTTGCGTATTGATTTTTTACTTCATCTAAATTTTCGGTCGGATCCTGATTTTCACGGCTTTTTCTTCTCCAAAAATCGATAATTGTATTTTGAGCAATCGTTAAAACCCATGTTTTAAACTGAAAATGAGGATCATACATATCGAGTTTCGACAATACTTTTGAAAAAACATTGACGGTAATTTCGTCTGCATCATTTTCATCATGAACTTTTTTCATCACAAAGGAAAAAACATCAACCCAAAAAATATTAATGAGCTTGGTCTGGGCTTTCTGATCTTTTTCTTTCGCCTTCT
This sequence comes from Chryseobacterium soldanellicola, assembly GCF_900100115.1. Taxonomy (GTDB): domain Bacteria; phylum Bacteroidota; class Bacteroidia; order Flavobacteriales; family Weeksellaceae; genus Chryseobacterium; species Chryseobacterium soldanellicola. The sequence continues at coordinate 581,105 of NZ_FNKL01000001.1, forward strand.
GAATGAGGGAAAATAACTGTTCGTCGTTCATCTATAACAAATATAATTGATTTTAGGTTAAATCGCAATATGTGTAAAGTTTCTTTTACATAATCAAACCTTCAAGGTTTTAAAAACCTTGAAGGTTCAGTTTAAAATACATCTTATCAGTCGCAAGTTCCTAGCCTCGATCGAAGCATTTGTCTGAGCTCATTTTCAGGTATTTGTTTCGGCGGCTTCGCCGCCGAAACAAATACCTGAAAATAGCGAGTGCGGAGAGCGGGAAAAAGCTTCAAATAAAAAGTAAAACAGCTTTTCGATGTAATCAAATTGCTCCTTAAAATAAATAAAAATAACAATTCGACGACGTCAAAAAGCTTCAAATAAAAAATGAAAGCTTATTATTCCACGAAATAAAAAAGTTCCAAAAATATTAACCTACGTGCCCTTTCTGTTTTCCACTCTTTATAACCCTGAATTTATTATCTTTGCACATTAAATTTTAAAGCAGAAAATAATGAACTCTTTTATTGAAGAACTGAAATGGCGCGGGCTTTTTGCCGACATGATGCCCGGAACGGATGCACAACTTGATAAGGAAATGACGACTGCCTATATCGGTTTTGACCCTACCGCAGATTCTTTACATATCGGAAGTCTTATTCAGATAAAAATCCTGGCACATTTTCAACAGCATGGCCATAAGCCGATTGCGTTGGTGGGCGGGGCCACGGGAATGATTGGCGACCCTTCCGGAAAGTCTTCCGAAAGAAATCTTCTGGACGAAGAAACTCTTTTACATTATGTCGACTGCCTGAAAAACCAGCTTTCAAGATTTTTAAATTTTGAAGGTAATGAGACCAATAAAGCGGAATTGGTGAACAATTACGACTGGATGAAAAATATTTCTTTCCTTGATTTTGCTAAAAATGTAGGGAAAAATATTACGGTAAATTATATGATGGCGAAAGATTCCGTGAAAAAGAGATTTTCAGGAGAATCCGGGGCAGACGGAATGAGCTTTACGGAATTTACGTACCAGCTGATTCAAGGTTACGATTTTTTACATTTATACCAAAATAATAATGTGAAGCTTCAAATGGGAGGTTCTGACCAATGGGGAAATATCACGACGGGAACAGAATTGATCCGCAGAAAAGCCCAGGGCGAAGCATTTGCATTAACAGTGCCTTTGATTACAAAAGCTGACGGCTCGAAATTCGGGAAGTCTGAAAGCGGAGAAAATTACTGGCTTGATAAAAAGAAAACTTCACCTTACAGATTCTACCAGTTCTGGTTTAATGCAACAGATGCGGATGCTGAAAGATTTATTAAATTTTACACCTTTTTAAGCAAAGAAGAAATTGAAGCTTTAATTGAAGAGCATAAAACCGCCGAACACGAAAGAAAACTTCAGAAAAAACTGGCTGAAGAAGTTACGGTTTGGGTTCACGGAAGAGAAGAATACGAAAAGGCGTTAAAAGCGTCGCAGATTCTTTTTGGAAAATCAACTGCGGAGGATTTGGTTAATTTAGACGAACAGACTTTTATGGATGTTTTTGACGGTGTATTGCAAAAGGAAGTCGCGAAAGCTGATGTTTTAGGCGTAAATATCGTCGATCTTCTTACTGAAAAAACAGGTTTTTTAAAATCTAAAAGTGAGGCCCAGAGAGAGCTGAAAGGAAATGCAATCTCTGTAAACAAAGAAAAAGTAAATGACGTCTATACTGCCAACGAAAGCGATCTTATTGACGGTAAATTTTTATTGCTGCAAAAAGGAAAGAAAACTTATTTTATTGTAAAAACAGTTTAAAATTTATTCTTATATAAAATAAAAAAGAGGAAGCCTAACAGTAGGCTTCCTCTTTTGAGATTGTATAACACTTGTTAATATTGATTGTTTTAATTTAATAAGATCCTATTCTTTCTAGTTTTACAGAATACGCCATATTTGTATCGCCTTGATTAGTAATTTGAATCTGGAAAGTAGAACCTGCAGGAACGATACCCACTTTAAAATTAAGGTGAGTAGGCCCCCCTCCGGAAGCACATGTAGATACGCCTGACCATACTACAGCACTTGTTGTTTGTGTTTCCGTAAAGGTAGGTGGAGAAATTCCGTTTTGAGATGCAAATCCATCTTTTCCCTGTAAGGCTGTTCCTCCTACTGAATTTCCAATTGCCCAGAAATCCGCAACTGCTGTAATAGTACATCCATCAGAAGCTACAACGGTAAGCTCATGTATTGTCCCATCTGGTACGTTATTGATCACCGCTTGGGTTCCTCCCGGCGCTATAGCCGAAGAAATTCCTGACATAATATTCCCATTACCTGGAGGCGCATTTTTTACAACATTTCCCAGATTATCCTCATATAATGGTATAGCAATACTACCACCATTAGCCGCTGCTAATATTGGAGTATTACGAACACGTGCTGTTCCATTTACATCCAGATTAGCTGTAGGCGACGCATTGTTGTTAATCCCTATATTTCCTGTAGGGCCGTCAATAGTTATTCTTGATGCACCGGCTGTTGCGTCGAACACCTGATAATCACCAGTCCCATCCAGAACTGTGCGATAAAACTTTAGCGTGTTTCTCAAATCTAGACTTGCTTGTCCTGCAGTTGTATTCTGTACCGTAGCCTCAATTTGGGTCGTATTCCCTGAAACATGAAGCTCAGTTATAGGAGCTGCAGTTCCAATCCCAACATTGCCACCTGCCTGCACACGCATTTTTTCAGTATTGTTGGTTCTGATCACCATATCCTGGTTATCAGAAGTTCCTAAAAAGTTGTTGGCCGGTAAGGTTCCTGTATTTCCCAATACACTCCAGTCTGTTCCTGCGACAGCAGCTCCGCCATTGGTGGCTCTCCATCCGCCGTTACTGTAGGCAAATTCCATAGCCTGTCCGTTTGCAATGGTAAAACCATTTAAACTGGCTCCGAAGCCGCCCGTCGTATTGTTATAAATAATAAGCCGTTGTCCTGCATTAGGAGCCGCAGGAGCTGTAATCACAACATTCGCGGTAGCTGCGCCCGTAAGTCTTACCTGGCTTACATTGGCCGGTACCGTACCAGCATTACTTGCAACTGCCACTGCTGTTTCACGATTGGTAATCGCTCCGTTTACATCCAATGTCGTTCCAGGTGTGGTAGTATTGATACCTACTTGCCCATACATCACTACACTAGTGACTGTGAATACAAGTACTAAAAAAGAATTTTTTTGCATAACTAAGTTTTTTTTGTATTAATAAATAATGAACTACTAAACATTTGTGTGTTAAAAAAAAAAAAGAATGAGGGAGTTTGATAATAAAAAAACATCATCTGCTTATTTCATTCTATTAAGTGGAATTGAATGAGGGAAAGGTTTTGCGTTTATATAACTACAACTTATTGACTAATAGTATAATTAATAAAAATTGTAGTAGCTTGAAGCAGGCCAGCTGCATAATTAAAAGAGAGAGTAATTTTTATTCCATATTTAACTTCGTTTCTTATTAGTACTAAATTACTCCTACTTTTTATAAATTCCTACCTAAACATAAAATATTTGCATTTTTATTATCAATTGTAGTAAATTATCTATTTTATCGGTAAAAAAAACTATAAAATATTAATTATGACGTAAAATATTAATGTAAAGTTTAAGATATTTTCAATAAATCAAGTAAAATAATCAGAATTTTTCACCTTATTTGTATGAATAATGCTTTATTTTTTAAGAAATCATTATGAATGTCAAATTTTAAATCTGATATGATTTGTTACTTTTTGTATGGCTGTATTATTATATAATTGAATTCATTGATTTATCTGCACATACAAAGAAAAACCCCATCCTTAAAAGAATGGGGCTATGTATTAATTTAAAATTATTTCAATAAATAAATTTTATAATTCAAGGAAGCTATGCGCTACAGCAGCACTTTTAACACCTGATCCGGTTACGGTATCCGTTTTTGCAACTTCGCCATCAATATAAATGCTTACAATTAATTCAGAATCAGCATTTGGAAGATTTGCATTTGCAGCAAGGTTTAATTGTGACTGGCTTGAGTTCACGAAAAACTCCCCGCTTGTCCAAATAAGGCCCGGTGAATCAAAAACCGTATTCTGGCTGGTTCCTACCTGGGTTACAACCGTTTTAAACAGCTTAATAGGTGCAGGCGGCGGCGTTGTGCCACCAGGAATTATTTTAGATTCAAACTGCACTATGTGATCTGTAAATTCCTCATCGTCCTTATCATCTTTACAAGAATTAACTACAGAAATTACTGAGAATAATACGATGAATAAAAAAGAAAGTCTAAATAAACTTTTTGATTTGTAAAATTGCTTCATTTCTCCAAATAGATTTTTAATGTTTCAAATATAGGTTTTTTATCAATATAAAAATAACTTTTATGAAAATTTTCCAACAAAGATTTCTAAATAATATCAAATTAACAAAAAGATTCGCTACTCTAATTTTTATTTCAGCAGGGAGTCTAAAAGCTTATTAACCCTATAATTTATAAATAATTAACGGCATTATAATCAAATTTATTTTATTAAAAAATCAAAATCCACACTTTTTCAGATATGATTTATTAATTATCTTTGCCCCATGAATTTAGATTATCTGGTAAGAGAACCCGAAAATATTACTCCAAATACGCCTATCCTTTTCATGCTTCACGGCTATGGAAGCAATGAGCAGGACCTTTTCAGCTTCCGGGAAACGCTTCCCGCAGATTGGATCCTGGTAAGCTTCAGAGCCCCGAAAGAGACTCAGTTTGAGGGATATTCCTGGTATGATATCGACTTTAACAATGCTGAAAATTTCATCAATATAGATCAGGCAAACGAATCTCTGAACTCCGTTCTTGAAAATATTTTAAAAATTGTCAATCATTACGGCCTTACAGACAGCAAAACTCATCTTTGCGGTTTCAGCCAGGGTGGAATTTTATGCTATTCTTTAGCTTTAAAATATCCTGAAATTTTCAATTTTGTAGCGTGTCTGAGCAGCTATCCCGAAGAAAAGCTCTTAACCGATATTGTTAAAGATAAAAAAAAGCTGGAAAGGCTGCGTTTTTTTGTTTCCCACGGAACTGATGATGCCATTATTCCTCTGGAATGGGGCAGAAAAGCGGCTGATCTCCTGTATGATCTTGGCTGTTATTTTACATTCAGAGAATATATGAGCGGCCACGGGGTCAATCAAAAAAATTATATGGACCTGATGGAATTTTTCTCAAAATAAATTTACAGGAAACAAACCATTTCTTTAAATTTATTGTGCATTATACAAACATTCTCAACTTTGGGAATGTTTTTTCTTTGCCGTAAGGATAAATTTGCTAAATTCAGTAAATGAAACTTAAGTTTTTTTTAGTGTTTTTACTCATAAGCGTTTTCGGAAATGCTCAAAATTCTTTTATTATAAAAGATGCTAAAAAAACGGTTATTCCCTTTAAATTAATTAATAATTTAATTTTTATTCCGATCAATGTGAATGGCGTTGATCTTACTTTTCTTTTGGATACCGGGGTTGCAGAAACGCTGCTTTTCAGTCTTGATAATCAGGAATTAAAGCTTTCCAATGTTGAAAAAATAAAATTTTCCGGTTTAGGTGGTGATTTAAGTATCGACGGCTTTAAATCTGATAAAAATATAGGAAAAATCGGCAATTATTTAATTAATGATTCCCTTACAATTTTCCTGATTCTCAATCAGGAATTTAATATTTCTTCTCACGTCGGAATCCCCGTAAATGGCGTGATCGGTTATCATTTTTTTAAAAATCATCCTATTATAATAGATTATTTATCGAAAAAAATTACGGTATATAGCGATGAAAATTTATTTAAGAAAAAAGTAAGAAAATTTGAAGAATTTCCCATAAGCATTGAAAAAAGTAAGCCTTATCTTACAACAGATGTAGAAATGACCCATGAAAAGAAAAGCTCGAAACTATTGATAGATCTTGGAAACAGCGATCCTATCTGGCTTTTTCCGACTTTAATTAAAGATTTTGTATATAACCGGCCGAATATTGAGGATTTTTTAGGAAGAGGATTTAACGGTGATATTTATGGCAAAAGAAGCAGAATTCATAATTTTTATATTGGTGATTTTAAGTTTGAAAAGCCTCTCACGGCAATGCCAGACGAGTTTTCTATACAGCATGTGCATTTGGTGGAGGATAGAAAAGGCTCTGTAGGGGGTGAAATTATGCGCCGATTTACGGTAGCTTTCAGTTACCCCGATAAAAAAATATATTTAAGGAAAAATAAAGATTTTGATGATCCTTTTCACTTTAATATGAGCGGCCTGGATTTCAGACAGGATGGTTTGCAATGGCAGGAAGATCTTGTAAAAATTGAAACGGTAAAAGCCAATACAACAAGCAGCCAGTTTACGGCCCAGAATGATAAATTCCAGTATAAATTTATCCTAAAGCCTATATTTTCAATTTCAGGAGTCAGAAAAGATTCGCCGGCCGATATTGCAGGGGTAAAAAAAGATGACAAGATTATTTTGATTAACGGCAATAAAACTGCTGATATGACGCTTCAGGAAATTATGGAATTAATGAAAAGCCAGGAGGGAAAAAATATTAAAATGCTTATTCAAAGAAAAACACAGCAATTAACTGTAAGTTTTACCCTGGAAGATCCGATACCTTATCAAGATTAAAATAATATGCAAACCGAAGAAACCACTTTAGACAAAATAAGAACACGCCCAAGATTCAAGATGTTCACCAATATTACCAAAGAAGAATATGCTGAAAATCTGAAAAAATACCTCGCGGAGCATAAAGGCGAATTCTCCGGAAATATCAATAAAGAAGTAGCAACAATCTGTGTAGAAACGAAATACGATAATTACTGGAAACCAAGATTATCATTAAGAATTGAAATTGAAGATGACAAGACCACTATTCGCGGTGTTTTCGGGCCGAGCTCTGCAGTCTGGACATTTTTTATGTTCCTTTATTTTTTGTTTTCCATTTTATGGATGACTTTTTTTACCATGTATTATGTTGAAAAACAAATAAAAAGCTTTGAATTCCCGTGGGCTTTAAACGCTTCTTTTGTCATGCTGATTTGCATTGCATTAACTTACGTTGCGGCAAGATTCGGACAGCATAAAGGCAAAGCAGAGATGCTACAACTTAGAAAATTCGCAGAAGAATCAACATTAAAATTTGAAAAATTAGATGATTAAGGCGCTACCGTTTTCGGAGATTCAGGCATTTGCTCCAACACTGCTCTTGCAGCTTTGATGGAATCTACTACTTTTTCCCGATTGTCCTGTTCTTTTACTATTTTTTCAATATTCGGTTCGATCATTTTTGTCATTTCCTCCACAGAAACACTGTTTGCATTAGGATCGTTCAAGAGTTTTCTCCAGGGTTTTCTTTTACCCCAACCATAATCACCATAAACCAAAACAGCCGTGCCTTTCGCTTTTGTAGTTGCTCCTCCCGGATTCAAAACCCAGGTATCCGCATAACTGTACAACCATTTTGCATCTTTCAATAACAATCTTAAACAAGAGTGTGATGCGGGGTATCCGGGAAGATCATACTGATGCCACCCGATACCATCAAGATTAAAAATATTGAAATTATAGGGTAATTTCCATTCGCTGCTTACTGTAGAAATAGCTAATTGCTTTTTCCAGTTGGCAAATGTTAATCCGGTTTTTGTTTTTGCCGTCTTTTTACCCATACTTGTTGGTCCCCATTTTACCAAAGTTCCGTTTGAGTAGACACCGTAAGCCTGAATGGGATATGAGAATACCACAAATTTCTTCACAGGGCTTAGCACATCCAACTGCATCGGAAATGGCGAATAAGCCATCAAAGTTGTATCGATTTTCGCAGGAACCACCAATGTATCGGAGTTCCATTTATTTTTAGAATCTAATCTGTTTAAGGCTAAAATAGCATATCGCTCTTTTTCAGAATATTTTTTACTGAATTCCGCATATACAGAATCTCTCAGCTTTTTATCTTTCGGAAGTACAAAAGCATTATAGAAACCTGTTTCCTGCATTGCGGGAGGAATAGACTCTTTCATAACCACAGAATCTTTTTTAACAGAATCTTTCTCTGCAGTCGGATTTTCTGTTGTAGAAGTTGTGTCTTTTAAGGTGTCATTTATTTTCTCGATTTCTTTCTTACATGAAACTAAGAATAATGCGATAAAGAGTGCGTATAGAAATGATTTTTTCACAATTATGTTATTCATAAATATAGTAGGCCAGCTAGTTTTTCTACTCAGTACAAATATCAGACCTAAAATTGAATAATAAAAATTATTCATAAAAATACCGTAAAAATACGGGAACCGGAATTTGGAATATAGTACTGTAAAATTTTTTTTAAAATAAATAATACATGTAAATCTTTTGGAATATCATAAAACAAAAAAGCAGTAAAATATTATTTACTGCTTTTAAGCGTTTGAATCGCTGTGCGATCCGGACGGGACTCGAACCCGCGACCTCCGCCGTGACAGGGCGGCATTCTAACCAGCTGAACTACCGGATCAATTTTTTTTGAAGTAAATTGATAAAACTTATGCGATCCGGACGGGACTCGAACCCGCGACCTCCGCCGTGACAGGGCGGCATTCTAACCAGCTGAACTACCGGATCAATTTTTTTAAAGTAAATTGATAAAACTTTTTGCGATCCGGACGGGACTCGAACCCGCGACCTCCGCCGTGACAGGGCGGCATTCTAACCAGCTGAACTACCGGATCAAATTTTAATGTACTTTTAAAGAACAATGTTTCTTTTTTGTGATTGCAAAACTACAACTTTTTTCCTTACCTGCAAACTATTTTGCAAAAAAAAGCCTTCCAAAAGCGGAAGGCATTCATTATCAAACTTATTTTTTTATAAGTGTGCGCTTAATTTCTCTGCGATTACTTCTTTTGGAGCTACACCAACGATTTTATCAACAACCTCACCATTCTTAAAAATAAGAACGGTAGGAATATTTCTGATACCATATTGCATTGAAATCTCCTGATTATTGTCTACATCTACTTTTCCAACTACTGCTCTCCCTTCAAAATCTGTTGCCACATCTTCGATGATTGGCCCCAATGTTCTACAAGGTCCGCACCATACTGCCCAAAAGTCTACCAATACAGGTTTATCTGATTTTAAAACCGTTTCCTGAAATGAGCTATCTGTAATTTCTAAAGCCATTTTGTTTCTTTTATTTAAATTAATATTATATTCTTGTTTTATCACTAATTAGATACCCAAAATTACGCCATTTTAGTAATATTGTTATCTATGCTCAACATTTGTATTTTCTATAACAAAATCACTGGAAATTTCTTTTAGTGCAGTCACCAAAGCATCAATATCTTCCTTAGTTGTCATATGGCTGAATGAAATACGAAGCGGCGTGCAATGATCCATTTCATCTTCCGATAAAACCATCATCATCACCATTGACGGTTTTGAAGCCCCTGAAGAACAAGCACTTCCCTGAGAGATCGCAATTCCTTTCATATCTAACTGAAGCCCGATCAATGGATTTTTATATGGTAATAAGGCACTTAAAACCGTGTAAAGACTGTTTTCTTTCTCTGCGCTTCTTCCATTAAATTTAATTCCTGAAATCTCTGCTGAAAGCCTTTCAATAGCATAGCTTTTAATTTCCTGCATATGATTGGTGTAAGCTTCCATATTTTTTAAAGAAATTTCTAAAGCTTTCCCCAAACCTACAATTCCTGCTACATTTTCTGTGCCTGCTCTTAAACTTCTTTCCTGTGGTCCTCCGGTAATAATTCCTTTTAAACCGCTTGATTTTCTGATAAAAGCAAAGCCAACACCTTTCGGACCATGGAATTTGTGAGCGCTGCAAGATGCAAAATCAACCTGAATATCAGAGAAGTCCAGATTCATGTGAGCCATTGTCTGTACCGTATCAGAATGGAAAAGCGCATTATTGGCTTTGCACAATTCTGCGATTTTTTTAATATCATAAATATTTCCGATCTCGTTATTGACGTGCATTAAGCTTACCAACGTTTTTTTGTCGGAAGATTTTAATAATTCTTCTAATTTATTAAGGTCAATATCTCCTTTCTCGTTTGGACGAATGTAATTTACCTCTACTCCTTTTCTGTTTTTCATGTCTAAAATACTCTCAGAAACACACTTGTGCTCCAAAGGAGTGCTGATGATTCTTTCTACTCCAAGGTGGTCAACGCTGGATTTAATGATCATATTATTTGACTCTGTTCCGCAAGATGTGAAGATAATTTCTGCCGGAGTCACGTGAAGATAATCAGCAATCTGCCTTCTCACATTTTCGATAAGAATTTTTGCTTCCTGTCCGAAACTGTGTGTTGAAGAAGGATTTCCGAAATTCATTTTCATGGTATCTACCATTGCATCGATAACTTCTTCTGAAAGTGGCGTAGTTGCGGCGTTATCTAAATATATTTTATTCATTTTTATTTTGAAGATTTTAATTCTACAGAAGTGAAATTATAATGGGAAGGAACGGTAAAAATCACATACGGATTAGAAATCACCTGTATTTCCATTCCGCCGTGTTGTACAAAAGGAACTTCAACATACAAAACGTTATCTTTTACAGAAACGCTTTTAATCTCTGAAATTCTGTGATCTCCCGATCTGAACGTTCCTAAATTATATAAAACTACCTTTTTATCGGTTGGGAATTTGTGGGATCCAGCTTTTGGCGCATTTCCAGGCTCGACAACAACCATAGAATTTCCATTGATTGCCTTCTGAAATTCCTGATCGTTCTTGAGAATAGAAAAACCAGCCTGTTCCGCGCCACCTTGTGATTCGGAAACAATAATTTCTGTCTTTGTTTGCATGTCTGTTGACTTTTGTGACGACTTTTGAGACGTTGCGCTTGTACAACTCATGACGGTTGCCAGACACAAAATAAGAAATCCTTTCATTTTATATTTTTATCACCCAAAATTAGTGAAAAAATTGGTAATGACCTTCATTTGCCCATTTCAGCATCGGCTTATCTCCGGAAGTATCTCCGAAAGCAATTATTTTATCGTATTTATTATCGCTGATTTCTGTTTTTATTCTTATTAATTTTTCCTTTCCGTTGCAGTTTTTTCCGATGAAATTTCCTGTGAAAACACCGTTTTTAAACTCTGCTTTGGTAGAAACAAGCTGCATTTGGAATGCTTCAGCGAAAGGTTTAGCCCAAATATCAAGAGAAGCCGTTACCAATAGACTTTGTGTATTATTCCTATCCATATTTTGAATAAAGTCTAATGCATTTTCTCTTACAATTTTAGGATAATGCTGCTCAAAAAACTGTTGCGATTTTTTTTCGATTTTCTCCTGAGTTTGTCCTTTAAGAATAGATCCGATGAAGCTTTTCTTTACTTTTTCGGTCTCGGCAAGCTTTAACTTTAATAAAATGAAAAGCGGAACGTGCTTCAAAAATTGTAAACGGAATTTTGCAGGATCGTAAAATTTAAGATACATAAACATGGTATCCTTGTAAGTTATCGTTCCGTCAAAATCAAAACAATACAATTTTTTCATTTTAATTAAAGCTTTAATTTTTTAAATATAAATTCAGGTATATTCCTGATAATCATCATAATAATAACCCAAACAGGTAAAACATACACTACATTTTTCTGCTTTTTAAAAGCTTTGTAAATGCAATCAGCAGCCTGTTTCGGAGTTGCCGTTAATTTTGGATTTAATGGTAAGCCTTCTGTCATTTTGGTGGCCATAAATCCCGGTTTTACGGTCATTACATGAACTTTCTTTTCAAAAAGATAGTTTCTCAGCCCACTCAAATAAGCTGTAAAAGCCGCTTTTGCGCTCCCATAAATAAAATTACTCTGTCTTCCCCGATCTCCTGCTACAGATGATAAACCGATGATGGTTCCTGATCTTCTGTTTTCAAATTTCTGAGCAAAATAATTCATTACCGGTACTAATTTCGAGTAATTAATATCAATAATTTTCTCTGTATTTTTATTATCATACAATCCTTCTTCTGTGCCTTCGCCTAAATATCCTGTTGCACAAAACAAGAGATTTGAATTGATATTTTCAAAATTGCTGTAATCAATTTCTTTCATTAAATCAAGCTCGATAACCTCGGCCTGCTGAAGAAATTTTACATCAATATGCCTTGCAAATCTTTCCGTAGTTTCTTTACTGGAGGTAAAAAGATAGATTTTTTCAAATTTTTCTCCTTCCTGCAATGCTTTTTCTACAAAAGCCTGTGCTACTTCGGATGTACTTCCTAAAACGATCATTTGTGTTAATTATTATTTATGATTCTTTTGTGCTGTAAAGACACAAATTTCGAACTCTGCGTATTTTTAAGATAATTGGTCAGTGAAGATCTGCTCATGCTGTCTTTCGTAAGGTAAATCCTGCCCCCGAACTCCTGCACGATCTGGTCCAACTGATCTACCAGTTTCTTTAATTTTGAATTGACCTTAAAATCTAAAGCAAGCGTGTAGCCTTCAACCGGGAAAGAATTGTAGGCTTCGGGATTGTGTTTTCCGAACAGTTTTAAAACTGCCAGGAAAGAACCGTTTCCGCTGTTTGCGATCGTTTCAAGGATTTTTTTCATTCCTTCTTTTCCTGCTTCTTTCGGGATTACCATCTGATATTGAATGAATCCTGATTTTCCGTAGATCCTGTTCCAATCATGAACAGCATCCAAAGGATAGAAAAATGTTTCGTAATCGATGAAAGTTTTAACTTCTTTTTTAGTCTGCTTGTTAAAATACAGTAGGTTAAAAATTTTCACCGTTAAAGCATTCAAAACAAATCCCGGAAAGTAAAACGGAACCGTCGGCTCAAATTTTTTCTTTAAGCGTAAAGATTTATCTTTTAAATTCTGTGGCAATTCATGTTGAAAAGCATGCTCACCTCTCATCAAAATACTTCTTCCGATATTTTTTCCTTTTTGAAGGCAGTCGATCCAGGCAACAGTATAGGTCCAGCTTTCACTTTCTTCAAATAACCTGAAAATTTCATCAAGATTTTCTGCTTTGATACTTTCCTGACGAATGTATGCAGATTCTATATTTTTAAGCTTGAATTTTGCGGTAAGAATAATTCCCGTTAATCCCATTCCACCGATGGTAGCCCAGAATTTTTCGATATTTTCATCTCTTGAGCACGTGATAATTTCACCGTTCTCGATCATTAATTTAAATTCAATCACATATTCTGAAAAACAGCCTTCTGCGTGGTGATTTTTTCCGTGAACATCAGAAGCAATCGCACCTCCGACGGAAACAAATTTCGTTCCCGGAGTTACATACAGAAAATATCCCTGCGGAACAGAAATTTCCAGAACTTCTGAAAGTAAAACTCCTGATTCGCATTCAATAATTCCGTTTAAACGGTCAAAACTGATGAATTTATTTAATTTTTTTGTTGAAAATATATGTTCGCCCAAAGAAGCGTCGCCGTAGCATCTTCCGTTTCCTCTTGCGATAACTTCATTATGATCAAGTACAAATTCTTTTATTTTTTTGAAGCTGTCATCAGACTTCATTTCCTTTTCCACTATGGGAAAATTACCCCAGTTGGTAACTTTTTGTATAAAATTCGGCTTCATTTTTTAAAGTAAATTTGAATTAAAAATGTAGCAACCCACAATATTAATGTGATTTGGATGTATCGGTCTCTGTAAACGATTTTCGTAGGAGATTCTGTCCTGTTGTACACCAGCGTTTGCTGTAAATATCTTAAAAACGCGAATACAACAAAGATTACCGTATAAAAAACACGCTCATGAAATTTTGCCTGTACTTCCGGTGACAATGTAAACATTAAGTAACATACGATCGCCAATGTTACGGAAATCGAAAGTGCGATGTCTGCAAACTGTACGTTGTATCCGTCCAAGGCTTTTCTTGTTTTTCCGGAAACCTGAGCATTGATGAGCTCTCCCCTCCTTTTTCCGATTGCTAAAACCAGAGCCAGAACAAATGTCAGCAAGATCGCCCACTGGGAAATGCTAATTCCTGTAATGTACCCTCCTGACAGCACCCGGAAAACAAAACCAAGCGCAATAATGGAGATATCGATAATGGGAACGTGCTTTAATTTGAATGTATAAGCAAGATTCATGACAAAATAAAATCCTACGACCGTTGCAAACTTCCAAAGATTTTCATGAAAATAAGCCTGCGCCACAAAAACGAGCGCAATATCGAGGATCATGATTCCTATTAAAATCCCGATCGCCGTTGGTTTTGAAATTGCTCCGCTTGCCAGGGGACGTCTTCTTTTTTCGGGATGCTTCCGGTCTGCTTCAATATCGTTATAGTCATTTAAGATGTATACAACGCTGGCAGTGAGCGAGAAAATAATGAAAGCACAGATACTTTTCGAAAGTAGATCTACATTTTTAATATTACCTGAAAAAAACAGGGGGACAAAAACAAATAGGTTTTTCACCCATTGCTCTACTCGGAGTAGTTTTAAATATTTCTTCATCTATGTTAAATCAATTGCAAAAATAGTGAATTTCAAATAAAAAATTACCTCATAAAAATACAAAAAAAAACCGCCGAAGCGGTCTTTATGAAAATATTTATATATTAAATTAATTACTGCCCTTGTTTGGCTTCGTTAATCATTTTTTCATTTGCAGTAATGGCAAATTCCACTCTTCTGTTTTTAGCTCTGCCTTCATCCGTCTCATTTGATGCAACAGGCATGCTTTCTCCTTCACCTAAAGCGAATAATCTGCTGGAAGCTATACCTTTACTTGCTAAGTAAGCTTTTACAGAATTTGCTCTGTTTTCAGAAAGTTTCTGATTGTAAGCATCTGTACCTTTGTCGTCAGTATGGCCATAAATATTGATATTTGTATCAGGATTGTTGATCAGAACCTGTGCCAATTTATCAAGATTTGTTTTTGCCGTGCTGGAAAGCGCTGTTGAATTAAAATCAAAGTTTACAATACTTTCATTTAAAGTAATTTTGATACCGTCACCTACTCTTTCCACTTGAGCTCCCGGTAAAGTTTCTTTAATTTCTTTTGCCTGCTTATCCATCTTATTACCGATCACGTTACCTGCAACACCACCGATAATACCTCCTAAAACAGCTCCTAAAGCCGAGTTTTTACCACTTCCTACATTATTTCCCAAGATACCGCCGATTACAGCTCCTGATGCCGCACCTACAGCTGTACCTCTTTGTTGGTGATTTGAATTCTGAACGGCCTCACAACTTGTCAACAACAGTGCTGATGATAAGAAAAGGGCTCCGATATATGTTTTACTAAATTTCATCTTTTTTATTTTTTTAATTATTATTTCATTCCAGTTCTCTCGAAGTTGTAAACAACTCTTACATTTTCTCCGTCAAACGGAACATTTTGCTCAAGCGAAAATTGGTCTGTAGTCTGATTGGTAAGGGTTAAAGTATATCCTGCGATATTTTGTTTTGCTTTTGTACCGTCAGCAATTTTTTTGAAATTAAATGTATTTCCGCTTACGACATCCACTTTAATCGGCTGTGTAAATCCTGCTCCGCAATTTCCTCCTCCATTCAACGTATAAGCTCCTGTGTAGTTATTAGGAATTAATCTCCAGTGACTTCCTACAAAACATTGTGCGTCCACACCATCATCGAAAGGCTTGATTTTAAATTTTTTATCATAATCTACACTCACGATCTGCCAGTCTCCTTTCATCTTAAGGAATTCTGATCTTTGATTTTGGGCTGTTTTAGCGTTATTAACGGCGGAACAAGACACTGCAAATAGTGATGTCCCCAACATCCCTGCAATAAGTAACTTTTTCATTTTGTTGTTTATTATTTTGTTATATTAAAGTTACAAAAAACCGTGCCAAAATTGAAAAATTTAAATAAAAAAAGTCCGAAAATTTCGGACCTTGTATGTTTTATTCTTAAATTCAGAAAGATATACTATTTTTTAACACCCTTTTTTACGGATTTCGCAGGCTTTTTTACATTGGAAGATTTACCATTATAAAAATTAGTATATGCGTATTCTGCGGCCTTCTTCAGATCAATTACCCCTCCCGCCTGTGAGAAGTTACTGAATTGATTCTCAGTACTTGGGTTACTTGATTTTACTAAAGCTTCAATAACCTGATCCGGCTTTAAGTTTGGCATATACGCCAGTAAAACCGCAGCAGCACCAGCTACAACTGGAGAAGCCATGGAAGTTCCCTGTAAATATTTATACTCATTGTGAGGAACTGTAGAATAAATTTCTTCACCCGGAGCAAAAACATTGACCATATTTTTGTTAAAATTAGAAAAGCCTGCTCTCAGCTCATTATTTCTGTTGGTACTCGCTCCGACTACCAATACATTATTTACAAATGGTTTTTCATCTGTATTACTTTTAAAGTTGGTAGGGTAAGCAACATGTTCGGCAACGTCTTCATTTTCATTTCCGGCAGCTTTTACCAAAAGAACTCCTTTATCCTGAGCATATTTGAAGGCATCCCAAACTACATTTTTTCCGGGAGAAACAGGTTTCCCGAAACTCATGTTTAAAACTTTCGCACCGTTATCAACTGCATATCTGATGGCATTTGCAACGTCTTTATCTCTTTCATCACCATTTGGCACTGTTCTTACCGACATGATTTTAGCAACTCTGGAAGCTACACCGTACTGGATTTCTTTTCCCTGAGGAAGTCCTGCGATAATCCCTGCAACGTGTGTTCCGTGCATCGCATCCGGGCCTTCATAATGATTGTTTCCGTAATTTTTTTCATAATAATCGTCGTAGTTATCTCCTACAATCTCTTTTCTAGGATCGTAGCTTAGATCATATTGCTTAGCTTCCGGGCCAACCTGATCAAGCGCTTCTTTCATTTGCTCTCTCATTGATTTTTCAAATTCTGCAGAGCTTTTACCTTTAAATTCAGGGCTTTGAGAAACCTGATTTAAAACCTGTAAAGCAATTGCATCTTTCTGATCTGTCGGAGGTTTTATGGCAGCAACATTTTCAGGTGTTACAGATTTACCACCCAGCAATTTTACCATGTTTGGAATAAGCTCATTGATCATTGTATAGGTTTGTGCACCTTGTCTGGCTTCAACACTTTTCTTTGCAAAAATCTCTTTAGATTTCATGTACATCGCAAATTCTTCCGGCATTTTTGCCTGGTTTGCTTTGTTTTTTGTAGAATCATCACCTTCGAAAATAGGCTTATATTTGGCGACAACTCTGGTTACTTCCATATTGTCAACATCGATATCTCCGTTTTTTCCACCGATGAAATTCCATCCGTGAACATCGTCGATATATCCGTTTCCGTCGTCATCTTTTCCGTTATCCGGAACTTCATTAGGATTAGACCAAACGTTTTTAATTAAACCCGGGTGATCTACCTGAACACCACTGTCTAACACCCCAACAACAACTGTTTTAGGCTTAAGACCTTTAGATTCTAAATATTTATAAGCATTTTCCGTGTTTACACCATACACTTTTGAAGTGGCAAAATCTTTGTGATACCAAGTCATAAGATCTTTATCCTCATTCTGACCGGCTTTTGTTCCCTGTGCTTCCTGAGCAAAAGAGAAACTGAAACCTGCTAAAAAAACAGCAGCTAATAATACCTTTTTCATATGTAAATTTTATTTTAAAATCATGTGTCATTGCTTTATCATTTGAAACTTATGTTTCCGGATAACTGCAATTTCATGTTAATATGATTGTTTAATATTTTTAATATAAGTCAAAGATTCCGGTCCTTTGTTACAAATAAGATCCAAAATCGATAAATCATTCAAAAAACCCAGTTTATCTGTGAAAGTCTGATAATATTCTTCCATCTCAAATTCTGACGGCACTTTTGCGGAAAATTTCTCACGAAAGTTGATCTCTTCAGGATTTTTGATATATTCTACATTCAAAGAGTATGCCTTTTCTGTTTTCAGAATCTGCTGAAGGATTTCCAGTGCTTTTAGATTAAAATCAAGCAAATGGTTTTCTTTTAAATCAAATATTTTCTTCAATTTATCCTCGTAATATTCAAAATACGGAGAACTCTGATACGCTGTTTTAATAGATTTCCAATGAAGGTTTCTCCAATCTTCCCTGTAAGAAATCTCAATGTCCTTTAATTCCCTTTTTCCGTTGTGATGAATGGGAATGATCAATGAAAGCTTTCCGTTTGCGCCATAAATATTGGCTCTATTTCTGTAGGTCTGCTTTGGAAAACTTTCAAACTGTTCAAATAAAATTTCATTATCAGCATTCAAAAATACTGAAAACCAAGAAATTGGCGGCAAATAAAATACCGGTAAAAGTACATTCTTCATATTCACAATACAAAAATGAAGCATTCTTTCAAATACTTCATTTTATTTCTAAATTTATTTAATTTATATCTCGTCTTCTTTTTTTTCTTTCCCCTTTCCAAAGAGTTTCATAAAATACTCCCATCCGAAGAATAGAATAAGTATCATCGCTGCAATCCACCAGTAAGAAGTTTTATTGGCTTCCCCTGTATTTGTCGCTTTAAACATTCTGTCCCAACGAATCTTTTTCGGAGCCTGATAAGAAGAGCTTGCATCTGAGAAAACTCCCTGTACACTCATCCATGTGAACATTGGCCGTCCAACAATATTTTCTTCAGGAACAAAACCAAAGAATCTTGCATCCAGCGAAGCATCTCTGTTGTCCCCAATCATCATATAGTAATCTTGTTTAATTGTATATTGATTAGCTTCTTTTCCGTTGATGAAAATTTTTCCGTTTTTCTTTTCTAAACTGTTGTGTTCGTATTCAGAAATAACCCATTGATACATTGGAAGTGTTTCCTGGTTGATCGCCACTACATCTCCTTTTTTAGGAATTCTTAGCGGGCCGTACCAATCCTGATTCCACGGTTTGTTGATCGGGAAAATAGATTGAGTTGTATCAATGCTTTTTGTATAGGCTGATTTATCGGCATTTAATTTATACGAAATAGTTGCAGAACCTTTTGCATACATATTTTCCGTCATATCAATCACATTCGGTAATGTTTTGATTTCTGCAGCCGTTTTATCTGTAAGACCCTGGAACGTATAAGTGAATCCCTTATCATTCTGCTCTTCCCTTACAGGCAGGAATCCATATGTATTATAAAGCGCAGGAATATCCAACTGAGCTCCCGTATTTACTGTATAAGCATGTTGAACTTCTTGGTCACCCAAAACCGTTTCAGGTTTGTTATTAACGAAAAGTCTTCCGGCTCTCATTTCAAAAACATCACCCGCAACCGCAACACATCTTTTAACATAAGGATCTTTTCTGTCCGTAGCCGTGTGTACCGAATCCTGGGGATAATTGAAAACAACAATATCGTTTTTCTGAGGTTTGCTGAACTGCAAAATTCTTTCGTAAGGCAATTTTATTCCATCTACATACGATTTAGGGTCATCTTTAGGGTTGCCTTTTTCACCGGAATCAAAAATAGTTCCCTGCAGGAAAGGAATTGCCAAAGGGCGCATCGGAAGCCTGTAACCGTAGCTCCATTTGTTAACGAAAAGGAAATCACCTACAAGCAACGTTCTTTCCATTGATCCTGTTGGAATCCCGAAAGGCTGCGTTACAAAAACGTGAATAATCGTCGCAAAAACAACCGCAAAAGTAACAGAGCCTATAAAAGAATCTTTCTTTTTACCTTTCGCAATCTTTTCTTCTTCAGTTAAATATAAATCATTTGAACTTTCATCTTCTATTTCTGCATCTTTAGAATAATTGACTGTTGCCATATAAATAAATGGAAGAATAACCGTCAAAAGCTGGTTCTGGAAAAGGCTTTTCCCGAATTTCTTCATTAAATAAATATGAAAAACCGACATCATGATAGGCCCTACAATCGGTAAATACGATAAAATAGCCCACCATTTCGGATGTTTTGTTTCCTTTAAAATAATAAAGTAATTGTAAAAAGGTATAAATGCGAATAACGGACTATACCCCATTTTCTTGAACAGCTTCCACGTGGAAAGTCCCATCAATACTGATAAAATGAGAACGTAGACTGTATAAGTTAAAAAATAATTCATAAAATTTTTGTGCCTAATCTATACTATAAATGATAAATGGTGAGTGATCAATGATCATCAATTATTCTATTACCAATTGATTACTGACCATTCACTTCTAATTTGTTTGCAATTTAGGGATTTTGTTACAACGTTACAGCCCTAAAACGTCTTTCATAGCGAAATTTCCTTTTTTATCTTTGATCCATTCTGCAGCAACTACAGCGCCCAACGCAAAACCGTCTCTGTTGAAGGCGGTGTGTTTGATTTCAATTTCATCTACTTCACTTCTGTAGAAAACGCTGTGCGTTCCCGGAACCTCATCTTCACGGATCGCGAAAATACCCAACTGATTTCCTTGAGTTTCTTCTAATTTCCACGCGTCAAATTTAGGATTGTTTTTAAAGATACCTTCAGCAATAGAAATTGCCGTTCCGCTAGGTGCATCTTTTTTGTGAACGTGGTGAATTTCTTCCAACTGACAAGAATATTCATCCACATTTTTCATTAAATCAGCCAATTTTTCGTTTAAAGCAAAGAATAAATTCACTCCTAAGCTAAAATTTGAGCCATATAAAAATGCTGTTCCGTTTTCAACAGCAAGATTTTCAATTTCTTCTTTCTTTTCCAGCCAGCCCGTCGTTCCGCAGATTACCGGAATTTTGTTTTCCAGACAAGCTTTAATATTATCGAAAGCTACTTCAGGCAAAGAAAATTCGATAACAACTTCCGGATTATTAAGATTTTCAGCAGTTGGCGTTTCTTTAAGGCGGGCAACGACTTCATGACCTCTTTTGGTCGCAATTTCATCAATGATTTTACCCATTTTCCCGTATCCAACTAATGCTATTTTCATATTTTATTTATTTACCTGTCTTTTTTTAACGCAAAGATCGCAAAGATTTTATTTAACTACTAAATGTTTTTAAGTTCGCAAAGCATGAACTACGTTTGTAAACCTTCAGTTTATACTCAGCAAAGAGCTTACTTAACAGTTTATCTATTAATTATTTTAAAATCTATAACTTAAACTTATCCCTGTTTTCGGAGGGTTAATTCCGTATTGATCCTGAATAACCGCAGGATTGAAAGTCAGATCCGGATCATGGCGACTTTCGTATAAATGCGCATCTACAACTGCATCTACAATGTTTAAAATATAAATTAAACCTGTAATGGCGATGGCATAATCTCTCTGTCTTTTTGATCTGTCCTGTGCATTTCCTAACGCCACTTTATCCAGCCACGGGTGACTGTCAACAAATTCGTTGGGAGTTCCGTTTAATTTGGAGATATAATATTCGCGGTATGTTTTGTACTGTCTGTCGTTCCATATTGCAATACCTACTCCGGCTCCTACTGCGCCCCAAACGATTGGGATTTTCCAATATTTTTTATTGTAAAACTGGCCTAATCCGGGGAAAACAGCAGAATATAATCCTGCTTTCGTAGGATTAAGCTTTAAAGTTTTCTTTGTCGGTCCGTTTGCGCTTTCAAGATCTGCAACCACTTTGGATTCAGATTTTTCAGGTTTTGCCGCAGAAATACTGTCTTTCGGATGATATTCTACCCGAATCGTATCATTAGGATTTACCTGTGAGTAGGCAATAGCAAACAGACACAAGAAAAAAGTGAAAAATATTTTCTTCATTTATTTAATATGAGATAAAATATACTCCAGCTCATCTTCATTTTTGAAGTCCAGAACAATTTTACCTTTTTTACCATTTGGGGAGGCTTTAATCTCCACTTTTACTTCTAAAATATCTGCAATTGTTTTCTGGGCTCTCTTATAATTATTTGAAAGCTCAGCTTTTGCTTTTTTTGCAGCCGGTGATTTTGGATTTTTCAGTGCTGTGGCAGCCTGCTCAGTCTGACGGACATTCAGTTTTTCTTTAATAATTAAATCAAATAAAATCTGCTGATGCTCTTCGTTTTCAAGACTGATAATCGCTCTTCCGTGACCTGCTGAAATCTCACCGCTTCTGATGGCATTCTGAATATCCGGATTTAACCTTAACAATCTGATAGAGTTGGTGATCGTACTTCTGTCCTTTCCTACTCTCTGGCTCAGATTTTCCTGGGTAAGACCGATTTCTTCCATTAATCTTTGATAGGTTAATGCAATTTCGATCGCGTCAAGATCTTCCCTCTGGATATTTTCAACAAGAGCCATCTCAAGAAGCTCCTGATCATTTACCAGACGGATATACGCCGGAATAGATGTTAAACCCGCAATTTTACTTGCTCTGAAACGTCTTTCCCCAGATATGATTTCGAACTTTTCACCATCTTTTCTTAGTGTAATAGGTTGAATTACACCAAGATTTTCTATAGACTGCGCTAGTTCGTTTAATGCTTTTTCGTCAAAATAAGTTCTTGGCTGGGTGGGGTTCGGATAAATATCTTCGATTGCAACTTCTACGATATTTCCCACAAATTTATCTGCTCCTTCATCAGTAGCAGAATTGACCGTTGCTTTGGATTCCGCACTAAGAATTGCGCCCAAACCACGTCCCATCGCTCTTTTTTTGTCCTTCATATTATAATTGATAATTGATCAGCCATAAATGATTTAATAACAATGCACTTATTGACTATTCATCATTCACTTATTGACCATTTTCTATATTTAATTCTTAACTAATTTTTCGTTGTTCAGCAAAACCTCTTCTGCCAATTGAATATACTGGATCGCTCCTTTACTTTCTGCATCGTAGTTTAAGATACTTTCACCAAAACTTGGCGCTTCACTTAATCTTACGTTTCTGCTGATGATTGTTTCGAAAACCATTTCAGGGAAGTGAGCATTTACCTCTTCCACCACCTGATTAGACAATCTCAATCTGCTGTCATACATCGTAAGCAGCAAACCTTCGATATCTAAATCCTTATTATGGATTTTCTGAACGTTTTTGATGGTATTTAATAACTTTCCAAGACCTTCCAACGCGAAATACTCACATTGAATTGGGATAATTACAGAATCTGCTGCGGTAAGAGCGTTTACCGTAATTAAACCTAAACTCGGCGCACAGTCGATGATAATATAATCGTAATCATCTCTTACACTTTGCAATGCTTTTTTAAGCATATATTCACGGTCTTCTTTGTCTACCAATTCGATTTCCGCTGCTACCAGGTCAATGTGAGAAGGTACAATATCAAGATTCGGTGTTGAAGTCTTTTTGATACAGCTTTTGGTATCCATGCTGTGTTCTAATAAATTGTAAGTAGAATACTGCACATCATCTACCCCTAGACCAGACGTTGCATTTGCCTGAGGATCAGCATCAATGATTAATATTTTCTTCTCCAATACACCTAATGCCGCTGCAAGATTTACAGCCGTTGTAGTTTTACCTACACCGCCTTTTTGATTAGCGATTCCTATGATTTTTGCCATTATTAGAACTTTAAGCACCAAAAATACGCTTTTTTCTTTGCTCTCAATGAATGACTAAAACTAAAATTGAGTTAAAATATTGTTAATAAGGATTTTAAGTATAAAAAAAATTATCCACAAAAAATAGCTTTTTGTGGATAAGTGTTCGAGATTGTTTATATTAATTATCAAATTTCATCGAGATCGGGAATTTGAAATAACTTCTTACGGCCTGCCCCTGTTTGTTTTTGCCGGGTTTCCAAGTTCCTTTGATCAGCTTGATTACTCTAACGGCTTCACTATTAAAAGAAACGTCTTTACCATCGGCTTTAATTCCGGAAATGGTTCCGTTGGTTTCAACAATGAAAGTAATGGTAGTTTTCATTACATCTCCAGAATCTTCAAAACCTGAAGTATCGAATTTGTTCATCACTTTATCTCTGAAAGCGTTGATCCCTCCGTCGAAGCTTGCTTCTACACTAAGCTCACCTGAATTTGCAATTTTATTAGGATCTGTTTCAGTGGGTTGTGGTTTTACAGCCGGTCCATTTCCTAGAGTAACTGTTGGTGCAGGTGGCGTATAAGTATTCGGCTTTGCAGGCTCAGCTTTAAAATCATTTTTAAAACCAGCGACCGCGTCATCTGGAATTACCTGCTTTACTGGTTCCACAGCATTATTTGTAGGCGTGGGAACTGTACTATCATATTGTTTTACATCCGGAGTTGATGTTGGTTTTACGGGCTCAATTTTTATTGGAGGCGTTTCTACCACATCCGGCGGAACCGTCGGATCTATCAAATCATAAATAATTGGAGGTGCTTCAGTAGGTGCTTCCTCTTTGAATGCCGAAATAGCAAAAGGCGTAATTGAAATTGCAGCCAACAAGCTTACTCCTATAAAAAGGGATTTTGTAAGTATTCTGTCTGATTCGTTTCGTAAAACATAAGCGCCGTATTCTTTGTTGCGGTGCTCAAAAAGAACTTCGTTGAAGCGAAATTCGTCATTTTGGTGTAAGTGTTTCATCACTATAAATATTAAACTGTTAATAAATGATGATTATTAGTTTTATTAGTTCTTATCGATAAGCATTGAATCAATATCAAAATTTCTGCCAAATAATTGTTAAAATATCAACATTTTAAAAATTTTTATAATAATCTCTAAAATTAGCTATGCTAAAAATAATAACATTCTCTATTTGAAGGCAATATGATTTCTAATTTCCATTAATAATGTTGTTTTAATTATTAAAACTCAACATAAAAGTAAAAAACAGTAAAAACCACACCCCGAAATCGGAAAATCACTGAGGAATTCCTTGTGTACCTGACAGATATTTGTACCATACAAAATCGGGGAACGCTGAAAACCGAAAAGAGTAAGCAAAGAAAAATTTAAAACTTATAATTATGCCAACACTAACTCAAGAAGCAAGATCAAACTCATTAATGAGCATGCTTTTAAAACAAGTTTATGATTCTGTAACCAACGGCGGAGATCCGGATTCTATCGGTCCAAATGATTTTATTGCATTCGACCCGATCGGAATTACATTAACCGAAGATACTTTCGATTATGCTTTAAACGGCCTTTTTGGAAATGCTCCGGCTCCAAAACCATTGCTTGACGGAACAGGAAAACCAATTTTAGATGCCAACGGAAATCCTAAAACCAATTTAGAGGAATTCCAAAACGCAATGAAAGAAAGCAAATTCCGAAAATACCTTCAAATGGAGCAGTTTTCGGCTATGGTAGATGCCATTCCTTCTCAATTGCCGCCACTTACAGAAAGCGGAAACGGAAGAATGATGACAATTTTTAATGATTCTTCAAAAAGAGTTTCAAAAGTTTACGAAGATTTAATGCAGTGGTCTGTGGTTGTAGACACGCCAATGGATCCTAAGGTTGAAAAAAACCTTGAAAAACTGAGAGATAAATTATTCAAAATAAAAGTGGTGAAAAACCCTGATTTTGATGAAAATGCTCCTGTTGATGATTTAAATAAACCTGAGCTGCACCAGACTTTCGTTGCTCCGATGTATTCTAAATACATTGAGTATCAGATGAAATACTACGATATCGTCAACACAAACAATTCAATAAGAATTGATGCTGATAATGGTGATCCTGATGCGATGGCCACTTTATCTATCGATGGTAAAAACATGAAAAAAAGAGAAGATGCAGCTTTAAAAGCATGGCAATCTTTAGGTTACAAGGAAGCGGTGGAAAGAATTCAGAATTATCTGAGCGAAATTGAAGAAAAGCACATGTTGGTCATCAAAAAACGCCTTCAGTCGGAATTCAGAAACAGCCAGAGAACAAGAGTGATCGATTATATCAATTATTCGCCATCAATTCCGATTTCTGCAAATGCTTTAAAGGAATCTAAAACATGGCCAACCATCTCAATGTACGAAGGAAGCGCGCACAGCGATTATTCTAAAACAATTCATAACTGGAGCGCAGGTGCAGGATTTAGTCTTGGATTATTCAGTATCGGTGCAAGAAACAGCGGTAATACGTCACGAACATCGATGAATACGGATTTCAGCAACCTTAAAATTTCATTTAAACTTGGAAAAGTAAGAGTAGAAAGAGGATGGTTCAGCGAAGAATTTGTAGAATCAAAATACTGGAAGCTTCACGAAAACTCACCACAATCATTAAACGGAGACATCATCAGTGACGGTAAAGGAAAAGGTTTAATGCCGATGATCGTTACAGAACTGATTATTGCAAGAGATGTTGTATTGGATTTCAGCGAAAACAGTACAGCTTACAAAGCGGCAAGCACAAAAATCAGCAGCGGAGCGGCAGTGGGAATCGGGCCATTCGTATTCGGTGGAAGCCATAATTACGAAAACCAAAATTCTCAAAGCAACGCAAAATGGAGCGGTAAAAAACTGCAGTCAGACGGCATTTACATTATCGGATACAAATGTCATGTAGTTCCAAAATCTCCAAATCCAAATCCGGATATCAAAGTCTGGACAGACGGTAAATCATAATATTCTTTTTATAATAAGGATAACCGGCAGAAGCTTTTTTCTGTCGGTTATTTTCAAAAACTCTTTATTTTTTAACACAAAGTTTGTTAAGATTTTTTTGAAAAATTTACCGCTGTTTTCTCGTTCCCAAAGGCGTTCTACTTAACTAAGACCTCAAAGATTTTAATTGCTGGAAAAAGCTGAATATTAAAATAACTTTAAATAAAACTGAAAACAAACAACCAGCAACTAAAAACCATTAACCCAAAAACCTAAAGCCATGAAATACTTTGTTGCCGTTTACCAGAAACTCAGAGACATTTATATGTCGCAAAGCTCGATGGAGAATGATCTGCCGATGATTTGCCCTTCTTTGAGAATGTATGAAAATGAAGAACTTGAATTGCTGAAACCTCAAAGTCTGCTGAATGATGATCAAAAAAAGGCACTTTCTATTATTAAAAAGCAGAATGTGGCTTATGAGCTCAATTCTGTGCCCATTTCGCCTAATTTTTGGGATCTGAATCCGAATAATTCTTTGTTTGATATTTACAGAGATATTTTAGATAAGAATAATTTAAAAGATCTTGAGGAAAATTTAGAAAAAGTTGTCGCCAGTCAAAGCACCGTTCTTTATGACTCAAAAAATGCGGAAACCAAAGAATTTAAGGCTTATAAAAAGTACAGAATCCTTCATGAAGAAGCTATCAACAACATCACTTCCCATCTCGAATTATTCGATACACTGGATACTGACGATGAAAAAAATAACTGGAATGACAAATTAATCAACCTCAACAACATCAAAGAACTCGCCTTCTCCGAATGGAAAGTAAAAGGCTCTAAAGATTTGATTGAAAAAGAATTAACGAAAATCAACAAAGCTTCTGAAGCCGATCTTTATCTGGCAATGGCCCAAAATGCAAAAAATACTTTTAATGCTGCCGAAAAAACAGATGTTATCAGCAATTCTTCCATTCATGATATTAATTTTATTCCATATGATTTTATGGAAAACGAATCGGGCTGGAATAACATAAGAATCGAAAAAGCAGAGCTTGAAACTTTACACCAGACCGCCAAAAACAGCAATGAAAATCTGCCTTCTGAAATTCTTTCGATAGATTATGACGAAAGCGTGATTCAGGCTGTGGAACTGGATTATTCGTTTGTTCATCTAAAAAGAAACTGGTTCAATAAAAACTTCATGCTCTCCAATCTTTTCGAATGGAATGAGCCTAAAAAAATATCAGACGGACAAACCATTTCAACAGATTTTAAACTTCCCGCGATCACAAAAACGATGATGCTGATTAAAAATTTAAAAATAATTTTAGATCCGTCCATTACGAATGATACAGTAAATAATCCTAATCAATTGATTTATTTTGGTCCGTTGATCTTAAAACAACAGCTTTTTGTGAATAAAAGTAACAATCAGAAATTCCTGAAAGCCGTAACGAATGTAAGAACCATAAAATCTGATCAATTAAACACTTTAACCCGAAAAACTGCCGTCGCTGAAACCTTAAAAGCTTCTCCTGCGGAATTTGTATCAAAACCAGCTGCTCAACCTGTTCCGGAAGCCGTAAAAGTAAATCCGAATGTTGCTTTTAATAGAGTTAATATGACCGCTTTAAATACTGCAATAAATGCAAGACCAGTAATGCCTGCTCCCCATATTGCAACGCCTGTTCAGCCACAACCAACACCCGTAAAACCTGTCAATCCGGTTGTTACAGGACCGATCAGAATTCCCGGGATTTTTGTTCCGATAAAAGTTCCGGTTCAGGTACAGCCAACTGCAGCAATGGTACAGTTTAAAGTTTTCGATAAAATAAACAATGATCCTGTTTACAAATGCTCGCTTTCCATTAAAGGGACGAACAATAACAGGTTTTATGAGATAGAAACCAACGAAATCGGAATGATCACCCAAATGATCCCGATCGGAGAATACAGCATCGAGCTCAGAATTGATGATTATGCCATTTTACAGCAAAATTTCAGCGTAACGACCACAAATCCATTAAACCTGGAATACAGATTACAGAGAGAGGAAGTAAAATTTAAATCTTTCTTTCTGATCGGAATGATTTGCGAGAGAATGCCGAGAATACCTGTTAATTAATTCTTTTGTCTTGAAACAAAAGAATCAAAAATTCAAGACTTGGAATCTTTCGCTAAAAATAAAGTCTGTTCTCTAAAAATTCTAAAACTTGCGCGAATTTGATATTTGTTTTTAGTTCAAAATTTGTGTCGCGCTTCAAACAGTAGAATTTTCTTAACGTTCACAGAATTTATTTTCTTAACGCTACAGCTTCCTATGTCGTTTTAATACAATACCACTTAAATTTTAAACCTAAAAAACAACAGCCATGAAACTTTTAAAATACTACACAAAATCACCGGAAGTCACTACACTTTGTGAACTTCTTTATAAACAAGGATATAACATCAAAATTTCAGATTCTTTTTCTCTGGAAGTTGATGCAGCCGTGAAAGATTTTCAACGAAAAAACTCTTTAGTCGTAGACGGAATTGTCGGAATGAAAACGTGGACCGTTCTGCTTCAGAAAAATTCAGCTCTGGCTCCGACAAATTCAGCAGATAAATTCTTAAAAGAAAGTGACTTAATCACTTTTGCAGATCAATATGATCTTGAATTGGCTGCCGTAAAAGCCGTCAACGAAATTGAAAGCAGCGGAAAAGGATTTTTAATTAATAATAAACCCAAAATTCTTTTTGAAGGACACATTTTCTGGAATGAATTAAAGAAAAGAGGAATTGACCCAAATGCCTATTACAACGCCAACCACAAGGATGTTTTATATCCAAAATGGACAAAAATCTATTATCAGGGCGGCGTAAAAGAATACGACAGGCTGAATGAAGCTATGACTTTAGCAAACGATCCGAAATTCAGAGAGGCAGCATTGTCTTCTGCTTCGTGGGGAAGTTTTCAGATTATGGGTTTTCATGCAAAACCGCTTGGATATTCGGACGTAGCCGATTTTGTTGCCAAAATGGAAGTGAATGAAGGGGAACATTTGAAAGCTTTTGGAAAGTTTCTTGAGAAAAACGGACTTTTAACTCATTTGAGAAATAAAAGTTGGGCAAATTTTGCGAAAGGCTACAACGGCGGAGGCTATAAGCTGAATAAATATGATGAAAAATTAGCAAAAGCTTATGCTAAATATTCTAAAACTAATTAACCAATTTATATTTTGACGCATTGTTTAAAGCTCCCTTTGCGTTGAATGATATTTTTTCTCCTGCATTTTTTGTGGGAGTTTTTTTGTTTTTTAAGCACGGATTTCACAGATGATTATGTTATAAGTTATCCACTCCGTTTGTCATCCTGGAAGGATCTCAATAACGTGTTCAAAAGCTTAGTTTAGATCCTTTCAGGATGACAAACAGAGTATTGAATTGGTCGTGATAGATTGAAAAAATAACGAATACCTAGCCCCGATTGGAGCATTTGTTTGAGCTCATTTTTTTAATTTCGGCGGCGGCTTTGCCGCCGCCGAAATTAAAAAAATAGCGAGTGCGGAAAGCGGGAAAAAGCTTCTGAAAAAGATGGAAGTTGGAGGTTGGGTAATGGATGATGGAAGTTTATATGATCGTGGATAGGAGATTCTTCATTCGTCAGAATGACAATCTTTGTGCTATAGATTGCTTCGTTGCTCACGCTCCTCGCAATGACATAAAAAAGAGACTGTCAAATTTGACAGTCTCTTTTAATTTATTTAAAAAATTCCTTAGAATAATTCTTTTCTGATAATGTTTTGGCTTCTTTCGGGACCTACAGAAACTAAGTAAACGTTGATTCCCAAATACTTTTCGATAAATTCGATGTATTTCTGAGCAGTATCAGGAAGTTCGTCGTAGCTTCTTACTTTTGTTAAATCTTCGTTCCAACCCGGTAGATCTTGGTAAATCGGCTCGTAGTTGTATAATTTTTCTGTTGAAGAAGTGAAATAATCGATGATTTTTCCGTCTTCAGTTTTGTAATGCGTAACGATTTTAAGGTTTTCGATTCCTGTAAGAACGTCTAATTTAGTAATCACTAAGTTATTGATACCGTTGATCATACAAGCATGTTTCAAAGAAACAAGGTCTAACCAACCCGTTCTTCTTGGTCTACCTGTCGTAGCTCCGAACTCACCTCCGATCTGTCTGATTTTCTCACCTAATTCGTTGTCCAATTCAGAAGGGAACGGTCCGTTTCCAACTCTTGTGCAGTATGCTTTGGCAACACCGATAAGGTTTTGAAGGGATGTTGGCGGAACACCGGCTCCTGTACAAACTCCTCCTGTAGATGGAGAAGATGAAGTTACGTAAGGATATGTTCCGAAGTCAATGTCTAGCATCAACGCCTGAGCGCCTTCGAATAAAACGTTTTTACCGTCTCTGATGGCTTCGTTCAATTCAACTTCTGTATCTACGATTCTGTGTTGAAGCTGTTTTCCGATCTCTAAAAATTCGTTGTAAATTTCTTCAACGTCTAATGTCGGTTTTCCGTAATATTTTTCGAAAAGAGAGTTTTTAACTTTTAAGTTTTTCTCAATTTTATCTCTTAAAATCTCAGGATTCAAAAGATCTACCATTCTGATACCGATTCTTGCGATCTTATCTTCATAGCACGGTCCGATTCCTTTTTTGGTCGTTCCGATCTGCGTTCCTCCATGTTCTTCTTCACGGTAAGTATCCAAAAGAATGTGGTAAGGCATGATGACATGCGCTCTTCTGCTGATAAAGATGTGGTCTGTTCTTAGGCCTTTACTCTCGATCTGACCTACTTCTCTAATGAAAGATTTAGGATTTACCACTACTCCATTCGCAATGATACACTTCCCTTTGCACTGTAGAACTCCTGAAGGAAGAAGGTGTAAAACAAATTTCTCTTCACCCACATAAACCGTGTGACCAGCGTTGTCTCCTCCTTGGAAACGAACAACATAATCCGATTTTGCCGATAAAACATCCGTGATTTTTCCTTTACCTTCATCTCCGTATTGAAGACCTACAACTACGTAAGTTGACATATTTTACTTTTGTTTTTAGATTCATGCAAAATTACTTTTAAAAAATTGGGTGGGCAAATTTGTGGTGGATTTTATTTTTGGATACTGTAAAGAAAAAAAACATTCCTCTTGAAAAATAGTTTTGAATAAGTACCAAGAATTGGTATCTTTGATTTAAAATTAAAATAATGGCAAAAAACACATCCATATTATTAGGCGATTATTTCGATAATTTTATTAATCAACAAATTAAATCTGGGAAATATTCTTCTGCAAGTGAGGTGATCAGAACAGCTTTAAGAATGTTTGAATATGAAGAATCTAAGAAATCAGAATTAGTCAATGAATTAAAAAAAGGTGAAAAATCCGGATTTGTTGAGAATTTTGACCGTAAAGAGTTTCTGAAAAGTCTACATCAAAAACATTCTGCTGACTCATGAAATACAGAATCAGTAAAGAGGCATTAAATGATTTAGAAAAAATTTGGTTATATACTTTTGAAATCTGGTCGAAAGAACAGGCAGACCATTATTTTGACTTACTTATGGATGAAATTGAATATTTATCTGAAAATCCGAAATCTGGAAAAGATTACAATGAAATCAGAAAAGAATATTTTCGTTCGAGAGTAAAATCACATTTTATCTTTTATAAAATTAATTTAAAAAATGAAGAAATTGAAATCATCAGAATTCTTCATCAACAAATGGATATTTCATCTAGATTGGATGAATGATTATATTCTTCTTGAAAACCTTTTAATATTAATTTATTTCTGATCTTTATCCATTCACCTATTTTTCAAATTATCTTATATTTGATTGTCAATTATAACAAAAAAACACACTAAAAAATTATGAACAAAAAATTAAAATTTCTCGCAACTTTATCATTATTCATAACTCTTTCTTTAAATGCTCAAAACAAAGTGACTGATTATTTGAATATTTCTGGTCCTATCAAAATTGATAATAAGACCTATAATTTAGCATGGAGTTCTCATCCAAATGAAAATTATTATAAACAAGAATACTTAGCTTCAAATGAGAATATCGAAAAATATAATACATTAATTATGATTGATTTTGTGAAGGGAGATTTCAAACTTGAAGATGCAGTTAATCAAAAAGTAAGTGAACTTGAAAAAATGAAGGAATCAAACCCGATCATAAATTATAAAACCTATGAAAATAATGGGGAATATATTTTAGATTTTCTTATCACTGAAAATTCAAAAGATGGAAAAGAAATATTAATCGCAGAAAGAAATGTGTACCATTATAAGCTTATCACAGATGGTAAAAATAAAGGAATATTACTTTTTGGGATAAGTGAGAGAGGTTACAAGGAAAATATAGAGCAATTTTTCAACAATCTAAAAGATAATTCATCTAAACTAATAGAAGCGATTGGAAATTACAAACTACCGAATGTTGAATTAAAATAAAAATTATCATTCCATAGAAGTTTAAACTATCTTTTTCAACTTATTATAGTTCAGAATCCTACGGAATGACAAAAAATATTTAAAAATGTGTGATTAGTCCAAGACAACCTCATTCTCCACCCCAATCTCCTCCAAAAAAAACCCATCATGCGAAATCACAACCAAAGTTCCATGATAATCTTTAATAGAATTCGTGAGAATTTCCACGTTTTGAAGGTCTAAATTATTCGTCGGTTCATCGAGAATAATCATATCCGGAGCTTTATTGCTGATGGAAAGTCCACACAGAAGAAGTCGCAGCCGTTCTCCGCCGCTCAGAACATCACACTTTTTGTCCCAGCTTTCTTTTCCGAATAAAAATCGTGATAATAAAGTTTTCACTTCCGATTCCTGCAACGCATTATCGTTGAACTGTTGGGCAAAATCATAAATCGTCCAACTTTTATCAATCAAAGAATATTCCTGATCAATATAAATTGTCTGAAAATCTGACCGCGAAATTTTCCCGACAGAAGGTCGCAAATCTCCCAACAACAGCTTGATTAACGTCGTTTTCCCCGAACCATTGGAGCCTTTGATAGAAATTCTGTCACCGCTTCGGATTTCAAGATTGAGGTTTTCTTTCCACAGATTTTCATCATCATATTTGAAATTAATTTCCGTCCCCGAAATCAAGATTTTCCCCGAATGCAGATTTGAATCATTGAAATTCACTTTCATCTGATCTGCATTTCTTACAGATGAACGCAAATCCCGCAAATCACCGGAAATATCATTGATTTTCTCGGCATGAATCCCTTTTAATTTCGAAGAATTTTTCTCAGCATTGTTTCTCAAAGTATTCATCATAATTCTCGCCACACCCGATTTTTCCTGCTTTTGTTTTCCTCTTGCATCGAGCTTTTGCTTTCGTTCAAGCGTTTCACGTTCTTTTTCTTTGGCTTTTTTTAAAGCGCGTTCTTTTGAGTGAATATCGTTTTGTAGTGCTTCATTTTCAATTTCTTTTTGTTCGGCATAAAAATCAAAATTTCCGCCATAGGTCGAAATTCCTTGATTGCTTAATTCAAAAATTGTATCGACCAAATTCAACAAAGTTCGGTCATGACTGACAATCACAACCGTTGAATTCGTCTTTTCAATAAAATCATACAACAGGTTTCGACCATCAAGATCGAGATGATTGGTTGGTTCGTCCAATAAAATAATTTCAGGTTGATTGATTTGAATTCCTGCCAGAAAAACCTTTGTTTTTTGTCCGCCACTCAGGTTTTCCAATGTATGATTTAGATCTAAATTTTCAAGTTTCCAGTGCTGTAAAGCAATTTGACAGCGTTCTTCGATGTCCCAGTCATCATTTAAAACTTCAAAATAAATTTCATCCACTTCGCCATTTGTTATTTTTTGAAGTGCTTCTAGTTTTTTGTTAATTTTTAAACATTCTGCGACCGTCAGATGATTAAAATTCCCAAACATCTGCGGAACATAGAAAATATCACCTTGAATATTGATATTTCCTTCCAAAGGTTCAATTTCGTTTGCTATGATTTTCAGCAGGGTAGATTTTCCCATGCCGTTGCTTCCGACCAAAGCCGATTTGGTATGAGTTGGTATCGTTAAATTAATAGAATTAAACAGCAGATTCCCTGCCGGAAACCCAAAGGATATATTGTGTAGAAAAAGCATGATTTCTTTCTTAATAAGGTTAAACTTCAATAACATTTTCGTTATTGTTCAATTAAATCTTAAAGAAATTGTATCCTACATTATCGTTTTGGGCTTTGTGAATTGCAAAGGTAATAATTTTTGATTATTTAAAATTATTATTTCCCATCGGGTTTCACCCAATTCTATTGTTGTTTCGCCACTTCGTGGCTCATTAAGATAGATTCAAAATCAAAATACGTAAAAACTCCGCAACACAGAAAAGTATAAATCCTTAAAATGCAATCCCCTCAAACTCATAAAAAACTTTCATCAAAAATCCGTAACTTTGCCGCCTACTAAAAATTTTATGGAAAGTATTAAAGTTCACGACAAAACTTTTGTTCCTTATTTGGAGGACGCCGAAATTCAGGAGATTGTAAAAGCGACAGCTTTAAAAATTTATGAAGATTATAAGGACGAAGTTCCTGTTTTCATTGGTGTGCTGAACGGCGTTATCATGTTCTTCTCAGACCTTTTGAAGCATTATCCGGGACCTTGTGAGATTGTATTTATCCAGATGAGCTCTTACGCAGGAACCGAATCTACGGGAATCGTTTACCAGAAAATGGAACTGACAAAAGATGTAAAAGACCGTCACATTATCCTGGTAGAAGATATTGTGGATACAGGAAATACCGTTGAGAGCCTTTTTAAATATTTTAACGAAACGCAACGTCCGAAATCTGTAAAAATCGCTTCTTTCCTATTAAAGCCTGAGGTTTATAAGAAAGATTTCAAGCTGGATTATATCGGAAAGGAAATTCCAAACAAATTTGTTTTGGGCTACGGATTGGATTACGATGAATTAGGTAGAAATTTACCTAATCTGTATCAATTGGAAGAAGGACAAATCAATCATTAGATTGCCTATAGCTATTAGCTACTGGCTTTTAGCTTTAAATATTAAATCGAAAAAAAGTAAAATATTAACTAAATTAAAGCTAGAAGCAAGAAGCCAACCGCCAATTGCCAAAAGCACTTCAAAATTATGATAAACATTGTTCTGTTCGGCCCTCCAGGAAGTGGAAAAGGAACTCAAGCTCAGAATCTGATCGAAAAATTTAATTTAAAGCAAATCTCAACAGGTGATCTTTTCAGATTTAACATGAAAAATGATACCGAACTTGGGAAACTGGCAAAATCATACATCGATAAAGGAGAATTGGTTCCGGATCAGGTAACGACAGATATGCTGATTGACGAGATCAGAAAGCCGACCGATGCTGCAGGATTTATTTTCGACGGATATCCAAGAACTGCGGTGCAGACAGAAGCGTTGGAAAAAATCGTAAAAGAAGAGCTCAATGATGAGATTGATGTTTGTCTTTCATTGATTGTTGAAGATTCAATTTTAGTTGAAAGATTACTGAAAAGAGGAGAAATCAGCGGAAGATCTGACGACAGCAATGTAGAAATTATCGAAAATAGAATTAAAGAATACTACGCAAAAACTGCCGAAGTTGCCGAATTGTATAAGCAGCAGGGCAAATATGTAGAGATCAACGGGGTTGGCGAAATCAACGAAATCTCTGAAAAGCTTTTTGCTGAAGTAGAAAAAATAAAATAAGGAATTAGGGCTTAGGTATTAGGTAATAGATATTTACGCTAAAACCTGAGCTCTAAGCCCTACATCCTAAGCCCTAAAATTATGTCAAATTTTGTAGATTACGTAAAGATTCATTGTAAAAGCGGCCATGGTGGTGCAGGTTCTGCGCATCTTCGCCGTGAAAAATATATTCCGAAAGGTGGCCCTGATGGGGGAGACGGAGGCCGGGGCGGTCACGTTATCATGAAAGGAAATGCCAATGAATGGACTTTACTTCCCCTTCGGTACACCCGTCACGTAAAAGCTGAACGCGGTGAAAACGGAGGAAAAAACCAATTAACAGGAGCTTACGGAGCGGATGTTTATATTGAGGTTCCGATCGGGACTATTGCTAAGAATGAAGAAGGAGAAATTATCGGTGAAATCCTTGAAGACGGCCAGGAAATCATCCTGATGGAAGGTGGAATGGGCGGAAAAGGAAATGAGCATTTTAAATCTTCTACCAACCAGACTCCCAGATTCGCACAACCGGGAATGGACGGCCAGGAAGGTTATGTTGTTTTCGAGCTTAAAATTTTGGCTGATGTAGGATTGGTAGGTTTCCCGAATGCCGGCAAGTCTACTCTTTTAGCGTCTGTCTCTGCTGCAAAACCGAAAATTGCGAATTATGCATTTACGACTTTAACGCCTAATTTAGGAATCGTGGATTACAGAAATTATAAATCTTTTGTAATGGCTGATATTCCGGGGATTATTGAAGGTGCAGCGGAAGGAAAAGGTCTCGGACACAGATTTTTAAGACATATTGAAAGAAATTCGATCTTATTATTTTTAATTCCGGCTGATTCTGAAAGTCATTTCCAGGAATTTAAGATTTTAGAAAACGAATTGAAAGAATATAATCCTGAATTACTGGATAAAGATTTTATTATTTCGATTTCAAAATCCGATCTTTTGGATGAGGAACTGCGAAAAGAAGTCGCAGCAGAATTCCCTGAAAACAGAAAGCCGTTATTTTTCTCCGGAGTTACCAGCGAAGGTTTAATGGAACTGAAGGATGCTATCTGGAAGAAGCTTCACGGATAAAATTCATGCATATAAAAATTAAAAGGAGAAACATGTGCGTTTCTCCTTTTTTATGATTAAACTTTAGAATTACAATTATTTTTTAATGAATTTTTTAGTAATTTTCCCGTTTTCTGTCTGAATATTGATGATATAAGCTCCTGACGGAATACTCTTTACATCAACTTTATTATCGCTCCATGTACTGTTTATTTTCTTCCCGGAAATATCATACACTTCAATATTTTTTATTTTTGAATTCGATTTAATGTATAACATGTCTGTTGCAGGATTTGGATAGATATCCAGAAGATCTGCTTTTGCATCTTTTGTTAAGTCAAGCGTTAAAGAAATTTTCTGATCCGTTTTTCTGGCTTGTCTTATTGTCGATGGGCAATCTTCAATTTTTGCAAGAAAAGTTCCGCTGTACCTTACTTGTGTATTAGGAAGAAGAAGGATATAATTCCCTGCTTTCATTCTGATATTCTGATCTTGCTCTACAATATAATTGGTATGGGTGGTAATGGTATTGCTGGCCTGATAGGTATGATCTACATAAGTTTCCGGAACAGTAAGGGTATAAGAATCCGGGCAGGGGTTATCTGCTGTAATGAGCAATGGCGGCAGGGATTCCGTGGTTGTTCTTCCCTGCAGATTTATTGCATTAAGCATTACGCTGCTTCCGCCATAAACATCCGGATTATAAATTTTACTTAAATAATCTCTGTCCCTGTAATTGATATAGATGTCATTATATTTATTCCTTTGAATTGCATAGCATTCTAAATTTGGATTATTATAAATCTGATTATACACCAAAGATGTTGAAGAAGAAAGCATATCTATAGCATAAATATTTCCGGAGCCATTCATTCCTACATAAAGGATAGATGCGTCTTTATTAAACTCTGTTGTTGTAGGAGTCAGGCTTACGATTGATAAAAGATAATCGTTTGTTATTTTTCCTGTAGCGTTATTAAAGGACATTACTTTAGACTCATTATAAATTCCTGCCCATACATTAAGACTGATGTAATTTGAAAAGCTTGAGCTGATAGTAGGAGAAGAAGAAACTTTGGCATTGTAATATGAAGTCGGCGGTGTAATATTCATATTACTTACAACCGGATAAGTATTTAATCCCGAAGCATTTACCAGATAACTGTACATTTTTATATCCCTTGGAAAACATACCCAGACAGATTTCCCGTCAGCATGTGGCACAACCGTTACCCCAAAAGACGAATATGATCCTCCCAAATCATCAAAAAGCGTGATATTTTTAACTCCATCTACCACTTTTCCTAAGGGCTCGCCATTTGTTCCCAAAGCTCCTAAAGACATATCTATCAATGAATAAGAGACAATTCCTCCCGGAAAATTACTGGTAAATACATAATATTGCTTAGGATTTGTAGGATGCTTTACAAAAGATACCTGCCAGGCGGTTCCGTTATTTATTCCGAGGCCGTTTTCCATGACCTGATGCGCTCTGTTTCTGATCTGGCTTCCATCCGTATAGAACAGCAAGTTTCCGCTGTTGTCGCTTACAGTTCCACTGGCAAAGCCACTTGCTCTCTGGCTGTCTAATAATGTAGTGGTAGTTCCTGTAAATCTTACCCCTGCATAATTCCCGAAATACCAGTTATCATTCTCGCCCTGCGCAAACATTAATAATGGCAGGAGGCTTAATACAATTGTTATATAAATTTTTTTCATAGATTTTAATTTATATAAACAATTATTTCATTTTCTTTTCCAGAGCTTCAATACGTTTTTGCTGCTCGATTGTGTAAAGAGTAAGCTCTTCTATTTTCTTCAGGAGAAGGATATTCATCTCTTTTAATTCTATTCCTTTTTCGATGGCTTCCTTAGTGGTGGGAACTTCCGGTAAATGACCGTTTTTACTGATAAACTGATCTAAGTCGTTTAACGGCATCAACTGATAATTTTTTTCAAAAACATAATCTGCCCAGCCGTTATTTCCTGAAATATCTACCTTTATCTTTTCTGTTTTGATACCGTCTTTTACGAAAAGCTTATAAGTTTCGCCATCTGCTGCAACGCCATCCGCAGGCAGCTGGTTGGTAAATTGCCCGATTCCGATGGTTCCGTTGTTTCCTACGATCCAGTTGTTAATATTAAGTTCGTTATTTGAAGAAGTACTAATTGCCTGTACATTTCCTATATAAATATTATTGTTACCTCCCACTAAATTATCTGCTGTCATATTTCCAATCGCAATGTTATTAACTCCGCTTAAAAGTCCTCCCATCGCCCTTTTTCCTAATCCTACATTTCCAATCCCATTAAAAATATATCCCAATGAGCCAAATCCAAGTGCTGTATTTCCTGATGCGTTATCTGTTGGTGATGCAGTATAACGAGCCATAGAAGCCATTCCAATTGCTGTATTTTCAGTTAAAGTACCAGGCCCGCTGAGTGCATTTCCTCCTACAGCAGTATTTGCATTTCCTATGTTTCCATTCATCATTGTATTCGTTCCGATTGCTGTATTGGAGCTTGCTGTTGAGATATTTCTTCCTGCATTTACTCCAAATGCTGAATTTGCAATTCCTGTTGACTGGCTTGTAAGAGCACCAAGCCCTACAGCCGTATTTGCCAATCCCGTTGCCGTATCATTACCGCCACCTAAAAAAAGATTATTATTCCACCCCAGTCCGCCATCTATATTTTGGAAAA
The DNA here is from genome assembly GCF_900100115.1 of Chryseobacterium soldanellicola. Taxonomy (GTDB): domain Bacteria; phylum Bacteroidota; class Bacteroidia; order Flavobacteriales; family Weeksellaceae; genus Chryseobacterium; species Chryseobacterium soldanellicola. Next base: position 621,005 of record NZ_FNKL01000001.1, read on the forward strand.
TCACTCTTCCTGTAGTTGTAAGCTTAATCCATTCCTGATTATTTGTCTTAAAAACTAATGGCTGATTATCCGTAGTTCCAATAAAATTGGTTCCCGGATTTGTTCCGGCGTTTCCTGTAAGACTCCATTGAGCGTTTGCCGTAAAACTTATTACAGCAGAAAGTAAAATGATCGTTTTTTTCATGGTTGAAAATTATTTTTTTGATTCAAACAAATATACTTTTGAAAGACTGTAAATATTTTATGTAATTACCATTCAATGTTATAATTTTTCAACATTAATGGGTTTAATGTTATATTTTTTTTATCATTTATTTAATTTTAATGAAAAAAGGAGAAACATCTGTCTCTCCTTCTTATTTTATGAATTAATATTCTTACTGAACAATAATTTTCTTAGAAATACTTGTTCCGTTATCAAGCTTAATGACTAAAAGATAAGCTGATTTAGGTAAATTTTCAACCGGAACTGTAGTTTGATTTCCATTTAAAACATTTTTACCTGAAAGATCATACAAAATCCAGCCTGTAACTTTGTTTTTACCGGAATCAATTTTAACAATCGTAGAAGCCGGATTTGGATAAATCCTGACCTCTGAAACTGCAATCGTATTAGCTTTGGCAAAAATCGGCTCAATATTTGGCCCTACGCTATTGAAATTCAAGATCGTACACGGATTAATATAGGCTTTAAAATTCCCGGTTGTTTCTCCTTTTACAAAAAACCCGGGAAGCATATCGACATTTAAGCCTGCCTTATATTCCACATTCAGGTTATTATTAATTGCTGAAGAGGCAAAAATTGATTTTGATGCCTGAAAAACCTGAGAAGAAGTAACCGGGGTTGTAATATATAAAACATCCGGGCAAGCTGGTGCTGCGTTATGCGTTGGAATTAACTGAGGAAAAGAAAAACCGTTTTGTGCATTTCTCGGCGGTGTAATTGAGCTTAACGGATTTACCGTCGGGCTCCACAGATTAGGTGTATTGATTACGCGCCAGTCATAAGACTGATAAGATCCGCCAATGTAATTGCCAAACTTCACTGCTTTGACACCAAATCCATCATCCTGAATTTTAATATTTTGGATTAGATATATTTTTCCGTTTTTTGCCAGTTGTAAACTCGCCGTTATTCCGGATAATGCAAAATCATAATGCGAAGGAGTTGAATTAACACCAACCAGGCTTCCTGTACTGATGTTATACATCGCCAAACCTGATGAGCTGATTAACCCTAAAGGATACAGGCAAAGACAAGCCTCTGCACCAATAAAATACACGATATTGCTGTCAGGGGAAAACTCTGCGCTGTTCGGGTTCCCGCTTGCGTCATTATAATAGGCAGAATCGTTATTGACAGGAATAATATTAAAAGGATTGGTAACAGCCCCTGTTGTATTATTGAAATCATGCAGCCACACACTGCGGTAAGTTCTTGTCAATAATTTTTTAGCATTCGGAGAAATTTTAATAAAACCTCCGTAATTGGCTCCGGAGCTTACAACGGGTGTTGTATTCAGGCCGCCTGCACTCAGTTTGTAGGATAAAAAGTTACCGTTATTTGCTGTTACAATCCAGTAAGAGCTTCCGTCGCTCGCAAATGTAGAGGTCAGCGCATTGGTCGGAGAATTCGTAAACAGAACATTATTCTTTGAAATTACTTTTCCTAAACCTCCGTTCAAAGACATGTCTACAATGGCATATCTCAAACCATAGCTGTAAGATGAAAAAGGTGAAACAACATCCTGATCATCAATTCTTCTGTCGCCATGAATATAGAAAACATAATATACTGATCTTGAATTTGGTAAAGGAACAATGATGGATGATTGATCCGAAGGATTCCCAATTGCCTGAAACGGTGTATTCACGGGTGTTCCAAACAGATCATTCCCATTATCCATTATAACGCTGTTTTTATTATAGACATTATATCCGTTGGAAAAGAAAAGCAGATCGCCGGTATTCTTATCACTGATAACAGAACTTTGATACCTTATAGACGGGCTCAAATTCGTGGTGTGCGTAAAACCGTTCGGCGTGCTGTTGTCAAACTTCCATTTGTTGTTTCCGAACAGCCAGTTATCGTTCTCATGCTGGGCAAAGGAAAAACCGACCCAGAAAAGCATGAGAAATGGTAAAAAAGAAAATTTCGTCTTCATAATTAAATTATTTAGAAGCGTTAATTTCCTTTTTTAATGCCTGAATTTCTTCGTTTTGAGCTTTCAACTGTTTATTCTGATCGATCATGTGCAAGGTCAGCTCTTCTACTTTTTTTAGCAGAAGAATATTCATCTCTTTTAATTCAATTCCTTTTTCGATGGCTTCTTCAGTACTTGGAACTTCCGGTAAATGCCCGTTTTCATTAATAAACTGGTCTAATTCGTTTAACGGCATTAATTTATAATCCTTTTTGAAAACATAATCTGCCCAGCCGTTGCTTGCGGCAATGTCTACTTTTATCTTTTCAGTTCTGATTCCGTCCTGAACAAATAATCTGTACTCATTACAATCGCTGCATGTAGGTGTAAAGCTCAATCTTACTCCCATAAATACTTTGCCGTTTGCTCTTACGGAAAACTGAGGTTTGGAAAAATCTCCGGCATTTGGAGTCGGCGGCGAAGAAAGGGTCAGTAAGCCCACATCATTAGGTTGAAAATTGTCGTATGTAAGCCACAGCATATCCATTCCTGAACTAATATTCGGGGCCATATTTCTTATCTGCACGCCATCACTGTTGACATTTGAGATCAGCTGTGTTCTTCCGAATACCTGGAATCCTACATTCGGATCACTTGGAACACCTCCGACGGCTACATTCCCAGCTGCATTTACCCTCATTCTTTCAGCACCGTTGGTTTTTAGTACAAAATCTGACGCGTCCGTTGTGCCCAAAAAGTTGGTTGATGGTGTTGTTCCTGCATTTCCTGTTAGATTCCAAGATTGTGCGCTAAGAAAAGTAGTAGCCACGGTAGCTACCAAAAGAATTGTTTTTTTCATGGTTAAAATTATTTTTTTAATTCAACCAAATGTAATCACTAATCGATGATATTATTTTACGTAATTCCTTTATTAATTTACACTTTTCCAATGTTTGTGTTGTTTTTAGAAATAATATCAACTTATTATTAATTTTTAGCTAAAAACAATTTTTTGGAACACTTATTGAAATACCCCAGATCAAATTTAAATTATGAAATATTTATTAAGCCTTTTTGCATGTGTACTTATATTCTCATGCACTTCCCAAAACGTAAAATCAAAATATTCACAGATTGAATATGAAGCAACGCCATGCTTTGGATTTTGTCCGGTTTTTAAAATGACAATTAATGCAGACAGAACTGCTGTTTTGGAAGCCGAGCATTTTAATTTCACAAAAAATCCTTCAAAAGGTGAATTTTCAAATCCAAGAGAAGGAACTTTTAAAACCACCATCAAAGAAGGTGATTATAATAAATTGGTAGCTTTATTAGACGGGTTAAATGTTAAATCTTTAAACGATAAATACGGCACAAAAAATATCAGCGACCTTCCGACATCGTATCTCAGACTAAAATTGGCAGACGGAACCTCCAAAAACGTAGAAGATTACGGAAAGCACGGAACAGAAAAACTGGCCGAAGTATACAACTTTTTTGAAGAATTAAAGCATAACCAACAGTGGAATAAAGTGAAATAATGCCACTTAAAAATATTTAACCTACCTTTGTAAAATATAATTCCTTCAAATTGAAGGAATTTTCATTTAATTAAAAATAATTCATTTGAATTTCACAGACTTACAATTAATAGACCCTATTGCAAAAGCAATTCAAGAGCAAGGGTATACAACACCCACCCCGATACAAGAAAGATCGATTCCCGATATCTTAGATGGAAGAGATTTTCTGGGATGCGCACAGACAGGAACCGGTAAAACTGCGGCTTTTGCGATTCCTATTTTACAGAATCTTTCTAAAAATAAAACTCCGAACAGACATATAAAAGCGTTAATTCTTACTCCGACAAGAGAATTAGCCATTCAGATTGAAGAAAATATTAAAGCTTACGGAAAATATTTACCCTTAAAACATTTGGTAGTTTTCGGAGGGGTGAAACAAGGAAGCCAGGAAACAGCACTGAGAAAAGGGGTTGATATTTTGGTGGCGACTCCCGGAAGACTGCTTGATTTTATCGCACAGGGAATTATCAGCTTAAAAAATATTGAGATTTTCGTTCTTGATGAAGCAGACAGAATGCTTGATATGGGTTTTGTGCATGATGTAAAAAGAATTATCAAACTTTTACCCCAAAAAAGGCAGACCTTGTTTTTCTCGGCTACAATGCCTTCGGAAATTCAAAAGCTTGCCAATTCAATTTTGAATAATCCTGTAAAAGTAGAGGTAACGCCTGTTTCTTCAACCGCGGAAACGATCAAACAATCTGTTTATTTTGTTGAAAGAGACAATAAATTAAACCTTCTTACCCATATTTTAAAGAATGATATTTCGGATTCTGTTCTGGTATTTGCAAGAACGAAGCATGGCGCCGATAAAATCGCAAGAAAACTTCAGAATGACAATATTTCTACAGAAGCTATTCATGGAAATAAATCTCAAAATGCACGTCAAAACGCTTTAAATAACTTCAAATCCGGAAAAACGAGAGTTTTGGTCGCGACAGATATTGCCGCAAGAGGAATCGATATTGATGAGCTGAAATACGTTGTGAATTTTGAGCTTTCAGACGTTTCCGAAACCTATGTTCACAGAATCGGAAGAACGGGAAGAGCCGGTGCGGACGGGAATTCTATTTCATTTGTTGACGGCCTGGATTTATTGAACCTAAAAAATACAGAAAAGCTGATCGGGATGAAAATTCCTGTGGTGAAAAATCATCCGTTCCATACAGATGACCTGACAGTACAGAAAAGAGATTCTAATAACAAACCTTCCGGTGGAGCTCCTAATCCTGCAAGAAGCAACACAAAAAAACCGGCCTCTGTCGGATTTAAAAAGCCTAAGAATAAGAACTTTACACGTAAAAAATAAAAAAAGCCTTCCGATTTGGAAGGCTTTTTTTTTAGGTTTTGGCTAAAGCCAATTGATTTTCTATTTTAAAACGGACTAAAATCCGTTCCTGTTGATTTTAATGCTTAAATAATCTTTTTGCATTCTCTGTTGTGATCCTGTCAATTTCCGAAAAGTCTTTCCCGTAAATATTCACCAGCTTTCCGGCAACAAGATCAAGATAAGAACTTTCGTTTCGCTTTCCTCTGTGCGGAACCGGAGCCAAATAAGGAGAATCTGTTTCCAAAACGATTTTATCTAAAGGTATTTCGTGTAAAAACTGGTCAATTTTACCGTTTTTAAAGGTCACTACTCCACCGATTCCTAAAATGAAATTTAATTCAATGGCATGTTTTGCCTGTTCTAAATTTCCTGAAAAGCAATGGAAAATACCACGAAGTTTCGGATGTTTTTTTCTTTCTAAGACATTAAAAGTTTCATCAAAACTTTCTCGTGTATGAATAACAATCGGCAGATCTTTTTCAATTGCCCAGTCGATTTGCTGCTCAAAAGCCTTAACTTGAATATCTAACGTCGTTTTATCCCAATACAGATCAATCCCAATTTCTCCGATTGCAGGAAAAGCTCTCTGATCCAGGTAATTTTTAACAATTTCAAGTTCTTTTTCCCAGGATTCCGGTTTTACATAACAAGGATGCAGGCCCATCATTGAAAAAATCCGGTTAGGATAATCTGCTTCAAGCTGAAGCATTTTTTCATGAGATTCTGAGTCGATTGCGGGGAGATAAAACTCTGTAATTCCCTTATTTATAGCTCTTTGGATTGCTTCTTTTCTGTCTTCATCAAATTCTTCTGCGTATAGATGTGTATGTGTATCAATCATTTGAATTAAGTTATAAGTTTTGAATTATGAGTTTATAAGTCGTGCAATGCAATTTTTCACAAACAGCTCATAATTGATAACTATTAAAAATTTTATGCTTCACTTTTTGTCTTTGCTCTTCGATTCTTTCATTTAATTTCTCCTTAAACTCAATGTATTTCGGGTCTTTTTCGTCGTTGGTTTTGTGTTCCAGCGCTTTATTTATTTTAAAATTTTCTTTAATAAAATCTTTAGCTTCATCTGAAAAATAAGCTTCTCCGAATTTTTCGAAAATATAATTAACTGCCTGAGAGTTAGGATGTATCAAATCATCTTTATAAAAACGATAATCACGAAGATCATCCATTAAAATCTCATAAACCGGAAGATAATGACAGTTTTCCAATCCGGAAATTACTTCATGCACTGCAGTGATTAATTTTGACTTACTTAATTGATTTTCAACCATTCCGTCTTTTGTATGGCGCACAGGCGAAACGGTAAATAATATCTGAACGTCATCTTTACAAATGTCTTTTACATTTAAAATCGTGTTGTAAATGGAATCTGTCAATTCCTGATGGGTCAATAATCTTTTTTCAAAGAATTTTTGTGGGATTTTATGACAATTGGCAACCCGTTTTTGCTTAGGAATAAATTCATAAATAAATGAGCTTCCGTAGGTTATAATCACCCAATTTGAATCCTGAAGAAAAGAATTTCCTTCTTCAAGCTTTGCATTAATTTTATTCAATGTCTGATGAATGTATCGCGTATCAAAACTGGAATGATGATCCAATGAAATAAATTCGTCATTAAAGGTGATTAATTCCTCTTCTTCATAATATTCTGCATCATGGAGCCTTCTTATAGCATTGCTGATCGAAAATGGGTTAAAAATCGTCCCAAACGGGTTATTTACAGACTGAAGCTGGCCTTGCTGAAACAAATCTGACATTTCGGACGCAAAGCATGAACCAATTGAAAATATTTTGTCTTCAACATTGATTTTCCTTTCCGATGCTTTGATGTCAACTTCTGTTCTGAATTTCATTTTATTAGGGATTAGGGTTTAGAAATTAGGACTTAGATTTACAATCTTTTTTATACAAGAAACTAATTCCTAAGCCCTAATTCCTATTTCCTATATTTAACTCTCTCTTCTTAATAAATAATTTGCCAATTCTGCAAACGGCTTCTTCTTATCTTCCGGAATAGCGATTTTTTTAAGATAACTTTGGCCGATTTCGTTGTGCTTTTCAATTAAACGTAATGCTTTTTCGTCCACTTTCGTTCTTCTGAAAATCTTTTCAACATTGTAAACTTTATCGATATTATCGGTTTTTTTAGAATACCAGTAATCAAGTTCCTTTCTTTCTTCCTCTGTCGCGTGCTCTCTCGCCATCAGGTAAAGAACCGTTTTTTTATTTTCGTAAATATCACCGGCATGTTTCTTTCCAAACTGCGCCTGATCACCGAATACATCAAGATAGTCATCCATGATCTGGAAAGCAATTCCGATATGTTTCCCGAAATTGAATATCGCTTTTGCATCTTTGAAATTCGCCTTCGCAATCAGTGCTCCGATCTCGAAAGATGATGCGCTCAAAACTCCGGTTTTATAGGTAATCATTCTGATATAATCATCAAAAGTCACATCGGTCTGGGTCTCAAAATTGATATCATATTGCTGGCCTTCGCATAATAAAAGCCCGGTATGGGTAAAAATCCTGACACATGCCTTAAACACCTCAGGTTCAAGATCTTCAAAAAACTTGTAGGCTTTCAGCATCAGTCCGTCTCCTGAAAGAATTCCTACATTAATGCCGTGTAAAGTGTGAATGGTAGGCTTGTTTCTTCGTAAAGGTGCTTCATCCATAATATCATCATGGATCAGCGTAAAATTATGGAAAAATTCGATCGCCAAAGCTGGTTTGATCGCTTCTTTAAGATCACCGCCAAATAAATCACAAGCCATTAAAACCATAATCGGACGAAGACGCTTACCACCATGGGAAATGATGTAATTCATCGGGTCATATAATTCCGTAGGTTTATCTTTGAAAGTGTATTTAGTAATGGCATCAGCAACAATTTGTTGGTATCTGTCTAAAAATTCCATAAAATCTTATAATTTGAACAAAAATACAATTTTTCGAGGCTTTATAAAACAAAAATCCTCACCGTTTTTATTAAGTGAGGATTAAAATTTTATACTTGTACTATTTATAGCAATTTGTTTTAATTGATTTAAATATTCATTCATTTTAGTAAAAAATTTTCTAAAAATCATTTTAATTTCAATGTTTTGGGATCTTTACTTCCATGCCGGATTGTTAATACATAAATTTTATCATTTATAACTTCATAATACAAAAGATATTTATGAATAATTTTAATATTTACATTGTCAATATCTGTTTTTCTTCCTGTTTCAGAAAATTCAGCAATCAAATCTAGATGCTCTTTAATTAAATTATTAAGTTTTATACTAAATGAATTAGATTTATTTCTTTCAATCCAGTATTTAAGAATATCAATTAACTCATTTTTAGCTTTATTTGTCCAAATTATTTGCTTAGCCATTCATTAATCTCTTTTTGAACTTCAGCATCTGATAAAACTTTTTCATTTTTAATTTCATTTCTAGCTTCCATAATTGCTTTTTTTTCATCTTCATTGGTTAAATAAACAGTTTCATCATTTTGAAATTTCAGTAATTGCAATAACTCCTTTAGCCTAACTTTATCAGTTATGCCTGTAATCTGATTTATTAAATCTATTTTTAATTCTGCGGTACTCATTATTTGCAAATTTAATCAATATAAAATTATAAAAATTTTCTCAATTCTATAAAACAAAAAACTTTGCCCGGTTGAGCAAAGTTTATATTAATTTTAAAAATATCTGTTTAAGATAAAAATGTTACTAAAAGATAAGTAATTCCTGCAACAATTGCTGAAATAGGAATTGTTAATACCCAGGCCCAAAGTAAGCTTACAGTGATTCCCCATCTTACTGCAGAGATTCTTTTTGTTAAACCAACTCCGATAATAGAACCTGTAATGGTGTGTGTTGTAGAAACAGGAATACCAAAATGGTCGGTAAGGAATAAAGTAATAGCACCGGCTGTTTCAGCACTTACTCCTTCTAATGAAGTTACTTTTGTGATCTTTGTACCCATTGTTTTAATGATCTTCCAGCCACCGCTCATTGTTCCTAAACCGATTGCCAGGAACGAAACCAATGGAACCCAAAGGTAATGTGAAGCAAAAAAGTTGAAACGATCGGCTGAAGGAATGTTCAGATAAACAGGATCCTGCAACATATTAACATGATAATAGATCAATGCCGCACCAATAATTCCCATTACTTTCTGAGCGTCATTTAACCCGTGACCTAAGCTGAATAATGCCGAAGAAGCCAATTGCAGTCTTTTGAAAGATTTATCTGCTTTATGCGGGTTTGATTTTTTATAAAGGTGAACGATAATTAATGTAATAATGATCGAAATAATCATTCCAATGATCGGCGCCATAAAAATGAACAGGAAAATAGGAATTACCTTATCAAATTTCACAACACTCTGATGGGTAACCTGATTAAAGGCTTCCTTGAATGTATCCCAGAAACCTAAATTCGGTTGTGCAGCCGCAACATCGTGATAATCCATCATGAAAGCATGCATTAAGGCCGCTCCTAAAAACCCGCCAATCAGAGTATGCGATGATGAGGAAGGAATCCCGAACCACCATGTTAAAAGATTCCATAAAATAGCCGCGACAAGCCCGGAAAATATGACTTCAAGAGTGATAAAATTTTCATTTACCGTTTTGGCGATCGTATTACCGATTTTAAACTCTCCGATAATGTAAGCAGCGATAAAAAAGGCTGCAAAATTCCAAAGCGCTGCCCAAAGTACAGCCTGGAAAGGAGTTAAAACTTTTGTAGAAACTATAGTTGCAATTGAGTTGGCCGCATCATGAAAACCGTTGATGTAATCGAAGATAAGCGCAAGAACAATAATTACTATAAGTAAAATAGGAAATTCCATTTTTTGTTAATTATTATTGTTTAAGCGTATTTAATCATGATATTTTCAATAGTATTGGCAACATCTTCTGCCTTGTCCGTTACTATTTCAAGATAATTAAGTACAGATGAAACTTTAATAATATTGATCGCATCGTTTGTTTCAAACAGCTCTACCATTGAGTTTGAAAGCAAATCGTCTGCAATATTTTCAATAGAATTTACTTTAATACAAGCTTCTTTTACCTGCTCCATATTTTTAAAACCTTTAAGATTTTTCATAGCATTCTGGATTTCCAGACAAGCTTTATGGATCAAAAGAGAGAAGTCTGAGTATGCCTTCATTTCAGGCGACTTGTATAGGAAAATATATTTTGTAGAAGCGTAGATATAATCTGCGATATCGTCTAATCCCGTAGCCAGCGTGTGGATATCTTCACGATCGAAAGGAGTGATGAAATTTTTCCCCAGCTCAATGAAGATTTCGTGAGTAAGCTCATCATTTTTGTGTTCGTAATCGCTCATCTTTTTCAACATAGAATCGTCATTAAGATCGAAGTCTTTGATCCCGTGGTTGAATTCCTCAGACATTGCAACTAGATTTTCTGTAACTTTTTCAAAAAGCACAAAGAAGATTTTATCTTTCGGTTGAAAAGCGTGGAAAATATTACCAATTCCCATTTTTAAGTTTTTATAATTTTGTGCAAATTTCTTAAAAAACCACCTTACCTGAAACTATATAACATTAAGTTTTGTTAACATTCCATTAATCCCTGATTATCAAATAAAAAAACCGACTTTGCAGCCGGTTTTGTATTGTGTTTGAATAAGATTAATTCGCCTCTTCGGCTCTCATATCCTTACCCTTGAATTTCATTGATTGAATATTGCCTAAAAGCTCACCTTTAAACGATTTTTCAACTTCAAAGAAAGAGAATTTCTCAAGAATCTCGATGTTTCCGATCTCAGCTCTTTTACTTCCTTTGCTTGAAGTAGCTTTGTTGATGATTTCTAAAACATCCAGCTTTTTCAACTGATCTTTTTTACCAAGATTGAAGAAAAATCTGGTCATATTTTCATCTCTCTGTCTTGGTTTTCCACCGCGGTCGCGTCTTTCTCCGCTTCTGCCGTTTCTGTCTCCTCCTCTGCTGTCACGATCTCCTCTGCTTCTGTCCCTGTCACGACCTCTGTCTCTTCTGGAACCGCCGTCATCATCTCTGCTGTTAAATTTCTGCTCAGCAAGATCATGTCTGTCTTTGTAATAAAGGGCAAGATCTTTCAACTGGAACTGAAGTAACTTATGAACCAGCTCTTCTTTTGTAAATGCTGATAAATCAGGAATTAAAGAATCATCGAATTCAAAGAAATCTTCGTGCACCTCAAAAAGGCTTTCAAAAACGCCACCTACCTGAGCTTTGATAATATCTTCTCCTGAAGGGATCGCGCTTTCTACGATCTCAATTTTAGTAGTTGATTTTATTTGTTTCAGCTTTCTGCTTTCTTCAGGCTTAATTAAAGAAATTGAAATACCGTCTTTCCCCGCTCTACCCGTTCTACCACTTCTGTGAACGAATACTTCCGGATCATCAGGTAAAGAATAATGCACAACGTGCGTCAGAGAGTTTACATCCAGTCCTCTTGCTGCCACATCCGTCGCTACAAGAATATCAATGTTTTTCAATCTGAATTTTTTCATTACCGTATCTCTCTGCGCCTGAGAAAGGTCTCCGTGAAGTGCATCTGCGGCATAACCGTTCTGCATCAGGAAATCAGCAACTTCCTGAGTTTCCATCCTTGTTCTGCAGAAAATAATGGAATACTGATTTGGGTTTGAGTCAATAAGACGCTTTAAAGCCTCTTTTTTCTGACGGTAACCTACCACATAATATTCATGCTTAATGTTTTTCTTAACCTCGTTGATAGAACCTACAGAAATTCTGTGTGGCTTTGTCAAATAGTTTTTAGAAATTCTCTCCACTTCTTTATTCATCGTTGCCGAGAATAAGAAAGTTTGTTTTGTTTCAGGAGTTTCGCTCAAAATTGTTTCCAATTCGTCTTTGAAACCCATTGAAAGCATTTCGTCTGCTTCATCTAAAACCAACCAGTGAATCGCAGAAAAATCTAAAGCTTTTCTGTTGATAAGGTCAATTACTCTACCAGGAGTTCCCACAATAATCTGTGGCTTATCCTTTAAAGAGCGCATTTGTTCCATAATACTGCTTCCACCGTAAACTGCTGTAGTTTTGATGTCTTTCATGTATTTAGAATAATTTTTTATGTCTTTTGTAATCTGAAGACATAATTCTCGTGTCGGACAAAGCACCAAAAATTGGATTTTGCGACTCGTATCGTCAATCATATCCAAAATCGGAAGCGAAAACGCTGCTGTTTTGCCTGTCCCTGTTTGCGCAAGTGCGATCAAGTCGCGAATATCTGAAAGAATAAAAGGGATAGTCTGTTTTTGGATCTCTGTCGGGCTTTCGTAACCCAGTTCGCCAACTGCCTTTAGAATGTCAGGACTTAAATTGGTTTCCGTAAATAAATTCATTAAATATTTTAAAATTTTTGCAAAGATACAACTATTATTTGGATTTTGTTTTAAACAATATTACGAATTTAATAATTTTATTTTATAAAACCATAAGCATTTTTAAATTTCAGCAGAAAAAAGACAACTTTTTTATTTTAAATTTAATAATATTTCAAATATAATTCTCATTATCAAAAAATTCATTTTCAAGACTTAAAATTAAGAATAATCAAAAAAAATCAAAATTTGAAGTCTGAATAGTTTTAATTAAATTTGATTCAAAATAAAAATATGCCTGCAACCATTTCTCCAAAAACTTTTGAATTTTTAAATAAACTGACCGTAAACAACAACCGTGAATGGTTTAATGAAAATAAAAATCTTTACACCGAATCTCAGGAAAACGTTATTTTTTTTCTTGAAGCCTTGCTTAATGAAATGAGCGAATTTGATGAAGAATTACGAAAAATTGATGCCAAAAAAGCATTATTCAGAATTTATCGGGACACAAGATTTTCAAAAGATAAAATCCCTTATAAAACCAATTTCGGAGCCTCATTGGGAATGGGAAAAGGCAGCCAGAAAGGAGGTTATTATTTACATTTAGAACCCGGAAAATCTTTTCTGGCGGGAGGAATTTACATGCCGGAATCTTCTGTTTTAAAAGAAGTCCGAAAAGAAATTTCCCTATACGGCAATGATTTTCTGAAGATCATCAACAATAAAGATTTCAAAAAATATTTTCCTGAACTTGATCAGGACGACAAGCTTAAGAAAGTTCCTCAAGGCTTTGAAAAAGAAGATCCGATGGCTGAATATTTGAAACTGAAAAGCTTTATTGTGGTTTATAATGTAAAGGATGAAGAAATTCTGGACAACAACGCAGCAAAAAATTTGACGAAAATTTTTAAGCTTATGAAGCCATTTAATGATTTTCTAAATGCACCGTTTCTTTAATTGAATAAAATTTACATCCAAATTTATCATTCTGTAGAAATTTACACTAAAATAAATAAGCCAGCTGAAATTCCTTTAGAATGATAATAAAAACCATTGGAAAAAATTTAAAAAATATTTTTCTGCAGAAAAATCAAATTTATTTCAACTTGATAATCAAACCGTTACGATTTAACCAATTTAACATTAGTTTAACATTTTTCCTTATCTTTGCAGGTCGTCAAAAACCCTAAGGATGTCTTTATATCAGATAATTGCAGAAAAGCTACAGTACATAAGTCCGAGTTTTTATAAGAAAAGATATTTTAAGAACTTACATAATCTTACGAAACAAAATTTTTCGGTGCGAAATGTGGAGCCGGAATTGGTTTGGATCAAAGAATATCTGTCAAAAAACGCTGTAATCCTGGACATTGGCGCCAATGTCGGAACTTTTCTTTATCAATTGGAGAAAAAGCTGAATCATGAAAATATTTATGCATTTGAACCTAATAAAAAGCTGTATCACCGTTTAAAAAGACTTTTTCCTACGATGAGAGTGCTTCCTTTGGCTCTTTCTGACGAAAATACAACCGCCGAATTTAAAGTTCCTGTTATTAATGGGAAAAAGATTGCTTCGCGGGGAACGCTGAACATTTCCTACAAGGAAAAAGGCGAGGAAAAAAGCTATACTGAAAAAGTAAAAGTCATTAAACTGGACGACTGGGCAGCAATTGAGCATTTTAACAGACTGGATTTCATAAAGATAGACGTTGAAGGTAATGAAATGAAAACGCTTCACGGAGCCAAGCAGATCATCCTGCAGTTTTTACCAACTTTAATGGTTGAAATGGAACAAAGACATCACGAAACTCCGATCTGGAGTGAAATTTCTGAGGTTGAAAATTGGGGATATAATGCAAATTATTTAAACAGACACACTTTTGAGCTTGAAAAACTGACGGAAGAAATACTAATAAAAAACACTAACGACGAAAAAAATAAAACAGATTACATTAACAACATAATTTTTATACCAAAAAACCTTTAAAACAAAAATATGAGTGTAGTAGCAAGGCAAGGCTTCAAATATTCCATTATTGGTTATATTGGTTTTTTGTTGGGTACCGTTTCGGCGATATTTATCTTTCCGAATGACTTTGAATTTTACGGAAAGTTACGCTACATCCTTCCCAGCGCGGAATTTCTGGTTCCGTTTGTAGTAATGGGAATTTCATATTCTAATGTGAAATTTTTTCACAAAGTAGATCAAGACGGCAAAAAACAGAATATGCTTTCATTGTCTTTGCTTACTGTTTTTGTTAATTTTCTCCTTTTCATGGTTGTTTTTTTTCTTTTACCTTATGTTTACCCCAAATTCAAATATTCTGAAGCATGGAAGGCAAAAGAAATCATTCTCCCGCTTGTTATGATCCTTTCGTTTTGTACGATTTTTAATAAATATACTTCAAATTATAAAAGAATTGTAGTTTCCAATATTTTTGATAATATTTTCCCAAAAATCGCCAATTTAGGAGCTTTTTGTCTGTTCTTTTATTTTGCATTATCTCAGCATATTGCGTTTGCATTTTTTTTCGGAATGTTTGCTTTAATGTTAATAGGATACATTTATTATACGAATAGGCTTGAAAAAATTAACCTTGACTTCAGCACAGATTATTTTAAAAAAGACGGTTTCTGGAAAAAATTTTTCAATTACAGCTTCTTCGGATTTTTAGGGACTTTTGGAAATTACCTTGCAATAAACAGCCTGATGATCGGCGAATTTATGGGCATGGAAGAGAATGGGATTTATGCTGTTCTTTACGCCTTGATTTCTTTGATTTCTATTCCGCAGTTGGGTTTATTCAACGTTTCAGCCCCGATTATCAGCCAAAATCTTGCTGACGGTGATATGGAAGGACTTGATAAATTTCATAAAAAAACGTCTTTATCTTTATATTTTTTAGGCGCGGTTTTATTCTCGTGCATTATGGTAGGATTTCCTTATTTAACGCATTTTATGCCTAAAAACGGAACCATGCTGAGAGAATATGAACCCGTTGTATGGATCTGGGGCTCAGCAGTTTTAATAGATTTAGCAACAGGATTTAACGGAAATATTATTTCGCTTTCAAAATATTATAAATTTAATATTCTGGTGATGCTTTTGTTGGCAGGTTTAACAATTGGCCTAAATCTTTATTTTATCAAAAATACAGACTTAAAACTGATCGGAATTGCTTTATCTACGGCAATTTCACTGACAACTTATAACGTTGTGAAAATCGTTTTCAATTACATCATGTTTAAAGTTTCGCCTTTGACCATTGAGATGATTTTCGTTTCAATTATCTGCACTTTAGCAATTACGGTGGCGATTGTTTTACCGAATTTCAATAATAATTTTATTAATTTAATTTATAAGCCCGCTGTTGTCTTATTATTAATCTATATTGGAAATTATTTTACGAAAATTTTTCCTGTTGAAAATTATTTGAATGCGAAATTCATTAAAAGTATTTTTAAGTTTAAGTAGAAATCAACTGATGTAAAAGCTTTTCCAACCATTCCTGGACTGTTTTTTTATTATAATCTTTCTGAAAATCAAATGCAGCATTTTTTACACTTTGAAACTGTTCCATAATATTTTCTTTTTCGGGAATAATAAAACCAAGCTTTGAAGAATAATTTGCAGGAAAAATTGCCATTTTGCTGTATTTTATTGAGTCACCTAAATTTCCGGTCATTTTAGTCATTCCATAAATTTCTTTCTGACCGAAAAATTCTGTTTCCTGCTGAATCGGACACCATAAAACATCTGCTTTTTGCATCCAACTTTCAAAATCATTTTGTGAAACTCTTTCTGCAAAATATTTAATTTCAATATTTTGAGAAAGACTTGAAGATAGTTTCTGAAGTTTTTTCAATTCATTATCTTTAGCTTTTCCAAGAAATACAAAAATAATTTTTCCAGAAGATTTTAAATTTTGAATCATCTCAAAGGTATGCTGATAATCTCTCCTTTTCTGAGAAACGCCACCCGGAATTACCACAACTAAATTCTCATCAGAAATTCTATTGAAAGTTTTACTATAAAAAAGCGGCAGGAATTTATATTTTTCAGAGGACAATTCCTGATCT
Organism: Chryseobacterium soldanellicola; assembly: GCF_900100115.1. Taxonomy (GTDB): domain Bacteria; phylum Bacteroidota; class Bacteroidia; order Flavobacteriales; family Weeksellaceae; genus Chryseobacterium; species Chryseobacterium soldanellicola. The sequence continues at coordinate 637,524 of NZ_FNKL01000001.1, forward strand.
AGAACTAAAAGGTTTTTTGCCTTTTTATAAACCTTTGAAGAATAGAAAAGTCCTTCTTTCCACCATAATTTTAATCTGTAAATAACATCTTCTTTAAAAATACTTTTCAATAAAGCAAACTTTGTTGCATTGGTAAAATTTATATTATGAACAATAATCGTTGTATTAAAATTTTCAATAATAGCATGAAAAGTATTAAAATAACGATGAACCGTTCCTACAATGACAAGGTCATATTTACCCGCTTTCAACTGATCGAAAATCATTGAACTGTCTGACAAAAAAATATTTTCGCCAGATTCTTTTATTTGATTTCTAATTTTTTGTGAAAAATAATAATCAACTTCAAATTCACGAGAATCCTGCATGATTTCTATAAAATCCTGTGCGACTTCTGCGTGAGTGTCTATTTCGATGTAGGCTATTTTTTTCACTTATAATTTCGATTAAAGCCAATTGGTTTTTAAAGCATTACATTTTTAACCATTTCTTTTTCAATGCATTCCAGCGTTGATCATTGATTATTTTTTGTTCGGCTTTAGAGATTTTTAATTCTAATTTTTGAGAACGGCAACTTTCGTAAGATTTAATAATTTTAAAGAAAAAAGATACAGACTTGCTTTTCATGGCCTCTTTTGAGGATGCGATATACGCCAGAAATCTGTTCAGCCCTAGAAAATAGAAGTATTTTCCGTAATAATCTGATGGTTTTACGGTGTAATCTGAACCTTTTACTTTAATTAATTTTACGTGCAATTCAGGAAGTACAACTTCTTTCCAGCCCAGATTTTCAAGCAGAATTGAATCAATATTATCCCAGCCTAAAGTCTCTCTTAATCCTCCAATTGCCAGAAAACATTCTTTTCGGTACGCTTTCATCGGACCTCGAACGTGCTGCTTATTTGAGTTTCCTTCATACACCCATTCTCCATTTTTTTCAATGTATAATAAACCTCCAGCCAGACCATATTCCGGGTTGTTTTGAAAAGCTTTTTCTATTGTTTCAAGGTAGTTTTCGGGGAGAATAATGTCTGCATCAAACTTGCAAATAATGTCAAAATCATTAATTTTCTGAGTGTCTAAGCCTTTTTTGAAAGCATTGACAACCTTTGAACCCGGCTGATGAGCAGATTTTTGAAGATTGATTGTTGTAAAACGTGAATCTTTCTCTGTAAAAACTTTTATAACTTCAGAAGTTTTATCCGTTGAGCCATCATTGACAACCATTACCTTAAAATCTTTAAACCTTTGATTTTCTAAAGATTGCAACGTAAATGAAAGGTTATTTTCCTCGTTATGTGCAGGGATAATGATTAAAAATTTCACCTTATTTTTTAATTTTCAAATTAACTTCAAATAAAAAATCCGGTTCTTTCAACCCTTCAAAAACTTTTGTTTTAAAATCTCCTTTTATAAAAACTGCACACATAGAATTGGCTACATGATACAGATCTTTGTGAAAATTTTTATGCAAACCATCCAAAATGCCTTGAAAAACTTCATATCTGATTTTTTCAGGATTAAAGGCGTAATCATGCCAGACGACAACCGAATTTTCATGAATTAAATTCTGAAAAACCTTTTCTGTATCGTTTTTCACCATTTCATAAGAATGATCGCCATCGATGAAAATAAGATCATATTTTTGGTTTAAACCTGCAAAATCAAACGTTTTTGAATTTCCTTCTAAATGAAGAATTTTAGGGTTTTTCTTTGAAATAATTCCGTGAAGTTCGCCGTATTTTTTATTTAATCCTAAAGCCAACATTTCTTCTTTAGAAAGATTAAATGTCGTGCAGTCGTCAATAACTTTAGCAACATTCCAGACACTTTCTCCTCTCCATGTTCCGATCTCGAAATAGTTTTTCTTGCCTTTTGCCAACGTTTTAAGCAATGCTAAATCTGTCGGAAGTGAGCCCCCGTCAAGAAAACAAAGATCTATCGTTTCCTCGAAATCACCTCCCAGATCAAAAAAATCGATCTGAGGCAGCGCTTCAAAATAAGGATATTTTTTTAAGAATTCTTTTTTTCTTACTTCCCTGTCGTTAAGCACAAGGTTAAGCAAACTAGGTTCATGAGCAATATTCTGAAATGCTTTGACAGTTTTTTTAATTTTACTCACAGAAATTATTTATTATGAGGTTTCAGCATGTTTTTAGGATCAAGAATTTCGTCTAATTTTTCCTGAGAAAGAATACCCTTTTCCAAGACTAAATTATATACGCTTTTTCCTGTTTCCAAAGCTTCTTTAGCGATTTGTGTAGATTGCTTATATCCGATGTAAGGGTTAAGCGCTGTAACAATTCCAATGCTGTGTTTAACCATATTTAAGCAAACTTCTTTATTGGCTGTAATTCCCACGATGCATTTGTCATGAAGGGTATCCATGGCATTACGAAGGAAATTAATATTCTCCATAATCGCATGAGAAAGAACAGGTTCCATTACGTTAAGCTGTAATTGTCCGGCTTCCGCTGCAAAAGTCACCGTCAAATCATTTCCGATCACTTTATAACAAACCTGATTAACCACTTCGGGAATCACCGGGTTAACTTTTCCCGGCATAATTGATGAACCTGGCTGCATCGGAGGTAAATTAATCTCGAAAAGTCCGGCTCTCGGCCCCGAAGACAACAATCGTAAATCGTTACAAATCTTCGAAAGCTTCACTGCAAGACGTTTCATTGCCGAAGAATAAATCACATAAGAACCAGTATCCGGCGTAGCTTCCACCAAATTTGGAGCTGAAACGATCGGGAAACCTGTAATTTGAGCTAAATTTTTCGCACAAAGTGTTGCATAGCCGACCGGAGCATTGATTCCTGTCCCGATTGCGGTTGCGCCCATATTGACTTCAACAAAAAGATCGGCGTTGTTATTTAATTTAGAAATATCTTCTTCCAGATTTGCTGCAAAAGCTTCAAATTCCTGACCTAAAGTCATCGGAACCGCGTCCTGAAGCTGAGTTCGTCCCATTTTAATAACGTCCTGAAACTCCTCTCCTTTTGCACGGAAAGCGGCAACGATTTTCTGAAGCCTTTCAACCAGCCCAACATTCATCTGCAACAATCCCATTTTGATTGCTGTAGGATACGCGTCGTTTGTGGACTGGGAAAGGTTGATATGGTCGTTTGGTGAACAAAATTCGTATTCCCCTTTATTTTTTCCTAGTTTTTCCAACACTCTGTTGGCGATCACTTCATTCGCATTCATGTTGATTGAAGTTCCTGCCCCGCCCTGAATCATATCTACAGGGAACTGCTCGTGAAGTTGCCCATTAATTAATTCATCACAAACTTCAGCAATTTTAAAATATAAATTTTCATCAAGCAAGCCTAATTCATAATTGGTTTTAGCAGCCGCTTTTTTCACGAAAGCCAATCCTTTAATAAAATCAGGATACGAAGAAAGTAGCTGACCAGAAATTTTAAAATTATTGATCGCTCTTTGAGTCTGTACTCCATAATACGCATTTACCGGAACTTCCAACTCGCCCAATAGATCGCTTTCTTTTCTGAAATCTCCCATTACAGATGTTTTTAAAGTGTTTTTTATTGTTCTTAAATAGCAAAAACGCATCTTAACTGATGCGCTTTAAAATTACTTATTTTATTGGATATTTTTGATTTAAAGCCTGCAAAATCGCCCATGTTTCGGCATCCATGATTCCGTCATAGTTTTGCGGACGGAAATGGTACTGGAAAGCTTCTATCGTTTTTTTCGTGGCATCATCCCACTGTCCGCTTACATCAAGGCCATAACCGAATTTCTGCAATGCAGTCTGGGTACTGGAAATGAATGTAGGATCATTATATTTTGTCGTGAAATCCGTAGATGTTGCCAAGTCATAATAGCTTTGTTTTGAAGCTTCATCATACCACATTCCTATCTGGTACTCGTCGTACAACTTTTTCCAAGGAAAAAATGGCCCAGGATCCTGTTTTCTGGTCGGTGCAATATCTGAGTGCGCCAAAACATTGGTCGCCGGAATCTGATATCTTGTAACAATATCTTTGGCTAAAGCTGCCACTTTTTTAACCTGATCATCGCTAAATGGTACAAATAATTTCTTACCTGTAGCATCTGCCGTGTAACCGGCGTTTACAATTTCAATCCCAATCGAATTATCATTAAGATTTTTATCATTTCTCCAAGAGCTTACTCCCGCGTGGTAAGAACGCTTATTTTCGTCAACCAATTGATAGATCTCGTTGTCACCCGTATTATTGACTAAATAGTGAGCACTCACCGCCTGCTGAGTAAGAACCGTGATCGATTTATCATCGGGTAATGCCGTATAATGCAAAATCAGGTATCTCTGTCTGAAATTCTGAGCAATAGCCGGGAAATAAGTTTTTACAACTTTATATCCAGCCGGTTTTGCAGAAACGATGGAACCATAACTTACCGTATTATCATTTTTCGTTGGATCCGAAATATTTGTAGTAAAAAATTCTACTCCGTGATCATTGGTGATTTGCGGTTTAGGTTTGTCCTGAGCTTGTGTTTTTGTTGCCGTTTTAGGCTGTATTGTAGCGGTTTTCGGCCAATAAGCCTTTTTTTTGCTGCTTTTCTGTGAAGTACAAGAAAAAGCGATAATACTTAATCCGATGATATATAATGTTTTACGCATTGGTCTATTTTTTTAATCATTTATCAGCTCAAAAATACACAAATTTTTCTTGAAAAATATTTGGTAAATAAAGAAATCTATTCTATATTTGCACTCGCAATAACGGAATAACGATCATTAAAAAATAAAGATAAAAGGAGGGTTGCCAGAGTGGTTAATGGAGCAGTTTGCTAAACTGTCGACGCGAAAGTGTCGCAAGGGTTCGAATCCCTTACCCTCCGCATTTCTTTTCTTAACAATATATTCGGGGCGTAGCGTAGTCCGGTCATCGCGCCTGGTTTGGGACCAGGAGGTCGCAGGTTCGAATCCTGCCGCCCCGACTTTTTAACGCGCTTATTAACTAGGCGAGAATCACTTTTAAGGGTGCGTAGCTCAGCTGGATAGAGCATCTGCCTTCTAAGCAGACGGTCAAAGGTTCGAATCCTTTCGCGCTCACTTAATGACACCATTAGGACAATTTAGGCCAAATGGTGTCATTTTTATAAGCTCCATATTTATCAGCATTTACAAGTTTCTACACACTATTTCTTAACCAAAATCTTCCATAATAATTATTTTTTTGCAACAAAACATCAAATAACAAGCATAAGTTAACGGGATTCGAACCATAACTTTTTAATTTCAAATTATTAGCTATCATGTTAATATAAAGAAACGGAGAAAGGATCAAACCTACAAAACACCTTCCTAAACATTTACTACAAAGTCTCCTCACCGATTTCTAAGTCAAAATTAAAAGCTACGGTTTCAGATTTTCATATTGGCTTTTATTGTTTAACTAGTTTCTAGTTTTACCAGTTTGGAGATATCAGATTTCCCCTGTCTCCTTCAATTTTCATAATACTTGTTATCAATCCTTCCTGTTTGCATCAATTACAAAAGACAAAATGGATTCATATGGCTGTCAACTGATCCGAAAAAAAAAGAATCCTAAGAAAACTCTATCCGAACACGAGTTTTAAGTTTTCATGTTTCTAGTGGAAGCTGCTGGAAATATAGAAATTTCTAATACTCTAACATTCAAATCTCTGCAGCAGGTACTTATAAAGATTGAATTTATAAAAAACTTAGGTATCAAAAACTTAATAGAGCTTTTTAAAATTTATAGAAATTTAGATTAGACAATTAATTATATTGTATATATGAAGCTACAAATCTTGTAGTTTTATTACTACAGCATGTAGTAATATTAGTACATCCTTATTGGTGTTATTAGTATTTCAATGATTAATTTTGAAAAAACAACAAAACTGATATGAAAAAATTATTACCTGATTGTAAACTCTGTAATATTTCGCATAATCACACACAAGAAGCAAATCCCCATCCTGCATTATATCAGATTATAAATAATAACATTAATAGAATATATACTCATTACCTTCCACATCTACTATTTATCTAAGCAATACTCATACTATATACATTATACAATGAAAATCAAGATTTCAATATTTCTTATCCTTCATTTCAGCACTTTAATGCTCTATTCCCAGGTTGGCATATATACAAACAACCCCCAAGGAGCTTTTCATATAGATGCAGGAAAGGATAATTCAGCTACAGGACAACCAACTGCTGCTCAACAGCACAATGATGTTATCTTTACATCACCTGGAAGGTTAGGCATAGGAAATACAAATCCTACGGCAAAGCTGGAAGTCACCAGCGGCACTACAAATGTTTCAGGTATACAATTTACAAACCTCAATGCGGCGACTCCTATTAGTGTTGGGCAGGCAATCGGGGTAGATGCTGACGGAAATATCATCACGGTGTCAAACCCGTCTCCTTCTACTATTAGCCCTTTTGAAGTAGAATCTACAGACTCTACCCCTTTCAATGTAAATGATTTGGGATGGACAGTTGTTCCCGGCACATCACAGACAGTGCCTATTCCTGTGGGCGGAAAAGCCTTGTTTATCAACTTCATGATAGGAATTGATTATTATGTAGCGCCGGCAAGCAACAGTAAAGCCTACTACACAACCAGACTCTTCATCGATGGTGTTCAAAGTACGGTTTATCAGACAACGGAAGAGTATGTAGCTGGTGCGCAGGCACAGTTTAATTTGAGTACAGTAAAATTTTTAACCGCGGGAAACCACACCATAGACGTAAGAATGAGAAGAACTTTTAACAGCACCATCACATCCGGAGCAAACCAGCCTTGTGCCCCGATTTCTATGTGCTTTAATGCTTCTTACATTAATTAAATTTACGAGTGTAAATATTTTAATTAAAAAATAATGAAAAAAATATACTTTACTATATCATTGGCAGTGTTGGGCCTATCAAATACATACGCCCAAATTGGTATAAATACCTCCAACCCGCGATCGACCTTTCATATTGACGGCGGAAAAGATAATCCTGCAACAGGCGCTCCTTCTTTAGCACAATCGAATAACGATTTTGTTGTGACATCAGCAGGAAATGTAGGCGTAGGAAACTCCAACCCGACCAATAAACTTGAAATCACCTCCGGAACACAAAATGTTTCAGGAGTAAAGCTTACCAACCTTACTTCTGTTTCTCCAACGTTAGGTACAGGCCAGCCATTGGCTGTTGATGCAAGCGGTAATGTGATAACAATAGCCAATTCGGCAGCGCCAAGCGTTGTTACCTATGAGGTAGATTCTTCATCCGGTGCAGATTTTAATGTTTCTGATCTGGCATGGACAATAATTCCGAATAGCCAGCAAACTGTTTCTATTCCGGCGGGAGGAAAATCCGTGTTTATTAATTTTATGCTGGGAATTGATTATTTAGCTTTACCCGCAAATTCAGGAGCTTCTTATTATACGGCAAGACTTTATATAGATGGAGCTCCAGCAAATGTATTTCAGACTACGCAAGAGCGTACTGCAGGAGCTCAAACGCAATATAATTTTAATACTGTAAAATTTTTAACCGCCGGAAGCCATACCCTTGACGTACGAATGAGCAGAACTTTCAATAATGGCGTTGCCTCTGGTACTGCAATGCCATGCAGGCCTATATCCATGAGCTTTAATGCTTCTTATCTGATTAATTAACTATTTTTAAATTAGAATTAATGAAAAATTATATCTACATACTTATGCTGGCTGCAGGTTCTAGCTTTCATGCTCAAATCGGTATTAATACACAAAATCCACAAGCCAGTTTCCATATCGACGGAGCAAAAGATAATCCTACCACCGGTGTTCCATCTCCAACACAAGCTGCCAATGATTTTGTTATTACTTCAGCCGGAAATATAGGAATTGGAAATATCAACCCGGCGAGTAAATTGGTGATTAACTCTGGTACGGCAAACACTTCAGGATTCAAAATAACCAATCTTACCTCTGCTACTGCGGTCGGTACCGGCCAGTTATTGGGTGTGGATGCAGGTGGTAACGTCATTGCTATAGCTAATCCTGCGCCGGCTAACGTTCAGGCATTTGAAGTAAATTCCGGTGCAAGCAATACGTTTTCCGTATCTGATGCAGCATGGACGACAGTTACGGGAACTCCACAAACCATTACGATACCTGCCGGAGGAAAGGCGCTTTTTATTAACTTCATTTTGGGGCTTCGATACTCATCTCTGGCCGCGGGGGCAGCTGCGGGATATTATACCGCGAGATTATTTATTGATGGTGCACAAACAAGGGTTTATCAGACCGCACAGGAAAGTGGCACACCTGCCCAGTTTAACTTAAGTACTGTTATATTTTTATCCGAAGGAAATCATACCATTGATGTTAGAATGAGAAGAACTGCCAACATCTCTGTTACCCCAAATTCCCCACAAGGCACAACAACTCTGTCGATCAACTTTAATGCATCTTATCTTAATTAAACGATTCTAATAACACAATATTATTCTCTCAAAATTTTTAGCTTCTCGTAAGTTAAATCTTGTTACCATTCCCAAAAACACGGCATTAAGGGCACTTCTGCCCTAGCCACTCTTCTTGCAACAGATTCAAAGAAATCAGATTCTTAAGCAACCTGTATTTGAATATGAAGAATGATGGAGAAAATATTATTATTCTTTCTAATCAATTTATTCTTTATGATAAAAACACCATCAAGCGTCATAGCTTGATGGTGTTCAGCTGAGATGGCTAACCGGATTGATTAACCAATTCTCTGAATGACTTAGCCAAAAGAGGATAATGTAAAAGCCTTGATTATAATAACTTATTAAATTCGCAATTGTCATAGAACAGGAAGTCATATTCTCCAAAATTTATTAATAGATTAAAAATAATTATTATTAAATGAATATTCATTTAATAATAATTAATACATTTGCCTTATGAGAAAACGTGACATTGGTAAGGAAATATTGGTAAAGCAAAAGGCAATGGAAATTATCGTGGAATATGGTTTGGAAGGCTTTACCATAAACAAGCTCGCAAAGGCATGTGGTATATCTGTTGGTACCCCGTATGTATATTACAAGGATAAAGATGATCTCGTAAAACGCATCGTTCTTGAAGAAGGTGCGCGAATGGAGGAAGTTGTAAATAAGGATTTTACTCCAGACATGTCTTTAGCAGAAGGCCTGAGGATTCAGTGGCAGAATAGATTTAACTACATGGAAAATAATGCACTTGCTATACGATTTCTCGACCAGGTGAGCCGCTCCTCTTATCACACTGATTTTTCGGATCAGTTTAAAGATGACAGTGACCCCTTCTTGAGCAAGTTAAAATCTAACCTCGAGCGCTTTGTAGACAATGCAGTGAAACGCGGCGAGCTTGATAACATGCCTTTTTCGGTATTTTGGCCACTTGCTTTTTCACCCTTGTATGCACTGAGACGTTTCCACGATCAGGGGCATGGCATTGACCAGGTTCCTTTTTTATTTGATGATACAATCCTTTGGATGGCTTTCGATAAGATGATCAAGGGACTTAAAAATTAAATCAGTTTACTATTAATATCACTTATATGATCAATTCATTTCTAATGATAGGCCAGTCGAATATGGCTGGCCGAGGGTTTTTACAAGATGTTAAACCGATTATTGACGAACAGATAAAAGTATTAATCAACGGCCGCTGGCAAATGATGTGGGAGCCTCTCAATACTGATCGTCCGACTTCCGGTATAAGCCTTGCGGCATCATTTGCGGCAGCGCACAGGTTATCATTCCCAACTATCGAAGTAGGCCTGATTCCTTGTGCCGAAGGTGGAAGCAGTTTGAATGAATGGGCAGTAGGCAGTGAACTTTTCGACCATGCTGTTGCCCAGGCAAAACTAGCCATGCGCAGCAGTGAGCTAAAAGGAATTTTGTGGCATCAGGGTGAAAACGATAGCTTCCAGGGGCTTTTTAAATCATACCAACAACGACTTTCTTCACTTGAAGATGCTTTTAGGAACGAGCTTGAATGCCCAGAAGTTCCATTTATTGTTGGTGGACTGGGTAATTTTTTAGCGGGAGGCCGATATGGAAAATATTTTACTGAATACAAGGACGTAGATCAGGCATTACAAAGATTTGCTGCAGCTCAAACCAATCGTTATTACGTTAGTTCCTCAGAATTAACCGCTAATCAGGATGGTCTTCATTTTAACGCTGCATCGTTAAGAAAGTTTGGTATTCGTTATTTTGAAGCCTATCGAACAAAGAAAAGCATATGGAAACCACTTGATTTTGAAGTTAATTTATTGGAGAAAATTTATGATCGTCCATTGAGCAAAAATGAACAGACAATGATTTTGGAGATCAAATTCGGTAAAGGCGAAATTTCTTTATCAAAATTAGAGGCCGAAATGCAGCTATTGGATAAGCAATTTGGGTAGGGGCTCAATGGAGATTTATTTCTGAATAAAATCATTATGGAAAAACAACCCTGTTTGGACTTGAACCATCAAAAATCTCACGCAAATTAATCCTTGGAAATCCATCTTTGTTAAATTTCTCTTTACTTACTTTAACCTTAAATAAATGCATTAATACTGATTTAACCTAATGGTTACTAGAGGGATAGAATTAACAAAATTATTAGTTTTACTATTTACAATTTTTCTGGTTGCATTTATTTTATTATTTATTTCATTTTTATTTTTATAATTCAAAAAACTACCCTATATTTGCACCCACAAAAAACGAGGTAATATTCGTTATTTAGATGGCCTAATCGGGGCGTAGCGTAGTCCGGTCATCGCGCCTGGTTTGGGACCAGGAGGTCGCAGGTTCGAATCCTGCCGCCCCGACCAATGTATTTTAAGGGTGCGTAGCTCAGCTGGATAGAGCATCTGCCTTCTAAGCAGACGGTCAAAGGTTCGAATCCTTTCGCGCTCACAAAAAACTCATAACTTTTGTTGTGAGTTTTTTTGTTTACAATTTTTTTTCATTAAACCGAAAAAATTTTCAGATATTTTAGAATCGTATAGGCATAATTAGCTATTAAAATAAAAAACCACCGTAAAAAATATACAGTGGTTTTCAATTTATAATTAAAAATATTTTCTATTTTAATTTATAAGAATTTCCGTTCCAGAGATATGTTTTCAAAGCGTGTTTTTTCTTTTCTTTGTCTTTATCATCCTTTTCCATTTCTTCCATTTTAAAGATGAAAGCATTCGGAACTCCGCCTTTATCATTCGGGAAAATAAATTCTTCAGAGTGATAATAAACATCAGCATCACCAACATTCATCAATTGAGGAAGCGCTATCAGTTTTTTATCTTTAAACAAAATATATTGATCATAAGCAGCAATTCCACAAGCCTCGCCGGAAACCGTTGCTTTTAAAGAAAATTCAACATTTTTAAGCTTGTGATTGCTTTCAATGCTGAACGTTCCAAAGCTTAAACTTTCACCTGAGCCCGTATCAAAAGAAACCTCATCGATCAAAGTATTTCCTTCTACAACTTTTACGCTTGCAATATTTTGCTTAAAATTTTGGTTAAACTGCTTATCCTTTCGGTCAACTGTTTTTGTCAGGCCGAAAAGAAAATCGTAGCCGTTTTTATTTCTGTAACCGACGGCAAGATTTCCACCCCAAAGATAACCTTCGGAGGTCTGATTTCCTTTCTGATAGGATATTTTGTACCAATTTGCAGTTCTTTCACCCAACATTAAAACCTTTTCCTCTTTTTTAATGATTATAATAGGCTGATTGGTTTGCAAAGAATCCAGGATTTGGGAATTTACATTGGGCTCTTGCCTGATCCTCGTCCAGTCCGTGAATATTTTCTGGGCTTTATTTTCTTCAAAATTAAAAATTCCATTGGCATAGACTTCTTCCTGTGCTGAAAAAATCTGAATGATTAATAAAAATAAAACAGTAAAAAAGCTTTTCATATTAATATTTTGGTGAATTATTTTTCAAGCAATAAGCTTACCCATTCTTCACGTTGAAGTTGCTTTTTCAGTTCTAATCCGTTTTCTTTGCAGACTTCTAAAATATCATCAACATCAAAAAAACACAATCCTGAAAGTAATAATTTTCCGCCATTATTTAACACTGAAACATAAGTCGGAATGTCTGAAATCAAGATATTTCTGTTGATATTCGCTAAAATAATATCGTAATTTTCTTTTCCTAAATTTTCTGCAGTTCCCAATTCAATATCCAGCTCAACATTGTTTCTTGCGGCATTTTCTTTTGAATTTTCAACTGACCATTCATCAATATCGATCGCTTTTGTATCACCGGCTCCGATTTGTTTTGCATAAATCGCCAAAACCGAAGTTCCGCAACCCATATCCAGGACTTTTTTGCCGTTGAAGTCGATATCCATCATCTGCTGGATCATCAGATGCGTTGTCGGATGATGCCCCGTTCCGAAGGACATTTTTGGCTGAATGATAATTTCATGCATTCCGGGAACAGATTCGTGAAATTCTGCTCTGATCAAAACTTTATCATCGATATTGATGGGTTCAAAATTCTTTTCCCATTCTTCATTCCAATTGATATTCGGCATTTCTGTGAAAGAATATTCGATCTTAACTTCTTCATTCTGAAAAAGTGGTAAAGCTTTCAATTCATCTTCATTAAACAAATCTTTCTGAATATATCCTAAAATACCTTCATGTTCCTCCGTGAAGCTGTCAAAACCTATCTCAATAAGCTCTGCCATCAATATATCGCTCCAGGGCTGCAGCGGAGAAATTTTGAAATCGAATTCTAAATAATTTTGCATGTGAATAATTTGTTGCAAAAATAAAGAATTAACATCACAATCTTATTAGTTAGTATTAGAGATGTCACATTGAGCGAAGTTGAAATGTCTTTTAAACGCAAAGCACACAAAGATTTATTAAAATTGGTATGTATATTTTCGTTCGCAAAGGCGTTTGACTACGTCGAATCTTCGATTTCACTCAGCAAAGAGCCGTCTAGTTGTCTGACGAAGGAAGAATCTATTTATACCCGATTATCACAATATTTTTTTGGTTTGAAACTGTATATTTAGGTTTTGGCTAAAGCCAAATATTTTGTTTATTTTAAAGAAAAGCGGGCTAAAGCCCGCTCCTATTGATATTTTAAATTTAATTATAATCAGTCTTGAATTTTAATAACTCTAATACTAACTTCTACTATCTAATTTCTAACTTCTCCCTTTATGGATTTGTCGAAAAAATCGAACCATTGGCAATTAATGCTCTTCTGTTCATTTTTAAAATATCTCTTACCCATTCTGCAAAATCTTCCGGCTGAAGAACAGTTTCAGGATTTCCGTCTGTTAAGCCGCCCTGGATGGACATATCAGAAGCAATTGTACTCGGTGTTAATGTAATAACTCTAATATTTTGCTTTCTCCATTCTGCCATCATAGATTGGGACAGCGAAACGACCGCTGCTTTTGAAGCTGCATACGCCGACATATTCGGGCCACCTTTCAAACCGGCTGTAGATGCTACATTCACGATATCTCCTTCACCTTTTTCTTTCATAAAAGGATGAACTGCTTTTGCGGCATAATAAACTCCGAAAAGATTGGTTTTAATAACCTGTTCCCAGGTTTCAGAAGGCATTTCCTCGATGGTTCCGAAGTCTCCGATTCCGGCATTATTGATTAAAATATCAATTCCTCCTAATTGTTGTGCCAGCAATTCGATTCCTGCTTTCACCTGTATTTCGTTATCGACAGAGAAAACGGCATACGCAGCATTTACACCAAGATTCTTGATTTCTTCAACCGTCATTTTCAGGTTTTCCTCATTTCTTCCGGTAATTCCAATATGTACACCTTCATTGGCCAGCGCTAAAGCAACCGCTTTCCCAAGACCTCTTCCTCCGCCAGTGATGATGGCGTTTTTTCCGTTTATATTCATTTTAATAGAATTTTTTACTTTTAAGCAAATTTACTTTTTAAACACGAATGAACAAATGTTTTGCATTAATAACACGATTTTAAAAGAGATGCTTCCACTCCGCTCAGCATGACATTGCGAATACTAACTGTTTTTATTTTTACACTTCATTTGTAACGTGTCATGCTGAGCGGAGTCGAAGCATCTCCAGATTTAGCAAAAACAAAACCGGCTCCATGTGAAGCCGGTTCTTTGAAAGTATAGTAAAAATGAAAAATTAAGGAATAAGAACCGGGTTCTGAACCTCAAATTCTTCTGATGTTGTGAACTGATTTCCATACATATCCACTGCTCTTACCTCAACTTTATGTTTTCCTAAAGAAAGCTTTTTAGGGAAAGCGCCTGTCCAGATATGTTTAGACATTTCCGGGTTTGACGGCCTCCTTCCAGGGAAAAGATTTGGGGTAACATCCCATTTGAAGACTGACATTACAAAATTCGGATCCAGCGTTTCGTCATACTCCATTGCTTCCCACTGATCGCCGTCAACCCTGTATTCTACCTTGTCTTTTTTGCTTCCCATGAAGAAATTAGCAAGGATTTTTGCAGATGTCCTTCCCGGAATTGCTTTCGGAACATATAAATTGATCTGATAATCTTCCGGTTTTCCGGCGGTTTTATATTTAACTTTATATTGATTATCATTAAAACTGATGAAAGAATATCCTTTTGCCGTACCGTCTCTCATCGTAGAAGTCGGTAATCCTGAATCGTCTGCCGTTCCGGACCACCAGTCTCCGCAAGTTGTTCCTGCATTAAACTCATGAAGGTCTTTTGAACCGTTCCAACCTGCCTGTTTTCCGTAGAAAATCTGCTGTTGAATGTGAGTGTGAGCCGATAAAATCAGGGCATTCTGAAAAGGTGTCAGATAATCAAACAATTTTTGACGGTCTGCATTTCTGAAATTATCTTCATTTTTATGCTCCAACGGAATATGGAAAGAAACGACCACCAATTTGCTTTTATCAACCAATTTAAGGTCATTTTCAACAAATTTTAACTGATCTTCACGGAAACCGCCCCAATATCCTTTTCCATCTCTCGGATCCGGATACAAAATATCATCCAAAATAATGAAGTGAACATTTCCGTAGTTGAAAGAATAATTTGCAGGCCCGAAATTCGATTCAAACGTTTCGTCTGAGAATATATCTTCTTTTGCATCGTAGTTCATATCGTGGTTACCCATTACGTTGTACCAAGGTAAACCCACTTCTTTCATTACATCGGCGTAAGGTTTTTGCAGGCTTAAATTATCTCCGACCAGGTCACCCAAACTGATTCCCAATACTGCATTTTTCTTGGTATTTTTAACTTCATTCACGATAGATCTTCTGAAATAATCCAATTCCTTTTCTGTATAAGGTTGCGGATCTCCAAAAACCAAAATATCGAAGTTTTTGCTTTCATTCTGCTTATTTAATGCAAAATTTAATTCTTTCGGCAGCTCTCCGGTTGGTGCAGTTCCTTTGTATTTAAAGTCAGAAGGTGAACCTTTTGGTTTGCACTGATAATAATATTGAGGTAAATTATTTCCGTTAACAGGCGTCATATATCCCGAAGGCTTAATTACAAAAACCGTCTGATTTTCCTGGATTGGCAAGCTGTATCTTCCGCTTTTATCCGTTAAAACCACTTGTGTTCCGTTAGAAACAGCCACTCCTTCGATTCCTTTTTCGCGGTTTTCTTTCTTAAGGTTTTTGTTGCCGTCTTCGAACACATATCCCGAAACGGAATTTTGAGAAAATGCCATTGCTGAAAGTAACAGACACGGCATTAAGAATTTTATATTCATTTTACTTTTTTAAATTGTTGTTGCCTTAATTTGTCATCCTGAAAAGAATCTCGACACCTTTATTAAAAATTTGTTTAGATTTTTCAGAATGACAAACTTTGTGGTTATCTTTTCAAATTACAAACTCCACCAGGTTTTAATATTGATATCGTCACCGCCCATCTGCTGAACAGCCGTCTGATAATTTACTGTGTTTAAAACCTTTGGATTTGGCGGATACATTAATCTTGAAGGTAAATTTCCGTTATTTAAAAGTCCACCATTGTTTGGAAGTACCGGGAAACCTGTTCTTCTTTTTTCAAACCATTGTTGCTGATCCACGAAGAATAAAGCGACATATTTTTGAAGCATAATTCTTTCTAAAGTTCCGTTGTACGCGACACTTGGATTTGTGAAATATGTTGTAGGCATGGTAGAACCCCACTGTTCGATTGTTGCTTTTACACCGTTTTCGTAATACGTCTGCGCACTTCCCTGAATAATTCCTTTGAATGCCAATTCAGATAATGTAAACTGTAATTCGGCGTAAGGATAAATCAAGATATTTAAAGGAGCTTTTGCAAGATTCTGATTCATATTCGAAGGCTGGTAAGTGAATACCGTACCGTAGGTGTATCCTGACGGAGCCCCTTTGTATCCGATATTTGCATTGGTTGCCAAATCTTTTGCCTGACCGAAAAACATAGACATTCTCGGGTCATTATTTGCTTTTAAAGTTTCCACAAAAAATGCTGAAGCAGCTCTTCCTGTCGTGAAATCCTGTGGCCTTGCGATTGGAGGAAGAAGTGGTGCAACTCCCGTAATATTTAGTTTTGCAGTTTCCGCATTGCTTTGGAAAATCGGGAAAGTTGTAGGATTGTTGATAATCTCCTGAATTCTTTCATGAACATTTACTTCTCCATTTTTCTTCAAAATTCTTGTTAATAATCTTAAAGAAAGAGAATTACAGAATTTTTTCCAGTTTACAATTCCGTTTGCATCGCTTTCCGCTTTGTAGAAAAGATCTGGTCCTGAAAGCATTTTTGTTGTTACAAAAAGTGAATTGGCAGCTTTCAGATCATCTAATAATTTAACATAAATATCTTTCTGCCTGTCAAATTTCGGCTGAGAAACCGCTTCATCCAGCTTTGAAGCTTCCGAAAACGGCACATCTCCGTAAGTATCGGTAAGATTTGAGTAAACCCAAGCGTTTAAAACCATTGCAATTGCCTGATAATTAACATCATTATCTCTTATTGCTGCTTTTTTCATGTCATTGATCTGCATCAGCCACTTATAGCTGTTATTCCAGAAGCCGGCGCCTGTATTTTCCGTTAAATAATAGCGGCTGAGGGAGTTTCCTTCGTTTGGAAAATCAAGAGAAACCTGCATGATATCGAATGTGAAATCATTTGCTCTCATATAATTAACCGCAGACATATTGTACTGAATCGGGGACAATAACTTTGAAGCCACGGGCTCGCTGATCCGGCTTTCATCAACATTTACCTCATCCAGATTTCTGTCACAAGAGACTGAAATCAGTCCAATTCCTGTAATTAATAGTATATTTAAAAGTAATTTTTTCATGATTTTAAATTTTAAAATTTAACATTAAGCTGAATTCCTACCGTTCTTGCAGTCGGTAACTGACCCATTTCGACCCCCGGCGTGATCTGATTGTCATTAAGCGTTGCAGCTTCCGGATCGAATAGTGGGAACTTCGTCCACATCCAAAGGTTTCTCCCGAATAACGCCAAAGTAAGATCTGTAATTTTAAGCTGCTGGGTAACAGTTTTCGGGAAAGAATATGAAATTCTGGCGTCTCTTAATTTAATGAAAGACGTATCGAATGTATTTGTTTCCACGTTGGCTCTTCTGTAGTAATCTGCGTAATAAGCTGACGCCAAAACTCCTTTTGTATTTGTAGAGAATGAGCCGTCAGAATTTTGTACAACCCCTTCTCCAATGATCAAACCTCCAGGGTTATCTCTTCCGATCAAGGTATGCTCAAGTTTTCCCTGTTCTGTCATCTTATGGTGAGACTGTGAATACGCCATCCCTTTGTACTGCCCGTCAAATGAGAAACTTACCGTAACATTTTTATATCTGAACTCGTTTTGAAGGCCGGCTCTCCATTTTGCGTAAGCGTTTCCGATTTTCTTCATCTGAGTTGGCTTGCCTGTTAAGCCGTCACTTCCATAAATCACTTTTCCGTCAGGAGAATACATCAGTCCGTAACCGTACATATCTCCCAGAGAACCTCCTACAACGGCATTGTAATACACTACTCCACCTACACTTCCCATGGTGTAAGGCTGCCCCTGAAACTCATCAGGAATGGAAAGGATTTTGTTTTTATTTGTAGACCAGTTGGCATTTACGCTCCAAGAGAAATTTTTATTTCTGATCGGATATGTATTTAAAGTTAATTCAAGACCTCTGTTTCTTACTTCTCCCGCATTGATTACTCGTCCGCTGTAGCCTGTTTCCCATAATGCAGGGATGGTAACAATCTGATCTTTAGAATTATTCTGATAGGCTGTAACGGTAAAATTAACTCTGTTTTTAAGGAAGCCGATATCCATACCAGCTTCCATATTGGTGATCATATTGGGTCTCAGATTCGGATTCGGATACGTTGCCGGAGATTCCACGGAGCCAGCAAAATCACTGTTGTTATAATATTTAATTAGCTGATAAGGATTTGTATCATTTCCTACTTTAGACCATGAAGCTCTTAATTTCCAGTAATTGAATTTATCAGACGTTAATTTGAAAATATCTGAAATAATAAACGATGTAGAAACCGATGGATAGAAATAAGAACGGTTTTCTTTTGGAAGCGTGCTGCTCCAGTCATTTCTTGCGGTAAGATCTAAGAAAGCAAGATTTTTATAGCTTAAAGTCGCCAAAGCATAGGCACTGTTAACCTGCTTATCGCTTGGTTTTGCGAATTTTATGATGGTTGATATCCCGTTTGGCATCGTATAAAGTCCCGGTTTTTGAAGGCCTTCTGCCAGATAATCATTCATTGTATATTCCGAATAACGGATATTTCCTCCGGCTGACGCGCTAAAATCAAAATCGTTGAATTTATTTTTATACGTAAATAATACATCATTATTCAAATCCATCAACCTGATATGCTGCTCCCTGTACATTCCCTGAAGATAGTTTGCGGAGCTCCACGGTCTTTTCTGAGTACGCAGCTCATTGGTTAATTCCATTCCTGATCTCAGCATTACGTCGAAGTTTTTAGTAATTTTATAGCTAAGATTCACGTTTCCAGTGATGAAATTTTTATCAACACCATTCAGCATTTCGTAGGCGATCAGATAAGGGTTATCAATGAATGAGCTGAACGGGTGAATCTGATCAACCTGCTCTTTTCCGGCTTTCCAGATCGGTGCATACCAAGATAAATCGACATTCGGGTTCTGGAAAATCATGAAATAAGAGATCGACTGGTTGCTGTATCCTGTCGCAGGCAAGTTGTCACTCTTTGTTTTATTATAATTGAATTTAATACCGATCTTTAATTTTTCATTTAATTTATGATCAACTGAAAAAGCGGCATTAAATCTGTCGAAACCTGTATTCGGCATCATCCATTCATTCTTTAAATACGTTAAAGATGATCTGAAAGATGTATTTTCGTTTGAAGCTTCTAAAGAGATATTGTTTGAAAACGTTGTTCCTGTCTGCCAAAAACCTTTGATATTATCTTTATAAGGCTGCCACAATTGTCTTGTTGCACTCTGGCCTTCCGTTGCTGGATCATACTGGAAATAATATTGTCCGGCGAATTTCGGTCCGAAAGCACTACTTGTTCCTCCGGTGCTTACCCCGTCCGGAGAAGCTCCGTAAGAGTAAAAGTAATTTCCGTTTGTATCTTTCTGCATGGTTCCCTGACCGTATTCATACTGATAATCAGGCCATTTCAATACGGTATCATAGCTGGAATAAGAGTTTAAGGAAATCTGAACTTTCCCATTTTTGCTCTTTCCGGATTTTGTGGTGATCATGATCGCACCGCCGGCCCCTCTTGAACCATATAAAGCGGATGCTGTAGAACCTTTCAGCACTGTGATCGATTCAATATCATCAGGGTTGATGGTGTTGATCCCGTTTCCGTAATCGATCGGTAAATCTGCTTTTGAACCGGCACCGTAAGCTGAGAAGCCTGTTCCTGTTGTATTATTATTCATCGGAACACCATCTACAACGATCAGGGCATTGTTCTGGTCGGGGTTCATGGAAATATCTCCACGTAATTTGATGATTGAGCTTCCCAAAGGCCCTGCTCCGGCGGTCTGAATTTTAAGTCCTGCAACCTTTCCTTCTAATGCCTGTGACCAGTTATTATTCTGAGTTTTCAGCAACTCATCAGACTTAATGGTTTCAGCAACGTATCCCAAAGATCTGTCCTGCCTTTTGATCCCCAAAGCCGTTACTACGACCTCGTCAATGTTCTTAATAGTGTCTTTTTTAGCTTTCTGCTGTGCCGCCAAATTGACACTTACTAATCCCAGAAGAGCTAAAACCAACAACTTTTGTGTCTCTTTACGCATATCCTTTTTTGTTTGCGCAAAATTAGAACGACATTATGATTAAGCTTTTAACATCACTTTAACGTTTATTAAATAATTATTAAACACTATATGAATTTATTATTAACAAAAATACATACGCTTTTGATTAACAACCCATTAAAACAATTAAGCAAACTTAATACAACTATTTAATATGTTTTGCATAATTTTATCGTCTTTCTCCCTTATTATTACTGAAAATATCAAATTAGGACAATATATTTCAGGTTAAAAATCAATTGTATTTAAGCTAAAATTTAACCACAAAAAAAGCCTGTCTCCCAAAGAAGACAGGCGTAAAAAAATCTCTGAATCTAATATATAAAAGTAAAAAGTAATTATTTCAGCTGATCAGGAATATTTGTCGTGATAAAATCTACCCCCTGCGCTTTTAATTCATTTGCGATTGCCACATCATTTACCGTCCAGACGTTGGTCACTAAACCTAATGCTTTTGCTTCCGAAATCCAGGTCGGGTTTTTCTGGAAAATGCTGTAGTGATAGTCGATTCCGTCTAAACCTTCTTTTTTGATCTGCTCCGGAGACAATTCTCCTTTCAGATACTGAACTTTGAATGTCGGCTCAAGTCTTTTAATTTCTTTGCAGATATTCAAGCTGAAAGAAATAAACTCACTTTGAGATTCCAGCTTCATATCTTTCACCATTTTGATGGTTTTTGCGGTCAATTCATCTTCTTTTTCCTTCGTTTTGTCTGGTTTAATCTCAACAATAAGCTTTAACGCTTTATCTTTTTTTCCTTGCTTTAAATAATCTTTTAACGTTGGAAAATCTTCACCGTTTGATAATTTCACTTTTTTCAATTCCTTGAAATCGGTTTCTGAAATTTCCATTTTTTCGTGATGCTCATCGTGATTTACCACCAAAACACCGTCTTTCGTCATTCTAACATCGAATTCAGAACCGTAAATTTTCAAATTCTGGGCATTTTCTAACGATTTGATCGAATTTTCCGTTGTTGGAGGTTGTGTCTGCCAGTAACCTCTGTGTGCTATAATTTGGGTTTGTGCGTTCATTACAATTGTGCTTAAAACTGCTAACCCTAAGATAATTTTTTTCATAATATAATGAGATAATTATTATTAAAAAGTGAATGGTCAATTTTGCTTTGCAAGTCAATTGTCAATTATAAAAATATCACTTTAAAATTGATTACAAAGTTAATTCACTATGTATTAAGGTGAATGGTCAATTTTGCTTTGCAAGTCAATTGTCAATTATAAAAATATCACTTTAAAATTGATTACAAAGTTAATTCACTATGTATTAAAGTGAATGGTCAATTTTGCTTTGCAAGTCAATTATCAATTATAAAAATATCACTTTAAAATTGATTACAAAGTTAATTCACTATGTATTAAAGTGAATGGTCAATTTTGCTTTGCAAGTCAATTGTCAATAAGATGCTTAATTAATTGGCTCTATACTAAATTCACAATTGACCATTCACATTTCACATTTTTTAGAATGAATATTTCGCTCCAATCTGAATCTGATAAGGATTTCCTGACAAAGGTTCCAAACCACTTGTATTCAAGCTGTATTTAAACTGTTTTGTCGCTGCATCGAAACCTGTAATTCTGTATAAAGCAGTATTTCCGTATGATTTGTTAACGCCCCATTCTTTGTTAAGCAAGTTAGCGAAGTTAAAAATATCAACCGAAAGCTCAAAAGCACCGATTTTTTCAAACTTGATTTTTTTCGCTACACGAATATCCCAAACTCCGTAGAATCCGTTTTTACCGGCGTTTCTTTCTGCGATTTTATTGTTGTAATCCGTGATGTAATTTTTCAATGCATCTCCCACTTCAGGATTTTCAATTAAAGTCTGTGTAAGATTTGGGAAAACATACGCCAGATCATTTGTATCAACGAAATCTCCGTTAATATTTCCTCCCGCCGTTAAAGAGAAACGTGTTCCTCCGATTCCTGAATATCTGATCCCGATTGTGAATCCTGCAATTGTCGGTGAGTTACCATACAACACGATTTTGTTACGGAACTGGTTATCAGAATATGACATTCTCAAATCTCTCGGATCACCCTGCACCATTGTTGATAAGGTCGCTGAGTTGGCTACATTTCCGTTGTATGAGGTGTTATCTTTGATGTCAGACCATGTGTAGCTTGCTGTGATTTCACCATCTCTCCAATAACGGTAACTTGTGTCGACCACGAACGAGAACTGGTTTACTTTACCATCGCTTACAAGCTCTAGAACTCTTCCGAAATTTTGGTTAATTCTTCCCGCTTTCCAGTCTAATGTTCCGTTGGCATTGATTGAGCTTAAAGGAACATAAACTCCTCTGTTTCCTTCATTGCTTAATGTAAAATATGGGTTTGACACCATGTTTCTGTCGTAATAGAAGTAATTATTTCTCCCTAAAGCCATGTAACCCGCAACTCCCGCTCTGAATCTTTCGTTAAAGAAGTGGGTATAAGAGATATTTGCCTTATAAACGATTGGGATTTTTGCATCTTCTCCTGTATAGTTAATCGTTGGAAGCTGGTATTGCGAAAGGGTAGGAACCGTTCCGTAATCATTTCTATAACTGATAAAATCCGGAGTAAGACCAATCTGGGAAGGGTTAACATCCACAG
This sequence comes from Chryseobacterium soldanellicola, assembly GCF_900100115.1. GTDB lineage: Bacteria > Bacteroidota > Bacteroidia > Flavobacteriales > Weeksellaceae > Chryseobacterium > Chryseobacterium soldanellicola. The sequence continues at coordinate 660,455 of NZ_FNKL01000001.1, forward strand.
TAGCCAAATGATTTCCGTCAAACACCAAATTATTGATAACCATATAATTGTTGATATCCGAAGAGAAAATTCCGGCACCGAATTTCACGAAATCCTTATTTCCTTCATTAATATTCCAATCAAACTGGAATCTTGGCTGAATAACGAATGATTTGATCTGATTATCGGTTCTGATTCCCATTTGATCAAATAATTTCTGATTAAACTGAGCTTTAGGATATCCTCCGTAATCCAATCTTAAACCAGCCATTAAATCAAGACCTTTTACAATTTTTGTCTGCAACTGACCGTAAACTCCTACATTCCAGATATTAGACTTTACAGAAGGATCGTCCACCAAAGGAACTTCTCTGTAGAATCTGTAAGCCGTCATGTTTTCAAAATTGAAAAGATTGCTGGGGTTTGTTGCCGCTTCCCTGAAATGGAATCTACCGTTCACCTCACTTCCATATACTGATCTTGCTTTTGTGTACATCAAATCAGCACCGAAAGTATATTTGATTTTATCGGTGTTGTAATATAAGTTGTCTACAACCTGAATAACATTATTTCTGAAACCTTCCTGCCCGAAACGGTGACCTCCGATCTGAATATTCGTCCCACGGTCTTTCCCGTCGATATTAGAAAGTACATTTTCTACGATTGCCCTAGGAACAGCGTGTCCCAATTCATCATTCTGGTAACTGTCCTGCGAAGTGTATAAATATTGAGCCTTCAATTCGTTGGTCATATTAGGCTTTAAGTTTGATCTTAAAGTCAATAGCAAGCTGTTGTCCCAGTTTTTGTCGTTCCCGTAAGATTCATAGAAATTGATCGCAGTATTGTCTGCCAATCCGTTTTTATTTAAATCGTAAGTAAAGTTATTTCTTAATGTCAATAAGTTTTTGTCGTTAATCTGCCAGTCTAAACGTAAAAATCCTGTATCAGAATTTCTTACTTTGTCGAAGCTTCCGAACTGTGGCGTGTTTCCAACGCCGTATTTTGCTCTTGCGACATCTAAGAATTTATTAAGCGTTGCTGTTGTTGTATTCAATCTCAGCTCATCATCATGCGATTTGATGTCAGCAATCTGCAACGGTCTTGAATCCAACTGATGATCCCAAGCCGCAAAGAAGTGTAATTTATTTTTAATGATCGGTCCGCCCAATGAAAAACCGAACTGAGAAGTCGAGAAATCATTTTCTCTTTTATTCCCTCTGATGTCGTACGGACTCGAAAGCCAGTTTGTTCTTAAATATTCCCAGGCGCTTCCCGAAAACTTATTGGTTCCTGATTTCGTTACGGCACTTACCGTACCACCACCGCTTCTTCCCAGCGTTACATCATATTGATTGGTGGTCACTTTAAATTCACGAACTGCTTCAATTGAAATTGAGAATGGCGCACCGCTTCGGCTTGTTGTCGCTCCTGCAGAAGTTGGGTTTTTCGCTGTCATCCCGTCAATCGTGAAGTTCGTTGAAGAACCTAGCTGACCGGATAAATTTCCGTTTTTTCCACTCAAAGGAGAAAGATCGGCAAGGCTGGCGAAATTTCTTCCGTTCACAGGAAGGATTCCGATATTTTTTGCAGTGATTGCTGTTGCAGCGCCTAAGTTTCCGATTTTATTTTTAAGATTTCCGGTAACGATTACTTCTTCGATCGTTTTTTCTCCGGTACCAAGATTTACGTTTACCGTAACCTGGTCGCCGAAGTTTACGTTGTACCCTTCTTTTTTTTCGTCGTTTACAAGTACCGTATAAGGCCCTCCCAATGGGATTTCCTTAAAAATATACTCTCCTTTCGAGTTTGTTTCCGTTTCCGTTTTAAAACCCGTCGATTCGTTGACGATCGTTACTTTAACTTTTTCCTGAGCTGCATTTCCGATGCCTGTCACTTTTCCTACAATCGAAGCCTGTGTAGTTTGCGCGTATGCCATCGTTCCCATACTCAGGAATAATAAACCCAATACAATCTTTACTTTTTTCATTTCTTCAAATTAGCTGGCGCAAAGGTATTCTGACTTAATGAGACGAGTGTTTAAGGGAGTTTTAACAATTTTTCAATTAAATCATAACATGATGTTAAATCAATGTAAACATGTAATTTATTCTAATCAAAATCAATCGGTTAAAATATGTTACGTGATTTTAATTTTATTACAATATTTAATTCTCTTATTTTTTAAATGAAATTACTTTAGTTATTTTTGCTTAAAAGATAGAAAACCAATGTCCGAAAACATTCAACAAAAGATAGAACAGATTCGTGAGGAACTGCATCAGCATAATTACAATTACTATATTCTGGATGAGCCTACCATTTCAGATTTCGAATTTGATGCTCAATTAAAAGAACTTCAGGAGCTTGAAGCCCAATATCCGGAATTTCACGATGATAATTCTCCTACTTTGCGTGTTGGCGGGGCTGTGACGAAAAATTTCCCGACGATTCAGCATAAATTCAGAATGTATTCTCTCGATAATTCTTATGATTTTGATGATCTGGAAGACTGGGAAAAAAGAATCATCAAAACGATTGCTGATCCTGTAGAATTTGTTGCAGAACTGAAATACGACGGCGCTTCGATTTCTATTTTATATGAAAACGGGAAGCTGGTGCAGGCTGTGACCCGTGGAGACGGTTTTCAGGGTGATGAAATTACTGCAAATGTAAGAACCATTTCAGATATTCCTCTGACGTTGAAAGGTGATTTTCCGAATCATTTTTTTATGCGCGGGGAGATTTATTTAACCAGAAAAAATTTCGATAAGATCAATAAACTGCGTGAAGAAGAAGGTTTAGACCCTTTTATGAATCCACGGAATACGGCAAGCGGAAGCTTAAAAATGCAGGACAGCGCAGAAGTGAGAAAACGTTCTCTTTCATCCGTTTTGTATCAATATATTTCTGAGGAAATCCCTGCCGAGACCCATTGGGAACTTCTTGAAAAAGCTAAAACCTGGGGCTTCAAGACCTCTCAACAGGCAAAATTGTGTACAACTTTGGATCAGGTAAAAGAATTTATCAATTTTTGGGATGCAGAACGTCATCATTTACCTTTTGAGATTGACGGGATTGTATTAAAAGTCAATTCATTACAGCAACAAAGACAGCTTGGATATACCGCAAAATCTCCACGCTGGGCAATGGCTTATAAATTTAAAGCTGAAAAAGTGGAAACCCAATTACAAAGTGTTTCTTATCAGGTCGGAAGAACGGGCGCGATCACTCCGGTTGCCAACCTGAAACCGATCTTGCTTGCCGGAACCATCGTAAAAAGAGCGTCTTTACATAATGAAGATATTATCAAAAAACTCGATTTACATGAAAATGATTTCGTTTATGTAGAAAAAGGAGGTGAAATTATTCCTAAAATCGTTGGCGTAAATACAGAAAAAAGAACTTCCGAAAGCAAGGAAATTGAATACATCAAACATTGTCCCGAATGCGGAACAGAGCTTGTAAAAATTGTAGATCAGGCAATTCATTTTTGTCCGAATGAGCTGCATTGTCCGCCACAGGTTGTGGGAAGAATGATTCATTATGTTTCCAGAAAAGCTTTAAATATTGATAATCTGGGAAGCGAAACGATCGAGCAGCTTTACAGAGAAAGATTAATTGAAAACCCTGCCGATTTTTATGCTTTAACAAAAGAACAGCTTCTTCCGTTGGAAAGAATGGCTGAAAAATCTGCTCAAAATATCATCACGGGAATCGAAAAATCAAAAGAAATTCCGTTTGAAAAAGTTTTGTACGGAATTGGGATAAAGCACGTCGGAGAAACGGTTGCAAAGAAATTAGTTAAAAACTTCCCGACTATTGAAGACTTGAAAAACGCTTCTGAAGAAGAACTTTGCCAGGTTGAAGATATCGGAATTAAAATTGCGGTGAGCATTGTAGAATTTTTCAAAAATCCTGAAAATATTTTAATGCTGGAACGCTTAAAATCTTATGGCGTTCAGCTTGAAAAAGGAGAAAATACCAATGAAGTTTTATCCAATGTTTTAGACGGAAAAACCTTCCTTTTTACCGGGAAACTGTCATTATTCACAAGAGAAGCAGCCGAAGAAATGGTAGAAAAACACGGCGGAAAAAATATTTCTGCTGTTTCTAAAAACCTGAATTTCCTTGTTGTAGGCGAGAAAGCCGGAAGCAAACTAAAAAAAGCGCAGGACATCGGAACAATTGAAATCCTTGATGAACAGCAGTTTTTAGATCTAATTGAAAAGCAATAATCTATTGTTTAAAAATAATTACATAATGAGCCATTGAGATATCGTTTCAATGGTTTATTTTTGTGCATTCATTAATAAACGATTAAAAAAAATAACAAACTAATAAGAATTCATGAAAAAAATCTACTTAATCATGTTGATGATTTTGTTTTCTGTATTTCAGGCACAAATCGTAAATATCCCGGATCCGGTTTTAAAAGCAAAATTACTGGCAGCCAATGTCACCAACAATACCGCCCAGGATATTAATCACAATAATATAAAGATTGACCTTAATTCAAATAATGAAATTGAGGTGAGTGAAGCTTTAACGGTCTATAATTTATTTCTTGGAGCAACTCAGAACCAGACAATAAATTTAATTACCAATCTGTCCGGAGTTGAAGCATTTCAGAATTTAAAATACTTAAATGTTGATTTTAATAATCTGACCGCTGTAGATGCTACTTCCCTGCCCAATTTACAACAGCTACACGTTTCTTATAATCCGATAACCTCTTTGAATGCCAATAATTTACTTAATTTAAAGTGGCTTTGGTGCCGTTCGACCCAACTTACTTCGTTAAACATCTCTAACCTGCCCAGTTTGGAAGATTTACGTTGTAGTGGAAATCAGTTAACCTCTTTAAATCTGGCCAATAAACCAAATTTAAAAACTTTAGACTGTGACAGCAATAATTTAAGTGCTTTAAATGTAGCCGGTTTACCAAATTTAGAATATTTATATTTTGGAAATAATCCTATTTCTTCAATTGATTTAACAGGGCTTACTAAAATTAAAGGTTTTAGCTCCATGCACACTAATTTGCAGACTATTAATCTGAATGCGCAGACCAATCTGCAAGACCTTTTGGTAGGTAACACGCCTTCTTTACAATATCTTTTTATAAAAAACGGCAGTTATGAAAGCGCCACAAATTTTGAAAATATTCCTAATTTAAAATATGCCTGCATAGACAGCAACATTTTTCTGGAGAATTATTATATGCAAATTTTGTCTAATTATAATGGTAATCATTTCATTGCCAACTCATACTGTAGTTTTACACCCGGAGGAATCTTCCATACTATATTGGGAAATGTAAAATATGATTCTGACAATAATGGCTGCAGCAGCAATGATTTAAATAAGGCTTTTCAAAAATTTAATATTGTAGGAACCGGAGGTATCGGAAGCTTTATTGCGGATCATTCAGGAAATTATACATTACCCGTACAAAGTGGAACTCATACGGTTACGCCGGTTATTGAAAATCCTGCTTATTTTACTATTTCACCAACAAGCTTTACCGTAAATTTCCCGACACAAACCAGCCCGCTGACACAAAACTTCTGTCTTACAGCCAACGGAACACACAATGACCTGGAAGTTGTAATAATTCCTGTAATACTGGCTGCTCCGGGCTTTACAGGAGTATATAAAATTATCTATAAAAACAAAGGCACAACAACACAATCAGGAAATCTAGCATTCAATTATAATGATGACCTGATGAATTACACAAGCTCTACTCTTGCGCCTGCCTCTCAGTCAACAGGATCCTTAAGCTGGAATTTCACCAATCTTCTTCCATTCGAAACGAGAGAGATTTTTGCACTTTTCCTTTTAAATACTCCAACTCAGACCCCGGCTTTAAACGGAGGTGATATTCTTCATTACACGGCGCAGATTAACGGAGCAGCGGATGAGACCCCTTTAGACAATACATTTACATTACATCAAACGGTTGTCAATTCTTTTGACCCGAACGATAAAACCTGTCTTGAAGGAACTTCTATTACTCAGGCTCAAGTTGGGGATTATGTACATTACGTGATCAGATTTGAAAATACAGGAACGGCAAATGCACAGAATATTGTGGTAAAAGATGATATCGATGCTACAAAATTTGATATTTCAAGCTTAGTTCCTCTTACCGCAAGCCACAGTTTTAACACAAAAATTACAGGAAACACCGCAGAATTTATTTTTGAAAACATACAGCTTCCTTTCAATGATGCAACAAACGACGGATATGTTTCATTTAAAATTAAAACAAAATCTACCTTAAATCTTGGCGACAGCTTCAGCAATAAAGCCAATATTTATTTCGATTACAATGCTCCGATTATCACGAATAATTACACAACAACTGTTCAGAATATTCTAGGAACAACGGAAATTAATCATGATAAAACGCAGTTCAGCACTTATCCGAATCCGGCGAAAGATGTTTTATTCATTAAATCAAAAGAGAAAGTTGTAAAAGCAGAAATCTATGACGCTTCGGGAAGAATTTTAAATTCTACAAGCGTAACAGACAATTCTGTCAATGTTTCCGCACTTACAAAAGGAAATTATATCATTAAATTATTCACAAAAGATAAATCTGTAACGCAGAAATTTATTAAGAATTAATTATCAATACCTATCAATAAAAGACTGTCTTTAGGCAGTCTTTTTTGCTTTTAAAGCCATAAATCTGAAGATTTTATCGTATTTTTATCTGCATTAAGTTAAAATATAAAACATGGAATTTTTACAGGATCATTCTATCAAAAATGAACTTTTACTGATATTCATTTCCGTGCTTTTAGGGCTTTTTATCGGCACAGAACGGGAATACAGAAACAAATCTGCAGGATTACGGACATTTATCCTTGTCTGTTTCGGAGCCTGCCTTTTTACCATGCTTTCCATTAAAATCGGCGTTAATGATCAGGACCGTATTGCAGCCAATATTATTACAGGAATAGGTTTTCTGGGCGCCGGGGTTATTTTTAAAGGTGATAATAAAATTGAAGGAATTACAACCGCGACGACCATTTGGGCTACAGCATCCATCGGAATGTCAGTCGGATCGGGCTACGTTTATCTTGCCTTTTTAGGAACCCTTTTGGTATTAATAGTTTTAAGCTTTCTTACCTTTTTTGAGAAATATATTGATAAAAATCACAAAATACGTGAATATAAAATCGCCGTCACGGAAGCTAAATTCCTTCCTCACTGTGAAGATCTTTTTAAAAAGCATCAATTAAAATTTATCATTTCAAAACAACAATATACACAGGGAAATCTCGCCACAACCTGGATTCTCACAGGAAAAAACCGCAATCATGAAGCCTTGATGAAAGACCTCAGAGAAGATATTCAGATTATTGCGTATCAGTTTTAAAAAATAAATAAGTCAATTGTGAAAGGTCAATTGTCAATTATTAAAAAAACTCAGTCAAATCAGCAGGTAAAAATTCACCATTAACGATTCACAATTCACCGTTTTCATAATCAAAATCTCCCTTTTTCTTTGTAAATTGGGCAAAATTTTGATTATGACAAAAAAGATACTTCTATCTGTATTTCTTTTGCCGGCAACGATGGCTTTTGCCCAGCAGTACGGGGGAATGTGGATCCCGACAGAGCTTAATGAAAAGGAAATGAAAGACTTAGGAATGAAAATTTCCGCCAAAGATATCTTCAATCCTCAAAAACCAAGCATAAAAGATGCGGTCGTACAATTCAACGGAGGCTGTACTGCTGAAATTATTTCTCCTAAAGGATTATTGCTGACCAATCACCATTGCGGCTATGGACAGATTCAGGCACATTCTACCGTAGAAAATGACCTTTTATCAAACGGTTTCTGGGCTAAAAATATGAGCGGAGAACTTGAGAATCCGGGGGTAACCGTAGATTTTATCGTAGATATCAAAGAAGTTACGAATCAAATTTTAGAAGGAACAGACCATCTTACAGAACCTGAACTTTCAAAACAAATCGCAAAAAATACTGAAGTTTATAAAAACTCTCAGAAAACTGAGCCTTATCAGTCAATTTCCGTAAAATCAATGTATTACGGAAATAAATATTACGCTTACACAATCGAAACCTTCAAAGATATCCGTTTGGTAGGCGCACCGCCGCAAAGCATCGGGAAATTCGGTTCTGATACCGACAACTGGGTTTGGCCAAGACATACGGGAGATTTCTCGATGTTCAGAATTTATGCCGATAAAAACAACAAGCCTGCAGAATATTCAAAAGACAACGTTCCTTACGTTCCGAAGCACTATCTTCCGGTTTCCATTAAGGATAAAAACGAGAACGACTTCACTTTTGTCTTCGGATTTCCGGGAAGAACAACGGAATATCTTCCGGCAATTGCTGTTGAGAAGATCATGACGGAAATTGATCCTGCAAAAATCGCAGTTCGTGACGTTGCTTTAAAAACGTTAGACGAAAAAATGCGTGCAGACAATGCAACACGTATCAAATATGCCTCAAAATACGCTTCTGTAGCCAACTATTGGAAAAAATGGATAGGTGAAGCTGAAGGGTTGAAAAAATCAAATGCCGTTCAGAAAAAAGTAATGTATGAAGGTTCTTTAGTCTCTAAAAATCCTGAGATTAAGTCAACTATTGACCAGCTAAATAAATTATACACCGATCAGGCCCCTTTTGCTTTAAATAATGCCTATTACACGGAAGTAATCAGAAATGCGGAAACATTGAAGCTTGCCGGTGATTATTACAACTACATCGCAGCAGTAGAAGCCGGAAGAATGGATGAAAAAGAACTTGCCAAAACAAAAAGCAAACTTGCAGCATTCTACAAAGATTACAGTGGTGAACTGGATGCAAAAGTAACGGCAAAATTATTGGCTCTCTATGCCAACAAAACAGCTCCACAGTTTTTACCTGCAGGCTTTGAAAAGTATAAAAATGAAAACCAAAACATTCAAAATATAGAAGAAATTTCTAAAAATTCGATCATCTCAGGAAGATCTGAAGTGAACGGAACTTCTTTGAACAAAGACATTGACAAAGCATTTTCTAATCAGGATAAATTGATCAAAACATTGAAAAAAGATCCTGTTTATCAGCTTTATGTTGCCATGAGAGATACTTACATGGCAAAAGCGGACCCTCAGTTTACTTCGATGCAGGCAAAAATTGATGGTTTGCAAAAAACGTTCATGGCTCAGCAAATGTCAACGGATAAAGACAGAAAATTTTTCCCGGATGCCAATTCCACGCTTCGTGTAACCTATGGAAAAGTGAAAGGTTCTTCACCAAGAGATGCCGTTTCTTACGATTATCAGACGCATTTGGCAGGGGTAATGGAAAAATATATTCCGGGAGATTACGAGTTTGACGTTCCTAAGAAGCTGATTGATCTTTACTCTAAAAAAGATTTTGGAAATTATAAAGATAAAACCGGCGATGTACCTGTAGGATTTACGGCAACCAACCACACAACGGGCGGAAATTCAGGAAGTCCGGCTTTGGATGCCAACGGAAATCTTGTGGGATTAAACTTCGACAGACAATGGGAAGGTACAATGAGCGATATCAATTATGATCCCCGTTTCAGCCGAAATATTATGGTTGACACAAAATATATCCTTTTTATCATCGATAAATTTGCCGATTCAAAATGGCTGATCGATGAAATGAAAGTTGTAAAGTAATTTTTAACCATAAAATCTTAAAAATCTATTTAAATTTGCCTTTTCCGGTTTAATTTAAGTAGATTTTTTTTATTAATAACAACGTAATGATCAAAGACAGAATCATCAATTTTTTAGCGAATTTTGAAAAGGAAAATTTTAATGAAACTTTCCCTTTAGATTATTGTCTTCCTGTTTATCATTGCGTTTCTGATGAAAATCTTACACATCTTAATCACATCATACAATATAAAAATGTAAAGCAGTTTGAAGCAGATATAGATTTTTTTTCAAAGTATTTTCAGTTTGTAACTTGGGATGAATTTAAAGATTTCGTAAAAGGTAATTTCAAGCCTAAAAAAAAGATCGCTTTACTTACTTTTGATGATGGCTTCAGGGAATTTTATGATGTTGTAGTTCCTATTTTAGAAAGAAAAGGGATTTATGCCGTCAACTTTATCAATCCTGCTTTTATTGACAACCAGGACTTGATGTTTCGTTGTAAAGCAAGTTTAATTATTAATGAAATTGAGAAAAATAAAATTATTAATCCTGAGATTTACAACATTTTATCATCAAAAGAAAATCTTAAACAGCAAATTTTAAAAATCAGCTATTCAAAAAAAGAACTTCTTGATCATCTTGCTGACATACTTGAAATCAACTTTAATTCGTTTTTAAACGAACAAAAACCATATTTAAGCTTCGATCAATTAAATATTTTAACTCAGAAAGGATTCGGGATTTCATCTCACAGCTGGGATCATCCTTTGTATAACGAATTGACTTTAAGCCAAAAACTCGAGACCACACAAAAAACATTTGATTATTTGAAGGAAAATAATTTTTTATATGATAGTTTTGCTTTTCCGTTTACAGATTTTGGCGTTGAAAAAAAATTCTTTGATGAATTATTTAAAAACCAGGATATGTTTTGCACTTTTGGCAGCGCAGGAATCAAATTAGACAGCATTGAAAAAAACTTTCAAAGAATCCCGATGGAAACTGGTGAAAATGCGGAATTAATATTAAAAAAAGAAATCGCTTATTTCAATTTGAAGAAAATTTTTAACAAAAACACCATTTTAAGAAAATGATACATCTTAAAACATTAGATAAAAAAGGTCTTGAAGAATTTGTATCATCCGGTGATTTCGAAAAGCATGATTTTCTGCCTATTACAAAGCACAGGGCAATTTCCCAGATTAAAAATCCAAAGGCAAATGATGATCAAACGTTGCTTTTTCTTGCTTTTGATGATGAAAAATTAGCCGGATATTTAGGATGTTTTCCCGATAATTTTAAAATTGACGGAAAAATATTCAATTACGCGTGGTTAAGCACTTTGTACGTGAGCAATGAATTTCGTGGAAAAAGGATTGCACAAACGCTGTTAAATAAAGCATTTGAAGATTATAACGAAAATATTGCCATCACAGAATTCACCAAAGAAGCAGAAAATTTATACAATAAAACCGGGGTATTTGAATATATCCAGCCCAAAATCGGGAAAAGATATTATTTCAGGACAGATTTTAAAACTTTAATTCCGTCAAAAAAAACTTCAACAAAAAATTTTAAACCAATTTTTAGTGTTTTAGATCAAATTATCAATTCTTTTATTTCCGTTAAAAACAGCTTTATCAAAAAACCTGATTTTAAGTTTGAAATTATTGATACAATTGATTCCGAAAGTGCCAATTTTATTTCAAAATTCCACAGCAACAGAAATGCGGGAGAAATTAATTGGTTAATAGAAAATCCTTGGGTTTTGGAAAGTAAAAAGGAGAATAAAAATTACCTTTTCTCAAGTTTTGCAGAAGAATTTAAATATTTCTGGATTAAAATTTATAATAAAAATAATAATTTAATTACCTGTTCTCTCCTACTTTTAAGAGACGGACATTTGAAGGTTTCGTATTTATTTTCAAATGAAGATTTAGATAAATTTGTCAACTTTTTAAATTATTTCATAGTAAAAAATAAAGTTAAAATGCTGACCAGCTATCAGACTAAATTGAATCAAAAAATAAATTCAACGAAAAAATTTCCTAAAATCTATCAAAAAAATTTCGAGAGAAGGTATTTATTCCACAAAGAATTGATTCACCATCTTCCACCGAATTTCAATCCTGATTATCAGGATGGTGACGGGGATTGCGTTATGACATAGAAAAAAGAGACTTTTTAGAAGTCTCTTTTTGTAAAATTTATTTGTATCATCCTGACTGTTGTTAAGTCGCCACTTCGTGGCTTCCATTTAATGTCCGAAAATATCTTTTAAACTCAATTCCGAGAAGGTTCCCATTTGATTGACAGCTTCCTTATTGAGGTTTTCTTTTTTACCGATAATGGCTGTATTAAAGTGTAAAGGTTTAATTTCTGTCTGATAAAACTGCTTGATATCTTCAAAAGTTAAATTTTGAATCTGCTCATAAATATTTTTCCTAAAATCGTGATGAATGTTTAATTTTTTCAACCTTAATGTATTAAAGAAAATATTCGTTCTGGTGATTCTTGTGGAAGCAATTTGTTTTAAGGCGGCATTTTTTGCATTTTCAAACTGAGTTGGCACTTCAGGAAGCTCATTCATCAGCTCATCCATTGTATCGACGGCAATTTGAAGCTTGTCCGGCTGTGTTCCGATATAGGTCGTAACATAATCAGGATGAGAAAGTTCCGAATTTGCAGCATAAGAAACATACGCCGAATACGCTAAACTTTTACTCTCACGGATTTCCTGAAAAACAATTGAGGACAATCCTCTCCCGAAATATTCATTAAAAACATTGATCTTTCCGAAGTTGGCGGTATTTACGTCATGACCTCTTCCGATCTTACTCATTTCCATCTGCACCATATCGTAATTGATAAAATACACATTTCCTTTGGTTTCGGGTTCCGGATATTGCTTTGGTTCAGGAACTTGGAGGCTTTCCGTTTCGACATATTTGTCAATATATCCTTTAAAATTTTCAAAATCTTTCCCGTAGAAAAATATCTGATAGTTGTATTTAAACAGCTTTTTCATCCTGTCTGTAAACGCCTCGACATTGCTGTTTTCAAGCTCTTCTTTTGAAATAATATCCGTAAAACGGGAAAATTCACCAAGCTTTGTATAATTGGTCAAAGCAGTCATGATACGGTTTTTATCTTTTTTGGTAGCTTCACGATTTTCCAGGACCGTTTCTACAAACTGCCTGTAAATTTCCTGGTCGGGCTTCACCTTATACATCCAGTGTTGAAGCAGCTGTATGCCTTCTTCAATGTTTTCTTCCAAGCCATTTAAGGAGATTATAAGCTGGTCGTTATTTGTTTTAAAATCATTGCTAATTCCGATTTTAAAGAACTCTTTTTTCAGATCTTCGGGTGAAAATTTTTCCGTTCCCAAATACTGTAAAATCTGCGTAGAAATGCCCAATTCCCGGTCATTATCGCTTCCAAAAGGAAAAATAAAATGTATCTGCGCGATATCGTTGTATTTATTTTTAACGAAGCTCAGCTTTTTGTCTTTAATCTGCGCTGTTTTTATTTCTTTCTGATAATCAATAAATTCAGGTTGAATATCTTCCGTTTTTTCCGCTAAAATCTGCTTTAAAAATTCAGATTGCGACTCACGATTGATTTTCACGGGTGTAATTCCCGGGTTTTCAACTCTTACTAATTTGTCGTTAATTCCTTTTTCCTTGTAAACAATTACGTAATTGTCTTTGAAAAATTCATTGGCAAATTCTACAACATCTTCTTTTGTAAATCCGGCATATTCGTCCATTTCATTCAATTCCTGTTCCCAGGTTCTGCCTTTAATGTACGTGTCATAAAGGTTTGTAGCTAATCCGTCTGCAGTTTCAAGCCCTTTCATTCTCTGAATTTTAAAATCATTGATGATCGCGGGAAGCATCCAATCCGGAAACTCGCCTTTTTTCAATAATTCAATTTGTTCCAAAACCATTTCCTTGGCTTCATCCAGTGTTTGAGTTTCTTTCGGAACAGCAACAATCGAAAAATAACCGTATTCTTTTAAACCAACTGAAAAAGCCTGTCCCCAAAGCAGTTTTTGCGTCTGATTGATATTTAAATCCAACAATCCTGCTTCTCCTCTGTTGCTTAAAACATTCACGACAATATCCGCCAGCATGGCTTCCCTTGTTCCATAACTTTCTGTGCGCCAGGCAAGCTGAACTCTCGGCGTAGTCGGGCTTTTCACGGTTCTTTTTACAATCCCGGCGATCGGTTTTTCTACAATCGGAGTTTTCTTTGGAAGCTCTTTATAAGGAATTGTACCAAAATATTGATCCAAAAGCTTTATCGTTTCTTCAAAATCAAGATCTCCCACCAAAACCATAGCGTAATTATTAGGAACATAATATTCATCAAAATATTTGTGAATCGCCTTCATAGAAGGATTTTTCAGATGTTCAGGATTTCCCAGAGTTGTCTGCTGGCCGTTCGGATGCGTTGGAAAAAGAGCATCCATCAGCTCATAATTCACCAATCTCGTGTCATTATCCTGGGCTCTGTTGAATTCTTCATAAACCGACTCCAATTCTGTATGAAAAAGGCGTAAAACCATTTCTGAAAACCTTTCTTTTTCGATTTTCAGCCATTTTTCAAGTTCGTTATTTGGAATATTATTTTTATAAACCGTTTCATCAAACCATGTATGTGCGTTTGTTCCAGTTGCACCTAATGAAGAAATCGCCTTATCATATTCATTGGCAATGGCATACTGACTTGCTTCCTGGGAAACTTCATCTATTTTTCTGTAAATTTCTTTCTTTTTTTCAGCGTTATTTTCTGCTTTATGCTGCTCGTATAAATCTGAAATCTGGTCTAATAACTCTTTTTCTTTCTGCCAGTTTTGTGTTCCTATTTTCGATGTTCCTTTAAACATCATATGTTCAAGATAATGCGCCAAACCTGTATTATCAGAAGGATCGTTATTGCTTCCAGTTCTCACGGGAATGTACGTCTGAATTCTCGGGGCATCAAAATTCTGGGCAAGAAAAACCTTTAAGCCATTTTTTAAAGTATAAATTCTTACTTTATTCTCGTCATTGGAAATTGTGATATATTCGTAGTTGTTTTTATCTGTATGAACCGTCTCCTTATATCTTTTGTCAATCATATGTAAATTCATTTTCATTCTTTAAAATCAGAATGCCTTACAAATGTAAGGAATCAAAAAGTAACCATTTATAATTTTCTTACTATTCCATCTATTGTGGTAATTGTTGAATGATAAAAAGGGATAAAAGCTTGTAAAATTATTTTATTTTTTTTGGAGCAATTTCCCGCTATCCACTCATACTCCTCGCGCCAACGCGCTCCAACACCAAACCCTAAAACCCTCCCACTCCTGGCTGCGGGGTAACCGTTCCTATCGGGGCTAGGAAATGAATTGTGAATATATATGAAGCTGGGAAAATTGACTGCTGACAATTCACGTTTAAAATTCACACTTTAAAACCACCCCATCAAAAATTCCAAAGAATTTTCGTCACCTCCCCAGACTGAAGATCTGCGAACGTAATTCAAAAGCAGCGAAGCAATCTCAAGATTCGATCAGCATTACACTTCACACTCAGCTTGTCATCCTGAAAGGATCTAAACTAAGTGACGCACTCCAAATAAAATAATTCAATGAGATTGCTTCGTCGCTTCGCTCCTCGCAATGACAAATAATAATGATGACGACAAATACCCTAGCCCAGATTGCAGTGGAAATCCTTTTTTGAAAAAAAAGATTGCAACGTAAAGCTGGAAGAAGCTCTAAAAAATATAAATAATAAATAACCCGGTGATGAATGATCATTGCTTATTCGCTTATTTTCCTTTTTTACCAAATAAATTCGATAAGTTTGCAGTAGTTTTCCAAAAATTACAATCATGTCCGGAAACATTCTGATCATCGATGACGAGATCAAGCTCCTAAAACTGTTAGGAATGATCCTTTCCCAAGAAAATTTTAACGTAAAAGAAGCTTCCACAGCACGTTCTGCGATGACGATGCTCGAACAATACGATTTTGATGTCGTGCTGAGTGATGTCCGGCTTCCCGATGCCTTCGGAGTTGATCTCGTGAAATCTATTAAAGCAAAATATCCTCATCTGGAAATCATTCTGATGACCGCTTTTGGAAATATTACTGATGCTGTTCAGGCAATGAAAAACGGAACTTACGATTATTTAGTAAAAGGGGACGATAACGAGAAAATTATTCCGTTGGTGTATAAAGCATTGGAAAAATCAAAGGACAACAAATTTAAGATCGTTCAAAAAAGCAGTGACCAAAAGGGATTCGACAGAATTATAGGAAATTCTCCACTAATTCTTCAGGCTAAAAAACTGGCGGAAAAAGTTGCCCTGACCGATGCAACCGTCCTTCTGACAGGAGAAACAGGAACGGGAAAAGAGGTTTTTGCCAACGCTATTCACGAAGGAAGCGACCGAAAAAAAAACAGCTTTGTCGCCATCAATTGTTCCGCATTCAGCAAAGAAATCCTGGAAAGCGAGCTTTTCGGGCATAAAGCAGGATCTTTCACTGGTGCTGTAAAAGACAAAAAAGGTCTTATCGAAGAAGCCAACGGCGGAACTTTATTTTTGGACGAAATCGGCGAAATGCCCATCGAACTTCAGGCAAAATTACTTCGTGTTTTGGAAA
Organism: Chryseobacterium soldanellicola; assembly: GCF_900100115.1. GTDB lineage: Bacteria > Bacteroidota > Bacteroidia > Flavobacteriales > Weeksellaceae > Chryseobacterium > Chryseobacterium soldanellicola. The sequence continues at coordinate 676,760 of NZ_FNKL01000001.1, forward strand.
CGAAAGAATTCATCAAAATGGGGGAAACGAAAGTCTCAAAGTCCGATTTCAGGCTGATTGCTGCCACCAACAGAAATTTAGAAGATGAAATAAAACAGGGAAATTTCCGGGAAGATCTGTATTTCAGATTAAATGTTTTTGAAATTACTCTTCCTGCCCTTCGTGAGCGAAAAGATGATTTAAAAGCTCTGGCTAAAAATTTCATCAGTGTTTTTTCACAGAAACTTCATTTAACGGCAGTCCATGTTGACCCTGATTACTACAAAATCTTAGAAAAAAATGACTGGAAAGGGAATATTCGCGAATTAAGAAATACGATCGAAAGAAGTCTGATCTTAATGAATGACAACATTTTAAATGCAGAAAGCCTTCCCCATTATTCTGAAAAAAATACTACAGAAAAAGATTCTTTTAGTATAAAATCCTTAGAGAAAGAACACATTTTAAAGGTCCTGCAATACACAAAAGGAAATAAAGCGGAAGCCGCAAGACTGCTGGAAATCGGCATAGCAACACTATATCGTAAACTGGAAGAGTACGAACTAAGATGAGTGTAAGGGTTTGAGGGTTTGAGAATTTTAGTGTTTAAGAGTTTGAAAACTTTTACGTTAAAATCTGCTTACAATCTAAAGCACCTTATCATTATAATAACGAGCCTATCAAAATGATAGGCTTTTTTGTTTTGTGGTACTACCTCGAAATCCCGCAACACATTACCAGCAAAGCATTTACCTCGCATTTAGACAAAACGGTTCTTCTTTTGGCATTATGGATATAAATAAAATATTCTAAAAATGACAATTTCAAGAAAAACGTTCAAAAAACCTGAGCACTCAACATTGAGTTTGCTGATGGTTTCATATGTAGTCTTCACCATTCTAACATTAATTGCAGCGATATGATACTGACCACTTTATGTTTATTGTGTATTCTCATGTTTTTGTTACTGTACAAATCCGTTGAATTTTTTGATAAAATATAAAATTATGTGGAGTTTATTTATCCTTTCGATACTGGCTTTTGGGTACATCTGCTATGTTTTAACGAAACCTGAAAAATTTTAACCAAAAATCATGAATACAGAAATTCTAGGCATCGTAGCGATGTTCGCGATCACTTTAGTAATTGGTATTTTCTTAGGAAAGTATATTGCTAATGTGTACGGCTACAAAAAAACTTTTTTAGATAAAATTTTTCAGCCGATTGAAAATTTGATTTATAAAATTTCAGGCATTAATCCGGAGAAACAAATGACATGGAAACAGAATATGTTCGCCATGCTGACTATAAATTTTGTTTGGCTTATTTTCGGATTTTTTATCTTATTAAATCAATCATGGCTTCCTTTGAATCCGGACGGAAATCCGAATATGTCGCCCGATCTGGCTTTTAATACGGCAATTTCTTTCCTGGTTAACTGTAATTTACAGCATTATTCGGGAGAAACGGGAGTCAGTTATTTGAGTCAGTTATACTTAATGTTCTTGCAATTTGTAACGGCCGCAACCGGAATGGCTGCCATGGCGGTACTTTTTAAAGCATTTAAAGAAAAAACGACTACGGAATTAGGGAATTTCTATGATTTTTTCACCAAATCAATGATCAGAATATTAATCCCGATCAGCATTGTGGTAGCTTTTATCCTTTCAGCCAACGGAACCCCGATGACATTTGAAGGAAAAGACCACATCACAACGTTGGAAGGTCAGAAAGCAGATGTTTCCAGAGGTCCGGCGGCAGCTTTTGTCGCGATTAAACATCTGGGAACAAACGGCGGTGGATTTTTCGGCACAAATTCGGCACATCCGCTCGAAAATCCTAATTATCTGACGAATATGACCGAAATGGTGACTCAGATGATCATTCCTTTTGCATTGATTTTTGCTTTAGGATTTTATTTAAAGAAAAGAAAACTTTCATGGACAATTTTCACCGTTATGACAATTGGTTTTCTGGCATTGACTGTTCCGACGATTATTAATGAAACGAATGGAAATCCTTTAATAACCCAAATGGGAACCGACAATCATCTCGGTGCTATGGAAGGTAAGGAAATCCGTTTCGGAAGCGCGGCTTCAGCGTATTGGAGTATTGCAACGACCGTTATTTCAACAGGTTCTGTCAATTCGATGCACGACAGTATGATGCCGCTTTCGGGAATGAATCAAATGCTCGCGATGATGATTAACTGTTTTTATGGCGGATGTGGAGTCGGTGTTCTGAATTATTTCATTTTCATCATTCTTGCTGTATTTATCAGTGGTCTGATGGTGGGAAGAACCCCTGAATTCATGGGTAAAAAGATTGAAGCCAAAGAAATGAAAATTGCGATGATCGTTGCATTATTCCACCCTTTTTTAATCCTTGTCGGAACCGCTTTAACCGCTTATTTTCCGGAATTTGGAGCAAAAACATTAAATAATCCAAGCTTTCACGGATTCAGTGAAATATTGTATGAATTTACTTCTTCATCAGCCAATAACGGTTCAGGATTCGAAGGATTGGGCGACAACACCCCATGGTGGAATATCTCAACAGGAATTGTCCTTTTATTTTCAAGATTTATCCCAATTATTGGTCCGATCGCAATTGCAGGATGTTTAGCACAGAAAAAATACATTCCGGAAAGTTCAGGAACCTTGAAAACGGATACCGCAACCTTTGGCTTTATGACGTTAGCCGTTATTCTTCTGATCGCCGCGCTGTCTTTCTTCCCTGCGCTTACTTTGGGACCTATAGCAGAACAACTAAAATACTTTGGTAATTAAGAGATTAAAAAGATTGAGAAATTTAGAAATTACTTCATGTCTATTCTTTCGAAGTCATTTTTAAATCAATTTAATCACAATCTAATTTCTTAATCTCTGAATTTCTAAATCTTTAAATTTTTAAGAATTAAAATGAAAAATCAATCACAAACATTGTTTCAAAAAGATTTGGTGAACGAAGCGATTAAACAGTCTTTCGTTAAGCTGAATCCGAAAATCATGTTTAAAAATCCTGTCATGTTTCTGGTGGAAGTCGGAACAGTGGTCATGTTTATCGTAAGCTTATTCAGCTTAACGGGAGACAAATCACAGGGAAGCTTTGCCTATAATTTTTTAGTCTTTATCATTCTCTTTTTCACGGTTTTATTTGCCAATTTTGCCGAAGCCATCGCCGAAGCAAGAGGAAAAGCACAGGCAGATACGTTAAGAAAAACGCGTGAGGAAACTCCGGCAAAACTTATCGTCGATAACAAACCCGGATTTCAGATAGAAACATCCTTAAAAATGTCTGCCGAAATGAAACTCGGAGATATTTTTCTTTGCGAAACAGGCGACCAGATCCCAATGGACGGGGAAATTATTGAAGGGTTAGCAACAATCGACGAATCTGCTATTACCGGAGAAAGTGCTCCCGTAATCAGGGAAGCGGGAGGCGATAAAAGTTCCGTAACAGGCGGTACAAAAGTACTTTCCGACAGAATAAAAGTAAAAGTCACCACCAAACCCGGAGAATCTTTTCTTGATAAAATGATTGCCCTTGTAGAAGGTGCTTCAAGACAGAAAACACCTAACGAAATCGCATTAACAATACTTTTAGCAGGGTTTACCCTCACTTTCATAATAGTTACAGTTACTTTAAAACCTTTTGCAGATTTTGCGCAGACGCCGATCACCATTGCGGCATTTATATCACTTTTCGTTTGTTTGATTCCCACAACGATTGGCGGCCTGCTTTCTGCAATCGGAATCGCGGGATGGACAGAGCGTTGAGAGCAAATGTCATCACAAAAAGTGGTAAAGCCGTTGAAACTGCGGGAGACATTGATGTTCTGCTTCTTGATAAAACAGGAACCATTACCATTGGAAACCGTAAAGCGACGCATTTTCATCCTTCAAATGGAATTCAACTTGAAGAATTCATTAAAGCTTCGGCATTAAGTTCTGTTGCTGATGAAACTCCGGAAGGAAAATCAATTATAGAATTAAGCCAGTTAAAATCAGAAGACTTGCTTGTTCCCAATCCTGTTTATATCGATTTTACAGCGGAAACCAGAACTTCAGGTATTGATTTTGAAAACACAAGAATCCGAAAAGGAGCGTATGATACGATTAAAAAACTGACGGAGAAAGCCGGAAATATTTTCCCACCTGAAACTCATGAGGCAACCACTAAAATTTCTGAAAACGGTGGAACTCCATTGGTGGTTTCCGTTAATGAAAAAGTTTGGGGAGTTATTGAACTTCAGGATATCATCAAAACAGGTATTCAGGAACGTTTTCAGCGATTGAGAAAAATGGGCGTGAAAACTGTGATGGTAACGGGTGATAACCCTTTAACCGCAAAATTTATCGCAGAAAAAGCAGGTGTAGACGATTTTATCGCCGAAGCCAAGCCTGAAGATAAAATGAATTACATCAAAAAAGAACAGCAGGAAGGTAAATTGGTCGCTATGATGGGTGACGGAACGAATGACGCTCCTGCCCTAGCTCAGGCCGATGTAGGTGTTGCCATGAACAGCGGAACACAGGCTGCCAAAGAAGCCGGAAACATGGTCGATCTTGATAATGATCCAACAAAATTGATTGAAATTGTAGAAATCGGGAAACAACTATTAATGACTCGTGGAACGTTAACAACTTTCAGTATTGCGAATGACGTTGCTAAATATTTTGCCATTATTCCGGCGTTGTTTATCACCTTTATTCCTGCACTTCAAAAGTTGAATATCATGAATCTTCACAGTCCGGAATCGGCCATTTTATCGGCCATTATTTTCAATGCGTTGATTATTCCATTTTTGATTCCATTGGCATTGAAAGGCGTTGCTTATAAACCGATCGGTGCAAGTGCATTGTTGAGAAGAAACCTTTTAATCTACGGTTTGGGCGGAGTTATCGTCCCGTTTATCGGGATTAAGCTTATCGATTTATTTATCAGTTTATTTTTTTAAAATTTAATTAAAATGAAAAATCATATTCTATCAGCATTCAGATTGACGCTCGTCATGTTGGTTATCATTGGAATTTATTTAGGCATCGTTTACGCAGGTTCTAAAATTTTACCGACACAGGGAAATGCAGAAATTATCAATTATAAAGGTCAAAAATTTTACGCCAATATCGGTCAGAATTTTACGTCTCCAAAATATTTCCACGGTCGCCCATCTGCAGTTGATTACAACGCTGCAGGAAGTGCGGGAAGCAACAAAGGACCAAGTAATGAAGAATATCTGCAAACCGTTCAGAAAAGAATTGACACTTTAAAAATGCAGAATCCCGAAATGATAAATGTAAAAGTTCCTGTGGAATTGGTTACTGCAAGCGGAAGCGGACTAGATCCTGATATTTCTGAGAACGGAGCTTTATACCAGGTAAAAAGAATTGCAAAAGTGAGAAATATTCCTGTTGAAAAACTTGAAAATCTTATTAAAAATCATACGGGAAAACCAGTTTTAGGACCGTCTAAAGTCAATGTTTTGAAATTGAATATTGCTTTGGATAATTTAAAATAATAACACATTGTTATCAATATTTATATAATGAAATCAACAACTATTCAGGCTATTTTTTTATTGGGATTTTTTGCTTTAAATTCCATGAATGCACAGGAAATCAAGAAAGATTCTGTTTCCTTACCTAAAGATTCGTTAATAACAAAAACGGATTCTAAAATTCCTTTCGACGGCTACGATCTGACTTGGATCAACGGTCAAAACCGCCAGACAGATTTCCCTTTAACCTTGAAAGATAAGGATGGAGAAACGATTTTAACAGGTGTCACCTATGTGGATGCCTACTACAACTACGATTTCCGAAATCCAAAAGATAATACTCATACGATTTCAGCAGCGATCGGTCGTTCCAATGAATTTACCATCAATATGGCAAGTATCGGTTTAGAAACCAATTACAAAAATATGATCGGACGTTTATGGTTGCAATACGGACAGATGGGTTCTATTGTTCAGGATTTGGACGGAACGGTGAATCATGGTAAAAATACCAGTGTGAGTAACTTAAAAAATATTCGAGAAGCTGCGGCAGGTTATCATTTCAACGTAATGAACGGCTTGAATGTTGAAGCCGGGATTTTCATGAGCTACATCGGTCTGGAAAGTTACGTTTTAGGAGAAAACTGGAACTATCAGAGAAGTTTGGTCTGCGATTTTACTCCGTTTTATTTTCAGGGAGCAAGAATTCAGGCGTATCCTTCAAAAAAATATAAGGTTGAGCTTTGGTTATTAAATGGCTGGCAAAGTTATAATTCATGGAACAAAGGTCTTGGATTGGGAGTTTCCAACTATTACCGTCCAAATGAAAATCTTCAGTTAGTTGCCAATTTTTATTTAAACGGAAAAGACACGAGAAATAATTCTGAGGTGCGCCGTTTTCATCATGACCACAGTATTGTTGCAAGATATTTCCATAATAAAGAGAGCAACGGCTTGTCACAGGCGGCATTCAGCATCAACAACCATTACGGATTCCAGAGCGGTGGCGGTTTGAAAGCAAAAGACAATTATATGATCGGAACTTCCATCGCCAACAGACTTTGGTTCCATCACAATAAAATTGCTTTATCTTTAAGAGCCGACGCAATTTCAAATCCTGGAGCTTATTTGGCATTCTCTCCTTCTCCGGTTGCCAATAATGATTTTAATGATGCCTTGGCAAAAGGAGAAAAGCTGAAAATGTTTCAGGGAACTGCAACACTGGATTTAATGCCGAATCAATTCGTAACTTTCAGATTGGAATACGGATTCAGAAAAAGTAATATCCCTTATTTTGCAGGATCCGGCGGAACAACCAGCCCGGACGGATGGATCGACACACCAGTTGACACCTGGAGACCGGATTTAAGAAAATCTGACAGCAGATTGACTTTAGCTGTAATGTTCAGGCTTTAATTAATAGAATTAGATTTTTAATACTTTCTATACGCCCGAAATAATTAATTTTAATTGTTTCGGGCTGTTTAAACAAATTATAATTCTTAAAAAATAAATTTTAATATGAAAAAGTATCTTGTCATTGCATTGATGGTTGTGATGTTTTTTCCGAAGGCACAGCAGTCTTCGGATTCGATGAAACTTGGCAATAAGATCACTTTTTCTGCCTATGCAGAGCTTTTTTACAGCTATGATTTTAATGAGCCCGGTCACCATAAACGTCAGGATTTCCTCTACTCCTACAACCGTCACAATGAGCTTAATCTTAATTTGGGACTTGTAAAAGCTACCTATCAAAGTGAAAATCTTCGGGCTAATTTAGCCTTAATGGCAGGAACTTATGCACAGGATAATATGGCTGCAGAACAGGAAGCGCTACGTTATGTAAATGAAGCGAGTATTGGAATTAAAATTTCAAAAAATAAAAAACTTTGGATTGATGCGGGAATAATGCCTTCCCATATCGGTTGGGAAAGCGCTATTGGAAAGGATAATATGAACCTGACAAGAAGTTTGGCAGCAGAAAATTCGCCATACTTTGAAACAGGAGCAAAAATTTCCTATACTTCAGACAGCGGAAAGTGGTTTCTAAGCGGGTTGGTTCTGAACGGATGGCAGCGCATTGCAAAAGCCGACGGAAATCAAAGTATATCATTTGGACATCAGGTTACCTATAAACCAAGCGATAAAATTACATTAAACAGCAGCTCATTCATCGGAAATGATAAGGCAAAAGAAGAAAAAAGAATGCGCTATTTCCATGATCTGCATGGGATTTTTCAATTGACGAAAAAGTTTTCTACAATTCTTGGTTTAGATATCGGAGCCGAACAAAAATCAAAAGGAAGCAAGCAATACAACATTTGGTACACTCCCAATATGCTGATGAAATACCAGTTTGATGACAAATGGGCTCTGGCAGGCAGACTTGAATATTACAATGACAAAAACGGAGTTATTATTAGTACAAAAACGCCAGACGGATTTCAGACTTTTGGATACTCTCTGAATATTGATTATGCAATCTTTAAGAATGTTGTATTCCGTACAGAAGCGAGAGGTTTTACATCTAAAGATGCCATTTTTGTAAAGAATAATGAGCTCAGACAAGGAAATTTCTTTATTACGACAAGTCTAGCAGCTTGGTTTTAAAAAGCGGGAAGATGGAAGTTGGAGGTAGGAGTAAATAATTTGTAGTAATAACTTCCAGCCTTCAGCTTCAAACTTTCAACAATATCATGTTTCAAAAAATAAAATTAAAAAGAATAAAATTAATGTCATCATCAGCAAAGCAATTTTTAGAACTGATTCAAAAATCCAAAAAAGGAAAATTCAAGATCTATATTGGGATGAGCGCCGGTGTCGGAAAAACCTTCCGAATGCTTCAGGAAGCCCATGCCTTGCTAAGAAATGGCATTGATGTGAAAATAGGCTACATAGAAACTCACGGAAGAGAAGAAACGGTAGCTTTGGTTGATGGAATTCCTGAGATTGCAAGAAGATCTTCATTTTATAAAGGTAAAAATCTCGAGGAAATGGATCTGCAGGCTATTATTAACACTCATCCTGAAGTAGTTTTAGTAGATGAATTGGCGCACACCAATATTGAAGGTTCCAAAAATAAAAAGAGATGGCAGGACGTCTTGGAAATCCTCGATAACGGAATCAATGTCATCAGCGCGATGAATATTCAGCATATTGAAAGTTTAAATGAAGAAGTCAAAAAAATAACAGGAATTGAAGTTTCAGAACGCGTTCCCGATAAAATTTTAGCGCTTGCGGATGAAGTGGTGAATATCGATTTAACGGCAGACGAACTTTTAACGCGCCTGAAAGAAGGGAAAATCTACAAAAAAGAAAAAATTCAAACAGCTTTAAATAATTTCTTTCAAAGCGGACACATTTTGCAGCTCCGTGAATTAGCGTTAAAAGAAGTCGCCACCCATGTCGAGAGAAAAGTTGAAACCGAGATCAAAACGGAAAATTTTAAACCTATAAAATTTCTCGCCTGTATAAGCAGTAATGAAAAAATAGCGAAAAATATTATCCGAAAAACGGCGAGACTGGCAAGTTATTATAACAGTCCGTGGACGGTTTTGTACATTCAGCGGCCTTCAGAAAATCCGGAAAAAATAGCATTAGATAAACAGCGATATTTGATTAATAATTTTAATTTAGCACAGGAATTGGGAGCCAAAGTGATTCGGATAAAGGAAAGCAGCGTCCACAAAGGGATTTTAGACTATGTTATACAACATAATATCACAACCGTCTGCATCGGAAAACCTCATGCTCATTTTTTGCAGAGGATTTTTGGCTACAGCTGGATCTACACCCTGATGAACCGATTGAATGAAAGGCAAATAGACATTATTATTTTATCTTAAAACAATGAAAATCAAAACAAAACTCACGTTGGGAGTAGGTCTTTTGTTCGTGCTGATCGTTTTACTTTCAGTGATTGGCTCTGTGTATATCAACAAATTAAAATCTGACACTGAAAAAATTCTTATCGCCAATTACAACAGTCTGGAATTTTCTCAAAATATGCTGTTGGCTTTAGATAAAATTAACACCGACAGCGCGATTGCGATTAAAGATTTTAAGAAAAACAATATTTTACAGGAAAAAAATTTAACCGAGTTTGGTGAAAAAGAAGCCACTCAGAACCTTAATTTACATTTTGAAAGCTATTTAAAACAGCCAAATCCGGAAAAAGAAAAACTGATTCGGGAAGATTTGGTTAAAATTATGGCACTGAACATGAAAGGTATCGAACGAAAAAGTGATATCGCCATCATCACCGCAGAAAACGCCACTTTCTGGATCGTGAGTTTGGGAACGGTTTGCTTTTTAATTTCTTTTATTTTGCTTTTTAATCTTCCTCAGACAATTGCCGAACCGATCAATCAACTGACTTTCAGTATCAGACAGATTGCGAATAAAAATTATAATGAAAGAGTTCATTTTAAAGGAAGTGAAGAATTTAACGACCTTGCCAATTCCTTTAATATCATGGCGGAAAAGCTTCAGGAATATGAAAGCAGCACGCTTTCCAAACAATTAATGGATAAAAAAAGGATTGAGACTTTGGTCAACAATATGCACGACGCCGTGATCGGTCTGGATGAAAATAATTTCATCTACATGATTAATGATGAAGCCTTAAAAATCACTAACCTGAATAAAGAAGAAATCATAGGAAAAACGGTGCATGAAGTTGCCATTAATAATGATCTTATAAGGGAATTATTGAAAAATATTGATAATCCGTTGAAGGAACCTTTAAAGATTGCAGCTGATAATAAAGAAAATTATTTTGATCAGGAGATTGTTCCTATTAATATTGTAAAAACAGGTGAAAAGGAAAAAAAATACATCGGAAAAGTAATTTTACTAAGAAATATTACCCCTTTTAAAGAACTTGATTTTGCGAAGACAAATTTTATTGCAACCATTTCCCACGAACTGAAAACTCCAATTTCGGCCATAAAAATGGGCGTTCAACTGCTTGGAAATCAAAAGTTTGGAGCGTTAAATGACCAACAGCAGGAATTATTAAAAAGCATTAATGAAGACGGGCAACGGCTTTTGGATATTACCGGCGAACTGCTTAATCTATCGCAGGTCGAAACCGGAAATATCCGTTTACATATAGAAAATTGTTCACCCGAAAAAATTGTACAAACTGCCATAAAAAATGTAGAAATTCTTGCCGAACAAAAAAATATCAGCATCATAACAGAACTCAATATCTCTGAAAATGATATGATTACAGCAGATTTTGACAAAACGGTTTGGGTCATGAATAATTTCTTAGGCAACGCCATTAAACATTCTTTTCAGGATGAAAAAATTCAGGTGATTATTGATAAATTAGAGAATTTTATACAATTCAGCGTAACAGATTCCGGAAACGGGATTGATGAAAAATACCATCGCCAGGTTTTCGACCGCTATTTTCAGGTTCCCGGAGAGCATCAAAACGGAACAGGTTTAGGTTTAGCGATTTCCAAAAACTTTATCGAAAAACAACATGGTGAAATTGGCGTAAAGAGTTCGTTAAATCAGGGAAGTACTTTTTATTTTAAGTTGCCTTTGGCTTGAAAGAATTAAATATATTTGCAGCTATTAAATATATCATGAATATTATTAAGCAAATTACTTTAGTATTATTTCTATTGATTTCAGGATTTATTTCTGCTCAAAATGATAATGATTTTCGTGAAGCGTTCACATTAAAACTGGCCGTTGATTCCACAACATTTTACCAACAAGAGGTTGCAAGGTCAAAATATATTGTCAAAGATGATATTTTACAGATTTATCCTGGTGAGCATATTTTTATTGAAGCTGAAGTAAAAAGTGATAGAATAGAATCAATGAAAGTGGTGAAAGAAAATAAAAATCCTTCTAAAACAATAGAAATAGAATTTTCCCAAAATGTTTCGGGTAGACAAAACAGAGGCATGATGCTTCACGTTAGCAATCCTTTCGATAAAATCTTGCATTATAATGCCATGATGAATGTTGTCGGAAAAAAAGGCTGGTTTAAGACTTCAATTATTCCGATTGATCCAAAATTGACAAACTTTGAAACATGGCCTCAAGTTATAATTACATTAGTTCTTAGTAATTGGAGATTTGAGAAATAATTTCTATAATAATTGATAATAAACTAAATATGTTTTATCATACTTTTTTCGATTTTTTTCTTGCATCATTATTGTTGACGGCAATATTCGGAGTTTACTTTTCATTTCAGAAGAAAAGTTTTATTAAAAATTATAAACAAGCTGACACCAAAATACTAGAAAATATTAACGGAATGATTATTACGGAAAACGGACCATTAAGAAAGTCTTTTCAATGGTGTAGCTTTGATATTATGATTAATCAAAATTCGATTTTTTTGTTTCCGAAAAGCTTTTATTTTCTTCCAAAAAGAGCCATTCAACTGATATATTCAAATTCAGATAAAAAACATTCAAAATTTACTACTTTACTTAGACAATTAAACATTAGCAAAAATAATGTAGAATTGATTTCTAATCCAAATTACCTTTTCGCAGGAACTCGTAAAATCCTTTTAAAAGAATTGAATAATGAACAAATTTTGATTTTTGAAGACATTAAAAAAAGTAAAAATTATTAACTAATAATATCAATTTTGATCTATCAATCTCAAAAACCAGACTCATCCCTTTCAGATTACGTTGAAAGTTTCTGGATGCTGGATAATCCTTCAGAAAATAGAGAAGTAATTCTTTTGCCCGATGGCAGGGTTGATCTGATTTTTTCTGAATCTGTAATAGAACCTTTTCATGTGGTTTTATTAGGAATCGGAACACATCCGGAGCAGGTTACTATTGCAGCAAAAACAAAAATTTTTGCCGTTAGCTTTAATTTATTGGCAACGGAATATATTTTACACCAAAGTGTTTCTGAATTATTAAATTATGCGAAAATTTTACCGTCTGACTATTGGCATTTTAACATTAATGATTTAAATGATTTTGAAAAATTCTGTGAAAAAATTTCAGTTAAAATTAATGAACAGCTTTACGGTCAAAAAATTGATGACAGAAAAATTAAGCTATTTGATTTAATGTATTCATCTAAAGGTTCATTATCGGTAAAAGAACTTTCAGAAAAAGTAATTTGGAGTGAAAGGCAGATCAACCGATATTTTAACAGTCAATTTGGAATTTCCCTAAAATCATATTGCGGAATTCTTCGTTTCCGAGCTTCTTTTCAACATATTAAAGAGGGAAAACTCTTTCCTGAAGAGAATTTTTCCGACCAGTCTCATTTTATCAAAGAGATTAAAAAGCTTTCCGGATTTCTTCCGAAAGAACTCAGTCAGAATAAAAACGACCGATTTATACAATTTTCCGTTCTGCCTAAAAAGTAATTTTGTGCCATAAAAATTAAGTTATGGTCATAGAAAATAAAAAAATAGCCATCGTTGGCGGAGGTCCCGGAGGATTAACTTTAGCAAGGCTTTTACAGTTAAAAAACGCACAGGTAAAAGTATATGAAAGAGATGAAAATAAGGATGTTAGGGTGCAGGGAGCAACGCTAGATCTTCATGAAGGATCGGGATTGGAAGCACTTTCCAGAGCCGGTTTGATGGAAGAATTTAAAGCAAATTTCCGTCCGAATGCAGGAAAATTAAAAATTTTAGATAAAAACCTGAATATTTTTCTGGATGAGCATGCTTCTGAGGATTCTTACGCCGAAGACCGTCCTGAAATCGACCGGGCGCCACTCAGAAAAATTTTACTGGAATCTTTACAGCCCGAAACCGTAGTTTGGGACAGTCAGTTTATTTCTATGGAACAGCAAAATGAAGGCTGGTTATTGCATTTTAAAAATGGAAAATCATATTACGCCGATATCGTGATTGCCTGTGATGGAGCGAATTCTAAAATCCGCGATTATCTCACGGATATTAAACCAATTTATTCAGGAGTGACGATGGTTGAAGGTAATATTTACAACGCAGAAACCAATGCTCCAACCCTTTGGGAATTGATAAATGGTGGAAAAATTTTCGCCCTGGATCATAATCAGTCTTTGCTTTTAAGTACAAAAAGTGACGGAACTTTGACATTCTACACAGGCTGTAAAACCGATGAATACTGGACAAAAGATTCCGGAATTGATTTTACTAATAAGCAACAGGTTTTTGATTGGTTTAAAAAAGATTTTAGCTTTTGGGATAAAGCCTGGCAGGAATTATTTGAAAGTGACGAGATATCGATTATTCCGCGTCCACAATATCATTATCCTCCAGATCAACATTGGGAAACTTCATCTAATCTGACTTTATTGGGTGATGCCGCCCACAGAATGCCGCCTTATGCCGGAGAAGGGGTAAATATGGCGATGCAGGATGCTTATGAACTGGCGGAATGTCTTACGAATGAGCAATTTAAAGATGTAAAGTCCGCGATTTCAAATTACGAAAAAAATATGTTAAAACGTGCTTCTGACATTACAAAAATTACACTGTACAATACTGAAATACTTCACGCTCCAAATGCGATAGAAAATCTTTTGAAAATGTTTCAGGGAGAGGATATTTAATATTCTCGAAATTCTGATGAGAAATTTTGGGTTATTTAATGCTTTTTCGGGGGCGGGAGCTTTGCTCCCGCCCCCGAAAAATTCCATAAGAGAAAAGTTTAACTCATACTAATTATTTATATCAATTAATTTTTAACAATTTTCAAAAAAAATCTTGTCTATTTTCAAAATTTAATTTTACTTTGTAATTCAAAGTACTTTTAATTAAATAAGATTAAAAACTATCATGACACACACAATTAACATAACTGCTTTAATCAAAAGAGTTCTATTTGGAGCTGCAATCGCGTTGATTATCATTTCATTATTTGTATTTGGAGTTGATCATCCGAAACCTGAATGGGGAAAATTTTGGAAAATAAGACCGTTAATCATTACGCCTCTTGCCGGAGCTTTTGGTGGATTTTTACTTTTTTTGCCTGAACTTATACAATTTCAAAGCAAATGGAAAAAAATAGGAGCTGTAATTGTGAGCATTCTTGCTTTCGTAGTTACGCTTTGGATAGGAATTGTTTTGGGATTGGACGGAACCCTTTGGGATTAAAAATTTGTACTATATTTAATTAAATGATAATTTACAACGGGTGAAATTAATTTTTATCCGCTTTTATAATAATTTGTAAATTTCGATATACTTTTTACACTTAAAAATGGACGCAACATTTTTTGAAACCCAGGAAAAATTCAGAAATTGGCTGGAAAAGAATTATAAATCAGAAAAAGAACTGCTGGTTGGTTTTTATAAAGTCGGAAGCAAAAAGCCATCTATAACCTGGCCACAATCTGTAGATCAGGCATTATGTTTCGGATGGATCGACGGGGTGAGAAAATCGATCGATCATGAAAGCTACAGCATCCGTTTTACACCTAGAAAACCGACCAGCATATGGAGCGCCATCAATATTAAAAAAATTGAAGAGCTCTCCAAAGCGGGATTGATGAAACCTGAAGGTCTCCAAGCATTCGAGTTGAGAAAAGAAGAAAAATCAAGGATTTATTCTCATGAAAAAGAGCCCGCAACACTCGATCCTGAGTTTGAAAAACAATTTAAATCCAATAAAAAAGCATGGGATTTTTTTTCTAAGCAGGCTCCATCTTACAAAAAAGTGATGATCCATTGGATTATGAGTGCAAAACAGGAAAAAACCAGGCTGTCCAGATTAGAGAAAACTATTACTGAAAGTGAAAGACAAAAAAGGGTTTTATAATTAAAATAATTTTACTGTTAAGCTATTAAACAAATGCGCGACAGAAAAACCGTCGCGCGATCACTAAAAACACACTTTTTAACAACCTGAAAAAATCTTTAAAAAAACTTCCGCATAATCGCGGAAGTTCAGGATGAATCTAACTAATACTTCCTTCTACTAACTACAAAGAAATATGCTCTACAGTCATTTTCTGACCATTTAATACAATTGAATACACAAAAAATTTTGGAGTAAGTGTAATGATATCTACAATTCCGGTGGAGACGATTTCGCCGTTTCCGTTAAGATTTTTCCCGACCAGGATTCTTCTTTTTCCGTCCGGTGTGATAGACCAGTCCCCTATTGATTTTAGGGCGCCATCGAAATTTGTGGTCTTGAAAGTTCCATCCAGATTATATTCTGTATAGCCTGCAAAATCCTTATTTTGGCCTGTCACATCATTTCCATGAGCATCTTTTACGATGATGGCTTTCCATTTCGTGGACGCTAAAGTTTGAGAAGGTGTGATTTCGTTACCATAGATGGGATCTCCTGCGTTGCAGGAAACTATGACTGCGGATAGTCCGGATAAAATAACAACTATTAAAATCGCTATTTTTAATACTCTCATTTGTGTGTTTTACCCTACAAACATAATACAATTTTATAAGCCTGCAAAATTGTTGAAAAATGTGATTTAAATTGACTAGTTTATTTTTAATCAACATTTAATAATTATATAACTTTTTTAATTCATTATAATTTTTTCATTCTTAAAGCAAAAAAAACTCCCATATAATGTGAAAGTTTTTTATTTCAATTTTTTTGAGATTATTTTAAAACAGATGCTTCGACTCCGCTCAGCATGACAGCTCTAATACTAACTGTTTTATGTTAACGGTTATTTGTAGGGGTGTCATGCTGAGCGGAGTCGAAGCATCTGAATATTTATTCTAAATCTTAATGCGCTTCCAGCCAGTTATTTCCTACTCCAACCTCCACCAACAGTGGAACCTGCGTCTCAATTGCACTTTCCATTTCGATTTTAATAATATTTGTGGCTAGTTCTATCTCATTGATCGGAGATTCAAAAACCAATTCATCATGAACCTGAAGCAGCATTTTGGTCTCCAGCTTTTCTTTTTCCAGCTCTTTCTGAATTTTGATCATCGCCATTTTCACAACATCGGCTGCACTTCCCTGAACGGGTGCATTGACGGCGTTTCTTTCAGCATGACCTCTTACGACAAAATTATTTGAATTAATATCTTTTAAATGACGTTTTCTTCCTAAAATTGTTTCGACATAGCCTAATTGACGTGCTTTATTTACCTGCTCTGCCATATATTCTTTCAGCTTCGGATAGGTTTCAAAATAGGCTTCGATCATTTGTTTGGCTTCCGTTCTTGATAAACCGGTTTGTTCTGCCAGTGCAAATGCGCCCTGACCGTAAATAATCCCAAAATTCACTGTTTTTGCCTGGCTTCTCTGTGTTTTTGATACTTCTTCCAACGGAATTTTAAACAATTTTGCCGCCGTAGAAGCGTGAATATCTTCTCCATTCTGGAAAGCTTTAATCATGTTTTCCTCACCTGAAATCTCAGCAATTAAACGGAGCTCGATCTGTGAATAATCGGCAGAAATAATCTTTTTCCCTTCCGCGGAAACAAAAGCTCCACGGATCTGCTGACCTCTCAATGTTCTGATCGGAATATTCTGTAAATTCGGGTTTACACTCGCCAAACGACCAGTCGCAGCCGTAGTTTGTGAGAAATTGGTATGCACTCTTTCATCCTTATCAATTTGCGATGGCAGGGCATCAACATAGGTTGATTTTAGCTTCTGATAGGTTCTGTATTCAAGAATATGCTTAATAATTTCGTGTTTTGAAGCTAATTTTTGGAGCACATCTTCTGAAGTGGCGTATTGACCGGTTTTTGTCTTTTTTGCTTTCGGATCAAGCTGCATTTTTTCAAACAAAACTTCACCCAGTTGTTTTGGCGAATTCATATTAAATTCTTCTCCCGAAAATTCAAATATTTTAGATTCTAATTGTCTTAGATCATTCTCAAGATCAATGCTTTCCTGAGCCAGCCATTTTTCGTCAAGGGAAATTCCTGCTAATTCCATTTTAGCTAAAACTTCCATTAACGGCATTTCGATATTGAAGAAAAGATCTTCTAGATTTTCCTTTTTTAATTGAGGGGCAAACAATTCATATAACTGGAACGTGATGTCTGCATCTTCTGCCGCATAATCGGTCTGAGTCCTTAAATCTGCATCTCTGAAAGTTCCCTGGTTTTTTCCTTTTTTCCCGATAATGGTTTCAATGGAAACAGGTTTATAATTCAAGTAAACCTCTGAAAGATAATCCATTCCATGCCTTCCGTCCGGATTTAAAAGATAATGTGCGATCATGGTATCGAACATGGCTCCTTTTACCGTAATATCGTATTGTTTCAGGATTTTATAATCAAATTTAAGATTGTGAGCCACTTTCAGCAGATCTTCTTTTTCGAAAAACGGTCTGAAAATTTCCAGGGTCTGCAAAACTTCACCCTGATCTTCAGATAAAGGAATATAATAGGCTAATCCTTTTTTATAGGAAAAGCTCATTCCTACCAATTCGGCCTCTAATTCATTTAAAGAAGTGGTTTCCGTATCAAAACAGACTACTTTTTGCTTCAATAAATTTTGAACTAAAATTTTCTGGGCTTTCGGATTGTCAATAAACTGATACAGGTGATCATTATGCTCGATCGTTGATTTTGTGGAAGTTGCCTGATCAAGCTCTTCATATGTCGCGAAGAGATCAAGCTGACCAACTGCCTGTGCTACTTTTTGTTGCGCCGTTTCAGTCGATATTGTCACCTCAACTTCCGTGACAACCGTGGTTTCAGTTGTTGAAGGAGCAAAGGCCCGGTAAAGATTTTCGTATAATCTTCTGAATTCAATTTCATCAAAAATTTCTTTTACTTTTTCGAAATCTGGAGTTTCAAGATCATATTGCTCTTGGTGGAATTCAATAGGTACATCACAAATAATAGTTGCTAGTTTTTTAGATAAAATCCCGCGTTCTGCTGATGCTTCTACTTTTTCTTTTAATTTTCCTTTTAGTTTATCTGTATTTGCCAAAAGATTTTCTATGCTTCCGAATTCTTTAAGGAATTTCATTGCCGTTTTTTCTCCTACACCTTCTAATCCTGGAATATTATCCGAGGCATCCCCCATCATTGCTAAATAATCAATTACCTGCTTTGGATCTTCAATTTCATATTTTGCATTTATTTCTTCAACCCCAAGTATTTGAACGTCTCCACCTTTGTAACCAGGTTTATAAATTTTAATTTTATCCGTTACCAATTGTCCGAAATCCTTATCTGGAGTCACCATAAAAGTGGTATAGCCCTCTTTTTCAGCTTTACACGCAATGGTTCCAATCACATCATCTGCTTCATATCCCTCAATACCTAAACGCGGAACATGCATCGCTTCTAAAATTCGGTGAATATACGGAACACCAGTTTTAATTGCTTCAGGGGTTTCGCTTCTGTTGGCTTTATAGTCAGCATAGTCATTTGTACGCACACTTGCTTGTCCCACATCAAAAACTACAGCCAAATGAGTTGGTTTCTCTTTCCTGATTAATTCTATTAAAGAATTCATAAATCCAAAAATAGCCGTCGTTTCCATACCTGAATTGGTATATCTCTGGCTTTTATACATCGCATGATATCCTCTGAAAATCATCGCATAAGCATCGATGAGAAATAACCTTTTATCTTGAGTTGCGTCCATATTTTCCATAAGGAACAAATATAAGAAAAAGTGTTTTCTTTTATTTTAAAACGAGGAAATTTAAAGCAAAGTTTATAAGTTATTCGTAATCTTTGTTATTTTGTAGTAATCTAAACTATTAAATCTTAAATGATGTTTTTTTATTTAATTTTCTAATGATTCAAGAATTAGTAAGAACCGTCCTGATCAGTAGATTTTCTCCAACCATTGATCCAGTTTTTTGTAACCAAATGAAATAATTCGTCATCTGTTTTCATGGCTAATTCTTCTAAAGCGGTGGCAACATCTTTTAACTTCCAGCCCTTGCTGTTCAATGTAAACCAAGCTTCTTTAAGCATATTTTTATTTAAATAATCTTCGAATAAAGCCTGTTTGTCTTCATTCCGATTTAGCCACAAGGGTAAATCATTGATTTCATTTAACTTCTCAGGAACAGCGATTTCGAATATACTTGCATTTTGTATTTGTGCAGAATTAATTGCTGAAAGTGTAGACGGAAAATCACCATTATATTCAGAGATGTTTTTAACGTATCTTGATGGAGTCTCTTGTTTTATATATATTAAATTTTTAAACTCATTCGGATCATCTCCGTAATCAAGAGTAAACTCATCAACTTCTTCATAATCAGAATAATTCACCTGTTTACAAAAATTGATTATTTCGTCGTTTAATCCCTCTTTTGTCATGATTATTTTCAAAACAATTAATGTGATCCATTGTTTTGAATTTCTTGCAATCTCGGAAATGAAACCCTGTTCTAAAAAATATTCACCGAAAGTATCTTTTTTGTCACAAAAGAAATGATGAACGACTCCCTTGTACGACGCTCCATACCCCAAAAATAAAGGAATAAGACAAGGGGGATGAGGATACCAATAGTCTGATACACTATTATAATCATCCACGTACGGAATTTTAACTTCTTGATTGATTATTTTCTTTAAATCAGCATCAATAATGCTTATTTTATCAATAATTAAATTTAATTCTTCCATACTACAAATATAAAAAGTTAAATGAATTCAAATGCTATTATCTTCTGGTTCTCGGTGGCGGAGGTGGTGGTGGCTCCGGCAGATCGTAAGGCGGCGGGTCTAATGCATGTCTAGGATCAATAGGACCTTCCCATATCGCCGAAGGATTAGAAGTTGTCGCTTCATGTGCCTGCTGATGCTGATCTCTTGTAATTGGTGTTGTTAACTGATTTGGATTTAAAACATCGTTAGGATTATCATATTTAGGGTAATTCCAGTGATGGATTTCTCCATTTAAAGTTACTCCTCTTTCTGCCGCTACTTCCGTCATTTTACTTCTTGTTGCAGACCATGCTTCCTCACATAGTGTCTGAATTTCTGCTCTTGTCAAGCCTTGGAAATTATTATTTTTTGCTTCAATATATCTTTTGTAAGCGTTTGTTCGCGCTCTGGAATTTGCCAATCTGTTTAAAGCTTCCTGGAAAATGCTCATGAGCTCAGGATTATTGATCAATAAATCAATATTAAGGCTTCTTGGTGTCACGCGACCTCTTTCAAATAAGAATCTTTTTCCAGTTTCTACTGCTTTGGCGATGGTTTCTTTTGCGGCAACGATGGCTTCTTTAGCTATATTTTCATGAGTTGCTGCGCCACGAGCCAATAATCCCATTGATATCGCTGAAAGTGCGGCGTAATAAGCATCTGTAGTTAAAGCTCCTGCTCCATGACCATTATGGGCATCCGGAATATCGTTTCCTTCTGCGTCTTTTGCATAACCGCCTGTGTAATATCCGCTTTGGCTTCTTTCATAAATATTAATGAAAGGCTGCTCAAACATTGTTGCACCTTTAATTGCTTCATCTCCGGTTTCGCTAATGTTTTTTCCGTTACGCAACATTCCTTCAAAGACAACCTGATCGGCAACTCCTATTCCCCTTGCTGCAACATTTAATGCTGCAAAATTAAGTAGCGCCGTAGAAAGTGCGGGAGTAGCCGTTCCTGCAAACGCGCCAAATCCCGAAGAACCTAATTTTCCTACAATAGCTCCTTCTAAAACCGCCCAGCCTGTGTTTCTTGCTGTATAGGCGATAGCGCTCCATGTTCCTGTAATTCCGGGGGCATACGTAACAACACCACCAATAGGACATACCATCTGACATTTTGAAGTCAATGAATATGCTCCTTTGCGACCGTATGAATTAAAAGTAGAATATCCCACCCATTTCCTGAACGGCGCTGCCAAACCTCCACACATGGCCGCACTTGCGGCGACTGCTACGGCTGCTAAAACTACGAGTGCAGCTCCACCTGTGACAATTCCTGCGGCGGCAATTGCGGCTGCCAAAACCAACGTCCATCTGCAGAAAAAATCTCCCATCTGCTGGGTTGCCGTATCATCTTTTACCAGATAATAAAATTTATCTTTTGTAGCATGATTATGCTGTGTGGGATACATTTTTGCCGGAGTAAGCCCGGAAGAACATGTAAAATACATATCACTATGCAGAGCTACAAATCCTGTGTCACTCATATCGTTGTAATTTATAATGTATTTCTCCTCCTAATTTATCGTTTACATATTCAATAAAGTTTATTTCACCTTCTTCTATAAAACCGTTGCCATTAATAAGATAACGAGCATTATAAGCGTATAATGGTTTTACAGTATTTGTATCTACAAAAGGGAAACCTCCGTACAGATCTTTAACATGAGTTTCGGACAGTATGTTTGGATATCCTTCAATATTTACATCAAATAAATCGTCTTTTATTTTATTGCTTTCATATTTTAAAGCAAAAGGAATCTCACCCGATCTGAAAAGGTTTGGAATATTTTTTTTGGTTCTGTGAAAATAATCTCTTCCATACATCATATTCAGATAAATATCAAAGAATTCCATGGCTTTTACCATACTTTCTACTCCGCCCTGTTTTTCAAATACCTCATCCTGAATTTTAAACAGTTCTTCTAAAGATGTATTGCTTCTGTTATACTCGATCATTTCGGATTTTACGGTCTGCCAACGATCTTGAATCTGTTGCAGATTATCAACTTTAATTAAATTACCTTGCTTGTCTATTGTGAAAGTAATCTCATTTAAAGCCTTCTGCATTTGAGAAATGAGTTTATGAACCTCAATATATCCGGAGTTATCAGCTTTAATCATCGCGTGATCTAAAGTTATCAGCTCAAAAGTATAGCTTTGGTCGCTGATATTTTTTAAATTCAGCATCCATCTGATTTCTACCTCATTATCACTACTGAATCCTCCAAGATTCATCTTACTTGTAATTTTCAACAAATATCTTTGAGTCGTTAATGCTTTAAATTCAAATATATTATTCATATGATGTTACAATGGTTTTTTGCTTATAAATTAATTTATAAACACATTTCCTCCGCTCCAAGAACCTTCTCCTGTGATTTCTATTTTAGAGCCTTTGATTTTAATACCTGCCGTAGAAATTTCTATACTGTTTCCTCCTACTTTTAAGGTAACTTTTTCTGCACCGCTTAGATCAATTACTCCATCATTCCCCATTGTAAGTACACTTTTACCTTTACCGACGTCTGTACTGTGTTTTAATCCGGCATTTACCGTATTATTTTCTCCTACATTTACAGTTTTGTCTTTGTTGGTACTTGTTGTAGCATTTCCGGCGCCGTCAAATTTCATATTCGCACCGCCCTGGTCTGTAAGGAAAACAGAACCGGCTCCGTCGTCGAGCTCCAGTTTATTTCCGCTTCGGCTGCTTAAGCTTTTAATATTATTTCCTGCTCCACCGCCTGCTCCGATACCGCCGTGAAACATTCCACCCATTACGAAAGGCCTGTCGGGATGCTGATGAACGAAATTCACGATTACCTGATCTCCCACTTCAGGAACCGCCATAAAACCACGGTTTTTATTCACTTTATCGCTGCTTCCTGCATCAGGCGTCATAACACGGATAAATTCTGTCGTGGTAGAGCCACTTTGCCAGTCAAACTGCACCTGCACGCGCCCCTGATTTAAAGGATCCGTATTGGAAATCACTTTTGCGAATTGAGGCTCTGCTTTTGGCAGCTGAAATTCCGGACGGGGAATAAATCCCGTATCAGAAGCTATTGCGTCGAAAGTTCCTGTATAATACCCTCTTGCATCTACTTCATGAGTCACTTCCGTGATCATTAATTTTGTGAAATAAGAAGTCTCGTTGCTTCCTGTCTTGCGCATTTCAATATCTGAGATACATCCCGGATAAAGAAACGGAACCGTGGTTGTTCCTGAAATCACCACCACATCAGAAGCTTTGCTGCCTGCTGTTCCTTTTTGTGAAGCATCAATATCCATAAAAGATGATGCTTTGATCGGTGCAACTCTCAAAGATGGCGTCTGGAAGGTTTTTTCTGAAATTTCATAAGCCCGTTTTGCGATGTCTGAAGTATGATTTATTTTTGAGCTTCCTGTTGTTAATTTTTCATTTTTACTGCTGTTGTAGCCATAGAAGGTAGGATTTACGTGTTGCGCACGCATTTTGATCTTTACATCATTTACGCTGCTTCCGTATGTCAGTTTTACCGGTTTTTCCTGTGGCGGAAGCTTCCCAAAATGCAGAACTTCTCCATCATAATAAAACTGCTCGCCATACGCTTCTGCTACTCTTGCAAGATAATTGTAATGCGTTTCTTCATATTGAGAGCTGTAAGAAACATTTCCGTGCTGCGAATCTACCCTAAAATCAAATTTATTCTGACCTAAACCTTCTTTAATCACCTGATCGGCAATACTGTTTAAGCTGATTTCCTGCGCACCGCCAAAACTTTGGATATGCGGAGCGGCATCCAAAAGAACGGTCGGGCTATAACCTGTGAGAATAATATTCCCAAGGCTTCCCTGTTCCTGACTAAAGCCAACTTCTGTGATGACGCCGACAAAGCTTCTTTCCGGACCCTCTTCAACATCTTTATATTTGAAAATAACGGTAATTCTTTTGCCTAAAAAATTCTGCGCTTCCTGTAAATTATGATTTTCGGAATCCCCTAACGCATCGTGGGCCAACATAAGGTCGAACTCATGATGCTTGGTTGCGTTTTGAATGAGTTTAAAATGCTTAAAATGCTTAATAATTTTTCCCTCGACTACAATTTCAAGCTTTACGACACGATTGATGCCTAAAACCTGACTCTCGGGGATTGCTTTTGCATTATGTATTTTTGAAGTCGGCTGTTTAGACCAGACTTTGTCTTCAACGATTGATGGAGTATTTGCCGCCAATTTCTGATTCATAAACATATTGGCGCCGTTATGAACGACTCCTGTGTAGGCCTGGGCCTGAGCCATTTTTTGTGTTGTTTTCTGAACTGTATCGTTCTTCTGGATTTTTTCTCCGGCTTTGCTTACCGCTTGATTTTCTGCCGTTTCTGTCATTTGCTTACTTATCGATTCGGCGTTCTCGGAAGTCGGTATTTTCGATGGTTTTTCATCCTGAAACATGACCTTACTAATTTAGTGATTGGTGTTCTGTGTTTTATTTTACTAAAATCTGCTGTGAAAATTTTCAAACAGATAATTTTTATTTAAAATTTAAATAACAAACTGAAATACAGTAAATTACAATTTAAAAGTTTAAATAATTTAGTTTCAAAAAGAAAAAACAGAATAGCTTACTCTTACTGAGCGCGCTATTCTGTACCAATTTTATTTTTACTAAGATGATTGTAGGTTTTTTGTTAAGCACTTGGCCATAAACCTTCGAAAGCAGAATTACCATAGTTGATCTTTTCTGCGCTTATAATAAAGCTGATCAACATGCTGTTGTCATCTACTGCATCGAAATCTACTTCGTGCTGAATCACATAGCCATTTTCCCAGTTTAGCGTGATCAGAGTACCTTCTTCGTGAGATTTGTTGAATGTGATTTCACCTGATGTAGGCTTGTATTTCCCGTTTAGTAAGCTTTCTAAGATGTCTGATTTTTCAGTAGCTTCTACGGTAACTTTGATTAATGCGTTTGAAGGGTCTGATGCCACTCTACCGGATACGTCTGTAGATCTTGAAACGCTGTAGTTTAGCTTTAATAATTTTTGACCTTCGCCGCCGTTGAATTTTAAGATTCCTCTTGAATTTGCTGCCATGATTTGTAAATTTAATCGTTAATAATATTTTGTGATTTGGTGATTTTGCTTTGATTGTGAAACAAAGATAGACCCCTATTTTCTATTCTGAAAGTTTTTAAATACAAATCTGGTTTTTTGTAGTAGTTCTACGATTTGGTGTAGTAATTCTACGACTATGGGATTTAATTATCATTTTAATTTATTAATTATCAAATATTTAAATCAATAAATTTAAAATTAATTTTACTGGTTTTTCACACATTATAGGGAAATATTAAGAGTGCCTTAAGAAATATTTAAGCTTTTTTAACGGAATCTAATCATAAATTTTAAGCGAAAAAAAAATTCCGATAAATATAAATTTACCGGAATATATTTTTAAGACGAGAAGTATTTATATCTTTTTAAATATTTAAGATAAAATTTTATCATCCCGTTTAATACTATACTTAGATCCTTACAGGATGACAAGCTTTGTGGAAAAAAATTAGCTAAAAATAAATAGCTAAAATAATCTTAAACAAATTCTGTATTAATGCTTTTAACCGCCGTTCTTTTTATATAACGCGAGACATTTTGCTTCATAATCAAAACATAGAGAATCGCTGAATGTGTCAAGATACGTTTTTGGGAAAACCATTTTCGTTTTGATGGTTGGTATTTTTTGCAATTTACCCTTAACCACTTTATAAAAATCTCCTACATATTCATTTGTGAGAAGATTAATGCTTGATTTTCCTATCGCTTTTTCTCCATAATCATATTTCAAAATGTCATCGACTCTTCTCATTTGTACAAGCTGCATTTTCTTTGCTTTCGGATCGTATTCAAATACACATTTAAAGCCGGATCTGTCAAAATCGTTCCAGAATTCAAAGCCTTTTTTTGTTGATACCAGCATGTTTCCAAAATTAAGCTTCTGGATTTTTCCGCTTTGTATTTTTTTATATTTCTGGGTAGATAATAAACAAATTAAAATATTGGCATCATTGTCGATACGGACTGTATCTTTTTTTGAATCTCCGTCGAAATCCTTAATAATTTTATCCACAGACTGCCCGAAAACCGAAACAGATACACTTATGAAGAGTAAAAAAGTTAATTTTTTCATGCTATCAATTAGTTATTTATGACAATCCAAAAAAATAGCTGATGAAAGAATGAGGATTGTCCGTCTGATAAAATATCATATTTAGAGTAAGCTGGTAAACAAAAACGATAAAAAGAATAACTAAAATAGCAACTAAAAAAGCTTTTAAACCTCTATCTTTTATTTTCCAACAAAAATTTATTAATAAAAATAAAACGGTAGTAAAAAATCCGCCAAATAATCCAATTTGCGTAATAATCGTTGTAAGATTTTTCAAATCACCTTCGCCGTAAGAATGCAGCGAAATATACCAGCACGTTGAAGCTATTGTCGCCAGAATAAAGATAATGAGACTGATTATTATTAATTTTCTTCTATTTTTCATGTTATTTTTTCATATATCCCGGATTTTTACCGGAGCTGAATGAGCTTTTCAGCCCTTCTTCCACTTTAGGCCAAAACTGGGTATGGCTCAGGCTGTGAGAGGCCATTGCAAGATAAGGAATAGTACCCGGCCTTTTTATTAAATCCTTAATTTCCTCCTCATCCTTAGCAGTTACAAGATCGGCATAATATTGTTGAACCAATGTATGATATCTTTCAAAATTTCCTCTTAATGTTTTAAGCTCTTTATCGAGATTTCCTGTTATAATATATTCTGCATTGTTGATATAATCGATATATTTTTCCAGCTCGGTCGGTTTAATAAACTGGCTCAGCAGCCTCATCAAAACTTCCTCTAAATTACCGTTGTGTACAGCCGCCGAAGCTCCTGAAATGAAATTTTTACACTGTGTCCTTTTATTTCTGCTGTGATACGGGTCTTTATCAAAGATCGGAACATCTAAAATTGGTAAGCTTTTGGTCTGTTTTACCGGATTCCATGATGTAACTTCAATTGAATCTGTAATTCCGGCATTGGCTCTGAACAATTTTGCCAGTAATTTTAAAATATAACTGTCTTTAACGCCACTTTTAATATCAAAAAGAACATTTAAAACTTTCATTCCCTGTGTCAGGTTTAAGTTTTTTGCCCAGGTTATTTTATCATAGCTTCCTCCGTTTGCATAGTTTTTATGCACATCATAAGTCCATTGTAAAAATTGATTCAAAAGACTGATGAATGTATTTTTCTCGTTCGTTAAATTCGCATTATCAAGCTTTATGGAATTGATATAATTAATAAACTCTGCAGTAATCATATTGATCCCCAAAAACGCTTTTGCCATCTCAGCCCATGCGGCAACCGATTTACTTTTAGTAGGAAAACCTTTCAGATATTTTGTTATAGCTTCTGTATTTACACTTTTCAGGATTTTTATTCCTCTGTCGAATTTATCCATTTGGAAAGCTTTGATCAAACCTTCCAAATTCACCAGACTAAAATCTGCAATTAATTGCTGTGTTAAATCATATTCATTATGAACATTGATGATTTTACATTGCTTATGCAATTTACTGTGATTAAGCTGATGCTTATGCTGAAAAAACGGAGTCGATAAATACGTGATGCTCTTTACTTTCCAGTTTTTAGGATATTTTGAATCTGTTGAAATAAGCTCCGTGAACTGATTAATTACATTTCCACCATGCGAGTGCCCGATCAAATGAATATGAACCTCCTGATTTTTCCAGAATTTGTACACTCTTAACAATAAATCCAGAAGTCTGGCTGCTGCAAGGTTTCTTTCTTTGGTATCGTTATCTCCCGACCAGCTGAAGAAGCTTCCTTCAATATGAAGATTGAGGAACTGAGGTTTTAATTCTTTTATTTTATTCCAGAAGTTATCTTTACTGGCCTGCCAATAATCTGTATTAGCCTGATGTTTCAGCCCTGTTGTGTTGACGGGATCGGTTGTTCCTGCCACAAACATGACAACGTCATAGATTTTGTTATTTTTGGGCGGAGCTCCCTGTTTACCGTATGTTACGCCACTTCCTTTTCCCTGCTGAATGACCTGGCTTCCAACATTTTCAATCACATCTTTTGCGTAAGAAAGGTTATTTCCTCCGGTTGTTTCTATGATATCTCCACCTACGAATGTCTGTTTCATAATTCATCAATGGTTTTTAGATTTCTCTCCGGAATTGTTTTGCACTTCTTTATCAGAATGTTGCTCGTGGTTTCCTACACTTTGGGTAGTTATTTTCCCGTTGCTTGTTTTTATGCGGTCTTTCTCGGTGTGGGATTCTTTATTTCCCTGAATATATTCCACCATTTCTCCTGTAACATTAGTGATAAAATTGGTTCCTACATTCACCATATTAAGCATTCCGATGTTGGCATTTCTGTTCATTCCTGCGATTTCGGAAATATTCATACCAACGTTGGTGTTCATATTTTCTACAACATTGATATTCATATTTTTACAATTAAATGTCATCGTTTCAGGAGCAGTAATCGTGATATTGCTTCCTGTGGTGTCCAAATGAATTTCATTGCCCGATTTATCTGTAATAATAATGCTTTCATCTTCTGTAAAAACAATTCTGTGGCCGCTTCTTGTCTGAATAGACTTCACTCTGTTGTCAGTTCCGCCGCCAAGCGCTACTCCACCGTGGAACATCCCGCCCATTACGAAAGGTCTGTCGGGATGGCTGTGCACGAAATTCACCATCACCTGGTCTCCGACTTCCGGAATCGCGACATAGCCTCTGTTTTGAGAAACCTGATCCGTTCCGCCGGCGTCAGGGCTCATCATTCTGATAAAATGGGTGGTATCGTTATTCTGCCAGTCGAATCTCACCTGAACTCTTCCCTGTCCTTCCGGATCTGCATTGGAAATTACCGTTGCAATCTGTGGCTCTGCTTTTGGGGTTTTAAATTCCGGTTTCGGTAAAAATCCGGTGTCCGAAGCAATTCCTTCAAAATTTCCTGTGTAATGCCCGATTGTATCGATTTCATGGGTAATTTCCGTTACCATGATTTTAGTGAAATACGAGCTTTCATTAGTATCCACTTTTCTCATCTGGATATCTGCAATACATCCCGGATGTAAGAACGGAACGGTTGTATTTCCGGATAATGAAAATACACTTACGGCTTCACTTCCCGCCGTGCTTCTTTGAGAATATTCTACATCAAGATGCGTTGTAGCCTTGATCGGAGCTACCTGAAGTGAAGGCGTCTTATAAATTTTATCGTTATGCGCGTACGCTGTTTTTGCTAAATCACCAACATGCTGAATCGGCGTTTCGCCTGAAGTTAATTTTTCGTTTTTACTGCTGTTGTAACCGTAAAACTGTGGTTTTGTGTGCACCGCTTTTAATTCAACCTGAATATCATTAGCATTGCTGCCGTAAATTAATTTGATCGGCTTATTCTGAGCAGGAAGCTTCCCGAAATGAAGCACTTCACCGTCATAATAAAACTGCTCGCCATAGGCTTCCGCCATTCTTGCCAGATAGTTGTAATGCGTTTCATCGTATTGACTGCTGTAAATGATCTGAGAATAATCATTCGTATCAATTCTTACATCAAAACGGCTTTTGTCAATACCTTGTTTGATGACTTCTTCCGCAATGATTCCCATATTAACAGGCTGAGCTCCTCCAAAACTCTGAATATGAGGCGCACCGTCCAACAAAATTGTAGGACTGTATCCCGATAAAACAATATTTCCGAGACTCATTCTTTCCTGACTGAAGCCAACTCCCGTGATTACTCCCACAAAAGTTCTTTCCGGACTGTTGTCAATATCTTTGTAAGAAATAACGGCTGTTAAACGTTTTCCAAGGAATTTATTGGCCTCTTCCAGCGTATGCGTTTGGCGGTCGCCCAAAGTATCATGAGCTAACGTCAACGTAAACTCGTGGTGACGTTT
Organism: Chryseobacterium soldanellicola; assembly: GCF_900100115.1. GTDB lineage: Bacteria > Bacteroidota > Bacteroidia > Flavobacteriales > Weeksellaceae > Chryseobacterium > Chryseobacterium soldanellicola. Next base: position 706,769 of record NZ_FNKL01000001.1, read on the forward strand.
TGAGCTTTGTTTTAACTTAAAATGCTTATAATATTTTATAACCTTACCTTCTATTACCAAAGATAATTTTACCAGCCTGTTAATTCCTGACTGATGGTTTTCAGAGATTCCGTCTGCATTTTGAGAGGGACGGAACGAAGGCGTGCTTAGTATATTTTGTGATTCTGTTTTCATATTACCTGGTGTTTGGATCGATTAAACATTATCGCTTAGTGTTCTGTTTTTTCGGTGTTATTTGGCTTTATTTTATTCCTTCTTTGATTGATCTTGTAAGGATTTTGTTTTTTCTTAATAAAAAATCGGGCATTAAATCTGTTGGTAAATACAACGTGCTTTCTCCTTTATTTTGTAGTTCTTCTGTGATTCCGGGGTTCCATGCGAGAATTTTGTCGACATCGATGTCTAATTCATCTGCAATGACTTTTAAGCTAAAACCGGCATTAATTTCAGTTTCAGAAAGTCCGCCGTTATCCTGCTTGGTCCCGCCGTTGACCAGAAAAACCGTGTTCATCCGGGAAGAATTGTAATTGCTTAAAACACTTTGTAACTCTCCCGTTGCGAAACACGCATTCAGATATTTTTTAACGTGATTGATCGTTTCCTGAGGAAGATATTTATAAAAAACATGATATTGTGTTGAATTTGCAGCAGACATCGCCTTTGCAATATTTCCTTCACCGCAGTTGTATGCAGCGACTACAGTTACCCAATTGTTATATTTTTTATACAAATTTGCTAAAGAAACCGTCGCCGTTTTTGTGCTTTTATAAAGATCGTTTCTGTTTTGTTCCGAAAGCCCGTATTGATTGGCGTGAGAGGTCATAAACTGCCAAACTCCCACTGCTCCGGCTCCAGAAGTGATATTTCTGTCAAAATGAGATTCAATTAATGCTAAATTTCTCAAATGTCTCGGTAATCCTTTCTGAACCAGTGAATATTCAATAAAGTCAACGATTTCTTTATTAGCATTAATGATGCTTTTATATCTTTTCACGCTGCTTTCCGAGGTGTCGGATGCGGTAAGAAACTGTGCGTTCACGAAAGGTGAAGCCAGCAACATTGTGAAGAGTATAATATGTTTGAAATTTGGTTTCATTATTAATTTTTAACTAAGAAAATAATTTTTGAATATCCGTTTTAATCATAATGCTTTTTTTAAAGCAAAGCTCGCAAGGATTTCTTTAATTATATCAATTACGGATATCATAAAATGATTTATCTTTTATTTTATTCCACTTTCCAGCTTATTTTATTTTCTTCCGGATTCCAGTCTACATGAAGTGTTTGTCCAGATTTCACTTCTTCTCTCACGATCATTTTTGAAATCGGTCTTGCCAATTGCGATCTTATCACTCCGGAAATTTGTCTTGCTCCGTATTTGCTGCTAAATCCTCCTAAAGCTAAATTTTTCACTGCTTCATCGCTGATTTTCAAGATCATTCCTAGTCTGTGAAGTGAAGCGTGGAGTGATTTTAACTGAATATTAAAAATTCTTTCCGCAATAGATTCCGTGATCGGTGCAAATGGAATAATTTCTGTAATTCTTGCCAAAAATTCCGGTCTGAAACGTCCTGAATTCGACATAATCTGCATTAATGAAGATGATTCCGGAACTTTTCCTTCTTCAAACTGCTTTACAATTTCTTCGCTTCCGATATTGGACGTAAATAAAATCAATGCATTGCTGAAATCTCCTTCTTTTCCAAGCTTATCATGTACTTTTCCTTCATCCATGATCTGTAAAAAGACATCAAAAACCGAGTGATGCGCTTTTTCAATTTCATCAAATAAAACAACCGTGTAAGGCTGTTGTCTGATTTTATTCACCAGCATTCCGCCTTCTTCGTAACCAACATATCCCGGAGGCGCACCATATAAAAGTGCCGCCGAATGTTCTTCTTTAAATTCTGACATATCGAAACGAACCATCGCTTTTTCGTCATTGAAAAGCAGTTCCGCCATTGATTTTGCCAGCTCGGTTTTTCCTGTTCCTGTCGGTCCCAAAAGGAAGAACGAACCAATCGGCTGTCCCGGTTTATTTAATCCGCTTCGGTTTTCAACAATCGCATCAGAAAGGATCTTCAACGCGTGATCCTGACCAACAACTCTGTTCAGCAAAAGGCCTTCCATATTCAGCAATTTTTCTTTTTCCTGAGCCTGGATTTTTCCGATCGGAATGTTTGTTTTTGCGGCCATTACCGCTGCCAATTCCAGACGGTCAACCTTTTCTCTTTTCTTTGATGCGTGCTGTATAAGTTCGGCAAACGTTTCTTCAATGATTTTCTGAATTTCTTCAACAGGCATTGAATTGTCAATTTGCGGTTGCTCACTCAAAGAACCCCACAAAATCGGACTTATTTTATCTCTTAATAAATTATAATTCCAGATCAATTCATCTGCTTTGTCTTTTTCGTCTAAATATTCTTCGTTTTGCAGCGCTTCATACGTTGTTTTCCAGCTTTCCAGCTCTTTTTCCGAAAGCTCGTCAAGCATTTTGATTGCTGCCATCGTTCTGTCTAGCAAATCGATTGCTGCATCGGGCAGTTTTTTACCTTTTGAATATCTTTTTGCCAAACGGACACATTCCGGAAGAGCCGTTTTTTCAACTTCAATTCCGTGGTGCTTTTTATAGCCTTCCAACAGAACGTCGATCATTTTAACGCACGTTTTTTCGTCCGGCTCATTGACCGTTAAAACTTCAAAACGGCGATTAAAAGCCTGTTCAGGCTCAATTATTTTTCTATATTCTTCCTGAGTCGTGGCTCCGATAACGGTGATTTCACCTCTTGCCAATTCAGGTTTCAATAAATTAGCAACATTTCCGATGCTTCCTTTCGGATCTAAAAGCGTGTGAATTTCATCAATAAATAAAATCGCTTTTTCGATCTTTTTACATTCATTAATTACTTTTTTAAGACGGTCTTCAATTTCTCCTTTGTAGGAAGTTCCAGCCAATAAAGCTCCCGTGTCCAATTCTAAAAGAGTTCCGTTTTTTAACATTTCGGGAACATTTCCTTTAATAATTTCAGTGGCAAAACCTTCTACCAAAGCGGTTTTACCGACTCCCGGCTCACCAATGATGATTACGTTTGGCTTGCTTCTTCTGCAAAGAATTTCAACTAACATTCTCAGCTCCTTATCTCTTCCGATAATATTTTCAAGGTCGCCTTTTCTGGCCTGTGCCGTTCTGTCTACACAATAATTTTTAATCGAAGGAAAAGCATTATCCGAATATTCAGAACCATTTGAAAACAGGGAAGAAAATTCGCTGTTTTCAGAAGATTCGTAAGGCGTGTCTTTTCTGTATAAATTAAAAATCTCGTGTTCTCTGAGCGGTAACGACTTCAATTGCTGCAAAGTAAAAGCAACCTGCGGCTTTACAATCGCCGTCAAAATACAAACCGGAGTGATCTCATCCAAGCCTAATTTTAAACGAATATCATCTGCTTCCTCCACAATAGCATCCACAAAATCGTCTGCCCCTACCTCATCGGGAAGGTGCGTGGTTTTGGGATAATCCTCAATTCGCACGTCTGCCCATTCGTAGAAATAGCCGGGATCTTTATCTATGCTTTTTAAAAACTCATTAAGACCGATATCTTTGTGCATCAAAGCCTGTAAAATATGCGGTCCGCCGTAAGTTCCGTTGTAATTTTCCCTTGCAATCGACTGTGCAATGTGAAAAAGCTGTTTTACGGTCTCATTGGTTACTAGTACTCCCATTGTATTTTTTCTCAAAAATTAATATTATATCTGGTTTTGGTGTATTCTATCAAATAGTTAAATTTAATCAAAAATTAATCCATTATTATTAAAAATTTTAATTCTTTCACTAAGATATTAGTTTTTTTTCACAACATAAAATATGTCTTATCGATGTGACATATCAATATTATTCAAAGCATAGGAATTAGTGCAGCAGATATATTTTTTAATGGTAAAAAGACCGCCTTTCAAGGGACAGTCTTTTCGTATGAATGTTAATTGTTTTGCGTGACTAGCTTGTTGGCCATAAACCTTCGAATTTCGAATTTCCGTAATCGATTATTTCGGCACTTACAACAAAGCTGATCAACATGCTGTTGTCGTCTACTGCATCGAAATCTACTTCATGTTGGATCACATAGCCGTTTTCCCACTTCAGCGTGATCAGAGTACCTTCTTCGTGAGATTTGTTAAATGTTATTTCACCTGTTGTAGGCTTGTATTTCCCGTTTAGTAAGCTTTCTAAGATGTCTGACTTTTCAGTAGCTTCTACGGTAACTTTGATTAATGCGTTTGAAGGGTCTGATGCTACTCTTCCGGATACGTCTGTAGATCTTGAAACGCTGTAGTTTAACTTTAATAATTTTTGCCCTTCACCGCCGTTGAATTTTAAGATTCCTCTTGAATTTGCTGCCATGATTTGTAAATTTTAATCGTTAATAATATTTTGTGATTCAGTGATTGTGATACAAATATAAAACCGTAATTTATTTTTTAAAAGCTTTTAAACAGCAATTTTATTTTTTGTAGTAATTCTACGATTTGATGTCGTAATTCTACGATTTTTGATTTAATACTATTACTTAACTATTTAGTAACATGAATTTTACATCATTTCATTAACAATTATTTCAGTTGTGTATTTTACACTGTACTGAGAAATAAAGTAGGTAATTACCAGCTCTTTAATCATTCCAGAATTTGCATCAAGAATATATTTTCCATTAAAATTTTTATCTTTTTCTAACTTTGTGATGAATTGTATTAAATTAATCTCATCTTTATTATTGTTATTATCAACTTTTTGTTGAATGCTAAGTAAAATATCATCATCAATCTGATAATTGAAGAAAGATTTGCCGTTTGTAAACCGACTTCTCAGCGAACCGAAAAAAGCCTTGATTAATGTATCTTCTTTCATCCGCTGATCAAATAAATCTTTATTTAATGCGATAAATTCAAACTCTTCAATGTAAATTCCTGCATATTTATCCGGAAAAAGGTCAGTCAGACGTTCTTTAATATTCTTGAAATGATCAATTGTTCTCTTTTGAATGCTGATTTCTAAAACTTCGCCAATTTCGTTGGTTTTTACCTCAACCGGATTTAATAAACGCATAGATTCCGCCGCAAGATCTGCCATCATGCTTCCTTTTTCTTCTGAAAAATTATTTCTGAAAAGATGAAATATGTGATTATTATCTTCGGTTCTTATCCATTTTATTGAAACAGTGTAAGAAATTCTATTAATATCTGTTATATTTTCAATTTCTTTCGTTTCATTGATAACAACAGAAAATATTTTACTGAAATTTTCAGGATTAAAATTAAGCTTTGGGTTTAATTCCGGAGCTTTAAAAGGTGCATCGTTTCTGCTGTTATATTCTCTGATCTTTTCAGCATCCGGGATCAGCAGTCTTTTTCTGGGAATCAATTCATCAAGAATATAATCTTCCTTTGCACAATGTTGATTGTGAAATTCTTTAAGGTATTTCGGGTTTTCGAGTTTAATTTCTTCAGATATGCTTTCTAGTGTTTCTCCGGAAAGTATAAAATGAACGGTCATATTGTTTGTAGTTTGGGAATAAGCAATTTAGTCCAAAAATTTTATTTCACAAAATCAATTCTGTTACATTTTATCTGGTGAAATATTATTTAGAAGTTAAAAAATAAAGCATAAAAAAACGGTCAATAAAAATTATTAACCGCTTTGTTATGATGATAATAAGTAATATGATGGTTTTGTTTTTAACGCAAAGTCGCAAAGATTTTTTAACAACTGACTGCTTTTAAGTTCACAAAGGCATTCTACTCAGCTCAGCTCGGAAAGATATTTCCAATTGTTAATCTGCACTGTAAGTAATCTTTCTTTTAATACCGTCACTTTTTTGTTCAAGATCGATGTTGGTGACACCGCCCGGATAATCCATTTCTATATTGATGGTTTTAGCATTAATAGTGTATTTTACCTGCATCAATCCGCTTTCGTTTTCACTAATATTCATAGAATTTGTCTTTTTCGGAAGCTCTTTAGACAGGAATTTCGAATCCTGAACGAGGCCTTTATTAACAATCTCATTATAAACACTTTGCAAAGTTCCCGACGCGATCATGCATTCTTCTCCTGTTACCATCTCTCCTTTTACTTCTTTACAATCGGTTTTGGAGGCTACTTTTTCAACAGTTTTTTTGGTCGTTGGTTTTATGCCGCAGGTCTGTAAAATATTGACTTTACTGAGGATATTTTTATCATAATTAGCAATCTTAGGACTTTCCGGGTCTAAGGTAATATCCTGCAGCTGGTTGGATGAAGGTAAAAATTCGAGCCAGGCAACGGCATTTTCTACGATCTGCTTTTGGCCGGGTGAGTCGGATAGGTTATTTTTCGTATATAATTCAATGGTGATTTTATCTTCAGAAATATTTTCTACTCTGATAAAAATATCTTTAAATTTTTTAACTGCTTCTACATCACTTGATAAAACTATTTCACGCAATATATCTTCACATGTATATATTTTATTTGATTCTGAAACTTTTGCTTCATTTTTTGCAGTATCGATTTTAGCTAAAACCTGCTCTGATTTATTTGGCCCTTTTTTACAGCCAAACATGAATAAAATAAATACTATTAATGTTATCCTTGTCATTTTTACTCTTAAATATGATTCTAATTTATAATTTATTCCGCAGCCGCATCAACAAATCTTGCTTTGATACCTTTTAACGAATCTCTGTACGAAGTCTGAGCCGTCGTATCGGTTGCATTAAACCAACGGGCATAATTTCCGTTGTATTTGATGATATATTTTGCTTTATATTCCATTCCCGCGAGAACGGAAGGTAATTTAACAAATTCTTTTTTCTTATCCGTCACCTGGGCATTTCCTCCGGCCCCGCTTAATCCTTTTCCTTCAAAAGCACTCCATGTTCCGACCGGCTGCTCGACAAAAAGCGTGGAATCCCAGCCATAATACGGCGGGTCGCCAAAAACTTCCATTCCTCCGGTTCCGCAGTTCTGGTATTGTTTTGATTTAAAATGCGCTGTTTCCAGCCTGTACATTTTTTCAACAATGGTCACAAGGTCTTTTCCGGTAACATCCACTTCTTCTTCCGAACCTTCCCATTTCCATTTCCAGGTTTGATCTTTATACTTTTTGTAAAGCTCTTCGATGGCTTTTTTCCCGTCTTCTTCAGTAAATAAGTCCTCATTTCCGGTATCTTCCCCGAAAGTATTTCTGTAGCCTTCTTCAAGAATATCAACCGAATCCACAAGATCGCCTCTTCGTTTGTATTTGTTGTCGCCTGTCAAGATATGATTTTTCTCCATATCAAAACCTAATTCTCCAGAATAATGCTCAAAATGGATCATGTAAATCGTATGTCCGCTGATCACCGTAATGCCTACGAGATGGCCCGTAACGCCCAATTCCTGGCCCTGGGTCACTTTGTCGCCTTCTTTTACTTTTTTCGTGGCGGGATCAACCTCGCCGTAATTAATGATAAATTCACGGCCGTCATTTGTGGTGTGATGAACTGCGATATAATCTGTCTGCGCATAAAAAGGTGCTGTTTTTAAAACAACTCCATCTGCAATTGCAACAATGGTGGTTTTTGGCTCAGTATATAAATCTCTTCCGGCATGTTTTCTTTTTCCGCCGCTTCTGTTGGAATTAAAAGTTGTCATGTTATTACCCTGGCTTGCAGCCCAATAGTAATGCTCGCCCCAGGTTTTTTCCTTATCGTTTTCCGGCTTTACCAGCAATGGGAAAATGATGGCTTTGGTTTTTCCGACCTCGAAATATTCTTTATCTTTTTTAAGAAATTCTTTATCATGCTGTTTTTCGCCTTTTGCCTGTGCCTGTAAGAATAAAAATTCGTGTTCTTTTTTATAAGTGGCAAATGTGATTTTTTCTCCTGCAGCATAAGCTTTTACCTGCAATGCTGCTTCCACATCTTCTGCATAGGCAGTTTTTCCTTCTGCAAATTTAGGATTATCGGATTTTCCTTCTTTGGCATTTTTCAGAACAATTCCGGCAATTTCTTTCTTGTTTTCGGCGGTAATCGTGGTTGCATTTTTAAAAGTATAAGTATATTCTCCTTCTTTTTTTCCTTTATTTAATTTTTCTTTCCATTGTTTTAAATCTTCATCGGATTTTGGTCTCAAATGAACAGGAATTTTCACAATACCATTCTCAATCGTGCCCGAAAACTGTGTTTTTTCCGTACCCTGAACTTCTTTTGAAGTTTCTTCCATTTGCTGCTCGGTAATTTCAAGCATTGGTAATACGGCGTTTGGTGCACCTTTGAAAAGTCCGTCTTTCTCTTTAACAGTAATTGTTGCCTGTTTTCCATTTAAACCTGAAGCTTTGGCAATAAGATAAACTTTGGCTTCAAGCGGAGCACTGTTGATTTTCTTAAATTCGGGACCTAATTTATATAATTTAAAAGTAATGCTTTCGCCTTTATTATAGCTATCTTTTGTAAGAGCGGCCTTAATGATATCAAGCTTGCTGTATTTTTTATCTTTTATAACCGCTTTATCGGTTTTATCTTTAATAATTTTAGCAACATTATCTTTATTAATATTCTGATTTCCGCTTCCTGAGAACGTGTAGGTCTGGGTTCCGGCTTCTTCGTCGGTTTTCAGCGTAAATTCTTTTTTAGCGAAATAAGCATCAATTAAATCTTCCGCTTTTACTTCCTGAACAATGCTTGTCGTTTTGCCTTCAGGCTTCTGAGGGGTCGGCTTTTGATCAGGCTTTACGGTTCCTTTGGATTCCTGCCAGTCCCAAAGCTCATTCCACCAATCCATTGCTTTATCTACAATTCCTTTTTCTTCTTTTTGGGAAGCAGGTTTCTGCTGCGCCGGTGAACCTTCCGCTTTTTTGGGAGTTGTGGTTTGAGAAGCACTTGCTGCAGGCTTTTGAGGCTGAGATTGCGGTTGTTGAGGTGATTTATAATCCGGATTTTTAACCGTTATATTTTGTGTATCGTGCTTTTTATCTTTGTAATATTCTACAGTGACATAAAATTCCAGTTCCTTTGGATCGATCTCGCCTGTCGTAGCTTTTTGGATTAAAGCTTTCGTTAAAACAAATTCAACACTTGCTTCTCCATTTTTCCCTACAATGCCTTGTCTGCTGTCTACAAAAAGATTCTTTGCATTGTGACCATCACCTTTTGCATCGTCTTCCCAAAGGGTAAATAATAGCTTTTCACCTGTAAGATTGACGCATTTTGCCTTAGCCACCAGCTTTTCCGTATAGCTGAAAACCGTGCCTTTTGAATCATCCACATAAAATAATTCAACTTTATTAATTTTTGGAATTTCAGCAGGTTGAGGAGTGATATCAATTGTGCTCGGGCCTTTTCCTTCTGCATCATGAAGATAAGCTTCAAGCCGGTAGGTATGCTTTGATGCAACCTCCCCAAAAGTGAAGCTTCCGTCGCCCTTTTTTGTAATATTGGTGGTCGTAAACTGCCCGTTGGAACGTTTTTTTGACAATTCCCAGGTAACCAATGCGGGATTGCGCTGTTCTTTTGGTGTTGCAGGATACCATTCTGTAACTGTATAGACTGTTTTTTCACCTACTTTTGGGGTAGGATTTCCGGATATTTTTGAAACTCCCTGTTTTGACATCGTAGAATTTTTAAGGTTAATAAGCGTCTATTTCACTTTCTTCTACGGTCTCTTTAAAATCATCCATTTTCACAAGCGGATTGATGTGATGCACCGTTTTGCTGTCTGCATTTTTCACATTCTGCTTGCTCATTTCACCGCGTTGGCCATGATCTTTTATTGTAATTTTTCCTCCGACCGTGCATTGAAGCTCTGAAGTTTCTATTACAGCACGTTTTCCCATGATTTTTACTTTTTCATAGGTTTTCTGCCATTTTCCGGCGGGCGCGTATGAACAAGGCAAATAACCGCTCGAACTGGGCTTTAGCTTACACTTTCCAAAGCTCGGCCCGGCAGGGTTGAATTGCAAATCATCTTCTGTAACAGCAAGATAATCTGCGCTACCAGCGGAATCGTTCCAGTAATGTTGCTGATGGGTGGTTACTTTGTGCTCAGGAAACTGATCTCCCTGATCGCACTGAGATTTGCCCTTCTGGACGACAAAATGTTTGCCGTCCTGAGATGATGCTTGAGTTGACATATTTATATGATTTGGGTTCTACTAAGGTAGAAAATTTTAAACAAAAAACGAAAAAAGCAGAAATAATTTTCTGCTTTTTAATATTATAAGTTATTAATGTTTAGTATATTCAGGTTCTTCCGTCGGCAACATTGTAGGCATGAAGTATTCATTCAACCAATAAAATGTTTGTCCGTTTTGCTGGATTTTTACTGCCGGGTTGTTTCTGTATGTCAGCATTCTTTCTGCTAAATTTTTATAATGACGGAAATACGTTCTTGCCGTTTCATTAGTCACGATTTTCGATTTTTTCCAGCCTTTAAGCTTGTATTTAGACATTAATTCTTCTTCAGAATTGTCAAAGCCCGTACTTATTCCTACTGCATATGACATAGGTTTTTCATAAAGATCACCTTTATCTAAGAATTTCACGGTAGGATTGTATTTTTTAAGGATAGCGATGTACTCTCTGATCGCTGCGGCCTGGTTGAAATCTGATCTTTCGGCTCCGGTTTTTTGATAAACTTCCGTATAAAATGCCTTTAAATTATCATATTCTGTTTCTGAAATCAGGATTCCTTTTTCTAATCCCGGCTTGAAATCTTTCAGTTCTTTAGGAATATATCCTTTTACTAAAAACGGACTTCCGTAATTGATCAGCTGAGCTGCAATTCCCGCAGGAACAGGGTTTGTTAATCCCGGATACAGATATTTATACTTCAAATCAACATCCGTTCTACCTGCTCCAACTGATGAATGGAAATAATCATTCAAAGATTTATCTAAAGTTTCGTTATCCAGAGTAACCTGTGAAATTAAGCTGTCAACTGATTTTTTAAGATAACCCGGAGTTGCAATATCCCCTTTTTTAGGGAAAATAACAAACCCCTGAGACATACTTTGCTTCGGATAATCTAAAGAGAAGAATCCAGCATCACCTTCAATCAGGCTGAAATTATTTTTCGTTAAAACATCATTTTGATTAATAATTTTCTGTTTCTTCAATTCAGCGATATTTTTTGCCGTATTGGTCACAACATTTTCAGCCATTAAAACAAAATCATTGTAAGTATCTGATGATCTTGCACTTGTCTGGAACATAATAATTCTAGCCTGCGCCTGGGTTAAAGAATTGATCACGCCGTACATATTTCCGCTTTGGCTGGCAGAAGTTCCGACCGTAATGACAATATTTGTTTCATCAGGAACGTTGGAAAGGAGGTTTCCGGCCGCCATTAACCCTTCATTAACAGGTTGATAACCACTGTTGCTAGGGCAGTTCATCTCATTTGTTTTCTGATCAATGAAAGTCGTGATCTTACTGTAATCTGTACTTAAATTTGAAACGGAAACATTATCTCCGCAAGAATTATTTTTATATAAAACTACTCCATATTTCACGGTATTGAAATAAGACGGTTTCTCGAATCTAAGCTGCAAATCCTGCAGTAAAGACTTTACAATCGGAGCATACGGAGCATTTGGAGCACTGATATCCAATGCAAAAACGATGTTTATTTTTTTATTTTTTTCTGTAATTTCTCTGTAACGATCAAAGTAAATCGGTTCTCCCAAAACATTGAAAACATAATTTTTACTGTAATCTAAAATATTCGTGAAATATTTCGTTTTAGAATCCGGAGTCGGAGTTTCGTTTAAAGCTAAACTTACCGGATAAATATTTTCAAGCGCTGTTCTTTTGTTGACGTCTGTCAGAAGAATCGCGGTTCTGTTTTCTGTTTCGTTTCCACCAGGTGAACCTTCGTGAAGGCCTAAAGCGGTTTCCGTAACGCCTGTCGTATTTTTCATTTTCACGGCAGAACGCTCTCCCCATGCTGAAATCACGTTTGAACTCACCCATCCGTACAGACTCGTACTGATACTGTCCATATCAACAGATGGCTTTTTTCCGACCAAAAATCTTTTGTTGTTTTCGGCCTGCTTGTAGACGTAAACGATTTGTCCGTTCGGGATTTTTACATCGGCCTGTTCGATCAGACTTGGTGAATTAAACACCATAATCGAATCATTTTTATAATATCTTTCAGAGCTTCTGATCACATCACTGTTACTCGGAAGAACGGCAACTCTCACCGGGAAACCTGTTTTTTCGCTTTTCAGAGAATTGCTCCAGAGAAGAAGATCAGATTCCGGGATCCAGCCGTATGTTTTGATTTGTTTGGACGAAACTTTTTTCATCAGGGCATCAGGAACATATTCTGCTACCTTTACCATCCCGTCTCTGCTTTTTAAAACCATTAACGGCTCCAAAAACTTAACTTCTTTATATGATTTTTCGTCACTTTTATCTAAATAAGCCGTATTTCTGGATCTGTCCGAAATTGCGATCCACGGCACTGATTTTTTAGGAAAACCATTGACAACAGGTGAATTATCAACCTGCCCGTATTGTGACGGCTCCGGAGTTTTTTTCGATGGCAGTTTGACCTGGCAACTCGTTAACAACACTGAAACTCCTATGTAATATGCTGCTAGAGGAAATCTGTTTTTCATCCTAATTTATCTTTAATGATTGGTGTGTTCAAAAAAATCTGAACGGGAAATTATTTGCTTTGGTTTATATCAACTTTGGTTACACAGTTCTGTGCATCATCAAAATTCACTTTTACGGTCTGGATCACATTGTTTTTATCAAACTGAAGACCTGCACAATACATGTAAAAGTTATTCGCTTTGCTGTCGTTTACTTTTACCACTGTATTTTCGTTGTTACACAGATATGTTTTCAGAAGATAATTGTAATGCACGTTGAACCCGTTTCCGTTGGCGATCTGCTGTAAATGATATTTAAAATCATTATCAATTTTAGCATAAGCATCTTCTACGCTTACTTCTTCTTCCAAAGCGTCGTAAGCAGGAAGGATTTTGATGTGGTGTAAGATCGGCTCAATATTTTCATCCGTGAAAAGCGTAACAACGTAATCTCCGGGTTTTTTGTAAGAATAAATCGCCATTTTTTCTTTAGCATCGATATTTCCTGTTTCGCCAAATTTCCAGGTAAACTGCTTGGCATCGGAAATAGCACGGAACTGCACATTTTCAAACTGCATAGCCTGGCTTTGCGCATCGATCGTAGTGATGATTTTTGCAGTGTCTTTCGGCTTCGGAACGCTTCTCGCAGAAACCATTACCGGAAAAGATTTAGAATATTTATTATCAATAATCAATGTTACCTGATAATATCCCGGCCTGTTGTAGAAATGGATTCCGCTGCTTTTATCAGATGTAGTTCCGTCTCCGAAATTCCATCTTTTTGTTTTTGCAAACTGGGTTTTATCTTCAAATAAAAGCGTATCTCCCACTGCTACCGAAGACGGATATACCAGCCCCACAATATCGTCGGCAGAGTGTATAACTTTCTTCTGCAGCCATAGCGCAACCAATGCTGCGATAAGCAGAGCCGCAATAACACCGATGATAATGTTCTTTTTGTTCTTTTGAAAGTAATTCATAGTTAATGATTGTGTGATGTGTTTTATATGTAATTTCTTCTTCTGTGATTACTGATTTCTGGCTTTTAAGGCATTTTCACGTTGAAAAAGCTGATTTTTCTTTTCTTTAAAGCCAATGGAGCATTCTTCAAACTGTTTTTCGAAGCTTTTTATGTTTTCAGTTTTACTTGAAATAATTTTTTTGTCGTTGAAATACATTTTATAAAATTTTGCGATCTGTGGAAAACCTTCTTTTCTGATATCAGAAGTATTGTTGTTATTTTGAAAATAATTGGCAACATCATTGATGCTGTACATGATATTATTTTCCACAAAAGGCTGAGGCGTTTCGTCCGTAAGACGGTTGATCTGTGAAAAAGTGCTGTCGAGCAGTTTGTATGTGAATTTTTGTTGTTGATCAAATTTTGCCTTTTCATCAAGATTTCTTATAGAAACAATATCTTCATCTGAAAACGGTGATTCAAAACCTTTCAAAAAGATCACGCCCAGAAATATAAGAGCTGCCAAAAGCATTAATATCAGATAAAAAAACTGGTAATGCCTTTCTTTTTTTGATAATGTAATGTGTCCCTGCATAGCTTAGTTTTTATTTTCTTCTTCTGCTTCCTGTAAATTTTCTTGTAGGATCTATTCGCAATTCGTTGTTTGCAATGCCTACTTTGCCTCTGCATTCGCTTAAATCACGAAGTGCGGCCTGCTCTTTGTAAGAAACATTCACGATCTGATTTTTCAGAGCCAGCATCGGTTCTATCTGCTTCATCAGGATAGAATAATGCTTAAAATTGTCTGCGCTGTCTCTTCCCATGATGTTTTTGGCATCCCGTACGTTGTCCATGATATAGTTTCTCAGGAAAATATCATTATCCACCTTGTTGATATCAAGCTGGTCCATTCTGTAAAAAATGCTGTCTACATGAGTTCTGAGCAGGTCGCTGCGCGTCAGTAGCTCCCGATAGTCATCTGCCTGTTTCTTAATACCTTCCCGCTGAATATCATAACTTTTAAAAAAGAAAAATACACAACAGAAAGAAACTGCTGATAACACGATAAAAGATAGAACAAACTTCCAAATGCCTACCCTGACGTCTGATTGGTTTAATTTTTTCTCCCTATTCGAAGACATATACTTGTGATTTGTTTGGAGCGTGAATTTATAAAAAAATAATTTATGCACAAAATTTAAGTTTTTTAGTTAAAAAATAAACCAATGTTAATTAATTTAAGATTAATTTTCACTTTAATAAGATTTTCATAAATTAGACCTCAAAAATTTTAAATATCTACACCAAATCGATATTAAAATGAGCAAACTACTAAGCAATACCGTTAGATTTTCTATAGCAGACAGTGATTTTTATTTTAAGAAAATAATGATCAAAACGCTGCTTGAAAATCCGTTTAATATGCTGCTGAATGATTGTAACAACGGGCACGAGCTTATTAACAGAATCTACAGAAGGCAGGAAGATGTATTTATCATTGAGCTTTTTATGCCTGTTCTGAGCGGGATTGAAGCCATAAAATATATCAGAAAAAGCAACACCGAAACGCCGATTATCACTTATTCCGGGACATATCAGGAAGATATGGCGGAAATTCTTTCAAAAATTCCGAATATTTATTACTGTCAAAAGCAAAGCAGCGTCATCAAAGACATTATCAAGGGCAAAATAGCCTCTGACAGCTTCGATTACGCCACTTATTCCAAAAACTGGGAGCAACAGCCGCTTGCCGTTCAGGATTATATGGATCGTCAGAAAAAGAGCCAGGAAGAGCTTTCTTCGACCGAGATTCAGCTGATGAAATTCTGCTATGAAGGCTTCAGCAATAAAGAAATCGGCGAAAAACTGAATTTAAGCACGAGAACCATCGACACGTACATCAACAGGCTTACAGAAAAGCTCGGTTTGAAGACAAAACTCCATCTCATCCGCTTTTGCGTGGAAAACGGATATTACAATTCCAGCATGTAAAAAGCTTAATCATTTATTAATATTCACTTAACCTTACCATTTTTAGCTGCAGAAATAAAAATATTTTGCCACTAATTTGCTAGTATTCAATTTTTTTAACTAAATTTGCACACCTAAAATTTAAAATTAAAAAAGGAAATGACAAAGGCAGAATTGGTAAACACCATCTCAAATAAATTGGGAACAGAAAAGAATGAAACACAGAAAGTTGTAGAAGCTTTTATGCAGGAGATCAGGACTTCTATGTATAATGGTGATAATGTTTATCTAAGAGGTTTTGGTTCTTTTATCATTAAAACCAGAGCAGCAAAAACGGGAAGAAACATCTCTAAGAATACTGCGATTGAGATTCCTGCTCATAACATTCCTGCTTTCAAACCATCAAAATCTTTTGTTGAGAAAGTAAAGACGAAAGTTACAGTAAAGTAAGAAAATTAACTGAATATTAACTAGTTACTAAAAAATTATAATTATGCCAAGCGGAAAGAAAAGAAAAAGACACAAGGTTGCAACTCACAAAAGAAAGAAAAGAAGAAGAGCGAACAGACATAAGAAAAAATAATCTCTCTTTTTCGAGATTTACAATATAATAATATAGTTGGTGGTTTTAATTTTTTAGAGTTCACCGACTATATTTTTGTTTTGCCACTAAGTAAGATTCCGCGGAAATATGAAGATCAATTTTATATTTTTCTCAATAAAATACCTTGGTTTTAATTTTATCCCTATATTTAATACATAATGAAAACCAAGCCATTTCCTATAATCTTAAAAATTATTTTATCTTAAAAATGAAGAAAGAACTAATAGTTTCGCATGAAGATGAGTCTACAAAAATTGCATTGCTGGAAGACGGAAGATTATGTGAGCTTCATGAGGAAGAGGACAAAAGTGATTTCATAGTTGGAGATTTGTTCATAGGAAAAGTAAAAAAACTGGCTCCGAACCTGAATGCCGCATTCGTAAATATCGGCTACGACAAAGATGCTTTTTTGCATTATCAGGATCTGGGGCCACAATATCTTACTTACAAAAAGTTTCTGAAAGATACTATTTCCAAAAAACAAAGCACTTCAAGCTTAAAAAATTTCGAGATACAACCCGAAATTGACAAAAACGGAACCGTAGACAAAGTAATCGCCAAAGATGACCTTGTTCTGCTCCAAATTACCAAGGAACCAATCTCTACGAAAGGTCCGAGGATTTCTACACAAATCTCCTTAACAGGACGTTTTTTGGTCTTGATACCTTTTGACAATAAGGTTTCGATTTCAAAAAAAGTAAGAAGTTTTGAAGAAAAAGAGAGATTGAGAACGCTTATTGAAAGTATTAAGCCTGAAGGCTTCGGTGTGATTATCAGAACCGTTGCCGAAGGAAAAAAAGTAGCAGACCTGCATAATGATATGAATCAGCTGATTCAGAAATGGGAAAGCACTTTTAAAAATATACAGAAAAATAAGGTTCCGTCTAAGGTTTTAAGCGAAGATGATAAAGCTTCAGCTATTTTAAGGGACAATTTTAATCAGGATTTCGTAAGCATCATCTGCGACGATGAGCAAATGGTTAACGAAATGGAAAGTTACGTGGAAGTAATTGCTCCTGAAAGAAAAAATATTGTTCAGTTTTATAACTCACACATTCCTCTACTCGAATATTATAACGTTGAGAAGCAGCTTAAGCAAAGCTTCGGCAAACACGTAAATATTCCAAGCTCTAAAGGTGCTTATCTTGTGATAGAACATACGGAAGCCCTTCACGTTATCGACGTTAATTCCGGAAATAATATTACGACCGGAGCCGCTGTCAATAAAGAACACGCACTGAAAGTGAACAAAATGGCAGCGACAGAAATTGCAAGGCAGCTTCGTCTTCGGGATATGGGCGGTATTATCGTCATCGATTTTATCGACATGACCAACCCCGATCACAGAAGAGATTTGTACGAGCATCTGAAAGAAGAAATGAACCGCGACAAAGCGCGCCACAAAATCTTACCACCGAGTAAGTTTGGCCTGATCCAGATTACCAGACAGAGAAACCGTCCGGAAAAGCAGATCGATACCAAAGAAGAAAATCCTAACAAAGACGGCGAAATCATCGCACCAATTGTTATTGTAGAAAGAATGGAAGATGGCCTCAAAACAATCATGCAAAAGGAAAAAGGAAAACTTTACCTGCATGTGCACCCTTTCGTGGAAGCCTACCTTACAAAAGGAATTAAAAGCATCCAGATGAAATGGTTTATGAAATACAAAAAATGGGTAACCATCATCCCAAGAGATTCTTTTAAGTACTTGGAATACAGAATCTACAATTCTAAAAAAGAAGAATTGATCGGATATTCTAATTAATACAAAATTTTTAAACCTCCAGTTTTCCGGAGGTTTTTTGTTTTAAATATTTGTATGATAATTTAATAATTGACAAAGCAATGTAATTCATCATGAAGCCAACATTCTTATTTCATTGCAATCTCAGTAAATTTTACCGTAAACATATCCCCAAAGTGTTAGTTAAATAAAATATTTTCAGTCTAAGCCTCTCGAAACCATCATTATCATTACTATTTAACAATAATAATTCTAATTTATTTAATAAAAACTCTACAATAAGAGAATTATTTAACAAATAATCAATAAATGTTTGTTATATTTAATTATTTATTCAAATAATATGATTTTTTATTACGAAAATACATAAAATGTAAAGTTTTTTTTATAATTTTATATAAATAAAACTAACCATGATGAAGCCAAGATTAACCATTTTTGATGAGCCTCTTTTATATACAGAAGGGCTTTCAAAACTTCTTAGTCAAAGTAAAATTTTCAACACTATTGACATTTGTAATTGCTACGAAACGCTCTCTTTACAGCTACAGGAAGACCCTCCGCAATTTCTCATGATCAGTTCAAATATCCTGATGCTCAATGAAATTTACAGAGCCGTAGAAAAAATTACTTCTCAAAATAAAGACATAAAAATCATTATTATCGGTAATTCCTATGACGTCACTGATGTCCGAAAACTATTCGATAAAGGTATCAAAAGCTACTTGGACAGAAACAGCAGATATGATGAATTTCTAAAATCCACACAAGCTTTACTATCAGACGAAATCTACATTTGTGATCATGCAAAAGAAAGAATGATAGATTTTATAAGCCACAAACAAGGCCAAAGCAGGCTTCAGATGCGTGATCCCCTTACCAAACGCGAACTGGAAATTCTAAAATTAATCTGCGACGGACTCAGCAGCAAAGACATCTCAGAAAAGCTTTTCATCAGCATCAATACCGTAGAAACACACCGCAAAAGAATTCTTTTAAAATTAAATGTAAAAAATTCTGTCGGAGTCGTAAAATACGCCATGGAAAACCACATGATAGACTAACTATATCTTTTATTTAACCAAAAATTCCAAGCCGAAAGACTTGGAATTTTTGGTTAAATAAAAGATGCGAATTGTGAATTTTGCTTCGCAAGTCAAAGTGAATCTGAGAAATTGACCACTGACAATTCATTATTGACATTTTATAATTGACTTGTAAAGCAAAATTCACAATTCACAAATTAACTATTCATAATCCGGCATTTCTGCGTTATTGAAGAGAACTGCTCTGGTAAGATCGGTTAAAGAGCTATTAAGATCAATGGTCATGACATTTCTCTGTGAAATATTATCGCTGGACGTATTCATGAAGAGAACCTGTGCGTTATTAGGAGAAAATCTGGGATCAAGATCATTGGTTCCCAAAGCTTTTTCGCTTTCCAAAGAAATGTCGTGTATCGTATTATTTGTTAAATCATACATAAAAATATGAGAATCAAGCTGTCTGTAATTCCCAGAAGCATCTTCGTATCCCGAAATATCGTGGGTATAAAGAAGAAAATGCCCGTCAACAGATACATTGAGCCCGCCAGTTGCCCCGTTTACGCCTGCAAGAACGGTTTTCAAAACATTCCCCATCATATCGATAATGAATATTTTTGTATTATAGCCGTTAAAATTATTGGTTTTCAAAACAATTTTACTGCTGTCATAGCTCCAGTCGCATTCGGAGATCATGCTTCCGTCGGGTGTCGTATAAATTAATTGTAATCCACTTCCGTCTTTATTAATTTTATATAATTTATCAAAATTAGAGTAAATAATTTCGTTCCCGTTGGTTTTCCATGCAAAATCCATTTCATAATTATTAAAGCCTGCGGTAGGAACCGTCGTTACTTTAAAAGGATAGGAACCATCAGGATTTGCAGTGTAAATATGAGTATTTCCGCCTTCCGTTCTCATAAAAGCGATCAATCCTGCATTATTATTTTTTCTCGGTCGCCAGCTGTTATAAGAAAGATCTGTAAACTGAAAATTATTTCCCGCCTGATCGCTGGAAATGATGTATAAATTTCCGTTCTGTTTTCGGACATAATGATAACGGTTTGCAGGAACGGTATTGGTAGTAAATTTCCCAAGCGCGCTTAAAACCGGCGGGTGAATGCCATCAGAGACAGACACCTGCCAAAAGTAACTTACACCAAATTTTAAATTAGGGAGTGTATAATGATTAACCCCTAAATCATTAATCTGTATAATATTCGTATCAAGATTGTTTTTTATGGTTACATTATATTTTAGAACGTCATCTGCATCAGGATCTGTAGAACTCCATGTGAGCTCAACTGTTAAGGGCTGATTGACAGAATTATCTGTCGGGCTTAACAATAATGGCGTCGTGGGCGGTGAATTTAAAGATTCATCATCATCCATTTCAAAAACCACCGATACAATTTGATTCTGATTCTGAAGATTAATGCCCTGAAAAGTGGTTAAATATCCTGATAACTCAGCTTTCACGGAATAATTTCCAATCGGCATATCTGCAATTTCAAATGACCCGTCTGCACCGCTGAAAACCGTCTGTGTAGAAGGTGTTGTGAAGATTTTCACATTGGGAATCGGTTCATTAGTACCTCTTTTCACTACTTTTCCTTTTAGAGAGCCTGTCTGAGCCTGTTCTACAAGATCTTCGTTACAGGAAATCATGATAAACGAAAGGATAAATATGCTGAGAATTTTTATTAAAGTTTTCATAGTTTATGTTTTTATTTATTTCCAATGTAAAAATTGAATCCTAACGCAAATCTCAATGCCTGATCTTTTCTCTGGCCGCTGATCAGGTTTTCCCAATCATCTTTAAAACCAATATCGTATTGAGTAGAAGCTCTCACAGCCACATTTTTAGCAAACATATATTCTAATCCGCCACCGATCTGACCTTTATACCGAGGTTTAACCTTAGAATACATTGCGCCCGCTCCACCGTAAATGTATGGACTGAATTTGTATTTAGGCAGCATCAGATATTCCAGATTGACTTCCGGAATGAGGTAGGTACGTTTCAGAATTTTTTCATTTTCCTGGGTGAAGACATTTCCATTTAATTCAATATTAAAATTCGGGCTGATGAAATATTTTACTCCAATTTTTCCTCCGACGGTCATTTTAGGATTTACATAATCGTCTTTTACTTTTTGTGCTTCTACATTCGCAAAAATGGAGAATTGCTGTCTGTAATCATTTGGAAATTTGTTCCCGATCAGTCTATTCTTATTATGATCCTGTTCCCTGTTATATTCATCAACGAGAGCCTGATAATTTCCAACGTTGTCGACAGCTTTTCCCCAAATTTTATCTCTGATGCCCTCAACAATCAGAGACTTTACAGCCTTTTCGATGGCTTCGGTCACCGCTAGCTGGACCGGCTCATTCTGGGTAAGTCCCACCTCAGCTTCCAAAAGGCGTTCAGTGTCTATGTATCTAAAAAAACTTCCATTAATACTGGTCGAAAGAATGGTTTTTGAGGTATAAACTGTTTTTAAAATCTCACCATTCAAGGTAGAAACAGCACGAAGGTAAATCGTGATTCTGTCCTGTCTGTATTGTGTAGATGCCCCGATCCCGAAATATCTTGCGCCGATGCCTCCCGTCATAATATTGCTGTCGTAGGAAATTACGCCGCCTTCAAGAAGAATTCCTGCATATAAAAGTGGTGGTAGGGCCTGGCTGGTTTTATCGGCATCTTTTGCGTATTCCTGTCTTGTGGATCTGATAATTTGTCTTTCGTTTAAAAGATTGGCAATATTTTCTCTTTCAATGGGTACAAACCAACGGCTGTCTTCCAAAGCTTTGATCAAAATTGTCGTTGTACCTTGTGGAACGGCTGTGCTCCAGTTGTTGCCGTTTTCTGCCGGTTTGTACTGCCCTGTCTGATCTCTGAATTTATAAACACCTATAACGATTTTTTCTTTCGGTAAAGGCAAATTATTGAGTTCGGTCGTATAGGAGGTATTTTCTCCCAGTGTAGATCTTTCAGGGCTGGATGGGAGCCCGAGCAAGGAGCCGCATCCCTGTGCAATGCACATCAGCACACCACTGAAAAATACTTTGGTGTAATTGTTTACTCTCATGGTTAATCTGGTTTTAGTTACTTTTTAGTTATTTTGGAATCACGATCTCGGATTGTTCTCCGGTTCCTGTGTCCAAAATATTAATCATCAAGCCTTGTGCGGTAGTGGTAATCTGTAAGTAAAGAGAGCCGAAAAGATAATTTCCGGGCTGTATGGTGCCTTCCCCAAACTGATCTTCAAATAATTTTCTGGATAATTCACTCAAAACCTGACGGTTTAGGCTTTGGCTAAAACTATCAAGTGAATTCAACCCGTCGAGCAAATTTCCGTAATTGTTTTTTTCATCAAACTGATTTTGGGCATTGGCAGAGCTTAAAAGCCATTGATAGTTAAAAGTATCGCCTCCGAATGCCGGATTAATGGGTTTGTAGACGAGTTGCTGAGATTTCCCGAGGAAAATCCCTGCAATAAAAGTCAAAATAATTATTAGCGTTTTCATGGCGGGTGTTTTTAGTATATAAATTCATTTTTTATCAAATTTTTCTTTGCATTAAACTCTTTGATGTATTTAAGGCTGTTCGCCAGCTGTTCTTTAAGATAATCTTCACTTGGATTGGTCATAAAACTGTAAATTACCTTATCGTCTATTTCAATATTGATCTGCCCGTTGGTTCCGCGAACGGGAAGTTCAGAAATGGTGATCGCAGAATTGCTTTTATCAGGAATCTGACTGTACTGAATGTAAAAAATATCATAGAAATCTTTACCGATTTTGCTTTTGGTTTCGTCAATGGTAAGTCCTCGGAGCTCAAAAACAGCATCTTCTTCTACTTTGCTTACTTTCTTTTTAAATAAATTAGAATTAAGTTCAAGACTGTCTTTTGCGATCAGTTTTTGGGATTCTTCATCTTTAATATAAAGGAAAGCTTTCAAAGCGTCTTTTTTTTCGAGATTGATATTAATTTCCGATAAATTTTTAACCTCATTCGGATTTAAGGAAAATTTTCCGCTTTGCTTGTTGTTGGAAAGATTCCCGCCATCCCCTTTTTTAATTGAAACCAAAAGATAATTAAGCTCTTTATAAATATTGGTGTTATTGGTGACGATTGCTTTTAATTTGACCTGATTTTCTACAAACTCACTCTCGATTTTTGCAACAACCTTTTTCTCTTCCTGCGCAAAGGCAAGAAGCGAAAACAACATAAAAAAAAGGTAAAAAACCAAAGAATAAATTTTTCTCATCATTTGTGTTTTAATAGTTTCTTACGAAAATCGTTTTATTGTCTCCTTTCACATCGATCTTCATGCCGTCTGAGATGCTGTTGCTACCCGTTATGTCAATAATATTATTGTTTCCCCGGGTCGTAACGGCGGTTTTGTTTTCAGTATCGGTGAATGAATTAATGAAATAAAGCGTATTGTAATCTCCGGTCTGTTGTACGGAAATATTGGTTTTAGCATTAATGGATAATTCCGCATTATTAAAATCTCCAACCTGAACGATATTGGAATAAGAAAGAATCGCAGGATCAGGATTCTGAGTGGCAATAACATTGAGAATATTATTACTGTTGATCCGATTCCAGTCTATTTCCTGTGACTTTACGGTAAGGAAAATAAGAAGTGTACAGACACTCCATCCGAACTTAAACATGGTCATTAATTTTTATTAAAGTTACTTGATTAGCCTGTTGAAGAAAACACGTGTAGCAGGTACTGTTTTAAAATCACGGTTTATGGTTACGATAAAATTCCTGTTAAAAAGGAAAACAGGAAGAACTTCCGTTCCTCCTGCTCCGCATTAATAATTATTTTATTAATTGGATTGATTAACCATCAAAGAGTTACCATTTCCCATTTGAGTTCCAAGGTGCACGTGTGCATTTCCTGATTGATTTACCACTGCAAAGTTGGCGTCTCCTGTTTGCACATCGATGGCAGTATTAGAATCGCCTGACTGTAACTGGAATAATAGGTTACCGTCTCCCGTTTGTGCTCCCATTGCTACGTTATCATCTCCAACTTGTGCTGCAACCGCAATGTTACCATCCCCTAATTGGGTGTGAGTGGCGCTGTTATCATTTCCGGACTGATATTGCACAAGGATGTTTCCATCACCTACCTGCATACCGCTGGCGTCATTTCTTCTTCCATCCTGTAATTGAAGAGCAAAGTTATCATCCCCTGCCTGTACAGAACTGGCATCGTTTCTTCTACCGTTCTGGAATTGGATAGCCGTGTTGTCGCTTCCTAATTGCCAAGAAGAGACTTCATTTCTTCTACCGATCTGTGTTTGTTGAGTGCTGTTAGAAATTCCGGCTTGCCAAGTGGTTGCAGAGTTTCTGCTTCCCTGCTGGCTTACCGTGTTGGAATTAGCAAGACCCCATTGATCTACATCGATTGAGTTTCTGTTTCCGATACTTTCAGCGTCATTTGTGTTTAAAACTCCAACCTGATCGATATCGGCAGTATTTCGATTTCCATCTTGTGTTAAAGAGTTAATGTTTAATAATCCTGTCTGATCAACAGTTGCCGTATTCATGTTTCCATTTTGAGTACTTACATCAATATTTGCCTGTGCAAAAGTGAAACTCATAGCCATTAGTGTAAAAACACCAGTAATAAAGTTTTTCATAGTAGTAAAAATTAATTGGTTAATAGTGAGACAAAGATAGAAGCAAAAAAAAAGGCAGAAACCATGAGAAAAGTGTAAATTTTAAAAATCACCATTTACGGTATCAATTGTCACCATTTGCAGGTTTTATGGTATCACCGAAATTAATTACGTAGGAATACGGTGAAGATAAAAGAAGTTTGGAAAACAAAAAACTACCCATCATTTATATTTTTTTGTAGCTGTTTCCCGCTTTCCGCACTCGCTATTTTCTAGTTTCGGCGGCGGCTTCGCCGCCGCCGAAACTAGAAAATGAGCTCAAACAAATGCTGCAATCTGGGCTAGAAAATGAACCGTCAATAAGTGAGTTGTAAATTATATGAAGCTGGAAACTGACTATTGGCAATTCACTTTTAAAATTCACATTTTTAACACCCCCGTCAAAAATTCTAAAGAATTTTTGACACCCCTCCAAAGGAAGAGAATTCCCGCTGTAAATCTTTTTGTCGTTTGTCATTGCGAAGAGCGGTGACGACGAAGCAATCTCAATAAGTTTTAAAAATAAGACCAGTCTTTTTAACTGTTGAGATCCTTTCAGGATGACAAGGGTGGCTGGAAAGCTCATAACTCATAATTTATAACTAATAACTCATTTCCTCTTCCTTTCTTCAAAATATATTATTAAATTTGAGAATGAGTTTTGGAAAAGATTTATTAAGGAAAATAAAAACTTCGGAATTGCCCGGAGAAATTGCACACGGTGTATTTTCACCACCTTACCGACATGCTTTTACGTATGATGAGGCTTTAACAAAGAATCCGAAATTTGCTGCTGTCAACATTGTCTTATACTTAAAAGACGATGAATGGCATTTTCCGCTGATCCAGAGAACGATTAACGAACACGACAGGCACAGCGGACAAATATCACTTCCCGGCGGAAAACGTGAGGAAATGGACAGAGATTTTGCAGAAACTGCCGTTCGCGAAACTTCAGAAGAAATCGGAATCGACAAACATTATGTAAGAATCATCAGAGAAATGTCTCCGATCTACATTCCCCCAAGTAATTTTTATGTTTATACCTACATTTCATATACCAAAAAGAATCCTCTTTTCGTTTTACAGCAAAGCGAAGCGGTAGAAATCATTGAATTCCCCATCACATCGTTTCTGAATCTTCCTGATGAGCCCGAAATTATGGCATTACCCTCCGCAGGCGGGAATGAAGTACCGGTTATTAATTTTAACGGATATATTATCTGGGGAGCCACAGCAATGATTTTAAGCGAATTCAGCCAGTTGCTGAAAAAAATGTAACTTTGCACGATAGTGTTTAATTGAGAGATGGCGAAGAAAAATATTTTCACCGATGCATTCGGAACACCTTATTTTTTAAAAAGGGTAATCATTTTTATTTTAGGAATTGTATCTTACAGAAGATTCAACGGCTTTAATAAACTGAAAATAACTGGTACTGAACACCTTGTGGATCTTCCGGATTCCAATGTGCTTTTTGTGTGCAACCATCAGACTTATTTTGCAGATGTTGCAGCCATGTATCACGCATTCTGTGCCGTAAACAACGGATATTTAAATACCATAAAAAATCCCATCTATCTGTTAAATCCAAAGATCGATTTTTACTACGTTGCCGCCGAAGAAACCATGAATAAAGGTATTCTTCCTAAAATATTCAAAATTGCCGGTGCCGTAACGGTAAAAAGAACCTGGAGAGCTGAAGGAAAAAACGTCAACAGATTAGTAGATCTTACAGAGGTGGATAATATTATGAAAGCCTTAGACAACGGCTGGGTAGCCACTTTCCCTCAAGGGACTACGGCAGCTTTTGCACAAGGAAGAAGAGGAACCGCAAAATTGGTAAAAAATCAACGCCCGATCGTAATTCCTATAAAAATTAACGGATTCCGAAGAGCATTTGATAAAAAAGGCCTTCGCGTGAAGGTTACAGGCGTAAAACCTACCATGGAATTTAAAGCACCTCTAGATATCGATTACGATAAAGAAAATGCACACCAGATTTTATTGAAAATCATGACTGCCATTGAGCAGACAGAAGATTTCAATTTATTACACAGTTATGATGAAGAATTGAAAGCTAAAAAATTAGAACAAAAGGACTCGGATAATTAAAGTAAGTAAAAAATTATGAACAGAATAATAGGGATCTTATTCGCGATCATAGTATTAGTATCATGCAACAGCCAGAAAGTATATTCGGATTTTGATATAAGTTATTCTAAAAGCGGAGGTTTTGCCCCGATTTATGAGAACCTTCTTATTAAAGGAAATAATGCACATTATTCTTTTGAAGGACAAGGAAAAAAATTTAAACAGGACTTTAAAATCTCAAATGAAGATTTGAAAAACCTTGACAACATCCTTTCTCAAAATAATTTTAGAAAAATACAGGAAGACCACAAAAAGGTCTACGACAATGTAGCGACGACCATCAATGTAAAAAAAGGCCCGAATGAAGGAAGTAAAAATGATGCCAGTTTGATTTTGCCAAATTATAAAACGAACTGGACGAACATTACCAACGCCTTTCAGGAAATTATTAATAATAATGTAAAAAAACAGTAAAGTTGAAGACCCATTTCATCGCTATCGGCGGAAGCGCCATGCATAATCTTGCTATTGCATTAAAGGACAAAGGATATCAGGTTACCGGTTCGGATGACGCCATTTTCGAGCCGTCAAAATCAAGACTTGATAAAAAAGGAATTTTACCCGAAGAATTGGGTTGGTTTCCAGAAAAAATAACATCCGATATTGATGCTGTAATCCTTGGAATGCACGCTCATCAGGACAATCCTGAATTGGCAAAAGCAAAAGAACTGGGTTTAAAAATATACTCTTATCCTGAATTTCTTTACGAGCAGTCAAAAAATAAAACCAGAGTTGTCATTGCAGGTTCTCACGGGAAAACTACGATCACTTCGATGATTCTTCATGTTTTGAATTTCCATCAGAAAGAGGTGGATTACATGGTGGGAGCTCAGCTGGAAGGTTTCGACTGTATGGTAAAACTGACTCAGGACAATGATTTTATGGTGTTGGAAGGTGATGAATACCTTTCCTCCCCTATCGATCTTCGTTCCAAATTTTTGCTGTATCAGCCGAATATCGCTTTAATGAGCGGAATTGCGTGGGATCATATCAATGTTTTCAAAACGTTTGATGATTATATCGAGCAGTTCAGAAAATTCGTTGCCAGCATTACTCCCGGTGGAATTTTAGTTTATAATGAAGAAGATGCGGAAGTCGTAAAAGTAGTGGAAGCCGCCGAAAATTATTTCAGAAAAATCCCTTATAAAACTCCTGAATACGAGATCATTAATGGGAAAGTTCATTTAAAAACAGAAATGGGTGATATTCCGCTATCAGTTTTTGGGGCGCACAATTTATTAAACCTTGAAGGAGCAAGACATATCTGCCAGCATTTAGGCATTATGGATGAAGATTTTTATGAAGCCATCATGAGCTTCAAAGGCGCTTCAAAACGTTTGGAGAAGGTAGAAAGAGAAGATAAAGGAATACTTTACAAAGATTTTGCACACGCTCCGAGTAAGGTAAAAGCTGCGGTGAAAGCTTTTTGTGAGCAATTTAAAAACGAAAAAAAATATGGTTTTCTGGAACTTCATACCTATTCAAGCCTGAATCCTGTATTTTTAGAACAATACGATCACGCAATGGATGGCCTGGATGAAGCCATTGTTTTTTACTCCGAAGATGCTTTGAAGATCAAAAGAATGGATCCGATTTCACCAGATTTAATCAAAGAAAAATTTAAAAATGAAGGCTTAAAAGTATTTACCAATGCTGAAGAGCTTCATGCGTATTGGGAAACTTTAGATAAAACCAACGGCGTTTTTCTGATGATGAGCTCAGGTAATTTTGGCGGATTAGATTTAACGAAATAATATTTCACATAAAAAAACTCCTTTCAAATTGAAGGAGTTTTTTCTTTTATTTTTTATCATGATGGTGTTCATCATGTAATGACTCCGGCGCTATTCTGGCACTTTGCAGATTTAATATTTTTGTAATAGAAATTGAATCTGAAGCATTATCTATGTTGTACATCTGCATGATACCCTGTGTTGTTGCGGCCTGCCCCATAATATTCAGATTATTCTGGTTATTTACAGCATTTTGAAACATTATGCCTGTAGAATAAGCTGCATTCAGGTAAATATGCCCATGTGGAAACGCAGGATGTTCACCGACAGGCATCAAATTAGATTGTTGTACTGCATCTGTAATCTGGTCATTTACAGATTCCGGCAGATCATTTTCCGTTGATTTTTTTTCTTCTTTAGACATGGTATTAATTTTATGGTTTGGAGAGTAAAGTTAAAAATATTTTTAAATTTAAGCACAAAAAAAGAGCAATAAACCATTGCTCCTTAATTATTTATGAAATTTAAAATTAAATATCCGCAACAGCATTCAGCATTTTCTGTTCCCAAGCCGGATCTTTCGGATCAAAGAATAATCTTTTTCCTGTGTCTAAAGAACGAACAACATTCATTTCGTCATCTGTCAATTCAAAATCAAAAACATTGAAATTTTCTTCAATTCTTGAAGGCGTAACAGATTTCGGAATCACGCAGAATCCTTCTTGCAAATGCCATCTTAAAATAACCTGAGCAACCGTTTTATTGTATTTGGAAGCAATATTTTTTAATTTTTCATTATCTAAAAGTCCTGCATTTCCGTTTCCTAATGGGCTCCAAGGCTGAGTAACGATATTGTTTTCTTTATTATAAACCTGAAGTTCTTTCTGTTGGAATAAAGGATGCAATTCAATCTGATTGATCACAGGAAGTACAGTTGAATTTGATTTTAATTCTTCCAGTTTTTCGACCGTAAAATTACAAACCCCAATTGCCTTGATTTTCCCTTCATGATACAATTCTTCCATTGCTTTCCAGGCCCCTACAAAATCTGAATAAGGCCAGTGAATAAGATACATATCCAGATAATCCAGCTGCAATCTGTCCAACGTTCTCTGAAAAGCACCTTTCGCCTTGTCATATGTCGTATCCTGCACCCAAAGTTTAGAAGTGATAAACAAATCTTCTCTATTTACTCCACTATTTTTGATGGCTTTTCCAACAGCAGTTTCATTTTGATAAATAGAAGCCGTGTCGATCATTCTGTAACCCGTCTGAATCGCTTTAATCACCGCATTTTCACATTCCTGCATATCTTCCATCTGCCAAACTCCGAAGCCTAAAGCGGGAATATCTACTCCATTATTTAAAGTAATTACAGGTTGTCCCGTATATGTTTTTTGTTGCATACTATTTTATTTTTAATGTAAAGTGAAACAAATTTCGGATAAAATTTTGGAATTCTGACTTACCAATTTTACTTGAAATTGAAGTTTTGTTTAAAAAACATTTCTAATACTAATTTCTAACTTCCAATCTCTAATTTCTCATCTTCTTTCTTACTCATCATTTTTCTGAATAATCCTTTGATGTGATCAATTTCATTATGATAACTTGTATTTTTCCGGCATCCGAAATACAACGTATTTTCTAATTTTTTCTCACCTTCCCAAATCAATTTTACTTCACCGTTTTCAATTTCATTTTTACATAAAAAATCGGGAACGACCGCCAATCCGGTTCCGCCTTTTAAGCAACGGATTATAGAGTTTAAATTGGGAACAATGTAATTCGGACGGAAATTGGGTTTATGCCCGAAATTCAAAATCCAAAACTGAAAAAGATGTTCCATATCTCCTGTTGTTCCGTACCATTTTTCCTGCTTCAGGCATTCTTCAGCGTGTTCGATGCCTTTTGATTGTAAGGTTTCAAGAAAACTTTCAGTATCAACATCTTTTCCGCCAACGAGAATAATCTGTTCGGAAGAAAAAGCTTCATGTAAAATATTAGGTGAAACTCCTTTTTTTGGTGTAATAATTAAATCTAAAATTCCTTTATCCAATTGATCCAGCATTTCAGGATATTCCCCAAAACTGATAATCAAATTAAAAGGCAACGTCGAAACATATTGCTCCAAAGTCGTCTGAAAAGTTTCAAAACACATTCCCACACTGATTGTCGGGGTGTGCTTTTCTGTAGATTTCTGAAAATTTTTCTCTACATCTTCCAATTTTATTAATGACTCAGAAACCGCATTGAATAATACTTTTCCTCTTTCTGTCGGGATCATTTTCCTGCCCGTTCTGTCAAATAATTTATAGCCAACATAAGCTTCCAATGAACTTAAATGCAGACTCACTCCCGGTTGTGAAATAAATAAAGCTTCTGCAGCGCCCGTTAAAGTTCCGGTTTTGTAGATCGCTTTGAAAGTTCGGTACCATTCTAAATTAACCATAATCTAATTTATATTTGTTAAAAGTCAATCTGCTGCGCATTCAATAGTGAATTTGCCACGTCATGATGAATTGTAACCGATAATTTTTCAACACAAAATTGACAAGCAAAGTGAATTGACCATTCACTTTTCACTTTTTAATCTATCACAATTCTGATACAAAGGTATAAATTATATTATTTTTATTATACAAAAATCAGATATAACTTTGCATCATAAAATTTAAACATTCATAAAAACAATGAAAAAAGTATTAATCATCAACGGTGGACAAAATTTCGGGCATTCCGGAGGAAAATATAACCAGACTATTGCAGACAGCACTTTAGAGGTTTTGAAAAAGTTTGAAAATGTAGAAGCAAAAATCACCAATGTAGATGAAGGTTATGATAAAGATGAGGAAGTTGAGAAGTTTGTCTGGGCAGATTATATTATCTATCACACGCCTATCTGGTGGTTTCAGTTGCCAAACGGTTTGAAAAAATATATCGATGAAGTCTTCACGGCAGGGCATACCAAAGGGATTTATATGAGTGACGGAAGAACTTCAGAAAATCCAAAAATCAATTATGGAACCGGGGGAATGCTTGGCGGCAGAAAATATATGGTTACGACAAGCTGGAATGCGCCTGAAACTGCTTTTACGCTTCCCGGAGAATTTTTTAATGAAACAAGTGTAGATAATGGACCACTATTTGGATTTCATAGAATGAATGCCTTCGTTTCGCTGGAAAAAATGGAAAGTTTTCACTTTCACGACGTGGAAAAAAATGCCGATGTAGAACGCGATATGAAAATTTACAAAGAGCATCTTACAAATATTTTTGAAAAAGAATTAAAACCACAATTAGCTTAATGAAAATTTATCTTACAGCCATTATAAAGGCAAAAGAAGAACATAGAGATGAAGTTCTGGACGTTCTTCAGAACATGGTTAAAGAAACCAGAAAAGAAGAAGCCAACGAATTATATTCGCTACATCAGGGAATTGACGATAAAAACCACTTTATTTTTTATGAAATCTGGAAAAGCGAAGAAGGTTTGGCGCA
Source organism: Chryseobacterium soldanellicola (assembly GCF_900100115.1). Taxonomy (GTDB): domain Bacteria; phylum Bacteroidota; class Bacteroidia; order Flavobacteriales; family Weeksellaceae; genus Chryseobacterium; species Chryseobacterium soldanellicola. The sequence goes on from NZ_FNKL01000001.1 coordinate 738,788, forward strand.
ACATAATCAACAACCATATATTAAGGCTTTTGGAGCTTTAATTAATGAAAAATTGCAGGAAAAGCCACAGATTTATTTAACCAATATTATTTAAATATGAAAAAATTAGCATTTTTACTGCTCACCATCTTTACGATAGGATTCGTACAGTCACAAACCAAAAAATCTAAAAATATGAAAAAGAAAATTTTATTTGTCGTTACAAGCCATGACAAAAAAGGTGATACAGGTGAAGAAACCGGATATTATTTAGGAGAAGTTTCGCATCCCTGGGAAGTGCTTCATAATGCCGGTTACGAAATCGATTTTGTAAGTCCGAAGGGTGGAACACCGCCTGTTGACGGCTTTGATTTAAAAGATCCCGTAAATAAAGAATTCTGGGAAAATAAAGAATATAAAAGCAAAATTGACAATTCCATGACACCATTACAAGTCGATCCAAGTGAATATTCTACCATATTTTATGCAGGCGGTCACGGAGCGATGTGGGATTTTGCAGACAACACAGAATTATCAACAATTGCTTCAAAAATTTACGAAAACGGTGGAATTATAGCCGCAGTTTGTCACGGACCTGCCGGTTTGGTTAATATTAAACTGAACGATGGTAAATATTTAGTTGACGGTAAAAAAATTAATGCTTTTACCAATGAAGAAGAATCTGAAGTGAAACTGACGAATGTTGTCCCATTCCTTTTGGAAGATAAATTAAAAGAAAGAGGTGCCAAATTTGAAAAATCAGGGCTTTGGCAGAATCACGTCGTGAACGATAAGAGAGTGATTACAGGACAAAATCCTCAGTCTGCAAAAAGTGTGGGTAAAGAGATTTTAAGAGCATTAAATAAATAATATTTTGTTGATCTATTGCTGATTTGGTGTAAAAATTTCATTATAACATTTAAATTAATTTATTATGAATATTTTGAGAATAATTCTTCTAATTACAATTTTTACTATGAATACAATTTCAGCACAACAAAAAGAAAATTGCCGTTATATCAAAACGCCGACAGGTTATCTGATGGTACTCCGACAAGGTGACGACGTAATTTCAAGCATTGAAAATCTTGCGAAATCAGAAAATATTCCCTCTGCTAGCTTTACAGGAATAGGTTTTGCATCGGAAGTTACTTTTGGGTTTTATGATTTTAATGCCAAAAAATTTAATCCAAAAACATTTAACAAAGTAGAAATGGGAAGTCTTACAGGCTCTATTGCCTGGAATGAAAAAGAACCCTCAATACACATTCATGGTGTGGCAACTGATGATAAATTTAATGCTTTTGGCGGGCATATTTTATCTCTTCATGTAGGAACGGGCTCTATGGAATTATATATTACATTGAATGATCAAAAGCTAGAGCGAAAAATCGAGCAGCCTTTGAATGCTAATGTCCTGCAGCTGAATTGTCAGCAATAAATTATTCATTACAATTTAAAAAATAAAGGAAAATTTTCAACATCATAATAAGGAAAAGCGCTTCTCAGTTGGAGAGCGCTTTTTTAGTAAATAACCTTAACTCAAAAATTATTTTGCTATTGGCAAATGTGTGCTGATCCCGATTCGGTTCCAGGCATTGATCGTGATGATTGCCATAATAATTTGGGCAATAGTAGCTTCGTCAAAAACTTGTTTTGCTTTGTAATATGTTTCTTCAGTTAAGCCTTTTTGGCTGATCAAAGTAATCTCTTCGGTCATTTCCAAAATTACCTGTTCTTCTTCAGTGAAAAACTCTTTTGCTTCTCTCCAGGCATTCAAAAGGAAAATTCTCTGTGGAGTTTCTCCATATTTCATCGCATCTTTTGTGTGCATATCTAAACAAAAAGCACATCCATTAATCTGTGAAGCTCTGATTTTAACCAGTTCTTTCTGGATTTTATTTAATGAAATATTCTGAAGATATCCTTCCAATCCCAATAGTGCTTTGTACGCGGCTTTGTCTGTCGTAGCCATGTCGAATCTTGTGCTCATACTATTTTATATTTTTTTAGTTAAATTATCTATTGTTAATGAATATTTTTCCTGAACTGCCAATAAAAAAGCACCTGCACTTCCCACCCAAACCGAATAATCCAGAGGAACTTTTGCCCCCAAACAAATTGTCATCGATAATGCAAAAATTAATAATAAGACTCCGGCTCCGTAAGCTGCAATCCTGGTTTTAAATCCTAAAATCAGCATCAGAGGAAAAAGTATTTCAAAAAAAGTTGCTGAATAAGCAGAAAAAACACTTAAACTTTCGGGAAGAAAAGAAGTGATTTGTCTCGTATATTTTTCAAAATTCCCCCAGTTTCCCCAGGTTGAATTTTTACCCCAACATCCGAATCTGTCGGCAACCGCAGAAAGCATCGTCACTGAAATTGCCAGTCTTAAAAATAACTGTGGGAATAAACTTTTTTTGTCTGTCATGATATTGGCTTTTTATTACATGACAAAGTTGCGACTTCTACATTGTAAAAATCTTAAACTGGTTTAAGAACGTAATTTTGCCCTGATTTCACTCAGATATTCGGGCGTAAAACCCAGATAAGAAGCGATCAGATATTGTGGGATTCTTTGAATAAATTCGGGATACTGCGTACTGAAATGCACATACAATTCTTCCCTGCTCATTTCATATAAATAACGGATTCTACGTTCAGAAGCGGCATAAGCTCTCTGGTAAATCATTCTGAAATACCGTTCCATGACGGGATGTTTTTTTAATAATTTTTCCTGAGACTGAAGATCAATCATTAAAATGGTAGAACGTTCAACCGCCTGGATACAAAAATCTGATTTTATTTGTCTTTCATATGCGAACGTATCTGTAATCCACCAGTTTTCTATGGCAAATTCCGTAGTGTTTTCCACGCCTTTTTCATTAATGAAAAATTTTCTGAGACAACCTTTTACAACAAAATATATAGATTTACAAATTTCGCCATCAAGCATCAGATTATGTTTTTTTTTCACATCCAATATTTGAAAAAAAGAGAGAACAGAAGTATATTCTTCTTCACTGATATTGATAAATTTATCTAAATGTTCCTTAAAAGTATCCATTTTTGAAATTGTGTAATCAAACTTAACTTTATTTTTTTAGTTTTACAATGACAAAACAATAAATCATGGAAATCGTTGCAAAAATTTTGATCGCATTAGTCGCCATAGAGCATATCTACATTCTTTGGATGGAAATGTTTGCGTGGGAAACAAAAGGAAAAGAAGTTTTCAAAACTGCATTACCCGCAGAAATGTTTAAGCCTACGAAAGGTCTTGCGGCTAATCAGGGACTTTACAATGGTTTTCTTGCGGCAGGATTGATCTGGTCTTTCCTCATTGAAGATCCGAAATGGCAAACTAATGTTGCCTTATTTTTCTTGAGCTGTGTAGCCATTGCAGGAATTTATGGTGCAATTTCCGCAACGAAGAGAATATTTTTCGTTCAGGCTTTGCCAGCTATTTTGGCGATTATTGCTGTTCTTTTGAAATAATTTTCTCATCTGTAAAAAACTACAAAGCAGAGATTTCCAACAATTTCTCTCTCATTTTTTCAGGTTTAAGCTGCCCTTCATGAAAATAAACCAAATTCTGATTCTTATCTAAAATAATCCACAACGGATAAACAGGCTGATTTTTATTTTTAGACAAAGCCAAAGCCAGCTCATGGATTCCGGAATTTCCGTTGGGTAAATAATTAAATTCTTTTCCTTGATAAATGATTTTCTCTTTTGTTTTTTCCGCTTCAAAATTGATGAAATAAAAATCTTCATTGATCATTTTAACCAATTCTTCATTTTTATTTAATTGAAAAGATTCGATCTTACAAACTGTACACCAATCCGTATAAAGATGAATAATAACAGGCTTTTGTATTCCTTTTTGTAAATTTTCAAGTTCAGAAAAAGTGCCTGTTTTCATCTGTGAAAGACAAAAACAAGGCACTAACATTAAGAATAAAAATATCGTTAAATTTTTCATTTCAAAGTATATTTTACCCCCATAAATCCTCTGATTTTCTGCATCGGAGCAAATCCGTAAGTCGTATCAAAAGTGTAATGATTCGGGTTATTAATTGGATCATTAACCAGCTGGTCAAAGGGATCAAAAGGTCGCATCAACGGATCTTTCGGAGTGAAATTGAACAGATTTTTAATTCCGCAATACACTTCAAATCCCGATTTGAAACTTTTTGACAACTGAATATTCGCCAACGAATAAAACGGAGAATATTCCGGTCGGTAGTCGTTCGGTAAAACAGGCAATCGCATCGGTCCGTAAAACTGTCCTGTAAAATCTACCGTCAGATTATTTGAAAATTTATAGGTCAAACTGTACGTTCCGCTCCATTTTGGGGCATGAAGTTGTTGAACTTTTTCATTTTCTCCATCAAATTTCTGATACACATCAAGATAAGTCACGCCTAAATTAATACTCAACGGAAAACTAAAACTGTAATCCACATTCATTGAAGCTCCCCTTGAAATTCCGTACCCATGAAGATTATCGTAAATAATTTTCTCAGGATCCGTATCAAAATCTCCGACAATTTTATTGCTGAAATGGGTATAAAATGCAGAAGCATCAACATTAATCAAACGATCTCCGACAGGAATTTTCCAGACATAATTCAAATTTCCGTTGATGGATCTTTCAGGTTTTAAATTTGATTTAATCACGACTTCACGAGAACCCGTCAATGCTGCATGATCTTCTGTAAATAAATTCACCACCCTGAAACCCGTCCCAAAATTGAATCGCAACGTATGATAAGGATTCGGAGAAAATTTCCATGCAAAGCGCGGTGAATGTACAGAATGATGAATTTTATCATAATCAAATCTGTAGCCTAGCAACAGTGTATTTTTTTCGTTAATTTCCCACTGATCCTGAATAAACGCCCCAAAAATGGGTGATTTTATCGGTTCGTTTGTGAAGCCGTCTGCCGATAAAGTTCCGGGAGTATTATCATCATAAAAAGTTTTCTTGTAAGTAATTCCTGTGATCAAATCGTGATTTCCGAGTTTTTTATCCCAATATGTTTGCACAAAAGCCACTTTTTGTGTCGCATTAAACGGATTACTTCCATAAAAAGAATTTTGATCATGAAAATTATACGAAAATTGGGTAATAATATTTTCTTTCATCGGCCACTGATACATCCCGAAAGCTTCTACTCTATTGGTATAAATGCTTTCTCCATACACTTCACTGCTTCCGCGATATGATCTGTTCCACTGCATTTCGCCGCCGAAACGGTCTTCATACAAATACCTCAAAGCAAAACTTGCCAGTCGGTTTTCTTTTCTCTGGAAATTCCATTTATTGAAAACTGAAACTCTGTTTTGTAACGCCGCATCTGTGAAATTATCTTTATTTTCATCGAATCTTTTTTCGTAATTGAAATAATTCAAACTTAATAATGAAGCGATTTTTTTTCCAAAATTAAATTTCGTTGACAGGTCCACATTATTTTCAGCCCAAGTTGTGGTCATGAGATCAATACTCAATTTCGGGGCGGTCAAAGCATTTTTAGTAATAATATTAATGACCCCTCCCATCGCTTCCGAGCCATAAAGAGATGAAGCAGGACCTTTTACTACCTCAATTCTGTCAATCAGACTATTGGGAATACCACTTAAACCATAAACGGTGGAAAGCGAACTTACAATCGGCATTCCGTCGATCAAAATCATTGTGTAAGGTCCTTCCAATCCGTTGATGTGAATATCTCCCGTATTACAAACCGAGCAATTTAACTGAGGTTTTACACCATTTACCATCGCAATCGCTTCAAAAATATTGGGCGTCGGATTTTTCTGGAAAAATTTTTGACTGTAAATTTCCACAGCAACCGGGCTTTTTGATCTGCTGATCGGTTTTATGGTTCCGGTAATAACAACGTCATCGATTAATTTTGTTTTTATCTCTTTTTTACCTGAAATGTTAACCGAATCAAGCTTTTTCGATTGATTTAAATCTAAACTATCCACTTTCTGTGAAAAGCAATAGCCTGAAAAAAAGATTACAGAAAATAATATTCGCCTCATGAAATTAAAATTGTTAGACAAAGCTAACATTTATTTTTGAAACAAAAAACTTTCCACAAAAATCTCCGAAAAATTATTCATCAAAAATTATTAAATTTGAGAAACCAGATATAAGAGTAAAATGAGATATCATCAGTCGGGAAATATCCCACCAAAAAGACATACGATTTTCAAATCTCCGGAAGATAAGTTCTATTATGAACAGCTTTTCGGGACAGAAGGTTTTCACGGAATTTCTTCCTTGTTGTACCATATTCACCGCCCGACTCAGATAAAATCGATCGGTGAAGCGAAAGATGTGGCACCGAAAATTGCCGTTGATAAAAACGTGACGCCAAGAATGTTCAAGGGAATGAATGTCACTCCTGAAGACGATTTTATGGATAGCAGAAAGTTTTTGATGGTAAACAATGACCTTAAAATGGGATTGTCAAAACCTAGAAAATCAATGGATTATTTCTACAAAAACGCAGAATGTGACGAGCTTTTATATGTTCACAACGGAAGCGGAATTTTAAAAACTTTTGTTGGAAATCTTGATTTTTCTGTTGGTGATTATTTAATTATTCCGAGAGGAACGATTTATCAGGTTGAATTAAATTCTGACGACACCGTTTTCTTTGTGGTAGAAAGCCATTCTCCGATTTATACTCCAAAAAGATACAGAAATGAATTCGGACAGCTTTTGGAGCATTCCCCGTTCTGCGAAAGAGATATCGTCGCACCGACTTTTCAGGAACCAAAAAATGAAAAAGGAGAATTTTTAATTAAAGTAAAAAAAGAAAATCAAATCACTGATTTCATCTACGCAACGCATCCGTTTGATGTTGTAGGTTGGGACGGTTATTTTTATCCTTATAAATTTAATATCAAAAATTTTGAACCGATTACGGGCAGAATTCACCAGCCACCACCGGTTCACCAGACTTTTGAAGCGCACAATTTTGTGGTTTGCTCGTTCTGCGCGAGAATGTATGATTATCATCCGATGGCCATTCCGGCGCCTTACAATCACTCCAATATTGATTCTGATGAGGTTTTATTCTATACGGAAGGAGATTTTATGAGCCGTAATCACATTGATTTAATGGATTTTACACTTCACCCGGGAGGAATCGTTCACGGACCTCATCCAGGTGCGATGGAAAGAAGTATCGGTAAAAAATTCACTGAGGAATATGCAGTGATGGTTGACCCTTTCCGTCCTTTAAAACTTACGGAAGAAGCATTAAAAGTAGAAGATCCTTCCTATAAAACTTCATGGCTTGAAGAACAGGATAAAACAATGGGAGACCGTTCTCAGGAATAAAAAATAATTTAAAAATAACAGAAAGGGCTGGATGTAATGCATTCAGCCCTTTTTTATTTATTAGATTTAATTAAAACATGACAAATATCTGAGAATATTTGGACTTCATAAAAACAATATAAACTATCTTTAAGACTAAGAAAAATTCATAAAAAATTCAATATGCATAATTACATCAGCGCAGAAGAAGCTATTTATACCATCAAAAGTGGAAACCGTGTTTTCTTTCACGGAAGCGCGTGTACTCCAAATTATTTAATTGATGAACTGGCAAGACAATCTCACCGACTGGATAATGTAGAAATGGTTTCCATTACCCAACAGGGAAATGTGGAGATCGCAAAACCGGAGTATAAAGACAAATTTTTTGTTAATTCCCTGTTTGTATCTGCACCCGTTCGTGATGCCGTAAACTCCGACAGAGGAGATTTTGTGCCTGTATTTTTAAGTGAAATTCCGATTTTATTCAGAAAAAATATTTTACCGCTTGATGTGGCTTTGATTACTGTTTCGCCGCCTGACAAGCACGGATTCTGCACCTTGGGAACTTCCGTAGATGTCGCGAGAGCTGCGGTTGATACAGCAAAAATAGTTGTTGCTATCGTCAATCCTTTAATGCCGAGAACCCACGGCGACGGAATGATTCACATCAGCAAAATTCATAAATTGGTTTGGCATGAAGAAGAGCTTCCGACGATAGATTACGGAGCAAAAGTCGGTCCTGAAGAAATGCTGGTCGGAAAAAATGTCGCAGAGCTTATCGAAGACAAATCTACTTTGCAAATGGGAATTGGGACCATTCCTGATGCGGTTTTAAAATGTTTGAATAATCATAAAGACTTGGGCGTTCACACCGAAATGCTCAGCGATGGCGTGATTGATTTGATTCAAAATGATGTCATCAATAATAAATTTAAAGGTTATAACGATAATAAAACGGTCACAAGCTTCTGTTTCGGAACGAGAAAACTATACGATTATGTTGATGATAACACGGTTTTCTCATTTGATGATGTAGGAACTGTCAATTTTCCTATTAATATCATGAAAAACAAAAAAATGGTTGCTATTAATTCTGCTATTGAAATTGATCTGACCGGGCAAGTCTGCGCAGATTCCATCGGGACGATTCAATACAGCGGGATTGGCGGCCAAATGGACTTTATGCGAGGTGCTGCTCTGAGTGAAGATGGAAAACCGATTATTGCAATAACTTCAAGGACTAAAAAAGGGGTTTCCAGGATCGTTCCATATCTCAAGCAGGGCGCCGGAGTTGTCACGACAAGGGGTCATATCCATTATGTTGTTACCGAGTACGGAACGGCTTATTTATACGGAAAAAATCTGCGTCAAAGAGCTCAGGAACTGATCAGTATTGCTCATCCCGATGACAGGGAAATGCTTGAAAGAGCAGCTTTTGAAAGATTTAAACATTAAATTTATCTGCCTGAAAATTTTATATCCAATAAAAAAACGTACTTTTAACTTAATATCCTGAAAACATAAAAAAACCTCAAGTTTTTGGCAGTATTTTTGGATAAAAACGTTTTAAAATTTGGAAATTGAAGACTATATATAATTCGATAAGGGACGAAGTTGTAAAACATTCTAAAGTAAAAAACTCAGTTTTAGGGAATGTTAATGAATGGAAAAGAAGCCATTATATTATTCTTTCCGAAATCATAAAAGATGAATTATCTGAAGCTGAGGAGCTGAAAGGAGGAAAAAAATTCGAGATAGGAAATACTATTTCGCACGTCACGCTACAACGCTTTTTCGAGAACGATTATCAGGACAAAACGCATAATGATCTTAGGTTTTTAAAGACTTTGGATAAGATATGCATATTTTTAGGCTATAAAGATTTAAATGCCTATATCCAGTTTGTAAAGGAGAAAAAACAGGAAAAAGAAAATGACAGTGACCATGCTTTTCTTACAAAAATGGTGTACGATTACTGCGCCACCGTTTTTGAGTTTTACAAAAATTTCCCAAATCATAAAACAGAACTTTTCAAAGAATTGGTTTTTGACGGATCTCCTTTTCTGGAAAGAGCATCACAATTCAGCAAAGAATTATGTGACAGGGATTTTCAGTTGGTCACAAAAAATAACCGATCGAATTATGAAGTTTTCGATATTAATATCCTGACTGATGGGCCGGATAAAAAAGTATTAGAATCTCAGGAATTCTGGAATCTTTTATTTAAAGTTGGCGAAACCGGTGAAGAACATTTTGTAAATCAACTGAATACACAAATTTATTTTATCCGTAAAATAAACAACGTCTGGAAAATCTGGGACAATTATAATCCCGATGCGGGAAGATTAAATAAAAAGATATGAATAATAAAAGATGAAAGCCGCAGAAATTTCTACGGCTTTCGTTTTTCGAAATATTTTTTTCCACTTGTCTTTGTATGACAAATGTAGACAACATGATCTTAAAATAAGAAACTTAAATATACTTAAATGAACTCTTTTTCAACGTTATGTTAACTATGATGAATCATTCACGGTTTATATTTTCTCCATTTACAAGTTTTTCGTAATTTGCATTCCCATAAATATAAAGTAAAAATAGAAAAATATGTCAACACTTACATTTGCCGAGAAAATTGCTCAAGCAGAGAATTTTTTGCCCATTAATGGCACAGATTACATTGAGTTTTATGTAGGAAATGCTAAACAGGCTGCTCATTTTTATAAAACCGCCTTCGGTTTTCAGTCTGTAGCATACGCTGGTCCTGAAACAGGAGTAAGAGACCGCGCATCTTATGTTCTCCAACAAGGAAAAATAAGATTGATCTTAACGACCGGTCTTAAATCTGATTCACCAATCAGCGAGCATGTAAAAAAACACGGTGATGGAGTGAAAGTTTTGGCACTTTGGGTAGACGATGCTTATGCGGCTTTCGAAGAAACTACAAAAAGAGGCGGAAAACCATATTTAGAGCCGGTAACGCTAACTGACGAGCATGGTGAAGTAAAAATGTCCGGAATTTACACGTACGGAGAAACTGTTCATATGTTTGTTGAAAGAAAAAACTATACAGGCCCTTTCATGCCCGGTTACCAGAAATGGGAAAGCGCTTATCAGCCTGAAGATGCAGGTTTATTATATGTAGACCACTGCGTAGGAAACGTAGGCTGGGACAGGATGATCCCGACGGTAGAATGGTACGAAAAAGTAATGGGATTTGTCAACATCCTTTCTTTTGACGACAAACAGATCAATACAGAATATTCTGCTTTGATGTCTAAAGTAATGTCAAACGGAAACGGGTTTGCAAAATTCCCTATCAACGAGCCGGCAGAAGGTAAGAAAAAATCTCAGGTAGAAGAATATCTTGATTTCTACGAAGGTGAAGGTGTACAGCACATTGCCGTTGCTACAAAAGATATCATCCACACCGTAACCGAGCTTAAGAAGCGTGGTGTAGAGTTCCTTTCTGCTCCGCCGGAAGCTTATTATGACATGGTTCCTGAAAGAGTTGGCCATATCGACGAAGATCTTAAGAAATTACAGGACTTAGGTATACTTATTGATCATGATGAGGAAGGATATTTATTACAGATCTTTACGAAGCCTGTAGAAGACCGTCCTACTCTTTTCTTTGAAATTATTGAAAGACATGGTGCTCAGAGCTTTGGTGCAGGGAATTTTAAAGCATTGTTCGAAGCATTGGAAAGAGAGCAGGAAAAAAGAGGAAATCTTTAATTTAAAATACAATCATAAGTTTTGTCAGGATGAAAAGTCTTGACAAAACTTTTTTATAAACACATTATATGAGAAAATTATTATTCGGAATGTTATTTTTTGGAGCAACATTGGGTTTAAAAGCACAATACGGATCATTAAATGATATTCTTACCCGCCTTGAAGAAAGAAAAGGCCTCAACCAACATCTGGAAAACGTTAATATTGACAACAAAAAATTTATTTTCATTAAAAATTTTGAAGATCACACCGAAAGGGATTTTATTATCATTAAAGGAAATACGGTAACATATGTAGAAGTTTTTGATGATAAAGTTTCCGGAGAAAGCAGCTCAAATGTTTTCACAGGCGATATTATCCGAAAAAAGAACATCGTTTCCCTAAGAGCCAATATGCTTGAGAATAAAAAAGTTCCTATTCCGGTAACCAAAACTTTATTGCTGACACAGCAGGATAATATTCTATATCTGATTGATGTCAACAAAAAAGACCGTTGGATTGATGAAGAATCTTTCTCAAAAACAAAAAAATAAAATATTTTGATTGTCATTGCGAAGCGCGTAAGCGACGAAACAATCTCATATAAAACACTAAAAACACAAATATTTTTCACAAAAAAACACGAATTTATCAATAGTGTCATTTGTGAAAAATAGTAGTGGGATTTGTGTTATAATATCAAATATTCAACAGTAAAATTGTAACCGATTTATTTTTTAAATCTAAACTAAATTAAAAATTATGAAATCATTTGTAGAGTATTCCTCAAATTCGGATTTTTCAATTCATAACATTCCTTTTGGAGTAGCGGTTTTTAACAAAGAATATATCGGATGTTGCACAAGAATCGGAGATCAGATCGTTGATCTTGCGACGTTGTACGATCTTAGTTATTTTGAAGACATTGAAGGGCTTATCGACAATGTTTTTGAAGCTTACACCCTAAACGAATTTATCGAGCTTGGAAAACCAATAACGAATGCCGTTCGTTTAAAAATTCAGGAATTATTACTGGAAGGTTCTATTCTTTCAAAAGACGAAAAAACTATTGAAGACGCCTTCTATGACCTAGATAAAGTAAAAATGATGATGCCCGTTCACATCCCGAATTATACGGATTTTTACAGCAGCATCGAGCACGCTACCAACGTCGGAAAAATGTTCCGCGATCCCGCTAATGCATTGTTGCCCAACTGGAAACATTTGCCTGTAGGCTATCACGGAAGAGCTTCATCGATCGTGGTTTCAGGAACGGATATCAACCGTCCGAAAGGTCAGACAAAACCTGCAGATGTTGAAAAACCAATCTTTGGGCCTTCAAAACAATTGGATTTTGAAATGGAAATGGCTTTTATAATCAATAAAAACACGGAAATGGGCGAAAGTATTTCTACAAAAGATGCTGAAGACGCTATTTTCGGAATGGTGGTTTTTAACGACTGGTCTGCAAGAGACATCCAGTCTTGGGAATATGTTCCGTTAGGACCATTTTTGGCTAAAAATTTCGGTTCGTCAATTTCTCCGTGGGTGGTAACCTTAGAAGCTTTAGAACCGTTCAGAACGGCTTCTCCTGCGCAAGATCCTGAAGTTTTAGAGTATCTGAAATTTGAAGGCGACAAAAATTATGATATTAATTTGGAGGTTTATTTACAGCCGGAAAACGGTGAAGAAAACTTAATCTCTGAAAGCAATTATAAATTCATGTACTGGAATATGACCCAGCAATTGGCGCATCACACTGTAAACGGCTGTAATGTAGAAGTTGGTGATTTATATGCCAGCGGAACGATTTCCGGAAGTGATCCAAAATCTTTCGGCTCCATGCTTGAACTGACCTGGAGAGGTCAAAATCCTTTACAATTAAAGAACGGACAGGAAAGAAAATTCATTGAAGACAATGATACTGTAACGATGAAAGCCTGGGCCGAAAAAGATGGTGTGAGAGTTGGTTTTGGTGAGGTTTCGGGTAAAATTATTCCTACAGTTTAATTATAAATTTTAATATTAGATGCTTCGACTCTGCTCAGCATGACATCGCTACAAATTTACTGCTAAAAAAACATTACGTTTATAACAGTTAGTATTAGAAATGTCATGCTGAGTCTGTCGAAGCATCTTTTTAGCATAATTTGAATACCTACGTTTAGTTAAGTATCAAAAACAAACAACATGAAAACAGTAATACCATCCGAAATATCCCCTGTACAACTACAGCTTGTCATGCAGACTGCCGTTTCACCGCGGCCGATTGCATTGGCTTCAACGGTTGACAAAAATGGAGTTATTAATTTATCGCCGTTCAGTTTTTTCAATATGTTCAGTACAGTTCCTCCGATTTTGATTTTTTCACCATCGAGAAGAGTTCGTGACAATACGACAAAACATACATTGCAAAACGTTTTGGAAACTTCAGAAGTAGTAATCGGAACGGTAAATTTTCCGATTGTACAGCAAATTTCTTTGGCTTCAACAGAATATGGTGATGGTGTAAATGAATTCATCAAATCTGGCTTGACAATGAAAGATGCTGATTTGGTTAAGCCTAAATTAATCGAAGAATGTCCTGTAAACTTTGAATGTAAGGTTTTAGAAATAAAACCATTAGGAGATCAGGGAGGTGCCGGAAATTTGGTAATTTGTGAAGTTCAGAAAATTCATATCAGAGAAGAATATTTGGATGAAGAGGGAAATTTAGATCAGGCAAAACTGGATATGGTAGCCCGTTTAGGCGGAAACTGGTATTCGAGAAATAATGAAGAAAATCTTTTTGAAGTCCCAAAGCCATTGGTAACAAAAGGAATAGGCTTTGATCTTCTTCCCGACGCCATCAAATACAGCAAAGTCTTTACAGGAAACGATTTAGGAATGCTTGCCAATGTAGAAGTTTTACCTTCTGAAAATTGCCATGATGATGAAAACATCCATCAAAATGCTCAGAAACTATTGCTGGAAAGTAAAATTGATGAAGCCTGGAAAGTTTTAATTAAATAATTTTAATTATATTTAAAAATAAAAGGAGTGAAAAATTTTCACTCCTTTGTTTATTTCATTTAGTAACAGCATTGCCAACGCCCATTAGCATCTTTACTCTCTGTGCCAAAATTAGGAGACATACATGGCGGTACAATACATCTGCCTGATCCATCACTCAAATAATTTTTATAGCATCCGCTTGCGCATACTAAAACTTTTTCTCCCCCTTCAATTTGCTTTTGAGCTTCTCTGCTTAATTTCTGACCATTTTTTAAATTTGAATTTTTCATAATAATTATAATTTTTGGTTATTAATATTTTTCACTAATATATGAAAAATTAAATATAAATTACATCAATATTGGAATTCAATAAGCTACAGAATACTCAATTACATTTTTTCTTTGATAAATTCAATAGATTTTTCAACGGCTTTATTCAGATCTTTAGGTAATTCTTGCTCCTCCCAAGGCTCTTTTGCTCCAAAAGTATGATTGGCTTTTTCAATTAAAAACAATTCCGAAAATGGATTTAAAATATGAAGATGTTCGGCATTTTTCACACTTACACTTTCATCATTTGTCCCATGTATGATTAAAAAATGTGCTTTTGCCATTTCCGCTGCCCTTTCGACATCAAAACGGTGCTCATCTTTTGCAAAATCCTCATAAAACTGGTAATAATGTGGCATTTCCTGTTTTGTTCTTCCGTTTAAAACATAATAAACACCTTTCTCCTTCCAATTTTCCAACGCTTCATCTTTTGGAAAACGTTCTAAAGTATCGACGCTTGCCAAGGTAATCAATCCGTTAATTCTTTCATCCTCAAAGGTTTTAACAATAGAAATTCCTCCTCCCCGACTGTGCCCGATTAAAATTATTTTTTGATCATCAACCTTGGGATCATTAACAAAATAATCAATAACCACTCCTAAATCAGAAAGTTCTTTTGAGTAATTATTATTTCCAAAAGCTTCCAGATCAGCAAAATTATGAGGATCTTCAACTGTAGTTCCGTTATGGGAAAAATTAAATTTAACAAAGAAAAAACCGGCTTCTGCAAACTTTTCAGCCATCAGATTCCATGCGCCCCAATCTTTGTAACCTTTGTAGCCGTGAACGAAAATTACCAACGGTAGCTTTTCATCTGTTTCAGTATAATACGCATCTGCAAGAAAATCTCTGGTTTCAGGATTTGAGATGATAATATTTTGCTTTTTTGTGATATGCATATATTTGTTTATAATTTGTTAAATGTTTTTTTGTCATTTCGACGAAGGAGAAATCTTTATATTTAATAAATTCTTCACTACACTTCTCTTCGTTCTAAATGACAAACGTACCTCAAAAAGAGATTAATCAAAATGATTTTTCACTTTAAAAATATTAAAAATAGAAGTAAACACAAAGTAAAATCTTATTTTTGCGATATGTTGGATTTAAGAACGGTAACTGTGATGCGTTACATTTTGCCACTTCGCGAGGGAGGCTCTCTTCCGGCGTTGGCAGAAGCTGATGATGATTTTAAATATGTATTAAAATTCCGTGGTGCAGGTCATGGAGTTAAAATGTTGATTTCAGAGCTTTTAGGAGGAAAGATCACCGAAGTTTTGGGATTAAAAATTCCTGAATTGGTTTTCGTGAATCTTGATGTTGATTTCGGAAGAACTGAAGCTGATGAAGAGATTCAGGATTTACTGAAGTCTTCAGAAGGTTTAAATTTAGGATTACATTATCTTTCGGGCTCGATTACGTATGATCCGAGCGTGAAAATTGATCCGTTTCTGGCTTCAAAAATTGTCTGGCTGGATGCCTTTATCACCAATATCGACCGCACTTTCAGGAATACCAATCTTTTAATGTGGCATAAAGAATTATGGATAATTGATAACGGTGCATCTTTTTATTTCCATCATTCGTGGCAGAATTTTGATGCGGCGGCAAAAACTCCGTTCAAATATGTGAAAGATCACGTTTTATTGTCTCAGGCAAAAATGCTGGATGAGGCCGATCAATTTGCAAAAAAAGTATTAAATGATACCGTTTTCAGGGAAATAGTTAATTTAATTCCCGAAGATTGGCTGCATTGGAATGACGCCGATGAAACGCCTGAAGAAATCCGTGAAATTTATTTTAATTTTCTGAAAACACGGCTGGAAAATTCTGAAATCTTTTTAAACGAAGCCAAAAATGCAAGAGGATAAAATTTACGAATACGCTGTAATACGCTTGGTTCCTAAGGTTGAAAGAGAAGAATTTTTCAACATTGGCCTTGTCATGTTTTCAAAAAAAGAGAAATTCATTAAAGTTGACTATTATTTATGTCCTGATAAATTCAGATTAATGCACAGCAAGCTTGATTACGAAGACATTATTCAAAATCTTGAAAGCTTTCAGAAAATCGCCAACGGCGAAAAAGACGGCGGACCGATTGCCCATATGGAAATTCCGGAGCGTTTTCGTTGGCTGACGGCAGTCCGAAGCTCTGTTGTACAAACTTCACGACCTCATCCCGGAAAATCAAAAGACCTGGAAAAGACTTTTGGTAAACTTTTTGAAGAGTTAGTAAAATAACGGTCACTTCAAAAAATATTCTATGAAATCATTCAATAATAGTATAATTTACAGGTTTTCAATGAACCTGTTTTTTATTTTAATTTTAAATTTATTCAGCCTAAGCTATTCTCAACCTCCAATTAATGAATCTAAACTTCCTCCAAGTACTATTCTCCCTGAG
Source organism: Chryseobacterium soldanellicola (assembly GCF_900100115.1). Classification (GTDB taxonomy): domain Bacteria; phylum Bacteroidota; class Bacteroidia; order Flavobacteriales; family Weeksellaceae; genus Chryseobacterium; species Chryseobacterium soldanellicola. The sequence continues at coordinate 755,559 of NZ_FNKL01000001.1, forward strand.
AAAACAAATTTTTTAAAAGATATTTCCTATAAAAACGACAATGCAGGAAATCCTATGCTCTTAGATATTTATAAACCGAAAAATTCGACTTCTGAAAATCTTCCGGTTGTAGTTTATGTACATGGCGGAGCATGGGCAAAAGGCGATAAAACCGTAAGAGCCAACAGTTATATTGAAAATTTTATTTTAAAATTAGTGAAAAAAAATTACGCTGTTATCAGTATTGATAATACTTTGGTGAGTGAAACGGTTCATTTTCCATTGCCTATTCAGGACACAAAAGATGCTGTAAGATGGGTAAGAAAAAATGCGGAAAAATATCATTTTGATGCCAATAATATCGGTTATTTCGGAGCTTCATCGGGTGCGCATTTATCAATGCTTGCAGCCTATTCTAATGATAACGAGTATATCGGAAGCTCTGAGCTTTCATCTTATTCCGGAAAGGTGAATTATGTGGTCAGTAATTTCGGGCCGACAGATTTAAATAAACTTTTACATACAAGATTAGGCAAGGTTCCAGTATATATTGTCGGACTTTTCTTTAAACCGATCGTTGAAATCAGACAAAAGTTAGTATTTGGAATTTCAGGATATGATATTAAAAAGGATAAAAGAAAAGCGGTTGATTATTTGAAAACAGTTTCTCCGATAAATTATGTTCAAAATGGAGTTCCAACCTTTATTCTTCATGGAGATAAAGATAAAGTTGCCCCTATCAATCATTCAAAAAAGTTGGTCAAAAAACTTAAAAAGCAAAATATTGAGACTTCATTAATTGTCGTAAAAGATGGTGTTCATGGTTTTGGAACAACTGATAAAGCCTATATGAATCAGCTTAATGATGAAATGGTCAATTTCATTATTTCACACAAAAAATAAGTTTTGAAATTAGTTTGAATTACAATTTTAGTAAATATTTAAAATTAAACATGATTTAATATTTAAAATTTAACTAATTAAAGTTTACTGTATCTAAAAATTACAATTCAAACTAATTTCAAATGAAAATAAAAAATTTACTTTTAATCTCCACATTTTGTGTTATCACAATGTCCTGCAGTTCTGATGATTCTATCGAGCAACCAACGCAAACCGACAGTACATCAACCGAAGCCATGTATTTCCCGCCATCAGACAGTGATATCTGGGAAACAAAATCTATTTCCAATTTAGGATGGCATCAGGATAAAGTTCAGGATTTGCTTACTTATCTTGATACAAAACATTCAAAAAGCTTTATAATTCTTCAAAACGGAAGAATTGTAATGGAAAACTATTTTTCGGGACATACTTCTACAACACCGTGGTATTGGGCAAGCGCGGGAAAAACATTAACCTCAACCATGACCGGAATCGCAGAACAGGAAGGATTTTTAAATATCAATAACAAAGTTTCAGCATACATCGGAACTGGCTGGACGAGCGAACCTTTAGCTAAAGAAAATCTTATTACCTGCAAGAATTTATTAACCATGACCTCCGGCTTAGACGATAGTTTAGGTGATGATGTAACGCCTCCAAATCTACAATATAAAGCCGATGCAGGAACAAGATGGGCATATCACAATGTATATGTAAAACTTCAGGATGTTGTTGCAGCTGCTACCGGACAAACCTGGTCACAATATTTCAATACAAAATTAAGAGATAAAATCGGGATGACCGGAAACTGGATTCAAAGTGGTGACAACAGCGTGTATTGGAGCACGACGAGAAGCATGGCTCGTTTTGGATTAATGGCTTTAAACGGCGGAAACTGGAACGGAACGCAAATCATTAACACCAATTATTTTCAAAGCGCAACAACGACTTCCCAAAATATTAATCTTGCTTACGGATATTTGTGGTGGCTGAACGGAAAGGCGAGCTATCATATGCCGCAAACACAGTTTCAATTCAACGGAAAACTGATTCCGAGCGCACCGGATGATATGTTTTGCGCTCTGGGTAAAAATGATCAGAAAATTTATGTTGTTCCGAGTAAAAAACTGGTCGTTATCAGAATGGGAGACGCAGCCGATAATGTGAATCTTGCCCTTTCTGATTTTGATGATGTTTTGTGGCAAAAAATAAATGCAGTGATTAATTAAAAGGTGAATTGCGAATGCCCAATTTGCTTCACAGTGAATTTTAATGATTAAAAATAAAATTTAAAAATTCACAATTGACTGCGAAGCAAATTCACATTTCACTTTAATTAATTGGCTCACCATACAACTGGCTTCCCCAAAACTGAATATCTCTTTCCGCTAAATTTGAGTTAAAAAACAGTTCATTAACCTCTTCAACAATCTTATTTACAGCATAATAGTCGGTTGTCCGGATTCTTGTTTCATGATTTTCTTTAATGCCGTTCCCGGTAAAATTAAGTGAGCCGAGATAAGCAATTTCATCATCAATAACATAAATTTTACTGTGAATGAAAGTTTCGTTGAAAGCGCCGTACTTATTGGGAGAAACAAAAACTCTAAACGGAAATAATTGTCTGTAAACATAACTGTAAATTTTTGTAGTCCTGATTTTTTTAATCATATTTTCTCTTATCAATACCATCAGACCGACAATTATAAAACCGTATGCAGGCTTCAGATCTTTCAATAAATACATTATTGCAAACAAAGCTATAACTAAACCTATTATTGCAAAAAGCAATGTTTTTGACATATTGACCAGATGATCTCTTGACTGTTTTGCATTATCATCCACAAGCTTATTCTGAATAATCAGCTTATGAATATTCTTTTCATATCCACCATAAAAATCTTCTATATTATCGGTAGTAATGAGGTTGATATCTATTCCTTTTGAATGAAGATAAATGAGTTCTTTAATTAAAAAAGGTGAAAGATAAGGCGAAACTATTTTTACGTTCTTTTTTGCTCCTCTGATATCTCCCAAGAGCTTTTTGCCGGCACTTTTCCCTATATAGATGTCACAAATTGCATTATTGTAAAAGGTTCCCATAAGCATTGATTTAAATCACATGAAAAAGAATAAAAGTAAACAAACTTTTTAATTATAAAATACGGAAAACCTTTATTGAGTAATTCTTATTGACCTTTATAAATAATTAAGAAAAATTATTTCCCATTTTTCTGTTTATGGTCAATCCTTTTAATCTCATTCAACAGTAAAGGAAATGCGGGTTGCGCCATTCCGCCGTGATCAAAGCCCTGAAGTTCGTATAAAGTTGTTTCTTTATGACCTTTCAGCTTCATCATTCGAGCCATATAAGCGTTTTCTTCATATCTCCCCAACAATTCTTTTTCACGATCACCCGTTATCAGAAGTAAAGGCGGCGCATCGGCTCTGATAAAATGAAGTGGTGCAAATTCATCAATCCTCGCATCCAACTCATCAATTCCTTTTTCTTTTCTAACTGTAAAATGTGAAATCATCTGTCCGCTGAAAGGAATAATTCCTGCAAATTTATTGGCATCAATTCCGTATTTATTCAAATAAGATTTGTCTAATCCAATCATAATCGCAAGATAACCTCCCGCAGAATGCCCTGAAATAAAGATCAAATCTTCACTGCCTCCATAATTTTTAATATTTTTAAAAACCCATGCTGTAGCCGCTGCTGCATCTTCGATATATTTCGGAGCATTTACTTTTGGTGAAAGTCTGTAATTAACTCCGATTACAGCGATTCCTTTATTTTTTAATCCTTCAGGAATTTCTTTTTGCCCGCCAGTCAAACCTCCGCCATGAAACCAGATTACCGTCGGAAAATTTTTCACATTTTTAGGTATATAAATATCCAAAACACATCTTTCATTGATGTACACATCAGATTTATTGGTTTTTTCATCGTAATAATGAATGTTATTTTCTGTGTGATACTCTTGAGAGAAAAGAGGATTTGAAAATAAAGTTATCATTAAAAATATCAGAATCCTGTTCATTTTTGAGAATCTTTTAATGCTTAAATATACAAAATTTATATTGTCTCATTTTGAGATATAATTAATTTTTTATCTGAATTAAAATTAAAAATCCCACAGATTTCACAGATTAAGATTTGTGAAATTTGTGGGAAATATTTGAGATGGCTTTACTTCGCTCCTCGCAATAATTTAAATTTTCGTTAATTTAGCATACTTCAGAATCAGATTTTTCTCACCTTCATGCATGAAAACCACTTTGGCCTTAATATTTTGAGGATCAGTTCCGTCAAGGAAAGTCACTTCCCCGATTCCGAAACGGTCGTGTCTTACCTTATCTCCCACTTCGATATCCTGTGAAGAAGCTCCGCTTGGGTTGATGATTTTTGCGGTAGCAACAGGCTTTAATTTTCTTGGTTCGGCAATCGGTTGAGAATCCTCACTTTTAGAAATTGTTTTCTTTTCAACCTTCTTGAAGCTTCGCATTTCTGAAGGATATTCATCAAAAATATTTGATTTTACCCCTGCATTGTTGATAAAACGCTTTTCAATCGCCGGATTTACAAATTCAATATATTCTTCATCAATTTCACTTAAAAATCTTGACGGCTCGGCATCGGTAATTTTCCCCCATTGGAAACGTGAGATCGCATAAGAGAAAAATGCCTGCTTTTCAGCTCTTGTTAAGGCAACATAAAATAAACGTCTTTCTTCCTCTAAATCCTCTCTGGTTGCCGAACTCATGAAGCTTGGGAACAGGTTTTCTTCAAGGCCTACAAGGTGAACTACAGGGAATTCCAATCCTTTTGAAAGGTGAATCGTCATTAACGAAACCATTTCCTCTTCATCATCTTTATTCTGAGTATCTGCGGAAAGCGCGATATTTTCAAGGAAATTTGACAAGCTCGGATCTCCATCCTCCAACTGCATCTGCTCTTCAATGAAACCCTGCATCGAATTCATTAATTCCTGAACGTTTTCTACACGTGAAATCCCTTCCGGAGTCTGGTCGTCTTTTAAAAATTTGATTAATCCGCTTCGTTTTGCCACTTCCATTGCAACGCTGTAGGCGGTTTCGGTTTTTAACAATACCTGGAACGCTTTGATCATCGACCAAAAATCATTCAGCTTATTTAAAACTCCATTGTTTAAGCCTAATTGTGGTGCATACATCGGAAGATTGTCCAATATTTTTGAAATCGAAACATTCTGATTATCAGCAAAAACAATCAATTTATTCTGGGTCGTCTCACCAATTCCTCTTGCGGGATAATTGATAATTCTGGTTAATGCTTCAGAATCATTTTCATTGATTAAAAGTCGCAGATAAGCGATGAGATCTTTTACCTCTTTTCTTTGGTAGAAAGACAGGCCTCCGTACACTTTATACGGAATATTTTTACGTCTCAATGCATCTTCAAAAGCACGCGTCTGAGAATTGGTACGGTATAAAATTGCAAAATCGCTGTATTTTCTTTGTTCGCGATTGCGGGTTTCCCAGATATTTCCGGCAACAAAATTGGCTTCATCAGCATCAGAAAGTGAACGGTAGACTTTTATCTTTTCGCCTTCTTCGTTTTCACTGAAAACATTTTTCTTGAATTGTTGTAAGTTCTTAGCAATCACAACATTGGCTGCGTTTACGATATTTTGTGTCGAACGGTAGTTTTGCTCCAAAGAAACCGTTACCGCATCGGGGTAATCTTTTTTAAAGTTTAAAATATTGTAAATATTCGCCCCACGGAAAGAGTAAATCGACTGTGCATCATCTCCTACCACACAGATATTTTCAAATTTTGAAGCTAAAGCCTTTACAATCAAATACTGGGAATGGTTCGTATCCTGGTACTCATCCACCAGAATATATCTGAACCTGTCCTGATATTTAGCTAAAACTTCAGGAAAACGGGTCAATAATTCATTGGTTTTCAACAATAGATCATCAAAATCCATCGCTCCGTTTTTATAACACTGCTCTACATATTTCTGATAAATCTGCCCGATAAATTTCATGTTGGCTTTTTCGTCAGCTTCCATTAATTCGGGGTTTGCATAATATGCTTTTACTGTGATGAGATTGTTTTTATAGGTCGAAATTCTTGACTGTACTTTTTTAGGCTTATATAAATCCGGATCAATATTCATGTCTTTGATCACTTTTTTGATGACATTTAAGGCATCCTGCTGATCGTAGATCGTAAAATTGGAAGGATAGCCCAGATTGTGTGCCTCACTTCTCAGGATTCTCGCAAAAACCGAGTGAAAAGTTCCCATCCAAAGGCTTTTTGCATTGCTTTGTCCGACCACTTTTGCGATACGTTCTTTCATCTCTTTGGCCGCTTTATTGGTAAAAGTAAGCGCCAGAATATTGAAAGGGTCTACTCCATTTGTGATCAAATGAGCGATCCGCATCGTCAAAACACGTGTTTTTCCTGAACCTGCTCCCGCAAGAACCATCAAAGGCCCCTGTAAGGTGGTAACAGCTTCAAATTGTGGTTCATTCAGTCCTTTCAAATAATCCTCCATACTGCAAAAAATTTTGGGAACACAAAATTAGTGTATTATAAGGAGAATTCAAATTTGTATTTGGAAGTTACCGTTTCTAAATTTTAAAGTACGGCATTTTATTCTTTTTTTGTAGCTTTTTGACTTCGTCGAATTGTATTTATTATTTCTTTTAGGAGCAATTTCCAGCTTTCCACACTCGCTATTTTTGGATTGGGCTGCGGCGGCTTTGCCGCCGCAGCCCAATCCAAAAAATGAGCTCAAACAATTGCTGCAATCTGGGCTAGGGTTGCAGTCGTCGAAAAACGTTGAGACTAACTTGATGGATGTAAAGTTAAATTTTAAACTTTAATAATTCGTCCGTTAAAGACTCCTGCAATTGATTTTTCATAAGCTTTTGCCACTTTCCAGGCTCCAACAGGGATAAAACCGGGGAAAAACGGATGATAATCTTCAGCTTCTGCCAAAACGGTCGGACTGATGCAATTTATCCTGATATTTCTAGGCAATTCATAAGAGCTTGCCTTTACAAAACCTTCAACGGCACTGTTTACCGTTGTCCCGATGATTCCTCCAGCGATAGGCTCATCCGTTAAAATCCCTGAAATCAAGGTAAACGAACCGTTATCATTAATGTAAGGAAGAGCAGTTCGTACTATATTGATCTGTCCCATTAATTTACTGCCGAAAGAAAATGCAAAATCCTGATCAGTAAAATTTTCCAGAGTCCCGAATTTTACATCTCCGGCTGCATTGGCAACGGCGTCAAAATTTCTAATCGACTGAAATAAATTTTCCAGGCTTTTCTTATCTTGGATATCAGCATGAAGATCCCCGGAATTACGGGACACGCGAATTACTTCATGCCCACTATCTTCCAATCCTTTGGCCACTTCTTTTCCAACAGTTCCGCTTGCTCCGATGACAATGATTTTTAATTTTTTAGAATCCATAATATTAAGATTTGGTTTAATTATTTATGTAAAGAGAATTTTTAAAATATATTCTTAATTTTTATAATACATTAAATTTATAGAAATTACTTCTACAATCTGATGATATAAGTTCTCATTAATCTTTTATTTCTTCTTTTCATAAAAAATCATACCGGAATTGTAACATTTAAAGTAAATTTGGCACTAATTGACAAAACAATTTCTACTTTATGAAAAAACGACTTCTTTCTGTTGCTGCAGCGGCTTTCTTCGGAATGGCTCTGAATGCACAACAAATTAAATTCGAAGAGTATGACTTACCAAACGGTTTACACGTAATTCTTCATCAGGACAATTCTGCACCGGTTGTAACGACTGGGGTAATGTACCACGTGGGTGCTAAAGATGAAGTAAAAGGAAGAACAGGTTTCGCACACTTTTTTGAGCACCTTTTATTTGAAGGTACTCCGAATATCAAAAGAGGTGACTGGTTTAAAATAGTGTCTTCAAACGGAGGACAAAACAACGCCAACACTACCAACGACAGAACATACTACTACGAAACTTTCCCTTCAAACAACGAGCAGTTGGGTCTTTGGATGGAAGCTGAAAGAATGCGTCACGCTGTGATCAACCAGGTAGGTGTAGATACTCAGAGAGAGGTTGTAAAAGAAGAGAAAAGATTAAGAATGGATAACCAGCCTTACGGAAACCTTTTCACAACAATTCAGAAAAACTTATTTACCAATCACCCGTACAACTGGCCAACGATCGGTTCTATGGAAGATTTGAATTCTGCTAAATTAGAAGAATTCCAGGCTTTCTATAAAAAGTATTATGTTCCTAACAATGCGACTTTAGTAGTTGCAGGAGACATCAAAACGGAGCAGACTAAAAAATGGATTGCAGAATATTACGGTGGAATCCCGAAAGGAACAGTTTATCCGAAAGATTTCCCGAAAGATGCGCCTATCACTCAGGAAAAAGAAGTAACGGCTACAGACCCCAATATTCAGCTTCCGGCATATATTTTCGCATATAGAACTCCGGGTAACAAAGAAAAAGATGCGTATGTTTTGGATATGCTTTCTTCTTATTTAAGCAACGGAAAATCTTCGGTTTTATATAAAAAATTAGTAGATCAGGATAAAAAAGCGCTTCAGGTAGCGGCTTTCAACCAAGGTCTTGAAGATTACAGTATTTTCGCATTTTTCGCAATCCCAATGGGACAGACAACGAAACAGGCGTTACAAACTGACATCGATGCTGAAATCAAAAAACTACAGACGACTTTAATTTCTGAAGAAGATTATCAAAAACTTCAAAATCAGTATGAGAACCAGTTTGTAAATGCAAACTCAAGCATTCAGGGAATTGCTGCTTCATTGGCAACAAACCACGTATTAATGGGCAATACGAATTTAATTAACAAAGAAATCGATATCTACAGAAGTATCACAAGACAGGATCTTCAAAATGTAGCCAAAAAGTATTTGAATTCTAACCAGAGAATAATCATTAATTACGTACCTGAAAAAAAGTAGTCATTTAAGACTTTTAGGTTTAAAATGATTATTAAAAATTAAATTTTTACAAATGAAAAAGCAATTAACATATATAGCTGTAGCATTTTTATTTACAGGAATGCTTTCTGCACAAAAAATAGATCTTAATGCAATGCCAAAGCCGGGACCGACTCCTGCGATCAACATTGCCAAGCCAAAAACATTCCAGCTGAGCAACGGTCTTACAGTAATGGTAGTGGAAAACAACAAATTACCAAGAGTAAGTGCTAACCTTTCTATGGACAGACCTCCGTATAACGAAGGAGCTGTAACGGGTGTAAGCGAAATCATGGCCGAACAGTTCGAAAACGGAACCACAAACATGAGCAAAGATGATTTCAACAAAAAAGTTGATTATCTGGGCGCTAATCTTAATTTCAACTCTGGTGGCGCTTTTGCGAGCTCACTTTCAAAATATTTCCCTGAAGTTTTAGGTTTAATGGCTGATGCGATTATCAACCCTAAATTTTCTGCTGAAGAAATTCAAAATTCTAAAGAAAGAGCCATTGAAGGATTAAAATCTGACGAAAAAAATGCTTCTTCTATCGCATCAAGAGTTTCTAACGCTTTGATGTATGGAAAAAATACGTCAAGAGGAGAATTTGAAACAGTTGAATCAATCAACAAAATTCAATTGGCTGACGTACAGAATACTTATAAAAAATATTACGCTCCGGACAATGCTTATTTAGTAATCGTTGGAGACGTAAAATTTGATCAGGTAAAGCCATTAATTGAAAAAGCATTCAGCGGATGGAAAAAAGCAAACACGCCGATCACTCCTCTTGAGCCGTCTGCAAATGTTGGCAAAACAGAGATCAATGTTGTGGATGTACCTTCTGCCGTGCAGTCTGTTGTTTCCGTAAACAACTTAAACACGTTGAAAATGAAGGATCCTAACTATTTCCCTGCTACAATTGCCAACTATATCTTAGGCGGTGGTGGTGAAGCAAGGCTTTTCATGAATCTTCGTGAGAAAAACGGATTTACGTATGGTGCCTATTCAAGCATGAGCGCAAGCAAATATTCTCCTGAATTCTCTGCTGAAGCAAGTGTAAGAAACGAGGTTACAGATAAGGCTGTTAAGGAATTTATGAATGAGCTTAACGCCATTTCTACTGTAAAACCTGAAGAATTGGAAAATGCTAAAGCTAAATTGAAAGGTTCTTTCATCATGTCTTTAGAAAAGCCTGAAACGATCGCAAGATTTGCTTTAAACCAAAAAGTTCAGGATCTACCTTCTGATTTTTATACCAATTATTTAAAATCAATTGATAAAGTAACGGCTGCAGATGTGTCAAACGCTGTAAAATCAACTATTTTACCAAATCAAAGCAGAATTTTCATCGCTGGTAAAGCTTCTGATATTTCTGAAGGGTTGGAAAAATTGGGTTACCCTGTAAAATATTTCGATAAAGATGCGAATCCTGTTGCAAAACCAACCGCTCAAAAAGTGGATGCAAGCGTAACAATAGGATCTGTTGCTGATAAATACATCAACGCAATCGGAGGTCTGGCTAATGTTCAAAAAGTAACTTCTATCACTTCCGAGGCTACTACGAAAGTACAGGGAATGGATATGGGTATGAAAATGATTCAGGCAAAAGGAGGAAAAATGAACATGAATGTAAGCATGATGGGAAATACGGTTCAAAAAATTGTATTTGACGGAAAAGACGGTTACATGGAAGTTCAGGGACAAAAAAGCCCTTTAAGCGACAAGCAAAAAGCTGAGATGTCTAAAGACACAGAACTTTTCCCGGAGCTTACTTTCGCAAAATCAGCTGATTACAAATTAGCAGGAATTGAAAAGTATAACAACGAAGATTCTTACGTAGTAAAAGGAGCAAAAGAAACGTACTATTACAGCGTAAAAACAGGTCTTAAAACCGGAGAGGTAAAATCTTCTGAAGGAGCTTCTGTTCCTACAAGCTATGCTGATTACAAAGATGTTTCGGGAGTAAAGCTTCCTTACACGATCAACCAGAATATGGGCGGGATGGATATTAACTTAACTGTAAAATCTTACCAGCTTAATCAGGCAAAAGATTCGGATTTCAAATAAGAAAAATCTTAACTCTATAGAAAAAACGGCAACAGTTGTTGCCGTTTTTATTTTTATTAACATTTGCTAACATCTTTTTTTGTCATTCGGTAAAAAAAGATTAAATTTGCCCATTCAAAAAGATATCAAATTAATGGATACTATATTTATATTATTGATGGTTCTTGTTATGATTGCTAGTATTTTATTGGTAATCGTTGTTATGGCTCAAAACCCAAAAGGTGGAGGCCTTTCAAGTACATTCGGAGGTGCATCTTCTGCACAGTTCGGAGTACAGAGAACCAATGACTTCATGGAAAAAGCAACATGGACCTTAGGAGCAATTATTATCGTTCTTATCCTTATCAGTGTTGTGATTACAGGAAAACCATCAACAACAGCTCCGGCCAAAGCGCCAGTTAAACAAGAAGCTCCTGCAAAACAAGGTGCTGCACCTGCTTCTGCAACAACTCCGGTTAAGGCTCCTGTAACTAAATAAGCAAGTAAAATTATCTTACATAAAACAAAAGCAACTCAGACTGAGTTGCTTTTTTATTTTAGCTTGATTCTTTCTATTTTGTGACGCAGCTTCAATCCTGCTTTTAAGAAAGAATATTGTAAAGGTTTTGATTCTTTATAATATTTATTAATAAAAATCTGCATCGCCCCGTAAAACCTTTCCAGATACACTTCATTTTTCACGGTACTTTCGCCTTTATGATGAAGGATGGATGCTTTTCCGTAATAATAATTTTTATAGCCGTTTTTCAGCAACGTATAGCACAAATCAATGTCTTCGCCATACATAAAATACGCTTCATCCAAACTGCCCACTTTTTCATAAACCTCTTTTTTAATCAGCAAAAACGCTCCGGTGATCACATCTACTTCTGCAATTTCGTTTTCCTCAATATCATTTCTGTAATATGATTTTGAATTATTCTTTTTAAAATTGGTAAATAATTTTTCGAAAGAATTAAACATATCCGGAACGGAACGCTTGCTTTCAGGTAAAAATTCACCTTTTGCATCATGCATTCTCACACCAAGGCACCCGAAATTTTTCCGTGAATCAGCAAAATGCAGAACATCTTTCATATAAAACCCTTCAAATTCAGTATCAGGATTTAAAATTAAAAGATATTCTCCCTGCGCCGTTTCGATTGCCGTATTGTTGGCTTTTGCGAAACCGCCGTTGGTCTTAGAAGAGATAAAATTAAATTTAGGAAACTCAGGAATAAGATCGCCCCAGGAAGCATCTGTAGAAGCATTATCAATCACAATCACTTCATATTCAACATCTTCTATATATTTTTGAATAGATAAAAGGCAGTTTTTTAATAATTCAGTAACATTATAATTAACGATGATTATGGACAGCTTCATATTTAATCTCTTTCGTTATAAGGTAGCCTGTTGATGATTGATCGTCCCAGCGAAATTTCATCTGCATATTCCAGCTCATCTCCTACCGAAATTCCTCTTGCGATACTCGAAAAACTTACATTAAATCCTTTAAATTTTTTGTAAATATAATAGGCCGTCGTGTCACCTTCCATTGTTGCGCTCAAGGCGAAAATAAATTCTTTTACTTTTCCTTCGCTTAATTTTCTTTCAATGCTGGGAATATTTAATTGATTTGGTCCGACTCCTTCCATCGGGGAAATTTTTCCGCCTAAAATTAAATATTTCCCTGTGTATTTTCCTGTATTTTCAATGGCAATGACGTCACGGACATCTTCTACAATGCAGATTACATCATCAATTCTTTTATGATTACTGCAGATTTCACACACCTCAAAATCCGAAAAATTATGACAGTCTTTGCAGTATTTTATCTCATTAACAAGATTAATAAGGGAATTCCCAAGGCTTGTCGCTCTGGAATTAGGCTGTTTTAATAAATGTAACGCTAAACGCAAAGCTGTTTTCCTGCCAATTCCGGGCAGTCCCGAAATCTCATCCACCGCTTTTGCCAAAACTTTACTAGGGTAATCCATAGTACAAAAATAAGACAAAAAGATGATTATTCATGATATTATAAACCGTAAAATTCTTTCCTTTCAGAGAAAAAAATTATCTTTGGGAACCTTACGATTAATTTGAGAAAAATATAAACTAAAATGGTACTTAATAACCTAAATTATCCACTAGATTTTAAATTTAAGATCACAACATTAGCCAGTGATTTTAACATTACTGACAGAAACGGAGCGTATGTTGCCTATGTTCGTCAAAAAATGTTTAAATTGAAAGAAGACGTTGTCGTTTTTAATGATGAAAGCAAAACAAAAGAACTTTTCAGAATCCAGGCCAATCAATGGATCGATTTCAACGCTTCTTACTCTATCAAAGACGCGATCAACACGAAAAGTTTCGGAAGATTGGCAAGAAAAGGCATGCGTTCCCTTTGGAAGTCGACTTACGATGTTTTGGATGAAAATGACCAGCCAAAATTTACCATCACGGAAGACAATGCATGGACGAAGTTCTTTGACGGAATGGTGAGCGAGATCCCTATTATCGGCATGTTTACAGGATATTTCCTTAATCCGGCCTATACCGTGAAAGGTCTTGACGGAAAAGAATATTTTAAACTTAAAAAAATGCCTTCTTTCTTTGGAAGAAGATTCCAGCTTGACAGAATGATCGATATTGACGACGAAGACGAGAGTTTAGTTGTTCTTTCATTACTGATGATGGTGCTTCTGGAAAGAGCAAGAGGATAAAAAAAATAAACCACAAACAATGAAATACTTACTTATTTTCTTTTCAGCGTTCTTATTGGTCGCCTGTAAAAAAGACAAACAAACAGTTACAAATTCTTCAGCAAAAGAATCTCTGAATATTGTTCAGGATTCTGCGAAAACCGATACACTTTCAGGAAAAATTTTAGTTGAAAATTTTCCTTTCCCGAAAGAAATTAAAGAATGTTCCTGTTATTTTGCAAAAAATAAAGCAGATTTTGAAGCTGAGAAATACATTTATGCCGACGATGCAGGAAAAACTGCTTATATGAAGCTTGACGGCAAAAAACTGTCAATGAATCTGATATCTTCCAGCGACATGGAATCTGATGAAGAATTAAGTAAGGAAATAGAAAGTGATGACTACAAAATTTCCGTAAAAGGCAAGAAAATAAAAGGCGAAGAAGCCCTGTTATTCAAAGGTACACTGACCATTGAAAAACCCGATGGAACCGTTGTGACAATGCCAATTTATGGAGAATGCGGTTGTTAATCAACTTCTAGCTTTCAGTAAAAATATTGCTTCCGGTTTACGGAAGCATTTTTTATTTCGTAATTTTGATAAAAATAAATTTCATGGAATTATCTACTATAGAACCGCAAATAATCTGGAAAAATTTTTCCAAGTTAAATGCAGTTCCAAGACCCTCTAAAAAAGAAGAAAAAGTAATCGCTTTCATCAAAGAATTTGGCGAAAACCTGGGATTGGAAACTACTGTTGACCAGGTAGGAAACGTCATCATTAAAAAACCTGCCACTGCAGGAATGGAAAACCGCAAATCTATAGTGCTGCAATCGCATTTAGACATGGTTTGTCAGAAAAATAATGATGTAAATTTTGATTTTGAAACAGAAGGAATCAAAATGGAAATCGATGGAGACTGGGTAAAGGCAAAAGGGACAACTTTAGGTGCCGACAATGGTTTGGGAGTGGCTACGATTATGTCAATTTTAGAAAGTTCAGATATTCCGCATCCGGCTTTGGAAGCGCTTTTTACAATTGATGAAGAGACTGGAATGACCGGAGCTTTAGGCTTAAAACCTGGTCAGTTAACCGGACAGATTTTATTAAATCTTGACACAGAAGAAGACGACGAAATCGACATCGGTTGTGCAGGAGGAATTGACGTTACCATCACTCAAAACTATGAAACTGAAGCCGCAAAAGGGCAAATTGTAAGATTCGAAGTAAAAGGTTTGCAAGGCGGTCACTCCGGAATGGATATTCACAAAGGTTTCGGAAATGCAAACATTATTTTAGGAAGATTGCTTTACACGGCTTTAGCAAAAGAAAATATTCAGTTAATTTCTGTCGACGGTGGCGGATTGAGAAATGCAATCCCCAGAGAAGCCGTTGCTATCGCATCTGTAAGAAATGCAAATGAATTTATCGAAGAAATTACAACGGGTCTTAAAAAAGAAATTTTAGAAGAATTTGCAACGGTAGAACCCAATATTCACATTAATATTGAGAGCTCAACAAGTTCTGACAAAGCGATTTCAGAAGCAGATTCAAAGAAAATAATTTTAACATTAAAATCTCTTCACAACGGTGTTTACAGAATGAGCCCGGATGTAAAAGACCTGGTAGAATCGTCAAATAACGTAGCAAGAGTTGAATTAAAAGGCGGAGCGCTGAAAATTTTAAATCTTTCAAGATCATCTGTAGAATCTTCCAAGGATTCTGTAGCAGAACAATTAAAATCTGTAGCAGAATTGGCAGGAATGAACACGGAATTCAGCGGTTCTTATCCGGGTTGGAAACCAAAACCGGGTTCAGAGATCGTTCAGCTAATGGAGAAAATTTATGTTGAAAAATTCACAGAAAAACCTCACGTTGTGGCTTGTCACGCAGGCTTAGAATGTGGAATTATCGGAGCCAATTACCCCGAAATGGAAATGGTAAGTTTCGGACCAACGATCAGAGGTGCACACTCTCCCGATGAAAAAGCAAATATCCCTTCAACACAAAAGTTCTGGACTTTCCTGAAAGATATTTTAGCGAATATCCCTCAGAAATAAGATATTTAAATTAATCTGAACATAATCTTTGTCATTCCGTAGAAATCTATTTGCATATTTAAATGTACAGTTGAGATTCCTACGGAATGACAATTTTGTGGTTATTTGTGTAGCATTTGTGCCATTTGTGTTTAGAAATAAAAAAAATTAACAATGAAAAGCATCACAGTATTTTGCGGTTCAAGCTTCGGTTCGGATCGTATTTTTGAAGAACAGGCGACTTTACTTGGGCAGACTTTAGCAAAACAAAATATTCAATTGGTTTATGGCGGTTCAAATACAGGTTTAATGAAATCCGTTGCAGACGGAGCTTTGAATGCAGGTGGAAAAGTAATTGGAGTTCTCCCCCACTTTTTACAGTCCAAGGAAATTGCTCATAAAAATCTGACCGAACTTATTTTAGTCGAAACCATGCACGAAAGAAAAACCAAAATGAGTGAACTTTGCGATGGCGTCATCGTTCTTCCCGGCGGTTACGGAACTTTGGAAGAGTTTTTCGAAATGATAACCTGGGCACAACTCGGGCTTCATAAAAAACCAATCGCTATTCTGAATGTTGACGGATTTTATACAGACTTAATTAACTTAACTCAAACCATGGTTGATAAAGGATTTTTGAAGCAAATCAATCGTGATATGCTTTTGATAAGCGATACTATCGATGAGTTGTTAGAAAAGATGCGAAATTATGAAGCTCCAAGTGTTGGGAAGTGGATTTCTAAGGATGAAGTTTAAAAATATAATCGACTAAAATGATAATTAGATTTATACTGATAATATTTTCTTTATTCTTTTTTAATAATTTTTGTAAAGCGCAAAAACAAAGACATATTTTCAAACGTTATACAAACAATGATTTAAATAATGATAAAATTCTCGACAATATAGAAATTGAAGAAGTTCAGTGTAAAAATAATTATATTGGAGATGATGATTACATGAAATGTAGAATTGTAAGAATAGACTTGCTTAAAAAAAACGGAACATCTTCATTTTATGCTTCTAATTATGATATTGTGCCATGTTCAGATTGCAGTGAGGATAGCACAGATCCTTTTAAAGCTTTAAAAATTAGAAAAAATGGTTTTTCTCTTGTTCTGACCTACAAATTTGTTCCTGAAGGAACCAAAATGACAGAAATAATTACTTTTAAGTATGATAAGCTTTCAAATAATTTCATTCTCCACAAAAAAGTGAGAACACTTGAATCCTATAAAAATGGAGAGATTGAAAATAAAACAGACGTGCAGACTATTAAAGATTTTGGAAAAATTTACTTCTCCGATTATAGATAACAATATTTTTTGAAATCAATAAAACAAAAACTCCCAAAGAACAATCTTCGGGAGTTTTTATATAATTTAAATAAATTTTCTAAGGATAAGGAGCAATTTCCACTTCAAGACCCTCCATGTCCATTGCCATGTGTAACTGACAACCCAATCTGCTGTTTTCTTTCACATGGAAAGCTTCGGCGAGCATGGCGTTTTCTTCGTCGCCCATTGGCTCAAGTCCGGGATCGTTGATCACGTAAACCTGACATGAGGCGCACATCGCCATTCCTCCACAAACTCCGATTGTTCCTTCTTCTGCCAATTCATATGAACGGATAATTTCCATCAAATTCATGGACATATCCGTTGGAGCAATAACATCGTGAGCTACACCCTCTCTGTCGGTGATTTTAATATTGATATCTGACATAATTTTACAAAATTAGTCAATTTTTTTCACAACAGCTTTTTCAGCTTCTTTTCTACTTCCATCAAATCCGTCTACACCACTTACTGTTGTATATTTCAGGACGAATTTTTTACCCGGATTGAGTCTGTTATAAACACTTTGACACATCAATGTCGCCTCATGGAAACCACAAAGAATCAGCTTTAATTTTCCCGGATATGTGTTGATATCACCGATTGCGTAGATACCTTCAATGTTGGTCTGATAATCCAAAGCGTTGTTGACAACAATTGCATTTTTTTCGATATTTAATCCCCATTGAGCAATTTCACCCAATTTTGGAGTCAATCCGAAAAGTGGAATAAAATAATCCGTTTCAATATCAAAAGCTTCCTGTCCGTCAATTTCTACAGTGATCGCTTCTACTTTTCCGTCACCTTTGATGGCGGTAACTTCTGCAGGGGTAATTAATTTAATTTTACCTTGATTTTTTAAGTCCTGAACTTTTTCTACAGAATCCAAAGCTCCTCTGAACTCATTTCTTCTGTGGATCAACGTTACTTCGCTGGCAACATTTGACAGGAAAACACTCCAGTCAAGTGCAGAATCTCCACCTCCGGCGATTACCACTTTTTTATTTCTGAAATGTTCAGGTTCTTTTACGAAATATTCAAGACCTTTTTCTTCATAATCAGCCACATTATCCATGGTAGGTTTTCTAGGCTCAAAAGTCCCCAAACCACCTGCAATTGCGATTGCTTTTGCTCTGTGAACAGTTCCTTTGTTGGTAACAACCTCAAACCATTCATCATCTACTTTTGTGTAAGAAACAGCCGTTTCCCCAAGGGTGAAGCCAGGTTGAAACTGCTTAATTTGTTCCATTAAATTATCTACTAATTCTCCGGCATTTACCGATGGATAACCAGGAATATCGAAAATAGGCTTTTTAGGATATAATTCTGCCAACTGCCCTCCAGGCTGAGGAAGCGCATCGATGATATGGCATTTCATTTTAAGCAAACCTGCTTCAAAAACAGCAAAAAGTCCTGTTGGTCCCGCTCCTATAATCAATATGTCTGTAGTTATCATAATATAAAGATAAATTAATAATATGTGTGGCTGCAAATTTACTAATTTTAATGCGAAGCATATTTAATTCAGTCTAAATAAAAAGCTGAGATTTATCAAATATCTATAAAAATTTGAAAATCTGTATTTTGGCAGTGTTTTTGTAAAAGTTTTATCATGAAGAAATTTCTCCACCTTATCGCGATATTTATCTTTTCATTTGGCTTCGGTCAGATCAATAATATTGCAGATGGCGAGTCGATCACATTCAGAATCCATTATGGGTTTCTGAATGCAGGAACTGCCAATCTTACAACAAAAAAGACCACTTACAAAGGGGTTCCTCATTTATATGCAAAAGGAACGGGCCAGACAACAGGTGCGGTAAAAGCATTCTTCAAAGTAGAAGATCTTTATGAAAGCTTTATCAATACAGAAACCGGATTACCGAGCTTTTATGTAAGAAATGTAAAGGAAGGAGGTTATACCCAGCATTTTGAGACGGCTTTTAATCATGATAACAATACATTAATTTTAACGGATAAAAAGACTCCGGCGAACGGCTCCAAAGTCATAAAATCCGTGAAAGGTGTTCAGGATATGCTTTCGTGCTTTTATTATCTGAGAAGTAAAAGTGCAGGCGAATTAAAAGTAGGAACTGTAATGAATATGAATGTCTGGATTGATGATGAGATGTTTCCGTTTCAGCTGAAAGTCATCGGGACAGAAAATTTAGATACAAAATTCGGGACCATTAATTGTCTGAAAATAATTCCTTCTGTAAAAAGCGGAAGGGTTTTCAAGGAAAAAGAAGGCGTAACGATGTGGGTTTCCAATGATGCGAATCATGTTCCGATGTTGTTGAAGGCTGAGTTGGCAGTGGGCTCTCTAAAGGCGAGTATTGATGATTTTAAAAATGTAAAATACCCTTTAAAATTTACAAAATAAAAATAATAGTTAGTTTTTTTTTAAATCAAATGTCTGTAAAATCTTTGCAGGCATTTTTTTATATGTAACAGTTTCAAAGCTTCAGTTGTTATAATAGTATACAGTTAGTTTTTTAATTACGTTTTGTTTCTTAGGTCAGTAATTGAAAAACAAAAAAACCTCCGGAAAATTTCGGAGGTTTTGATTTTTATAGTGTCTTAATTTATAGTGTCTTAAACTGTTCCAGCGTTCTGATATCATTTTCGAAGAACATTCTGATGTCGCTCATTTGGTAAAGAAGCATTGTAATTCTTTCAATTCCCATTCCGAAGGCGTAGCCTGAATATTTTTCCGAATCAATATTTACATTTTTCAAAACGGCAGGATCTACCATTCCGCAGCCCATAATTTCGAGCCAGCCTGTTCCTTTCGTGATTCTGTAATCGGTTTCAGAGTTGAGCCCCCAATATACATCGATCTCGGCACTTGGCTCAGTAAAAGGGAAATATGACGGTCTCATTCTGATTTTAGACTTTCCGAAAAGTTCTGTTGTAAAGAACTGAATGGTCTGTTTCATATCTGCAAAACTCACGTTTTCATCAATATACAATCCTTCAATCTGATGGAAAATACAGTGTGAACGTGAAGAAATCGCTTCATTTCTGAATACTCTTCCCGGAGATAAAATCCTGATCGGCGGCTGATTTTCTTCCATATAACGAATCTGCACCGAAGAAGTATGTGTTCTCAACAGAATATCTGGGTTTTGCTCAATGAAGAAAGTATCCTGCATATCTCTTGCAGGGTGGTATTCAGGAAGGTTAAGAGCGGTGAAGTTATGCCAGTCGTCCTCAATTTCCGGGCCGTCTGCAACTGCAAAACCAATAGATTTGAAAATCTCTATGATTCTGTTTTTCACTAAATTAATAGGATGTCTGGAACCCAATTCTAATGGAAAAGCCGGCTTCGTAAGATCTTCTTTCTCTAAGATAATAGAAGATTCGGAAGAATTTTTCAAATCCTCCAATTTTCCGTTCACAGCCTGCTTCAAAGTATTGATCTTCTGTCCGAATTCTTTCTTTTGGTCGTTGGGAACATCTTTAAACTTTTCAAAAAAATCATTTAAAATTCCTTTTTTACCATTATACTTGATTCGGAAGTTCTCAATTTCCTCCTTTGATGTGGTATTGAAGCCGTTTACCTCAACCAGTAACTCTTCTATCTTTTCTATCATTGTTTTACCCTTTCAAAATGTTTTGCAAAAATACGGTTTTTCAATTTAATAATTTTCTTTGTGATAAAAAAATCTGCCCCTTTTTCGGAGGCAGACTTCAATCACTTATTTCACTTAAATAAAAAAATTATTTTTTCTCTAAAGCTTTAACATTAATCTGAAGCGTCACCTCATTTTTAAGGATTCCGTTTTCAGCAGGAGCCTGAAATTTTACGCCAAACTCTTCTCTATTAATATCTTTAGGCTCAGTAGCAATGCTTACTTCTCCGTTTTTTACAGAAATATTAGCTTTAAACTGAACTGGTTTTGTAATTCCTTTGATCGTTAAATTACCATCCAAATTTGTATTGTAATCACCTTCTGCAGAGGAAGTTACTTTTGTAATTTCGTAAGAAGCCGTAGGGAATTTTTCTACCTCGAAGAAATCGCCGCTTTTCAGATGCCCGTTTAATTTTCCCATTTGCTCTGCATCATCTTTTAAATCCACCGATGTCAAAGAAGTCATATCTGCAACAAATTTTCCGCTTTCCAGTTTTCCGTCTTTTACGGTAACGTCGCCGCTTTCAAATTTGATTGTTCCGAAATGGCTTGTATTTTCAGATTTAAAAATTTTATATCCCTTCCATTCTACCTGACTGTTTAAAGTATCTATCGTGTATTGATTTCCGTCTTTTGTAGTTGTAACTTCATTACTTTCACTCGGCACAGGCTTCTCTTTATTACAGGAAACCACGACTGCGAAAGCAAAAATAACAGAAATTACTATTGAAAACAGCCTTTTGTTCATATTTATTAATTTTTATTACTACGGCTAATATAATAAAAAAATTCTTTGTTTCCTAAAAACGCAACATTTCATTACATTTGTATTATGCTATTAGAAATAAACAATTTATACTTCTCATATTCTAAAGAAAAACCCCTGTTTCAGAACCTTAACCTAAGATTTGAAGCAGGCAGGATCATTGCTTTGGCGGGAGAAAGCGGTTGTGGAAAATCTACCTTATTAAACTTGATTTATGGGCTTCTCGACTGGGAAAGCGGACAGATTATCTTCAACGGAACTCCACTTTTCGGGCCTAAAGGAAACCTTGTTCCCGGTGAAACCGAAATGAAATTTGTGGCTCAGAATTTTGATCTGATGCCCTATTCCACGGTGGCTGAAAATGTAGGAAAATTTATTTCTAATATTAACTTAGACAAAAAAAAACAAACCGTTGCAGAGCTGCTGGAAGTTGTTGGCCTGGAAGAATTTGCTCATGTCTTACCTAAAAATTTAAGCGGGGGACAACAACAGAGGGTTGCGATTGCGAGAGCGCTTTCGGTGCTGCCGAAACTGTTGATTTTGGATGAGCCTTTCAGTAATCTTGATTTTTCGAGAAAAATTGAATTACGCGAAAAATTATTTAAATATGTAAAACAACACAATATTTCTTTAATTATTTCCACCCATGAGCTTCAGGATATTATGCCGTGGCTGGATCAGATCATTGTTTTGCAGAGCGGCAGATTAATCCAAAACGATCATCCTGAAGAAACTTACAAGAATCCTTACAATACATATGTTGCCAAACTTTTTGGAGAAGTGAATATCTTTAATGAAGATGAAATTTCAGATTTCCAATTACAGAAATTTTCTTTTTATCCACATGAAATTATTATTTCAGAAAATGGTTTTGATGCTGAAGTTGTAGAAAGCAGATTCGCCGGAAATCATTTTTGGAATAAAATTATTTCTAAAAACAAAGAAATTATAATTTATTCTAACAAAAAATTAGAAAATAAGATAAAAATTTCTTTCACATAAAAATCAATAAAACAATCCGTGTTGTACAGTTAAGTGGCACATTTACCAACACTTATTGTTAATTTGTGGATAAAAAAAATACAAATCTTAGAACTGTTATGAAACTTTTTCTTAGATTTGTATTTCCACAGCATAAGGAAATTTTTGGTTAATTCTCTTTCTGCCTTTGAGACGAAAATTAGCAGCTCTGCAATCTAGTCTTTTGAAAGATTACACTGTCCAATTCTTTCCTTTTTTTATGCGCTTTAAGCAAAATTGACTACGCTTTTTTCACAAATTCTGATTTCAAAGCCATCGAACCGAAACCATCAATTTTACAATCAATATTATGATCACTTTCTGGTCTTAAGCGAATATTTTTAACTTTTGTTCCTGCTTTTACAGGTTTTGGAGCGCCTTTTACAGGTAAATCCTTAATAACAACAACAGAATCTCCATCCTGCAATTCATTTCCGTTTGAATCTAAAATTTTCCCTGAATTTGAAGCTTCTGTAGTATTTTCTTCCGGATTCCATTCATAGAAACATTGGGAACAAACCATCATATCATCGCTCGGATAAGTAAATTCAGAGCCGCATTTAGGACAAAGTACAGTATCACTCATATTTTTAATTTTTTGCAAAGGTAGGATTTTCAAACGAGTTCCGAGTTGCGTGAAACGAGCTGAAACCAATGTAGAGCCAAGAATCTCGAAACTCAAAACCTGAAACTCGTATCTCAACTTAAATTCGTATTTTTGCAGATTCAAAATAGCAGAACCCAATTTATGGAACTTATTCACAGAAACTTAGCGATCGGAATTCACGATGCTTTACAAGAAACATTTTTCGAGAAAAATAAATACGCCGATAAAGTAATTGAAAGACTTTTAAAAGCACACAAAAAATGGGGAAGCCAAGACAGAGCCGTTGTTTCTGAGATTTTCTACAACATCATCCGTTGGAAAAAACGTCTGGAATATTATATGGGAGAAGGTGTAAAACCTAATAATATCTACAAGCTTATCATCGCATATCTGCTTTGGAGCAAAACAAATTATAAAAAATTCGAGGAATTTGACGGAATAAAAATCGCCGATATCCTTACTAAGCTTAAAAAAAATACTGTTCCTACAAAAGCTATTGAGCACTCTATTCCTGAATGGCTGGCTGAAACTTTAGAGAAAGAATTAGGCGCTAATTGGGAAAAAGAAATGAAAGCCTTAAACGAACAAGCTCCTACCGTACTGAGAGCCAACTCTTTAAGAACAACTCCAAGAGAGCTTATTGCTGACCTTTCTGCTGAAAATGTGGTTGCCTATCCTATAAAAAATTATCCCGATGCGGTACAGCTGGAAGAGAAAAAGAATGTTTTTCTTACCACTGCCTTTAAAGAAGGATTATTTGAAGTTCAGGATGCTTCTTCTCAAAAAATCGGGTATTTTCTTGATGTAAAAGAAGGTCAGAGAGTTGTTGACGCATGCGCAGGTGCGGGTGGGAAAACACTTCATTTGGCTGCTTTGATGGGAAATAAAGGACAGATTATCGCTTTGGATATTTTTGAATGGAAGCTTGCAGAACTAAAACGCCGTGCAAAAAGAGCCGGAGCGCACAATATCGAAACCCGCATGATTTCTGACAACAAGGTAATCAAAAGGCTTCACGATAAAGTCGACAGATTATTGATCGACGCACCTTGTTCCGGTTTGGGAGTTTTAAAAAGAAATCCGGACAGCAAATGGAAAATCGATCAGGATTTTATTGACAGAATCAAAAAAGAACAACAGCAAATTCTTCAGGATTATTCTAAAATGCTTAAAACCGGTGGAAAAATGGTGTATGCAACGTGTTCTATTTTACCTTCTGAAAATAATTTGCAGGTTGCAGAATTCCTTCAAAACAATCCGAATTACAAATTGGTTAAAGACGAAAAAGTAATGCCAAGTGAAGGCTACGACGGATTCTATATGGCTTTGATTGAAAGAGTTTCTTAATATAAATCTTATTTTAAATATACAAACTACTCTATTTTTTGGAGTAGTTTTTTTTGTTATTCAAATCAAACTTTTAATTCTACAAAACAGGAAATTCAGCATTCCAAAAATATTATTCATCAATAATGTAACTTCCATGTAAGCATTTATACATATTATATTAAATCTATTCTGAAATTCGCAAAGCTGATATCACGTTAAGTAAAAGTTATCTTTGTGACAAACCATTTATTACCTATGCAGACTAAAGTTTTATTAAGCTTATTCACTATTTTATTTTGTTTAAATCATGCGCAAACGTATGAAATTCAATACACCAGTTCGTACAACGGAAAGGTTTTGACCGACCAAACTCCTACTTTGGTTTGGGCTAATGAAAAAGAAAATTTTATCTTGAATAATAAAATCAGAGAACAAAAAAGTGATTATCCGTTTGAAATAACGAAAATTGAAAAGCCATCCAATACGATAGTTTCTTATGCCTTTTTGAAACAAAACGAAATCATTTCAACTTCTGATGCAGAATCTGTAGGAAAACAAACTTTCGAATTCACCAATGAAACAAAAAAAATATTAGGTTATATCTGTAAAAAAGCAGTTACAAAAATCAATTCAAATACAATTGAAGTTTGGTACACCAACGATTTAAAAATCAAAGGCGGGCCGTCAACAATTGGACAAAATTTAGGTTTTGTATTAGAAATTGAAAGAAATAAAAATTCATTAATAACAGCTACTTCCATTAAAAAAGTTAAGAAAACCGATATTGAAACATTATTAAAAGGTTCGATCAATTCTACAGATCAATTGGGTTATAAAGATTTACTTTGGAAAAGCAGATTTACAACTTTAAAAATTTTTGAAAACGAAACCATCAATTTTTCTGATGAATCAAAATCTGACGAAAAAATAAAAAGATTCGCCAATGGAACGATAATTCTTAAAAAAATTAAGTTTCCAAAAATCTCAGAAGGTGAACTTATTTTTGCTGAATTAAAACAACAATCAAACGGCGATGCGTACGACAGAACCGGAACAGTCTTCTTTATTCCACAAGACAAATCTCAATCTTTCTTTGATGGAATGGAGAAAGGAGTAAAAACACTCCCTGTTTATGACAACGGAAACGGGAAACAGTATTACGGAATAACCGCAACAGAAAACTACAATCCGACGATTGAAATGATGCGATTTTTCACCGCTTTCGGGATTAATAAATTTAACCATATTCAGTTAAAAGATAAAAATTGGCAAAATGTAAGTCCGTACCGCGAAGATATTACGGAATTAAAACCTTCCCTTTCTGAAAAAGAGCTTTGGGTAGGTGCATTTATAGGCAATTATGACAAAGGTGGCCATAAAGTGAGTTTAGAAATAACAATTCACAAAAGTGATCAGAACGTTAACAAAAACAATACCGTGATTCCCTTATTTAACACCCTGAATATCATGGAAATGGCCGGACAGGATTATTCCACGATGTTTAATCAGGATAAAGGATTATTTGTTGAATTTACCTTAAAAAAAGACTTAAAAAACGCACAGTTGAGATACATTACAACAGGTCATGGCGGTTGGGAAAACGGAGACGAATTCGTACCTAAAGCCAATTCTATTTTTCTGGATGGAAAAATGACTTATTCTTTTGTACCCTGGAAATCAGACTGCGGCTCTTACCGTCTTTACAATCCTGCTTCAGGAAATTTCCCCGACGGGCTTTCATCATCAGATTTAAGCAGATCAAACTGGTGCCCGGGAACGGTTACCAATCCTAATTTCATTCCGCTTGGAGACTTAAAAGCAGGAAAGCATACCATTCAGGTAAAAATCCCTCAGGGTCCTGCAGAAGGTACAAGTTTCAGCTCTTGGAACGTGTCAGGAGTATTATTAGGATCTGAATAAAAAAACAAAACCTTCTTGCAAATGAGAATTGCAAGAAGGTAAAAACACAAATGATGAAAAAAAATTATTTCGAGCCACAAAGTAAGGGCTAAAATTCATATAATTAATTACCATAGATTAATAAATATCTAATATTTATTTCGTATGTAAATTCAAATAAGTTGGTCAAGCGAAAAAAATTCGTTATTTCAATAATTTTGATTAAAATTAATTAATATTTTTCGTTAAATAAAATTATTAAGTTAAAATTATTAAGTTTTATTTATTTTTCATTGTAGTTTTTAAATTACAATTCTACTTTTGTTTAAAATAAATAAAAAAATGTGCGGAATTGTATGCTTGTTTGATGCAAAACAAAAAATTGAGGTATTACGATCTCAAGTATTAGAAATGTCTAAAAAAATTCGTCACAGAGGTCCGGATTGGAGTGGCGTATTTCAGAACGAAAAAGTAGTTTTTTCTCATGAAAGGCTTGCTATTGTAGATCCTGCTTCAGGAAAACAGCCATTATTTACAAAAGACGGGAATGTGGTTTTGGCCGTAAACGGCGAAATATATAATCATAGAGAATTAAAAGAAGAATTTCCTGATTATGAATTTCTGACGCATTCTGATTGTGAAGTTATTTTAGCTCTTTATAAAAAATACGGAAAGAATTTCATCGAAAAATTAAACGGGATTTTCGCTTTTGCACTTTATGATATTGAAAACGACATTTATTTAATTGCTCGTGATCATATGGGAATTTGTCCGCTTTATCAAGGTTGGGACAAAAACGGAAATTATTATGTAGCTTCTGAACTAAAAGCTTTGGAAGGAATTTGCAAAACGATCGAAACATTTTTGCCGGGGCATTTTGTTTACAGCAAAGACGGAATCGGGCTTCAGCAATGGTACAAAAGAGATTGGGAAAGTTTTGACAATGTAAAAGACAACGAAACTGATATTTCAAAAATAAGAAAAGGACTTGAAGATGCTGTTCACAGGCAATTGATGAGCGACGTTCCTTATGGAGTTCTACTTTCCGGAGGGTTGGATTCTTCTGTAATTTCGGCAATTACAGCAAAATTTGCAAGACAAAGAGTGGAAAGTGGCGATACACAGGAAGCCTGGTATCCGAGATTGCACAGTTTTGCAGTTGGTTTGGAAGGTTCACCGGATTTGGCGGCAGCTCAAAAAGCGGCAGAACATATAGGATCGGTTCACCATGAAGTTAATTTTACCGTTCAGGAAGGTTTGGATGCCATCCGGGATGTTATTTATCACCTTGAAACATATGACGTTACGACAATCAGAGCTTCCACGCCGATGTATCTTTTGGCAAGGGTCATCAAGTCAATGGGAATCAAAATGGTGCTTTCCGGAGAAGGTTCTGATGAACTTTTCGGGGGATATTTATATTTTCACAAGGCTCCGAATGCGAAGGAATTCCATGATGAAACCGTAAGAAAATTAGGAAAACTCCACCTTTACGATTGCCTGAGAGCCAATAAAGCTTTGATGAGCTGGGGAATTGAAGGGCGTGTCCCTTTTTTAGACAAAGAATTTATGGATATTGCGATGACCATTAATCCACAAGATAAAATGATTAACGTTGCAGAAGGAAAAATTGAAAAATGGGTTTTGAGAAAAGCTTTTGAAGACACTCTTCCCGATTCTATCGTCTGGAGACAGAAAGAGCAATTCTCCGATGGCGTTGGGTATTCCTGGATTGACACATTGAAAGAAGTTGCAGAAAAAGAAGTTACTGACGAAATGATGACGAATGCAAAATTCAGATTTCCTTTAAATACCCCTCAAAATAAAGAAGAATATCGTTACAGAACAATTTTTGAAGAACATTTCCCAAGTGAAACGGCGGCGGCAACAGTACCTTCCGTTCCTTCCGTAGCCTGCTCGACACCAATCGCATTAGAGTGGGATGAAGCTTTTAAAAACATGAACGATCCAAGCGGAAGAGCTGTAAAAATTCATGAAACATCTTATGAATAAAGGGATTAGGAATTAGGATTTAAGGTTTAGTTTGATATTAAAAATAATTATTTTCAATCTAATTCATAAGCCCTAAAATCTACTTTCTAAAAATAAATTTTATCAATCCTGTAGCAATACAGGATTTTCTTTTGAAAGAACGTTAATAATATTGAGAGAATTTAACCGTTAATCAAAATTATTATCTAATAAATAATTATATTTGGAAAACGAAAAAATCAATTATAAAAAAATGAGAAGAAACATTACTATCTTATTTGCTTTATTATCTATAAGTTTTGCTTTTGGACAGGGAAAATATGGCAAGTATATCAGCTCAAAAAAGCTTGCTTTAATCTATAAAACCGTAAAAGACGGTGACAAAGATGATTATTATCAACAATTTTACTGGCTGGTAAAAGCAGAGCAATTAAAAACATATCCTCATCTTAAAGACATAAAGCCGGTCGTTCTTTATGAATTTGTAAAAAAAGTAAATCCTCAAAACCCTTCTAAAACATTGGATAAAAGAGGAAAAGAATTGAGAGAAACGGCAGAATTATCATTAAATCAATATTTTAAAAACAAGAAATTCGAAAACAATTCTGTTTTAATGTATAATCTTGAGACTTATGTAGATCCTTCCAAAGGGCAGTATTATACAAAAGTAGATCCTGAAAAGATCAAAGAACTGGTACCGAAAGAATTATTTGCCTTCAATTCTCAAAATAGAAATACAGGTGAAGACAAGACGTATTATCTTTGGGTAAATAAAGAAAAAGATGATTTGAATATTGTTGATATCATTCCTGAAGAGAAAGAAAATAAAGCTTTCTATGCAAGATTAAAGCAATATCTTCCAAGTTATAAATTCTCCAAATATGTCCCTTCAGTGAAAAAAGGAAATAAAACTGATAAAACAGATATAGATTATTACTACATTATGCCTTTTGAGCAAAATACTGACAATATTGAATATAAAACAAAAGATTTCAAAACTTTCGAATTGAGCCAGTACAGAAAAGCAGGCGACGAATGGAAGGGAGTTGAAAAAACAAAAAAATAAATCGAAAAGTCTTGTGAATTTCACAGGACTTTTTTTGTAGAATCTACACTCAGTTTATATTTTATTGTTTAAAAAGGTTAGTAAGGAATAAATATTGCTTTAAAACCAACATCATTATTCTTTGAACTAAAAACAAATCTGGAAAATTTTCATTTCCAGTAAAAATCATATGTCAGAAATAAATGAACAGCCCAATTCGATAAAAAAAATTCTTCCATTAATCCTTGCAACGGCGATTTTTATGCAGATGCTGGATTCTACTATTTTAAATACATCCTTACCTTCCATCGCAAAAGATTTGAAGGAATCTCCGCTTAATATGCAGAATGCAATCATAAGCTATGTTCTGACTTTAGCGGTTTTTATGCCTGCAAGCGGGTTTTTAGCAGATCGGTTCGGAACAAAGAAAGTTTTTATTTTTTCGCTGGTGCTTTTCAGTTTGGGTTCCCTGTTTTGTGCATTGTCGCAAAATTTGACACATTTGGTCATTTCCCGTGTTGTTCAGGGCGTTGGAGGAAGCTTAATGACGCCAGTCGGAAAATTGGCTTTAATTAAAACTTTTGACAAAAATGAATTGTTAAAAGCAATGAATTTCGCCATTATTCCTGCGCTTATCGGTCCGGTTTTAGGCCCGTTGGTGGGAGGTTATATGGTGGATTATCTTTCATGGCACTGGATTTTTTTAATTAATATTCCGATCGGGGTTTTGGGAATTATTTTAGGCTTAAAATTTATGCCCAATTACAAATCTGATGATGCGGATTTTGATTTAAAAGGTTTCTTGATTTTCGCGGCGGCTTCTTTACTGCTTTCAATTTCGCTCGAGCTTTTTGGGGATCTGCAAAATACGACTCCCGTTTTGGTGGTCTTTATTTTAGGATTTCTTTTCATGTATTATTATTACAAGCATGCAAAAAGAGGCGGAAATCCTATTTTCCCGTTAAATTTATTTCAGGTCAGAACTTTCCGTGTAGGAATTGTCGGAAATCTGGCCACAAGATTGGGAATCAGCTCCGTTCCATTATTATTGCCATTCATGATTCAGATTGCGTACAAACAATCTGCCGTTACTTCGGGTTGGATTATCGCTCCGATGGCAATTACCGCCATGTTCGGAAAATCTTATGTTATTAAAATTTTAAACAGATTCGGATACAGAAAAACGTTGATGGTCAATACTTTTATCATCGGAACACTGATCTGTATGCTTGCAATTCCTGACATTCACACCTCTTTATATTGGTTTGTTCCGATTATTGCCATTTTGGGATTTTTCAACTCGATTCAGTTTACATCGATGAATACAATTTCTATTGCAGATTTAAGAAATTTCCAGACCAGCAGCGGAAATTCATTATTATCAGTCAATCAACAGCTTGCCATCGGCTTCGGAATTGCTTTTGGATTAATTGTTCTAAAAATCTTCGAAAGCAGCCCGGAACTCATCAAACATGAGACTCATAACGCGTTCAGATATACTTTTCTTACGATTGGGGCTTTAACGATTATTTCTGGATTGGTTTTCAGAAGGCTTCACATTTCAGACGGAAAAAATTTGAAATCAGAAGAATAAAAAATCACTCATTATTAATTTTTAGAAGCTATTTCCAGCTATCCACTCATACTCCTCGCGCCAATGCTTTTCCCTTCGCTTGCTGTGGGGTAACCGTTGCTATCTGGGCTAGGAAAGTGAATGGTCAATAAGTGAATTGTAAATTTAAAAATTGACTTTTGATCATTCACTTTTAAAATTCACACTTTTAAAACCACCCCGTCAAAAATTCTAGTGTTTGAAGCGAGACAAATTCAAAATCGAAGAACAAAAAATTGAATTCACGCAAGTTTTAGAATTTTTAGAGAACAGGAGTTATTTTTAGCCGGAGTTTTCAGTCTTGACTTTTTGTTTCTTTTGTGTTAAGACAAAAGAAAAAGTATTTATAACTCATCATCCGCTCGCTTATTACCACAGATCAATGCACCTGATTTTCAACTCCACTACCTTTGCTTCATAGTATCAAATAGTATGGCAACAAAAAAAATACACAATATAATAGCTCCCAAACCCGCACATTTTGTGGGTGACGGATTTTGGGTTCACAATTTCATTCCAAGTGTTTACAGCATGGAGAAAATGGATCCTTTTATCATGCTTGATTACAATTCAAAATTTCATTTTAACGGAACAGAGCAACCGAGAGGGGTCGGCGTGCATCCGCACAGAGGTTTTGAAACGGTAAC
Source organism: Chryseobacterium soldanellicola (assembly GCF_900100115.1). Lineage (GTDB taxonomy): Bacteria > Bacteroidota > Bacteroidia > Flavobacteriales > Weeksellaceae > Chryseobacterium > Chryseobacterium soldanellicola. The sequence goes on from NZ_FNKL01000001.1 coordinate 787,135, forward strand.
GATTGCTTATCACGGTCGCGTTCAGCATCATGACAGCGCAGGCGGCGGCGGAATTATCGGAGAAGGCGATGTACAATGGATGACCGCTGCGAAAGGCGTCCTTCATAAAGAATATCACGAAACCGAATGGGCAAAAACCGGTGGCATTTTTCAGATGGTTCAGATTTGGGTGAATTTGCCTTCTGCTTATAAAATGAGCTGTCCAAAATACCAGTCCATCAAAAATTCTGAGATGGAAAAAGTGGATTTGGGTGAAAATGGCTTTATTGAAATCATTGCCGGAGAATACAACGGCCGAAAAGGTCCTGCTTCCACATTCAGCCCGGTACATATGATGAATGCAAAACTGAAATCAGGCGGAAAAGCTGATTTTAATTTCCCTGCTGATTTTAATACCGCAGCCTTGGTTATTGAAGGAAATGTTATTGTTAACGGAGAGCAGAAAGCTCCAGTCAACAATTTTATTGCATTCAAAAATGAGGGTGAAATTTTCACTATTGAAGCAACAGAAGATTCCATCATATTAATTATCAGCGGAATGCCTTTAAACGAGCCCATTTATCCACACGGTCCTTTTGTGATGAACTCCAGAGAGGAAATTATGCAGGCTTTTGAGGATTACAATTTAGGAAGATTCGGGTATTTAGCAGATTAATGTAAAACTTATATTAATTGTTCATTTTTTATTAACTTTATAATAGTCGTTAATTATAATTGAGTTTGTCATTCCGCAGAAACCTCAACATCATAATAAAAACATCGTCTAGATTCTTGTAGAATGACAAATTTGATGGAAATCAGAATTAACTTTACAACACTTTGCGACTTCGTGATTATCAACTTAATAAAAAAAATTCATGAGACCAGAATTTGAAAACATTCCTTTAATCAATACAGGAGAAAGATTCGAGATAGAATTCAACGGGCATCTTGCCTTTATCGATTATCGTGAAATGGGGAGCCAGATCGCTTTAAATCATACTGAAGCAGATCTTTTGATTGCAGGAACAGGAGCTGCACAGGCAGTGGTCGAAAAAACACTGCATTATATTGAAGACCATCAAAAGAAAGCACTTCCCTTTTGTCCGTACGTTGTCTCATTCGTCAAAAAAAATCCCGAATGGAAACGCGTTATAGATGAGAGATTTAAAGGATACGACCAACTTTAATTTTCATTAAAGTACCATAAACAATGGATAAATTGATTACATTAGCTTAAATAAAAATTAAAAAACCACTTTACTTATCATGTCAAATATCGGACTTATCATTGAAGAAAAATCAGCAGATATAGGAAACTTTTTAGTGGGAAGACTTTTGCCTTTCCGTGAGAAAAGAGCCGTCGGCCCCTTCGTTTTTATCGATCACATGGGACCTTCTGAACTTAAGGATTATCAAAATCTTGATGTTCCGCCACATCCGCACATTGGGCTTTCGACTTTAACTTATCTTTTGGAGGGATCAATTTTCCACAGAGACAGCATCGGAAGTGCCGTTGAAATAAAGCCCGGGGCTGTCAATTGGATGACCGCCGGAAAAGGGGTCGTTCATTCAGAAAGAACTCCTGAATATCTGAGACATACAGACAAAAAACTTCACGGTTTCCAAATCTGGGTAGGACTTCCGAAACATCTGGAGCAATCAGAGCCAACTTTCCATCATATTGAAGGGAATGAAATTCCTGTTTGGGAAGAAGATGGAATTCAGTATAAATTAATCGCAGGAGAAGCATTCGGAAGAAAATCTCCGGTTCCCGTTCACAGCAAACTATTCTTTCTTGAAATTAAAACTAAAGAGGCAAAAACCATCAGCATCGGTAAAGATCTTTATGGTGAAGCTGCCATGTACGTTTTAGACGGAACGGTTTCTACAGACGGAAATTCTTACGGTTCAAAACAACTATTGATCGCCAAAGAAACCAAACTTTGTGAATTTGACATGAGCGAAAACGGAACGGTTTATCTTTTCGGCGGCGAACCTTTTGATGAAGAACGTTTTATATTCTGGAATTTTGTAAATTCAGACAAAGAATTAATCGATGAAGCAAAAGTAAACTGGAACGATCAAAACCATGATGCTTTTCCTTTGGTTCCGGGTGATGAGCACGAATTTGTTCCGCTTCCGAAAGCGATTTTAAACAGAAAATAAACATTGAAATTTCAGAATATTTACCCGTAAATCCTAATCAAATGAAAAGAATAATTCCTGTATTCTTATTGATCCTGTCTTTTTTAAGTAATGCTCAGACTGTGAATGAGCCTAAAAATAATCCTGAAGAATGGTCAAAAACTTATGAGCCCTTCAGAATTGCAGGAAATTTGTATTATGTTGGAACTTACGATCTTGCCTCTTATCTGATCGTTACCAATAAAGGAAATATCCTTATCAACACAGGATTAGCGGGATCGTTTCCAATTATTAAAAGTAATATTAAAAAACTTGGTTTTAATGATAAGGACATCAAAATTCTGACTTTAACACAGGCTCATTTCGACCACATGGGAGCAATGGCTGATATGAAAAAAGAAACAGGCGCCAAGCTTTATGTAGATGAAAAAGATGCAGAAGAATTAAAAAGTGGCGGAAAATCAGATTACGAATTGGGAAAATACGGCGTAACTTTTAAACCCGTAACTCCTGATTACCTCTTGAAAAACAACGACAAGATAAAACTCGGGAATACGACCCTGACTTTACTTCATCATCCGGGACATACGAAAGGATCCTGCAGCTTTTTATTTGTAACTAAAGATAAAAATCAGACATATAAAGTTTTAATCGCCAATTTGCCATCCATAATTATCGACAGAAAATTTTCTGATGTAAAAAGTTATCAAAATATTCAGAATGATTATGCCGAGACATTCAAAGCAATGAAAAATCTGGATTTTGATATCTGGGTAGCTTCTCATGCCAGCCAGTTTGGCCTGCATACAAAACGAAAAGAAGGCGATTCTTACAATCCGAAGCTGTTTGCAGATAAAGAAGTCTATTTTCAAAAGCTTGGAAAATTAGAAACAGATTATCAGGAAAAAATAAAAGCAGATTCATCAGAAAAATAACAGAAATCAGTAATAAAATAATGAAAATATTGGCATTTGCAGGAAGTACATCTTCCACTTCCATCAACAGAGAACTGGTAAAATTTGTTTTGAAAGATTTTCAGGACAATGAAATTAATTTAATTGATTTAAATGATTTCGACATGCCTGTTTTTTCTGTCGATCGTGAAAAAAAAGGCTTTCCGGATGAAGCGCACAAATTTTTAAAAGTCATTGAGGAATGCGACGTGATTATTTGTTCGCTTGCCGAGCACAACAGATCGTACAGCGCAGCTTTTAAAAACGTTTTCGACTGGGCTTCAAGGATTAACGTAAAAGTTTTTCAGAATAAACCAATGCTCTTGATGTCAACTTCTCCGGGAGGTTACGGAGGCGGAAATGTGATGAATACCGCAAAAACGTTTTTTCCAAACTTCGGAGCTGATATTAAAGACACTTTTTCTCTTCCTAAATTTTATGAAAATTTTGATTTTGAAAGCGGCGTTATCAATCCCGAAATGCTAAAAGATTTAAAAGACAAAATAGAAAACTTTAAAAATCAGGTTAAAAACTAATGACAAAAGGGAGATTAGAAGCTTTCAGCGATGGTGTTTTGGCCGTTATTATTACCATTATGGTGCTTGAATTAAAAGTGCCTGAAGAAAGTAATTGGGAAAGCCTGAAACCTCTTATTCCTAAATTTTTGGCCTATATTTTCAGCTTTATTTATATTGGAATTTACTGGAACAATCATCATCATTTATTTCAGACCGTCAAAAAAGTAAACGGAAATATTCTTTGGGCGAATCTGCATTTACTGTTCTGGCTATCATTAACACCGGCTGCTACAGAATGGATCGGAGAAACCCATTTCGCAAAAAATCCTGTAAGTGTTTATGGAATTGTTCTGATAATGTGCGCTGTTGCCTATACCATTCTGGAAAATTTAATTATAAAAAATGAAGGTGAAGACTCAACATTAAAAGCCGCCATACACTCTAAATTCAAAGAATATATCTCTATTGTGTTTTACATTTTAGGGTTCGCGACTTCGTTTTTTTATCCTTATATTGCTATAGGCTTATATTACGTTGTTGCTTTAATATGGCTGATTCCTGATAAAAGAATTGAAAAATCCTTAAAAGAAAATTAATATGGATACACATGAATATATCAACGGCGAGATCACCGTTATCTGGCAACCTCAGAAGTGCATTCACGCTGCTGTTTGCGTAAAAACACTTCCGGCAGTTTATAATCCAAAAGAAAGACCCTGGATAAAAGTGGAAAACGCAACTCCCCAGGAACTTAAAAATCAAATCGACTTATGCCCTTCCGGAGCATTAAGTTATAAATTTAACACAGACAAATAATGGCGGTAATCGTAAAAGCAAGCCTGGGAAAAGAAAAATACTATACAGAAGTAGTAGCCGGTGAAAATACGCTGATCACAGACGAACCGGTGGATAAAGGCGGCCAAAATAAAGGCTTCAACCCTTTTGAAATTCTGGCAACTTCTCTGGCAAGCTGTACCGCAGCCACTTTAAAAATGTACATCGACCGAAAAGAATGGGACGTTGAAAAAATAAACGTAGAAGTAGAGCTGGAAAATTTCCCTTTAACAAAACTTTGTATTTTTAAAAGAAATATCAGCTTTGAAGGCACAAATCTTGATCAGGAACAGATGAAAAAGCTTCACTTAATTGCGGATGCCTGCCCTGTACATAAAATATTAACCCACGATATAGAAATTCAAACCAAATTTTCATAACATGACAGAAGTAAAACAAAACAACGACGAGAAACATGGAAGTTTTGAAGCTTTCATAGACGGAAAGCGCGCCGGACAAATGACCTACACCTGGGCCGGAGAAGAGCGATTCATTATTGATCACACCGAAGTCGAGGAAGACTACAACGGACAAGGCGTTGGTAAGGACATGCTTTTGGCAGCGGTAGATTTTGCAAGGAAAAACGGTAAAACAATTATTCCGCTTTGTCCTTTTGCAAAAGCTACTTTTCAGAAACATGAGGAGCTGCAGGATGTTTTAGTTAATCAGACTCAGGCTTGATTTTAGGCTAAGATTAAGGTTGAGATTGATAATTTTAAATCTAATCTAAATTTTAATGGATGTTTCGACTCCGTTCAGCATGATATCGCTACAAATTAGCTGCTAATAACGCAGATAGTATTAGAGTTGTCATGCTGAGCGGAGTCGAAGCATCTTTAAATAAATCAAACAAAAAATATAAACCTTTCAGAGTAAAATCCGGAAGGTTTTTTCTTTTTAAGCAGACCATAAAAAAAGTATATTTGTAAAATTTTAATCGAAGAACATATGTCTCCATTTATATTATTGTCCATCATTGTCATCTACTTTGCTCTGCTGCTTTGGGTAGCTTATAAAACAGGAAAAGGAAGTGATAATGAGAGTTTCTTCATCGGAAACCGTAAAAGTAATTGGATGCTTGTTGCATTCGGAATGATCGGAACCTCGCTTTCAGGGGTGACTTTTGTGAGTGTTCCGGGGGCGGTCGGGAAAGACAGCTTTGCGTATTTACAGATTACTTTAGGCTATCTTATCGGATATATTGTCGTTGCATATGTTTTACTTCCTTTATATTATCGATTAAAATTGACCTCCATTTACGGATATCTCCAGCAGAGAATGGGACAGCTTTCGTACAAATCGGGAGCGTGGATCTTCATTGTTTCGAGATTGGTGGGGGCCACTGCGAGATTGTATCTGGTGGTAAATATTCTTCAGGTAACCATTTTGGACAGCCTGGGAGTTCCTTTTATAGTAACTACTTTGATTATTCTTGCGATGATCATTCTTTACACGTATGAAGGTGGTGTAAAAACCATCGTCTGGACCGATACTTTACAAACCTCTTGTATGCTTTTAGGCTTAATTATCTGTACGGTTTATATGCTGAATCATCTGGATTTAAGTGTCGGGCAGAGCTTAACTGCAATGAGCGATAAAGGCTACACGAAAATATTTGACCTGAATTTTAATTCTCCCGGATTTTTCATCAAACAGATCCTTGCGGGAGCATTTATCACCATTACCATGACGGGAATTGATCAGGAAATGATGCAGAAAAGCCTTTCCGTGACTAAGCTTAAGGATTCTCAGAAAAACATGGTTACGCTTGGTTTTATCCTGCTTGGGGTGATTTCTCTGTTTCTTTATATGGGTGGTCTTTTGTATCTGTTCGGAGAGAGCCAGGGTGCTCATTTTACAGAAATTATTAAAGACGGAATTCCTAAAAAAGAATTTTTATTACAAGGAAAAGATATTTTTGGGGATAAAATTTTCCCTGAAGTAGCTTTAAATCATATGCCCGGATTTATTTCCATTATATTTATCATTGCTTTGATCTCTGCATTATTTCCGAGTGCGGATGGGGCCATGACAGCTTTGACGTCCTCTTTATGCATCGATATTTTTGGGATGAAAGATAAACCGTGGGACACCAAAAAGAAGGAAAAGTTCAGGAAAAATGTACACTTGATTGTGGCGCTGTCTTTCTTAATTATGGTGGTTATCTTTAAAATTATTAATGATAATTCCATGATTGGCTTAATTCTTAAACTTGCAGGATTTACGTACGGGCCACTTTTGGGACTTTTCGCCTTTGGAATTTTCACTAAATATAAAGTTGAGGACAGGCTTGTTCCTTACGTTTGTATTGCAGCGCCTATTATGTCTTATTTTATCGATAAATATCAGGTTGATATGTTCGGGGATTTTAAGATCGGATTAGAATTATTAATTATTAATGGATTGTTAACATTCTTTGGATTGTGGCTGATCAGAAAGAAGTAGATTTTTAAGTTTTGGCTAAAGCCATTTGAAGCTGTTTATTGTAAACGGGCTAAAGCCCGCTCCTATCGATAAAAACGCGTGGAAAATTTAACAAAATAACTATTTGTATTCATAAGACATCTAAATTTATCACAGAGTTATCATTCCGTAGGAATCTCAACATTTATTGGTAAAAACAACGTATAAATTCCTAAAATATTAATTAACAAGATATCAAAATATCAATTAAACAAAAATCCGGATGTAAAACCCGGATTTTTGTATTTCCGTAAGCCAGTAAAAAATTGTAAATTCGCGTGCAAATAAATCTTATATAATGAGTAAAAGTATCGAAGAGTTAAAATCTCTTACTACACAAATCAGAAGAGACATTTTAAGAATGGTTCACGCTGTAAATTCTGGTCACCCGGGTGGAAGTTTAGGTTGTACAGAATACTTCACAGCCCTTTATGGAAAGGTGATGAACTACAGTCTTCCTTTCACGATGGAGGGTAAAAATGAAGACCATTTCTATCTTTCAAACGGACACATTTCTCCGGTTTACTATTCTACTTTAGCTAGATTCGACTTTTTCCCGGTAGATGAATTGAGAACTTTCAGAAAATTAAATTCAAGATTGCAGGGTCACCCAACGACTCACGAGGGGCTTGAAGGGATCAGAATTGCTTCAGGATCGCTTGGTCAGGGTATGTCTGTGGCTTTGGGCGTTGCTCAGGGTAAAAAATTAGACGGAGATACTTCTCTTGTTTATACGCTTCACGGAGACGGTGAATTGCAGGAAGGCCAGGTTTGGGAAGCATTAATGTATGCTGCAGCCAAAAAAGTTGATAATATTATTTCTACCATTGATTACAACGGCCGCCAGATCGACGGTGATACGGATGATGTATTAAGCTTAGGAGATCTTCATGCAAAGCTTGAGGCTTTCGGATGGATTGTTTTAGAAGAGAAAAACGGTAACGATCTTGAAGCGGTTATTGCAATTTTAGAAAAAGCAAAAACTGAGACAGGACAAGGAAAACCAGTTGCCATCATCCTTCACACAGAGATGGGTTATGGGGTTGATTATATGATGGGATCTCACGCGTGGCATGGTAAAGCGCCAAACGACGAACAATTGGATACTGCTTTCAAACAATTATATTTAGAAGCTCCGGCGGACTATTAATAATAAATGATGAATCATCAATGATAAATGATGTGTTACAATATCGTTTATCAACTGTAATTCATCAATTATCAAAAACTTTAGTAAAAATGAAATTTACATATACAGAAAAAAAAGATACACGTTCAGGATTCGGAGCCGGATTGGCTGAACTTGCTGATAAAAATCCTAATGTCGTAGCACTTTGTGCAGATCTTATCGGTTCTTTGAAAATGGAGAAATTCATTGAAAAAGCTCCTGAAAGATTCTTCCAGGTGGGTATTGCTGAGGCCAACATGATGGGTCTTGCCGCAGGGCTTAGTATTACAGGTAAAATTCCTTTTACGGGAACTTTCGCCAACTTTTCTACTTCAAGAGTCTATGACCAGATTCGTCAGTCTATCGCTTACTCAGGGAAAAATGTAAAAATATGTGCTTCTCACGCAGGTCTTACCTTGGGTGAAGACGGTGCAACTCACCAGGTTCTGGAAGACATCGGAATGATGAAAATGCTTCCGGGAATGACCGTAATTAACCCTTGTGACTACAACCAGACAAAAGCGGCTACTTTAGCTATTGCTGATTTTGAAGGCCCTGTTTATCTTAGATTCGGAAGACCGGTAGTCCCTGTTTTCATTCCTGAAGATATGCCTTTTGAGATCGGAAAAGGGATTCTTTTGCAGGAAGGTACTGATGTAACAATCGTTGCAACAGGCCACCTTGTCTGGGAATCTTTAGTTGCTGCAGATGAGCTTGAAAAAGAAGGGATCTCTTGTGAGGTGATCAATATCCATACAATTAAGCCTCTGGACGAAGAAATCATCTTGAAATCTGTTGAAAAAACAGGGAAAATCGTAACTGCCGAAGAACACAACTATCTTGGTGGCTTGGGTGAATCTGTTGCAGGAATGCTGGCAAGAAAAAGACCGACAAGACAAGAATTCGTTGCTGTAAACGATACTTTCGGAGAATCTGCCACACCAGCTGAATTAATGAAGAAATATAAGATCGATGCAGCCGCTGTAAAAGAAGCTGTGAAAAGAATTTTAGAGAAATAATTTCTTTTTAAATATAAATCAAAAGCATCCAGTTTTGGATGTTTTTTTTGTTACTGTAATGCATAATGCACTTTAATAAGTCCTTCAGGGTGGTTATACAAGCGGCGACACCCACTTACCAATGCCATTGTGCCCCCTTTATAAAGAGGATACAGGCACTTCGGAACTCCCTCTGGGCACTTATACAAGGGTCGAAGGATACTTATATAAGTATCCGAGGAGGGTTATACAAGTGGTTTTACCCCTTCACCAAGGGGGGTAAGGGGGTTACGGAACTACCCGCCGACCCTTAATGAAGTGGCTGGTACAACGTACTGAACGGGCTACAGATGGGTTGATAAGGGTATGAATGACTTGAACCGGAAGAGAGGATAATTCCTTAACTTTTTATACTTTTGGAAAAATGAAAAAAGCCACTTATAGAGACAGAGAAAAAGTTACTGATATATTATGTCAGGCTTTTATTGATGTTCTTATTCCTAATTCTATCAATTTTGTAGTAAAGAGTTCCGGTAACAGGTATAAGAGATTAAAATTATTAATGGAATTTCAGTTTGACATGGCTGTACGCTACGGAAGCGTTTTTTTGACGGATGATGATAAAGGATGCATTTTATATTTCGAAAAGCAAGGCTTTGGAATTAAAAAACTGCTCTTAGAGCTTAAGCTGTTGCTTTTCTGCATCGGTATAGAGAATATATTGAAGATCCTGAGGAGAGAAAGGTTGTTAAAAAGCTTTCATCCTGAAGAAAAATTCGTTCATTTATGGCTGATGGCGGTCCTTCCAAATGAGCAGGGACGCGGGATCGGAACAAAACTTTTAAAAGAATCATTCAAGAGATATCACGGCACTTGTATTTATGTGGAAACTACAACCCCTGAAAACAGAACGTTTTATACTCAAAATGGCTTTGAGATCTTTCATGAGACCTTTGAACTTGATTATCCTTTGTATTTCCTTAAGAAAATAAATGCTGACCAACCGATTTAACCATTAATTATATTTTACTTAAAAAACTTCCACTTCGGGATAATGGCCAGCATTCCAAATCCTGTAAAAAGGAAAAGGTTGGTGACATCTGTGTATAAAAATGTTGAAAGATAGTAATTGTGCATAAAGAAATGCAGCATCAATAAAGTCGGAAAGGTGAAAATCCCTATTTTTTTATAAAAAAACATCAGCACCAGGCTCACTGCCATCAGGAAATCAATTGAAAAGATAATGAAAAAATACCATCTCGGGATGTTAAGATATTCATGCTGCAGATATTCATCAACATCGATTCCCAGGCCCATAATTGTGAACAACATCAGAGAAGCAAATGCTAAAATAAAACCCCATCCTTTCTTCGGATCTTCATCAAAGTAACTGTATTCTTCCATAGGTACAAAAATAAAGAACTTATGATAGATTTCATAAGTTCTTTAGTATTTTATTCGTTTACAATTTGATTAAATAGAAATAGCGTTGATCAATCTATTTTTATCACTTAAGAATTCTTCCATAGAGATCATACTCTCCGTTCTCATTACATCTTGGATATCATCTATTTGGTAGATGATTCTTTTCGCATCGTCTGTATTCTTCGCTCTTACTTTGCAGAAAATATTATATTTTCCTGAGATAACGCTAGCTTCAATTACGTTAGGAATGCTTGTTAGTTCTTTTAAAACCTCCTGAGTTCGGTTTGATTTTGTTAAAAGGATTCCGATAAAAGCCGTGAAGTGATAATCTAATTTACCATAATCGATATTAAGAGATGATCCCAAAATAATACCTGCATCCTCCATTTTCTTCACTCTTACGTGAATTGTTCCCGCAGACACATCCATCTGTTTTGCAATTTCAGTAAAAGGCATTCTTGTGTTTTCTACTAAGAAGTCAAGAATCTTCTTGTCTATTTCGTCCAGTTGATAGTTCATATTAGTTAAATTACAATTTCCTTAAAAAATCAATGTATTTTTTGCAAATTTATAAAAAATAATTTAACCATGAAAATTATATTAAAGATTAACAATAATTAACACATATGACAAAAATCATTAAAATATTCTAATTATTTACCGTTGGATTTTACAGAATCTGTTTTTATTTCAGTTTTAGGTTCTGCCTGTTTTTTATCTTTTCTCTTCTTTTTAAATAAAGAATTGAAGCTTTTGCTCCACACAATACCTCCTCCATACGCTTGATTTGCAGAACCGTTTGTACCTGCTCCCAGACCCATTCCGATATTTGACGGCTTGGAATATCCTCTTAAAATAAGGGTTCCGTCGTTCTTTTTAGAGATATCATATTCAATTGATCCTTCACCTGAAAGATAATTGGTTTCTGTATTTTCTGTTTTTGTTAAAGGAATTCCCAAGCCGGTTTTCACCTTAATTCTCGGAGAAAGCGCAAAGCTGACCCCTGCATTGGCCCTGTCACCGGTATTTGAATACTGGTCTCCTTTTACATAATTAAGGTCAATCTGAAACTCGTTACTCATTGTATTAAGAACTGAGCCCAATTGTTTTAAGAGTAAATTATATCCTGAAGATTCCGCTACTCCGGCAACATCAACATCTACTCCACCCGAATTGGAAACATTAAAGCTGTTTAACAATAAAATCGAACCAAACTGAAGCACTTTTTCACCGTCCTGGCTCATTTTTGCCGCCAAAGTTTCTTTTACCTGACTGGAAACATCCAACGCCGAAACATCCAAATCAACTTTCGGATTAATCAGAGACTGCGTAATATTTGCCTGAAGTAAGATACTGATCGGCTGCAGGCTTCCCATATTCAGGTATTCTCCTGCATTTGAGACCATTCTGACGTAATTTGCCGTAATATCCAGAGCGGGTTTCATGGCATCACCATCCCAACGAATGCTGCTTCCTTTTTCGATCTGGAAAGTTTTATTAAGAATTGCTTTTGAAATAAAGGTTCCGTTATCAACACTATATGTTCCGTTCATGGCGATATTTCCCTGTCGGTTCATCTGGAATCTCAGATCATCCGCAACCCCTTTTACGGTAATATTTCCTACATCATCACCTACCAGAACGTTTACCGTGGTACCTTTATCAACATCCAGATTAAAATCGATATTCATATTGGCTCCGGTTTTTTTCTTTTCTTCCAGAGTAATTAATCCGTCTTTTCCTTCTTTCAGGAACCTCAACATTTTAAACTCTTCAACATTCGAGGTAGAGCTGGAATTAAAGGTAAATGTGCTTCCGTTGAGCGCTTTCATATTCGGGGTTGAAATACTCAATCCGGAAACCGGCCCGTCAACGTACAGATCACCTTGCCCGTATACTCTTCCCCAGAATAGATCAAGGTCTTTCTGCGTGGTATTTAACATTAATAAATTATCCGCTCTCATTACGAGATTGACCCCCATTGAAGATAAGGTCTCAAACTGAACTGCCCCGGAAATATTTCCTTTTGAATTGGATCTTCCGTCATGCACTTCAATATTGTTTAGAATCGCCAATCCTTTTGTCAGAGGAATTACCGTATCATCAAATGAATAATCTACACCCGTGAATAAAAGTTTTAATCCAAAACCTTTTAAAGCAATATCTCCGCTATAATCCAGGTTATTTAATTTTCCTGAAATTTTAAGATCCCCGGTTGCTTTTCCTCTTAAGTTTCCGAAAATCGTCTGTACAAACTGCTGAGCAAATGCCACATCAAAATCTCTCATCTCAGCCGTCAGATCAATGGTTGGAGAAGACGTATTGTTATTGACAGTTCCTGTAACATTTAAGTTATTATTACCTATAACTCCCGCCGAAGTCACTTTTACCTCCACATCATAAACATTTAATGAAAATCCGTTGGTTGCAGAAACGGTAAGGTCTCCCATATCATTTCCATTCATCATGATATCATCAACCGTGAGGTCTACCAAAGGCTGTAATGTGCTTTTATCCATTCTGATCTTCACATTTCCGTTGGCCAATCCTTTAATATTCATGGTGTTTCCTCCGGATTGCATTTCCAGCAGCTTTTCAATGGCAAAATCCTTTACTTCAGCGTCTACATAAAAATCTTTAGCGGATTTAAAGGTTGATTCATTAATCAGTATTGAGCTGTTATCTGAATAAATCCTAAGGTTTTTAATCTCAAAATCAGCCGTTTTTTTACGATATGTAATGGAATGATCGAGATCAGGACTTGTGTCGATCGACCAGGTTACATCATTGAATTTCACCTCGGTCGGCTCAAATCTGAAGACATAATCACCAAAAGCATCGGTAGTTTGATTAACATTGATCGCATATTCTTTCAATTTGTCATCCAATTCATCTTCAGGGCTACCGTGCTTGAATTTTGTAGCTAAATGCAGAATTGAATTATTCTCATTTCTACCACTTAACGTAAGGTCTTTCAGAATATTTTTATTGTACTGAACCCGATTGATCTTCGCATATAATTGTTCGTCAAGATTAGCGGTATTAATTCTCACCATGACGCTGTCAACCATTGCGCTGTCTCTTGTTATATTTTCTCTATCATTAATTTTATAGGCAGGATTTGCAGCGGCCAACGCTTTATCGGCTTCTGTGATCTCTTCTTTTTTGGTCATGATATACTTTAAAGAAGCGGCATCCAGATTCAGGATCAGATTATTTGAATTTCCATCGTATTGGCCTTCCACTTTGGCACCTTGCGGAATTTTTAAATCCGGCATAAAATAGCTTACCAGACCTTGCCCGACATCAAAATTCATGGCAAAACTCTGGCCTCTGTATAATTTTCTTGGCGGCGGACCTACTAAAATCTTCCCTAATCCGTTTTCTACCATTCCTGCCAGATCAGCAAGGTTATATCTTCCGGAAATTTTTCCGTTCACTGCACCAGGCGCATCAACATCGATCACGCGGCTTCCGCCTTCCAGAAAGGTTTTCACCTTAGCATTAGGAATGATATATTTCTGAGTAGCCGTTGCAAAATTGATATTATTAGCCTCCACATCAAGCGTCAGGTCATTGATTGACGACATCGACATTTTTCCTGTAACCTTACCGCTAACGATCTGATTTCCGGGTTTATCGGTGAAATAATTCATATTTAAATAATCAACATCGGCATCTACATTCATCGCAACTTTTGGAGTGCTGAAATCGATCAGCCCTTTTATGGTTGCTTTTGCCTGTTCATCATTAATGGTGATTAATCCGTTGTATTTTTTATGATCCAAAAGCCCGTCCAGATAAAGATTATTGATCTCTTTATTCATGATTTCAATGCTGGAAATCTGAGATTTTGTGGTCAAACGCATCGTATTAACGTCAAAACTTTGTCCGCTTATATTAAATTTCCCGGAAATCAGTCCGACCGCTTTATTTTTTGTAATAACAGAAGTATTAAGGTCTTTAACTTCGGCGTAGCCTACGTATTTTGGTAAAGCTGTACTGTAATCTGTCAATGAAAATTTTTCAATTTTTGCCTGCCCTATTCCTGCCATTAAATTCCCGCTGGAAACATAAACCTGCTTCGGGTTTACTTTTGCGGCACCGTTATATTTCAGCTTTCCGAAATCATCTGCGAAATTCTTCATCTTTTTCGAGATGAAAGTCGGCATCATGGCTTTAAGATCTTTATAGGTAAAATCTGCAGAGAGATTATTGGTTTCAATTAAAAAATTACCTTTCAGTAAGTTATTGACCTTCATTGTTTTGGTGGCAATATTCACATCAGGATTTCGGATCAGGAAATTTTCAAGGTAGAATTTATTCAACGGTCCTGTCATTTTCCCGGAAACATTGAAAGGTTTGATATTATCCCAATTCGTAACAAAATATCTGATATCATACCCGCTTAACTGGCTTCCCTGATGGAGATTCATATCCCAACGGACACGATCTGCAAATTCTGCCCACGAGCCTTTATTGAGTTTAAATTTAATATCACCCTGTAAAAGCGTGTGATCTGTATTTAATGTCAAATCTTTAAGCGAAAGAAAATCCTGCGTCATGGAAAGCTCTGTTGAAAACGTATCTACCGTATGAGATTTTCCCCACCTTTTCGTGACAAAAGACATATTGTTAATCAACGCGGAAACATTGGCCCCGTTTACTTTTACGTTGGGTGCTTTTAAGTTGAAATTAGTGGCTGTCAGCCATTTTCCGGCTTCTCCCGGTGAATTTAAATTGACAATCGAAACTTTAGAATCAAGAATCTGTACTCTTGAATTTAATTGAAAAGGAGGTTTGCTGGGATCTTTTTTCTTACCGCTGTCAAATAATTTGGTAAAACGGATAAAGTTTGAAATGCTGTCTCCTTTATAAGTAATGACCTTTATATCAGCATTTTTTAAGGTTAAAGAATTAAAGCTTAAAGAATTATTTTTCCCAATATTGGTGGCTAAGGAAAACCAGTCTGAATTGGCGGTAAACTCTTCAGATTTAATAAAATCAAAACCTTTATAATCTTTTATTTTTAAACCTTTTATCTTTACATTTCCGAAGAAATTTACCTCTACACTTTCTGTAGTCATATTGGCTTTAAAATCTCTGTTTACAATCTGTAATGCCTGATCAGCAGCCCATTGCTTAGTAACCGGAAGATTAATTATGATAAATACGGCAACAACCAAACCTAAAACAGACCAAAAAAGAATCAAGAGAAGTCTTGCCCACCAGGAATAGCTCGTAACATCTTTTACAGCCTGTTTACCAAACTCTTCGGCGGTTTCTACGGGATGATGAATGGCATCCGACGCGAGCTCAGATGCTTCTTTAACTGCTTCCTTCACAGCACCTTCTACATTTTCCACAGTCTTATGTACCTGATCACCTAAGTTTTCAGCTACCGATTTTTTGTTCTCATTCTCGTTATTATTCTCTAACTTTGCCATTATTATGAGCGACTCTATAATTTTAGGTATTGAATCGTCTTGCGACGACACTTCAGCAGCTATTATCAAGGGGAATTCTATTCTCTCTAATATTGCTGCAAACCAGGCAATTCATAAAGAATACGGAGGTGTAGTTCCTGAGCTGGCTTCACGTGCACACCAGCAAAATATCATTCCCGTTGTTGAAAAATCTCTAACTAAAGCAAATATACAACAAAATGCCATTTCTGCTATAGGATTTACACGCGGACCCGGACTTTTAGGCTCTCTTCTGGTCGGAACCTCATTTGCTAAGTCTTTGGCAATGAGTTTAGATGTTCCGCTTATTGAGGTTAATCATCTTCAGGCGCACATTTTAGCGCATTTCATTGAAGATGCAAATCCTATGCCGCCGAAATTTCCGTTTTTGTGCCTTACCGTGAGCGGAGGTCATACGATGATCGTTTTGGTGAAAGACTATTTCGACATGGAAATCATCGGAAAAACCATTGATGATGCGGCTGGCGAAGCATTTGACAAGATCGGAAAAATCTTTGATCTTGATTATCCTGCAGGACCGATCATTGATAAATTAGCGAAAGAAGGAAACCCCGATGCTTTTAAATTTAATAAACCAAAATTGGATAATTACGATTATTCTTTCAGCGGAATTAAGACTTCTGTATTATATTTTATCCAAAAAGAGGTTAAAAAAGACCCAGATTTTATTAAAAACAATTTAAATGATCTTTGCGCATCCGTTCAGAAAACAATTATTGAAATTTTAATGAATAAGCTTGAAAAAGCAGCAAAAGATTTAAATATAAAAGAAGTGGCAATTGCAGGCGGAGTTTCTGCCAATTCAGCATTAAGACAGGCGATGTTGGATAATCAGGAAAAATTGAACTGGAATATTTACATTCCGAAATTTGAATATACGACCGACAATGCAGCCATGATTGCCATGGTGGCTCAGCTGAAATTTGAGCGGGGAGAATTTACGGATCTGAGAACTTCCGCAACAGCAAAATACGATTTATGAAAATATTGTTAGAAGAAAAAATACTTGGAACACAATCTAAAAAGAACTCGAAATATTATTGGGTTTTGGAAACCGTTACAGGAAAAAATGAAGTGACAGAAAAAACTGAAGATGAAGATTATATAATGATAAGTTCAGAAATCGGATATGTTCAAAATATAAAGGAAGAGATTATTGAGAAAATCAACTCAGAGAACGTATTTAGCTTTACTTATGAACCAAAAGAAGGAGATTATTTATCGATTAAAAATAATTTAAGAAAAAATGAATATCTGAATTTAATTTTCATGAATAATAAGTGGATTGAAGAAATTTATGCATGTTCATACAGAGATTGTGAAGGTGATATTTATACCACAATAAAAACCGGTGTAGCATTTTTAAGCGATAATGAAATTTACTTTTAAAATCATTTATCCATAAAATTCAGGCAGATTCTAAATATCAATATATGAAACTTTTTTTTGGCGAAATCAATAACGGAAAAGCAATAATTAATGATGAAGAACAACAGCACATCGTAAAAGTTCTTCGAATGAGAGATGGTGAAGAAATTCATGTAACGGACGGAAAAGGAAATCTGGCTTCCGGAAAATTACTGATCGAAGGCAAAAAAGCTAATATTGAAGTTTCTGAAATTCAAACCAATACTCCTGATTTTAATCCAAAGCTTCATATTGCGATTGCGCCGACGAAAAATATTGACCGAATCGAGTTTTTTGTAGAAAAAGCTGTTGAAATGGGTATTTCTGAAATTACCATTTTACAGACTGAAAAAACAGAGCGTAAAAATATAAATATTGACAAACTAAGAAAGCAAGCAATTGCGGCATCAAAGCAAAGTTTGAGATTTTATTTTCCTGTCATCAATGATTTAATTAAACTTCCTGATTTTCTGAAAAATATTAACCCTTTAACAACTTTTGTAGCACATTGTAATGAGAATTTGGAAAGGATAGAATTAAAAAATATTCCACATTTAGAAAACATTACGTTTTTAATTGGTCCTGAAGGAGATTTTTCGGAGAAAGAAATTAATTATTTATCGGAAAACAAAGTAAAAGCTGTATCTCTTGGAAATCAGAGATTGAGAACAGAAACTGCGGGTGTTTTTGTTGCAGCCTGGAATTATTTGAATTTAAAATAGGTTTTGGCTAAAGCCAATTCGTTTACGCAAAAGAAAAGCGGGCTAAAGCCCGCTCCTATTGATATTTTAACATTATATTTCAATATTGTTATCTTTTAAATATTTCTCAAAAATCTGTTGTCCGCTTTTTATTGAATTCACGGCCCAACGGATTTTCATTCTTAATAGTTTTTCTTCATTTAATTTGTAGTTAATACCAGATTTTAACAATTTCTGCTTCAGCTCATACATACAGATCGATGCCGCTACTGAAACATTAAAGCTTCTTGTAAAACCATACATCGGAATAGCTAATGTTTCATCCGCAAAATCCAGGATTTCCTGAGAAACGCCTTCCATTTCAGTTCCGAAAACCAAAGCAATAGGTTGTGTAATTTCGTATTCCGGTAACATTTTCGCATTATTTTCCAGCGAAACAACAACAATTTTATATCCTCTGTCTTTTATTTTTTGAAAAGATTCTAAATTTCTTGGCATTTTTTCAACCTCAACCCACGTATCGGCACCTTTTGTTACGCGAAGATTAGGCTCAAAACTATATTCTTCCTGCAAAGCAACCACTTTATGAAAACCACAGGCCTCCACAGAACGTACAATCGCTGCTGCATTTCGGAACTGATAAATATCTTCTACCACAGGAAGCACAAAATCAGAACTTTCCGGGGAGAAATGCTCAATTTTCCTTATTCTTTCTTCTGTTAAAAACTGTTTTAAATACTCAAAAGTTTGTGCTAAATCTTCCATTCATTTTCAAATCTTTGCAAATTAACGTAATTTTGAGGAATGAACCTGAAACAGGGGCGAAATTCTAATAAAGAACTACATGAAACGAAAAGTCCTGCTCATCTACACCGGAGGAACCATCGGTATGGAAAAAGATTATGAAACCGGAAGCCTTCGTGCATTTGATTTTGGAAATATTTTTGAAAAAATGCCTGAAATGAAGCTGATGGAATGTGAAGTTTTCGTGCATCCTTTTGCAAAACCGCTGGACTCTTCGGATATGGGACCGGAAGAATGGAAAATTATCGCCAATTATATCCTTAAAAACTACGACGAGTACGATGGATTTCTGATCCTTCACGGAACTGATACCATGTCTTATTCGGCTTCTGCATTGAGTTTCATGTTAAAAGGGTTGAAAAAACCAGTGATCTTTACCGGTTCTCAGCTTCCGATCGGTGATTTAAGGACTGATGCCAAGGAAAATCTTCTGACAAGCTTATATTACGCGAGTTTTTATGAAAATGATGAAGCTGTGATTCAGGAGGTTGCGATTTATTTTGAGTATAAATTATTAAGAGGAAACAGGACGTTGAAATATTCTGCGGAGTATTTTGATGCCTATTCCAGTCCGAATTACCCTATTTTGGGGCAATCGGGGGTGCATTTGAATATTATTAAAGACAATTTGTACCGTTGTGATCCTGATGTGGCATTTCATGTAGATGAAAATATTTCCGAAGATGTTTTATTTTGGCGAATTTTTCCAGGTATGAAACTGCATCATTTTAAAGAAATCCCGAAAATGAAGGTGTTAATTCTTCAGGTTTTTGGTTCGGGAACTATTTTCAGCAGTGAAAAAACACAGGAAACATTGCAGGAAATCAGAAATAACGGAACTGAAATTGTAGTCGTAAGTCAGTGTATTTCAGGCGGGATCTCGTTCGGAAAGTATGAAAACAGTAATATTTTCTCAAGAATCGGAGCCATCAGCGGAAAAGATATGACCGCCGAAAGTGCGATTACAAAAGCCATGCACCTGATCGACAATCCTAATTACAAAGGAAGTTTCGCAGATAATTTCTCGAAAAGCCTTTGTGGAGAAATTACCGACTAATTTTGATTAAGAATTTGTTAATTCAATAAAATAGCCTATTTTTGCAGTCTGAAAAAGAAAGGTGTCCGAGTGGTTGAAGGAGCTACCCTGGAAAGGTAGTATACGGGTAACTGTATCGAGGGTTCGAATCCCTTCCTTTCTGCAAATGAAAAGCCAGATCAAATTGATCTGGCTTTTCTGTTTGAAAATACTAACTAACAAATTTTCAAACCCTATAATCTAGTTATGAATGTATGGTGCCGTTTTGACTGCCGTTGATAGAACAACTTCTACCCTAGCCCCGATTGGAGCATTTGTCTGAGCTCATTTTCTGTTTTGGGCGGCGGCGAAGCCGCCGCCCAAAACAGAAAATAGCGAGTGCGGAAAGCGGGATCAAGCTCCTTATTTTAATTACAAATCGTAAGAAAACTATGACTTTTTATATGGAATTTCATTTTTGCTTCTGATTTTAAAGTGCTGAAAATACTGTATTCAAATGCTTCGACTGCCTTCAGTTTTTGGTCAATAAAATCCGCAATTCTTACCATAGAAAAATGGAAATTTCTGTACAATGAAATATCAACCGTGGAGCCGTAACAAGGCAGATAAGCTCTTAAAAAAGCCAGTGTTTTCTGGTGCTGATCGTAATCTAAGCAATAGCCGGTCTGTTCTTTTGCGGTGATAATTTCGTAATTATTGATGTAATCCTGAACGTTTTGTTTTTCCTTCTCCAAATTGTTTTTCTGGAAATATTTATTGATTTTGTCCAAAATATGTTGAGAATATTCCATCATCGTGATGGTTTTCCACTCGGAAACATTGTTGATTCCTGCTTTTAAAGATTTGGTTTGTTTGCCGTTCTCATAATCGACGCAAAAAGAGATTCCAAAGTTATCAAAATAAGGAAAAAAGCAGTTTTTAACCTTCATAACGGCATCGGTCTGAAGTTTGTTTTCAGAAAAATTATAACTCAGATAAGGTTTATATAATTCGGCAAGACTTTTTAAAAAATCGATCTCGCTCGTAATATGATAATGCTCAAACCATTTTTCAAGATTGTCGAAATAATCTTTCTCGAAATCCCTGAAACTTAAATAAAACGGTAATTCCATAGCTCTGTAATTTTGATAGAACAAAGCTAATGGCGTAATGCGACAAAACTTGACGTGTTATTTTTTATTGGAAAAAGATTCAAATCGATAACATTGCTGTTTTATAAAACAAAAACCACCGCAATGCAGTGGTCTATTGTATTATTTTACATTAAAAAGTTGTACGTTTTCTTTATAATGCATTAAATCCCTGAATACCTTTCTGTTAATAATTTCCACTTTTCTTCTTTACAAGAATATTCGAAGATTACTGTAGCTCCTCCATTATTAATAAATTGATAGTTATTATTTTTATAATAAATATTAAGGTCTATTATTTTAATAATTAATTTATTCTTATTCATTACCGGTATGATTTTCCAAGCATTGATTCCTTTTTTTAATAGATTCTGATTCTTTTTATTATAAACTTCTATAGATTTAAAATAAGAATTCAACAAAAAATGACTAGTAATATATTTAGAATTATCAGAAGTAATTAAATAACATGACTTATTTTTCAAATCACTTTCATTATGATTTTTATTTATAATTATAGCCGAATCTAACAATCTTTTATAATCATCAATTTTAACTTGACTATGGAATAAAATCGTAAAATAAGAAAATGCAATTACTAATATTTTTTTCATAATTTATTATTTTTTAAATTCAACAAATCTTTTTTGAGGAATTGTAGCGGTGACACCTGATTTATTAAAAATATATACTGTTCCATCGCTTCTTGAAAAAACATAATTTGTACCTTTAGCATTAGAAATATCGTAAGCAGAAGGAGCTTTTCCCCAACTATCAATTGTACTTGTTCCTCCAAGTTGCGTTCCCCCAGAAGCACCTGAGCCTTGTACAATTTGACCACTCGGATGGCTGTGAAAGGTTTTATCTGAATTTCTAACATCTGGATGTATAATAGAGGCTTCAGAATCTGTTTGGGGGTTTCCTACAGGTCCTGCTGGCGATTCCGTAACTTTTCCGTCACGAATAATTCCTCCATATTCTCGATTATTTGCATCTGAAGTACCGCCATTACCTGTATCTTTACTAACAATGTCAACCATAGATTGACGTGTTTCTTGGCTACCTTCGATCTCCGAACTATTCTCATAGGCAATATTATTGGACTCAAAGGCTGCTGTATTTCCTGAATTTGCTTTTATAAACTTTTCAGTTTCTTTAGCTTCAGATTTACTTATACCTGCTGAAGTTGCTCCATTATCAAATGATGTTTGTGTAGTTTTAATTACGTAAACCTTTCCGTCATTTTTCCCATCATTACCTATATTTTTCCCATCTTCTAAAATCACCTTCTAATCTTCCATCTGGATCTATAAATCTTAGAGGATTATCATAAGCATAGCGATATGGACTCCATCTGCTGTCTTTCTCTGCGAGCGGATCAATCACACCCCATCTTCCTAAATCCGGCATATAAAAACGTGCTCCATAATCATACATGCCTGTTTCCTGCAATTCTTTACCGTTGTACTTATAATTGTATTTAGGATTTCCTGTTAAAACATTATATCCTTCATGTTTTAACCCAAACGGATAATAATTGTTTTCTTCAATGATCTCTGTTCCGGAAGCACTTTTTGTATAGCTCAAGCGTACGTTTCCTAAGTGATCTACATAATTGTAAATATACTTATTTTGCTGGAAATCATAATAGCCTTCTGCAGTCGGCACAAACTGCAATTCTGTTCCCGCAATTTGACCTGTATATATTGAAAACCATCTAAATAATGAGTAAGAATAAGAGTTTTTCATAGGATTCAAATTATATCCGAATGTTAAATAGGATTCAAAGTAGAAAAGCCCCCTTTTCCGTCCAATTCCTGTTTTCTTTTT
The DNA here is from genome assembly GCF_900100115.1 of Chryseobacterium soldanellicola. Lineage (GTDB taxonomy): Bacteria > Bacteroidota > Bacteroidia > Flavobacteriales > Weeksellaceae > Chryseobacterium > Chryseobacterium soldanellicola. The sequence continues at coordinate 810,015 of NZ_FNKL01000001.1, forward strand.
CTGATAAAATCTGTCGGACGGATTCCATTAATTTCGTAAAATAAATCAGAAAAATTCTGTCGGGAAGCAATTCCGCATTCTTTGGCAAGGGTTTCGATCCCGTATTTGAGGTATTCTTTATTTTCAAAAAGTAAAACGGTGATGTAATTGATCCTTAACTCGCTCAGGTATTTATTGAAATTCATTCCCTTGTATTCATTAATTACCTGCGACAAATAATTGGAATTGGTCCCTAACTGATTCGCTAACTTATTGATGGTAAGTCCTTTTTGGGTAAATTCTTTTTTTCCTTCAAATATTTTTAGTTTTCGTAGTAATTCTTCAACTTTATTTTCGTCGAGACTTGTTTTCTTTTCTTCAGGATTCGGAAAAGGTTTTTCCAGTAATTTGTCCTGTTGTAATGTAAATTTCTCTTCCAGTAAAATATACTTCTGCTGAATATCTTTCTCTCTTTTATATCTTATAATTAATAAAATAATTAAACCAACCGCAAAAATTGCTAAGCTGATGATAATAAAACTTCCCCATGAGTTGGCGCGCTCCAATTTATTTTTTTCATCTAAAAGAGTTTTTGTGTCATATTCTTTATGGATTTTTGGTGACAAATAAATGAAATCTTTCGAAATAATACTGTCTGCCTTTAAAAGTTGACTTGTATAATATAGCTGTAAAGTCTGATCTTTTTCATTTTTATAATGATTGATTAGAATTTCGTAGTTTTCTCTTAATTCCGGAAGAATAAATTGATGCTTTTGAAATATGGAATCTACTTTTTTAAAGTAATTAATTGATTCTGAATAATTTTTTAAACTTCGGAAACTTTTACCTAAATAAAAGTAATCCACAGAAAGCCAGGCAAAATCATCGCTGTTTTTTATAGGATTTACAGAAAGGTTTAAATTTTCTATTGCTAATGAAAATTGATTCTTTTTATACTCAGAAATACCTTTTGATAATAAAAAATATCCTTTTTCCTGCGCAAAATCAGTATCATTTCCCGCTTCTTTCAACCCTGTCTGGATGGCAGAATTGGCTTGGTTTAATTTTCCTAAATTCTGATAGCAAATAATCAATTGGCGCAAACTGTTAAGATATCCTTTTTTATTATTATAAATCTCGTTTGGATGCAGGTTTGCCTTTGTTTTGGCTTCATAATATGAAATACATTGCTTAAATAATTCCGCCGCTTCCTGATAATATCCCAAATAACTTTTTACGACTCCGATATGGTATAAGTTTTGGTATCTCAGGAAATCATTTTTGGTATTTTTGGAAAATTCATAGGCATTAAGATACTCATTTAAAGCCAGTTGATATCTTTTAAAATGATAATAATAAACAACACCTTTTTCCAGATAAGCGGTACTTATCAGATCATTCACTGAAGATTGCCTGGCAGCCCAGATTGCACTGTCGGCATAGGTAAGCTTTAATTCTTTTGGCGAATAGAAAACTCCATCCTTATAACCCTGAACCAGCTTTTCAAAGTTTTTTTCCTTTTTTGCCTTATTAATATATGCCTGAATATAGGGAAAAGCTTTGGAGTTATTCTCTTCAAAGTTTTCATATTTTGATCTTAATTTATAGTATTCGCTATAGTTTTCTTGAGATAAGAAAAGTTTAAAAAATACTAGAAATAGAAGTATTGATAGTTTTTTAATCACTTTAAGCAGTTATCGGGTACAAGTTTAGTATCAAAAGTACAGAAAATCCTTTAATTTTTATCAACAATTGATGAATTAAAACGAACATTTATAAAGTTTTATATTTTAATCATAATATATTGATTATCAATGATTTAAAATTGTCCTAATTTATGAATTAGGACGTCTTAATTGCCGAATAGAGACAACAACTTCTTTTTTTTATCATACTTTGATGATAATTTCGAACTCAGAATTCTAAACAAAACCTGGCCGGGATAACCTTAACCTCATGATTTTATGAAAAAGATTATCTCATTTAAGATACCGATTTTATTAGCACTAGTGCTTGTTGCAGGCAATTTACAATCTTGCAGACAAGATGATGAAAATGATACATCAACATATGAAGAAAATATTTTTAACAAAAACAATGAAATAGAAGAAAATAATCAATCTACCGCTAGAGATTCTGCAGATGCACCTGCAGGTGGGTATGATGATCCGCCAGTGAAAAACGGCACGCATTGGAAAACACAAAAATGAAGTAAATAAAATATAAATACAATGCTGCCAAACCGACCAAATCTCAATAATTATAGCGCCATCCTTTTTTAATCCTAGTTACTGAAGGATGGTTTTTAAAAAAGAAACTAATAACCATGCAGACATATAATTTAGTTGCTATCATTTCTTGCAAGTAAATTGCAAAAGGTTCATTAATTTGAACCTTTTTATTTCAAATATTTTCAGTCATATATAATCGAAAAGAGACTGTCCTATTGCAGGCAGCCTCTTTTCTTTTTAAAACATTAAGGATTTATAATCACTTCCAGCCTCCGCCTAAGCTTTTATAAATATCGACAACAGTACTCAATTGTTGTTGTTTTGCTTCTACAAGCTCCATTTTTGCATCCAAAGCATCTCTTTGGTTTAAAAGGACTTCCAGATAATCGGCTCTTGAATTTTTAAATAACTGATTTGCAATATCAATAGACTGTTCCAGGGCTTTTGTTTCCTGAGATTTTAACTGATAATACTGATCAATATTTTTAACTTTTGACATTAAATTGGCCACATCCAGATACGCATTCAAAATCGTTTTGTCATACTCATACAGAGACTGGATCTGTTTTGCATCCGCAGTCTGGAAATTGGCTTTAATGGCACTTTTATTAATAAGCGGGCCGGCCAGCTCACCTACTAAATTATAAGCAATTGATTCCGGCATTTTTACTAAATAAGATGGTTTAAACGCTTCCAAACCTAGCGTTGCAGAGATTTCCAGTGAAGGATAAAACTCTTTTCTTGCGGCTTCAACGTCTAATTTTGATGATTTTAATTCTAATTCAGCTTGTTTAATATCAGGGCGGTTCGCTAATAATTGTGACGGAATCCCCGTATAAACCGTTTGCGGAATTATCGACATAAAATCCTCTTTTGATCTTATAATCGGTTGCGGATAACGGCCACAAAGCGCATTGATCTGATTTTCTTTTTCTACGATCTGCTGACGGATCGTGTATGCCGAAGCTTTTGATTTGGCTAATTCTGCTTCAAATTTCTTTACGGCTAATTCTGTTGCAGCGGCAGCTTCTTTTTGAATTTTAGAAATCTCTAAAGCTCTTTCCTGAAGCTTGGTATATTGCTGAATAATATCCAGTTGATTATCCAAAGCCAGCAATTCATAATAATTATCAGCTACTTCTTCAATTAAATTAGAAAGAACAAAGTTTTTCCCTTCAACTGTTGAAAGATAATGGGCAACGGCAGCTTCTTTTTCTGTTCTTAATTTTTTCCAGATATCGATTTCCCAGTTTGCCATCAATCCACCTTCAAAATTTCCCAGCGGATCGGGCATTTCCCTGCCTTCTTCAATATCTGTGGTGGCATCACCGGCTCCTTCGCTCGTATAACGTCCGGCTTTGCTTACTCCTGCTCCTATTCCGGCAGTAACGGTCGGTGTTAACCTTCCTTTTTTAGCAACAACTCCACTTTTTGCAATTTCAATTTCCTGCAAAGTGATCATGAGCTCCTGATTGTTTTTTAAAGCAGTTTCAATTAAAGCTACTAAATTAGGATCAGTGAAAAACTGTCTCCACGGCGTTGTTCCGCTGTTGTTGTTGGCGTCTTGTTGCTCTTCCTGATTAAAATTCTGAGGAATATTTTCTTTTACCTCATCTTTTATCACAGTCGCCATCGGCGCTTTACAGCTTGCTAAAACAAGCGATAAAGCAATGGCTGCTATATATTTATTATAAGTCTTCATGTTTTCCATCATGTTTGTAAGGTTCTGTTTGTTCAGTTAAAGGATTTTCTTCTTCATATTTCGACAATCTGGATTTTTCAGCAATTCGTCCGAAAATATAATACAATCCCGGAATAATCATTAATCCGAAAATAGTCCCGATTAACATCCCTCCGGCTGCGGCTGTACCGATTGTTCGGTTTCCTACAGCTCCCGGTCCGGTTGCCATCACTAATGGAATCAAACCTGCAATAAAGGCAAATGAAGTCATCAAGATCGGACGGAAACGAATCGCCGCTCCTTCAATCGCTGCTTTTGCAACAGGAACGCCTTCCGCTTTCCTTTGTACGGCAAATTCTACGATCAATACGGCATTTTTACCTAAAAGCCCGATTAACATAACCATTGCCACCTGCGCATAAATGTTGTTTTCCAATCCTAATAATTTCAGGCATAAAAATGCTCCGAAAATACCTGTCGGCAAGGATAAAATCACCGGCAACGGCAGGATAAAACTTTCATATTGTGCAGAAAGAATTAAATAAACAAATCCTAAACACACCAGGAAAATAAATACAGCCTCATTCCCACGGCTTACCTCATCTTTTGAAATACCTGCCCAGTCGATCCCAAAACCTCTCGGAAGCGTCTTATCGGCAACCTCCTGAATGGCTTTAATTGCCTGTCCGGAACTGTAACCCGGCGCAGGAGTACCACTTACCTCGGAAGAATTATACATATTATGTCTCGTGATCTCAGATAAACCGTACACTTTTTCCAATTTCATGAAATCAGAATAAGGAACCATTTCACCTTTATCATTTTTAACATAAAGCTTTAATAAATCGCTTGGTAAAGCTCGATACTGCGGTCCTGCCTGAACAATCACCTTATAAGGTCTGTCGAAACGGATGAAACTCGTCTCATAATTCGAACCAATTAAAGTGGATAAATTATCCATTGCATTTTCGATGCTTACTCCTTTTTGTTCGGCTAAGTCATTATCGATCTTTAACATATACTGAGGGAAACTCGCTGAATAAAACGTAAATGCAGAACCCAATTCCGGGCGTTTCTGTAATTCTTTTACGAAATCATTACTTACCGTTTCCATTTTTTTGTAATCCCCACTTCCTGCTTTATCCAGCAAACGAAGCTCAAAACCACCTGCAGCACCATAACCAGGAATAGAAGGTGGCTGGAAGAATTCTATATTGGCTCCCGGAATTTCCTTGGCTTTTGCTTCCAACTGCTCAATAATCTCGGCAGCTGATTCTTTACGTTCGCCCCAGTCTTTAAGGTTAATCAAACACGTTCCTGAGTTTGAACCTGTACCTTCCGTCAGAATTTCATAACCAGCCAATGATGAAACAGATTGTACTCCATCAATATCTTCTGAAGCTTTTTGTAGCTTTAATGCGATCTCATTCGTTCTTTCCAAAGTAGATCCCGGAGGAGTCTGAATAATCGCATAGATCATCCCCTGATCCTCACTTGGAATAAACCCGACCGGAAGTGAATTACTTAAAAAGAAAGTACATACACAGAAAACCAATAATAAAGGAAGTGTTATGATTTTTTTTGTTACTGTTTTATTCAGCATCTTCTCATATCTTCCTGCTCCTTTTGTAAATAAATTATTGAATTTATCCAGGAATATAGTTACAGGAGTTTTCTTTTTAGGTTTACCATGATTATTTTTCAGGATTAAAGCACATAATGCCGGTGTTAACGTTAACGCAACAACCCCCGAAAGGATAATTGAAGAAACCATCGTAATCGAAAACTGGCGATAGAAAACCCCAACCGGACCGGACATAAATGCCACCGGAATAAATACGGCTGCCATTACCAGTGTAATAGCGATGATCGCACCGCTGATCTCATGCATGGCTTCTTCCGTTGCCTTCAATGGCGAGAGATGTTTCTCTTCCATTTTGGCGTGCACAGCCTCGATGACGACAATAGCATCATCCACAACGATCCCGATTGCCATGACTAAGGCAAACAATGAGATCATATTCAGGGTAATCCCAAATGCGGACATGATCGCAAAAGTTCCTATCAATGAAACAGGTACTGCCATCGTCGGAATTAACGTTGAACGCCAGTCTCCCAAGAATAAAAATACCACAATTGCCACCAGGACAAAGGCTTCAAACAAAGTGTGGACTACTTTTTCAATAGAGGCATCCAAAAACCGAGAAACGTCATAGCTGATGTCATAATGCATTCCTTTTGGAAGATTATTTTTCTCAAGATCGGTCATCAAAGCTTTTACATTTTTGATAACGTCACTTGCATTAGAACCATAAGATTGCTTAATGGTAATCGCGGCAGACGGTTTTCCGTTTAATGTAGAATAGATATCATACATTGAGCTTCCAAACTCAATATCAGCCACATCTTTCAATCTTACAAACTCTCCACCGGATTTTGCTTTAAGAATGATATTTCCGTAATCTTTTTCGTTGCTGTAACGTCCCGGGTATTTCAAAATATATTCAAAAGACTGAGAACGTTTTCCGGAGCTTTCGCCCGTTTTTCCGGGAGATGCTTCCAAACTCTGCTCATTTAAAGCTTCCATTACTTCGTCTGCCGAAATGTTATAAGCTGTTAATCTGTCAGGTTTCAGCCAAACACGCATTGCGTATTCACGGGTTCCTAAGATATCGGCATCTCCGACTCCTTTAATCCTTTTTAATTCAGAAAGAATATTAATATCTGCATAATTGAAAAGGAATTTCTGATTTGCCTTCGGGTCATCACTATACAAGTTAATATACATCAACATGTTAGGTTCTTCACGCGTGATCTTTACCCCTTCTCTTACTACGATCGGAGGTAATTTATTTACGGCAGAAGATACGTGATTCTGAACGTTTACGGCAGCAACATTCGGGTCGGTTCCCAAATCAAAAACCACCTGAATAGAAGCTTCCCCATCATTTCCGGCATCGGAAGCCATGTATTTCATTCCAGGAACACCATTTAATGATCTTTCTAACGGAATGATTACGGATTTAATCAACAATTCGTTGTTGGCTCCGGGATATTCTGCGGTGATATTTACTTTTGGAGGTGAAATTGAGGGAAACTGTGTCACCGGAAGCTTTACCAATGACAAGATTCCTAAAAATACGATAATCAATGAGATTACAATAGACAGAACAGGTCTGCGAATGAATTTCTTAAACATACTTCTTCATTTATAGAGTCCTACTCTGCTTTTAATTTCAATGATTCAAGAACTTTTTTCGGATCCTGATACTTCGTCTGAACTTTTTGGTCATCTTTCACTTTCTGCACTCCTTCCAGAAGGAATTTATCCCCTTGTGAAAGTCCGGAAGCTACTACATATAAGTCTGGAAGCTCATAAGCCACTTTAATATTTTTAGATCTTACCTTTCCGTCATTACCCACCACGAAAACATATTTCTGATCCTGAATTTCGTAGGTTGCTTTCTGCGGAATGATCAGGGCATTTTTCAATGGTAAAGTCATTCTTACTTTTCCTGTTTCGCCATTTCTCAGTAATTTATTCGGATTTGGGAATTTTGCTCTGAAAGCGATATTTCCTGTTTCGTTATCAAATTCGCCTTCAATCGTTTGGATCATTCCTTTTTGTGGAAAGGCATCTCCGTTTGCCATAATTAATGTTACTTCATTACTTCCTCTATCATTCACATGAGTTTGATAATTCAAATATTCAGGTTCTGAAACGTTGAAATAACTGTACATATCTCCATTGTCGGAAAGTGATGTTAAAAGATCTCCTTCATCGATCAAGCTTCCCAGCTTTAAAGGAATTCTGTTGATAATTCCCGAAAACGGAGCTTTAATATCCGTAAACGACAGGTGGATCTGCGCCAGTTTTGCTTCTGCGTTGGCGGCGTCCAGCTTAGCTTTTGCCATTAACCTTTCATTCTTAGAAACAATATTGTTACTGGCCAGCGTACTTGCATTTCTCAGCTCAATGGTGGCTTGTTCCACTTCAGCTTTAGCTTTTAATAATTCTGCCTGATACAATTGAGGCATAATTCTGAACAAAGTCTGCCCCTGGTGGACAAATTGACCTTCGTCTACATAAATCTTTTCAAGAAAACCTTTTTCCTGAGCACGAACTTCAATGTTCTTTACAGACTGAATCTGCGCTACATATTCTTTATCGATCACCGTATCCATTTTCACGGGAGTGGTAACCGGATAAACTGTAGCTTCTTCTTTTTCTTCTTTTTTGCCGTTGCAATTTGTCAACAACAAAATACTACTTAGCGCAATGCTTGCGACAACTCTTTTCATCATAATTCTAGAGCTTATATAAATCGTTAATGTTTTAAATGAAATAAAAAATTGGTAATGAGTATTTGAGCGGTGTGAGCTTACCAACAACACAACGCAGAATATTTCCCACTCGAAATGAAGAGCAGAAAATTAACCGTAAAAAGAGATTTTAAATTCTGATAGAACGGATAAAAATGTATTTTTTTACCAATAAAGCATGAAGAACAAGATCTTCGAATGCCAATTTAAGGCGCTCACGAAAACGCAACCCAAAAATATATAATAAACTGAAAACACATGCAAAAACAATAACTGCCTGCACCGTATCAGAAAGCTGAAAGTCATTTTCATTAAATTCAAATGAGGAACTCCCGGCATCATCCAGCTGCTGCTGAACAGAAAGCTTCTCAAAAGTCTGGTTTAAACGGTTGGCGTGTTTAGGCATATGATGAGAAACCGGACCCGAATAATCGTTTCGTAAAGTAGTAACCTGAATTTTGCTTCCTATCACAAAAAACAGGAATAAGCCGGTTAAAAAATATACTAGGTATGTTCTCATTTTGAAGTGGCAAATGTACATTTAGATTTGTATACAATCATAATAGATTAACAAAGTTTAACGCTCCTTTAAATTAACTGAAAGGGCTTTACGACTGCAAAAACGGAATATTAAGATTGATTTTCAGCTATAATTTCCGGCCGTTTCCCAGCGAAAAATTTTAAATACAAAAAGTAAAAAATCAATTTGAATATCAATTTGAATTAAATTTTTAAATATAACTAAGAATTATTTTTAAAATTATATTTATATATTGAATTATTCACAAAAAAATTAATGTAGAAAAAGTAAATAACCATTCGTGAATATTCATTTACAATAACTTATCATGAGAAAAAATAATATCAAGTAAAAGGTAAATTTTGCGCTTATTTTAGGTTAAAACAACATCATTTTAAGAATTTTAAACATCAATTAAAATATTAATACTTAATTAATTTATCTAAAATTAACATATACATTGTAAAAAAAGTTGTAAATTTATGGAATATTAACACTTAACCATGAATCACGAAATCACTTATTATTATGAAAAAATTAGTACAACCAGTCGTAATGGCCCTTTTTGCCCTTTCATTAACAGCATGTAGGCACTCTGCAAAAGAAGGAGAAATGCTTACCGCAACCAATACAACAACTTCTACAGCAAGCAAAGATGAGATTACAAAAAATGTTTTTACGGATAGTTATGGAGATCAGATGGAAGTAGCTGTAAATCACACCAATAATACAATTACTATACATCTTGACGGTAAAACCTACGAACTTAAAAAAAACGATGACCTGCCGGATTATACGGCCTCCAATGCCGAATACCAATATTCCGACATCAATGGGAATATTACTTTTCTAAAGAAAAATATAGACATGGTTTTGTTCCATTTGAAAAGTGATAAGAACCGCTCTTCAAACAAAATGGCATCTTATTAGCATATCACAATCACAAAATTTAAATATGAAAACTTTATACAATTTTCTTACAGCACTAATATTTGTCTCATTTGTAGTGGCATGCAAACCTGTACCGACTACTCCACAAGCCTCAACAGATATTACGGGAAAAACGTGGAAGCTTACGGAAATCAACGGACAGCCGATTAAGCTTAAGGATCCGAAAAGAAATCCTTTCTTTAAACTAAATATGGCAAGTATGCGATATGAAGGCAATGGCGGCTGTAATGGAGTTGGCGGAACTTTTGAAATAAAACCGGAAGCCATGCGCATAAAATTCAACCAGGGAATGTCTACAATGATGGCCTGTGATGATCTCGAAACCGAACAATTATTCACTAAAGCATTGCTAGCTGCAGATAATTATTCTGTAAACGGAAATACCTTAACACTAAACAAAGCAAAAATGGCCCCTTTGGCGAAATTTGTCTTACAATAAATAATTTATAATAAAACACATTCATATAGAGGTACCTGCATAATAACGCAGGCACCTCATTTTTTTTTCATCCGAATAAGCAAAAAACTTTCTCAAGCTTGTGTTTAAATATGATATGTTTAGATTGAAGGAATTTAAATTTACTTAATTGCTGTGGCATAAATGCTGCTTTCTGACCATGTTCCGCCAAAATTCTGGATGGTTGTAGCTGAATTCGGCCCACCTCCCGTGACGGTAGCTCCTACAATATATCTGTACGTTTTATTTGCTCCGGAAGTATTATTAATAAAAACAGCTCCCTGAAATACATCAAACTGTTGAGGATTTGTGCTTACACCGGGACCCTGCACCCGGAAGCTCATCAGAGACGGGCCGCCGTTTACATCTGCTGATCTTGTGGCAACCGCTCCTACAGCTACATTTTGATCTGTAAATGTACTTCTTACAAACATCCAGTCATCGGTGTCCAAAGTTCCAACAGTCTGTGCAAGCTGTGTGATCGTAACCGCCCATCTTCCGGGAGGCAAAGTAATGTATCGCCCTGTGTATTTATAGTCACTGTTATTGACAAAGGGAATATTGATTCCGGAGCCCGTTAAAGCACCTACAACTGCTTCTGCAACAGGAGTTTTCCATTCTGCAGTACCATTTCCGTCTGTAGCGGTTAATACAGAACCTACAGTTACCGAACCTGGCGTTGCATTTTCAAATCTTCTTGTTCCGATCGTATGAAAATTAGTTTGCGGGTTTGTAGTTCCTATTCCAACTTTTCCGGTTTTGTTTAGCGTCATTAATGCATTTCCATCGGCTGGAGCTCCTGCAAAAATTTGTAAAACATTGGCTGCTGCACCAAAACCGTAGAAATCATCACCGGCGGTACTGTTCCATAATGCCAGTTTCTTTCCGTTTGACTGGCCCAGGTCCAATAAATTGTTTGGTGAGGTAGTTCCGATCCCCACTCTGTTATTCGCTGCATCAACAGAAAAAGTATTTCCGTCTACAGAAAAAGCATTGATTGCCGAGCCTGTAAAAGCCAGAGTATTTGCGTTCTGGGCTACCGTACGATTTCCTGCCAAAGAACCGTTTGAGTTATAAATATTTGTGTCTTTATCATTAATGGTTCCAGAATTTAGCTTTATCCAATTAGTTCCGTCGAAATAATAATATCCTACAGAATTAATATTTACAGCTTTTCCTGTTTGTGTACCGGTTGTAGCATTATTTACAAAAATCAGGGTTGAGGTAGCAATTCCATCCATTGACTGCGCCCGCAACCTGTCGATTCGAGGGACAAGAAGTCCTTCCGGAGCTTTAGAAGTTCCTGTTGCAGATTTAGCAACAATATCAAAAGTTGAAGCCGGATTTGGCGTGTTAATACCGACTTGAGCGTTAGCAAAACTTGCAAATGACAAGGCAAAACATGTCAAAGTAATTTTGTTTTTCATTTTTCTTAGTGTTTGTATTAATAATATCCTTTTCAATTATTATTAAAGTATAGTTTAATTTTTAAATGAATCTGGATGTAGTATAAAATTTTAAGAATAGTTTCAGTTGACTTTTAACAATAATAAATGTTAGTGAAAATGTCATATTCGCAAAACTTGGTTGCAAATCTAGAACCAAAAACTATAAAAAGCAGTACTGCAATTCTACTTAAAATTTATAAATATCTAAAAATCAATACATTAAAAACACGCCTCAAGTAAGTTTGAAGTATAAAAAAAATGAAAAAATCAGGAGGTTTTTTTAGAATTATCTATTATTTTTAATGATAAAAATAATTTTTACACAGCAAAAAATAATCAAAACAAAAAAATTACTTGGATTTTTTATAAATGATACAGCAAATTAAAAGAGTGATATTGAGAAGCACAGAAAATGAATTTGAAAGAATAATGGGTAATTCATCCTGTAAGAAACCGTACCAAACCCATAAAGAAAGGCCGGAAATAAGCACTAATAACATAACCCATGAGATGTCGTCTGCATTTTTTTCCTTCAAAACTTTTATTAATTGCGGAAGCATCGCCGCTGAAGTTAAAATCCCTGCAACAATACCTAAAACATTTTCATTCATAGCATTTAATTCTAATCGTAATGAAGATAAGAATTTTCGCTATATTCTCGAAATATATTTATTATTTGATAGAATTAAGAAAAATTCCTAGATCTTCTTCTTTATCAAGCTTCATTTTAGATTTTATTTTTGATTTATAAACCCGGGCGCTTCCTGGGGTAACATTTTCCAGCAGAGACACTTCTTTTGATGAAAGATTGAGCCTGTAGAGCACGCATAATTTCAATTCATGGTCTGTAAGAGTAGAAAATCTATTTGACAGTTTTTCCATAAATTCTTTATTTTCGATAGAGCTTTCATTGATAAGGTCACAATTTTTCTCATCAATCTGCAATAGATTGTTGATTTTAAAAAAAAGATCTCTTACGGTACTTTCGGCATCAATATTTTTTGATCTTTTAATTTTTTTGAGGTTTTCGAGGAATGCTTTTTCTGTTTCTATTTTCAGGTTGAGGTTGAGATGCAGATTTTTTATTTTACCTTGCTGAAACTGAAGATCTTTTTCTAAATTTTCCTTATTACTTTCTAAAAGTGATTTTTCTTCTTCCAGAATATTTTTTTCTGCTTCATTTTTCTTTCTGATTTTAAAAATAATGCGTACGGAAATGGCTATAACAGCTACAATTAAAATAACAAGCAAAATGTTTTTTCTTTTCTGGCTTTCTATTTTTACATCATATTGCTGATTAATATTTTTTAAAATGTAACCGTTGAGTACGTTAGAAACGTTGTCGATTTCTTCAGAAATATCCTGTGCATTTTGGTTATTGTATTTTATCAGCAGATCCGAATATATATTAACATTAGGAATATCATTATTTTTAATATAATAATTGACCAATATTTCACAAATCGCAATTTTTGCTTTCAGAGGTTTTGTTTTGGGTAAAAGTGTTCTATATAAAAGAATTATTTCTTTAACCTTATCTAATTGTTTGTTTGACTGATATATAGAGAGTAATTTAGCTACCTTTTTAACACCGTTAAGAGAAAGGGTCTGCTCAGATTTAGAGTAATCAATATCTTTTACCAAGTATCTTTCGGCGGTTACATAATCTTTTTTATAAAAATAGAATAATCCTAAGTTAGCAATCATTTTATGCATAAAAGTAATCTCATCACCGGTAAGTTTTTTTTTGGTTTTAAGAATATTTATAGCGTATCTGGTTTGCTTAATTCCTGAATCAAAATTACCTGTTTTCATGTCACATAAGGCAAAATTATTGTGCATGGAAGCAATATACATAGTATCCCGCTTACTAAAATTGACTAACGCCTTTCCAAAATAAATCCTTGCAAGAGAATAGCTTTTGTGTGTAAAATACCATCTTCCTTTTGCATGATACATATGTGGCAAAAAGTTTTTTATAGGAGATTTTTCTTCAATTTTTATTGCCTCATTGAGAAACTGTAAACATAATTTGGGTGAGGTATCTTCTAATTCCAGGGCCAGAAAAAAATTACATGCAGCCGTAATGTATTCATAATGATCATCATTAATTCTGATTAATTCGTAAATCAATGATATTTTTTTGGATCTGCTTTCTGTATTTAGAAATATCTCACCGTATTTACTGCTGAGCAGATATTTTAAATCATTTGTTTTTTTATATTTATTAAGCTCCTGTAGATATAAGCTGTGTATTTTTTTCTGATCGTGGTCAGCTTCCGTAAATTCTTTGTCAATATTATAGAAATATTCATTGTCATTCACTGAATGGCTGGAATTCATCAGTAAAACTGACAATAATAATATGAGTATTATCCGGTACACATTCTAATTTAGTAAAAAAAACAATCGGTAATTAATTTAATATTATTTACGCTTAAAATATATACAATTTAATGATTATCAGTTAATTACATTTTAAATTTTCAAATAATTAACATGAAAACCTTATTATAATCGATGTTGATTAAAAAAATAAAATAATACATAATCTCAATTCTACATTAATTAATAAACTGATAGATTTAAATAAAAAGATAAAATAAATAAGAAGAATTCTTTCATTGTAAAACAATAACAATTGATTGAAAAGAAAATAAATCTGGAAAAAAAACCGAAAAATGAGTCTTTAACTCATGTTTTAAAAAATTTGATAAAAAAACAATTCTAAATGTTGTTTTATAATAGCTTAAAATCACTTTTTAATAACCCTATTTTACTAAAATCTGCTTATTTACTGCTTAACTTATGGTTAAATACATAACCCTAGTTTTTTTTCTTAAAAGAAATCACAAATAAGATGAATAAAATACAATTAATGCATTTAGCAAAATAATAAACTAATAATCAACATGTTAAAATAATCAAGTTAACACTTCTTGCGTCGATTTTATAATTCGGTTAACACCAATTAATAGGTGAAGAGTGAGATAATTAAGACTTACAGTATAGATTTGCTATAGAAAACAACAATCAAATTAAAAAACTTGAGAAACGTTAACCAAAAAAAAGAATTTTCGTGCCTAGGTCAATAGTATTATAATAAAAGAGAATTCAAACATTTTAAAATGAAAAAGGATATTAGATAAATAAATCTTACTTGTATAATTTAAGAAATAAAATTAAGGAATATCTTAAAAACAAGATAAAATTTAATTTACTGATAACCAATTTATTAACAATTAAATACAATTATTATGAAATCTTTCCAGAACATACACGCAGGAGCTTTAATAAAACAAAGAGTTTCAGAAGGAAAAATAGAAAGTCAGCGTATTTGTAATTTTTTCAACTGTACGGAAGAAGAAATTGAGAAAATGTATGAGTCAAAAAGCATAGACGCGGAAAAATTACTAAAATGGAGCAAATTGTTAGAATATGATTTCTTCAGGATTTATTCTCAGCATCTTATTCTTTTTTCTCCACCAAGCAATGCCTACAGTGCAGATAAAGAAAAAAAAAGTAGCCTTCCGCAATTCAGAAAGAGTATTTATACAAAAGAGGTAATTGATTTTTTAGTGGAACTTTTACAGTCGGGAGAAAAAAATATGAACGAAATAATTGATGAATACGGAATTCCTAAAACCACTCTTCATCGATGGACCGTGAAATACAGGAATTTTGAACTTGAAAAAAGTGAAAGCAAATAAATAATAATCAGTAAAAAATAACAAAATGATAAGAGTAATCCCAAACTACAAGAGAATTTATAATGACATGATTACCAGAAAACATCCTGAAAAACAGGAGCAATGCAGATCAATATTAGGAAAAGAAGACCTGTCTATGCTGGATGTAATTAAGCTAAATGACATTATTTTCGGAATTAAAGATAAGCAAACGGTTATTTTTAATCAAATGCACCGTTCTTATGATGAGAACACGATATTAGAAATACTTTCATATCAACATAAAAATAATATGAATAACACTCAGTTGGCCAATCATTTCAGCCTTAGCCGAAATACCGTTGCCAAATGGAAAAAACATTTTGTAAACCGGCATTCACATTCTCTCAAAGCATGATGAAATATCAAGACGGTCACATCCTAAAAACACACTATTATGTAAGAACGACGGAAGATTATTGGCAATTTAATTTGTATATTCTTAATATCCCCAATTAAACATTGTAAAAGTAGCTTTAGCCAAGATCTGATCTCGTTTTTATATGCGATGAATGTGAATGTCCGGTTTTTAAAAAAAATATTAATTATTAAACAATCTTCATACATTATATATAATTAGTGGAAGTAAGGAAGCGCAAATAAGTCAATTTCAGATAACTCATCCTCATTTGATTTTGACTGTTTGCCTCCTTCTTTATAAAAAAAGAATTAAAAATTATCTTCATAATATTAAGTAAAGTGGGAATAGGTTTGTGGGAAATCAGGTTAATATTTTATTAATTTGATAACCCTCAGCCTATTTTTTTATAATACTAACAATATAAATTATCAAAATAACAGTTTATATTAAGAACAAATAAATAATATTAATTTATTTATATAAATCATGTAATGGTATCTTATAAAAACTAATTTTGTATTGAAAAGCCACAAATCATGTTTTTAAAAAATCATTCAGTAAAAATATTTTGTCTAATTTTTATTTTCATTGCTGTACTTTTTAATTCGCAACCTTATTCTACCCCAGATCAGCTTGACAGTCTGACAGATAACTTAAGAATAGCGGGTAAAATCAATGAAAGTATTGAGTTGAATAAACGCGCAATAAGCCAGTTTGAAAAGAAAAAAGATACAAATGGACTGATTGCAGCGTACATCAACATGGGTGGCTTGCTGTGGCACTTACACAGGTATAAAGAAAGCCTGCAATATCTGGAAAACGCAGAAGATAAGCTCATAAAAATCAAAAATTTTGATTTACGCGCCAAACTTTATGGTGAATATGGCAGAAATTACGCTTCCTTAGGTCTTCTTGAACAGTCAAATTCCAGCTTAAATACTTCTATTTATTTTGCAAAACAAATTTCCAACAAGAAAAAAAGAGAAAAACTTCTTTATTTTTATTATACCTGGAAACTTGCAAATTTTGAAGAGCTTCATATTACGGATTCTATTAATTTTATTCAAAAAAAACGTCTTGAGCTTTCTGCACAACCTCTGACTTTTGTACATATTGCCGAAGAAAACCTAAAAAACAAGCAATTAGATACTGCCGAATATTATCTTAATAAAGCGATGTCATTAACAGGTGATTACAGCCTTTATCAAAAATCGATGACTTTGCTTGCTTTCGGAAAACTCTATACTGAAAGGGAAAGTTATGATAAAGCGTTACAATATTATCTTCAATCCTTAGCCATTTCAAAACAATTAAGTCGTAAAAATGATATCCGAAATGCATATAAAATAATCTCTGATACTTATAAACAACTTAATGATATTGAAAAAAAGAATGAATATCTGGAAAAATATTCTCATTTAAGCGACAGCATCGAAAAAGATGAGAGAAATGCCCTTGACATTCCTGTGAAAAAAATCATTAAGAAAGAAAGTCAGAAAGAAAAAGAAGAAAGAACAAAATATTATATCATTATCGTTATTATTATTGCTGTTGCAACTTCCATATTATTTTTCTTAGTTAAAGCTTATCAGAAGAAACAAAAACTTAAAGATGAAATAATTGATGAAAAATTAACTGAAACTGAAGAATTAAAGCAAAAATTAAACACCACCGGTTTCGATGAACTTTCGAAGCTGGCAATGACCAATGACCCGTTTTTTCTGCCTCGCTTCAAAGAAATATATCCTGAATTTTATGAAAAACTGACTGAAAAATACCCTCAGCTTTCAGCAAATGATATTAAATTCAGTGCATTTCTGAGGCTTAATCTTTCCACAAAAACTATTGCACAATATAAAAATATTTCTGTCCGCACCATTGAATCCAGAAAATACAGACTTAGAAAAAAATTAGATCTTCCTTCGGATATTGATCTGAATAAATGGATGATGGAATTTTAATTATTAGTCCAGATTTTACATTTTTTAAATAATCAGCAGGATAATTCAAATTTCAAGCTGTTATTTTATACTTCATCAATACTGCAAGCACAACCAATACACATTGATAATCAAATCATTAAAAATATGAAGTGGTATTGCAGTAATGTATTCATCCAAAATTCACTGTACATTTGTTCAACATTCAAGTTAGTATTTAAAACACAAATTTGTTCCCTGATAAGGACTTACAGAGTGAGCTGCTTAATTGTCTGCTCACTCTTTTTAAATTTTAAACTAATTTTTGTCTTGAAATATAATCCGATTGTTTTAAAATTTTCTTACCAATTTAATACACAGTCTTCAGGTAAGAAAATGATAAGTAGGATGTGCAAATATCCTGAAGCAAAGACTCATCCCGTTTTGAATTCTGGATTTTGCAGCCTACTTTTAAGCTTTGACGTTATTTAATGATATATAATAAGTGAAGTGGTGGTGTAGGAATGCAAATATTTCATTTTAATCTTGTTGGATATTTGCTTCCTACTTTTATGAAAAACACATTTTTTGGAGAAAAAGAAAAACCGTTTGATCAAAAACGGTTTTTTATTTTATGAATATCTATTTTACTGTAGTAAATCTATCTAGAGAAACTTCCTTATGCAAAGGGATATTTTCTTCAATAAAATCATATAAGCTCTTAGAAAAATAGCAGCCGTTGAGAATCCCCCTCGCCCCTAAACCATTGAAAACATATAAATTTTTATGCTCCGAATGTCTTCCGAGGATAGGTCTCCTGTCTTTTACCGTTGGTCTGAAACCAAAATTAGTATCTTTAATTTCAAAATCATAAGGATAAAACTCAGATAATCCTTTTATTAATTGTTCCACTGCAGAATCATCAATATGATGATGTAATTGCTCCCTGTCGTAGGTTCCGCCATAAAAAAATAAACCATTATTTACAGGGAATAGAAAATGTTTCTTTTTAATGGTAATATTTGGAGAAATCGGGACAGAAAGCTTTACTTTAATATGATGTCCTTTATTTGGATCTATCGGTAAATCAGAGAAATATGGGTTGTTTTTAACAACAATTCCTTCACAGAAAATAATATGTTTAAAATTAAAGTCTTCATATGTATTTTGGGAAGTATTGATCTTCGAATAATCAAATTTTTCTTTGATAAGTTGTGATTCATTTTCAAAAAAATTGAATAAACCTGTAAAAAATCCATTAACATTAAGTCTGGCGGATTGATTTACCTTTCCTGTATTAAAATCATTTTTTACTACCTCTAAATGATCAAAATTTTTATCTAAAAAATGGGTAAGCTCATTATTTTCTGATTTTTTAAGCCAAAGTTTCTGTTCATTTTCATCATGAAAAATTCTGTGAATAGGATTTTCAATTAAGTAATTTTCTCCGGTATAAGATTCGATTTGGTGAAGTGTTTCCTTAAGGAAATCTATTTGCTCCTGGGCCTTCCAAAATGTGGTAAACTTTTTAAGAACAACAGGATTTATAATCCCTGCTGAAACTTGAGAAGCACTTTTTCGACCTTCGGAAAACAGGACAAAAGATTTATCATTTATTTTTAATTGATGCGCAAGAAATAAGGCCGCGTAACCATCTCCTACAATTATATAATCTACATTTTTCATAATAAAAAAACCTGAGTAAAAGTACTCAGGTTTTCTATAAATATCAAGTGAAATTTAGTAATTCCACATTTCATTTTCCATGTCAAGAATCTGTGACTTGATTTTGTCACTTTCTTCGATCTGCTCTTCAGCATTTCTAGGAATATAATCTTTGATCACACCATCACCTAAGCCGTTTGAAGACTTATAGATGATTGAAGAAAATCTTCTGGCATTAAGCAAATCATCGAATGATAAATCTGCAGATGAATTCTTTCTGTTGAATACAAAATTATTAGCCAATACATCTCTAGCGCTTGGATAATAGATCCAGAACAGGTCAATAAGCTCGTCAGCAGCAACTAGTGGCTGTCCGTCAGGACCTACTCTACCTTGTACAGCAGGATCAGGACCCATTGCAGCAATACCTAGAGGTCTGTATTTCATTTGCCCATCTCTCTTATCGATAAACCACATACCCATAATCTTTAAAACTTTTACTTTATCAGTAGTCGTTTTAAATACATCGGTATATTCTTTTTTCTCCTGTTCAGTTAACTGTCTTCCGGAGTTTAAGATATCAATCGCAGCATCAGCAATTCTAACGCTTTCCAATCTCTTTTGAATTGCCTCAGGAGATAATTTAGTCACAAAATTTTCGTCATCGTAAACTTCAGCAATTTTTCCTGTAGTTGCCGCGTCTAATAATAACTGATATAAAGATCTTGTCTGAGTAGCTAATAAACCATCCGGATTGTCATAATAAAACGGTTGGTTGATCTTATCATTCATATCGATAATTTCCCAAACAAACATACTTTTTAAGATATCTTTATCATCAACAAACCCATATTCTAAAGGCTTTACAGTTTTATCAACGATTGTATCACCAACTTTTTGTTTGTTTTCAGCTCTCATTTGTCTGAACTCTTCCGGCGAAGAAGCGTTCAGGATAGTTTGGGAGAATGCAAATCCCGAAACCAACACTAAAAAACTGCTAATATATTTTTTCATAATATTTTTTTATACTAATTAAAATTACTGAACATTGATTACAACAGGTGAGATATTCTTAATCTGTTGATTTCCTAAACCTGTAGCAGTAGCCTTAATATCAAATACATATACTACATCTCCTGCTCTTGCGTTCTTAACTAATCCAGCAGCGTCACTTAAGCTGTTTCCTTTAATCAACAATGCTGCTCTGCCAGGAACCTTAACCATAAACTGATTAACAGTGAATGATACTGGGAAGTCGAAGTCAGGAATTGCAGCCTGTACCATCTGATTAGGAATCGAAGTAGCAGGAACGTTCAATACTGTCTGACCTCTCATTTGCCCTTGAGGTGCCGGTACATTTTTAATTCTATATTCAAATACCTGAGAAACAGTTTTACCATATGGGTCTGTACCAGATAATGTCATTTTAACCGTGTTACCAGTTGAAGGGATAACAATCCATTTACCAGGTCCTGTACTTTTCACTGTAGCTCCAGGAGCAGATAGTGATAATTTAGAATTATCAGCACCTAAGATTGATCCGGAAAGAGGGTTCTCAAGGCCTCTATATACTACATTCATCTTATCAGGAGATAGTAATAAACCTTTCTCAAGCTTCACTTCTCTTGGTCCTGCAATTACGTTATAAGTATGAGTCCAAGGGAAACTTTGAGGTTTACCAGAAGCATCAGTTAATGTAATCGTACCGTTTAAAGTATGCTCACCAATACCAGAACCTGAAATTGGGATGATTCCTTTACCGTTTTCTACTCTGCTTACACCAGTGATGTTAATTTTGTTGCTGTTAGAATAAGTACCTAACATAACTTTAACTTCTGCCTGCTTACCAGCCTGAAGATCAACCGGACCAGAAACGATAGGCTCATAGCTTGAGAATTTGATGCTAGCATCTACTTTCTCCTGAAGTAATAATGCCAATGCATCAGATTGTACGTTTCTAGCATCATTCTGTATGATCTCAAGATTTGACATCGCAGCAATTAGCGGCTGATGATAGAATTTATTCTGAAACCATGTTTTACCATTTGGAGATTTCCCTTGAGGATATTCAGCGATGATAGATTTATTAGCTCTATCTACTAAATCCTTAAGCTGAGGGTTTTTTCCAAAAGTTGCAGCGATATAATTTCTTACATCATCCATTTTAGCTTTTAATTCCAAAGCTTTTTGAGTAGGAGTATTTTCGTCACCATCTTTAAAGAAGTAACTCATTGTTGCTTCATTATTATTAAGAGCTGCAAAATTCTCACTTACATCAAGTTCTTTTCCTGTGTTAGGATCTTTATCGTGAAATTCCGATTCTTTTTTTAGAACATCTTTGATTCCCTGAGCTGCTAATACCAAAGCATCAACTTTAGATTTCAAAACTTTATAATCCGCCCAAGGCTGAGCATAGGTATCCGGTACCTGCTGCGCTTTAGCCTCCAACGTTTTTTCAAAGATTTTTTCGTTCTTTCTTTCTGTTAAAGTTCTGGTTTCGTTAAGTGCTTTAGTCGAGTCATAGTATGACCTGATGATTTCTGCATCAATATTTAGGGCCATCATAGCGATGAACACCAAATACATTAGGTTGATCATCTTCTGACGAGGTGTCTGTTTTCCTTGTGCCATTCTTTTTTTCTTTTGTTTTGATTAAGTAGTTAAATTTAGAAATAAATGGTTTGGAAATTAAGACTTCATTGCAGTTAACATACCTCCATAAACTCTATTTAAGTTATTTAAGTTAGATGTTAAACCTTGTAACTCTTGATTGAATTTTTCTGATTGTTCAGCAGATTTTTGCATATCTGCTACATATTTATTAGCAAACTCTGATTGTCTCTTACCGTTTTCCAACTGCATTAGATATAGTGCATTCATGCTTTCCATATGTTGAGCAGCTTTGTTTAATTGGTCGTTATATTTGTGAGTAGATGCAGACACATCAACAGTTTGATTGATCTGATCAACTGAATTTGAAAATTTATCAATACCAGTTCTCAGTCTCTCAAATAACTGAACATCTAACTTTGCATCTTGCAGCATCTTGTCTAATTTAGTTGAAAGAGAGTTTTCTAATTCAGCCATTTGCGCCGCAGCGTTATTTTTAGAAGATACGTTAGAATGTAATGGGTTTGGGTTAGCATGCTTATCTAATAATTCAGGATATACATTTTCCCAAGCGTAAGACTCTTCAGATTTTGGAGGGTCAAAAGCGAAAATAATAAAGATAATTGCTTCAGTGATAAGCCCTACAGTAAGAGCCATGTTACCATTAACTGGTCCCAAAGTAATGTGGGTAATTTTAAGCCAAGCTCCAAGAATTACAATTGCAGCACCGAATGAATAAAAGAAATTCATCCAAGCATCTTTAGTCTTAAACATATAAGTTAGTTTTTTTTAATGTTAAATAAAATTGATATTGAAAAATAGTTGTCTGGTTTTAATTTCTGTTAACTCTTTTTGGTTTAACAGCAGCTTCAGGAATATCTTGTACTGTTCTGAATCCGATATAACTTCTTGCTGAATCTTTTCTTTCCCAATCTCTAGCACCCGTCATTAGCATGTATCCAACATCTTTCCAAGATCCACCTCTAACAGATCTTTTAGTATCGGTTTTATCTTTAGTAGAAGGATTTAATGTAGAAGAGAATCCGTAAGAAGAGTTATTATATGCAGATAATGTCCATTCAGAAACGTTTCCAGCCATATCAAACAGGCCAAATCCATTCTTCTTAAATTTCTTTACTGGTGCTGTATATGTATAAGTCCCTTTTTTGTCATCTTCCATATAGTTACCTCTCTTAGGTTTGAAGTTTGCCAGGTAGCATCCTCTGTCATCCATTAAATATGGACCACCCCAAGGGTAAGTAGCGTTTTGCATTCCACCTCTTGCAGCATATTCCCATTCGATTTCGGTAGGAAGACGGAATTGCAATGGTCTTTGTTTTCTTCTTTTTAAGCTTTCGTTATAATCAGACTTTAATTTAGATCTGAAATTACAGTATGCTCTTGCCTGATCCCATGTCACACCAACTACAGGATAATCCTTATAGGCTTTGTGCCAGAAATACTGCTCAAACAATGGTTCGTTATAAGCAAAGTGGAAATCTTTTACCCAGACAGTAGTATCAGGATAGATTGCGATACTTTCACTTCTAAGGTAATTTGCACCTCTTTCGTTATCAGCAACCGCAGCATCCATATCCCCCCATCTGTAAGTATATTTTAATTTACTAACGTCAAGAATTCTTTCGTTTCCAACTCTTGATGATGCAGGTAAATACATCGATTCCAGAACCTCGGCATATTCTACATCCGGATATTTTGTGGTGCTCCAATGCAATGGAATTTTCCAGTCTAATCTTTTAGTATCATCGTATCCATCATCTCTAGTTCCTTGTCCTTCTAAATATTCTTGATATGGTGTTAAATCTTCTTCTTTTTTAGCAAGGTATGCATAATCACCTATTGCAGCACCTTTACCACCACCATCACCACCTTCTCCGGCAGCTTCAGCAAGTAAAGTTCTAGCGATAGAATCTCTTACATAATTGATAAATACTCTGTATTCTGCATTAGTAGTTTCTGCTTCATCCATGAAGAAAGAAGATACAGTAACTGTTTTCAAATTTGCTTTTTCGGGAGCGTTTGTAGGATCCTGATCAGCAAGACCAGCAACAAACGATCCGGCAGGAATACCGACCATTCCGTATGGTCTTTCTGCAACAAATGATTTAGTTTTTTCTCTTGGTATCAACTCTCCTTTTGTTCCCGGCTTCCCTACAGAAGCAGATCCACCACCAGAACAAGATACCGACGCTACCGACGCAGACAATAATAAAAGAAATATCCTTTTCATGTTAATTTTTATAATTAAGCCGTAAATATATAATTTTTTTAAGAAACTTTTAAGATTTTTTTTGAAATAACGGAAGAAATCTAAATTTATTTTATTTGCAACAAATTTTTATTCTACAGTTACCGACTTTGCAAGGTTTCTGGGCTGGTCTACATTGGCACCTCTATACACTGCAATGTAGTATGCCAGCAGCTGTAAAGGCACTGATGCGATGATCGGCGAGAAACACTCTGAAGTCTCAGGAATCTCAATGACATAATCTGCCATTTCGCTCACCTGCTGATCTCCTTTGTTGACCACAGCAACAATTTTTCCTTTTCTTGCTTTAATTTCCTGAACGTTGCTCACAATTTTGTCATAGTGTCCTTTTTTAGGAGCAATGATAACAATCGGCATATTTTCATCGATCAAAGCGATAGGCCCGTGCTTCATTTCCGCAGCCGGATATCCTTCAGCATGAATATAAGAGATCTCTTTTAATTTTAATGCCCCTTCTAATGCGGCAGGATAATTATATCCTCTTCCTAAATATAGGAAATTTGTAGCCCCTATGAAGTCTTTGGCAATATCTTGAACTAATTCGTGAGTAGCGCTTAGAACTTCTTCAATTCTCTTAGGAATTGCGTCCAATTCTGCTATTAAGCTCATGAATTCAGCATTTCCTAAATTACCGTTGTGTTTACCTAGTTTAAACGCAATTAGGGTAAGAATGGTAAGCTGCGCCGTGAAAGCTTTCGTAGAAGCTACCCCGATTTCCGGGCCGGCGTGTGTATAAGAACCTGCATCCGTAATTCTTGCAATAGAAGAATCTACTACATTACAGATACCATATATAAATGCGCCTTTTTCTTTAGCTAATTTTAAAGCAGCCATTGTATCTGCTGTTTCTCCTGACTGAGAAATTGCAATGACAACATCTTTATCTGTAATAATCGGGTTTCTGTATCTGAATTCTGATGCATATTCTACCTCAACAGGGATTCTTGCATATTCTTCAATTAAATATTCACCGATAAGACCGGCATGCCAGGAAGTTCCGCAAGCGATGATAATAATCCTGTTGGCATTTTTGAATTTTTCGATATGATCCCAGATCCCAGCCATTTTGATTACTCCTTCATCTACGAGAAGCCTACCTCTCATGGTATCGTGAACAGATTTTGGCTGTTCAAAAATCTCCTTAAGCATAAAATGTTCATAACCGCCTTTTTCGATCTGTTCAAGGCTTAGCTTAAGCATTTGAATTTCAGCTACAATCTTTGAATTATCATTAATTGTTCTGATATCCACCCCGTTTTCCAGAGAAATAGTTGCCATGTGGCCTTCTTCCAAATAAATCGCTTCTTTTGTAAATTCTACAAAAGGAGACGCATCAGAAGCAATAAAATATTCCTTATCACCGATACCGATTGCCAAAGGAGAACCTAATCTTCCTACAACAAGTACTCCTGGATAATCTTCATGCATTACAGTAATTGCATATGCACCGTAAACCTCATTTAAAGCATATCTTACAGCCGTCGGGAATTCTGTCTCTTGATTAAGATCCATAAAATACTGGATAAGATTTACCAATACTTCAGTATCTGTTTCTGATTTGAAAGAAAATCCTTTTTCCGTAAGCATCTTCTTAATAGTATCATAATTTTCAATAATACCATTGTGGATGATTGCTATTTTTCCATTGTTTGATAAATGCGGGTGAGAATTTCTATCACTTGGTACCCCGTGAGTTGCCCAACGGGTGTGCCCCATTCCCATTTTGGCAATACCTTTCAGCTTGCCTGCAATATTCACAAGGTCATCTACTTTTCCTTTTGTTTTCTCAACTTCGAATTTGTTGTTTGTATTTTCAAGTACGATTCCGGCACTATCGTAGCCTCTGTATTCCAGCCTTCTAAGACCGTTAATAACTACATCGTATGCATCTTGAAATCCTGTGTATCCTACTATTCCGCACATATTTTTATCTTAAGTATAGGTGTTTTAAATTTATTTTTTTGTCCCGTAAATAATTTTCAATTGTACTCTATTCGCATTACTAGGATCCGATCCGATAAATACGGCTCTGTCTCTTGCATATGTTCTAGAAGTATATTGATAGCCTGCTAATGTTCCTGTAGAAGTACTTAGGAAGCTTCCCAAATCAATTTTAAAATATTTATTTGTATTATCAGCACCAGTTTCTACAATATCTTTTACAGATTTTGTCACCGTAAAATCATAATAAGCCGGGTTTTTATCTAAATCAAATGCCTTATAAATGGCAAAATTATTAGCCCCTGTTAAATTTAATAAATCTGCCGTAAAATTTGTAGTTTCTTTACCGTTGGTATCTTTATCTTTTTGTACAATAGTAAATGATGTAGGTTTCGGATATTTGTTATTCCAAGCCGTAGCATCTGTGTAAATTCTGATTTTTGCACTTATGATGCCTGCTTTATCAACCTGATATAATTGTTTAAGCTGATTAATTGTTGCATCAGGAAGCTTAATGCCAATTGAAGGACCTCCCATTCCCTGAGCAAAAAGCTTCAGGTCACCGGTTGCCGTATTTCCCTGTACATAATTTGGCAGTTGAGATCCGGCTCTTTCATACTGATATTGAGCGATACGCGCATTTCCTGCACCTAAAGAGAAGGTATAGGTCGCCTGAGGTCTTGTTGTTGTCCCGTTTTCAGTTTTGTCATATTTATAATACATGATCAGCTCCATATCGTTGGGAGAGAACTGCATTAAATATCCGTCATCCTCAGCTACAGAGATTCTCAAACCTTTAAAATACCTGATAAAATTTGAAACATCCTGAAGTTCCGGCTGATCTTTTTTATCAATAATTTTAGTTTTAAAGAAACTTGCCGATAAAGGGATTCTAAAGCCTACAGCCGAAGTAAAAATCGAGGAAGCATCTGAGTCTTTCGTAATGGTAACAGAATTTACCTTTCCAAAAAATTCTTTTGAACCAAGCTCCGTTCCTGTACCGACAGCTGCATTTGAATAGGCAATGTCTGTTGAACCGTTTAAGAAATCAGTCACTTCATTTACTTTAATTGTCATTTTTGCGGTCGAAACATTCCCGTATTTATTTACAGGATATGTATTTACGACTTTCTTTGCGGCAACGCTTCCGTCAGGATAAACATAGTTTTCGTCGGTGGTGGTTGTTACCGTATCAGCGGCATAGGTAGGCTTAATTACTAAAACCACAGAATCCACTGCGGCATTCGTTCCAAAATCAGGATCGTATGTTGATAATCTTAACTGGGTAAGATAAGATGCTCTTTGTCTGCCAAATTGTCCTTCGTTAAAAACACCGAGAACACCTGCTCCCAATTTCGAAGCATCCGTTCTGATGGTATCATGATTGTCGATATTATAGGCAATAACATCAAAAGATTTTTCATTTCCCTGTGCGGCTCCGTCCAAGAACAATTGCTCTCCTAATGAATCCGGGTCCGGCTCGCAGTTATAAAGCATTACACTTCCAAAAATCGCCAATGACAGGATGGCGAAGGCTCTTTTAATAATATGAGTCATTAAAATGTGTTTTTTAATAAAGTTGATTAATAGAATCTACATCGAGATACTCTGATTTCGCAGTTGTTGCTTCATTGAAAGCCTTATCCAGTTCTTCATTAAGGAATTCATCTCCTTTTACAACGGCATCCACATAATTCATGCTTTCAATTACAAAACTTTGAATACTTGGGTTATCTAACGCTTTTAATCCTGAAATATTGTCGAATGCCAATTTAGCCCCGATATTCTGGTCAAGCGGCGTATCTTTCTCATTATATAAAGAAAGGATGATTTTTGCATCTTTGAAATACGTATCAGATTCGTAATATGTTTTAAGATAAATCGGGACGAATGAGGCCATCCAGCCATTTAAGTGGATCACGTCCGGAACCCAGTTTAGCTTTTTGATTGTTTCAATTACTCCTCTTGCAAAAAATATTGCTCTCTCGTCGTTATCAGGGAAAGAAACCCCTTCATCATCGTAGTAATATTGTTTTCTTTTAAAATACTCTTCATTATCTATAAAGTAAACCTGAAGTCTTTCCCCCGGAAGAGACGCTACTTTAATAATCAGAGGCTGATCTAGATCGTTAATAATAATATTCATCCCAGAAAGGCGGATTACCTCGTGAAGCTGGAACTTTCTCTCACTTATTTGTCCAAATCTTGGCATAAAAACTCTAACATCATTGCCTTCATTGTGCATCTTAAGTGCCATTTTGTTTACCACTGTAGCCATATTTGTGTCTTCTTGGTATGGATACATTTCTGTAGTAATGTACAGTATTTTTTGATTCGGCATAAACTTCTATCTAATTTTTGTAAAAACGCTTTAATGTGCAAAATTACAAAAAAACATCCAACATTATTTTAATTAACATTTTTTTACGATAATTCTGTATTTCAAATTGCTAAAACCACACCTTAATCTATGATATTTTTAGTATTTTTGAATTGATATTAAAATAAACTATGGAAGTTTTAAAAAATAAAAAAACACTACAGGATTTCATTGAAAGACAGAAGGAAATGGGCAAAAGAATAGGCTTTGCACCCACTATGGGAGCCCTTCACAATGGCCATCTTTCCCTTTACGAGGAGGCCAGAAAAGAGAATGATCTTGTTGTTTCATCAATTTTTGTTAATCCTACTCAGTTTAATAATCCTGAGGATCTTGAAAAATATCCGAGAGATATTAACAGGGATATTTTAATTCTTAAAAATTCAGGGTTAGTAGATGCTGTTTATATTCCTGAGGTTCAAGATATTTACCCTGAAAAAACGGTAAGCCAGCATTACGATTTTGATGGTTTGGAAAATGAAATGGAAGGAAAATCGAGACCGGGTCATTTTGACGGTGTCGGAACGGTTGTTGAAGAGCTTTTTAGACAGGTAAAACCGGACAATGCTTATTTTGGTGAAAAAGACTTTCAGCAGCTGGCGATTATCAAAAAAATGGTCGAAAAGAAGCACCTTCCGATAAAAATAAAAGGTGTTGTTATTTACAGAGCAGAAAACGGACTTGCATTAAGCTCAAGAAACCAAAGACTTCAGGAAGACAGACGAGAAGCTTCAAAAGTGATCTACGAAACATTAAAAAAGGTCAATGAATGGTTCAGAATTATCACAATTCCCGAAATTAAAGAGAGAGTGCAGGATATTTTTGACCAACAAAAAGGAATGCATCTGGAATATTTTCTGATCGCGGATGAAAATACGTTAAAAGAAACAGATTTTTTTTATAAGGATAAAAACTACAGAGCATTTATCGTTGTCGTGGTAGATGCTGTGAGATTAATTGATAATATGCATCTGGATTAAAAAGGTTAAGATTAAAGTTTAGCTTAATAATAATTTATTTTTTAGAACTAATAATAGCGTTGCTTTTTGAGTGGCGCTTTTTTATTTTAAATTAATTATAATTAAGTTTTCTATGGTTTATTATGTTGAGATCCTTCGACTGCTTCGCACTCAGGATGACACCGTGAAAATTTTATGCAAAGATTATAACAATAACAATTAGTATTAGCGTCTGTCATTCTGAGCGCGAAGCAGTCGAAGGATCTCATTAAACTAAATACTGATGATATTTATATTCAAGGAATTTAAAAGAATCAAGGAAAAGGATTTTCAAGTAAGTGCACATGTAAAAAAAATCAAAGGCTTCTTGCGGAAGCCTTTGAAACACCAAATCACAAAATATTAATATGAAAAAAATTTACTTTTCAGTAAACTTGTGACCCGGCTGGGATTCGAACCCAGGACCCATACATTAAAAGTGTATTGCTCTACCAGCTGAGCTACCGAGTCGGCCACAATTAATAATAAATATAAAATTAATTTCTTATCTTTACTAATAATTATTTAATTTTTTTTCTGCAGTGTGCCTGCGACTGGACTCGAACCAGCACATCCTTAGGAAACCACCCCCTCAAGATGGCGTGTCTACCAATTTCACCACGCAGGCAATAAAAAGTACAAAAACCAGTAATTTTATTGCTAGTGACCCGGCTGGGATTCGAACCCAGGACCCATACATTAAAAGTGTATTGCTCTACCAGCTGAGCTACCGAGTCGGCCACATTATTATCAAGTTTTCATTTAAGTAATGTCCCTTGTTTTTAGTGGTGCAAAGATATTACTTTTTTCTTTATCTCAAAACTTTTTTGCAAATTTGTTTAAAAAAAATTCATGATAATTTCACTGGTCGGATACATGGGAAGTGGCAAATCTCACATTTCCAAAATATTAAGCGAAAAAATAAATTTTAAACTCATTGACCTCGATAAAGAGATCTCCAGGAGAAATAAATTAACCATTCCGGAAATTTTTGATAAAAAGGGAGAAATCTACTTTAGAAAGCTGGAAAGAGAGACATTAGAAGAGATTCTGGCGACACAGGAAAACCTGGTTTTAAGTCTTGGTGGAGGAACGCCTGCTTATTACAATAACATGGAAATTATAAACAGTAATTCAAAAAGCGTGTTTTTGAGAGCTTCAATTGCTACTTTATCAGAAAGGATCTCAAAGCAGAAAGAAAAAAGGCCTTTAATAGCCAATATTTCTGACGAGAACCTTCCTGAATTTATAGCTAAACATTTGTTTGAAAGAAACGAGTTTTACAGTAAGGCTCAATTTATCGTAAGCACGGATGCAAGAGAGCCTGAAGACATCGTTAATGAAATTACAGAAAAACTTTAT
Source organism: Chryseobacterium soldanellicola (assembly GCF_900100115.1). GTDB lineage: Bacteria > Bacteroidota > Bacteroidia > Flavobacteriales > Weeksellaceae > Chryseobacterium > Chryseobacterium soldanellicola. The sequence goes on from NZ_FNKL01000001.1 coordinate 840,859, forward strand.
TTATAAGCCAGGTAATAGGGCTTAGATTACAGATAATAGGAAGAAAATTAAATAGGTTATTAAATTATTTATCTTCTTTTTCATCCGTTTCATTGTTGCTGCTTTCGCCAAAAAAGTCGTCCCAATCGGTAAAATCTGTAGCAATATCATTACCCACATAATCGTCCATTTCACGTCTGTCTTTTTTGGTCGGGCGCCCTTCCCCCCTGTTTCTATAGTAGTCTTGGGTCATTTTGCGCATTTTCAGGATTTCGTACTGCTCTTTGTCGGTCATATCCTTGATGTGAAGTGAAACTAATTTTGCCCCAATTCTACTTTTAGGAATCTGGATGACTTTAATTTTATAGTCAATCTGATTTTTACGGATCTTGATAACATCGCCTTCTTTTACCTCTTTTGAGGACTTCACAGTAGATTCTCCTATAGAAACCCGATTTTTTTTAATCTCCTCTGTAGCAATGCTTCTCGTCTTATAAAATCGAATACTCCATAAAAATTTATCTATTCTCATAATTTTTTATACTTTTGCCGTTATATTATTTGTAAAGTAATTAAAGTTTTTTGAAATGAAAAAAATATTTTTATATATCCTTGCAGGATCTTTGTGTTTCACTGCCTGTAAAAAAGATGATGATGTAGCAACTTATGTAGAGCCGGAGGACATCTCAGTACAGAATACTTATGATGACCAATCTATTCAGAAGTTTTTGGATGAAAACTATCTGGACACTCAAGGAAATATAAAACCTTTCAGCAGTACGGATGCATCCGATGATAATTACAAAAAACTATCTCAGCTAAACCCTGTTACGCTTCCTTCAGGAGTTGTATATATCATGAGAGACAGCGCGCAGCCTGATCCGGGAACGGCAATTGGGAATAGAGATATCATAAAATTAATGTTGAGATCTAAAACATATTTGGCTGCCAATACAGACGGAAATGTGGCCTTCATTTCAGGAACTGATTTTGTTAACACAATCGACGGAACCGGCTCACCAATTGTTGATCCAACGTATTATTATATTGCCAACAAAAATCCTTTAATAGTAAATGCTACCACCGACGCTGCTAAACAAAAAAGCTATTATATGGTTGAAGGATTAAATGAGGCTTTACAAAAATTCAAAGCTTTTGATCTTTCAAATGGGGCTTCATATAATTTACAAGGTGTCATTATTGTTCCTTCAAGAGCAGCTTTTGCCAGAGATGCACATTACAATTATACAGGATATTCTTTCAGAAACAGAAGTTTTGTATTTAACTTCCAGGTTTATAAAACCGAAGCAAGACCTGCTGATCAGGATTAATTAAAATTTAAAATAAAAATAAAAAAGCCTCAATTTTCGTTGAGGCTTTTTATATGGTAAAATTTAATTTAATACTTTGCTTTCTGCTTCACATTTCCTAAAATATCAGGAAAATAAAGGTCTGCCAAATGATCAAATTCATCTCCTCGCATAAACATTGTTGCATCCACTTCCTCATAAGAACTTCTTCCTGCGGCGGCAATTAATTCATTACAGGTATGAAGGGTATTTTTATGAAAATGGTACACTCTTTCCGCTTTATCCGTAACATCGAGCCCTTTAATCAACATTTTATCCTGCGTGGCAACACCGGTCGGACATTTATTATTGTTACATCGCAACGCCTGAATACAGCCCAGAGAAAACATAAATCCTCTCGCATTATTGCACATATCGGCGCCCATTGCAACGGCTCTTAAAATATCCAGGCTTGTTAAAACTTTTCCGCTGGCAATGACTCTTAATTTCTCTCTTAAATTGTAATTATTAAGCGTTCTGTTTACAAAAATCAAAGCCGGTTCCAAAGGCATTCCTACTCCATCTGAAAATTCCGGCGGTGCGGCTCCTGTTCCGCCTTCTGCTCCGTCGATTGTGATAAAATCAGGATAAATTTTTAATACATTCATCTGAACGCAAATGTCTTCAAACTCTTTGGTATCACCAATACATAGCTTAAATCCAACCGGTTTTCCGCCAGAAAGCTCTCTCAATTGCTGAACAAACCTCAACAATCCTGCTGCATTGGAAAAAGCGGAATGCGACGGCGGCGAAATGATCGTCATTCCAGGCATAACGTGACGGATTTTTGCAATTTCAGGGGTATTTTTTACGCCCGGTAAAACTCCGCCGTGACCGGGTTTTGCTCCTTGGGATAATTTAATTTCAATCATCTTTACATTCGGTAGTGTAGAGTATTTTGTAAATAATTCAGGATTAAATTTTCCTTCATCATCTCGGCAGCCAAAATATCCTGTTCCGATCTGCCAGCAAAGATCACCACCCTCCAAATGGTGCGGAGAAATCCCTCCCTCACCTGTATTATGGTAAAAATTTCCTTTTTTAGCCCCTCTGTTTAAAGAAATCTGAGCCCTGTCACTCAATGCCCCGAAACTCATGGCCGAAATATTAAATAACGATGCATGATAAGGCTGCGAACACTGCTCGCCGCCAACCCAAACTCTCGGAAGCTCTTCTTTAGGAGATTTAGCATAAATTGAATGCTTAATTCCCTCATATTTTCTATGATTAACTTCTAATTGAGTCCCAAAAGGAACTGTATCACTCAGGTTTTTTGCACGTCTGTACACTGCAGAACGTTGATTTCTCGGAAAAGGCTTACCGTCGGTTTCTCTTTCAATAAAATATTGCTGCATTTCTGGTGAAATACTTTCAAAAAAATACCGGAAATATCCCACAACAGGAAAGTTTCTTAAAATAGCATGTTTTGATTGTGTAATATTATAAATTCCAATAGCGTACAAAATGGTAAGTAAAATCGGAATCCACCAATCTGCTTTTATAGAAAAAGCCACTGCCCAGGCTATAATTACAATAACAGCTCCCCAAGATAAAAACTTATCTCTCATAGAATGTAATATTTAAAAGTTAAAAATAAATGTAGTGGAAATTTTGCAAAGAGACTATGCTTTTGCTAAAAAACTTTCGTAAGACGATTGCACAGAAACCGTGCCATCTGACAGGATTTTTTCTAAATTTAAAAATTCGATCTGGTTTACAGAGGCTTGGTCAAAATCTTTTTGTACTCTCACATAATTTTCTGTGAAGCCGTACATTTTGCCGTCTTTATTTTCGTGCTCCCAAAGGACAGGAAGCGTTTTTCCTAATTGAGTCTGATAAAATGCCATTTTCTTTTTCTCAGAAAGAATTCTCAGCATTTTGTTGCGTTTTTTTCTTTCAGGAATCGGAACAATGCCTTCCATTTCTGCAGCTTCCGTATTTTCTCTTTCAGAATAGGTGAAAACGTGCAAATATGTGATCGGTAAATTATTCAGGAAATTATAGGTTTCCATGAATTTTTCTTCCGTTTCTCCCGGAAAACCGACAATTACATCGACACCGATGGCCGCATCAGGCATTACCTCACGGATTTTATTAACTCTGTCATTGTATAATTTTGTCAGGTAACGGCGTTTCATTTTTTTCAATAAATCATCGCTTCCCGATTGCAACGGAATATGGAAATGCGGAACAAAACTTTTGCTTTTAGAAACTAATTCAATGCTTTCATCTTTCAAAAGATTCGGCTCAATCGATGAAATACGGATTCTTTCGATTCCTTCCACCTGATCAAGCTCTGAAATTAGATCTAAAAAAGTATGTTCGTGTTTTTTATTCCCGAATTCGCCTTTCCCGTAATCGCCAATGTTTACACCTGTCAGAACAATTTCTTTGATGCCTCTTCCGGCAATTTCTCTGGCATTTTTAATCACATTTTCGATGGTATCGGAACGGGAAATCCCTCTTGCTAAAGGAATTGTACAGTATGTACATTTATAATCGCAACCATCCTGAACTTTCAGAAAAGCTCTGGTTCTGTCGCCGATTGAGTAACTTCCTATAAAGAAATCAGTTTCTTCAATTTCACAAGAATGGACGATACCCTCATTATCAGTTTTCTCTAAATCATCGAGATAACTTAAAATATTAAACTTTTCTTTAGCTCCAAGAACTAAATCAACACCTTCAATTTGTGAAATCTCTTCAGGTTTCAGCTGCGCGTAACATCCGACAATCACTACCAAACCTTCAGGATTGGCTTTCATGGCTCTTTTTACGTGAAGTTTACATTCGCGGTCGGCGTTTTCCGTTACCGAGCATGTATTAATGACATAAATATTCGCTTTTTCGTCAAAACTCACCTTATCATAACCTGCATCTGTCAATTGACGGGCAATAGTAGATGTTTCCGCAAAATTTAATTTGCAGCCAAGGGTGTGAAATGCGGCTGTTCTCTGAAAAGTTGACATTATTTACTCCTGAATTTTAGGGTGCAAAGATAGTAATTTTAATATTATTCCTAAATTGATTGAATCTATTGATTATATTCATCTCTTACTTCCGGACTCTTTTCGAAGCAAACGGGTGAAGAATTTGAACCAAAATCATTCTCCGGAAACTTATTTTTCATTTCAGCATTGAATTCCTGAGACCTATTTCTTGCAATTGAAAGGGTTTCCCAATCGCCGTCTTTTATCATTTTTGCAACATAAACGATCTGCCCGATATGATAAGGGTAATGCGCTAATTGGCGGAAAACCGCATCGATAACCAATTGTGCTTCTCCCCTGATATAGATTGTAGAATATAAATTTTCATCATTAATCTGATTTAAAGCAGAAAAAAAACACTTCCAGCCTTCTTCCCAATAATCAACGATTTCTCTTTTTGTTTTAAAATTATTGACAAATTCTTCGTCCCGGTTCCGCCAGGATTTTTCACCATCTTCTGTTAAAAAATTCGTCCATCTCGACAGCATATTTCCCGCAATATGTCTTACGATAATGGCTATTGAATTACTTCCGTCATTAAACTTCCAGAAAAGCTGCTCATCGGAAAGCTGTTCAAATGTTTTATCGCCAAGAGATTTGTAATATTCAAAACGTTTTATAAATAGCTCTTTCATGATATTTAAATAAAAACCAAGTTAATAATTTTCGCGTATATGATATAAATGAAAATTATGATTTGTAAAATCAGTCATTTTATGAAAGATTTAAATTCCTTAAATCCTTTACATCTCGAAAAATGGTTTACTGATGAAAGTATAATCTGGATTCCGCCTTCAAAAGAAATTTCGGGTAAAAACAGGATTCTGGCTTTGTTCAGAGCTATTTTCAGACGCTATGAAAATATACAATGGAAGGTTTCTGAAATTTTTCCTTTAGGAAACGGAAAATATTTTTACCAGACTTATTCTTTAGGAAATATGTCCGGAAAAGGTATTTATGAAAATGAAATCTGCACAATTATCCAATTCTCAGAAAGTGGTAAAATCTTATATCTTTCTGATTATTTTAAAGATACAAAAGTATTTAATTAAGAAACCACCCCATAAAGAGGTGGCTTTCTTTTTATTAATAATGAATGTTATTCTCTGTTTTTGACCATTACCCAGCCCGTGTATTTGAAGGGAGTATTCTTTTTGTCATTTTCATTCCAGGTTACGGAATACCAGTAATTTCCTGTCGGAATTTTTCTTCCGCTCATGGTTCCGTCCCATTTGTAGCCGTTTGATTTATCAGCCTGGAAAATTTTTGCTCCATATCGGTCAAAAATATTGAAGATCAGGTTTTGTTTTCCCGCCAATGCTGAATAATCAATGACATCATTCACGCCGTCACCGTTTGGTGTGATAACATTGACTAAATTTGGCACAACAACCGTAATATCAATAGGTTCACAATCGTAAGCATCTTTTACATATATCGTATGATCGCCCCTCGAAAGGTTAGTGAAAACATTGGAATTCTGCCAATTAATATTATCTAATGAATATTGATACGGTGGAGTTCCTCCCACAACATTGATCGTAACCGTATTTGTTGAAATATCAACACTTGTAATTACCGGTTGCTCAGAAGGATAGACTTTTACGGTTTGTGTAGAGACACATTCTCCCGTTTTAAGTTTTACCCAATAGGTGCCGACACCAACGTCTGTAATAACCTGGGTTGTCGCTCCTGTACTCCATTCATATGATGTAAATCCGGGACCTGCGTCTAATGTTGTTTTGTCTTCAATACAAATGATTTTATCCTGCAAAACTGTAGAATATACAGGAGGAATCACCACTAAAGTTACTTTAGCAATCGCATAACAGCCGTTTCCATTAATGACTTTTATATACACGACACCATTTGGAGCGATGTACGCTGTTGGCGTTGTGATCTCGTTGGTTCCGTTTTCGGCATCGGTTAAAGACGGATAATATTTTTTCGTAATTCCAGGTTGTACGGTCACTCCTGCTGCAGTAAGGTTGAAAGAAGCTGTAGAAGGATTTGATTCAATGAAACAAGATCTTAAAGTTGCTTCATTGACTACAACAATCGGATAAAATTTCAGAATAATCTGTGCTACAGCCGTACATCCGAACTGAGAGGTTATTTTTACATAAATGGTACCTTCAGCAGAAACATAGGCTGTAGGATTGGTAATTTCATTCGTTCCCGCATTCAAATCGGTCATTGTTTCATAATACTTTTTAGTAGCTGTAGGATCTGCAAATACAGCCGCACTGGTAAGATCAAATGTCGCTACTCCGGCATTATTGTTATTACATTTGGTTAAAGTAATATTAGTACCCGTAATATTTCCGAGTTTAAATTTAAAAGGGCCGACCTGCCTGCACGAATTGATTGGATTTACAGGGTTCGCGGGATCCTGATAATGAATACTGTAATAATATATTGTTGTTGTATTTACCGTTTGTGGTGCCAAAATAGGATTTGCTCCTGAAAGCGCATCATTCTGAGAAGTATGGTAACTGATGAAGAAATTTGGGTTTGCATTTAAAATAGGAGCTGTCAAAGTACTGAAATCAAAAATTGCAGGACTCTCACAGACCACTACTTCTCTGGGATCTGCAGGATTAGCTGCCGGAATTCCAGGAGGAATAAACGGATGAGGCTGGATGGTAGGATCTGTAAATGGTGAAGCCAAAGTAGCTGTTCCGCCCCAGGTCAGATTAAATGTAAAAACCGTTGTCGAATAATTATCAACATACAAAAAATATGTTTCGCCCGGAAGCACATCAAGATACTTTACAAAACCATCGCCAAAACCCGGACCTTCACTGGTATCCAGGGCGGTCATGTTCATGCCTGTCGGGTATCCCGCAACTGTTCCGTCATTGGAAGAGCATCTGATTGGGATTCCTTTGGTAGCACAGGTTTTATTCGGCCCGTAAATCGCCCAGTCATAATCTACAGGGCCCGTCGGATTGATTTCAAAGGTAAGCGTTCCACCCGTTGCAATGGTAAAAGTGTACCAGGTGGAATTGTGTTCTGTCTGCAAACATCCTCCCAGCGGTTCATTGACTGAACCGATTCCTGAAGGCGTGTAAGTAATGTTTGAATTTCCACAAACCGTTAAGGCAGTCGAGCAATCCGCCTGTGAAAAAAATGCTTGTGATATGAATAGGAGAACAAATAGTAAAGTTTTTTTCATATATTTTCGAATTGGTTATTAATTAATTGAAGTGTAACATTGTGTGTATCAAATATAAACATTTTTCATTAATAATAACAAAATTCCTAAATATAAATCATTTTTACATGAAATAATGAAAATAATTAGCACATTAATACAAAATAACAAATATTACTTTATACTTGTAATATTTCCGCAAAGATTTTCAAGGTGAAAAATCTTGTGAAAAGGGCTTTTAACCTCATTCAAATGTTCCCGGTCCTGAATAAAAGTATATCGTGATGCAATAGAATTCATATCAGAAACAATTACCAGCCAGCATTCATCAACAGAAGTATCGTAGTAAGGAAATTTTTCGTTCTTTTTTTCAATTAGTTCTAAAATTTTCTCGGAACATAATTCATCAAATAAATTCATATTATACTCATGCGTAATGAAAACATTTCTGCGATGGAAGGATTTTCTGATGCTTTTTACATATCCGAAAGGCTTGCCTTTTTTAATGCTTTTATAAATGCAAAGTATAATTTCCTGCTGATCTTCCAGACGGTCAAATTTTATATTTGAATGGAATTCTAAAAAATAAACACCACGATATTTCGTAGTGTCCTCTTGTTCTAATAGTATTTCTGCCTGACGGAAAATCTTGTTTAAGCTGCTTTCCACCTTTTTCATTTCAAGATGGTTGATCACTTCGGTCAACTCGATTCCGATTTTTTTGTCATTGAATTTTGCGATAAAGTCCGGGCTTTCGCAGGTTAAATTTTCAAACTTAACCTCAGGAAAATGATGCATAAAAGAATTGAGGAGTAAAATCTCGGCTTTCTTTTTATATTTTTCGCGATCATGAAGCGGTGACTCATCTATTGTGCGATGATACTTCTCGATCGGCTTCTTTTTCAAATGTCGATTCAGATAATATAAGCTCAGATTTTTAATTAAATCTTCATCAGAAAATGCCTTTTTCATGTGCTGCCTTTTATCGTTATGTGACACATAAAACTTTTGGTTTTACATTATGAAGTTTTTGATTATCAAAAATTTACACTTAAAGGTAAGTAAAAAAAACTATTGATTTCACAGTTTTAAAAATAATTTATCGAATAATTAATATCTCGTTTACTTTCATATTTAATACCTTTACCCCTTCAAATAAAAAACTGTTGTTTATGGATTTCAAAAACTTCGAAATACCTTTTAGTGTCAATCCGCAATACTCTAAAAAAGTTGCCTATTTCTCAATGGAATTTGCCCTTGAGCAGGTATTAAAAATATATTCGGGTGGGCTCGGATTTTTAGCGGGTTCTCACATGAGAAGCGCTTACAACCTTAAGCAGGACCTTATCGGAATTGGTATTTTATGGAAGTTCGGGTATTATGACCAGGCGAGAAATCACGACCAGACCTTACAACCGGTATGGACAAAAAAAATGTACAGCTTCCTGCAGGATACGGGAATTAAATTCCAGATTGAGATTCACAGTGCGCCTGTTTGGGTGAAAGTATGGTATCTTGATCCTGAGATTTTCAACACGGCTCCGATGTTTTTATTATCAACGGATGTTCCTGAAAATGACCATGTTTCAAAAACTATTTGCCACAGATTGTACGATGCCAACGAATCTACAAAATTGGCTCAATATATTTTACTAGGAAAAGGCGGTGCCAAATTATTGGATGAAATGAATGTTGAAAGAGATGTTTATCATTTAAATGAAGCCCACGGACTTCCCGCTGCATTCCATTTACTGAAAAAATATAATGGAAATTTAAATAAAGTTAAGGAAAAACTGGTTTTCACGACACACACGCCCGAAGAAGCAGGAAATGAGAAGCATAACTTAAGATTATGTTACGATATGTCGTATTTCTCCGGATTCAGCATGGAAGAGGTGAAAAGCATTGAAGGTTCTGATGATGACCGTTTCAACCATTCACTTTGTGCATTGAAAATGGCAAGAGTTGCGAATGGGGTTTCTCAGCTTCACGGCGTTGTTTCAAGAGCAATGTGGAGTAAATATTCCGGGATTTGCGAAATTACTTCGATCACCAACGCCCAGGAATTTAAATATTGGTCGGATAAACCGCTTTACAACGCAAAAGATGAAAATGATGAAACTGTTTTTGATTACCGTAAAAAACAATTGAAAAAAAGGCTTTTTAAGCTTGTTGCAGATCAGACCGGAAATTTATTTAATCCAAATATTTTTACAATTGTCTGGGCGAGAAGATTTGCAGGCTATAAGCGTGCTGATCTGCTTTTACACGATAAAGACCGATTTTATAAATTATTAAATCATCCAAAATATCCGGTTCAGATTATTTGGGCAGGAAAGCCTTATCCGATGGATTATTCTGCGATCTCAACATTCAATTTATTGGTTGAAGAAAGCAAAAACCACAAAAATATGGCAGTTTTAACAGGCTATGAATTGTCTTTAAGTAAATCCTTAAAACAAGGTTCCGATCTTTGGCTAAACAACCCGAGAGTTCCGAGAGAAGCTTCAGGAACTTCAGGAATGACTGCCGCAATGAACGGTTCTGTCAATCTTTCAACAGACGACGGCTGGATTCCGGAATTTGCAAAACACGGCGAAAATTCTTTTGTCGTTCCAAAATGCGATTATGAAAAAATGAGTATTTATGAGCAGGATAATTATGACTTAAATAAATTATACGAAATGCTTGAAAATGAAATTCTTCCGGCGTATTATGACAATCCGAATAAGTGGAGAAAAATTCAGTACAATTCAATGAATGATGTTAAAGATCAGTTCAATAGCGATAGAATGGCTGATGAATATTATAAAATTTTATATAATTATAAAGGATAAATTAAGATTTAGGTTTTAAATAAAAATTATTGATCAATTTGTTTAAATATAATAACACGGCGCGGAAAAATTTTCCGCGCCGTGTTATTTGACTTAATTTTTTTTCTTTTTTTCTTTAGGCACTTTCAAACCTTTTTCTCTCGCTTCAGAAATACCGATGGCAACTGCCTGTTTTCTGCTTGTCACTTTGTCTCCGGAGGAAGATTTCAATTTTCCTTCCTTGAATTCGTGCATTACTTTTCCGACTTTGTCCTGAGCCTTTTCTGAATATTTTGTTTTGCTCATGATAAAAATTTTTAAGATTTTGGCAGGGAAACCCCTAATTCGTACACTTTAGCATGCTTCAAATATTTTGATCGCTCTCTTGAAGTCACCGATTCAAGGTGGTCATTTTTTAACACAATGATCGGATCTTCCGTATTTTCAATTTCAAAATTGGCTAAATATCTTTCATCCGGCGGAGACTGTTTCTGTTTTGCTTTAATTTTCTGAAGCTCATCAGCATATTTTCTAAATCCCGGATCAGATGAATGGATAAATTTATATTCATCACCTGCATCCACAAAATAATGAAGCTTTTTTTCTATTAATCCTACTTCATCTACAATTTGGGGATTGTCGTTTCCATCTTTAAATCCTACTTCCACCAAGGCTCCACCTTTTTTTTGCGCACATTCATCAGCATCTTTAAAACTCGAAAAACCGGTATAAATGATTTGATCGTTTAAATCATAACGGTTTAATTTCTGGTTATAAGCATTCGTTTCCATAATTATTATTTGATTTGTTGTTAAGGTATATTCAATTTTTCTGCCAAACAAGTCTGTACACCAGGAATAATTACGAAATATTTAATAATAACTTTAATTAATTATTTCACTATTAAAACATACCTATTTATCGTATATTTTTAAAAATTAATTATTTAACGTGATTTATTCAATTAAAAAATTAAATTTGCAGACTAAATTTTAAGCATGAAATTAAACTTTATTTTTTCGATTTTACTTTCATTTACAGCCGCGATAAGTCAGGCTCAGAGAATCGACTCAGAAAATGTGCCTTTTCAATTATTAAAAGAACCGTCAAACCCTGTAGAAGCCCAAAACAGAAATTTTTCGGTAGCGGTAAGCTCACCGTACAACATCACAAAAGAAGATGTGGTGAAAGATGCAAAGGCTAATTTCCAAAAACAGGTCGATAATTACGATCAAAGTGTTGCAGATGCAAAGCTTCAGCACGAAGAAAGGTTAAAAGACTATGAAGCTGAGGTAAAAAAACTTCAGGAAAAATACAAAACAGAATCTGCAGAGTACAATAAGCTGAAAACCGTTGAAAAAATTGCCATGAATGCAACCCCTCCGGTTTTAAGAATTCCTTCAAGACCTCAATTAAATATTCCTCAAAAACCTGTTTACACCGAACCGGATTTGAGAAACGCACTGATTGTTGACAACAAAGTTCTGGCTTCACAAATTAATATCGACGGTTTTTCAAGAGGTGGAAATTATATCGAAGTTTCCGTAAACATGGAAAGAACGAATTTTCAGGATAATGCAGGAAAATCCTTTGCCAACCAACCCACAAAACTGGTTGTAAAGCAAAATGGAACCGTGAAAATCGACAAAACTCTTTTTTCTGATTTTGAAGAAATTGCTTCAAGCCCCACCAACGAGATCAATCTTGCTGCTCACGAAAAAAATTATCTTCAAAAAGTCATCAATAAAATCAACGAAATTTTAGCGGATAATTTTGCCTATGCTAAAATCAATTCAACCGTAAAAGTTGAAACGGTAAAAAATAAAGGTGAATTTGATGATTTGGAGAAAGCTTCCATTTATGTTGTAACAAACCTGAAAAAATTCCAGGCTAAACCGGATTACGCTCCTAACAAAGCAGCTTTAGAAGGATTGGACAAAGGAATCAATCTTTGGAAAGATGGTCTGAAAAAAGTGAATTATGACGATAAAAAAGCACCTTACAATGCAAAAATCGCAGCTTATCTTTACATGAATTTAATTCGTTTAAATATCGCTTTGGGTAGAAAATCTGAAGCTGAAAAATATTTAAATGAAATGCAGGAGCATTTGGTGGATATGAAATTATCCTGGGACCAAAACAACGAGCTAAAAGGACTTGAACAAAAAATTTACAACTAAAAACCATGAAAAAAACATTCATCCTTTCGCTTACCATAATCAGTGCTTTGGCTTTCGGGCAAAAGAAATTCGTTTACGGTGATGCATTTGAATTCAACTCAAAATACGAAAAAGATATCAAGCTTGTGCTTTGTGACGATTATAACCAATACGTTTTCAGTGATATTAACGAAGACGGTTACAGCTCATATCCCCACAAAAAGATCTTAATGAGAAAGCTTGATCAGAACGGACATATGATCGATACTTATATTAAAGATTATGCGAATAAAACAAATGGAGTTTTGCATAATTATTTAGGTTCAATCGAAATCAGTAAAGATCAGTTTGTCATTTACACGGAAGAAATTGAAACCAAAATCAACAGAAAAGAAATTTTCCAGCACGTTTTCAATAAAAAAGATGGAAATTTTACTACAACAAGCGTTGCGAAACTTTTCACAGAAGGCGGAATGAAACAGGGAACCACTTTCCTTAGATTCTCAGAAAGCGGAAAATATGTCGCAATCATTAATGACAGATCTGTTTCTAAAAAAACAGCCAATACGATTGATAATATCGTGATCGACCTTTCTACTCTTTCTAAAAAATGGGACAAGGAAATCACACTGGACACTGATTATTTTGAAACTGATGCGGCAGTTACCAATTCCGGAAGAGTTTTAATCCTAAGAAAATCAACAGGTTGGAAAGAATCTTCAAAATTGGTATATGTTTCGGCTCAGGGTGATCAGGATATTCCTTTAAAAGAAAAATTAATCCTAAAAACATTGAGCCCGGTTTCTATCAATGACCAGGATTATCTGGCATCTTTCGGTTATTTTACAGGCGTAAGAATCAATCAAAGTAATTTTGGAGATATGGCATTCATCAATCTTCAAAACGGAAATATTACGATGAGCGAATTCCCGGAATTCAGATCAAACACGACAATGTCGGGTGTAGATATCACATTGACACAAACGGTAAACGGAAAAACGTATTTGTATGGATATGACGTTAATAAAACGATGCCGCAGTCTACTCCATCCAACCGTTTTCCGGATCCTATTATTTCTTACGGAACAGGTCGTTGGTTTGCCATCAATTCTGAAGGCGCCGCAACCTCCACTCCGACAAACGGTACCGGAAATGTAGGAAATTTCACAAAAAACAATACAAATTATCTGTTTATTTCTGAAGGCAATCTTGCACCATTTAAACTTGGAAGTACAGGAATAGAAAAAGGTAAAGCCATAAATTTAGAGAGCTACGACAGTGCTAATAAAGGTGGAAGCCCTATTCTGACTTCCATAAAATACATTCCTGAGTCTGACAGAGTGATCTATTTAAGAAGATTCAGTGACAATCAATTAAACGTGAAAAGCGTTTATAATTGGGAAAAATAGTCCCAAAACACTATAAGTAAAGACTAAAGCCGGCAGAAAAATTTTCTGTCGGCTTTTTTTTATAAAATCACTATATTTGAAGTCTTACGACATTTCGATTTTTACAATGAAAAAATTCTTACTAACGCTTACCGTTGCTGCGGCTTTTCAAAGTTTATCAGCACAAGAAATCACTTTAGATAAAATATATTCAGGATATTACCGTGGGAAAGGCATTGCCGGAATCACTTCCATGAAAAATGGCGAAAATTATTTAGTCATTGAACCTACCGGAATTGCAAAATATTCTTACAAAACTTCTCAGAAAGAAGGAAATATTGTTGACGGGCAGTTCGAAAGCTATGAATTTTCTGATGATGAATCTAAAATCCTTTTGCTAAAGGAAAGTCAGCCGATTTACCGACATTCTTTTCTGGGAACATTTGATGTTAAAGATTTAAAATCCGGGAAAGTAATGAGTTTAAATGAAGGAAAACCCGTTCAGGAACCAAGATTTTCTCCTGATGCGACGAAAATTTCTTTCATTGTTGATAATAATTTATTCTATCAAGATTTAAATTCAGGGAAAATCGTTCAAATAACCGAGCACGGTGTTAAAAATAAAATTTTAAACGGACTCGCAGACTGGGTCTATGAAGAAGAATTCGGGCACGCGAGATTGTATGAATGGACAAAAAATTCTGATGCCATTCTTTTCGTAAAATTAGACGAAACTGAAGTTCCGGAAATCTACATTCCGATCTATGGAAAGTCTTTGTATCCGCAGGAAATGCGTTATAAATATCCGAAAGCCGGAGAAAAAAATTCTGTCGCCTCCGCCCACATTTATCAATTAAGTGATGGCAAAAAAACGAGGGTTAATTTAGATAATTTCAAACATTATTATATTCCAAATGTTGTTCAGACCGCAAAACCGGATGAAATTGTTCTGATAACTTCCGAAAGAGTTCAAAATGCTTCTGATATTCTAAAAGTAAACACAAAAACGGGAGCCGTTCAGAAATTATTCACAGAAACCGATGAAAAATGGATCGATACTGACAGTCCGACTCTTGAGTTTTTAGAGGATGATTCTTTCCTTTGGGGTTCCGAGAGAGACGGAAACCGTCATTTGTACTGGTATGACAAAGATGGAAAACTGAAAAAGCAAATCACAAAAGGAAATTGGGAAGTAACTGACTATTACGGATTTAACCCAAAATCAAAAGAGATCTACGTTCAGACAACAGAAAAAGGAAGCATTAATAAAGTAGTTTCTAAAATTAATATTGAAAACGGAAAATCTCAGCTGATTTCAAACGGAGAAGGAAATAATTCAGCAAATTTCAGCAAAAACTATAATTATTTCATCGAAACATCTTCTACAGCAGCAAAACCTTACACATTTGTACTAAAAGACGGAAATGGTAAAACGGTAAAAGAACTTCAGAATAATAATGATCAGCTTCAAAAATTAAAAGCCGATAATTTTGTTGATAAAGAATTCATTACGATTCCAAATGATGCCGGAGATCAGATGAACGCTTGGATTATGAAACCTAAGAATTTTGATAAAAATAAAAAATATCCGTTGTTCATGTACCAATATTCAGGGCCGGGCTCTCAACAGGTTGCGAATTCTTGGGATAACGGTAATACGCTATGGTTTAACCATTTAGTTCAGAAAGGTTACATCGTAGCTTGTGTTGACGGACGTGGAACGGGTTATAAAGGCACTAAATTCAAAAAGGTAACGTACATGAATTTAGGCAAATACGAGATTGAAGATCAGATCACCGCTGCAAAATGGTTCGGAAATCAATCATATATCGACAAGACCAGAATAGGAATGTTCGGTTGGAGTTTCGGAGGCTATATGACGAGTTTGGCAATGACGAAAGGAGCTGATGTTTTCAAGGCAGGAATCGCAGTGGCGCCGGTTACGAACTGGAGATATTATGATTCAGTTTATACAGAAAGATTCATGAGAACACCTCAGGAAAATGCTGATGGTTACGATAAAAACTCTCCTACTGAATATGCTAATTTATTGAAAGGAAAATTCCTGTTAATTCACGGAACGGCTGATGACAACGTACATTTCCAAAATTCTATGGAATTCTCAGAAGCTTTGATTCAAAACAAAAAACAATTTGATTTCATGGCATATCCAGACAAAAACCACGGAATTTTTGGTGGACAGACAAGACCGCAGTTGTATCAGAAAATGACGGATTTTATTTTAGAGAATTTATAAAATTTAACCATAAAAAATCCGAATCTTATGTATAAGATTCGGATTTTTATTTTCCGGCTTTCCAGCTATCAGGATCTCTGGAAGTATGAAAAACAGAATATATTTCAATTAAATTTTTATCTTTATTGTAAGGATAATGAATCCCGTAGGGAAATTTCTTGAGAAAAGCCACTCTGTTATGATCATATTTTTGTTCAAAAGATGAAGGATTCTCCCTTATAAAATTAATTTTCGAACGAAATTCTTTAGTAAAAGAATTCCATAATTTTTATCAATTTTAGAATACCATTCGCTTATTTCCGTTAAATCATTTTTAACAAAATGAGTATAAATAATTTCAGCTTTCACTTCCTAAAGTGTTTATAAAATCATCCATATCAGACTCCGAAACAAAGCTTTGAGGATTATCTCGTGAATATTCCATCCTTTTTCTCACCTCCTCCTTTTGCCATTCCGGAACATTATATTGTCTTCCTTTAAAATGTTTATGCTTCAAAAAATCAATAAAATCATTCACTTCTTCATAAAAATTTTCGGGAAGTGTTTTGATATTGTTTTCTAAATCTTTTAATGTAATTTCCATTTTCCTCATCTTTATTTGAGTCAAAGTTAATAAAATTCGATTATTGTTTTTAAAATTTTATATTTGTGAAATTTGAAATTTGAAAACATGAAAACCAAACATCCTAAAGGCCTGCCTTTCCTCTTTTTTACTGAAATGTGGGAGCGTTTCGGGTATTATTTGATCCTCGGAATTTTTGTTCTGTACGTTATTGAACCTACAGGTTTGAAAGGCGGACTTGGGCTTCCGGACAAAACTGCAGATGATATTTTTGGAACTTATATCGCTTTAACTTATTTAACTCCTTTCATCGGAGGATTTTTGGCAGACAGAGTTTTAGGTTATATTAAATCCATTTATTTAGGCGGAATTTTAATGGCTGCCGGATATATCGGGATGGGTGTTTTCAAAGAATTGCCTTTATTTTACGGATCTTTAGCATTAATTATCATCGGAAACGGTTTTTTTAAGCCTACAATTTCTACCTTATTAGGAAATTTATATTCCGAAGAGCCTTATAAAGCCAATAAAGATTCCGGGTATAATATTTTTTACATGGGAATCAATATTGGAGCGTTTATTTGTAACATTATTGCGGCTTTTATGCGAAATAAATTCGGTTGGGGTGAAGCCTTCATTACCGCCGGAGTCGGAATGTTAATCGGAATGGTGATTTTCACAATCGGCAGAAAACATTATATCCACGCGGCTCAAATGAAACCTGTAGAGAAGGGTGATACAAAGCTTTCTGAAATTTTAATGAAGGTTTTCGTTCCGGCAATCGCTGCAGGAATTATCGGTTGGTTTATTCCCGGAAATATTTTTGGAAGCGACAGTACAGATGCCTTTATTTTTGCTTGTATTCCCGTTATTTTCTTCTATGGCTCACTTTATTTTAAAGCAAAACCGAAAGAAAAATCATCAATCGGAGCTTTGTTATCGGTTTTTATGATCAGTATGTTCTTTTGGGCAGTTTTTAAGCAAAACGGAACCGCTTTGACAAGATGGGCCAATTATTACACCGACAGAAGTGTTCCCGCAGCTTTAGAAAAGCCTTTGGAAGGAATTTATATGGTCGATGGAAAAGGGTACGAAGACAAAGAAGTTTCTGTTTACGACGATCAATATCAATCCCAAAAAGACAAGGGCGGAAAAACAATTAAAGAAACCGGAAAAGATATTTATTTCAGAAATATTTCTCCCGAGCAAAGGGCAGATTTAGAAAAAAATCCTGAGAAAAAAGTTTATTTATACAATACAGAATTATTTCAATCTATCAATCCGTTTTGGGTAATTGCCTTAACGCCGCTTATTGTAGGATTCTGGGCTTTTTTAAGAAGAAAAGGCAAAGAACCTTTAACCCCTACAAAAATCGTTTTGGGACTTTTCATTTCAGGATTATCATGTTTGGTGATGGTTTTAGCAGTCTGGGCTGGTGATAACGGTGCCGTAAAAGTTTCACCCTGGTGGCTGGTTGCGGGTTACGGGGTTATTACGGTTGGCGAGCTCTGCCTTTCCCCGATGGGACTTTCTTTTGTCTCTAAACTTTCTCCTCCAAGAATTACGGCTTTAATGATGGGAGGTTTCTTCCTGGCAAACTCTGTTGGCAATAAGCTTTCCGGGATTTTAGCAAGTACCTGGTACAGCTACGATAATAAGATGAATTATTTTCTTGTAAATTTCGCATTATTGATATTTGCTACACTTTTAGGACTTTCTATGTTAAAAAGATTAAATAAAATCATGAAAGAAAAAGGGCATTAATTTTCAAATTTCATAAAGAATATCAGGCTGCAGAATCGTTCTGCAGCTTTTTTATTTAAATATAAAATTAAAACCTTGCCGAAAACACAAAAAAAACTATATTTGTCAGTCTTAACAAAAATTAACAATAGAAATGGATAATATTGAAGCATTAAGTCCGAAAGCGGATGAATTTGTAGAGAATAAGGGTTCCAGACACCCAAAAGGATTATGGGTTCTTTTCGGAACAGAAATGTGGGAGCGTTTCAATTTTTACGGAATGAGAGCACTTTTGACGCTTTTCATGGTAAATTCCTTATTAATAAAAGAAGCTGATGCAGCGATCATCTACGGTGGATTTTTAGCTTTATGTTATCTGACTCCGCTTTTGGGAGGTTTCATTGCAGATAAATATATCGGAAACAGAAATGCAATTTTAATTGGTGGATCGTTAATGGCAATCGGTCAGTTTTTACTTTTCATCAGTGCATCATCATTTTCCGCAGATTTAGGAAGTGCAAAAATGATCATGTGGTCGGCATTATTCGTTATTATTTTTGGTAACGGATTCTTCAAGCCTAATATTTCTTCCATGGTAGGAAGTCTTTATCCAAAACAGGAAAAATCAAAATTAGATTCCGCTTTCACCATTTTCTATATGGGAATCAACATCGGAGCGTTTTTAGGACAGTTTATCTGCCCATATTTAGGTGACGTAAAAGATGCGACAACAGGAGTAAGAGATATTTTTGCTTTTAAATGGGGATTTTTGGCAGCTTCAATTGCTATGATCGTAGGAACGATAACATTCTTTATCCTTAAAAATAAATATGTAGTAACACCGGAAGGCAGACCAATTGGTGGGCTTCCGAAAAACAATACAAGCGCAGACTTTGAAGAAGGTGAAACTCAGACAGCGAAATTCTCAGGAGCTTCATTAGGAATTACTGGAGGTATTTTCGTTGTATTATTCTTCGTTTTCAGGTATTTACTTGTTGGTGAATTCGGATTCAAAGCTGTAGAAATGGGGCAATTGATCAAAGGAGTTATCTATCCTTTCATCTATGCAGCAGGTATTTCTTTGGCATTCTTAATTATGAGTTCTGCTGAAAACAAGATTGAAAGACACAGAATTTGGGTAATTTATATCGTATCATTCTTTATCATTTTCTTCTGGGCAGCTTTCGAGCAGGCAGGATCTTCATTAACATTTATTGCAGATAACCAAACTGACAGAAGCATTTTCGGATGGAATATGCCGCCTTCAATGGTTCAGATTTTCAACGGAATCTTCGTTGTATTACTGGCTGTTCCTTTCAGTTTATGTTGGGATAAATTAAGAGCAAAAGGAAAAGAACCGGTTTCTCCAATGAAACAGGCTATGGGTCTGGCTTTAATTGCTTTAAGCTATTTTATCATTGCACACAATGTAAAAGATCTTGGAAATTCAGGATTATTGGCCATCAAATGGCTGATGCTTCTATATTTCATTCAAACTTGTGGTGAGCTTTGTTTATCTCCAATCGGTTTATCATTGGTTGGAAAATTGGCTCCTAAAAGATTTGCATCATTATTATACGGTGTATTCTTTATTTCTAATGCTGCCGGTTATGCTTTAGCGGGTTCATTAGGAGCATTGATCCCTGCTACGGGTGATAAATTCAAGAAAGCAGAAGAAATCGGAGTAAATCTTCAGGAAGTTTTAGATAAAAAAGTAACGTTAACTGCTGATCAGGCTGCAGCTTTTGAAAAGGCTCAATTGCCTTTGGCAAATCCAACTTTTGCAGGATTTGAAATTCACAACTTATTCGAATTCTTCATGGTATTCGTGGTACTTTGTGGGATTGCTGCTGTTATTTTGGCATTAATTTCACCAATCTTAAAGAAAATGATGCACGGTGTCAACTAATCTGCATCAATAAAATACAATTAAAACCTCTGTTAAGTCAGAGGTTTTTTTTATTTTCGTATGATGGAAATTTCCGAAGATTCTTTATTTCAGTCCGTAAAAGAGATTATTACCCAGTCGCGCGAAAAGATTTTTCGAATAGCGAATTCTACTCTATTGCTCACGTATTGGCAAATCGGACAATTGATTGTAGAAGATGAACAAAAAGGAAAAGAACGAGCTGGATACGGAAAATATACTTTAAAAAACCTTTCTAAAAAGTTAACTTTAGAGTTCGGAAAAGGTTTTGATGAAAGTAATTTAAGGAATATGCGTTCTTTTTATCACGCATTTCCAATATGTGACGCATTGCGTCACGAATTGAGCTGGACTCATTACAGGTTATTAATAAGACTGGATAATTCAGATAAAATGAATTATTACATTCATGAAGCTATCCAAAACAATTGGAACTACAGAGATCTAAAAAGACAAATCAATTCCCTTGCCTACGAAAGAGTTTTAGATCATAAAAAATCATCCAACGAAACGATTCACAGCGTTTTAAAAGATCCTTATATTTTTGAATTTCTGGGATTAAAAGCCGATGAAAAAATTTCTGAAAAAGACATTGAAACAGCAATTATCGATCATATTCAAAAGTTTTTACTGGAATTCGGGAAGGGTTTTGCATTTGTAGCAAGACAACAGCATATTTCTACAGACACTTCTGATTTTTATATTGACCTTGTTTTTTACAATTATATTTTAAAATGTTTTGTCATTATTGATTTAAAAACAGGAGAGCTTTCCCATCAGGATATCGGACAAATTGATATGTACGTGAGAATGTACGATGATTTAAAACGTGGCGAAGGTGACAATCCGACAATAGGAATTTTGCTTTGCTCCGAAAAAGATGAGACTATCGTAAAGTATTCTGTTCTTAACGATAAAAACAATCTCTTTGCAAGTAAATATTTGTTGTACCTTCCAAAAGAGGAAGAATTAAAACAAATCATCGACCAGGACAGAATCCGATTCGAATTGGATCAGGATGACAATAAAAATAATTAAAATTATCATATATAATTATGAGCGCAACGCTAGAAGAAATACAAAATTTCAAAGGAAAATATCCTAGGCAGATCTGGAGCCTTTTCTTCTCTGAAATGTGGGAACGTTTCTGTTTCTACGGAATGAGAGGAATGTTGGTTTTCTTTATGATCTCCCAACTTAATTTCCATGAAAAGGAAGCCAACCTTCAATATGGTGCCACACAGGCTTTTGTGTATGCCTTTACCTTTATTGGTGGCCTTTTTGCCGATAAAATCTTAGGTTTCAGAAAATCTCTATTTTGGGGCGGACTTTTAATGATTGTTGGAAGCTTGATTCTGGCAACCGATCCTCATAAGTTTTTCTTTCTCGGAATTGCATTTACGGTTGTAGGAACGGGTTTTTTTAAACCTAATATTTCTTCAATGGTTGGTCAGCTTTACAAACCAAACGATTCAAGAGCTGATGCAGGTTTCTCACTTTTCTATGCGGGAATTAATCTTGGGGCACTTCTAGGCGGTTATTTATGTATTGCAATTGGAAAAGGAGAACTTCTTACCAATGTAATCCCGGAAGGCATGAGATGGAATGTAGCCTTTGGGTTAGCTGCAATTGTAATGGTTATCAGTCTGATTAATTTTGTTTTTACACAAAGAAGTTTAGGAAACATCGGACTTCAGCCAGGACATCCAATGGCAGAAGTAAAATCTGCCCCAATTCCAAAATGGCAGGAATACGGAGTGTATGTTTTATCATTAATTTTCGTTCCGATCATTATGGTAATGGTAGCAAAAACCGCTTATACAGATTATTTTATGTACACAATCGGTCCGCTTACGCTTCTTTATCTTTTTTATGAAATGACAAAAGTAACATCTGCAGAGCGTAAAAAACTTTGGGCAGCTTTAGTTTTCATCATATTTTCTATTATTTTCTGGGGTATTTATGAGCAAAGTGGAGGTTCGTTAAGCATTTTCGCGGCTAAAAACTTGAATAAAGATCTTTTAGGATTAGATCCAAACGGCGTTAATAATTCCGGAGGGGCTTTTTTCATTATTTTTTTAGCGCCTTTAATCGGATTGCTTTGGATTTGGTTAAATAAAAGAAAAATAGAACCGAACACAATAATAAAATTTGGTTTAGGATTTATTTTCCTGGGATTGGGATATTATGTCTTATTTGCCACAAGAATTTTTGTAAACCTTGCGGGCATTACCTCACTTAATTTTTTCACTCTTGCCCTATTGATCATCACTTTGGGAGAACTTTGCCTGTCGCCGATCGGATTATCCATTATGACCAAGCTTTCCACCAAAAACCTTCAGGGAATGATGATGGGAATGTGGTTTTTAGCGTCAGCTTACGGACAATACGTGGCGGGAATCATCGGAGCCAGCCTGGCAACAACCAAGAAAGGGGCTACAAATTATGATGCTTTTATCACTTACACCGATGGATACAAACAATTGGGTTTATACGCTGTAATTGCCGGTGTGGTATTAATTTTGATATCTCCCTATGTTAAAAAATTAATGCAGGATGTAAAATAAGAATAGATAAATTATGCTTATTTTTACTTAAATATCAAATTATGAAGAAAATTATAGGCATACTATTTTTATTCTGTGTAAGTTTTTCCTTCGCACAGGTAAAATGGATGACAATTGAAGAGGCTTTACAGGCACAAAAACAGAATCCTAAAAAAATACTGATCGATTTCTATGCAGACTGGTGCGGACCCTGTAAAATAATGGATAAAAAAACCTACGGTAATCCGGTTATTGCTGATATCTTAAACGAAAATTATTATGCTGTAAAATTTAATGCAGAGGAAAAAAAGAGTATCGAAATTTTTGGAAGAACGTTCTCAAATCCTGACACAGAAAAGAAGCAGGGCAAAAATTCTTTACACGAATTTACACAATATATGAATGTTGCAGCCGTTCCGAGCACTGTATTTTTAGATGATAAAGGAGACCCGATTACCATTTTACAAGGCGAATTATCTGCCAAAGAGCTGGAACCTTATTTAGAATTAATTTCTAAAGAGCTGTTCAAAAAGATACGTACAAGACAACAATGGGAAGATTATCAGAAGAAATTCAAATCTCAAATAAAAGATTAACCAGATTTTGAAAATGTGACTCGTAGTTTTCGGGTCTACTATAAAAATAATAGGAGACTTTCAATTTTTTTGGAAGTCTTTTTTATTTTCCCGAAATTCGGACTTTTATTTAATCTAAAATACGTAACAAAACTCGAAACCTGTATCCCTAAACCGAAAATGAATCTTGAAACATCGATAGAATATGTAAAAGGAATCGGTCCTGAAAGAGCCAAACTCATCAAAAATGTGTTGGGAATTTCTACAGTGGATGATCTTCTGAACTTCTACCCCATCCGCTATCTGGACAAAAGTAAAGTGTATAAAATTTCTCAGCTTCAGGAAAGCGGTATTGAAATTCAGCTTAAAGGAAAAATAACCAGCCTACAGGAAATCCAGACAGGAAAAACAAAAAGACTTGCAGCGAAATTCAATGATGATACAGGCACAATGGATTTGGTTTGGTTTCAATATTCAAAATGGCTGAAAGATCAGCTCCCGATTAATAAGGAAATTTTTATTTTTGGAAAAATCAATGTTTTTAATAATCAATTTTCAATGCCTCATCCCGAAATTGAAATTGATGAAAAAAAAGAAACCGACAACCGTTTAAAACCTATTTATTCCAGCTCGGAAAAATTAACCAAAAGAGGTTTAAATCAAAAATTTTTTCAAACCGTTCTAAGGAATATTTGCAGGGAAATCCCGAATCTTATTGAAGAAAATATGTCTGAATATATGATAAAACATTTCAAGTTTTTATCAAGGCAACATACTTTTTTGAATATTCATTTTCCAAAAGACCTGGAACATGTTGACAAAGCTAATTACAGATTGAAATTTGAAGAATCATTCTTTTTCCAGCTGGGATATGCTCTGAAGAAACTTCATCATAAAACTCAATCTCACGGAAATCCTTTTCCTATTGTGGGAGATCATTTTAATAATTTCTACGAAAACCATCTACCGTTTGATCTTACCGGAGCTCAAAAAAGAGTGTTGAAAGAAATCCGCCTTGATATGAAAAAACCTATTCAGATGAACAGGCTTCTGCAAGGCGATGTAGGCTCAGGAAAAACGATGGTTGCCCTGTTAACCATGCTTATCGCGATGGATAACGGTTTCCAGAGCTGTATGATGGCGCCTACTGAAATTTTAGCACAACAACACTACAGCGGGATTAAAGATTTATTAAAAGAAACAGACATTAATGTTCGGTTATTAACCGGTTCCACAAAAAAATCCGAACGGAAAATTATTCATGAAGAACTGGAAAATGGCGAATTATCAATTTTGGTTGGCACTCACGCCGTTTTAGAAGACAAAGTGAAATTTAAGAACCTCGGTTTAGCGATTATTGACGAACAGCACAGATTTGGCGTTGCTCAGAGGGCTAAGCTTTGGGCTAAAAATAAAATTCCGCCACATATTCTGGTAATGACCGCGACTCCTATTCCCAGGACGTTGGCAATGAGTTTTTATTCTGATCTTGATGTTTCTGTGATTGATGAAATGCCTGTCGGGAGAAAGCCCATCATTACAGCTCACAGGCGGGAAAAAGACAGGTTGTATGTGTACAATTTCTGTAGAGAAGAAATCGAAAAAGGCCGGCAGATTTATTTTGTTTATCCTTTGATTGAGGAGTCTGAAACGCTGGATTATAAAAATTTAATGGAAGGATTGGATCATGTCATGAATTTCTTTTCTTCTTACAACGTAACGATGCTTCACGGGAGAATGAAACCCGATGAAAAAGACGCCGCCATGAATTATTTTGCTTCCGGGAAAGCGGAAATTATGGTTGCCACAACCGTAATTGAAGTGGGTGTAAACGTTCCCAATGCTTCTGTAATGGTCATAGAAAGTGCGGAAAGATTTGGCTTGTCACAGCTTCACCAATTGCGTGGTCGTGTCGGTCGTGGAGCAGAGCAAAGTTACTGTATCTTAATGACTTCCGACAAATTATCTGCAGAAAGCAGAACCCGCATCAAAACAATGACCGAA
The DNA here is from genome assembly GCF_900100115.1 of Chryseobacterium soldanellicola. Taxonomy (GTDB): domain Bacteria; phylum Bacteroidota; class Bacteroidia; order Flavobacteriales; family Weeksellaceae; genus Chryseobacterium; species Chryseobacterium soldanellicola. Next base: position 866,311 of record NZ_FNKL01000001.1, read on the forward strand.
ACGAATGACGGATTTAAGATTTCTGAAGTTGATATGCAGCTTCGAGGTCCGGGAGACATTTTAGGAACCCAACAAAGTGGTGTCGTAGACTTTAAAAAGCTTGATCTGGTGAATGATTCAGCGATTATTAAACTGACAAAGCTTACTGTAGAAAAAATTCTCGAAGCCGATCCTTTATTGGCAAGGCCCGACAATCAGATTATTAAAAATTATTACGTGAGGCACTACAAAGGCAAAAATAAGTGGAGTAAAATTTCATAAAAAAACCGCGAAAAGCTATCTTCCCGCGGCCCCCTTATAAAACTGTTATTTAGAAGAAATTACTTTTTCATATAATATTTCGTGATGTGGTGTATAAAAATATTTTAATTATTATCTGAAGTAATTTATTTTCGTATAAAAAACAAAATGAATTATGTTTCCAACTTGCTTATTATAAAAACTAACTGTGTAAGCTAAGGGAATAGAAAATGAAACGAATTTCCCTTACCTTTTAAGTTTTCATGATTGTACCGTTTTGTTTAAAGATCTTCTACGCTTAACATTGGAAATACATATAATTCATTTTGTTTTATTAACATTGTGATTTATATAATTTAGTTTATATCCTGAAACAATTAATTTCATTCATCCTTGTTTTTATATGGTGACTTTGTGTTACTCGGTTATATTTACAAAATTGCGAATATGCTCTGGTTCAAGTCTTATATTATTATATTTAATTGTTATAAAATTTTCACCTTTGTGTGAATATTATGCGCTAAATATAAAAATTTAATATTCCGTTAAAAGTAAATTTTTCTTTTATTCATCCTATTTTCATGATAAAATTATCTTTGTTGAAGCCGGACGTATGATATTGCCAGTTGATGGTGATAATTTCCGAAACCACTTTTTTTAACGCGCTGTATTCATTCGGTTTTTTCATAAAAATATTCCCCCCATTTACAAAAACATTTTCAATTTCTGCTTCCGAAACGGTGTTTGAATAAATGACCGTAACCATATTTTCAAGCTTTGCATTCGATTTTATTTCATGAAGATATCCCAGAGCATTTTTCGTTGGAATATGAAAATCCATGAATATTATTTCGGGGATAAGAGCGTCTTCGCTGTTCAGATATTTCATCAGATCGGCTCCGTTCTGGAAAGCCTGAACTTTTGTTCTTATTTTCAGTTCTTTAAGTATATTTTTTAAAAAAACAATATTCCCTTCATCATCATCTGCCAGGATTACATTCAGATATTCTTTATTCATAAAGCATCTCAGAATTGATTGCCAAACTTTTCGCTTTTCTTCTCTTTCCGATAATTTTCTGAAACTGAGAAGGCGTAATACCTGTTGTATTTTTAAACTGCGTACTTAAATGCGCCACACTGGAATAATTTAGCCTGTTAGCAATTTCCGTAAGGCTTTCTTTATTATTAATTATCAACACTTTAGCATATTCAATCTTTTGCAGAATAATAAAATTTTCTATCGAAGTAAAAGCTACTTCAGAAAATAAGTTAGACAGATACCCATAGCTATGGTTCAGTTTTTCTGCAATAAAAATTGACGCTTTTACAGAAACAGCTTGGTCGGAAAAAACAAGCTCAACAATAGCATCTTTTATTTTTTGAACTAAAGCTGTTTTTTGACTTTCAATGATCTCAATACCGTAATCTTCAAGATTTTTTTTAAAAATTTTATGCTGTTCTTTTGTAAAAGATTCATAAAATTCTACTTCTCCAAAGTTTAACAGACGATATTTCAGCCCTTGCTCTTTTAGCCTTTCATCTAATACCTTTTTACAAAGGGCATTAAAATCGAATTTAACATACATTTTCATCCTGTAATAAGTGTGCCTAATTTTACGTAAATATAGTAATTTATTTCATTTAAAAGTGAAATAGAATAACTTTTTTATTTTTTTTTATAAAACGCAAAAAACTCCTGCATTATTTAATACAGGAATCTAAACACTAAGGATGAAAAAAAATATACTGATAAAAAGCTTTACAAGCTTTAAAACCAAGCATATGAATGTATTGTTTTAGAGTGATTTGGTTCTGGTGCAAAGATGGATTAAAAAAACACATCACCTGTTATAGAATTACCATCAAATGTTACAGAATTTTAAGTCAATTAAATGTGAATTAAAAACTCCATTAAATAGTCATCCATGAAAAAACCATTGCCAATATCAAAAACGCCTTCATCATATACTTTATAACCTTGAGATTCATAGAATTTTTTCGCAGAATTATATTTGTTGACATTCAAAATAATGCGATTATCTCCGTTTTCGGAAGCCTTTTGATTCAAAAACTGCAACGCATTTTTTCCAAAACCTTTCCCTTTGCTTTCCGGAACCAGGTAAATGCGGTGAAGTTTTGTGGTTTTTTCTTCATAGTGATGCTCGTACCCGATAAATCCTTCAAAAGAATCATTATTTTCATCCAAAATCAAATAATAATGATAATCAGGTTTTTGTAAATGACCTGCAATTTCTTCGTGTGAATACATTGCGCTCAGCATAAAATCCATTTGTTCGGCAGAAAGTATCTCTGCATACGCATTTTCCCATGATCTTTTTGCTAAATCCTGAATTAAGGAAATATCGTTTTCTGTTGCTTTTATTAATTTCATTGTATAATATAATTTATTTTAATTAAAAAGGTGAAAAGCATTGCGCCTTCCACCTTTTATATATTTTGTCAAATGTCAATTTTGCTTTGCAAGTGAATTGTAATTTCAACCAATAAATTCTCAAATTTACAATTGACTTATTCACTTTTCACATTTTGACGTTTCACCCTTTAAATCTTCGCCATTTCAGCTTTAATTTTCGCATATAATCCTTCTGATGCAGGAACAAGAGGAAGTCTTAAATAGTTTTTAATGATTCCTTTCTCGGCCAAAATAACTTTAATTCCGCAAGGATTTCCTTCTGCGAAAATAAGTCTTGTGATCTCAACTAATTTATTATGTATTTCATACGCTTCATCAACTTTTCTATCAAAAGCCAGCTGTACCATGTTAGAAAACTCTTTCGGATAGCCCTGCCCGATCACGGAAATTACTCCGTCTCCGCCAGCTAAAGTTACGGGAAGTGTAAATTCATCATCTCCGGAAACTAAGGAAAATCCTTCAGGTTTTTTTCTTAAAATGTCGAAATACTGTAAAATATTTGGCGAAGCTTCTTTAATTAAGAATAAATTCGGGAATTCATTTGCCAAACGTAAAGTGGTTTCCGCGTCAACATTTTGTCCGGTTCTTGAAGGGACGTTATAAATAATAATATTTTTTCCTGTGGAAGCCAATGCTTTATAATGCTGATAAAGCCCTTCCTGATTAGGTTTATTGTAATATGGAGACACAGAAAGTACCGCTTCAAAAGCTGAAAGGTCAGCTTCTTCAATCTGTTTTTTAACTTCAAGCGTATTATTTCCACCAATTCCCAACACCAAAGGCAAGCGTTTATTATTCACCTTAATGATATGATCTACCACCTGTTTCTTCTCCTCGTCAGAAAGCGTTGCAGCCTCTGCCGTAGTTCCCAAAACAACTAAATAACTGGTTCCGTTTTCGATATTATAGTCCACAAGTTTTGTTAAACTGTCGAAATCAACGGATAAATCTTCATTAAAGGGTGTTACCAAAGCTACACCTACTCCTTTTAAAATGCTCATCTGTTAGAATTATTTTTGTCAAATTTAATAATTTACGGTAAGAATTTGTAATAAATAATAATGTTTTATTATACATATAATTATATTTGCATATAGTAAAAGATAGTATGAAATCGCTATAACTCAAATTGTGCACAAAAAGCATGTAAGTTTGACGATTACAAATGATCTTAAAAATAATTTGCTGCATATGAAAAATAAATTCTTGTTACTGGGAATTGCTCTGGCAACACTTTCCGCTTGTAAGACGGCTTCTCCGTTGCAGGTGGCAGATGTGAAGACTCAGAAAAATATTTCTATTAATAATGAGCTAAAAAATGATGAGGAGTTTGTAAAAATTATTGAGCCTTATAAGCAAAAACTGGATAAAGAGATGAATCAGAAAATCTCTCACACCAATGTAGACCTTACAAAACAGGGTGACAACAGTAATTTAGGCAATCTTTTGGCAGATTATACATTTGAAGGAGCTGATGAATGGACGAAAGCAAACCTTAAAAAAAATGTCGACGCCGCACTGATTAACATCGGAGGAATCCGTACAACAATTGGGAAAGGTGATATTTGGCTGAAAAGTGTGTTTGAGGTAATGCCTTTCGAAAATGAAGTGATTATTGTTAAAATGAAAGGATCAGATTTACAGGGACTTTTTGATTATTATGCAAAAACTCAGGTAAACAATCCGGTTTCTCATTTATATATTGAAACTAATAACGGACAATTAACCAAGACTTTAATCAACGGAAAAGAAGTAAATCCGACACAGGATTACTACATCGCAACGTCTGATTATCTGGCTTTGGGTGGTGATAATATGAAATTCTTCGCAAAAGGAGAATCTATCCCGACAGGAATTAAGTTAAGAGATCTTTTCATTAATTATTTTAAGAAAAATCCTGACGTTGTGGCCAATACAGATGTTCGTTTAAATTTTATCGGTAAAAAGTAATGGATAGAAAAAGTTTTTTAAAAGCAATAGGTGGCGGAACTTTAGCAATGGCTTTAGCTCCGAATATGATGATGGCGGAAGAATTAAATATTCTTGACTTAAAATCCGCAAATAAACTGACTATTCTTCATACCAACGACCAGCACAGCAGAATAGAGCCTTTTGACGAAAGCTATACCAAAAATCCCAATCAGGGAGGCTTTGCGAGAAGAGCAAGCTTAATTCAGCAAATCAGAAATCAGGAATCTAATGTTTTGCTTCTTGATTCGGGCGATATTTTTCAGGGAACTCCTTATTTCAATTTCTTTGGAGGTGAGCTGGAGTTTAAATTAATGTCCATGATGAAGTATGATGCTTCAACGATGGGAAATCATGATTTTGATAATAGTTTAGACGGATTTTTAAAGGTTTTGCCGAATGCGCAGTTTCCTTTTATCTGTTCGAATTATGATTTTAAAAATACAATTCTTGACGGAAAGACCTCTCAATACAAGATTTTTAACAAAAACGGAATCAAAGTCGGGATTTTCGGTGTCGGAATTCAGTTAGATGGATTGGTTGGTAAAAAGCAATATGGAGAAACAGTGTATTCAGATCCAATTGATGTGGCACAACATTATTCAAATTTCCTTAAAAACGAACAAAAATGTGATCTCGTAATCTGCCTTTCACATATCGGCTACGATTATAAAGACGAACCGGATAAAGTAAGCGATAAAATTTTAGCGGCAAAGACAGAAAATATTGATCTGATTTTGGGCGGCCATACCCATACTTTCCTACCGGAACCACAAACTTTCAAAAACAGACAAGGCAAAAATGTTTTGGTCAATCAGGTGGGTTGGGCAGGTTTGCTTTTAGGCAGAATAGATTTCTTTTTTGATTCAAATAAAAACGTACAACATATTTCCTGGAATAATCAGGCGATAGACAGCTCTATAATAGCATAATATGAAAAAACTCTCTATAATTTCTCTTGGTATTTTGGCATCCCTGCAATGTGTAGATGCTCAGGTTATTTCTTCAAAAAAATGGTCGGATATGTTCTCCTACAACAATGTTCTGGCGATGAAAGAAGATAACGGAAAAATAGTGGCAGCTACGGAAAACGGGATTTTCTATTATACAATTTCAACAGGAGAAATTACAAAGCTGTCCAAAGCAAACGGCTTACATGAGGTCGCTATTTCTGCATTTGATTATAATCCGCAGACCAAAGTCGGTTTGATCGGCTATCAAAACGGCTCGATGGATGTGATCACTCCGGACGGTGTTACTTATATTGTAGATATTCCGATTGCAACAGGCTACAGCGGGAGTAAAAAAATTAATCATATTTCAATTACAGGCGAAAAAGCTACAGTTTCCGTCGGGTATGGAGTTTCTGTTTTTGATTTAAAAAAGAAAGAATTTGGTGATTCCGCATTCTTCTTATCGGGAGGTGTTTACGAAGCAAGCAATGAAGCAACAATTCTTGGTAACAAAGTCTTTTCCGTAACCAATACAGGATTAAAAAGCCATGATATGAATACCACTTTCCCAGTATTTTCTACATGGACTACAGAGATGCCAGGAACCTTCAAACACATTGATTCAGAAGGTGTTTTAACTTTCTCATCGGCTACAACTGCTTATCTTTATAACAGTGGCACATCTATTCCGCTTTCACAGAGCTTTGGAGATGTGCAGGATGTGGTGGTTACGGCCAATAATATCATCGTTACAGATCTCAACAGGGTATATACATTCAACACAAACGGAAATTTTGCTGCTACGGCAAGCTTCGGTGAAGAATGTAATACAGCAACCACTGTCTCCGGAAAAGTATATGGCGGAACAAAATTGTCCGGAGTAAAAGATGAAACAAATAATACTTTCAGACCAGACGGGCCTTATAAAAATGCTTCCTATAAAATTTCTCTGGTAAATGACCAGCTTTGGGTATCGAGTGGCGCAAGAGATGCCTATAATAACCCGATTTACAGAGATTTAGGTTATTATCATTTTGATGGAACGAAATGGAATTATCCTGATTATTTTCTTAATAATCCGATCAATTTTAATGTGCTCGACGTTATGGCCAATCCGTCCAATCCGAGTGAAGTTTTCTTTGTAAATTATTCATTTTTGCCTAATGAAAAAGGCATTTATAAAATGGAAAATAATGTCTTTAAAAAAGTATACAAAAATAGTGATTCGGGATCTTTCAACAACAGGCCTTCAGGGTTGGCATTTGATGAAAACAACCAGCTTTTTGCTTCTGTAGGCTTAATCGAAGGAACGACCGCCAATACAGGATATTACTTTTTTGACAGGCCCGCAGATGATTTTATTCTTGTGCCTTTAATTGCCGCAGGAAATACTCAAAAGCCACTTGTGAAAGACAATATTATTTATATTCCAAGCCCGTTTTTTGATCCGGGCGGATTGATTATGAAAGAATACGGAAGTAATCCGGCCTCAATTAATGGCGCTTTAAAAGTAATCAGAAAAGAAAATAATCTCGCCGCAAACGGAACCGTTTCTGCCGCGATTGATAAAGATGATAACGTCTGGATCGGAACCAGAGGCGGATTGAGAATTCTTTCAAATCCAAAATCTGCCATCACAGAAGCGACCCCGCAAACAGAAGCTATCGTCATTGAACAAAACGGAATCGCTGAAGAGCTTTTCAGAGATAATACGATTTTACAGATCGAGCCTGACTCCGGAAATCACAAATGGGTTTCTGTAGATGGTGGTGGAGTTTATTACCTATCGGAGGATGGCGAACAAACCATCAAACATTTCACAAAAGAAAATTCACCGTTACCCAATAATAGCGTTACAGACATCAAGGTTGACAATAAAACAGGAAGGGTTTATTTTGTGACCCTTGACGGAATTATGACGTATCAAAGTGATGTCGCCGATGTAAATTCTAACTTCGGAAACGTTTTGGTTTATCCAAATCCTGTGGTTTATTCAAACTTTAAAGGAAAAGTTACAATTAAAGGGTTAGCCGAAAAAACAAACATCAGAATTACCGATGCTGCCGGAAATGTGATCCATTCTGCTGTAGCCAGAGGAGGTTATTACGAATGGGATCTTAACAATATGAGAGGGAAAAGAGTGGCTTCCGGGATTTATTTTGTTTTAATGACCAATGAAGACGGTTCCGACAAAGCGACTGCAAAAATCGCTGTAGTTAATTAATGAATTCACAAGACGGCTTTTTACTTTCTTATATAAAATATGGTGAAAATGATGCTATTCTTCACTGCTTTTCGGAGGAAGATGGTTTTCAAACCTACTTTTTAAAAGGAATTTATTCTAAAAGAAACAAGAAGAAAGCATTGCTGTTGCCTTTGAGCAAGCTTAATTTTTCCGTTAATTTGGGAAGAGGCGGCGGTATTCAGTCCATTTCAAAGTTTGAGCTGGTAAAAAGCCACGATATTTACAGTGATATTAAAAGCAATACGGTCATTTTTTTCATCTCGGATTTCCTGAATCAGGTATTAAGAAATGAAAATAAAAACTTACGCTTATTTTTTGGAATTGAAGAATTTATCACTGAATTATCGCAACAGAATTATCAGTCTCATTTGATTTTTTTAATTAAAATTCTGGAAATCCAGGGTGTAGCGCCATTGATTAATAGTGGTAATTTTCTCGATCCCGAAACAGGAACTTTTTCTGAAATTTTGGTACATCAGCTATTCAACCGGGAAATTTCCTCGATTTGGAAAAGTATCATTTCATCAGAAAACCCTTATCAGATAAAGATCCATTCTACATTTAGAAAAGATTTTTTAGACAGCCTTTTGGTGTATTATCACTATCATATCACAGATTTTAAAATCCCGGCTTCACTTGAAGTGATTCAGCAGATATTTGAATAAAATTATTGATTTTCATTACACATACAATTTTTTCATTCCGTAGAAATCCAAACTCATTTTGTTGAATTAAATGTGAAAATCATTGCTGAAATTCCTGCGCAATGATAAACTGTATGTGTATTTTTCACGAACTTTTATGATTTACTTTGCATCATCAGGCATTTCTGTTTCAGATTCTGCGATCTCTTTTTTTGAAAACCTTGGCTGAAGGATTTTTGCAATTAAGCCCGTCCAGCCCGTTTGATGGGAAGCACCTACTCCACGGCCATTATCACCATGAAAATATTCGTAAAATAAAATATAATCCTTAAAATCAGGGTCCGTTTGAAATCTCGGATACTGGCCATTCACGGGACGGTTTCCATTTTCATCTATTAAAAATATCCTGGATAATCTTTTGCTTAATTCATCTGCAATCTGATCTAAATTCAAATAATTTCCGCTTCCGGTAGGATATTCAACTATAAAATCCGGGCTGTAGTAAAAGAAAAAACGCTGCAAGCTTTCAATAATTAAAAAATTGATGGGAAACCAGATCGGCCCGCGCCAGTTGCTGTTCCCCCCAAAAAGCCCGCTGTCACTTTCCGCCGGAGTATATTTTACGGAGTAATCTGTTCCGTTTAAATTTAACTGGTATGGATTTTTTTCATATTCTTTCGACAAAGCACGAATACCGTATTCACCTAAAAATTCATTTGGATTTAACATCCTGCTCAGCAGTCTTTTCAGGCGATGGCCTCTTAAAAGTGAAAGCAAGTGTTTGGAATCCTGACCTTTAACTTCCCAATGAGAAACCAAAGAGGCTAATTCCGGTTTATTTTCCAGCACCCAATTCATTCTTTTCTTAAAATTGGGCAACTTTTCGATCATTTCATCATCAATCACCTCAACGGCAAACATCGGAATCAATCCAACAACCGTTCTCATTCTCAGATACATATGATTTCCATCATTGGAAGCAATGGCATCGTAGAAAAATTCGTCTTTTTCATCCCAAAGACTGAAATGCTCTTCTCCCATATTGTCGAGAGAATTGGCTATAGAAAGGAAATGTTCAAAGAATTTCATCGCCATTTCTTCATACACTTTGTTATAAAGCGCTAATTCTAAGGCAATTCTCATCATATTGAGCGCAAACATCGCCATCCAGCTTGTTCCGTCTGACTGTTCCAGATGTTCGCCATTCGGAAGCGGTAAATTTCTGTCGAAAACACCGATATTATCGAGTCCTAAAAATCCGCCTTCAAAGATATTATTCCCGTTGTTATCTTTTTTATTGACCCACCATGTGAAGTTCATCAGCAGCTTTTGGAAAGCACTTTCCAGAAACTCTATATCCGGCTTATCATTTAAATATTCATCAATTTTAAACACCCTGAAAACGGCCCAGGCGTGCACCGGAGGATTCACATCACTGAAATTCCATTCATAGGCCGGAAGCTGGCCGTTGGGATGCATATACCATTCAAAAAGGAAAAGCTTTAGCTGATATTTTGCAAAACCGGGATCAATTAAAGAAAAGCTGATGGTGTGAAAAGCCAGGTCCCAGGTCGCATACCACGGATATTCCCACTTATCGGGCATCGAAATGATATGCTCATTATTGAGATGCTTCCATTCGTAATTCCTGATTTTCTCACGGGATTTTGAAGGTTTAACTTCCGCAGGATCGCCTTTCAGCCATTTTTCGACGTTGTAGTGATAAAACATTTTATTCCACAACATTCCGGCGAAGGCTTGTCGCTGAACGAGCTTTTCGTCATCAGATTTTATTCCTTCCTGGATTTCAGCATAAAAATTATCGGCGTCTTTTTGTCTTGCGGTAAAAATTCCGTCAAAATCTTCAAAAGGAAGTGGTAAATTTTTATCAGAAATCCTGAATTCAAAAATTTTTGTTTCTTTAGCCTTAAAATTTTCATCAATAAAAAATGCAGCTTTTGTACCGATATCTTTCGGATTTATGGCCTGGGAATTTCCGTTAATTATAAAATCATTAATTCCGTCTTTAGCATATTTTGAGTCATTTGGGCATTGATAAAGCTTTTCATTATTGGTTTCGTTGTCACAAAATAAAGTTTTTAGAGATTGTTTGGCGTAAATGTTTTTTATTTCTAAATCTTTGTGATTCACTTTAACGGAAGTGGCTTCTTCTGAGCTCAACTGAGGCTTGTAATTGTCATAGCCCCAATTCCACGTATTTCTAAACCAAATTGTCGGAAGGATAATTAATGGTGCTTCTTTTCCGGATTTATTGGTAATGGTGAGCTTAACTAAAATATCATTCGAACTTTCTTTCGCATATTCAATAAAAATATCAAAATATTCATTTTGGTCAAAAATTCCGGTATCGATCAGCTCATATTCTGGGTCATTTTTACCTCTTTCTGCATTTGTTTTAATTAAATCTTCATAAGGAAACGCGTTTTGAGGATATTTATATAGCATTTTCATGTAAGAATGCGTCGGCGTAGAATCCAGGTAATAAAAATATTCTTTAACATCTTCCCCGTGATTTCCCTGCTCGTTTGACAGACCAAAGAAACGTTCTTTCACCATTTTATCTTTTTTATTCCAAAATCCTATGGAAAAAACCAGCTTTTGGGAATCATCACAAATCCCGCAAATCCCTTCTTCGCCCCATCTGTAGGTTTTGGCTTCGGCAGAATCGTGGTTGGTGTAATTCCATGCGTCGCCGTCTTCGCTGTAATCTTCGCGAACAAGCCCCCACTCACGGTTGCTGACGTAAGGTCCCCATTTTTTCCATAAAATATCTAAAAGTCTTTCCTTTTCCTGCATAATTGATAAATGATTAATAATAAATGATTAAAGGGTGAATGGTCAATTCTGCTTTGCAAGTCAATGGTGAATTTTTTAACTATTCGTATAATGTGAACAGCTAATTTTTGCTTGCATTGAATTGTGAGTTTATAAAAATTTACAAAGAAGGCAATTCACTATTGACAATTGCTCTTCTTATCCTCCCGTTGAAAAACTCTCAAAAGTGGTCATTCCGCCATCCACGAAAATACTGGTTCCGGTAATGTAATCCGCCAAATCACTTGCCAGAAACGCCGCTAAATTCCCGATATCCTGAGGCTGCCCGATTCTGTTGTAAGGAATTAACGTTAATAATGAGTTTAAAGCATCCGGAGTGCTCCACGCATCTTTATTGATCGGCGTTTGAATCGCGCCCGGACAAATAGAATTGACACGGATTTTATCTGCACCATATTCCTGGGCCAGCGTCTGCATCAACATTCTGATCGCCCCTTTGCTCGAAGCATAATTCGCATGACCTGCCCAGGGAATGATCTCGTGGACCGAGCTGATATGAATGATTTTTCCGCAGGCAATCGAGCGGGAAGGATCAATACCACGGCGAAGAAACTCTTTAATTGCTTCTCTTGCGCAAAGAAACTGCCCTGTAAGATTGACCCCGATTACGGCATTCCATTGATCGATCGTCATTTCCGTAAACTTTGAATCTTTCTGGATTCCTGCATTATTAATTAAAATATCTACCGTTCCGAATTCTGAAACAACATCCTGAAACATTTTTATCACCTGATCTTCTTTGGAAACATCGCATTGATAGGTAATTCCTTTTCCGCCTGCATCGGTAATTTCTTTTAAAACCGCTTTGGCTTCATCTGCAGACCTTTCTGAAGAGTGGTTGACAATAACCGTTGCACCCGCTGAAGCTAATGATTTTGCGATTCCTGAGCCAATTCCGCTTGAAGCTCCTGTAATGACAGCAACCTGATTTTGAAGTGATATTTGCATATTTTATTATTTGATGTTACTCAAAGTTAGCAGAAAGTATTGCGCCAAACGGAATATTTTGGAATTAAAATTTTCTTAAAGTTTTTTATACATGATCCGTTGAGGCCCATTTCTTCCGATCATGGTTTTTCCTTCGTGATGATAACCCACTTTTATGTAAAGATCATAAGCGCCAGGATTGTTGAAATTAACTCCCAAAACGATTTCTTCACAATCTTTAAAATGATTTTTAACAAATTGATCGACTTCCAGCATGGCAGCCTTTCCGATTCCTTTTCCCTGTAACTGAGGGTTTACGGATAGTGATCGCAGCAAAACGGAATTTACATTGTCTGTAAGGTCAAATTTATCATTCCCAAAATCCAGAACGAAAAATCCGGAAGGCTTTTCATCTTCAAAAATCGTTACGGGAAAGGCTTTACCGTCGGCTCTTTCCTTAATTCTCTGTAAAGCCATTTCTGCCGTTGATGTATATTGTATCTGAGTTTCATCCAGAGCATAATTAAGCTCAGAAAAATCTTCAGATGCATAGAATTTTAAATGTACCATATTCATTAATGATGACAAGGTTTTCAGATATTCAAATAATATTTAAATCTATGAATTTTTATTTTTACAGACCCGAATTATCATAAAAAACTCAATCCAAATAATATTTTTCGTAATTATTTTTTTTCAAATAAAATTTTAATTAAACTTAAAAAAGATATTCCCAACTATTAATTATTTAATAAAACATTATGATTTTATAGCACAATTTTTGACACATTGCAAGCAAATACAACCAATGGATAGAAAGAAATTCATTCAATCCGGTTTACTTGCTGTCGGAGGCTTTTATTTTCTAAACTCTCCTCTTATCAAGGCAATCGAACCGAAGATAAGAGAAAAATATGACCGTAAGGAAATTGAGGTTCCGATTATCATTATTGGCTCGGGATATGGCGGTGCCGTTTCTGCGTTACGACTTTGTGAAGCCGGAAAAAAGGTTATTATGCTTGAAATGGGTCTGAACTGGGGAAAATCTGAAATCCCTTATTCTAATTTATTAAAACCTGGGAAAAGTGCTGCATGGCTCAGAAAAAAAACCATCGCCCCGTTTATGAATCTCTTCAGCCTTACCCCATTCACCGGAGCATTAGACAGAATGGAGTTTGAAAATATCAACATCTGGATGGGGCGAGGGGTAGGTGGCGGCTCTCTTGTTAATGGTGGTATGGCTGTTACTCCTAAAGAAAGCTATTTCAAGGAAGTTTTTCCTCAACTCGATTCAGAAAAATTTTATACTGTTTATTTTCCTTTAGCCAGAAAAGAATTGAAAGTAAATGTTATCAATGAGGAATTTCTTAAAACCTGTCCGTTCTACAAATTTACAAGAATTGGTGAGGAAGAAGCTCACAAAGCCGGCTTCAAAACCATGAGAGTTCCCAATGTTTATGATTTTAATTATATGGAGCGTGAATATAAAAATGAGGTTCCCAGATCGGCTTTTAATACAGAAGTTATTTACGGGAACAATCACGGAAAAAACAGCATCGACAAGACGTATCTTCAAAAAGCGCTGGATACGGGAAATCTGGAAATTCTTGATCTTCATCATGCAGACCATATCAGGATGAATGATGATAAAACGTATTCATTAAACGTCAATCAAATTGATACTTCCGGAAATATGGTAACGGGAAAAATATTCCATTGCAAAAAGCTTATTCTCGCAGCAGGAACTATGGGAACCTTACAGCTTCTTTTGCGTTCTAATGCTGTAAATAATTTTCCTCTACACGAAAACGTAGGAAAAAACTGGGGTAACAACGGAAACTTTATGACGGGAAGAAATTTTGTGAATACATTACATGGAGGCACCGGATCTCAGCAGTCTACAATTCCGGTTGCGGGTGTTGACAACTGGGATGATCCCGAGCATCCTTTTTTTACGGAAATCGCACCTTTACCAATGGGAATGGATGTTGCAACAGCACTTTATCTTCAAATCAACAGGGTTGAAAAGAAAGGTTCTGTCTCTTATGCGAACAATAAGCTTGTCGTAAACTGGGATGAAAGCAATACAAAAAAAATGAAGGAAAATGCAGACTATTTTATAAAAAAAATGAATAAAGCCAATGGTGGAACAAGGGCTCATCTGCTCTTTAACAATGGGTTTGGAGCTAATATTTGCTATCATCCGCTCGGTGGCTGTGTCCTCAATGAGGCAACAAATGAATTTGGAAAACTAAAACAGCATGAAAATTTATTTGTGCTGGACGGCTCTCTTATTCCCGGGACGATCGGTGTAAATCCCTTTGTAACCATCACCGCAATTGCCGAATATTGCATTGAAAATTTAATTATTCAAAATGAATTTTCCAACATTTAAGCTAAAAAAAGCTCCATATTACAATGGAGCTTTACATTTTATATATATGATTCCGAGATTTTAACTCTGTAAATATCTGAAGAGTTTCTTTTGATAGATCCTACAAAAAAACCGCCCTCTTCGGAAATAACTTCCTTTAAATCAAAGCTTTTACAGTCTTTCGGAAGCCCTGAAAACACCAGGGTAAACCAAAAGTCCCTCATAAACGGCACGGCTGTCCAGTTTGGAGAAATGGTAATATTTTCAGCATGAATCAATTTACTTTTATGATCAGACTGATTATCAAAAAGATAGGTTGTCCGCCAGATTCTGATCAGATTTCCTAAAAATGGCGATGCAGGAAAACAACAATGCACGATCACCTGCTTTTCTTCCTCAATTTTGGTCTGAAGGGATTCCAGCAGTTCTTTTACAATGATTGGTTTTACAAGTGTATCTGACATAGTTTTGTTGTCAATGGTGAATTGTCAATTATTTTGCAAATATCAATTTTAAAATTTACAATTAACAATTCACTTTTTTAATATTCAAGTTTTAATTTTTCTTTTGTGTAATTTCTTATTTTTTCTGTAAGCTCGGGATGATCGGCAAGCTTTTGGCCGTAAGAAGGCACCATTTCCAATAATTTATCCTTCCATTCTCCGTTGAGCTTTTCAGGGAAACATCTTTCCAGAACGTTCAGCATGGCATAAACAGCCGTTGAAGCACCCGGAGAAGCGCCTAATAACGACGCAATCGTTCCGCTTTTATTGACAACAACTTCAGTTCCGAATTCTAATTTTCCGCCTTCTTTTTCATCTTTTTTAATGACCTGCACTCTCTGTCCGGCAACTTTCAATTCCCAATCCTCTTCTTTAGCATCTTTTACAAACTCTCTTAAATGCTGTATTCTTTGCGCTTTTGTCATCGCAACCTGCTGAATCAGATATTTCGTTAATGGAATATTATGCCACCAGGCTCCGAATAATGATTTTAAGTTTTTTGTATTAACGCTTTCAGGCAAATCGAGATAGCTTCCTTCTTTTAAAAATTTAGTTGAAAAACCTGCAAACGGGCCGAAAAGAAGCGCTTTTTCGCCATCAATAATTCTTAAATCCAGATGGGGGACAGACATTGGCGGTGCATCTACCGTTGCCTGGGTGTACACTTTTGCCTGATGTTTTGCCACCAATTCCTGATTGCGGGTCACCAGCCATTCTCCGGAAACCGGAAAGCCGCCATATCCTTCACTTTCTTTGATATCCGAACTGTCGAGCAACGGAAGCGCATAACCACCTGCTCCGATGAAGACAAAATCTGCCACAACCTCTTGTTTATGACTGTGGATTCTGTCTTTTACCTTCATTTCCCATTCCCCGTTTTCTCGGGGATCAATATCTTTTACTTCATGATACAGAAAAACCTCAACATTAGAATCTTCCAGTAAATGTCTTCCCATTTTTCTTGTCAGAGTTCCGAAATTTACGTCCGTTCCCATGTCCATTTTGGTGGCAGCCATTACTTCGGACTGATTTCTTTTGCTCATGACCAAGGGAATCCATTCTCTTAATTTATCGTGATCTGTAGAAAATTCCATGCCTTTGAACATGACGGATTCTGACATTTTATCATGCCTTTTTCTCAAATATTCAGCATCTTTTTCACCAAATACCAAACTCATGTGAGGACAGGAATTAATAAAATCTTTGGGTTCACTTATATATCCTTTCGTCAGTAAATAGGACCAGAACTGTTTTGAAATCTCAAATTGTTCTGCAATGCTTTCCGCTTTTGAAATATCGATAGTTCCGTCGGGTTTTTCGGGAGTGTAATTTAATTCACAAAAAGCTGAGTGGCCTGTTCCTGCATTGTTCCATGCGGCGGTACTTTCTTTAGCAAATCTTCCAAGCCTTTCAAAAATCGCGATTTCTAGATTGGGATCAAATTCATGAAGTAATGTTGCTAAAGTGGCACTCATTATCCCACCTCCTATCAGTACGACGTCATATTTAGGTTTTGGTGTTCTGCTAATAAGCGATTGTGACATAATTTTTTAATTTTATTATATCAAAGTTCGTGAAAAGTTTTAAGAATAAAAATCTGTTTAACGATTTTAACAGGTTAAATTTTAGTGAAACTTAAAGTTTTGATTATGCTAAAAAATAGGATAGAATTTATCGATTTTGATTAATTGAAAGATTGATTTAAATTTTAAACCATTAAGGATAATTAAGGTTTTAAGATGATTAAGAAGATGCTTCGACTCCGCTCAGCATGACATCGCTATAAATTAACCGCTAATAAAACGAATAGTATTAAAAATGTCATGCTGAGCGGAGTCGAAGCATTTTTATTTAATGTTAAAATATTTAAATCTATCTTAATTCAATTTGGCAGTCAGCTTTTTAAATTGTTTTTCTGCATTTTTTCCTTCATATAAAATCCCGTAAATCGTATCGATAATCGGAAGCTTTAATCCTTTCTGCTTTGATGTTTTATAAATAGAATCTGCGGCATAATATCCTTCTGCAATCATATTCATAGACTGAATTGCAGATTTTACGGTATATCCTTTTCCGATAAGGTTTCCTAAGCTTCGGTTTCTGGAGAACAATGAATAAGCGGTTACGAGTAAATCTCCCAAATAAGCACTTTCATTAACATCTCTCGGCGCTTCATAGATGGCTTCCAGGAAAGTTTCCATTTCACGGATAGCGTTTGAGACAAAAACAGCTGTAAAGTTGTCACCATATCCCAATCCGCTTGCAATCCCGGCTCCGATCGCAAAAATATTTTTTAAAATAGCGCTGTATTCGTTTCCTAAAATATCTTTACTTGAGTGGACCTTAATAAAATCGGAATTAAAAATATCAACCAACTTCTGAGAGGTTTCATCTTCCACCGTTGCCACCGTAAGATATGAAAGCCTTTCCATAGCAACTTCCTCGGCGTGACACGGCCCTGCAATTACGGCCTGGTTTCTAAAGCCGATTTTAAATTCATCTCTTAAATAATGTGCCACGACATCATTCACTTTAGGAATGATCCCTTTGATCGCAGAAACGAAAATTTTGTCTTTATATTCACAATTCATTTTATCCAACGTATCGGAAAGATAAATGGACGGTGTTGCCAAAACCACAATATCGCAAGCGGTTACCAATTCGTTGACATCGGTTGTAAGCTTTAAATTTTTAAGATTAAAATTGACTGCCGTAAGATACGTCGGGTTGTGCCCGCGAAGTTCAATAGCTCCTTTTACGAACTCATTTCTTACGCACCAGTGCACGACTTTACAGTTTTCAACAAGCATTTTCACAATTGCTGTTGCAAAACTTCCACTTCCTACTACTCCAACAGAAACGTCATTTTTGGCCTTTTTAGCATTTGAAGATTCTGAATTTGTTTTCTTTTTCGCCATAATTGAAATGTGAACTGCAAATATATTAAAACAAAGATTGAGGAAGACTTTTAATCATATGATAAAAGCCATTTTTAGAAAAAATTAACACTCTGAGACAATTAAATATCTAATCCTCCGTTAAATACAGAAATAACTAAAGTTTTGTTAAAAATAAGTCCTAAAACATATTTTTAATTAAATTTGCAAGCTTAAAACCGTTTTGAATACTAAGTAAGAAGAAAATGAAGAAATTTCTAAGCAGCAAAAGGAACGTAAACATCCTCTTGGGAGGGCTTTTATCAGTAGTTTTTGCACAAGGCGTTTTCATTGCCAAACTATTTTCGGAGAGAGATGACAAAACCTATGAAGTCAATCTGGTAAAAATTAACACTCAAAAAGACAGTGTAGATTATTTAAAGATGAAAACTGATCTCGGAATGGTAGATCAGACTGTGGCTCAGCTTAATTCATTTTTAAAATCAAAGAATATTGCAAGTTCTCAACTGCAGGTTTTAAGTAAAGACAGCATTTCCAATTCGGTATATCTTGCCAAACAATCCAACAGATACAGCCAGTATTTAATGGATCTTCAGAAAAAATTAATGGAAGTTCCGCTGGGAATGCCTACAGACGGCTATATTTCATCAAATTTCGGGATCAGAAAAAATCCTATTCCTTTTAAAACCGTTTATGCTTCCGTAAAAACCGGTGCAGCCACAGAATCAAAACCCGCCACTGTTGCCGCCGCAAAGCCTGAAGTAAAAGCAGAACCTGTGGAAAAAATTATTGAAGTGACCGACAGCTACGGAAATAAAAGGGAAGTAAAAGTAATGGTAACTCCGAAAGCAACAAGTTCTCCGGTTGCCTCTGCTTCAGCAGCAACTTCTTCTAAAACCATTGCTGCAACAGGAAATAAAGTCGTTGCAGAAAAAAATAACCCACCTGCGGAAGCTGATCAGATGCAATTCCATAAAGGGCTGGATATTGCCGTTCCTTTTGGTTCTGATGTGATCGCAACTGCAGCAGGAACCGTAATTTTCTCCGGTCAAAAAGGAGGTTACGGAAACTGTGTTATCGTTTCTCACGGAAATGGTCTTGCTACCCTTTACGGACATTTATCGCAACTGGTTGCGAAAGTGAATGATAAGGTAAAAGTAGGCCAGGTGATTGCAAAATCCGGAAATTCCGGGCGTTCTACAGGGCCTCATCTTCATTATGAGGTACACAAAAACAATACTCCGGTAAATCCGAAGCTGTTTATGAATTTATAAAGTAATTTAATTTGTATATTTAGTTAGGGCGGCACCTTCGGTGCCGCCCTAACTCTGTAAATTAATAAGAAAAAATTAGTATGCTGCTGTAAAACGCTCCCGGATGTGGTTATTCTGTTCCAGCTCGTCTACCAAAGCTACCGCAACATCTTCAACGGAAAGGATACTTCTGCCGTTTTCGTCAAAAACCGGATTTTCCAGTGCCGTTCTGTATTTTCCGGTTCTGATGCCTGCTGTTCCCTGATGCATTTCGATGGCGGGGCTGAAGAACGTCCAGTCTAATGTTTTATTTTCTTTGATTTTGTTTAAATAATCTCTTGCTGCCGTTGCTCCTGCTTTATATTCTGCCGGAAAATCCGGACTGTCAACCAATTGATTTCCGTCAATAAAAAGACTTCCTGCTCCACCAACTGTAATAAATCTTTTTACGCCTGAATTTTCAACAGCTTTTTCAATATTCTGCGAACCGTTTAGAAAATCATTATACAAATCAGGATTCGTCCAGCCTGCATTAAAAGCGCTGATCACGGCATCATTTCCCTTCAAGCTCTCAGCTAAGTCTTCAACATTATTGACATCTACACTTTTTGCCGTTACTTTTTCATTTTTCTGAACTTTAGAGGCATCCCTTACAATCGCTTCTACTTCATATCCTCTGTTTGTCAATTCTTTTACTACTTGTGTTCCCACAAAACCTGTCGCACCGATTACTGCTACTTTTTTCATATTTTTAATTTAATTTAATTGTAATAAAATTTGTTACATTTATAGATAAATTTTTTATTCAAACTGATCCGTAAATTCTTTAAGTGTTTTATTTCCTAAAAAATTTGCTACCAATTTATCTGTTTCTATGAATAGATTATTTAAATGATCATTAATATCTCTGCCAACAGTACAAATAGGATTAGGATTTTGATTTTTTTTCCCTAAAACATCTGTATTTTTGACTGCAGAATAAATTTCAGAGATCGTAATTGAATCTGCATTTCTGGAAAGCTGACTTCCGCCTTCTTTTCCCTGTCTGCTTATAATTAAACCCGCTTCTCTCAGCACACTTAATTCTTTACGAACAACCGCGGGATTTATATTGATGCTACCCGCCATCCACTCTGAAGTGAGCCATTCGTGCGGACTTTTCGCCAATAAGGTCATAATATGTACTGCCGTAGCAAATCTTGTATTATTCATCGTAATTACATTGCAAAGATAGATAAATTTTTAAATGTAACAAATTTTATTACATTTAAATTTTTCAAATCCAACATTTGTATTTCTGTAGGAATCTGAACAAGAAATTCCTAAGGAATGACAAAAATGGTGTGTTGCTATTTCATTAAAAAAAAATTTACCCGAAATCAGGTAAATTTTTAAATTATATATAAGTTAAAACTTATTTAATTATTTATAACTATTTGATATCCAACAGCTCCACAATAAAAACAAGCGTGCTGTTTGGTCCGATTTCTTTGCTCACTTCCTGTTCTCCATATGCTAAATGTGGTGGAATAATCAATCTCCATTTGCTTCCCACAGGCATTAATTGCAATGCTTCTGTCCATCCTTTAATCACTTTATTTAAAGGGAAGGAAGCCGGTGTACCTCTTTTTACAGAGCTGTCGAAAACTTTTCCTGCAATGGTAGTTCCGTGATAATGGCATTTTACCACAGATTTAGGGCCTGGTTTTTCACCGTCGCCTTCTGTGATGATCTCATATTGCAAACCGCTTGGCAGCTGCACCACACTTTCTCTTTTGCCATATTCTTCCATGTATTCCTTGCCATCCTTAAGGTTTTTCTCAGCAAGCTCTTTTTTACGTTTAAATAACAAATCTGCTACTCCCATAATTGATTTTTTTACAAAGATAAGTTTTTGGGGCGTGAAGTCAGAAATTGGGAGACGGAAGTTTTTCGTTAAAATAATTATCACTAAAATTATTTCTGAACCTTTTCAGCTCATTTAATAAATTCATTTCCAAATTGTTATATTAAAGTTTTTATTATCTCATTTTGTGCTTATAAATAATTTCAAATATCATTAATACTGAGTTAATAGCATTTCGGAAACTTGGCGTTATAATTGAATTTAAAAACTAAATGCCAAATCCATTAAAATATAATAAGAAATTCGATAAGCTGACTGACGAGGAAAAAGAACTCCTTGAAATCAATAAACAAAGCATTGCAGATTTTGTTGAGCAGTCACCTTCCGTGAGTGATGTCAATTACGCAACCCGAAATGCTCACGCAAAAACATACGCCATTGCAAAAGGCGAATTTTTAATCGATAAAAACGTTCCCGAAGAATTACAGCAATTTTTTGATAAGGAGAAATATGATTTGATGATCCGGTTTTCCAACGCACATCTGAAAATTAATAAAACAAAGAAAGACGTTCCTGCTTATGGCTTCTCGGTGAAAATTAAGGATGAAACAGGAGATCTTATCGCCAATTATCCTTTGGTGAACTTTCCTTTGTTTCCGATTAATTCCGTAAGTGTTTTTCTGAAATTATTTACATCGATCAATCGGTTTTTTATCAAAAAATGGAGCTCTTTTTCTTTAATGATGCAAATTGTAAAGGTCATTCCTTCAACATTTACAGGCTCATTTTTAAAGAATATGGTCAAGCTCTGGAGCAAGAGAAACGATTTTTTACTTTCTTTCGATTATCATTCTGTCGGAGCTTACCGGTTGGGAGAAAATATGATCAAAATAAAAATAAGTCCGAAATCTGTAAATAAAAATTTTGGGAAGAAATTAAAGGTTAAAGATGCTCTCGAAAATTATTTAAACACTAATGATTTTACTGCGGATGTTTTTATACAAATCTGTTACAATTTACAGGACCAGCCCATCAACAGGCTCAATGTAGAATGGAAAAATTCGCCATTTATAAAAATCGGAGAGATAAAAATCAATAAAAATTCCCTTCTTGACCTTCACACGTGTGAGAACGAAATGCTTTCTTTTAACCCTTTTGAAAGTAAGCCATTTTTTCATCCCGTCGGAAAAATACAGAAATTGAGAGATGAAGCGTATAAAGTTTCTCTACAAACGAGGATGAAAATCAATAAGCTTTTGAAATATAGATAGTTTAAAGTTTTATGTTTCGAGTGCCAGGCGAATTATTTGCAGCAGACTGTCATTTCGACGAAAGTAGACTCGAATCTCTTCAAATTAGTATTTAATACTATGATTAGGTCCTTTCAGCATGACTAAAAGGTTGAATTGATTATGATAAATTGAAAAAACGACAAATACCCCTAGCCCCGATTGGAATGACATCCTTTTTGGTTACGGGTTCCGCTTCGCTCCACCCGTAACCAAAAAGATATAGTGGAAAGCGGGAAAAAGCTTCAAATAAAAAAGGCTTTACGATTTGTAAAGCCTTTCTGTATTGAGGTTGATTTATTTTATTCTTCAATTTTTGCATCATCTTCCTTTTTATCCGGAAACATGATGGATAATATGACAGAAATTATCAATACTCCCCCCACAATTCCTAATGAAATGGGAGACGAAATGTGGATCCAAGGAGCAATTAACATTTTAATTCCTATAAAAGACAAAATAATTGCCAATCCGTAAGATAATTTGCTGAACATATGAATGAAATTCGCCAATAAAAAATACAATGATCTTAATCCTAAAATCGCAAAAATATTCGATGTATAAAGGATAAAAGGATCATCCGAAATCGCAAAAATAGCAGGAATAGAATCTACGGCGAAGAGAACATCGGTAAATTCAATTACTCCCACCACCACTAAAAGCGGTGTTGCCATTTTAATCCCGTTTTGAATGGTGAAGAATTTATCTCCATCATAGTTATCAGAAACTTTCCAGAAACTTTTAATTAATCTTGCGCCTGCTGTATCACTGTAATCTTCGTCATCATCACCGTCACCATCACCCCAGGATTTAATTCCGGCATATACCAGAAATAATCCGAAAAGCGCCATTACAATATTGATTTGAACTGTTTTACCGAAAATATTCATTTCAGGCAAATAGGTTAAATTAATCAATCCAACTCCTGCAAAAATAAAGATCGCACGGAAAATCAATGCTCCGATAATCCCCCAGAAAAGGACTTTATGGTGAAGATATTTTGGAACTTTGAAAAACCCGAAAACCAGGATAAATACAAATAAATTATCCACGGAAAGTGCTTTTTCGATCCAGTAAGCGGCCTGATACTGCGTGAATTTTTCCACTGCCAGCGCGTGACTTGCAGGGCTTCCATCTGTATTGAAAACCCAATACACCACCCCCGAGAATACCATAGACAGCGAGATCCAGACGATTGACCAGATGGTAGCTTCTTTGGAAGAAACCTCATGACTTTTTTTGTTGAAAACTCCCAAGTCGAGAAGCAACATGATAAGAACCGTTATTGCAAATCCCCATACCAAACCGGGATGCAGGTCTAAAATACTTTGATGTTTATCCACTTTTTTATGTGTTTTAATATGATAAAAAGCAATAACTGCATTTTATACAATTATTGCTGATTTATTTTTAATTTGAAAATCTATAATTAAATATTGTTCGGTTAATAAGTTTTAGCTGAAGCCAAATTTGAGACTTATTTATTCTGAAAAGAGCTAAAGCCCGTTTCTATTTAACGAACTGAACTTAATTTTATATTACAAATATTTTTGCTGAACTGTTTTAATCGTTTCTTCTAACTTTCTGTCAGCTGTAGGATCTCCGATCGCGTTGAATTTCCATTCTCCGTTTTTCTTATAGAAAACTCCCATCACCATAGCAACATGACCTTTAAAAGAGGCATCGTTGGCGATATCATATTTAGCAAAAACTTCCTTTACATTTTTTGGAGTTCCTTCATAAATACGGATAGATGCAAAAGGAATTGTTCCGAAATCCTGACCTCTGTAGCTATTTAAAACCATGGCAACGTGCTCTACATTAGCATCCAACTGGCTGAAATCTACGGTGATCACTTCATTGTCAAGACCGTCATCGCCGTCAACGTCGCCTGTTAAATCATCGCCGCTGTGCTTTACAGAACCGTTTTTAGATTTTAAGTTTCCGAAATAAATGACCTCAGTTGCATTTTTATTTGAATCATATAAAATACAGCTGCCGTCTAAATCTACCGCTTCTTTTTTTGCTCCTCCGAAGAAACTTTTTTTCTCAATTGCTCCCCAGTTGATTCCCACACAAGCTTGCGTAAGAGTTGTGCCGTTTTCCTTCGTCAGGTTAATTCTTTGACCTTTTTGTAAGTTAATAGCCATCTTTTTATGTTTAATTATTTGTTATATTTTGCAAATGTAAATTATGATTTTTGTTCACCGGGTTTCACCCCATGCTATTATTGTATCGCCCCTTCGGGGCTCAAGCTTTTTACATTTAATTATTTAAATTTAAATTCAACATAGCGCGAAGAATATTCGTTTCTTCATTCACGTCAAATATTTTACTCATAATATCAATACTTTCGAGATTTCGAAGATAGTCTTTTAAAACAGTTTCTACATCGTTTGGTAAGCTGCGTTTTCTTTCGTCGATGGTTTCTTCCAATGCTTCATTCTTTCTTTTCAGCTGGTTGATAATTGAAATCTGATTGGATTCGTTTTCTGAAGTATTTAAATAAGATAATTCATCATTAATTAAATACATTCTTTTTTCTTCAACATTAAATATAAAATGTTCATCAGACTGAAAAATCTTAAACAATTCATACTCATTCCTGTTGATGCGGAAACCACACACAAAACGGACTTTAAACTGATGTATATTCAGTTTTCCCAACAATTTTCTTTCGATCGAATAGTCCTGATATTGATAAGAAGGCACCGCATGAGCTTTTAATTTGGCTTCATCAGCTTCCGTTCTGTAAAATTCCGCTCCGTATCTTTTCTGAAAATACAGAACATCATTCCAATTCAGGGTAAATTTATCCTCCGTAAGATCTTTATACAGATTTCTCAAATGTTGGGAAAATATACCGCTGTAGATTTTCCTGTCCGTTTCAAAACTATCGACTTTCTTTTCTTCGAAAGCCTCAATGTATTGATTATTAATATTAATCTCGTTAATAACAGCCAACAGATCGTTTTCCTTTTTCTTTTTGATCTTGGTTAGCAGTTCTATCAGACTATCAGTGTATTGCAGATGAAAAAGCTCTAATTTATTGTAATCTAATGTCTTATTTTCTTCAAAAAGTTTATGTATAATATCAGTTTTAATGTAAATCGATATTATATCAACATTTTCAAAAAAATTCGAAAGAAGCTTAAGCTTTGTTAATCTCCTTTTGCTTTGTGACAGTATGCTTACAGCTTCATCATCCACCTTTGTACTCAGTTATTAACCTCTAATATTTGCTTTTAACTCGTGTTCCAATGTCTGTAAATCCTGATCCAGTTTTCTTCTGTTTTCCGTGCCCTGCTGTTGGATCTGTTTTACTTCATTCAACGTATTGAT
The DNA here is from genome assembly GCF_900100115.1 of Chryseobacterium soldanellicola. Lineage (GTDB taxonomy): Bacteria > Bacteroidota > Bacteroidia > Flavobacteriales > Weeksellaceae > Chryseobacterium > Chryseobacterium soldanellicola. The sequence goes on from NZ_FNKL01000001.1 coordinate 892,082, forward strand.
CAGCATATTGGTCGTTTCTCTCAATGTTTCAGCCGATACGATTGTCTGTTCGTTCGCTTTAGCAACATTGATTGAGTTTTGCCCTAAACGCTCTGCATTTTTTCTTAAAATTTCTTCTGTTGTAGAAGATACTTTTTGTTGAATTTCAATATTTTGCTGCTGTCTGTGCATCGCAACCGCCAGCGAAAGCTGATTTTTCCAAACCGGCAATGTCGTTGTCAAAATTGTCTGCGCTTTTTCGGCGATTGAAACGTTGTTGTTCTGTACCAATCTGATCTGCGGAAGAGACTGCATCATAATTAAACGAACGACCTTCAAATCCGCCATTCTTCGGTCTAATCTGTTGATGAAATCACGTTTGTCAGCAATCTGATAATCAGCATAATTCTGAACGTTGGTTTCCATCTGCGCTAATTCCTGACTTGCTTTTTCCATTCTTAAATTTCCTGCAATCACAAGATCTTCAATTTGTTTGATGGAATTTACATTGCTGTCAAAAATAGTCTGTAAAACAGCATTATCTTTAGAGGAAGTGATAATTCCTGCGTTTACTTTATGTGAAATCTGATCAATATTATTAACGATCTTGTCGTATTTAGCGAAAAGATTTTCCACCTGCGTCATTACCTTTTTCATAAAAGGTAATTTGCTCAAAAATCCTTTTACAGGGTTTCTGTTGTTGATTTCGTCAACATCTACATAGTTTAATTCGACCAATAAATTATTGATCATTTCTCCTACTTCCCCAGAATTTGACCTTCTTACATTTCCCAAGAAGCTGTCACTCTGATTGGCCAGTGTTTTTTGAAGATCAGCTCCGAAATTCACGATTGATCCCGGATTGGTTTCATCGATGGAATTGGCAAGAGCTTCATATTTCTGACGTTCTTCCACTTGCAGCTGGTTCAGGTTTACATTTCCGTCCCTGTCTACAAGAACTGCCGGAGCTGTATTTTGAACCGGCTGGCTCGGTTGAATTGGCTCGAATGTTTTAAGAGGCTCAATTTCCTGAAATGGATCGTTGGGTTGATTGGGTTGATTATCCATACTAAATTATTGATACATTGATACAAATTTCTCAAGACCGTCTCTTTGGCCGCTTCCTACAGCTTCGAACTTCCATTCTCCGTTTCTGTTGTAGATTCTTCCGAATTCTACCGCTGTTTCGATCGAGAAATCTTCGTCTAATTCATATTTTAAGATCTCTTCGTTCGTATCTGTGTTGAAAATTCTGATGAAAGAATTTCTTACCTGTCCGAAGTTTTGTTTTCTTGCTTCAGCATCGTGGATCGTTACCACCACTGTAATTTCCTTTATTGCAGCATCGATTTTAGTTAAATCAATTTTAATCTGCTCATCATCTCCGTCACCGTCACCTGTCAAATTATCACCTGAGTGAATCACTGACTTATCCGGCGACTCAAGATTGTTGTAAAAAATGAAGTGGTTATCTGAAACCAGCTTTTTGTTTTCTCCTAACAGAAACAAAGAAGCGTCTAGATCAAATCCCGTTCCTGTAGACGTGTTGTTGATGTCCCAACCTAAACCTACAGTGAATTTAGGGGCGTTTATATTTTCTCTTTGACCTTTTTGTAAGTTAATAGCCATAATATAATTCAGTTTGCGTTAATGTGTTAATATTATTTTCGTATTCTTTTATTAAATGATAATTGTTACTGATTGCAAGCTCCAGCAATTTATCCATATGCTGCTTTGTTACTTTAGACGTAAGATACTCAAAATTACTTGAATCCAGGCCTAAAATATATTTTACAATCCTTGTATTAAACTGGAAACTTGGTTTTATCATTACTTCTGCAACGTGTTCTACAGTTTTCACAGCATGATAATTAAAAAAGTTCTCAATTTTAGGATCAATGTCAAAATTCATCAATTCAGCGTAATACATGAATAAAAAGTCTGCTTTTACATTGAATTCATTCAAAATTTTATTCACTGTAAATTCATGGCTTCCGGTGATTTTAATATCGTCTATAAAAATACAAAGTTTTCCTCTTAAAAAATCTTTATCAAGATAATAAGTATCATTGGCAATCAGATTTTTACGGTCTTCAAAACTTAGATTTCCGTAATCTGTTGTGTAGGTATGATTTCTGTTAATTTTTGATAAAATACTGGATTTTTTTCCTTTTTGAAATAAATAAAAATCCAATTGCTTTTTAAAATAAAAACATAAAAAATTAGAAGCCGTCGGAATCGCCATGTACGGACTTGGCAAAACCACGATTTCTTTATTTGTATTTAAAATATCTTCGTGCTCAGAAATAAATCCTTCAAATAATTCTTTTGCGAATTTTTCGGCATACGACTTATCTCCGTACTTGAAATAGCTGTATTCTGCAGGCGAAAAAGTAAACTCCTCCGCCGAATGAATGTGATGTAGACTATACCTCTTATTCATATCAATTTAGTGTTTAAGTAAGTGTGCATTAAAACCAAAATCTTTTGCGCCTTTATAATCAGCGATCGGATTGTCACCGATATGCAAAATCTGATCCAACAGCATATCCTGATTTTTAATTCTGTTTTTTACCTCCTGAAAAATAAGAGGATTTGGTTTTGAGCAATTCAGCTCATCGGAATAAATATGAAAATCAATGTATTGATCAAGGTTTTCCCCAATCAGAAATTTTCTCATTGTTGTTCCTTTAATAAAACCTGTATTGCTTAAAATATTTATTGTCTTTCCCTGATTTTTAATTTCATCAAAAAACTGATGCAAATTTTCGAAAATCACAACGGGTTTGTATTCCAAAAATAATTCTTCGCTTTTTAAATAAAATTCATTTAGCTTTTCTTTGTTCAATTGTTTTAAATCAACATTTAAAGCACCTAAAATCAATAAATAAATCTCAAAAGTATCAACATTTCCGCCAATAACTTCATTAATGGTATTGCAAAGATCATCGTAATATTTTACAACTTTTGCAACTTCTTCAATCGGTTTTCTGACATCAAAAAATGAGGAGAACAGCTCAACTCTTTTTGCTTTAAATTCAGGGTGAGATTTTATTAAAGTAAGCCACAGATCAAAGGAAAAATGTGAGTGATTGTGGATGTCGATATCTGTTTTCAAAACGGTATAGTTAAAAGTTTTATTTAGCTTTTTTCTTGAAAAAGATTTTTAATGGTTCGTATTTATTATCATCAATTGTGCTTAAATTTTTCAATTCCTTTCAAAGATAAAATTTTTATGATAAATCCAAAGTGTTGGTACTTTGTTTTATGATATTTTATGATTTATTATTGATAAACGAATGAGAACGGAATTTCCTTTAATTGAAAAAATATAACTGACTGGGATTATAAGGTGAATAGTTAATGGTTAATAGTTAATGGTTAATCGTGAATGTTGAATGGTGAATTTTGAATTTTTAATCGTGAATTTCGTATTTTATATGATCCTTTTCTAAATCGGCCCTTCGGGACTACAAGTTCTCAGTCTCCAAATCTCTCAAACTCTGTGACTCTCCTACTTTTCAGGCACTACATTATACGTCGGGTCATCCTGAATATTCACTTCAATAACCGCTTCTGCATTTTTCAACATTTTTCGACAGTCTTCACTTAGATGTCTTAAATGTAATTTTTTATTCTCCTGAGCATACCTTTTTGATAATTTATCTAAAGCATCAATAGCGCTCATATCGACAATACGGCTTTCTTTAAAATCTATAATTACTTCACCAGGATCATTTGCAGGATCAAACTTATCTGTAAAAGCCGTCACGGAACCAAAAAATAATGGCCCAAAAATTTCGTAATATTTAATACCATTTTTATCAATATATTTTCTGGCACGAATTCTTTTCGCATTATCCCATGCAAAAACCAAGGCAGAAATGATAACGCCAACCAAAACAGCCAACGCCAGATTATGCAGAACAATGGTAATTAAAGCGACAGTCATTCCGACAAAAATATCTGATTTTGGCATTTTATTGACAATTCTAATCGAAACCCATTGAAAAGTACTGATAGCAACCATCATCATAACCCCAACCAACGCCGCCATCGGAATTTTTTCAATAAAAGGAGCTCCCACTAAAATGATGATTAAAATCATTAATGATGCAATAATTCCTGATAATCTGGCTCGTGAACCCGCATTTAAATTAACTAAAGTCTGCGCCACCATTGCACAACCTCCCATCCCGCCGAAAAAGCCGTTGGTGATATTGGCAATTCCCTGAGCAACAGATTCTTTGTTTGTATTTCCTTTTGAATTGGTAATTGCATCAACCATTGATAAAGTTAAAAGAGATTCAATCAATCCAACTCCGGCCATAATCATAGCATAAGGAAAAATAATCTGTAAAGTTTCCAAGGAAAAAGGAATTTTCGGTATATGAAAACTTGGCAGATTTCCACTGATATGCGCAATGTCTGCCACTGTTTTTGTATTAATTTTAAAACCCAAAACCACTGCAAAAACAATTAAAATAGCCACTAACGAAGCCGGAACAGCTTTTGTGATTTTAGGAAAAAAATAAACAACAGCAATCGTCAGAGCCGTCAAACCCAACATTATATATAAGGATGTACCCTGTAGCCAATTAACCATTCCATTTGCGCCAACAATTTTAAACTGCTCGACTTGAGCCATAAAAATGATGACTGCCAAGCCATTTAAAAAACCGTACATAACAGGTTGTGGAATTAGACGTACAAATTTACCAAGCTTAAAAACGCCGACCAATAATTGAAAAATACCCGCCAGAACAACCGTTGCGAAGAGATATTCTATTCCGTGAGATTTTATCAAAGCGATTAATACAACAATCGTAGCTCCCGCGCCGCCAGAAACCATTCCTGGCCGGCCACCTAAAACCGCAGTTACCAATCCCATCATAAACGCCGCATACAAGCCCGTTAACGGAGAAAGCCCGGCAAGAATCGCAAACGAAAGAGATTCCGGAATCATCGTCATCGCGACGGTAAAACCTGCAAGAAATTCGTTTTTATAATTTATTTTTTTCGAGAAATCGAATATTTTAAGAATATGCTCCATTTAGATTACTCCTACAGGAATTTAATGTTAAATGCAAAGGTATGGAGTTATGTAGTTTTATACAATTTAATTTTTTTCAACAATTATTGAAGAATATGTAATTAGAATTTTTTGTATTTAAGCAGAAAATAAATAATATTTATTTCACACAATCGCAGATTTATTGAGTTTAATTTAAACAAATATGGCTTTTTAACAAAACTTTTCAATTCTATTTTTTGTTTTAAATTTGGAATTTTCTATATTTGGAATCAATAAAAATTAATCATTTTATAATTTTTGACATTACTGCAAATAATTTTCAAATAATTATTGAAATGATCAATAAACTTATCTGATTAATAGAAATATCTATAGTATAAAATTACTCTAATTAACTCGGCATATATTTTGTCATTAAAAGAAGAATATACAGGTTAATCATTCAAATAGATTTATTTTTTTAATCAGTTTTTAATTTTGAAATAATTAACCCGTTATTTCCACTACAAATTAATTAATAAACACACTAAGGATTACATAATAAAAATGTTATACAAAGAAATACATATCGGACAATTTATTAAAGAAAGAGTTGACGAAAAGGGAATTGCGATAGAAAGAATCTGTAATTTTTTAAATCAGGACGAAGAAGCTGTTGAAAACACTTACAGCAGTAAATCAATAGACACAGAAGTACTCTTACGTTGGAGCAAGCTTTTGGAATATGACTTTTTCAGATTGTATAGCTCGCATCTTATTTTATATTCCCCACCTTCGGCTGTTAATAAAAATGCTCAGAAATCGGATAAAATTCCCTATTTCAGAAAAAATATTTATACCCAGGAAATCAAGGAATTTATTATCAAAAGAATACAGTCCGGAGAAATGACTCAAAATGATGTGGTAAGAGAATATTCCATCCCTAAAAGTACGCTTCACAGATGGTTGCAAAAAATTGATGACATTAATTAAAGCAATATCTTATGAGACCGAATTACGCCAAAATTTATCAGGATATGCTGAAAATGGAGCATCCTGAAAAGCTTAAAGATCCAAAAATAAAAGAGCTTTTAAAGAGTTTAAACACTACGGAGGACGTTTTAAATTTTAACGAAAAAATATTCAAGCAATCGAAAGAAAGCCTGAAAAACAATCAAAAACTAAAAACTTATGATAAAAAAACAATGCTTAAGCTACTACAGTACCAAAAAAAGCACGGCTTTTCTACCAGTCATATGTCGCGAAAATACAAAATAAGCAGAACTACAATTGCAAAATGGAAAAAAACATTTGAAGAAGAAATTGAAACAGAATCCGGTAAATAATTTACCGGATTTTTATTTTTAAAGTTTATTCTAATTTATCAATTATCAGAAATTGTTTTCTGACTCATATTAAACACCATATTTAAAAAATTCATTAATATTTCTCGTTATAAAACTAGGATTTATTAAAAAATTCAGCCACATTCAATGCAATTTAAATATAAATCCGGCAAACTCAGATACTAAAACAAATTTAAACAACTAATTGACAAGCACTTAAGCAAAAATAGTATATGAATGGTATGCTATTTTTTTTGTGTTTTGATGGAATATGCTTCTCTTTGCAGCAGTAAATCAAACAAATCATTTGAAGAAATAAATTAACACAAATGGTAAATAAGAAAAAAAATTAGCATTCAAATGAGATTTCAGATTGGTTTGACAAGTTGATTTGATAGATTTACTAAAAACACAAATGATGAAAAATTTACCGGGTAGTATTTTCCCTGATTTATCCGGTATTTTTTTAAACATGCAAGCAACAGCATTCCCCGAGCTTTTGCAATTTAATACACAATGATGAAATTAATAGTAGAAAGATTAAGTATCGGTCTACTATTTTTTATTTAAACATTAATTATTAAAATCTAACATTAATTATCTATTTTTAAAGTAAATTATTTTATATTTAATTATAAAATGATTAAATCACTAATAATATTGTGTATTTAAAAATAAGTATTCTATTTTTGTACTCATAAAATTTCAGACACAAGTCATAAAATAGCTTTAACGGGGCGAAAGTTACGCATGATTAAAAAAATTATTTTCAAAAATAGCTTACTGCTATTTACTTTCTTGATATCAAACTTTGCTGTTTGTCAAAAAAATCAGTTTTCAGATATTGATGACTTATTAAATGAATCATCAAAAAAATTCAAGCAACATAATGATATTGATGCTTTAAAATATGCACAAAAAGCTAATATTTTATCAAAAAAAACAGGAAATTCAGAAAGAATTGCAAAAAGTAATTATAGAATAGCAAGTTCTCTGGCATCATTATTATTACAAAAACAAAGTCTTTATTATATAGAAAAGGCTGAGAAAGAGCCTTATACAAAAAAAGACATCATTCTTCAAGCTTTGCTAAAAGAGATTAAGTCTTACAACTATTACACCTTAGAATTAAAATCACAGGGAAAAAAAGAGATGTCAGACATTTTGAGGCTTCTTTCTCAAAAAAAAGATACCGCTTCTTTAAGAGTTTTATTTCGAACTTACGGAAATATAGGCAACGTTTATTTTGATAACAATAAGCTTGATTCTGCTGATTTTTATTACAAATTAAGTATTAATTTAATAAAAGGTTTTCCTGAAAATGAAGTTACAAGAGAAATGTCTAACACATACATTGCTTTAGGTAACTTTCAATTAAAGAAAAAAAACAGTGATTCTGCATTATACTATTTTCAAAAAGCCTATGAAATAAATAAAAAGTATAATAAACCGGAAGAATTTTTATCTTTTTTAGTCTACGGAAATTATTATAAAGAGCAAAAGGAATATCTAAAAGCATTAAATTATTACTTTAAAGCATTGGAAAAAATGCAGAAAAATACTGTTTCAATACTGCCTCACAGAGATATCTACAGTTCTATAGCAGAATGTTACGGCTATCTGAACCAAAAAGATCTTCAAAAAAAGTATCAAGATTTATTTACTGAAAAAGAAAATAAAGCGCTCGCCGAAAAAAGTAAAAATATAGATTATGCTCTGAATAATATTTTGAACGATAAACAGGAAGAATATACAGAATTTCAACAAAGAAAATATGTTTGGATTTCTATAAGTATCTTATTATTATTAATAATATTCTTTTATTTTTATAAGCTTTTAAGAGAAAAACTGCAACATAAAGAATATATTCTTACCGAAATAAACAGTAATTTGGATGAAAAAGAAAAAATTATTACTGAAAAGCATATAGAAACAGAAGAATTACAATCAAAAGTAAACGATAACTATAATGAAATTATTGAATTAGCAAAAAATAATGATCCATTATTTTATCCTCGTTTTCAGGAAATTTATCCGGATTTTCAAAAAAAATTAATGGAGATAAGTCCAACTTTAAGGACTTCAGAACTTATTTTATGTGCCTATACATTTTTAGGATTTACCATTAAGGATGTTGCAGATTATACATTTAAATCAATAAATACGATTCGAAACAGAAAACAAAATTTAAGAAAAAAATTCAACTTGCCGACTGAGCTAGATTTGGGAATTTGGTTAAGAAATTTAATTGAAAAGACGCGAGACAAATAAATATATAACTAAATATCAACAACTTAAACAAAGTAGTATATCAATGGTATGCTACTTTTTTTGTGTTTTCATGAAATTTGCTTCTCTTTGCATCAGTAAGTCAAACAAATCATTTGATGAAATTAATTAACACAAATGACGTAAAATGTAAAAATGAAAAACAAAGTAAAAACACAAATGATGACTATTCAAATGGTTTGTACGATTTACGCAAAACACAAATGATGAGAAAATATACTTAATAACATTGCCCCAAAAATGTATTCAGTATTTTTCTAAAAACACAAATGATGAAATTAATAGCGGTGAAATAATATCCATATTCGATATTACTTTTACTGCTATTATTTTTTTGTTTTTAAGTTTAAAAATTAAATACATAATTTATTTTCATAAAAATAAATCCATCAAAACAAAAAAATAAATTAAAATAGAAAATATTTGAATTATTTTTAAAATTAACGCCTTATTTTTGTTGTGTTAATATTTTTCAAATTAATATATTACAATAACTTTAAGGGGCAAAGTTAATATGAGTAAAACAACATTTTTTATTAGAAATAGCATTATTGGGTTATTTCTTTTATATTCAAATTTGGCAATCTGTCAAACTTCTTCAATAAAAGAAATTGATAATTTATTGCAAAAAGCTGAAAACAGCCGGAAGAAATTTAAAAATCTTGATCAATTAGATTATGCAAAAAAAGCCAGCGTTTTAGCAGAAAAATCAAATAATTCTCAAAAAATAGCTGAAAGTTACTGTAAAATTGCAGAAGCTCTGTTTTTCTTAGAGCTTCAAAAACAAAGTTTATCCTATATTAATAAGGCTTCTCAACAGCCTTATACCAAAACCAGCAAGCTTTTGCAGGCCCAACTTAAAGAAGTAAAGGCTTTCAATTATTACACGCTCGGTATGGTCTCACAATTCGACAGAGAATTACCTGCAATTACGCATCTTTTAAAGGGCCGAAATGATGAAACTTCACTTAAGTTACTTCAAAAAACTTATTTAAATATTGGTGCAAGCAAGCCGGATTCTGCATTATATTATTCAAAGCTTTGTTATGAGACATTAAAAAAAATACCTGAAAAAGATGTTCATTTAGAATTATCTGATCTTTATAAATATTTAGGAACGTATTTTCTCGAAAAAAAATCTGATTCTGCTTTATTCTACTTTAAAAAAAGTCTTTCTGTAAATCAGAAATATAAGGATCCTGTTCTTTTTCTCGATTATACAAAATTTGGAGATTATTACGCGGCAAAAAAGCAGTATCCTGAAGCAATTGACTATTACAAGAAGGCTATACAAAATATAAAGGAACAGTCGATCGCCCCGTATCATTTTGTGAATAATGAGCTTTACCAAAAAATTTCAGACCTATATGGAAAATCAGGTGATACGAAGCAACAAAAAGAGTATAAAAATAAATTTTCTGAGCTTCAAAAAAAATTAATTACCAAACAAGCCAAAAATGTAGACTATGCTCTTAATGTTATTTTAAAAGACAAAAATGATGAATTTATTACTACACAAAATAAAAATTACTTATTTATTTTAATTGGTATTATTATTCTTATAATCATCCTTTTTATAACGTATAGACTGTTGAGAAAAAATATACATCAGAAAGAAGCTGTTCTTAATGAAGCAAATACTGTTTTACAACAAAAAGATGAGCTTATTTCACAAAAAAATATGGAAACCACTGAGCTTCAACAAAAAGTAAATAATGCTTATGAGGAAGTTATAAAACTTGCAAAAGATAATGATCCTTCATTTTATTTCAGGTTTCAGGAGGTTTACCCTGAATTTCAGAAAAAATTAAGGGAAATCAATCCCAGTCTCAGAACATCCGAATTAATTCTTTGTGCATATACATTTTTGGGATTTACAATAAAAGACATTGCAGATTATACCTACAAATCTGTAAATACTATTCGTAACAGAAAACAAAACCTTAGGAAAAAGTTTAGCATTCCTACAGAGCAGAATATGGAATTTTGGTTAAATAATTTAATTAAGCCAAAATAACAATAAAATTTAAACAACTAGTTTTCAACAATTTAAACAAAAGTAGTATACAGATGGTATACTACTTTTTTTGTGTTTTCACGAAATTTGTTTCTCTTTGCTACAGTAATTCAAACAAATCATTTGATGAAATTAATTAACACAAATGATAAAAAAAGTAAAAATGAAACATACGTAAATGATGATTCAAATTGATTTGAAAGTTTTACTAAAACACAATGATAAAATAGGGTCTCCAGGTAGATTTGCCCCAATTTACCAGAGATCTCAAAGGAGGGAAAGTATCTGCAGAGTGCCCCAAATGTAGATACAGCCTAAACACACAATGATGAAGAATTAATAATTACAAGGTAATATTACATCCTTATTGCTTTGTTTATGTTATTAAAACTGAAGACTCTAAATTTTAGAGTCTTTTTTATTTTTATCAATCTTACTTTTTATTTCCTATTTTTAAAACAAACTACTAAAAATTAAACGATTAATCTTCAGTAAGTTACTTAAAACTAGTATATCAATGGTATGCCCGTTTTTTGGTTTATGCGGAGATTTTCGTTCTCTTTGCATCAGAAAATTTAAGTCAGGGGTTTTAGAGATTCAAACACAATGATGAAAAGTTTATTAAGAAATAACGCCCCTTATTTCTGATAAACAAAACACTAATAAGGAATATTGCAAAATTAATATAGAACCTGATTTAAATTTTACTAAAATGATAAATTTTTGATTTTGATAAGCTGAACGTTTTTCAATTTCAATGAAAGCACACGATGAAAAAAATTATTAAAGAAATGGCAATATTTTATTGTATTGCCTTTTCTTTTACTTTTTCAGTTCAAAATAGAACATTCAATTTTAATATTTTATAATAGGGTAAGGCGGTAAAGAGCAATTTATCGCCTTATTATTTTTTATTGCAGCTATTGGTAAAAGCTTTATATGCCTCGCCGGAGCTGGCAATAAGTCAAATTAATTTTATTCTGTTAATTAATATAAAAAATCAGTTTTTAAGCACCAATGCAGAATTTTCGCAATATTTTTCACGTCATCAACACCTCTGTGATGCGTTCCTTCAAGCTTAAGATTTAATTCGCTTAAAGCTCTCGCCATACCAACACTTTTTCTGACGCCCGGATGCAGTTCTCCGAACAAAGTTTTCACATTTATATGATCATCACTCAACGGATAATCGATGTTGAATTTTCTTGCCTGATTTTGAAGCATATTTACATCATAATTTCCGTAACTCGCCCAGGTCAGCTCTTCAGAATCGTATTCTGCTCTTAGGATATCCAATGCATCTTCCAGCAAAATGCCATCATCATCCAACATTTTTTGGGTAATTGAGGTTAATTCCGTGCAAAACGGACTTACTTTTGAGGATTGAGGTTTTACTAAAATCCCTTCATTTTGTGAAATTTTTCCGGTTTTAGCATCCATGATACAAACACCGATTTCGATGATTTCACTCTCCTGACCTTTTGGTGGGCGGTCATTCCAACATGTGGCCTCAAGATCTATAATTAATATTTTATCTGTTGTTTTCATTTTTTAATGTTTATTGTTTAGAATTTACTCCAGAATTTCTCTTAAAATCCTGGCAGCATTGTAAGCATCGTCTGCCCCGCTGTGGTGATTTCCTTCAAAATCCATATTGAAAAACTTCAGGGCTCTTTTCAAACCCATCATTTTATGAAGTCCGTTATAATTTTTGAACTGATTCATCACATTGATATAATTTTCTGAAAAAGGATTTTCAATTCCCAACCAATCACACTGCTCCATGATCTGCTCTTTATCAAAATTTCCGAATCCTGCCCAGGTAAGTGAAGTTGAATCGTACTCATCCCTGATTTTCTCACAGGCTTCTTCGAAATGAATTCCTTTTTCCTTTATAAGTTGCGGCGTAATTCCTGTAAGATCAGTACAAAATTTGCTGATTTTAGACCTTTCAGGAATAACGTAAATGCTCTGCTTTTTGGAGATTGCTTTTGTTGTTCTATTTAATTCGCAAATTCCGATTTCTATAATATCTACTTTTTGACCAGGTGGGATTCTGTCATTTTCCCAGCAAGTGGCTTCAAGGTCGACAATTAATATTTCGTTTGTTGTTTTCATTTTTTGTTATTCTTTTTAATACATTTATTCTTTTTCATTCATTTGCATTTTTGATTTAAGAAGAAAAGGAGAGAAATCCTGAAGAAATGCTGTAAAGCTTTTACAAAAATAAAAACATGGTCCGCAATCTATTTACGCAGTAAAAAACTCCTTTTACTTCTTCGTAAAAAATCGTAAAATTTAAGCCATTAATTTTCAAACATTTACACCATCATATCCGCACAATTGGAGCTTGCGAACGCATATGGCTTGACTCTAAATACATATCCCATCCCTAAAATATACCCCATTGCGTCTTTTAATGCAACATTAGATTTACAATCAGGATCGGTATTAATATCTGCGTGCACTTCCATTTCTACACCGTAAGTATCCAAAACAGAGCAGATTGCGTATGCGATTTCTACGGATTTATTCACTTCATTCAACATACGTTCTTTGATGCTGATGGTTTGTATTTCTTTTTGTTTTCTGATAAAGGCAAACGCTCCTTTTCCCTCACGAATACATACTACTGCCGTAGCATAGCTGATGGTATCACCATAAACATGGGAATCTGAGCCCACACATACTTTCAGCCGGTGCCCGTTGGCTTGTTCGCGAATGATGGCTTCTTCTACCAGCTCGGTGATAGAGCTTTGGAAAATTCTTCCTGTCATATTCTGCCATATTTGTTGTTGCGTTTCCATTTTTTTACATGTTTAAGTTTTATATTTTTTATAATTCATAAATATTCATTGATAAATGATTTCTATTTTTATCTACTTATTTAAAAATTTTTAAACTAAATTATAATTTTTAACATCTAATTTCCATAAAAATAAAGTCTGCCTGATTTTTATTTGATACAAGAACTTCTGCGCTTTGACAAACTTTATTTTACCTAAAAATTTATATTATGTTTAAATTACTTTTTATTTTTCCAATTTCATTTTTTGAGTTAAGAAAAAGGCTTGTCTATATTGTGTTTTTGGGTGTAAGATCTTCTGCTCTCGACAAACCTTTTCTTTCTCTTTGAAACAATTAATTTAGTGTAAATAGTCAATTCCATTTGCTCATCAATTTTAAAATTCACTTGTGGAACAAAATCATAATTGACCATTTACAATACATTTGAGATGGTTATGGGATTCAAACCCACTCAGCTTCCGCAACGGTTTTGCAGACCGCCCCGACTCTTCCACTTCGGCGAACCATCAATTTTATGAGTAATCAGTAATTTTTAAACTAACTTTAGTTTATAATCTCTAAATTTTATTGAAAAAAACAAAGTCTGTCTTAATTTTTGTTTGATATAAGAACTTCTGCGCTCGACAAACTTTTATTTTCTCTTTGAAACAATTAACCTTTAGTTAGTTGCGATTCTGGAAAGATTCGAACTTTCAACTTCCGGTTTAACAGACCGGTGCTCTACCATTGAGCTACAGAATCATTTTGAATTTGTGAATGGTCAATTGTCAATTAGCTTTGTTATCAATTTTTCAAATCACTTACGAAGTAAAATTGACAATTCACTTTTTCACTTTCTTCGTCTGGAAAGCAAGATTCGAACTTGCGACCTCCCGCGTCCAAGGCGGGTAAACAACCACCGTTATCTTTCCAGTTTTGCAGATTCACTTCAAAAATCTTTTCCGAGAGACAGTCGGGTCAGAAATTTTCCGTGAATCTTTTGCGGAGAGCAAAGGAATTGAACCTTCACTACTGTCATAGAACTCATTAGCAGTAAGCCGCAACAAACCAATATTTGCCTACTCTCCTTTTGTAATCCCAGAAAGAATCGAACTTTCAACCCCCGGTTTAAAAGACCGGTGCTCTGACCAATTGAGCTATGAGATTGTTTTTTGTGAATAATGAATTGCCAATTTGCTTCGCTTGTCAATTTTAAGTTCGCTGTTTATGTGGGTTTTTAAAAATTCACTTGCGAAGCAAAATTCACAATTGACTATTCACATTCCTGGGTTTCTTCGGGGATCGAACCCTGTTCTCCGGTGCCACAAACCGACGCTTTTACCAAATAAGCTAAAGAAACCATAAAAAAAGCGCCTCTTTTTGGGAGGCGCTCTATATTTTGACGTGTCAGTTGATTAGCTGACCGTAATATTTAAGCACCTTTTATTCACAAATTCACTATCAAGTATACATGCATACCCCTTCGGCTCTTGTCCGTGTAGTCCTGAAAACTGATTAGATATGTTATGTAATTGTTTCATTTTATTTTTGTTTTAAAAAGTTTTTTTGAAAGATTGAATAGTGTTGCTTTCAATTTTCGATTGCAAAGTAAATATGATTTTTCTTAACCTGCAAATTTATTTTTCATCCAAACACTTGAAAACCAATCGATTATATTTAATTTTTTAGAGTAAAGGATTTCTGTCCGTAATATTTTACAGATATCTTAATTACCTAAATGACTGTCTCTCATCGGGTTATTTATCACGCTTTATTTTCTTATTAATTGTTCATTGTTGATTAAATAATTTTCACTTTTATGGTTATTTTTTTTCATTCTAAATAATTTCTGTCCTAAAAACACAAAAAACGCCCCGATGGTCGAAGCGTTTTTGTGGTATTTTGATTAAATTTTTACGAGTTTATAGTAAATAATTTCCAAAGTCAGCACATTTCGCCTCATTCCATATCATGCATTCATATCCAAACGATCCCTTTACTATAGGTCGATCGCATAGATTCAAACTGATATGTGCTCTTTGTATTGTCATAATTTATTGTTGCAAAGATAAATGTTTTTCTTAATTAATATAAGATAATTGATCGTTGACGGTTCAAACGATGTCATAATTAATATTAATTTGTGAGCATTTCATAGATGCTTCGACTCCGCTCAGCATGACAACTCTAATACTAACCGTTTAATTTTACAGTAATTTTGTAACGATGTCATGCTGAGCGAAGTCGAAGCATCTATTAATAGAAATTTATTATTTAATACCTAAACATTTTATTCCGCCCCGTTTTATACCTCGAAATATCCTTTAAAATCACCTCATCCTGGGGATTGAAATGTTTCAATTCATTGACAATTTCCGAACGGGTTTCTATTTTTTCAGCGATAATTTCGTAGGCGATATTTCTTGTTGTCGCCTGTAATCTCTGATCTTTGCTAAACTCATGCTTCATCGCTTGCAAATAAGTGATCTTTTTATGAGAAGGCACTTTTTCATATAAATTCTGAATTTCACCTTCGAGCTTTTTAATATCAAAAATATTGGCGAAATAATTATTTAAACAATTAAATGCATCTTTATCTTCTTCCCAGCCTTTCAGTAAAATTTTCTGTGCTTCATCGGGAGTTTCCATTTTTTTGCGATAAATCAAAGACGCTTTTACCATCTGACTATTATTGACGTAATCATCGGCAACCATTTGATAATAAAGGTGGGCATTTTTTATATCGTTGATCTCTTTATATAAATCCCCGACTTTTTCTTTCTGCTCCATTTCTTTATACAGTTCAATCGCTTTTCTGTACTGTTTTGCTTTTTCAAAACAATTGGCTGCTTCCGATTTATTCTTTAATTTTTTAAGATAAATAACAGCTGCTTCGTTGTATAAGCCTCCTTCTTCAAGGGTTTTGGCTCCGCGATAATTATCCTGAAGAAGGTTCATATATACTTTTGCGGCTTTTCTGTAATCCTTTTCGTCGATGTACTTTTTAGCAAGCTCTTCATATTTATTAAGAAGTTTGTTGAATAAAGAATTTTCAATATAAAAACTTCCGCCACCTGTACCGCCACGGCCTCCTGACCATTGATTCTGATTTTCTTTATTACTTAAAGCCGTAATCACAAAGAAAATAACCACCGCTACAATGATGAAAATCACCAGTTTACCAATGACACTCCAAAATGTTTCATGGAAAAGCTCGGTCAGCATTGCGATGACTTTTAAGATCACCAGAATGAAAAATGCCGCCATAAATTTATCTATAAACTTCTGCCTATTCATCTTTATTCGATTTTAAAATGGTTTTATCATCACTGAACAGACGGTAAAGAAGCAATACGACGCAAATAATCAACAGCCAGACAAACCAATTGTATCCAAACATCTCAATCAGCGGATAAAAAAGGTAAGCCAACATACCGACAAGTACAATTACAAGGAATATTTTAACACCACCTGGAACATTATCTCCTCCAATATTCAGTGACTTTTTCCTGAAAAAGAATAAATAAAGACCCACGGAACCTGCCATAAAAACGATCAGCCAGATAATTTCAGACAGAGAAACATTCTTCTTCGAGTATGAATTCCGCGAAAAATCGCCTGTACTTATTTTTTTTTCTGAAATAACTGCAGGTTCGGCCGGTGTTTCAAGAGTTCCGTATATTTTTCCTAATGAATCCCGCATCAAAACTCGTTTTTTATTCCAGATACTCAGTACAATGGCTCCATCAACGGGCTGCCCGGGTTTAAGCTTACTGAGCGAATCAATTAATTTTTTACGGTAAATTTTCGATTTTTCTTCAATATGCTTTGAAATTTTACCATTATAAATCGTTTTAAGAGAATCTCTGGAATTATTTTCTTTAAATCTAAATTTCTGAATATCCTGTTCCACCTCATACATTGATTTACCTGTAGAAAGTTTCGAGTTGGCGGCCTCATATTCACGCATTAATTTTCCTCTTTCTTTACGGTAAAGAGAATCTATTTTCATGTCTATTTCTGTAATTCCGGACGCAAAAGCTAATGTTTCCGGCTGATTTTTTAAAATATCGTCAGAAACAACATTTCCCGAAGAAGATCGGGAATCTGCAGATTTAGATTCATTTTTATTTAAATTGAAACTCATTCTTGCAATTGAAAAAACAATCCAGAATGCAAATAAAACCCATCGGTAATCCCGTTTTCCGGAACCGCCAAAACCTCTGCCAGAATTTCCGCTGAAGATTCTTTCAAACCAATTTCCTCCAAATTTAAACTTCCCAAAGCCATCCCCTCTGGAAGTTCCCATTACATCCAACGGAACTCCAAGATCAACTGCCCTTTCGGGATATTTTTCTATATATGCTAAATATTTCTCAATTTCTTTCTTATTTCCTGCCATCACTTTTTTCATGTCAAAAGGCAGGTTTTTCATCCATTCTTCTTCAGTTTGTGGCTTTTGCAAAGCTTCCAGAATCTTTTCATTATCTATTTCTACGGTATAGCTTTCTATCTTTTGAGGAATTTTTACACCATTTAATGGCTTTTTAATGGATAAATTACTTTTTTCCGGATCTTGTAGTAAAGAAATCCAATCGATTTGTTCGGATAATTTCACCAAGCCAAATTCAGGATGCATTATAAGACATTCAGAATCAATACTTTGCCAATCTTCCGAATTTACTTTAGGATAAAAAACAGTATTTTCGGGAATAAACAATTTA
This sequence comes from Chryseobacterium soldanellicola, assembly GCF_900100115.1. Taxonomy (GTDB): domain Bacteria; phylum Bacteroidota; class Bacteroidia; order Flavobacteriales; family Weeksellaceae; genus Chryseobacterium; species Chryseobacterium soldanellicola. The sequence continues at coordinate 910,238 of NZ_FNKL01000001.1, forward strand.
TCATCAACACATTGAAAATAAGAATTCTTGCCAATTTCGTTTGGTGCAGAATTTCCAAAAATCAAAAAGCAACCATACAGCACATTCGGTTGGTTGGATGGGATTGCGAATGATTTCACTAAACTTAAATCAATTCCCAATATTTCCATCTCATGAAGCCACGTCAAAGGTGAGGAACCTTTTATTAAAAGTCCTTTTTTGGGAAAATTATTTTTTGGAAAAGGTTTAATTCTCAACTGCATAATTCAAAATTTGATCAATAAACGCTTTTAAATATTCGGAATACATATCTTCCATTTTTTTCACCTTTAGCAAAGAATTTTCCGGCAGATAATATTCTGAGCCGCCAAATTCGGTATTCGTTGCCAGAGACAAATAACCGTAGTCCGTTGAAGGCATATAAAACGTGGGAATACTGTTGCTGCTGCTATTAAAAGTCAGCATTCCGCGGGAATCTGTAATAATTTCGCTTCCGTCTGAAAAAGTAACTTTATTTTTATTCTGTTCTGCTAAAAGCTTAAAGTTATATTTATTTTTTTCTAATCTTAATGAATTTACATATAATTTTGTCAATGCATTTCCTGAAATAACCAAATTATTTTCTGTATTAATTCCGATCTTATTAAAATTACTTAAAATCTTAATTCCGCTTCGATTCAGCTTAGCAATTTCTATATTAACTTTTGCCTGATTTTTATCAATATCCTGATTATCAACAAACTCAGATTCGACTGAAATATTTCCTTCAATATTTACTTTAAAAACAGAAGAATTTGTTTCCTGATGTAAATAGAAACTTTTATTGAAATAAATTAAGCGGTAAGAATCCGGAATATTTAATCCCGTTACATTCAGTTCAGAATATTCTTTCGTATTGATATTAAGCTTAGAAATCAGCTTTTTATCCTTTTGATACTGACAAAGAATATAATGTTGCTGCTTATTTCTCGCCAATGCAAACTCTCCTCTCGGTTTTACGGAAATATCTTCAAACAAAACTTCACAACCACGATGGATTTTGAAATATTCATAATTATGCTTATCGTAATAATTCCCTGATAAATAAGTTCTTAACAATTGTTTTTTATTGCTTAAAATAAAAAATTCTCCTTCAAATAAAAACGTTGCAATTTTGTGCGAAGGTGCCGGAAACAACAGCGGATAATTTAAAGGTAAATCGGTCTTTTTGCCGTTTGCCGAAACATTTCGACCACCTTTTTGTTTATTTTTTGGTGGATTTGCCCATAATTCCTGTAAAGGAAGCATGATTTTTTGGAGATGTTTTCTTGTTCCTTTATGATGCTTGTAAAAATTAAGTTCGCCATCGGAAGACGTTGTGACTAGGAATTTCAGTCGATCCCTGTTTTCATGAATGACTTTCTGCAAATTCTGATCCGTTAAATTTTCCTGATTTGTAATAAAGAAAACCTCAAGATCCTTTTCTGTATGTTCTTCCTGCAAAAATTTATTTAATGATGTAGAAACTTCAAGAACCGGACTCACCTGGTTTAAATTTTCAATTACTTCCTTTATTTTATTCAAAGAAATCGGAATACTTGTTTGTCCTAAAGCGAAAACTTCACACTCCGAATGCGCTTTCGGATGCTTGATCACCGCAATTGCTGATGCAAACGCCAAAACTTTCGGAGTTCCCCAGTTTTTAAGCGAAGTATCAATTAAAATGATTCTTTCAAAAATATTTTCTTCAGGCGGAATTTCTCTTTGAATAAAAAGCGCTTCATTATTTGCAACACGGTTCATAAAAACCTCATCTTCATTGGCAAATTCAGACAAAAGCATTCTGTGAAGCTCGCCTTTGTTGGTCATATCAGAAATTCCTCCGATCGGCTGCTCACCGGGAGAAAGATGTCGCATCGGGATTTTCAGGCCGCTCCAGATTCTTTTAATTAGACTTCCAACCTGGAACGTTTTCGGATCATCGATCAATTCCTGGATAAAATCTTTATCGGTTTCTACGGTTGTTTCTTCTTCAACGACTTCGTTTTCCAAAACGGGTTCATCAATAATTCCCCGCATTGCATTAATAAGAGATTCTGTCGTAGGAAATTTTTCATGAAGCAACGATAAATTACGAATATCTCTTGAAACAACAGAATCCGTCAACTCTTCTTTTATTGCAGATTCTTCTATTTTATAAGGTCTTTTTTCAAGTACTTTTAAAATCAATTCTGCATTATTTCCTGAAACAAGATTGTGAGAATTTTTAAAAATAGTTTGAAGAAGATTGATTTTATTTTGACCTTTTTTATAGGAAGTTCCTAAATGACATAAATTTTCTAAAAACTTAATAGCAAGCTCAATATCATTATTTTTTATGTCTCTGCCGAAAGGTTTTTCTGTTTGTCTTTTTAAATGATAGAAAACTCCATCCAAATTGACATAATTGTTTTGCGTGGCGTATAAAACCAACAGCAAAGAGCCTAAAGGCGGTAAACCCTGTGGCTGCAATTCTTTCAAAACCCCGATCAGATAAGGTCTGTACGTAATCGCCCCTACATTCGGAATTGAAATAAGGTTGTTTTCATTATATCCGGAATCGTCGCTGATATCTTCATCGGTTACCCATTCCCAGAAATAATTTTTATATGATTGGAAATATTCTTTTAATTCCATTCTTTTGCTTTTTCCGTGAGGCGAAATGAACTTACAGACAACTTTCGGAGATCATTTTTATCAATTGAAGTGTAGCTTCCGTCTTCGTTCCAAATAAGCCACTTATCCAACTCTTCATTGTACTTTTTTTGAAGCAAAATGCTTACATTTTTAAACTCAAAATCAAAACCTGTCGGCAAAAGATGCCCGTTTTTAGTCCAATATGTTTTTCCAGGAAAGCTCAATAAAGGCGTTCCCAAAAATAATGCTTTATCATTGATCACAATCCAGTCGATTTGTTCAAGCTTAAATTTTGGAAGTTCGATAATCTGAGCTTTAATTTCAGAAAATGAACTTAACAAAGCCGTTGCGGGCTGTTCGTCTTCGCTTGGTTTTAATTTAATCTCAACTTTTTCATCAATTCCAAAGAAATTCTGATTCGATGGCGGAAAAGTCAGTTTTAAAGCCTTGTCAATCGGTGACCAAAGCAATGCCGTTCTCATTTTTTTACTTGGAACCAATGCCCCTTTCCGGAACAACAGGCCGTCTCTCAATTCATATAATAAAAAATTGGGCAACTGTTGAATTTCCGCAGAAACAGCCTGTTCTTCGGTAAAATTTTTCAGCCAGATCACTTCACCATCCAATGAAATCTGCACATTTTTCCAGTCCCGGATCGCGCCCAGAAAATCTTCATCCATTCGGGGAAGCTCTGCCCAAAATTCTTTTATACGGTTTGAAGAATCTTCTGCCATAGACTTTCAATTTCTTGTTGAATATATTGTTTTTGCTCCGGATTTCTGATCCAGTCGCAACGGGTCTGGAGGTATCTCAATTTATCTTTGATCACATTTTGCTCCTCAAAGCTTAAAGTCCCGCTTTCCCATTTATCGATCAGGATTTTTACATCTTTCATCACTTCTTCCGGGTTCGGCGTTTTGTTTTGTAAGGCCTGCGGATGCGATTGCGGACTGTCATCTTTTTCGATCGTTCTGTTGATGATTCCTTCCAGAATTTCAATCTGTTCTTCTGTATCCCAAATGTGTTTTAGCACCCATAAATCGGAAAGAATTGCTTGATTTCGTCCACAAATTAAGGCACTTGCAGCGATAAGATTCTGCAGCTTCACGGCTCTACGGTCTGAAATTGCAATTCCGGTATTTCTAAGGCTGATAATCGTGTTTAAATAGACTTCATATATAGGTTTCAGATCAATGCTTCTGCATAAATTCTGAAGTTCCCGGATCTCGTTTGAAAAGATTTCAGGAGTTTCCGATTCAACATTATTTTCAAGCTTTCTTCCGGCTAAAAGCACCTGTTGAAGAAGCTCAGGATGTACATAATCTACATTAATCCTGATCAGAAAACGGTCGAACAAAGCGTTTAAAGCTTCATCTTCGGGCAGCACATTACTCGCGCCGACAAACATTAGCGCAGGAAGATTTTTCGTTTCTTTTCCTCTTTTGAAAATCTTTTCATTTAAAGCCATCAAAAGTGAATTCAGGATCGCAGAATTGGCATTAAAAATCTCATCCAGAAAAACCATAGACGCTTCCGGCATCATGCCTTCTGTGTTGGTCAACAGCTCGCCTTCCTTTAATTTTCTGATATCAAATGGTCCGAAAATCTCGTTCGGCTCGGTGAAACGGGTTAAGAGATATTCGAAATTTTTTCCGTCTTTTACGGTTTTTGCCAACGTTCTTACAATGGCAGATTTTGCCGTTCCCGGAGGACCGTATAAAAAGGCGTTTTCCCTTGCCAAAAGGCAGATTCCCAATAAATCGACCACATCATTTTTACCAACGAATGTGTCTTTTACATAATTAAGGACGGTGTTTAATTTATTGATATTTTGAGTCATTAATTTTTGTTTTTTATAATTTTTTACAATATAAAGAGCATTTTTTTAACGTAAAGAACGCAAAGCTTTTTTGAATATTGACTGTTTTTAAGATTCGCGAAGGCGTTTGACTACGTTGAATCTTCGATTTCACTTAACAAAGGATACAAAGACTTTTTTTGTCAAATTTTTTAACTGTTTACATTTTTTAATTCCCTCCAGAATATGTCTTTGTACATTCCGAATTCAGCCATCAGCAATTGATTGATGTATGGAATTTCAGCCAGCTTGTAGGCTTTCTTTTCCACGATTCTTTCAAGGTATAATTTTCTGTATGTTCTCTCTTTTAATTCTTCTTCCCAATCAATTTTCTCCAAATCAAGATCAAAACCAACACCCGAATAGTGAAACTGATGTAAAATATTTTCCAATAGCTTGATCAAAGGATCTTCCGGATCAGTAGCCTGTAACGTAACAATAATCTGCGGTAAAAATCTTAACGATAAATCTGCCGATAATACGGAAGAAATATCTCTCGTTCCTTTATATTGTGGGATTAATATACTTAAATCTTTCGCTGTATTTTCCCTGATCAATAGCAATTGTGCACTGTGATACACTACTTTTGCCGCCCAAACCGCGGTTTCTTTATTACAGCTGATCTGATCCGATAAAAATTCGAGCCGTTCTTTTTCAAATTCGGATTCAAAATAATCTGCGACATCCTGCTCTTCCTTTTTTGAAATTTCTTTTAAATCTGAAAAAATTGTGATGCATTCATCCTTCCGAAGCATAAAAAGGGTATCTAAAAATGGGGATTTGGTTTCCATCATGGAACAAAAATAGAAATATTATTTGTGAATTATGAATTTTGCATCGCAAGTTAATTGTTAATTAACCTCAGTTTTGAATTAAACCCTATTAGGTTCTGAAAACCTGTTAGGTTTGACTTACGCAACCTTTTTTGCCTTCCTCTTAGTTTACAAAATAGGACCCGGATACTCTCAGTATGACAAAGTGTATGTATTATTGTTGTGAATCTTCAAGGTTTTACTGCTAGTAATTAGCCCTGATTGAAGCGACATCCTTTTTTGTTGCGGCCGGAGCGAAGCGGAGGCCGTAACAAAAAAGATACAGCGGAAAGCAGGAAATTGCTCCTTAAAATAAATAAAAATAACAATTCGATGAAGTCAAAAAGCTTCAAATAAAAAATAAAACAGCTTGTCGATCTAATCAAACAGCCCATGAAAAGTAAAGAATATCCTGGAGACAGATTGCTGCTTGGTACCGGCAATAATTCCCCATTCGCTTTTTACATATTTGTTATCTTTGCTCATTCAAAATAAAATTATGAGTATTCACATCAGTGCAAAAAAAGGAGAAATTGCTAAAGTAGTATTGCAGCCGGGGGATCCGCTTCGTGCACAGTATATTGCAGAAAATTATTTGGAAAACGCAAAACTGGTAAGCAAGACGAGAGGTATTTTTTATTACACGGGGATTTACAAAGGAAAAGAGATCACTGTAGGCGCCAGCGGGATGGGTTTTCCGAGCATCGGGATCTATTCTTTTGAGCTGTTTACGGAATATGAGGTGGAGACGATCATAAGAATCGGAACCTGTGGCGCTTATACAACAGACCTGAAGCTTTTTGATATCTTAAATGTTGAAAACGCAGCGAGCGAAAGTACCTATGCAAAATACGCCTGGGAAATTCAAAATGAAGTGCTGACTCCGCAGGGGAATATTTTTAATGTCATCAACGATACGGCTGAGGAACTATCATTGAAGACAAAATCAGCCAACGTGCACAGTAGTGATATTTTCTACAGGAAAGATCAGAATATTCCTGCTATAGCCGCACAATACAAGTGTCTTGCCGTGGAAATGGAGGCGTTCGGATTGTTTGCGAATGCTCAGTATTTGGGTAAAAATGCGGCGACTATTCTTACGGTTTCCGATATTATCCCGACGCATGAGAATATTTCGTCTGACGAGAGGGAAAAAGCATTACAACCGATGATCGAACTTGCCTTGGAGTCTGCCTGGAAGAGTCTGTAGGCACAGAAAATACAATTGGATCAATTGATACGAAGGAGCTTTACGGTAATCTGTAAAGCTCTTTTAATTCTGAAAAGTTTCCGGAAAGCCGATCAACTGACCCCCAGTAATATTCCAACGGATTCCGTTGACAAGACGGTGCTGGTACCCGTAACAAACATATTTGCATCACCGGTCACAGAGGTCATTTTCATCATCCCCACAGTTTGAGAATTATTCAGACCAATGCTGCTTGATTTATTCATACCAACAGTAGTCGTCATATTTTGTCCAACATTGATATTCATATTTTTTCCGGCAGTAAAGCTGATGTCGTTTGGCGCATTCACATTAATATTCCCAGCGCCATCCATCAAATAGGTATTACCGCTCGGATCCTCTATAAAAACAGAACCCTCAGCATCATTCAAAATAATCTTCGTTCCCGATCTTGTATGAATCACTTTTTTATCATTTCCGGAAGTATGATACGAACTTGTCTCGCTGCCATTATAATGCGTTCCCATCACAAAAGGTTTTTCGGCATTGCCGCTTTCAAAACCTACCAAAACTTCCTCTCCGATTTCGGGGATAAAATGAAAACCTTTTCCAAATAGAAAAGGTTTGGCTTATTACTTATAACCCTCTTTATAATCTCCCGACCACTGATAAATACGAATACTATCAGTTTCTAAAGGCTTTCCGTTCAGTAAAATCTCAACGGAATTATTATCTTCCCCAATCTTCACCTGCATATCTATTTTAGTTCCAGCTTTTTTAAAAGCTTCATTGGTTTTTTCCCAATTGAAAAAAGCCCGGGCATTTTTCTGCTCCTGCTTTTCTTTCCCTGTTTCCCAGGTGAAAACCATTTCTTTGGGTACAGCTCTTTCTTTATAAGGCATATTTAAAACCCAAGGACGTAATGCCCCTTCTTTTTCGCCGTTGTAAGTATAATTAAGAATTTCAAACAATCTGAACTTAGGATTTGCAGAACTTACCACAGGACGCCAATTGTAACGAATTCTGTAATCATCCCATTCTTTAGGGCTGGCATAGGGATTAAAATCTCTTGCGCTTACTTCTTTACGATTCATTGACCATGAGGCAAATAGCTTTTCTTCTAATTTTTTATCGTCTTTTACAACTTCTGCCTGATATCTTCCTAACTCTATCCTTGTATTCCCGAAATTTAACCACACCACCACCATACCTTTAGGAGCAAAGCCAAATACCAATGTCGTAAAACTGTCATAAGAATTAACTTCATTAGCTGCCTTGTGACCCCTGCCTAGTCTTTTAAATTCTTTGGTCTCCCCATCCAAATCGTCCCAAATAGAATATGCCCGTTCCATATAATCTTTGACAGTATCTATTGGAAAACTGACATTTAAACGGTAAAATTTATCCTCATAAGATGCATAATATGTAATATCAGCACCGATAGGGGTTCCATACTGTTCTGTCCAAGTAGCTCCAGAAGCCCCCCATCTTCCTGAACTTCCTCCATAGGGCAGCCCCGCATGAAACCCTTCTAATGTTTTAATTTCATCATATACCGGATCTATATCATATTCATTGCCGGGTGAACAAATTTCCACCTGAAATGCTAATTTTTTATCTTTCATTTTTTGACATTCTATAAATTGAACACATAAAATAAAACATATAATATATTTTAGTGTGCTGGTTGTTTTATGATATATATTACCCATTTTGTATATTTCTTTTGCGTCCTTTCCCATTGGTTACTTTACCTATTTTAGGACCTAACCCTAATTTGGTAACACTGGCAGACCAATGTAAATATTTGTTCCTTAGAATTTTTAAATCATTCGGATTTATAATAAAGTCTTCATAATTTATTTTCTTTAGCTTTTCCAAGTAGTCTCCAGAATTACCGCTTTCATTATATTCTGAAACATATGAATTTCTCAAGTCACCGCATGCCGTCATATACTGTAACAGCTGCTGATATATTCTACTCAGGAATATTTCGTTTATTGCATGCTCTTTTTCAATTTTTTCCTTTTTGTATGTTACACCAAATTCGCCTGAATAATGTAACATTGCAATGAGAGAAACTTTATCATACGTGTTGTATAAATTTCTTTCACCTCTCAAAAGATATATAGCATCTACACCCCCTCTATGAGGAGAAAGCCGCTGGATATATATTTGTTCGGGATTGTACCAGCCTTCTTCTATTAATATCTTACGGTATTTTTCACATTGTGCTGTACTTCCCTCTTCCTGATATAAATCTACTATTTCTTTACTGCCATTCACATAACAGCCTCCGATATCGGAATGTACTCCGGGTAAGGTAAATTCTAATCCTTTTACTCCGGTACTTTTAATATTTGTTAAATCAAAATTATCCCGAAACTCATTATCTGCAGCAATCTGTAAAGTAAAAAACGCCTTGTTTACAGCATTTAAACCCAGATCTTCAGTATCGTCTCCTAAAATATTAACTCCAAACACAGTGCCCCTATGATTGAGTCCGTATGATGCTACCGTATCATATAATCCCACGAAATTAATTGTCATTTTTTTGGGAGTAATTCTACTTAAGCGTAAACAAGCTCCAAAATATCCATATTTTAATACAAGCTCATCATTCTGTTTCACTTTAATGCGTTGCCCTTCTGCTTCATCCGGGGGGAGCGCCATTCCTTCCTCATTATTTATTTTTAATACTCTGGCATTATTAGTGGCAACATGCACAAAATGCCTTGCAGCCGTTGCTCCACGACTAAAACCAAATACATTAACTTTAAGATGAATATCTTTTCCGGCATAATTTTTCAAAGCTTCCGCACCTTTTACACAACCTTTCGTGACTTTCGCTTTCACACCCGTTGCGCCCATTCCCAAAGCAACACCAGGAAAAACGGTATCGCCTTCTGAATCTGTAGTTCCAATTCCTTCAATATAAACTTTTAATTGATTTTCGGCATTGGGATCTAAAGCATCATAAGCTCTTGCTACGTTAGAATAATCATTGGTATAGCTATCATCCTCTTGATTAGATTTTTCGTAGCCCTTACCTAATTCCGTGTTGGTTTTATTATTCTGAGTTCCATCAAAAAACAGGTTTAAATTGACTTCCAGTAAATTACTCGGAGTATCATTAGGATTTATCTTTTTAGCATCATTATATTTTACACCATCCTGATTTCCATATTGCTCTACAGAGATTGTCGTGTTATGAACAATATTTTCTTTCGAAAAAGCAAGATAATCACCTTTTACCTGAGTTTTTATTTTACCTTCTACAAAATATTCAATACTCATAATTAATAGTTTTTAGATTTTTCACCGCTGTTATTCTGTACTTCTTTTTCGGCATGATGCTCTATTTTGCTTTCGCTGCTTATTTCCATACCTTTTACAGCTATTGTTTTATGCTCCTTGTCTGTAAAAGTTTCCATATCACCCTTTACATGATGGGTAAGCTTACCAATAACATGGGTTGTAAAATCTGAACCAACAGTCAGCATATTCATCATTCCAATACTGCCGTTTTTATTCATGCCAACAGTTTCGGTTGAATTCATTCCTACATTGGTATTCATATTCTTTCCTGCTGTAATATTGATATCTTCTCCTGCCGTAAACGTCATATTTTTCGGCGCATTCACATTAATATTCCCAGCGCCATCCATCAAATAGGTATTACCGCTCGGATCCTCTATAAAAACAGAACCCTCAGCATCATTCAAAATAATCTTCGTTCCCGAACGTGTATGGATCACTTTTTTATCATTTCCACTCGTATGATACGAACTTGTCTCACTTCCATTATAATGCGTTCCCATCACAAAAGGTTTTTCGGCATTGCCGCTTTCAAAACCTACCAAAACTTCTTCACCGATTTCGGGGATAAAATGAAAACCTTTTCCACTTCCCGAATGTGGCTGTATTAGCCTTAACCAAGGTGTCTGAAGGCCTTTTTTCTCCTGCCACGGAAACTGTACTTTTACTCTTCCCATTCCCATCGGGTCGTTGTTATCAACCACTTTTGCGGGCTGTTCTTCACCGAAAGGCAAAGCTTCGTCATTCTGATAAGGAGCCGTAAAGAGGTCCGGAATGGCTACAAACTCATTATAATAGGTATTTCCGTCATGATAATGTTTGATTTCCATGATGCGGTAGGTTTCCATTGCCTTGTTGTTGATATCTATGAGCTTGGCTCTTCCGCCAATTTTCAGTTCGGGATCCTTGCTTTTTCCACGAACTAAAATCAGGTTTTCGCGTTTTTCCCTGCCTTTTATGACCGCTTCTTTTAGTTCGCTATTTGAGCTTGAAGATATTCCGGTGGAATTAAAAAGCATTTCCGGCTTCTTTTTATAAATATCTTTTGAAGCATTGACAGCAAATGCCTGAAAGGGGTTTTCCTTATATTGTACCTGCGCAGCCGAGGAGTCTTTTTCTATTTTAGAACCACTCTCGGCATCATAAGAAATGTAGCTGAATTCCTGAGGCCCTATTGTTAATTCAAGCTCAATATTCATTAAATCTATATTCTCCTCCAAAGTCACGATTGGCTGTACTTTACTGCCAAATATCAGATTTTGGCCATTATAGTAGAAATATTCGCCATATCTTGCCGCCAGTCTTTTAATGAACTGATAATCTGATTCTTTATACTGCACGGTATAGGGAATTTCATACTTTGTATTGGGATTATCTACTATAATCTTGCAGTCTTCAGGATATTCAGAAGTTATTTCTTTGATGATTTGCGGTAATGTTTTGGTTTCAAAACTCTGACAGTCCTGTCCGTTTTCCAGAAGGATGCTTGTAGAATATCCGCTGATAAAAAGTTTTCCGTAGCCGTTTTTTTTCTTATTCCTGATATTGGCAACAATACCTTTAAACATCTGTTTTATTTCTCCGAAACGATGTAAATTAATTGTCAGTCTTTTTCCAAGAATATTTTTGGAATTTTCCATAATATACCCCTCAAAACTATCCAATGAATCATCAGGAACAATGATGGTAAAAGAATCGTGCTCATTTGTATTCTGATGCAGCTCAACAGAATAGCTTGATTTTTCAAGAAAATCCTTCCCGTCAATCGAAAGTGTGCAATATACCAACGGGTTTGCCTTATCGGAGAGAAAGTCTTTAAAAGTTTTTGTGGAAAAATATTTTTTAAGATCGTCGGGATGGTTTAATCTACCCCCGAAATCAGATGTATATTTATCATTATTTTCTTCCATACATTAATATTTGTGTTTTAATTATACGTATTGCCTGGTGAAAAATATTTTACTGTAAATGATTATTCTCTCCAGCTTTTTTCGTGAATAGCTCCGTTGAGGTCAAACTTTTTTGCAATAAGCTGAAGCTCGATCTGCAGCGGCTCGCTATTTTTAGATTCAAAATGCTCGGTAAATTTGATACAATAGGCTTTTTCAAAATTCAGCTCCTGAAGCTTGCTCATTGCGTCTCTTCTGTAATAAATTATTTTGCCGTTTTTGGTCTGATGGTGATCCAGCATCCAGCCCAGCAGCTCAGGATTTCCGGTGCTTTCTATTCTGAGTAAAATCTCTCCGCCCTGCGGCATTCCCTGGGGTTTTCCGGTTCCGTCTGTTTGCTGTAAAAAGCTGTATTTACATTCCAGAATATTGTAGGTTTTTCCGTCTAATTCTAATTTCGCTAAAAATGACATGTGTTTTTTAGTTTATGAGTTAAAAATGATAAGTGACCATTGCCGGATTCTTCGAAAAGCTCGGCATTAATTAATAACTAATGATATCCATCTTAAAAATGTTTTCAGTAATTAAATATGATCAGCTTTATGAAAAAAAAGAACGGGCAACAAGATTACTCATTACCCATTTATTAATCATCTATGAAATATTATACCCATTCGTTTTCATAGGCTCCTGAGCCTAATTCAATCTTTCTTGAAGAAATCGTAAAAGTTTCAGTAAGCGGGTTATCTCCTGTAGAATCAAAGTTTTCTCTGTGTTTTACAAGATAACCTTCTGTGAATTTTAATTCTTTTAATGTGGCATCGCTGTCACGTTTTACAAAGACTACACTTCCGTCTTTTCTTTCAAAAGAATTCGTCATCCATTCAAAAAGATCCGTAGAGCCTGTCCCTTCGATGACAACCTCAATTTTTCCGCCTCTTGTTACGGTAGATGGCCTTCCCGTTGCATCAGTTTCCTGAAATAATCCGTAGCTTACATTTAAAATATTGTATTCTTTTCCTGCTACTTTTAATTTTGCTTTAAATGACATAATATGTGTTTTTTATATTAATTTATAATTGTTTTTGTAATAATATTTTTTAGAAGCCGGTAGTTTTTCTTCATTAATATATTTCCCTGATATTTATGAATTGACTGAAGATATAAAGCATTCCGTCCTCAAGCTTTAATTATTTTTTTGTTATAAAAGAACGGGCAATAAATTATTCATTACCCATTCAATACTAATCAACTATGAGATGTTATACCCATTCATTGACGTGTTTACCAGTCCCTAGCTGTATTTCCTTAGCCGAAAGAGTAAATGTTTCGGTTAAAGGATTTACTCCTGTAGAGTCAAAATTTTCACGATACTGATTAATATAAGCTTCTTTGAATTTAAGTTCTTTTAAAGTAGCGTTTCCATCACGTTTATAGAAAACGACGCTTCCGTCTTTCCGTTCAAATGAGTTGGTCATCCATTCAAAAAGATCAGTTTCACCGGTTCCTTCAACCGTGATTTCTATTTTTCCGCCTCTGGTAACGGAAGACGGCCTTCCTGTGGGATCAGTTTCCTGTAACAGGTCGTAATTAATGGACAATACGTTGCGGTCTTTCTCGGCAACATTAAGTTTGGTTTTAAATGACATAATAAATATATTTTGTTTAATAAATAATACCAAGAATGGAAATATATTTACGCTCAAAATTATGAGCTATTTTCCATTTTACAAGCTTTGGGGTTATTATTTAAAATTTAATCTAATATTCGCTAGAATTAACATAATAATCAATAAATTATTAATTACTTTTGCTCATATTCAGTATTCCATTCGTTTCCTTCATCACCTTTATGGCCATCCATTTTAATAAGAAAATTTTTCGCAGGAAAATATGGTTTCATATGAATATCTAAATGAATTCTGTCTTTTTGTAAAGGATCTTGCTCAAATTTCTTTATTTCAAAGTTTTCAATTAATTTTCCCGGGCCTGTAATATCATCAAGAAAACGAACAATCTGTCCCATAATTTCTTTTCTGGTAACGGCTGTAAAGTTTTCAAAGGCTCTCCTGTTCAGGAAATCCATCAAAACCTTGGTCACATAATCAAAAACCCTTACCACGGAATAAGTCTGAAGCCCTAAATTATCTCCACTGAACAATGTTTTTCCGGAGAAGGCCATTACTTTTCCGTATTCATTTACCATAGGAATTAATCCAAGGTTTTCAAGATTGGCAATTTCACTTTTCTTTAAATCAAATTTTACTCCGTCGATCTCGTTAATTCCGCCAAACTTTTTACCTGCAGTAACCTGCGACATTAATGTCTGATAAATTTTGCCCGCCAAAGCTCCCGAAGGCGGTATAAAAAGATCTTCATTTTCGTTAATTTCCTCAAATCTTCCTCTGCCAACCAGCCAGTTGCATGTCATCAGAACATTTGCCCTGTAAATATCCCCACCCGTAAGATATGCCTGGTCAAACATTTCCATTACATCATCCGGCTCATCCAGATGCTCAAAATCCGTTACCAGCATTACCTTATTTTCATGCGCGATCTTGGCCCATTTTTCAACAACTTTATTTGAACCCAGATATCCAGGGATGACCAGAATTCCGTAATTATTCTTAAGATCCAATCTGTCATAATTATCGGCAAGCTCGGCATGAATAGAATCGATGAACCTTGTATTATCAAGATCTTTCAATTGCTCAAGATTGGCATTGACTATGGTAACATTTTTTACTTTTTCGGCATCTGTATTTTTGTAAAACATGGCGACCGTTCTGTAATTGGCTTCAAGATCTCTCGTTACTTCGACAGCTTTGGAGAGATTTTTTGTTAATAATTCTTCCGCATGCTTTCTCTGATCTTCGCAATCTGCCACCATATCAGTTAAAGAATCACTTTTATTAATTACTTCAACCCAAAGCTGTAATGTTTTTCTGAGTGTTTCTCTTTCCTTTTCCTTACTTTTTTCGGTTAAGAAAATTTTTCGCCTTGCCTTTCTGTCCGGGTTAATATTCTGCACTCCTTCAATGGAAGTTTCCAGAAGATCGAAACCTCCGTATTTTACTAATTTTTCTAAACTTTTTTCTACGGAAATTTTTTCAGAATATATTTTCTGATCTTCTAAAGCTGCTGTTTCCGTATTTTGCATTTGTGGTTTATTCGACATAATTTCTTTTTTTGTGATTTTTATTTATTATTCTCTAATTCGTTTATCAGAGATTCCAACGTGTTGTACAAAGCTTTTTTGGCATCGGGATCTTCAAGAGCAGCCTTTAAAATTTTGTTTGATTTTAACTGTTTAATTATTTTCTGATACTGATCCTTTTCAGTCTCTAAATCCGAAAGAAAATTACTTTGCCCCGTAATTCCTTTTGTTCCGAAATCACCAAGATTTCTGAATCTCAGATTTTCCATTTTCACGGCTCCGTTGCTGTCTTCAAAATCTACCCTGAACTCCGGCTTAAAATGCTCAAATACTTTATCAATAGTGTTGAGACCTTCTACTAGCTCGGGTTTTACAGGATCTTCCGCTGTAAGCTTGTGAGCAATTAATGTTCTGTTTTGAGGAATCTCAGCGATTGCCTCATTTGCGTCGCGTGGAACTTCATTTCCACCAATACCTTTGTTTGATAACATAATGTATGTGTTTTAAAAAATTGTTTATGATTTATTTTTCGAAAATTCTATAAGGATAAATATTTGCAGATTTTTTTTTGAGATTTAATAAAAAGCTTTCACATAGATAATCCCATTCCGATTCTGTTAAATTCTGTATTGTCTCATTATTTTTGATGAGATAAACATCTATTGTACGGCTAAAACCGCCTTTGAGTGAAACTTCTTTTTTGGTTCCTTTTTTCACTTCAATATCTTTGATTATACTTTTAAAATGGCTCATCCCAAAAGCTCTGATATCCGCTACGGTTACTAATCTGCCTCTTGTAAGAAGTGAATTTCTGTACTCCAGGATTTTATCTTGTGAAGAAAGGCTTTTTCGTCCTCCTACAGACGCTTTTATGATGACGGCAGATTTCGAATTCCCTGATTCTTCTGCAGAAAGTACAGTGCCCGGTTTTATATCATTTCCCTCATCGGCGAGGGTAAGCCAATAAGAAATGCTGCAGGTAACTTCTTTTTCCTGGGCATTTGACGTGATCACTAAATATGGATTATTTGCCTGGGCAAAACTTTTTTCTTTCGCCAACTGATGAAGCGCGGCAATATTCTGACTGATCTGCCGTAAAGTTTCCTTTGCAGAATCGCCGCCAATGCCTGCAAATGCTGCCGTTTCGTCTTTTATTAGTTCAAGCATATATTGTAAAAGCTCTGAAGCGCTTCTTTGATCAAACCTGGAAATCCCGCCTTTTCTTAAGACAACGGAAATATCCTGACCTTCAGCATTGTAATTTTTAAGGTCATATCTTTTTCCCATTTCATCTGAAACAAAATCAATATCCAGAAAATTATTCTCGGAAATAATCGGGATAATATTTAATCTTCCGGTTACCCGGTGAAATGATTTTGAATTACTGATATTTACAGCAGGAACACAATTCAGCGAAATATGTATATTCTCTAAAATATCATCTGTAATTGCTTCAGAAAATTTAAATTTAAGCCAAACAACCGTATCGTCTTCCGAAAGCTGATTATCAGTGAAATATTTGGTAAAAAGCTCTTTATTTTCCTGTTTTTTATGACTTAAATTACCGTTTAGTGTGAAAAAATTCGGGTAATAATATTGATTAACGTCGGTATAAATCTGTTCCAGGTCAGAATAATTTTTAGTGATAATATTTTCAAGATTTAAATCCTGATTATCTACGTTATATCCTTCTGATAAAGGAATTTCATGATCTTCAAAATACACTTTTGCCTGCTTTAAATAATAGAAAAAAATCTCCTTCTGATAGTTGTTATTGATATCAATATACAACATGAGCCGAGTAAGATCTTCTTTATTCGTGCACTTCAATCCCAACCATAATTCGCCGGATGGAATATATCGTTGGCTTTTTGCAATGGTTTTGCTGAAAAAGAAGCTCTCAATATGGTTCAGAACATTGCCATACGCAATATATTCTGCTTTGGCAGTGGTTAAATTTGCTTCTAAAGTCGGCGTAAAATATACATCTTTATGAAGATTTTCGGCAGGATTGTAAACATTATGAATTCTTTTTGAAGTCTTGAAATGATTGTATAATGAAACTTGAGCATTGTTTTCCAGAGGGGTAATCTGAAGGAGTGTTCTTGCCGGAATAACTCCGGAAACCTCTTCCGGGAACATAACTTCCAGAACGCGCTCAATAATTCTTGATCTTGAGCTTTCCAGCTCAAAACCCAATTTTTCCAATTCGGAGGCCACGGCCGACAGCAATAAGCTGACAATCGGGTCAAATGAAGTTTCTGCTTCGAGCTCATTGTATCCCCAAAGCCTGGCGGCGCGGCGGAGAATTCGGTCTTTAATTCTTTCCTGATTCATTTGTGTATTTTTTGTGTTTTAATTTTTATCCAAAGAAGTCCCAAAAAGCTTTCTTTTTAATCGGCTCCGGCTCATCTTCTGCCAGAAAGCTATTTTTTCTTTTTGGTCTATTCGCGAATTCCTGTTTTTGCTCTTCTGTAGGAATGTAACCCACTCTCCCATTAACTTTTATAAAATCCCAGCCGTTTATTTTATTTACATATTCTATTTCTCCTTTGGGCTGTATCTCTTTTGAAAAACTTGTAAAATCTGCGCGGTCGTAGATTCGTAAAACAGAAACAGAATTATTATTAGATTTGATTCTGCTTTTATGGATGTATCCTATTTTTCCTTCTTTAGTTTTTACATTGCACCAGTCTCCTGTATTGTCTAAAACCTCTACTTGTTCTCCCGATTGAACTTTTTGTAAAATTTCGGAAGTTGTATTTTTATCTTTTCGGAGGTTAGTATAACCGTCCGGATCACTAATTATCTCTTTATTACTATCTAATTTTATATAAAAATCTGCTAATATTGATAGTACTTTCGCTTCATAAAGTTCTTTTTCAGATTTACTTAGTTTTTCCAAAAAATCATTTCCAAACAATGATGATATATCCGTAAAAAATTCTTTTTTAGTTTCAAAATTAGTATAGAATGAGGGACCTAATTGAATTTCAATTTTTGAAAGTAGATCTATTTTTTTTACTAAAGATTTTAAGGTCAACAACTTAATGCTTTCTGGCTTTAAAAGTAACATATTATTTTTACCTTTCCTTATATATCCTAAATTCATTTCTAAAAATTCTTCATTTATAAGATAAGTTGGAAACATTTTCATAATGTAATCTAATAATGAAGAATCTTTGTATTTTGCACTTTGCTGAATATATAAATAAGGATTTTGAAGAAATGTTTCTATAAGAGTACTCTCATACAATTCAATTCCATTGTAAGAAATGATTTCTTCTTTTGATATTTCTGACAAAATGTAAAAAGCATTACTATCAGACAATTGAAAAATTCTTGTAAGTAATAGCTTACAAATTAATGTTGATTTAAAATTATCGTCTTCGGTTTTAACATCCTTGAGATATTCCATAAAATGAAATCTAAAATTTCTGTCAAGCAAATCTTTTATTTTTATATCTTCCAGATAAGTTTGATTATACTTATACTTCTTTAGATCAAAATCATTTTTATCAAACAAAAAATCACTTTCGAATTTAATCCCGTCTATCAATTTTGTATTATCATCTAGTTTTGTTATTTCGTTCATCGTTTTATTATTTTTTTTATCTTGACAACCAAGTATAAATAATGAAGCAAATAATAATATTGTTGCTAAACTTATTTTTGTCCTCATAGAATTATTTTTTAATTATTACCTTCCCAGGCTTTACATTTGGATTATTTTTATTAAAGTCTACCCACCATTCATAAAATCTTTTAGCATCTTCATCATATATTCTTATGCAGCCCTCAGTCCTTTTTAATGTTTTGAGTGAATATCCATCTTGCCTACCACCATGAATTCGTATTGCAGATCTTTTACTAATATCAGCTTCATCTCCACTACCATTAATAGGTTCAAAAACTAATCGTGGATTTGGTCCATAAGATTTTTTATTTTTATTTGTTGAACTATAGAAAGGTGTGTTTTTATTAATCTGATAAGTTCCATAAGGCACATCTGCACCCGTTTTGCCTCTATCTTCACCTTTTATACCTTCTAAAAGACAATCATTTATAGTTAAAACTATTTTTTGAGTATTATCATATACTTCTATTTTTCCTCTTCTACAATTATTTCTTATTGCTGTTCTTTCTATATGATTACATTTTTGTCCTGTATAGTGCTCTGTAATTATTACATTCCAAAACCCTTTTTCAGTTTCTATATTTGTGACTATTTTTTGTTTAGTACAACTAAAAACATTTGCTTTATTCTTTTTCCCCTTGTCAATATATATTTGAATACCTTTTTTGATTTCTCCTTTGGTTACCATTTTATCATCATTCCCATATTTAGGATTAGTATCAAATCCAGAATTTACTGAATAAGCATTTTTTCTTGCTTTATAATTCTTATCATCTTTATTTAATCCATTTCCATCTTTGCTAAATACAACATGGTCATCCGGTTTTCCCATTGATGCAGGGAATAATATTTTTAAATACAAGTCTACAAATTCATAATTTCTATCTTTTATTGGTGAAAAATATTTTTTAACATAATCTAATTGTCTCACTGCATCCATTTTAGCCAATTCCGCTGTTGTAGTTCCTAAATCCGTAGCCGTATCATTCATAAATTGAATTAAACCTGTTGCAGAAGATTTAGGATTTTTCACAGAAGGACTAAAGCTTTCACCAGTCTCCCATGCCATACATGCCATTAAATTATTTGCCATTTTCATATAATTATTAGGCCACAGATCTTTACAAATAGTAATCACTTTCTTTCTAAATTCACAACTCACCTTATTTCCCCAAATCAAATCATATTCTTTACAAACACAATTCTTATTATCCTTTTCATTATCATTTTTTTTAATCTTAACCGGGCTATTTGTAACACTCCTATTCTGTGTAGGCTCCTTATCCTTCGTGGCTGTTGCCTTTTCACTTTCTGAAAAATCAAAAAGTTCCTTCATCTTATCGATAAATCCTTTTTCCTCTTTCTTACTTTTAGGCTTTTGTTCCGCGGGAGAACCTTTCGCTTTCGGCTGATGACTAACTGAATTCTTTTGAGCAGTCGTATGTTTTGGTTCCTGAGATTTTCCGTAAAGAGGATGAGTTATGGTTACATTTTCAGATTCGTGCTTTTTATTTTTAAAGTATTCTACTGTTACATAAAATTCCAATTGTCCGTCATGCTCACCTCTCATTGCTTTTTTCATTAAACCTTCCGTGAGGGTAAATTCTGCCGTTGCAATTCCGTTGCTCATTTTCACTTTTGCGGTTTTTGAAGCCACCAAAAGATTTTTTGGATCGTGTCCTTTTCCCTTCGCATCATCTTCCCAAAGCGTAAAAAGTAGTTCTTCATTGGCAAGATTCACACAATGAGCTTTGGCAACTACCTTTTCCAGAAAACTAAACGTATTTCCTTTTGCATCATCCGCGTAATGAAGCTCTACTTTACTGATCCCAGGAACTTTATTTTGCTGAGGATTAATAATCAAAGACATCGGTTCCTTACCTTCCGGTGTATGCAGATAGGCCTCCAGCCTGTACGTGTATCTCCATGATTTTTCACCAAACGTAAAACTGTTCACCCCCACTTTTTTAATTCCCGTAGACGTAAATTTTCCGTTATCCCTTTTCCGGAACAGTTCCCAGGTAACTGCTGCAGGATTTCTTTCCAATATGGGTGTATCCGGATACCATTCTGCAATCGCATACAACGTTTCCACGCCTACTTTGGGCGATGTATTTCCGGCTATTCTATAGACTCCTTTTTTCAACATATTCTATAATTAATAAGCATCGATATCCTTTTCTTCCAGATCATCCAAAACCTCATCAACATTCATTAAAGGACTCATTAAATGAATTTTTAAAGAACTAACATTTTTAAGATTCTGCTTTCCGAGCTCTATGGTTTGTCCATGTTTTATAATGGTAATGCAGTCTTTACTTCCCATAGGGCAGGTTGCCTTACTGTCTTCGAGCAAAACTTTTCCGCCATTATCCTCGAGAATAATTTTCTCATAGTAACCGCTCCATTCTGTAACCGTGACCTGACAAGGGTTATTATTCATCTTGGAACAGTTTCCGAAAGTATTATTCTGAAAAGTCTTTCCGATATCTTTATGTGTAGCCGTCAATTTATAACTGCCGTCTTTATCGTTGATATACCGCTTACGCTGTGTTTTTACTTTGAGCTGATCCGGAACAGTCCCAAATTGGCAGGAACAGGTTGCTCCCTGACAGACTAAATATTTTTCACCCATTTTATGTGATTTGTGTTATGACAATATTTAAATTTTCAAACCAGTCTTTTAATTTTATCTCTGCAGACTGGAGAATATGTGTTTTTATATCTATATGATAATCAGCTTCGGCGACAATTTCTTCCGTGTGATCCGGTCTTGTTATTTCCTGCGAAATTGTATATGTCTGATCTTCTTTTTCACCTTTTACAACCCTGTTCATAAGATCAAAATTATAATTCAGCAAATTAATTTTCTTCTGATTTATTCCATCTGCATACCCTCCCAAATACGAATTCAAAAGCAGTTTCCAAAGCAGATTTTCATTCAGCATTTTTTTTAACTTCTCAATATCAGATAAGCTCGATTCTATTTTATCTAAAAATATTTTTCCGATATTTCCTTCAAAAAATTCATACAGATCTTCTTTTTTGCTTTTCCAGTTTGCTTTTAAATCATGAGAATTGTTAATTTTTTCAATGATCCCTAGCTTATTAATTATCAATTCTATCGGAAATAAATTTTCATTAATATCATCCGCCATTTTTTCCACAGAGCTATCGGGCTCTTCATTATTTCCTCTTTTCTGATTGATTTTCAGATGAAACTTTTCTTCATTTTCCATTACATGTTCAATTTCAAGAAGAAATGAACTGCTGTCATTTTTATCATTAACAGTGATCAGATATTGATGTCTACCCTTATAAAAAGGAAAATCAAAATACCTTTTGAGAAGTCTGTTTTGCTGCTTTTCAAACTGTTCATTAATTCTGCTTTTCCGTGTGTCCAACACTTTCAGAATATCTTTTTGCTGAGGAATAAAAAGCTCTTCTCCGGCAGCGACGGTCCACCCGATACAGTTTTTCACATTCGGCACATTGTTATTATGAAAATCGCGCAACATTTCAACCTCAGGAATATTATACATTCCTGCAATAAGCTCCAGGGTTTCTCCTTTTTCAACGATATGTGTTTTTATATAAAAATCCATAATCAATAAGATAAAGGTCCGACGAAAAAAGAGCTTTGAAACAAAAACGGACGATTGGTTTCCAACACAAGACCTTTTACAGAAATATGCACCTGTTTTTTCATTCTCTTTTTTCCTGATGTGCCGATGTTGTGGTCATTAATCAACACATCAACATCTTTTAATTCGAGTCTTTTTTCATGGATTACCACCGCTTTTTTTAATGAATTCCCTATGAATTCCTTCAAAATATTGTCGCTTTTAAGAAGGTCAAAATCCATTTCCCATATCTCTGATCCAAAAGATTCATCAAACTTGCATTCACCCAAAGATGTTGTGGCAATAAGAAATATTTGCTGCGCAATAGAGTTATCTATTGATATTTTTTCTGTATCTTTTCTTTCGGTTATGGCACCGAAATCAACCGGTATTTTATAATAAATTCCTTTCATTTGTGTTGGGTTTTATAAATAAATCAATTTTCTGATTTTTCCTTCTTCATCAATTTCAAAATTCTTCGGAATATTTTTCCTTTTTACAATGTGCAGCTCAATTTTCGGGGTAAGCTTCAGCATTTTTTCTCTGTACATCATGTTTACTATAAAACTTTGCCCATCATTATGATTTACGACGATAAAATATTGAGAGATATTTTCCTGTTTTTGAAAATCATTAATATTTCCTGCATAGATTATTATATTTTTTCCGTTTCCGTTTAATGTATAACTAAGGCTATTTTCTGAAAGGCTTCTATATTTCGACAATTCAAATTTCTCCAGATTTTCAGACTGTGGTTCAAATGGAATATTTTCATATAAAAAAGAAGTTTTATCAAATTTTTTAAACCCTAAAAAAGACAAAAAGCTCATTTTAGTTTTTGTCTGCATAAAATTCAATGTATCCCTTGTCACTTGAAAAACCTCTGTTTCATTGGTTTTATCATCTGTAACTGTTAATTTATAAGTGGGGATTTCAACTTCCTGATTTCCTATTTTCAGTTGAATTTTTCCTGCTTCCTGATCAGAAATTATTATTGTGATCGTGTACGTTTTAAGTTGAGAATCTGTTTTTACAATAATTTCGCCTTCATCTTTCGGTGATGAAGTATGTTGACGCGTTACAATGCCGAGATTCAGATTAAGTTCCGGAAGAGGACACATTTTCTTTTTGTTTTTTAATTTTAACCTGATCTGTTTTTTTCACGCCGTATGCTGAAAGACAATCTATCTGATTATCAAAATTGGTATTATCAGTATCACTTACATAATATTCATAGTTTTTTTTATAGGTATACACTTTAATTAAAGTGATCTCATTTCCGCGTAATTTTTCGAGCTCCTTCTTTGTTAATTGTTTGGCAAAAAAGCCTTCGCAATTCAAGGGATATTCATTTTTAAGAGTAATAATTTCACCTGATTTAAAATAGATATCTACATTTTTATCTTTCTTAATACATACATTTTTCGCTATAATCTGTAAATACAGGAATATTTTATTTTTCCTTTTCCCTAGCTGTATAGTGCTGTATGTAAGCTCCTCATTATTTGCCCTCAACTGCAATGGTGGTGTGCTTGCGAAAAACTCTCTGTCTAATTTCTGTTTATTTTGTACAATTCCGCAATCAAAACTGACAAAAGCAGAATCTGAAGAAAGCTTCTGTGCTTTAAGAAACACAGAAAACAAAAGGCAAAAGAGAATAATTTTAACTTTATTGTTATTCATATTGGAAATTTATTGTGCCTGATAAAGCTGTCTGCAGACTTCTAGATCAGTCTTCATCTTATCATATTCCGCTTTCAGTGTTTTATTGATCGAGCTCAGGCTGTCCATTGTCATTTGATTTCCAGAAAGTTGCTTGATCTGCTTTTTGGCATCAATTAAATCTTTATATCCGATAATCGCATTATTATACATCACTTTATTTTTCAGTGTATCTTTCGGAAGCTGCTTATACATATCCGCAAGAATTGACAGTGCCAGTTTTTCATTAAAAAAATCATTTTGCTGAGGTATGCCGATAGAATCTGTTGCTGCTTTTACTTTTTCCAGTTGAAATGAGAATTTATCCTGAGTTTCCATTTCTTTTTTCATTTTGGCATTTTCAGATTTCAATAAACTGTTTTCCTTAAAAGGAAAATAAGCATTGAATAAAATGGCTGTGACCAGAATAACAACCGTAATAATAAAAAACAGAATGAAGAATGAAAAAGCTTTTGAGCGTTCTTTTTTATTTAGTACTTCCATAATTTGTGTCAAATATTTTAATCCGCGAGGAAAGTTTTACTACGTTTTGCATGAACTACGGAATCCCTTTCATCTGTATTTTCAGATACGAAAATGCTTCCATCCCGTTTTTTACCAATATAATCAAGCCTGCTAAGTACAGAATAGAGCTCTTCCAATGTTTTCATAAACCTCAGAATCTTTGCAATTGTTAAATCCATCTGATTGTGAATATATTCTGTATTGATGACTTCTGAGAAAATTATTTCGAAATTACCCTGGCTTACATTGCACCATTCAGCGAAATAATTTAACATTTCTTCTTTTCCCGAACCGGATCTTGCGTCGATAAAATTTTTGATCGTACGTGCCAATGCGACAACCGACAATAACATGTTTGCAGGCTCAGAATGTGGTGACAGCCATCTGAATCTGTTGATTTCCATTCCAAGATAATTCAATGTTTTGTCTGTCATTAATTCCATCATGACAGCCAGTGAATTTGTTTGTTTTTTACTGTAAATTTTTTGGGCAATCTGTACTGAATACAATTCTATCTGGCCGTAAAACCGATCAATTTCCATATACAATTCCTGTAATTTCCTGTGGCTTGAAACGCAAACACATGGCGGAATATAGTTTTCGTCAATCCGTGATTCGTTTGCACTGACCAATATTTTTCCGATCGTTAAATAATTTGTACCCAGTCCCAACCTATTTTTTATTTCATTTTCGGGAATCAGGTTCAGGGAATATTCCGGTTGCGTAAATGGATATCTCGGAGGGTTTTCATCCGGATCAGGCTCTCCATGAGGCGTTCTTGTAAAATGACTGACAGAAAGACACGCTAAAAGAACGATGCTTTCATTGTCTTTAATTTCATAAGCGGCCTCCGGATAAGGCAAAGAAAGGGCAATCGATTCTGCCGTTCCTTCTCCAATATCAATTCTTGAACCATTGGGAGTAATGGCATAACACTGTTCTACTCTAATTCTTAACAATTTATGATTATCAATAATCAGATTCATCTTAATAGATTCATTTACAGGCAATAACCCGTAATTAATCATTGATGTGTGAATCCCTACCGAATCTCTCACAGAGTCACTTATAAAATCCTGAACCGCAGTGAAATGTGTTTTGTTGATTTTCATTCCGTCGATCCAGTTTACGGGGAAATGGTTTAATTTTTCTATCATTTTGTTGTTGTTTTTTATTTTTTATTTAATTTTTTTACTGTCCTTTTTTAAATAAAACAGTAGTATAACTATTAAATATTTTTTGTAATCTTTCTTTTAATCATTACATCTCTCTAATACAATTGGATTTTTATCTTTACTGAAAGGGTTTTCTAAGAAATCCATTTGATTTTTCTTTAGATTATAAAACCCTAACCATTTAAATTCTAAATGATTATTATCAATTACTTTAATTTCAGCAATTTCATCTTTCATTGAAAAATTATTCCAATCTAGGTCCTTATTTTCACCTGATACCCCAGTAAGAAAATTATATATTATACCGTAAATATTTCCGTTTTTTTTAGACGTTATAGAAATAGATACCCACTTATTTTAGGAGTATAAAAATTAAATTGCCCTTCATCATCTACAAAATAAAAGCTAGGTTTTGACTCAGAGCATTTACCATATTGATAGTTACCTGCAATTATTTTAGAATTTACTGAATCTTTATCTATAATATTATTTTGAGTGTCAATATATGTTTCATCTTCATTTATATAATTTAAAATACTTGCAATATTATTAACTTGTATATCATATATTTTAAAATTTTCTTCTACTTTTAAATAAGTACAGTTTAGTGATTTATCATAACTATTTTTAATGCACATTTTAAATAAATCATCTTTAACATGATTAATATTAATTGACTTCTGCCAGTTGGAATCTACATCTTGAGCATTTATGACTGGATCATAATCCATATCTATTTTTTTAAGTTTTTCATATAGCTTACTTGTCATATATTTTCGCTTAATTAAATCAAGATCATTTTCACTTGTATTATCTACGTTCTCCATTGCAGAAAAATAAAGGCTATAAAATTTATTTAATTCTTTTATTACTTTATCATTATATTGATAACCAATAGTAGGTTCAACCAATTTTTTTGTCGATTTATTTTCTTGACTACGAGCATAAAATGAAACTGTAATCAATAAAAAGATAACTATTTCTTTAATTTTCATATTAATATTGTTTATTTCCATCTATAAATATTATATCTAGGAGGATTATTTCTATATGAAGAGCCTGGCCACATATCTCTTTGTTTAAAATCAGAAAGCCATTGGCTCCCATTATACATACAAATATTATCCTTCTTTACTTAATTTTATCATATGTTTCGTATGGCTCAGTAGATATGGTTGCTTCTCCATTTTTATTTTTAGATAAATATCCCAAATCTCCTTTTATTCAATTTCATTTCCATACAGCGAAATTTTATTTAAAAAATCATGATTCCAATTCTGGATATAAATATTTTGAAGTTCAGATGCCCAACCCGATGTTTCTTTTTTGTCGTTATCAAAATAACATGAAGAATAGTATTTACCCGTAATAAAATTAAATGATTTAGTATATTTATTTTTATTCTCTTTAGAATAGGTCAGATCATATCCAATAATTTGTATTTTCTTACTTTTAAGATTAAATCTAATTTTAATCTTTTCAATTAAATTCTTTTTCTCTCCTGAGTTATTAGGTACTGTAATATGATCTGCATAATCTATCCGAAACTCTATGATTTTATTTTTAATTACAGGATCACTTATATAATACGCTGAATACTTATTATTGTACAAAATACTATTATTTAGTATAGGTATTTCAATTGATTTATTCAATGTAGATAAATGGACAGATAATTTAAAATTTAAAATTTTATTATCAGGTTTTGAAATAATTTCTACCTTATCTTTAATATCATCATCGTCAAAATATAATATTGTGGGTCGTTCAGATAATGTATCTATAGGAGATTTTGTGAAATTATCAATAATACCTTTTTTCTGACAAGAAATATTAATAACTGTTACACACACTACCAAAAAAAATATTTTTTTCATTTTGTTTATTCTTTTATTTCTGTTATTGGAATATTTGAAGAGCCACAGTGTAAATGAGCGCTGTGATGAGAATCTTCTTTGAAAGTTACAACACCACTAGGTTTTTTCAGTTTCATTCCTGGTTTATACAACATAGTTTTAAATCCAAATTTCGCCATGGAATTAACATATTTTTGAGTATTGGGTAAAATCAGATAATCTGTATCTATACTCTCTCCATTAGTATGTGATACACTTGGGAAACATGTACCATCTTTCATTGCAGACCCTTCCGAAATCAAAGACATGTTGCAATTTGCTAATGCTCCAATAAGAGCAGCAAAATGATCTCTTCCCATATAAGTACGAATCGTATTTTCAAATTTTAAATTTATTTTTACACTTTCCGAATTATATGATAAAGGCTCAGGCACTTTAATAATAATAACAGTTTTTCCACCTGCTTTAGCATATTTTCTTGTAATTGTTCCACCTCCTTCTCCTGCATCTCCGGAAGCAATAACTCTTCCATCTGCATATTTATAGACATGTTTCTGATTGACACCTTTGACATTAAATGTTTCGTGAGAAATATAACCTTTCTCAACTATACTTTTTCCAACATGTTTCACCTTATCAATTTCTATCCAATCTACAATGCAGATATCGTATTTTTTATCATTTGAATCATGATAGACATACTTGTATTTTTGCTCATATCCAGCCTTAATTTTTTTAGGAATATGCCTCTCTATCTTACCATCAGCATAAATATGATAAGTAGTAATATCATTTGCATCTACAGGCTGATCTTTTTTACCTCCATGATACCAATCATATTTAAAAATTCCGATCTTTAACAAATTATAATTGCTTTTTCTTTTTTCCCACCCAATTGGCATTCCATCACTCCCTCTTCCATTTAACAAGGCAGAAATCAATTCTAAATATTTATCTTCATAAACTGCCAATTCATTTAAAGATTTACCTAATGTTTCCTCTCCCCATCTTTCTATTGCCTTTGATTTCGGATTGTCTGTCATCTTTTGATTTATACTCCATATCCATCCTCCGCTATCAATAGCATATTGAACATTCGTAGCAATAATTTCAGGATTTCGTACTATATTTTGATCTCGCTTGTAATCAGCATATGATTTGTAAGGACCGGGTTCATTATATAATCCGTCGTTTTTATTTTTTTTAACACCTGTTAATTGTAAAATTCCTCTTCCTTTGTAAATACTTCTACTTGATGCATATTGTCCTTTGGTTTCTTCTGATAAGGTAAATGTTCCGGTCTCCTCACAAACCTGCGCCAGAAAGTGCATTTTTTGAGCACAAGTATTTATATTATATATTTTAAATGAATTGTTTAATACCTTAGTTAAAGTTCCAAAAGATTTGTCACTAATATTACATTCAGCTCTTTTGCCTCCTCTTAAAGCCTGTCCTTCCCAAATTGTTTCTGCTCCTTTCAGAAGTTTAACTAGTTTTCGGACATCTTTTTCTTCAAAATCTTTATTACAAAAACACTTTTCTTCCTTCTTCCGATCTTTCTCATCAGGTTTAGCAACCGTCACCACCTGATTCCCAGTACCCACAGGCGGATTAGTCCCCATTTGCTTTTTAAATTTTCCTTTAATAACAACCTCCTCAATCAAAGTCTCCCCATAAGTTTTCTCAGTATCAACACCACTGCTTACGGTTTGAGAAAAAATATAATCCGGGTTTTGTACTTCTACATTTTTACTTACCGATTTATGTTCGGCAGTTTCCACGACTACATAATATTCATGGAGCTTGTCGTGGCTGCCATCCATAACGGCATTGGAAATTTTTGTAAAATCAATATTCAGTTTAAATTCATGCCACAGAAAACCTTTCTTATTCAGCGCTTTTGTGATGTGGGCTACCCTATTATTCTTATTTTTGGGGCTGTCTCCCCCACCCTGAGCATCATCTTCGTAAAGACTTACTTTTACCATTTCTCCCTGCATGTTTTCGGTATAGACCTTTACTTTTATGGTCTGTCCGTACTTCATGACCGTATCCTCTTTAATAGGACTATTGTCAGCTTTAAAGAGTTCTACGCGCGATATTTTCTTCTTTAATCCGGGCAGAACTTTAATTCTTAATCCCGGAGGAATCCTTTTTTCGGGTTCATAAATGTAAGCTTCCAACATCAGCTCGCTCCCAACCAGCGACTGCTTTGTTATTTTTAATGGAATTCGATAGCCTATTTTGGGAAGCGTTCCCGCTTGAGGTTTCAGCTCGCGCCAGTTATCGTGATGCTTAAAATCTAAAACATACAATTTCCATCTTGCAGCATCCACCTTCTTTTTATCATCCAGGTCATAAATTCGGCTCACTTCGTAATAAGCCGTCTCACCAAGACGAATCTCGGAAGGACCTTTGATTTGTGAAATACCTTTCTTGCTCATGAGTGTCTTTATTTCTGGTTACATATAATCGGCTTCCTCCTCTTCCATTTCCATATCGTCTGCGATCTCCATAAAATCTATGAACGGGCAGATTTCAACCAAAACATCATTATCCGCATTTTTGAAATTCTGGGAAGTCACTTCACTCGTCTGTCCGTGATTGATAATCTCGATACAGTCTTTTCCGCCTATGGGACAGGTGGCTTTGCTGTCTTCCAGCAAAACTTTTCCTTTATTGTCTTCTATGACTATTTTTTCATAATAACCGCTCCATTCTGTGACTACAGCCTGACAGGGATTGTTATTCATTTTGGCACAGCTCCCGAAAGTGTTTTTTTCAAAGGTTTTTCCGAGATCCATATGCGTGGCTGTCAGTTTTTCTTTTCCCTCTTTATCATTGATAAAGCGTTTGGTTTGGGTTTTTACCTTCAGCTTGTCCGGCGTTGTCCCAAATTGGCATTGGCAGATGGCTCCCTGACATACTAAATGTTTTTCGCTCATCTTATTTTGTACTTATTGGGTTCAGTTTAAAATTTATTTTGCGTGTATTTTTTTCTTCATCCTGAAAAAATATTTCTGCATTTACAGAGAAAATAGAACCGTCTGCCCTATTAAATTCATATTCGAAATCTATTTCTCCGGAACATGTACTTTCTTGTACTTCTGTAGCTGTTTTGTTATTGATAATCTGTACAAAACTTCTTACATCTGTACATTTTCCGGACAATTTCAGCTTCAGATTTCCGGTTTCTGTTAATTCCGGTTCTGCAGCAGCTATACTATATCTCACTTTATTTTTGAAAGGAAAAATTGGCAGATACAAATCAAAATCCTTGTCTTCTTCGTTTAAATAATCACGGAACGGCAAAAAATAAAGACGATAAAAAAAACTGTTCAGTATCCTGTTTTGTATTGTATTTTTCGACCCCAATTCATTTTCTGTGCTTGACATCAGCCTTTTCATCTTTTCACCTTGATAATATTCACTAAGCTTTGGTTTCAACGATTTCCAACTGTTGACAATATCTTTCAGGTTACAGATTTGTTTAAGATTTCCGTTCTCTGATGTTTCAACTTCCAAGGGAGAAAAGAGGCTGCCAATTTTCGCTGAAAGCTTCTCTATAACAAGATCCGGAGCTTTATCATTTATCAGGATATTATTCTTTTTGATATTATATTTGAAATGACTAGCCCTTTCAATTTCCGCAAGAAAAGTAATCTTTACTTTCTGTTCACCATTTTCATCAACAGTCTGGACAGCACCATATTCTTTATGAAAAGGATATCTTTTTTCTAAAATTAACTGATTCATTCTACTGATTTTGGTTGATAACTCCTACTTCTTCCTCATTTTTACCCAACCTTTTTCTTTCATCTTCTCTTGTAAATTCGTAATCTGCAGGTAAGACATTGTGGGTTTTCAGGATCACCTGATCTGTCCGCATACAGAAGATCACGCTGTTTTCTTCAATTCCGTTCATATAAAGAGTCAGTTCCGGATCTACGTATTTTGTAGCTTCATACCATTTTGGCTGTAAAAAAAACACCCAGCTGAACAAGCCGTTTTCGTCTTCCGTCTGTATCTGGTTTTCAGTATGCCTTTCATTATAATCCATCACAAAACTGTAAAAAAGCTTCCCAAAATCTATTCGAGTAGGTCCTTTTGCCCTGTAAACACTGTATTTTCTAGCTTCTGTATCCTTGTCTATTAAAAAAGTAAAGACAACCAGATCCCTCATTTCTGCATCATCCAAACCAGCCAGTTGACGATAATTTTGAGGAAATTGCCAGGTTTTATAAATTTTGGGAGGAATCGTAATCGCCCGGTTAAAAGTATCGTTAAGAAATGTCGGAATAAAGAAAACAATGAAATGCCCCAATATCAGGAAAATGAAATCTGCCCCGTTTAAAAAAGTATAGATCAGGGAAAACGGAATTACAGCATAAAATACTGATAATAAAGCAAAAAGATATTCTGCACCTATCTTATCTGTCTCAAATTTTCTGAAAATACTTCTGTAAAAACTGCAATGAATTATTCCTAAAACCAAAGAACTCATTTGATAAAAAACGAATTCATACAATTTTTCATCAGAGAATAATTTATTGTACCCAAGTAAGGCAATCACTACATAAATAAAGGCAAAAGCGAATACATATGTGTAAAATTTACCTTTATATTGCTTAAAGCCGGGCGCTTTTTGACTGAACAGCATTGTCAGGATCACGCAAAGTGCCAAAACGATGAAAACCATCACCAACAGTTTGGGATCAAGAAGGTGTATGAAATATTTTTTGATATTTATTTGTCTCATATCATTTGTTTTAAATTCTGGTATTATATCCTAAAACAGGGCATTCCGAACTGGTAAAATTAAAATTCTGCTGATCTTTAGGGAGAAGAATTATCGTATTTATTTCTACTTCAATAGGAAAAAAATGCTCATAAAACATCCGGACAAATTTTATCCTGTTCCCCTCATGAATATAATTGGTAAAAGAAGAGTTTTTCAAAGGTCCTATCGTGATATCCAGGTGATTTGAATAATCATCATAGCTTGTTCCGGCAATCGTATCCAGGCCAAGCCTGTTTTCACCTAATTCAAAACTTTGATTTTCATCGGTATATTTTTGATGTCCCCGATACGTAACTTTTACTTCTTCTTCTATTAAAACAGAAAGAATATGGCACGTTTGCTCAATATTTCCTACAATTTTATAAGCAAAAGGCAATAATCTGATGAATTTTGAAATCAACAAAACAGGAAAACCTTTATCAATGCCCCAAAAATCATAAAACATTTCTGGAGCGAGATAACTGTTCAATTCAAACAAAAAGTTATTCTCTAAATTTTCAATGCTTACGCCATAGCTGAACATTTCATTTTCAAAGGGTTGAAAAAAATTTCTTGCCTCTTTTTGTTGTTTTTTCTGCGTTTGATATTCTCTTATCATCACATCAACGTCCTTATTGGGAACATCATTACCGGTATGATGCGAAATATTCTCAGGAAGCATATCATAAATGCTGTCTCTTGATATATTCAGTTGCAGAATTTTTTTGCTGTCATAATCAAAATCAACAATTTCAGAGTGTAGAACATCGAAACGATAGGCACGGGAAAATTGACCTTCATTTTGAATAATATATTGATTTTCATCAACTTCATTATTATTAATCAGATCGTTAATAATTACTTCAGCTCTTATATCATGCTTTAAAGCATTGATCTGCTTTGTGATAGAGTCTAAATTTTTCATGATTGCTATTTTTGCTTTAAGCGTCCTGCTGCGACATATCTTAATTGAAAATACTCATCATTAAAGTCATAAATATTCAGGCCTTTTGAAGTACAGGCAACGATTCTGTCATGATGAAGATAGATCCCGACATCTGAAATAGGATGCATTTTATCATATCTGAAAAACAAAATATCACCTTCTTGCAAAAACGTTCTTCCTGTAAAAAGCTGGATATTTTTTGATCTGAAAATACCATCAGGAGTTTTCGAAAAAGTGACTCCGTAAACATCGCTGTACAGCGCCTGGACAAAATAAGAAGTTTCGACACCAACCCCTTTTTCAAGCATATTTTCTTTATAAGGAGTTTCAAGCCATTCATCCAGATAAGCGTATAATTTATAGTTTCTGATATCTTTAGGCATCGCGCCCAAAATAATAGAATATTTTTCTTTTACCCTTAAAGTATCATCATTTAAACCTTCCGAATTGTCTTCTACATTAGAATATCGAGAAGCATCAGGTTCTTTCTGCTGATATTTTTCTTTAAAATATTCATCAGAAGAATAATTATATGGAATTTCTTTAATATATTTTTTACTTTCGCATGAATAAAATACGAAATAAACAATAAATAAATAAAAATATCTATTAATATTCATCATATCACTTGTGTTTATGCAAATATATAAATTTTAGCATTCCATCATTAAATATTTTACAATTTGTTGAATAATATTTTTGCCAGTAAAAAAATACTGGATATATTTGCTTCATAAAACGCAAATTCACTGATGAAAAAAAATAATCGGACATTTTTCCCGAATGTAGATTATAGAATCTATATATGCTTTGGAGGTCTTTTGCTGGTAAGCTTCCTGTTGCTTTTATATCAATTTACAAGACATGTGGATTGTGATGATGCCCGCTTTTTCGTTCATGCAGATGAATATATAATTAATAGTGTTGTAGAATTTCAGGACAATACCGAAGGTGCCAAAAGCTGGGAATGGGATTTTGGTGACAGTACAGCGGTGGATAAAAGACAGGTCACTTTTCATAAATACAGTAAGCCCGGAAATTATCTGGTAAGGTTAAAAATTAATAACAATTGTGTCCACGAAAAAATGCTTACCATTACAAGCATTAGCCAGGAAACCGGATATTTACCTGTAATTCTCTCACCCAATGTTGTCGCTGTCGGAGAAAGCATCCGGTTTGGAGCAGAAAAAGATGGCGGGGAATCTTGGGAATGGAGTTTTGGAGAGACTTCAAATACTGATGCCTTGGGTAAAAACCCCAGTTATACATTCAAATCTGTGGGCGAGAAAAAAATTACATTAATTGTCAATGGCGATATTGAGCATACCGCTGTAAAAACAATTTATGTAGCCCCGAAAACCATTAAAGCAAAGCAAAAAATAGACATCAGATCGTATGAATTTGAAAAATCCGCAGTAGCTTTTTCGTTACCCCGCGGCGCGGCGCAGAAAGATCCGCTGGTTGATATGCTGCAATATATTCCTGTTTCGCCGAGATCAAAATCAGAAAAAGACTCAATAATTTCCGAGAAAAAAGCACCGGAAATTTCAAATGAACAGCTCCAGTTACTTCTCAATCAAGTTTCAGCACAGTTAAAAACAAAAGATGATTTTAAAGATTATCTGTGTGGGAATTTTGAAATTCCCGTCATAATTAACGATAAAAAATTATTGCCTTTCGATCAGTTCTGTCAAAATATTACGGGCAAAAAAATCAAAATATCAGCATTAAGGTTTACTAAGAATTCCAAAAATTGCATTCAGAATATTACTATTCAATACAAGGTTAAAAAATTAATGGTATGGGTAAAAGAATAATGTAGAAATATTGATTAATAAACATTCTTATGAATAACTAGGGATAAAATTTAAAACACAATTATGAATGAGATAACTTACAGCCAGGAAGTAAATAAAGCATTGAATATTGCTCAAAAAATAGGAAAAGAAAACCTTAATAAATATTTTACCGGAGCGCATTTGCTGAAAGCTATGCTTACAAGAGATCTCAGCCTTTTAAAACATCTGGAAACACTGGGTGCAGATGTATTTTATTTGGAAGAGTGGGCAGAAGTAAGGATTGAGGAATGCCCGAAATCTCCTAATCAGCTTTCTTGTGAGCCTCACGAAATTATTGACGAAATCTTTGCTGAAGCCGATTCCGTAAGGAAAATTTTAGGTCAAGATGAAATTTCATTATTTACTATTATCGTTGCAATTAGCTCGCCGGGCGTAGCTTTTAGCTTTGATCAAATGAAAACGTTTCCTATTTCCAGAAGTGAATTATTGAGTGATAATAATATAGATGAAAGAAATGAAAAAAATTTAAATCAATTAAACATAAAACAAAGTAAAAATTTCATTCAAAAATACTGTCTCAATAAAAATGAACTGGTAAAAAAGAAAAATAAAAAAGAACTTCTTGTCGGGCGGGATACAGAGCTTAATAAAATCACAGAAATTCTATGCCGATTCAGCAAACAAAACGTATTAATAATTGGTGATCACGGCATTGGTAAAACATCACTGATCGAAGGATTTACTCAAAAAAACATATTAAACCAACTTCCTGACGTTCTTTCCGGATTACAGATTTTTGAGCTGGAAATAGGAAATCTTATTTCGGGTGCTTCCTATAAAGGTGAAATTGAAGATAGAATTAAAAATATATCATCTGAGTTAAAAACAATCTCAAAATCTGTTTTAATTATTGAAGAATTTCATTCTCTCTTAGGAAATAATGGCTCAGATTCAGGGATTGTTAATCTTTTAAAAAGTGAAATTTCCAATGGCTTAACCATTATTGCAACAACAACAATTGAAGAATACACTAAGAAAATCGAAAAAGAGCAAGGCCTTGCAGGTATGTTTGAGCTGTTAAAACTTGAAGAAACCGAAGACGAAACTCATCTCAGAATGCTGAAGCAAACACTTGGAGATTATCAAAATCACCATAACATACAAATTGATGATGAGACGATGAAGGAAGCTATTCGCCTTTCAAAAAGATATATGAAGGAAAAAAGCCTTCCCGCTTCTGCTATTGATCTGATCGACCATACAATGTCTGTTTTAAGAACCGCAGGCGAATCCTTTTTAAAAGAACAAAATCATCTTCTTAATAAAATTATTGACCTTGAAAGCAACCATCAGAATCTTTCGGAAAAAGACCGGAAAACATATTCCGGGTGGTTTTTGAAAGATTTAACCGAAAAAACAAAATACCTGATCAGCACTACAGAAAATGAGAATGAAAATGATATTTTATACTTTGAAAATGCTGATGAAATTTTAAAGTATTCGCGGAATTTAATTGAAAAAATTCACCAAATTGCCCAACAAAAAAGGACACATATTACAGAATTAGATTTAGGATTAATAATTTCTCAAAAAACCAATATTCCGATCGGAAAATTAAAAGAAGAAGAAAAACAACGGCTTAACGACATGGAAAATGTGCTGGCAAAACGTGTTGTCGGACAAGATCACGCAATTTCCATTGTTTCGGAAGCCATCCTGGAAACCCGTTCCGGATTAAACAAAGCAGGACAGCCAATCGGTTCATTTTTCTTTCTGGGACCTACCGGAACCGGTAAAACAGAACTCGCAAAGTCGTTGGCAGAATTTTTATTTCAGGATGAAAATGCCATTATTCGTTTTGATATGTCTGAGTTTAAAGAAGAACATTCTGCCGCGTTGCTTTATGGCGCGCCTCCGGGATATGTGGGTTATGAAGAGGGCGGACTTCTGGTTAACAAAATTAGGCAAAAACCATATTCTATTGTTCTTTTTGATGAAATTGAAAAAGCACACGCTTCTGTTTTTGATGTCTTTTTACAAATTATGGATGAAGGCAAACTACATGACCGGCTTGGTAAAGAGGGTGATTTTTCAAATGCTATTATATTATTTACATCAAATATTGGTTCGGAATTTATCGTGGAATCTTTCGCAAAAAGGGAAATTCCTCCGTCTTCCAAGCTAATGGAAATAATGAGCCGTTTTTTCCGCCCCGAATTCTTAGGAAGATTAACAGAAACAATCCCTTTTGCCCCGATCAGTAAAGATAATGCCCTGAAAATTTTTGAAATTCATCTGAAAAAAGAGCTTTTAGATCTTGTTAAAAATTTACATATACAATTAAACATCACTCAGGAAGTCAAAGAACTTTTATCTATAGAAGGATACGGCATAAAATATGGTGCAAGACCTTTAAAAGCAGTTATCAGAACACGATTGAGAAGGCCTTTAGCAAAAAAAATCATCTCAGGAGAGTATAAAGAAGGCGATATAATTGAAGTTTCTGTGGAAAATAATAATTTAATCTGGAGGAAAATGAGTTAAATGAAGTAGCTAAAAATATTTAAGTTTTGCTTTACTTTAAGAATGCTTAAAAATAAATTTGACTTTCTTAATTAAACTTACTTAATAAAAGCTCAATGGTTTATCAGTAGAATCTAAAATTTCCTTTTATCGGTAAAAAACGAATTCTGTTCTTTAAAAATTGTATAATTAAACGAATCTGCTATTCCTGCAAAATTCATTTTAATATTTTTCTTCCGGGCTAATTGAAATAAATGATTTATTTTATTTTTAAGTATAAAATACACATTATTTCCTATTAATAGACATAATTTAATTAAATTTACGTCAATAATTAACCTTAATTTTTTGGTTATAAAAACAGCAAGAAAAGAAACCTTTTATGAATAAAAAAAGTGCCACGATATATGATATTTCAAAGAAACTTAATGTAAGTGTGGCTACTGTTTCCAGAGCGCTCAACGACCATCCGAGGATAAGCCAGGCAACGAAAGAATTGGTGAAGAAAACCGCCAAGGAAATGAATTATAAGCAGAATAATCTTGCCAAAGCCCTCAAAAGCGGTGAAACAAAAAACGTGGGAATTATTGTTCCTTTTGTGAATACAAATTTTTTCTCCTCTGTTATCCGGGGAATTGAAGAAGAACTTTCTCCACACGGTTATCACGTTATTATCTGCCAGAGCCATGAAGATGTTATTATTGAAAAAAGGCATCTAAACACGTTGCTGAATGCTCAGGTTGACGGGATTTTCATGTCAGTTTCGAGAACAACAATTGATACCGAGCATATCCAAAGTATTCTGGATACAACCAACACCCCAATCATCTTTTTTGACAGAAAAAAAGACATTGCAGGAATCAGTACCATAACCATTGATGACTATCGAGGCGGTTATATGGCTACTGAACATCTCATTCAGGAAGGTTATAAAAATATTTGTCATTTTGCCGGAGATCTGAATCTTGAGATTTATCAAAATCGTCTTAACGGCTACAAACAGGCCCTGCTCGACAATAATTTCCAGGTAAAAGAAGACAATATTATTTTTACAGGAAGCTCGATCGATGCAGGAATTGATGCCATCAAAAAACTGTGGAACAGCAAATCAATTCCGGACGCGATATTTTCATCGAGTGATTTTGCAGCGTTGGGTGCCTGTCAGGAATTGAAAAAACGCAAGATCAAAATTCCTCAGGAAGTCGCTGTTATCGGGTTTTCTAATGAACCTTTCACCCAATTTATGGAGCTTCCGATGAGCTCTGTAGATCAAACGCCTGTTATTATGGGGAAAATGGCCGGACAGGTATTTTTGGAAAACATAAAAGAAAATGGTTCCGGGATGTCTATTGAGAAAAAAGTGGTGTTGACGCCGCAGCTTTATATTAGGAAGTCTTCGAAAAGGAAGTAGGTTTTTTTGATTTTGATATAAATTTCTTTTGTCTTGAAACAAAAGAAACAAAAATTCAAGACTTGGAAACGAAAAGCTAAAAATAATCTATACTCTCTAAAAATTCTAAAACTTGCGCGAATTCAAGATTTATCCTTCGATTCTAAATTTGTGTCGCGCTTCAAACAGTAGAATTTTCTTAACGTTCGCATAGCTTATTCTATTAACGCATTCGTTTCCTATGTCAATTGACAACTCAACGTATAGTCTGTCATTCTGACAAAGGAAGAATCTAAACTTTATTATTGTTTTGGCTAAAGCCAATCTGGATTCTATATTTATTAAACGGGCTAAAGCCCGTTCCTATTGATACAAGCTTTGTGTTTATTCGTGAAAAACATTTGTGTATTTGTGGTTAAAATCAACCTTAATTTAACCAAAAGAAAATGCCTCCCACAAATGTAGAAAGCATTTTCAACCCTAATATTATATAATTAAAACAATTATAAGCTTACTCCGCGTCTCCAGGGAATAAAATCGTTTTGATTCAAAATTGCGGCTTTTGTTTTTATCTCTCCGCTTGCGACTTCGATGATAAATTCTAAAAGCTCTTCTGCCTTTTCGTCGATTGTTTTTTCGCCTGTAATCACATCACCTGTGTTGAAATCGATGATGTCAGGCATTCTTTGTGACAAAGAAGTGTTTGACGAAATTTTCACTACCGGAACAACCGGATTTCCCGTTGGTGTACCCAAACCTGTTGTGAATAAAACCACATTTGAGCCTGAACCAACCAAAGCAGTTGTACATTCCACATCATTTCCGGGAGTACATAACAAGTTTAAGCCCGGTTCTTTGATGTATTCCGTGAAATCAAGAACGTCATTTATCGGTGATGAACCACCTTTTTTAGCGGCTCCGGCAGATTTCATGGCATCGGTTATTAATCCGTCTTTAATATTCCCCGGCGATGGATTCATATCAAAACCTGAGCCTGCAGCAACGACGGATTCTTCAAAATCCTTCATTAACTGTAAAAATCTTTCGGCATCATCTTCATTCACGCAACGGTTCACCAATTCCTGCTCTACTCCACATAATTCCGGGAATTCTGAAAGGATGGTTGCACCTCCGATTCCTGCCATTAAATCTGATAATTGTCCTAAAACCGGATTGGCAGAAATTCCTGAGAAACCATCTGAGCCACCACATTCCAATCCTAAAACAAGTTTTGAAATGGGTGCCGGTTTTCTTTCGATTTCGTTAGCTTTTTTAATGGCTTCGTAAGAATCTTTGATGATTCCGTTCAGCATTTCATCAACCGTTCCTGATTTTTGCTGTTCGTAAACGATGATCGGCTTTTTATTATTCGGACTTATTTTTTGCAATGCATCTGTAAAAATCTGAACCTGTAAATTCTGACAACCCAAGCTCAAAACCGTTGCTCCGGCTACATTCGGATTATTCACATAACCTGCCAATAACCTTCCCAACGCTTCCGCATCCTGACGAATTCCGCCACAGCCGCCCTGGTGCGTGATGAATTTAACTTCAATATTTTTAAAAACTCTTGAATCCTGGTCTTCTTCAACAACAGTTTCTACCTCAGAATTATTGATCAATGATCTTAATAATAATTGATGCTTTGTTGCTTTTTCGAACAATAATTCTTTTTCAAAAACATCTTTTAAAATCTCAACATTTCTATTTTCACAAAAAACCAAAGGGAAAAACAACCAAACATTTTCTGTTCCGACCTGCCCGTCTTCTCTGTGATATCCCATGAAAGTTTTATCCTTCCATTTATCAACATTCGGAGCAGTCCAAGCCGTTGTTTCTGTTTTGCCTTCTACTTTTGCGCTTTGATGCTTAACATTTTCAGTCGTGATAACCTCTCCTTTTTGGATCGGCTGACTCGCTTTTCCCACCAAAACACCGTACATAATGATCTCGTCTCCAATCGCTAGATCTTCTGTCACGAATTTGTGTTTCGCCTTCGTGTCTTTTATAATGTCATACGTAAGA
Source organism: Chryseobacterium soldanellicola (assembly GCF_900100115.1). GTDB lineage: Bacteria > Bacteroidota > Bacteroidia > Flavobacteriales > Weeksellaceae > Chryseobacterium > Chryseobacterium soldanellicola. Next base: position 951,075 of record NZ_FNKL01000001.1, read on the forward strand.
TCGCCTAAAGTAACAGTTTCCCCCTGCGTCAGATCAACCAATGCCACTGCTACATTATCTTTGGGATTTACTTTCAGTACTTTCTTTTGCATAATTTTTAAGAATAAAATTGTATAAAGTTATGATATGCAGTTTCGATATCGTTGTGATCAATTTCCCACAATGCTTTTGCTACTGCAGATTTCAAACCGTTAACCTTTGTAAGGTCTGTATCCCAGAAAGTGGTTTCGCTTAACGCCAATTCTGCGACTTTTTCATAATCTTCGTTTGCCCAGATTTCTTTGAATCTGTTTACTATTGCTTCTTCATCATTTATTGGAAGAGATTTTTCACCAAAATTCCCTTGATAGAATCTGATTAAACTTGCCAATGAGAAGGTTAAATTAAGCGGTAATTTATGGTTAATTTCAACATATTTTAACAGACTCGGAAGAATTCTCACTTTAAATTTAGAAACAAAATATAAAGCGATACTTGCCTGATAATGCTTGATAAAAGGATTTCTGAATCTGTCGAAAACTTCTTCAGCAAAATCTTTCAGTTCATTTTCATCTAAACCTAATGTAGGATTTACTTCATTAAAAATCGTTTCATTTAAAAATTTACCTAAAAATTGATTATCGATAGATTCTTTTACCGTTTCTTTTCCTGATAAAATCGCCGGAGCCAACATCAATGTGTGACCACCATTCAAAATTCTCACTTTTCTTAAACGGTACGGCTGAATATCATCCACGACCAAAATCTGCTCGTCAATTTTATCGAAAGGAATTCTTTCTTTTAAATTTGCAGCATTCTGAATCACAAAAAGTAAAAATATTTCCGAAACGACCATCATCTGATCCTCATAATCCAACTGGTCTTCGTACGTTGCCGCATCATCTTTTGGGTAACCCGGAACGATTCTGTCTACCAGTGTATTATGGAAATAGTTATTTTGTTCAATCCATTGCACAAAGTTAGCTTCTAAATTCCAAAGTTGGGCATATTTTAGGATAATTTCTTTTAAAGCCAAAGCATTGTCTTCAATTAATTCACAAGGAATAATTCTCAACCCTTTATCTTCCGCTCCATTGAAATGTTTGAATCTTTCGTGTAATAAAACCGTCAGTTTCGCAGGGAAATTCTTGTGCGGACCAGCATAATCATTTTCTGATTCGTCGTAAGCAATTCCTGTTTCTGTTGTGTTTGAGAAGACAAATTCTAATTCTTCTTCTTTCGCCAACGCTAAGAATTCATTGTAATTTGTATAAGGATTGATTGACTTTTGGATCGCGGAAATCACCTGTTTTGTATCAATGATCTCGCCTTTTTTAATTCCTCTTGAGAAAAGCGTGTATAAATTATCCTGCTCTTCCAGCTTATGAACCGAACCACCTGCTGTAGGCTGAACGTTTACGATTCCTCCATTAAATCCTGCTTCTTTATTTAATTTATCAATTACGTAATCTGTGAATCCTCTCATGAAATTTCCGCCTCCAAACTGTACAATTTTAATGGGAAGTTTTTCCTGAGAACCTGTTAATTCACGATTTAATTTTTGTTTTGTCTGATTTTCCATCTTTCTATTGATGATTTATTTTTAACGCAAAGTCCGCAAAGATTTTTTGCTTGAAATGCCGTTTATTTTTCGTTCGCAAAGGCATTTGACGACGTCGAATCTTCGATTTCACTCAGCTAAGGGCACTACAACACTTGCTTCTTTATCTATTAAACCATTAAGGTTAATTTATTTACTTATCACTTTATATTTTGGAACTAACGATTTCATCACTACCCATGCAATAAGGTAAGCCACTGCACAGATTGAAAAAATAATCATGTACCCTTTGTCGATTCCGTCTGAAATTACGGCTCCTGACTTTTCCAATTGTTCAAAAAACCCTTCCGGTAAACGATCGTTGATGTATTGGGGATATTTTTCCAACAATGGAACTCCATCAATTGTCGTCCAGGCTTTATGAGCATGGTCAAATAGTAAACCAGATGATTTATTGATTAAAAAAGAACCGATACCGCCCGCCATTCCTCCAATTCCCGTGATGGTTGCAATGGCTTTTTTAGGAAACATATCACCGACGGTCGAGAAAATATTAGCCGACCAGGCCTGATGTGCTGCTCCAGCAATTCCGATAATCAAAACCGGAAGCCAATACGTAATGGTGCCCAAAGGTTGTGCTAAAAGTGCTAGCAAAGGGAAAAATGCGAAAATCAACATTGCTTTCATTCTTCCTGAGTAAGCGTTCATTCCTCTTTTTTCAACAAAATATTTTGGAAGCCAGCCTCCGATGATCGACAATAAAGTGATCATATAAAGTACAAATAATGGCAATGCACTTTGTGTGGAATCCATTTTGTAAACCGAACTTAAATAAGCCGGTGTCCAGAATAAAAAGAACCACCAAACGCCGTCTGTCATGAACTTTCCAAAGGCAAAAGCCCAGGTCTGTCTGTAGCTGAAACATTCTCTGAAAGTAAATACCTTTTCCGGAACAGAAGTATCTTCATTGGGAAGATCGTCTTGATCCTGATTAATATAGGTTAATTCATGCTCGTTAACTCTATGATGTAAATGCGGTTTTTTGTAATAAAATACCCAAAGCCCCATCCATAAAAATCCTAAAGCCCCAATAATGATAAACGCCCATTCCCAACCCATTGATTTTGCAATGAAAGGAATCGTAATTGGCGCTGCCAAAGCGCCAACCGTTGCTCCTGCATTCCAGATACTTGTAGAAAATGCTCTGTCTTTTTTAGGGAAATATTCCGCTGTAGTTTTGATCGCCGCAGGGAAATTTCCTGCTTCACCAATAGCCAATACGAAACGTGCAAAAATAAACAATGTTACACTCGTACTAATAATAGCAGAAGCACTTCCCACGGTTCCTATGATTTGCTTAGCTTCATGAAAACCTACAAACCATTTTCCTGTAAGGATTCCTGAAGTTCCGATTCCGCAGAAAGCGTGTAATACCGCCCCAACAGACCAGATTCCGATTGCCCAAAGGAAACCTTTTTTAGTATCCAGCCAATCCACGAATTTTCCGGCGAAAAGCATTCCTACTGCATAAAATATAGAGAATAATGCTGTGATATTTCCATAGTCATTATTATTCCAGTGAAATTCCGGAGCGATAAAGTCTTTCCATGTTAATGACAATACCTGACGATCCAAATAATTAATGGTCGTGGCAATGAACAGCAAGAAGCATATCGTCCATCTGAATTTACTTGGTTTAAGAGACTTAACTGAACTCATATTAATATTCAGAATTTAGTTATTATTTAAAGTCTGAATAATCTCCAGCACTTTTTTTGTTTCATTTTCAATCGTTGCATAATCTTTAGCAAGCATCAATTCTTTGCTTACCAATTTGCTTCCCATTCCCACGGCAGCAACACCGGCTTTAAACCAGCTTTCAATGCTTTCTTTAGTCGTATCAACACCACCCGTAGGCATAAATTTCAGATTCGGGAAAACATCTTTAATGGCACTCATAAATCCCGTTCCTAAAGCGTTTCCGGGAAATAATTTAACGAAAGTTACTCCTGAATTTTCAGCTTCAATAATTTCTGTCGGAGTCATACAACCCGGACTGTACAATAGGTCTTTTGGAATTAAAAATTCTGCAACTTCCGGCACAAAACCCGGACTGATAAAGAAATCGGCGCCTACTTTGTAATATTCTTCAGCTTGCTGTATATTCTTTATGGTTCCGATTCCCAAAAGCATTTCCGGCATTTCGGCATTACGGATTTCTACCATCTTTGTGAAATTACTTAACGCTGCTTCACCGCGGCTAGTATATTCTACAGCACGGATTCCTGCTTTGTAAAGTGATCTCAATATTTCTAACGTTACCGTTTCATCAGCATTATAATATAGAGGCAAAACGCCTTGTTTGATGATGGTATTTGTAACTGATTGAATTTTTGTCATTTTAATTTTTTTATTGAAATTATTTTCAAAAAATAAAATTGTTTTTTTTTAATCTTTAATAGGATTGCATCCTATTCTGTTTTAAGTCGTCCCTTCGGGACTCCCTCAGGAATTCAGATAATTAGAATTTTTATCTTTTTATTCTTCCGCCCGAATCTCCGTTCATCACTTCCAGAATATCTTCTGCACTGCAGTAATTGATATCTCCAGGAACCGTATGTTTTATGGCGCAGGCTGCATTGGCAAATTTCAATGCTTTTTCGTCATCAAAATTGATTAAACCATAAATCAGACCTGCTGCAAAAGCATCGCCTGTTCCGATTCTGTCGACTACAGGATTTACTTCCAAAAGCTCGGTTTCAAAATAATTTCTATCAACCAAAGCTCTTCCCTGTGTCTGCTGTGAACTTGCTGTAACGCCAATTCTTATCTTGTCAAAAATTTTATGAATAGAAGGAACTTGTTTTTTCAATTCTTCACAAGCTTCAATGAAACCTTGTTGGTCTGATGGAAACTGAGTTCCAAGAATTTCATTAATTTCATTCACTCCACCGATGAAAATCGTTGAGTAAGAAACCAATTCTTTTAAAACTTCGTTTCCGTTTTTGCCGTATTTCCAAAGGTTTGAACGGTAAGCCGGGTCTGAAGTCACTTCAATTCCCAGTTCACGGGCTGTTTGTAAACCTTCTTTCAAACTTTCATAAGCCGATTCGGAAATTCCGGGGCTGATTCCTGTCCAGTGGAAATATTTGCAGTCTTCAAGAGCTTTTTTCCAGTCGATTTGTTCAGGTTTAATGTTGGCGAAAGAACCGTTCAATCTGTTGTAAGCGATTCTGCTGGCACGAACTGATGAACCAACTTCCAAAAAGTACAACCCTAAAGGATGTTCATTTTTGTTGATAAAAGTTGTATCGATTCCAAAACTTTTAATGAAAGAAACCGCCGATTCACCTACGAAATCATCAGAAACACTGCTGATATGTCTTACGTCACAACCCATTGTTGCCAATGAAGATGCTACATTAAGCTCTGTACCGCCGAAAAAAAATTCCATTTCGTGGCTTTGCTTCATTGTTCTGTTTCCGGGTGGCGAAAGTCGCATGATGATTTCTCCGAAAGTGACTATTTTGCTGCTCATTTTTTGTTTAATAGACTTGTTCTATTTTTAATTTGATATTTTTTATTGAAATTAAGACATAAACACTTCGACAAGCTCAGTGTGACAATCCTAATACTAACTGTAAGTTTCAACGCTGTCATGCTGAGCTTGTCGAAGCATTTCGCAATTTCAACTTTTAATTATTTAAAAATCAAAATAATTTTTAGCATTATGATAACAAATATCTGAAATTGTTTTGCCAATCAGCTCGATATCGTCAGGTAATTCACCATTTTTCATTTCTTCACCGAAAAGATTACACAATACTCTTCTGAAATATTCGTGTCTAGGGTAAGAAAGGAAGCTTCTGGAATCCGTTAACATTCCAACGAAACAGCTGATCAATCCCATGTTTGAAAGGGCATTCATCTGCTTGATCATTCCGTCTTTCTGATCAAGGAACCACCATCCTGAACCGAACTGTACTTTTCCTTTGATACTGCCGTCGTTGAAATTTCCGATCATTGTCGCAAAAATCTCGTTGTCGGCAGGATTTAAATTATATAAAATGGTCTTTGTTAATTTGTCTTTTCCGTCTAAAGTGTTTAATAATTTAGACAAAGTTTCAGCCTGAACGAAGTCACCGATAGAATCCCAACCCGTATCCGGACCAAGAATTCTGTGCATTCTTTCGTTATTATTTCTCAATGCTCCCAAGTGGAACTGCTGAACCCATCCAAATTTGTGATAAGCCTCGCCTAAAAATAATAAAATGGCTGTTTTGAATTGATTTACCTGCTTTTCAGCAATCACTTTTCCTGAGATTTTATCATTGAAAATTGTGCTTACTTCCGCTTCTGTAAATTCTTCGAAAGAAATATTATTCAATCCGTGGTCGCACAATCTGCATCCGTTTTCGTGGAAATATTCAATTCTTTTGATTAAAGCATCACATAAGGTCTGGTAAGAATTAATTTCAATTCCAGCCGATTCGCCTAGTTTTGAAATATAATCTGCGAAGTTGTGATTTTCAATCAAAATCGCTTTATCAGGACGGAAAGCGGTGCTTACTTTAATGCTGAAATCGCTTTTCGCCAAATCCTGATGATAATTTAATACATCTGTAGGATCTTCCGTTGTGCACAGAGATTCTACGTTCATCATTTTTAATAAACCTCTTGTCGATTTTTCAGGAGTCTGAAGCTGAGCGGTGATGTTTTCGTAAATTTCTGATGCATTATTTTCGTTTAACAATTCATCGATTCCGAAATATCTTTTTAATTCTAAATGCGTCCAGTGATACAGAGGATTTCTCAATGTATAAGGAACCGTTTTTGCCCAGGCTTCAAATTTTTCTTTGTCTGAAGCATCTCCCGTGATGAATTTTTCGTTCACGCCTAAGGTACGCATCGCTCTCCATTTGTAATGGTCGCCTGCAATCCAAACCTTTGAGATATTTTCGAAAACGGTATCTTCTGCGATATCTTTAGGTATCAAATGATTATGATAATCAATGATCGGTTGCTTTTCTGCATACTTGAAGTATAATTCTTCAGCGTATTTATTTTGTAATAAAAATTGATCTGTAATAAAAGGTTTCATTCTAATCTAATTCTGTTGTTACTCATTAGCCGGTTTCCCGATCGTCGCCAAAATTCCTCCATCCACGTAAATAATTTGTCCGTTGATGAATCTGCTTGCGTCCGAAGCAAGGAAAATAGCCGTTCCGGCAAGATCTTCGGGGTTCCCCCATCTTCCTTCCGGAGTTCTGCTAATGATAAAATCGTTAAAAGGATGTCCATCCACTCGGATTGGTTCTGTCTGAGAAGTCGCAAAATATCCAGGACCGATTCCGTTCACCTGAATATTGTGTTTTGCCCATTCCGTCGCCAGATTTTTGGTAAGCATTTTCAGGCCGCCTTTTGCAGAAGCATACGCCACTACATTGTCACGTCCCAGCTCACTCATCATCGAGCAGATGTTAATGATCTTTCCGGATTTTCTTTTAATCATATGTTTGCCTACTAATTTCGACATGATAAAAGGTCCTGTAAGATCTACATCGATTACTTTTCTAAAGTCTTCCACTTCCATATCAATCGCCGGAACACGTTTTATGATTCCTGCGTTGTTGACAAGGATGTCTATTTTTCCATGGGTAGCTTCCATAAGCGCTACTTTCTGAGCGGCTTCCAGCTCGTCCGTCACATCAAAAAGATAACCGGTTGCTTTGTATCCTTTAGAATGATAATAATTTAAAGCTTCCTCTAATTTTGACGGAGTTGTGCTTGTGATTGCCAGTTCAGCGCCTGCCTGGGCAAGACCTTCTGCCATTGCCATTCCTAATCCGTGAGTACCGCCTGTAACGACTGCCACCTTGCCGGATAAATCAAATAAATTCATTAGAAAAATTACTTTAGTTCGTTAGTTTTGATACCGTCCATATCGCCGTAGTCCATATTTTCCCCGGCCATACCCCAGATAAAAGTATAATTGGAAGTTCCGACTCCTGAGTGGATAGACCATTCCGGAGATAATACCGCATCATGGCTTTTCATAAAAATATGACGCGTCTCATTGGGTTGTCCCATGAAGTGACTTACCGTTTGCCCATCTTCCAAATCGAAATAGAAATAAGCTTCCATTCTTCTGGTGTGAGTATGCGCAGGCATTGTGTTCCAGACACTTCCCGGTTGAAGTTCTGTCATTCCCATTTGTAATTGACAGGTTTCGAGAACAGAATTTACAATCAGCTTGTTGATCGTACGCTTATTGGCGTATTTTTCTTCGCCTAATTCTACAATTTCGGCTTCGTTTTTCGTGATTTTTTTTGTCGGATAAGTGTGATGCGCCGGAGCCGAGTTGATATAAAAATAAGGTTGTGCATCACCAGATTTCTCAAAAACTACTTCTTTTGCCCCTTTACCTATATATAGAGCCTCTTTGTTGGCAAGCTCATATACTTCGCCATCTACCGTTACTTTTCCGGCACCGCCTACGTTGATGATTCCCAATTCTCTTCTGTCAAGAAAATGCTGAGCCTTCAAATCGTCTGTAGGTTCCAGCTTCAAGGCCTGTGTTGAAGGCATGATCCCTCCTACAATCAGCCTGTCGTACATAGAATAGACTAATTTTATCTTATCTTCATTAAATAAATCATTGATTAGAAACTCCCTCCTAAGATCTTCTGTTGAGTACTTTTTTACATCTTCAGGATGATGGGCGTAACGAAATTCTGATTGTGTCATACTACTTGATTTTTATACTTTTTCTTTTTGCGGTTTTATCAAAACCATTAAACAAAGCGTAATCGATTGCATAAAATTACACTAAAATTTGATAGAAATACTTATGGGATAAATATATAATTATTCTTTTATTAGTTAACAAAAAATTAATTTTAATTTATAGTAAATTGATTTTCAATAATATAAAAATTAAAAATTGAATTAATAAACCTAAATTTTAAAGAAAACAGCAGATTTGATTTAACCAAAATTTAATCTCATCTTTCAATTTGGAATAAAATCATGCCAAATAAAACCGCAAAAACAAGAATGCAAATTTAATAACAATAACCTAAATTCTATTCATATATTATATAGATTAAGTTTAAATACTATTAACTAAGAAATTTGGTTAAAAATAATAACCTGAAAATATGACAAAAATCAGGAAACTTATTAAAATTTGCCTTCTGAGTATAAAATTTGGGAAAAACTGATTGTCAAAATTGTTCAAATTTTAACTAAATTTTAAGTTTTCGACCGATAATCAGCTGTAAATTTTTATTTTTTTGAATTTATTTATGAATAATTAAAATTTTATTAAATAATTGATTATTAAATATTTAAACATAATTTTCAAAATCACATTCTGTGAATTTTAACAATTTGAGCACACAAATTAATGAAAAAATAATATTTTTTTCTTTGCGTAATGAAAAATAATATTAGTTTAGAAGCCAAGAATATAATATTGTGAAAATTTACGCAATCGATTGCACTCATTAAAGCGTAAAGTTTCACAGATTATTATACCACTAAAATTAGAAATACTTAAAAAAAATCCACAAAAAACAATGAATTGAGAAACTTTTCAAAACAATTAAAACTATAAGGATACAAAATGGATAAAAAAGTACAATCAGTAAAGTGGTTATATTTAACTGTCTTTCTACTTCCTGTCCTTGCAATGGCCCAAGAAAAAGAAACAAGAAAGGAAAAAGAAACTAAAATCGATGAAGTGGTTTTGGTAGGATATTCCAAGGTTTCTAAAAAAGATGTGACCAATGCAGTAGGCTCGGTAAAAGCCGACGAGGTAAAGGATATGCCTGTAAATAGTGCCGCGGAAGCCATTCAGGGAAGAGTTGCCGGGGTTCAGATCATGGCAAGCGAAGGCTCTCCCGGAGCAGAAGTTGAAATTAAAGTAAGAGGCGGGACTTCGATCACACAAAGTAACGCTCCTCTGTATATTGTGGACGGAATCCAGATGGATAATGCACTATCCATCATTTCTCCCAAAGAAATTGAATCTATCGAGGTATTGAAAGATGCCGCTTCAACTTCTATCTACGGATCAAGAGGGGCAAACGGTGTTGTTTTGATCACAACGAGGGGCGGCCGTAAAAAGGTAGGAACAACCATTAACTATAACGGCTACACCGGTGTAAGAAAAATCACGAACACACTTCCTGTTCTGGATCCTTACGAATTTGTAATGTATCAGTACGAGCTTTACAATAAAAATGGCGTGGCTGAAGATATTACAACCTTTGCAACAAGATACGGCAACTATAATGATCTTGCCAATAAATATCAGAACATTAAAAAAAGAGACTGGCAGGATGAGCTTTTTGGAAAAGAAGCCTTCAACTTCACCCATAATCTGAGTTTAACGGGAGGTTCCGACAAATCTGCTTTCGCATTGACATTAAATCATGTGGAAGAAGACGGAATCATGCTGAATTCCGGGTTCAGAAGAAGTATGGCCAACTTTAAATATGATTATGATATTTCTAAAAAATTAAAAGTCGGTTTCAACGCAAGATACAGCCGTCAGCTGATTTCCGGAGCAGGAACTTCTGCAACAGGCTCTCAGGGAACAAACAGACTGAGAAATGCAGTGAGATATCAGCCTTTTGAAGGAGGCAGCAATGTGCCGGTTGATGATTTTGACCCGAACTACGCAACGCTGACCAATCTTGTAAACCCTTTAATTTTAAATGACAATGAGGTAAAAGATGCCAGAACCAACGATTTATTATTAAATGGATACATTAACTATAACATTACGAAGGATTTAACTTTCAGAAGTGTGATCGGTTATGTACAAAAGGATAATTCCGTCAATCAGTTTTGGGGAACGGTAACCAGTGACGCGAGAGCCAACAACAACCAGCCGATTGTACAATTAACAAGAAGCCAAACAAGAAGAATCACCAATACCAATACTTTAAATTATACCAAAAAATTTGGAAATCATAAAGTAGATTTCTTATTAGGTGAGGAAACAGTACAAACGGATGGCGAAACGTCCAGCACATACACAAAATGGCTTCCGAGCTCTATCATGCCGAATGAAGCTTTTTCAAATATCCAGTCTGCAATTCCACCTTCAGGAATGATTCAGGATGCCCCGAAAACTGCGGCTTTACCACCGGACAGATTATTGTCTTTCTTTGCCCGAGCAAATTACATTTACGACAACAAATATATTGTCACGGCTTCCATGAGAGCAGATGCGTCGAATGTTTTCGGACCTGGAAACAGATGGGGAACTTTCCCGGCGGTTTCGGTAGCATGGAAACTTAAGGAAGAAAATTTCCTTAAAAATAAAGAATGGCTGGATGAATTAAAGCTGCGTTTTGGATATGGTCTTGCAGGAAACAACAGAATTCCGGCGTACCTTTATGACACATTCTTTACAACATCTACCGATTACGGATATACATTCGGAAGCGGTGTAACGCCGGGAGCAACAACAGGAAACACTTTGGCAAACAAAAATGTGACCTGGGAAGCCACGGTTTCTAAAAACTTAGGTCTTGATTTCGGATTTTTCAACGGAAGATTATACGGAAGCATCGACGGATACATTACCGATACAAAAGATTTGTTGATCTTAGCTAAAATCCCTCAGACTTCAGGATACGAATATCAGTACCAGAATTCAGGGAAAACCCAGAATAAAGGTCTGGAATTTACTTTAGGCGGAATTATCGTAAATAAAGAAAATTTCACATGGAAAACAGACTTCAATATTTCTACCAATAAAAATATTATTAAAAGCTTAGGAGCCAACGTTTCCGGAGGTAATGATTACTATCTTGTCGCATCAGGATGGGTAAACAATCTGTATGATTTCATTGCTAAAGTCGGAAATCCGGTAGGAACTTACTACGGCTATGTAACAGAAGGAAGATATGAAATCAATGATTTTGATTTTAACCCGACAACACAGGCATATACTTTAAAAACAGGAGTTCCGAGCAGCAGCGCTGTTGCCAACGGTTCTAAGCCCATTCAGCCGGGAGATCTTAAATTAAGAGATTTAAATGGTGACGGACAGATCACAACAGCCGACCAGACGGAACTGGGAAGTGCTCAGCCAAAATTCTACGGAGGGTTCAACCAGACGTTCAGATACAGAAACTGGGATATGAGCTTATTCTTCAATTTCTCTGTCGGAAATAAAGTTTATAATGCCAATAAAATCGAGTTCACCACTCAATATTTATACAGAGATAACAACATGGCTGCAGAAGTTGCAGACAGATGGAAGTGGTTTGATAATAACGGGGTAAAAGTGACAGATCCTACTGCGCTGGCTGCTTTGAACGCCAACACAACAATGTGGACGCCGCCACAGGGAAGCTATATTCTGCATTCTTATGCGATTGAAGACGGATCCTTCTTACGATTGAATAACGTAACCATCGGATACACGCTGCCAAAAGGCTCCTTGGAAATGCTGGGCATTAAAAATTTCAGATTGTATGCTACCGTGAACAATTTATTCACCATTACAGGCTACAAAGGATATGATCCTGAGGCAAGTACCAGAAAAAATCCTTTGACTCCGGGAGTTGATTATGCTGCGTATCCAAGAAGCAGATTTATTTTAACAGGTGTTGATCTAACCTTTTAATTGAACGAACATGAAAAAAACAATAATTATTTTAAGCTGCATCCTTTCGCTGACCACCCTAAATTCATGCAGCGATTATCTGGAGCCTGAAAACTATTCAAGTGTTTCAGAAGCACAGCAATTTGACAGTGTATCAGATACATTTACGGCTTTGGTTGGGGTTTACAGCCAATTGGCAGGCGATGATGGATACGGACAAAGATTAGCATTAATTTATCCTCACTCAAGCGACGATTTCAGAACTTCGGGAGATTATAACTGTAACGACAGAAGAGGAATCTCAACTTTCGGATCTTGTCCCACCAATACAGAATTAAACAAACCTTTCTTAAAATTATATTCAGGAATAGAAAGAGCGAATCTCTGCATTAAAAACATTCCGCTTTCTCCGGTGTATCAATCCGGTTCTGATGCCGACAAAAAATTAATGGACCGCTATCTTGGTGAAGCTTTAACCTTAAGAGCGCAATTTTATTATGAATTAATCAGAAACTGGGGCGATGTTCCTTTTCAGGACAAGCCTTCTGCAGATTATGACAACCTTTATTTAGCAAAAACAGACAGAGACGTTATTTACGAAAAAATGATTGCCGATCTTGCGCAGGCGGCTACTTTAGTTCCTTGGAGATCTGAAGGAAACACCCCAAACGCAAGAATTTCCAAAGGTTTTGTTAAAGGTTTAAGAGCCAGAATCGCATTGGCGAGAGCAGGATATTCTCTAAGAAGAAATCCTCAGCAGATGGTTCAGGGAACAAATCCTCAAACATACTATCAAATCGCTCTTGATGAATGTAAAGACATCATGAATCACACCGGTGAGCATAGCTTAAATCCAAGCTACGAAGCCGTCTTCAAAGCGCTGCACACCAATTCTCAAGATGCTACCAACGAAATTATTTTCTGCGTCGGGGCTTTCGGAGGTAATGCAAGAACAGACAGTAAAATCGGTTACTACAACGGATTAAAGCATGATGACAATTCCAACTGGAAAGGTGGCGGCGGTATCAACGCGCTTCCAACTTACTTCTACGAATTCACAAAATATGACCTGAGAAGAGACATGAACGTAGGAATTTTCAAAGTAAACAATACCAACCAGGCAGAATTGGTAACGGCGATTTCTTTTACAGATTCTAAATACAGAAAATCTTGGACGAATATCACTGGTCCTTCTCAAAATCTTGCCGTTGACTGGCCTTTGCTGCGTTTTTCAGATGTTTTATTAATGTTTGCCGAAGCAGATAACGAGATTCACGGAGCGCCTTCTACAGAAGCAATCAACGCAGTAAAAGCGGTAAGAAACAGAGCTTACACAGGAAATTTAGACCAGGTGGGAACAATTCCTACGGATAAAGTTGGGTTCTTCAATTATGTTGTTCAGGAAAGGTTACTGGAATTAGGTTCTGAAGGAATCAGAAAATATGATCTGATCCGTTGGAATTTATTAGCTTCCAAAATCACGGAAACAAGACAGAAATTAACTGATTTCATGAATGGAACCGGAGCTTATGCGAACGTACCCTTAAACCTTTATTTCAAAAAATCAGTGTACGATCCTACAAAATCTGCGCAGCAAAATATCAACGATATTGATATTTATTACACCGGTACAGACAAGTCTCAGGTATTTTATATGCCGGCACAGACCACAACGCCGACCGGTTATACAAAAATTGCATGGAGAGCTGCCGTTTTGCCGACCTACATCAGTGATCCAGTGAAAGGTTTTGCACAATATTTTCAACCTAACAAGAGAGAATTATTGCCAATTTACAGTGACATTATTCAATCAAATTACAATCTTACACAGGATTACGGTTATTAGATAAAAAATTTCACATTCATATCAAAGAAATACAGGCTTCCTCCCACAAAGAGAAGTCTGTATTTTAACTAAAAAATTTTCAATGAAAACTTCAACTTTTATTAAAAATTTAAAATCATATTCAATCTTTTCAATCATCTTGTTAAGTCTTCTTTCTTTCAAAGCCAATGATAAAACAATCGTGGTTTCGAAAGACGGAAAAGGCAACTTCACGACAGTACAACAAGCCATTGATGCCGTTGAAAATGGTTCTTCGACGAGAACAAAAATTTTAATTAAAGCCGGACTTTACAAAGAAAAAATTACTATTCCAGATGTAAAAGGATCGATTTTGCTGGAAGGGGAAAATCCTGAAAATACAATCATCACCTATAACGATTTTGCATCAAAAAAGAATTTGGAAGGAAAAGATATTGGAACAACAGGCTCTTCAACGATTTTTATTCACTCAAATGATTTTACGGCGAAAAATATTTCATTTGAAAACAGTTCAGGAAAAGTCGGACAAGCCGTTGCTGTTTTAACTTCAGGCGACAGAATCGCTTTTGAAAACTGCCGGTTTTTGGGAAATCAGGACACGCTGTATTTAAAAGGTGTTCAGGATTCACCCGACAAAACAAAATCTTCAAGAAACTACTTTAAAAACTGCTACATCGAAGGCACAACCGATTATATTTTCGGAGCCGGAACCGCCGTTTTTGAAGACTGTACCATTTATTCCAAAGAAACGGCAAGTTATGTGACGGCCGCCTCTACTCCACAGGAAAGCGAGTTCGGATTTGTTTTTATCAACTCTAAAATTATCGGAAATGCTACAGAAAATTCCGTCTATTTAGGAAGACCGTGGAGACCTTTTGCAAAAACCGTTTATATCGATTGTGAAATCAATTCCACCATAAAACCTGAAGGTTGGCATAATTGGAGTAAACCTGATGCAGAACAAACAACGTTCTATGCAGAATTTAATTCCAAAGGAACAGGAGCAAATGCTTCAAAAAGAGTTTCCTGGTCACATCAATTATCCAAAGAAGAAAGAAAAAAATACACTACAGACAATATTTTAAAAGGAAAAGACAACTGGAATCCGAAAAAAAGTTTAAAATAATTTTTAAAATTAAAAATCAGCATTAAAAGAATTTTCAGTCATGAAAAAACACTTCACAAAATTATTGACGATAGGGATTATATGCGGAATTTCAATTTTTGCTGAAGCTCAAAATATTATTAGTTTTCCCGGCGCAGAAGGTTTTGGAAGATATACAACCGGCGGTCGTGGCGGAAAGGTTTATTTTGTAACGAAATTGACAGACGACGGTTCAGAAGGTACTTTAAGATATGCATTAAACCAAAAAGGACCGAGATATATTGCTTTTAAAACAAGCGGAACGATTTATCTTGAATCTCCGTTAAAAATAAAAGAAGGTGATGTCACCATTGCCGGACAGACCGCTCCCGGAGACGGAATTACAATCGCCAACTACGAAACTTTTGTAGGCGCCAATAATGTCATCATCCGATACATGAGATTTCGGATGGGGGATCAGAAAAAGTATGAAGGTGATGCTTTTGGAGCAAGATTTATGAAAAATTTAATCGTAGATCATTGCTCGATGAGCTGGTCAACGGACGAGACAGTTTCCATTTATGTCAACGAAAATACAACCCTTCAATGGTGCGTGATCGCAGAAAGCCTGAGAAACTCTTTTCATCAGAAAGGTCCACACGGATACGGCGGAATTGCAGGCGGAAAATTTGCCTCTTTTCATCATAATATTTATGCTCATCACGATAGTAGAAATCCGCGATTAGGAGAATATGCAGGAAGCAAATTTGCTCTGACCGACCTTACCGATTTCAGAAATAATGTCATTTACAATTGGGGACACAACAATGTGTACGGCGGTGAAGGAATGAATGTGAATATCGTCAACAATTACTATAAACCCGGCCCTGCAACGATGACAAAACAACGAATTGTTGCCATCGATAAAAACGAAAAACCCGAAACCGAAGTCTATAACATTTGGGGGAAATATTACATCAACGGAAATGTTGTGGAAGGTAATTCTGAAGTCACAAAAGACAATTGGACGGAAGGTGTTTTTGGTCAGATGAAGCCATCTTATAATCTCACGGAAAAAGATAAAAATGCTATAAAAATCAATCAGCCGCACGATATTCAGAATAATGTAAAAACGCAGTCTGCAAAAGAAGCTTATGAGAAAATTTTACAGATCGGAGGTGCAAGTTTGGTAAGAGATGCAGTGGATTTACATGTTTTGAAAGATGTAAAAAATGGAAGTTTCACGTACAAAGGTTCAAAAGGAAGCAAAAACGGAATCATCGATTCTCAAAAAGATGTCGGCGGATTTCCAGACCTGAAACAAGGGGAACCTTTACCCGATTCAGATAACGATGGAATGCCCGATGAATGGGAAATTAAAAATAAATTAAACCCACAATTGTCCAATGCAAATGGACATGATTTAGATAAAAACTACGACAATATCGAAGTTTATTTTAATGATATTGTTAAAAAAATAACAGAAGGACAAGGTTAATCAAATAAAAAATCAATTGTAAAGTTAAAAAAATGAATTTCATTAATCAAAAAATAAAAGCACTGGCATTTGTCGCTCTAAGTTCAGGACTATTTTTAACCTGCGCTCAATCAAAAGTTGCAACTCAGACAAAAACTACAACATCTCAATCAGGAAAAGTAGTTCCAACCAACCTAAAATGGTCTGAAAGAATGCTCCTTTCCGAAATGCACAGATTCCCGGAAGCCTGGATGCTTGATTTCAGTAAAAGTCCAAAATGGACCTATCCGTCAGCAATTGTCTTAGACGGCGCAGAAAAAGTATATGCCAAAACAGGAAAAAAAGAATATTATAACTATATCAGCGGTTTTGGTGAAGACCTGATTAAAGAAGATGGTACCATTCTTACCTACGACCTTGATAAGTATAATATTGACATGCTCAACAGCGGAAATGTTCTTCTTTACCTCTATGAAAAAGAAAAAAAAGAGAAATATCTGAAGGCACTTCAAACTTTACGTCTGCAAATCGACGGACAGCCCAGAACCAATGAAGGATCTTTCTGGCATAAAAAAATCTATCCCAATCAGGTTTGGCTGGATGGGCTTTATATGGGAATGCCTTTCTACACGCACTATACAAAAGATTTCAGCAAAGGGGCAGATGCTCAAAAAGCATATGATGATATTGTTTTCCAGTTTGATTCTGTTCAGAAAAATCTTTTAGACAAAAAAACGGGATTGCTGTATCACGCTTGGGATGAAAGTAAAAAAGAAGCCTGGGCCAATAAAGAAACAGGACTTTCCCAAAATTTCTGGGGAAGAGCGATGGGCTGGTACGGTATGGCCATGGTAGATGTCCTGGATTATTTACCTAAGGATCATCCGGGAAGAGCAAGATTAATTTCTTACATAAAATCTTACGCCGATGCTGTTATAAAAGTTCAGGATAAAAAATCCGGTCTTTGGTATCAGGTGTTAGACAAGCCTTTGGAAAAAGGTAATTATGAAGAAGCAACAGCATCATCAATGTTTGTGTATACCATCATTAAATCGGTTAACGAAGGGTATCTTCCAACATCATACAAAACTGCTGCAAAAAAAGGATATGACGGAATTATCAAAAATTTAATCACTGTTGATGAAAATGGTGTCGTGAATTTAAATAAATGCTGTGCTGTAGCCGGATTAGGAGGAAAACCTTACAGAGATGGTTCTTACGAATATTATGTAAATGAAGAAATCCGTTCCAACGACGGAAAAGGGACGGGACCGTTTATTCTGGCAAGTTTAGAATTTGAAAAATAAGATACAAAGCTGTCATTCAGAACAAAGCGAAAGCAGAGTGCAAAATCTATAAAAGCATAATAGATTTTTACTTTCGTCGAAATGACAATGCAATCAACATTCACCCTTTGCTGAGTGAAACGCCTTTGCGAACGAAAAATATTTTCAAACATTTCAAAAAAACTTGCGCCCTTTGCGCTAAAAACAAATGAATCTGGATTTATGAAGAAACAAATTTTAAACATAGCAACCATCACATTATTTTTAGTTGCTTCAACATATCTCAACGCACAGGAAAAAAACTATGTTTCCGATGTCTGGACTGCAGATCAGGGGAAAAATTACAGAAATCCTGTTTTATATGCAGATTATTCCGATCCCGACGCAATTCGTGTGGGTGATGATTATTATATGACGGCTTCAAGTTTTAATGAAGCTCCGGGTTTGCCCATCCTTCATTCAAAAGATATGGTTAACTGGAAATTAGTGAATTATGCACTTCCTGACGTTCTTCCAAGCGAACATTTTTCCACTCCAAAAAGAGGTGACGGGGTTTGGGCACCAAGCATTAGATTTCATAAAGGTGAATTTTACATTTATTGGGGCGATCCCGATTTCGGAATTTATATGATTAAAACCAAAGATCCTCTGGGAGCTTGGGAAAAACCTGTTTTGGTCATGGAAGGAAAAGGATTGATCGACTCCTGCCCGTTTTGGGATGAAGATGGAAACGCTTATTTAGTCCATGGCTGGGCGGGAAGCCGTGCCGGAGTGAAAAGCATTTTAAGCCTAAATAAAATGAATCCTGAAGGAACAAAGGTTTTAGATAAAGGCGTTCACGTTTTTGATGGTCACGATGCTCATCCAACCGTTGAAGGTCCCAAAATGTATAAAAGAAACGGTTATTACTATATTTTTGCCCCTGCTGGCGGAGTGGCCACAGGTTGGCAATTGGTTTTAAGATCAAAAAACATTTACGGTCCTTACGAAGAAAAGGTTGTGTTGGAACAGGGTGCCACAAAAATCAACGGACCTCATCAGGGAGCTTGGGTAGATACGCCTTCAGGTGAAGATTGGTTTTACCATTTTCAGGATGTGGATACGGGTGGAAGAATCGTTCACCTACAGCCTATGAAGTGGGAAAAAGACTGGCCTGTCATCGGAATAGACAATAATAAAAACGGAATTGGTGAACCGGTTTTAACCTATAAAAAACCAAACGTCGGACAATCCTACCCTATCGTTACTCCGCCGGAAACAGATGAATTTGATGGTGAAAAATTAGGAATCCAATGGCAATGGAGTGCGAATGAAAATATCGTCTGGTCATCCAAACTTCCCGGACAGAAGTTTTTGCGATTATTCTCGATGAAAGTTCCCGAAGGTGAAAAAAATCTATGGAACGTTCCGAATCTGTTAACTCAAAAATTTCCGGCTCCGAATTTTGCAGCATCAACGAAAGTTAAATTAACGCCCGAAGATGCCAAAGAAGGAAAAACCGCAGGATTATTAATAATGGGATTAGATCATGAATCCATTGTAATCACCAATAAACCCGACGGATATTATTTACAACTAAGAAGAGCTGAAAAAGCAGATAAAGGCGGTGAGGAAAAAGTTTTATTTGAAACAAAATTAAAAGGAAATGAAGCCTATTTAAAAGTAAATGTAAATGAACCGAACGGCTTGTGCCAGTTCAGTTACAGTGAAAACGGAAAAAATTTCACAAAAGTAGGCGACATTTTTCAGTCAAAACCAGGAAAATGGATCGGAGCTAAAGTTGGTTTATACAGCATAAGTACAAACAAAGCACCTCGCGGAGGATATGCCGATTTTGAATGGTTTAGGATTACTAAAAATTAGAGTCGGTAAATTAAAAGACGCAAAGAAAATGTAAAGGTATATGCATTAACTCAATAAAATTTAATACTTCAAAATTCACTGAAAAGCTATGTCATACTGAGCTTGTCGAAGTGTTCTTGCGCCTTAAAACATAATTAAGATTAAAAACTTTGCGTCTTTGCGATTACCAACAAGATATATTAGTCATGAAAAGAAAATTTAAGATAGTTTCATTTTTATTTGTTGTTTTGCTGTTGTCTGCATGCCAATCACAAAACAATGCCCAAAAGGCAGCGGCAAAACACAATAAAAAAGTTACTCATATTTATCTCATCGGAGACTCCACAATGGCAGATTATACGGGAGATTACGAACCGGGAAAAGATTATATGAAAGTCCGTTACCCGATTACCGGTTGGGGACAGGTTTTCCAGCCCTATTTTTCAAAAGACAGTCTGGTTTCTCTGAAACCTTTTATTACAACAGATTCTGTCGCTGTTATTGACAGAGCACATGGCGGAAGAAGTACTAGAACGTTTTTCCAGGAAGGAAGATGGAGATATGTGTATGAACATTTGCAGCCAAACGATTATGTGATCATGCAGTTTGGTCACAATGACGGCTCTGAAAAGCATACAGAACGATACGTAAATATTGAAGGATATAAAGAATTTTTAAGATTATTTGTAACTCAAACAAGACAAAAAGGAGGAAATCCTGTTATTTTAACACCCGTTGCCCGAAACTTTCCCTGGAAAGACGGAAAATTAGAAAATGTACACGGAGAATATGCTCAGGCTCCGATTGATATCGCCAAAGAAATGAATGTTCCTTATATAGATTTAAATAAATTATCAATGGAATATTTTACAAAAAAAGGACAGGATTTTACAACAAACCATTATTTCATGAATCTTCCGGAGAATGTTTATGAAGCCTATCCGAAAGGGCAAAAAGACAACACGCATTTTCAGCCGGAAGGTGCAAAAGTAGTAGCGTCCATTGTTTATCAGGAATTTAAAAAAGTAATTAAAACTCAAAAAAAATAAAATGAAGAAGTCTCTCAAAGTTATCGGTTTAGTAGCCGCAATGATGTTTTCAGGGCAAATTTATGCTCAGAATCTGGATATTTATAAAAATATTGAGTTTAAAATGCCTCAGGTTGCAGAAACTTCATTTGCAGCCAACACGGTTTCCATCACACAATACGGCGGCGTTGCAGGCGGAAATGTAAAAAATACGGAAGCTTTCAAAAAAGCTATCGAAGATTTAAATAAAAAAGGTGGCGGAAAATTAGTCGTTCCAAGAGGAATGTGGCTGACAGGTCCTATCGAATTAAAAAGCAATATCAATCTTCACGTAGAAGAAGGTGCTTTCATTATTTTCAGTAAAGATAAAGCAGATTATCCTTTGGTTGATGTAAGTTTTGAAGGACTAAATACCATCCGTTGCCAGTCTCCAATTTCAGCAAGAAATGTAACCAATATCGCCATCACAGGAAAAGGAGTAATTGATGGAAGCGGTGATGCGTGGAGAGCCATTAAAAAAAGCAAAGTTTCAGAATCTGAATGGAAAAATATCGTAAAATCCGGCGGAATTTTATCTGCGGACGGAAAGAACTGGTATCCTTCAGAAAGTTATAAAAAAGGATTTGAAAGCAGTTCAAGCTTCAATGTTCCTGATAAAATTTCTAAAGAAGAACTAACAACGGTTAAAGATTTTCTTCGTCCGGTAATGGTAAGTTTAGTCGGTTGTGATAAAGTGCTGTTAGACGGACCCACTTTCCAGAATTCTCCGGCATGGAACCTTCATCCATTAATGTGTACAAACGTTATTTTAAGAAATCTTACGGTAAGAAATCCATGGTTTTCACAAAACGGAGACGGTGTAGATTTGGAATCATGTAAAAATGTTTTGATTTATGATAATACGTTTGATGTTGGTGACGATGCAATCTGCATTAAATCAGGAAAAGATAAAGACGGAAGAAAAAGAGGGATGCCAACTGAAAATGTTATCATTAAAAACAATGTCGTATACCACGGTCACGGAGGTTTTGTGATCGGAAGTGAAATGTCCGGCGGAGCGAGAAATATCCATGTTTCCGACTGTACCTTCATCGGAACAGATATTGGTCTACGTTTCAAAACAACCCGCGGAAGAGGTGGAATTGTTGAAAATATTTACATCAAAAATATTGATATGATTAATATTCCAACTCAGGTTATTGGCTTTAATATGTTCTATGAAGGATCTTCTCCGGTATTGGAGGACGGGCAGAAAAAAGAAGGTAACAAAGCGCCGGAAAAAGTCTATCCTGTTACAGAAGAAACACCGGTTTTCAGAAATATTTTCTTTAAAAACATCAATGCTGTTAATTCTGATGAAGCCATTACGTTATTCGGTTTAGCTGAAATGAATCTTAAAAATATTGTGATTGAAGATTCTCAGTTTGATACGAAAAAAGCTCTGACAGTCGTAGATGCAGACGGCATTCAATTGAAAAATGTAAAACTGAAATATTCAGAAGGAACAGGAGCAACCATCTACAACAGTAAAAATATCAATCTTTCAACAGTGAAGTTTGAATCTGCCAATAAGCCTGTTGTGAAAGTTTTAGGAAATAAAACAGGAAATGTTCTGTTGCCGAAAGAAGTAACATCCGATAAAAATTTACTATATATCGGAACGGATGTAGCAAAAAATGCAGTTAAATAATTGGAGTAGCAAAGATTTAAACACCTTTTTAACACGTAAAACACTTCGACAGGCTCAGTGTGACATCTCTAATACTAAATGCTCTTATCTGCGACTTTGTGATTCCAACAAGAATAAAAAACAACATTAAAAAAATTCCATAAGCGAATGAATTTTAACAGAAAACTTACTTATATTTCTATTTTTTGGATAGGGACATCAGCATTCGGTCAAAGCACAAAACCGAATGCTACTCCCTACACCAATGAAGCGACGTACGAAAAATTAAAGAAAAAAAATCCTTTTATCACTCCTATTGACCGACCGGCTCCGCATAATATCAAAATTGATAAAAATGTAGAATATGCCAACATCAATGGGATTTCTTTAAAAGCCGATGTCTATTATCCTTCAGATCAGTCAAAAAAATATCCGGGAATCGCAATGGTTCACGGTGGCGGTTGGATTTCGGGGAGTAAAGAGAATGAAAAATTCATGGCGATGGAGCTGGCTTCGAAAGGCTATACTGTAATTGCAATCGGTTATCGATTGGCTGATGTAGCAAAGTATCCTGCCGGAGTTGAAGATATTGAAACAGGCATCCAATGGCTAAAGAAGAATCACGCGAAATATTCTTTAGATAAAAAGAAAATGGCAGTTTTGGGTGAATCTGCCGGAGCGCAGATAGCCACTTTGGTTGGGGTAAAGTCAAAGAATAAAATTAATGCAATTGTTAATATTGACGGAATTGTTTCGTTTATTCATCCGGAAGCTGAAGAAAGCACTTATGCTTCATATTGGCTTGGTGGCGACAGAAATGTTAATTTAAAAAACTGGACTGTAGCCTCACCTTTGGAATATGTGGATAAAAACACACCTCCTACTCTTTTCATTAACAGTTCGCAACCCCGTTTTCATGCTGGAAGAGACGATATGATGAAAAAATTGAAAAGCTATAATATCCCGACTGAGTTTCATGAAATCAAAGATACACCACATTCATTCTGGTCGGCAGAGCCTTGGTTTACAGAAACATTAAATTTGACAGTTAATTTTTTAGATAAAGTTTTAAAATAATAATTTTAAACGCAAAGATTTATAAAAAAAGCATTAAACCTTAAGGAGCAAAGATGAATCAACAAGTTGATTTGATTAATTTATCGTCAAAGCTTCGCGAAGCAAATTTTATTTGCCTTTGCTTTCTAAAAATTATAAGCTTCATTAAAATAAATCTTTGCGTTAAAAAATAATAAATCAGTTTATGAAAAAATTATTTTTAATTCTCTTCATTTCGATGGCAAATTTTCTCTTTGCAGGAAATGACCCATATATTAAAATTACTGTTTCAAAAGACGGAAGCGGAGATTTCACATCGATTCAGAAAGCGATCAATTCTATTAGAGATTTAGGTCCGGCAGAAGCATTGATTTTCATTAAATCCGGAACATATAAAGAAAAAGTGGTTATTCCCTCTTCAAAACATAAAATCACATTAGAAGGCGAAAATAAAGACAACACTATCATCACTAATAATGATTTTTCAGGAAAACCGGATGCTTTTAATGAAAAAATGACAACTTTCAATTCCTACACTTTGCTGGTGATGGGTGATGATATTAAAATCAGCAACCTGACGATTCAAAACAGTTCTTGCAACGAAGGACAGGCGGTTTCTCTCCATGTGGAAGGTGACCGTTTTATCATCAAAAATTCAAATATTCTGGGTTGTCAGGACACCATTTATTCTGCGACCAATCACAGCAGACAATATTTCGAAAACTGCTATATCGAAGGAACGACTGATTTTATTTTCGGACAGGCAACGGTTGTATTTAAAAGTTGCACGATTAAAAGTTTAGCCGATTCTTACATCACTGCAGCCGCAACAGAAGCCGACAGAAAATACGGTTTTGTCTTTTTTGATTGTAAATTAATTGCTAAAGAAGGCATTACAAAAGTATATTTAGGAAGACCATGGAGACCTTATGCCAAAACTGTTTTCATCAACACAGAAATGGGGAAACACATCCTTCCCGAAGGCTGGAATCCCTGGAAAGGCGACAAAATGTTTTCTGATAAAGAAAAAACCGCTTATTACGCTGAGTTTGGAAGCAAAGGCGACGGTGGAGATACAAAAAATCGTGTAAGCTGGTCGCATCAATTGACAAAAAAAGATTTGAAAAATTATACATTAGAAAAGATATTCGAAAATTGGAAACCTTAAAATATAATTGAGATGCTTCGACGGGCTCAGCATGACACTGTAAACATTATGCTAATTAAATGCATATTAAAATAAAACAGTTCGTATTAGCGATGTCATGCTGAGCCCGTCGAAGCATCTTAAGTTTAATTAAAAAATAAATTTACTTAAAATGAAAAAGCTTACTGCACTATTTTTATTTTTGTCAATACTGACATTTGCACAAAAACCAACCTTATTTTTAATCGGTGATTCAACGATGGCCAACAAAGAAAATCCGGATAAAAACCCTGAACACGGCTGGGGACAGGTTTTACCACAGTTTTTAACAGCAGGAATTGAAGTTCAGAATCATGCGATGAACGGCAGAAGTTCAAAAAGCTTCCGAACAGAAGGAAGATGGGATAAGGTGGAAAAACAGCTGAAAAAAGGTGATTTTGTGATCATCCAGTTTGGTCATAATGACCAGAAATTGAAAGATTCTACCAAATTCACCAATCCTTATACGCAATACAGAGCCAACCTGGAAAGATATGTCAATGAAACCAGAGCGAAAGGGGCCACGCCCATTCTGATGACTTCTATTGTAAGAAGAAATTTCAATGAAAACGGCGTTTTGATCGATACCCATAAAGAATACCCTTTAGTGGTAAGAATGGTGGCCAATGATCTGAAAGTTCCGTTTGTAGATATGCAATTGCTGACAGAGCAATTAGAAATTTCTTACGGCCCTGAAAATTCAAAAAAACTACATTTGCATTACAAAGAAGGCGAAGATCCTTATTATCCAAAAGGAAAAGATGACGACACTCATTTGTCAAAATTTGGAGCAGAGTCTGTTGCAAAATTGGCTTTGAAAGATTTGAAAAGTTTAAAAATAGGTTTGGAAAAATATATTAAATAGTTTTTTTATCTCAATAATTAAATATCCAGTTTGTCATTCAGAGCGTAACGAAGTGTAGCGTGGAATCTCAACAGTAAAAAAACATATTTTAGATTCCTACGGAATGACAAATTGGACGTAAAATTTTAATTAAATAATAATTCAAAAACATACAAAATGAAGTTTAAAAAAGAGCCATTTTTCGACGGTAATTCCGAGTGGGAAGATTTAGGAGGTGGCGTCTCACGTCAATTTGTTGGCTATAACTCACAAATAATGATGGTGATTGTAAAATTTGAAAAAGATGCGATCGGAGCTTTGCATCAGCATTTTCATTCGCAGATCACCTATGTTGCTTCGGGAAAGTTTGAAGTGACGGTTGATGGTGAAGTTAAAGTTTTACAGCAAGGTGATGGATTTTTTGCGCAGCCGAATATTTTTCATGGCGTGAAATGTCTGGAAGCTGGACAATTGATTGATGCTTTTACTCCTTTTAGAGAGGATTTTCTTAAAGATTAATTTAAAGCTTAGCAAACCTCACAGGTTTTAAAAACCTATGAGGTATAGAATTCAAAAAAACATTCACCAAATTATTAACTATGAAAAAAATTACATTTCTGCTATTAATTTTCTTCATTCTTCAATTATCCGCTCAGGAAAAAATAATGGTCTGGCCAAAAGGACAAATGCCTAATTCCAAAGGTTTGTCCTTAAAAACCGAAGAAAAAGACGGAAGAATCATACAGATAAAGGAAACCGAACTCTTTGCTTTTTTACCTCCCAAAGAAGAAAGAAAACAGATGGCTGTCATCGTCATTCCAGGTGGTGGATATTACAAACTCACTTATGATTTAGGCGGTTATCAGATTGCAAAATGGTTTAATACATTAGGAATTTCAGCTTTTGTTTTAAATTATCGATTGCCGACCTCTCCAGATTTAAAGCAAAAAGAGATCGCTCCGTTACAGGATATTCAGGCAGCCATAAAATATCTCAGAAAAAATGCGGAGCAGTACGGAATTTCGCCGGAACAGATTGGGGTTATTGGAACTTCTGCAGGTGGACATTTGGCGGCTTCAGTAAGCAATATTTCTACAGATTACACAGAATTAAAAGGAGATTGGACTTCAATTCCGACGGTTCCCAATTTTGCAATTCTTGTCTCTCCGGTGATTGATTTGGGAGAATTTGCGCATGTAGGAAGCAGAAACAGTTTGCTTGGTGAAAATGCCTCTCCGGAAAAAATTAAAGAATATTCAATGCAGAATCGGGTAACGGAAAAAACACCGCCCACGATTTTATTTCATGCTGAAAATGATAAAACAGTTCCCGTAATCAACAGTATCTTATACTATCAGGAAATGGTAAAAAACAAAGTAAAAGGCGCCCTATTTATTTTCCCCGAAGGCGAACATAAAATCGGGATTACCAACAAATCTGAACTGACGGATAACTGGAAAAAATTGTGCGCAGACTGGCTTAAAACCATTGGCAATAAGTAATTTTAAAACTGACAAACCTTGAAGGTTTAATAAAATACTCTAAAATGCTCAAAATCATTCAACATAAAATATTTTTGCTGACTTGCGGAATAATCCTTTCCGTTTTTGTTCAAGCACAAAATTTAAAATTGATTTATAACAAGCCCGCAGAAAACTGGAACGAAGCCTTACCCATCGGAAACGGAAAATTGGGGGCTATGGTTTTTGGCGGAGCTTCGCAGGAGCATCTTCAGCTTAATGAAGAAACAATCTGGGCAGGAGAACCGGGAAATAATGTTCCTAAAAATACATTCGACAGCATCCAAAAAATCAGAAAACTGTTGAATGAGAATAAGTTTGAAGACGCTCAAAAACTCTCTAATACAACGTATCCCAGACAAGCTCCAAAAGATTTGAATTACGGAATGCCTTACCAGACAATGGGCGATCTTTTCATAGATTTTAAAGGCCATGAAAATTTTAAAAACTATACCCGGACGTTAGACATTGAAAAAGCTGTAAGCGCGGTTTCTTACGAAGTAAATGGAGTAACTTTCAGGCGTGAGATTTTCGCTTCTTTTGTTGACAATGTCATTATCATTAAATTATCTTCAAGCAAAAAAGGAAGTCTGAATTTTTGTATCAATGCTTCTACTCCACATTTGAAGAAATCAATTTTTACGGAGAAAAATCAATTGATGATTACCGGAACGAGTGGTTCGGTTGATAACAAAATCGGGAAAATCAATTTCAAAACGGTTGCTGTTCCTGTTTTAAAAGGCGGAAAATTAACCTCAACAAAAGATCAGCTTGAAATTTCCGGAGCGGATGAAGTGGTGATTTATCTTTCGATTGCTACAAATTTTAAAAAATATAATGATATTTCAGGAAATCAGGATGCAAGAGTTTCGGAATATTTACAATCAGCTTTAAACAAAAAATATGAGGCTGAATTAAAAGCACATATTGAAAAATATCAACAATATTTCAAACGGGTAAGCCTTGATTTAGGAACAACAGAACAGGCAAGGAAAACAACCGACACCAGAATAAAAGAATTTGCCACTTCAAAAGATCCGGATTTGGTAGCTTTGTATTTCCAGTTTGGGCGTTATCTTTTGATCTCATCTTCGCAGCCGGGAACGCAGCCAGCCAATCTTCAGGGAATCTGGAATGATCAGCTGAATCCGGCCTGGGACAGCAAATACACGGTCAACATCAACACAGAAATGAATTACTGGCCCGCTGAAAGCACAAATTTGAGTGAGATGCACGAGCCTTTATTTGACATGATCCAGGATTTATCGGTTACAGGACAGGAATCTGCCAAAGAAATGTACCACGCAAGAGGCTGGAATATGCATCACAATACCGATTTGTGGAGAATTACAGGAATTGTAGACGGTGGCTTCTACGGAATGTGGCCGATGGGTGGCGCGTGGCTTACACAACATCTCTGGAATCATTATTTATACACCGGAGATAAAGAATTTTTGAAAAAATATTATCCGGCCTTAAAAGGTTCTGCTTTATTTTATTTAGACGTTCTTCAAAAAGATCCTTCGAAAAAATATCTTGTGGTTTCGCCATCGATGTCACCGGAAAATACATATTTTAAAAGTGTCGGAATTACCGCAGGAACAACGATGGATAATCAATTGGTTTTTGATGTTTTTACTAATTTCATTAATGCTTCGAAAGTTCTTAATGAAAATAAAAATCTTTCAGGTGAAGTAAAATCTGCTTTAAATAAACTTCCGCCCATGCAAATCGGACAACACGCTCAATTGCAGGAATGGCTGAAAGACATGGACAAAACTGATGACAAACACAGGCATATTTCACATTTGTACGGGCTTTTTCCTTCAGGGCAAATCTCTCCTTTCAGAAATCCTGATTTAACGGAAGCTGCAAAAAATTCCATGATATTTCGCGGTGATAAATCTACAGGCTGGTCGATGGGCTGGAAAGTCAATTGGTGGGCAAGATTATTGGACGGAAACCGGGCTTTTAAACTAATTTCAGATCAATTAACGCCCGCTCCTATTGATAATAAAGGAGAATCCGGAGGAACATATCCGAATCTTCTGGATGCACATCCGCCCTTTCAAATCGACGGTAATTTTGGCTGTACATCGGGCATTGCAGAGATGCTGCTTCAAAGTTATGACGGCTTTATGTATATTTTACCGGCGCTTCCTGATGCTTTACCCAATGGAAATATCAAAGGTCTAAAAGCAAGAGGCGGTTTTGAAATCGATATCGAATGGAGAAATTCTCAATTGACAAAATTGACTATCAAATCTACTTTAGGAGGAAACTGCAGAATCAGAGTTGCGAAAAATATCAATCTGAAATCTAAAACTCAATTAAAAAATTCAACAGGAGAAAATCCTAACGAATATTATCAGGTAAATGCTGTTAAGGCACCTTTAATTTCCGAAAAAGCTGAATTAAAAGGTTTTCCGATGCCTGAAACCCAGGTTTTTGACTTTAATACGAAAAAAAATGGAGTTTATATTTTTGAAACAAAATAACCTTTCATAAAAAATCCTGACGTTTATTTACATCAGGATCTTTTGCTAATTATTCAGATATTTTATTTTTCTGAAGCCATTTTGGATATTCAGTATCAATCAGCTTTTGTGCGTGATCGATATACCAGCTGTAGCCGTTTCTTCTTTCCTCGGAAACTTCATTATAATCGTATTTTACGCTTCCGTCGCGATCTCCGAAAAGAGGCTTGTTGGTATTAATATCGTAAAATCTAGCCCAAATCACAGAGTTTTTATCTTCCGCTAAAATTCTTACGGTCTTTCCGTTTTGTTTTGCGGTTTTGTAGCTGTAGCCTTCGATCTTATTTGCTTTAAACCATTTTACGGCACTTTTAACTGAATTTTCAATTTCAGGAGTGACAGGCTGCATCATCAAAAACCTTACAATACCCACAGATTCCCCGGTTGCTAAAGAAATAGGTTCAAAAGCCCGGGCTTTGTCGGGTTGAAGGGTTATTTCATTGTACTGGTCTGCCCAGATCGACGGGTTTCCTTTTTGTAAAACCTGGGTTTTTAAGATGCATAAAATTCCTTTTTGAAGAGCAATTTTTGATTTTTCTTTTAATTTTGAATCAATTACATCAAAATTATTTTTACTTTCAGCAACATTATAAAAAACCGTCAAAGCGTTGATCATTGCATTGTCATTGTATGTCACCTGCTTTCTGTAAATTGCTGAATTGGGATAATACTGAGGAAAACCTCCGTTATCATACTGCATGGAAAGCAGATACAGAATTCCTCTTTCCGCTGATTTCAGATAATCGGGATTTTTTGTGGTCTTGTACGCCTTTATTAAATCATTGATTTCTCTTGAAGTCGCATTATTATCGATCGTGGCGTGATCGTCTCCTGTAGCTTTTATCTTTTTTAAAAGATTGTTATCGATAGGCAAATTATAATTTACAACAGATTTATCGTCCAGTTGTTTTCCCCAACCTCCGTTCGGAAGCTGGTAAATTAATATTTTTTCTGCTAATGTATCTTTTACCTGCGCCGAAAATAGGGCAGTTACCAAAGAAAATACAGCTGCTGAAAGTTTTAATTTCATTATATATCAAGTTTTATCATTAAATACTGGCAAAAATGCAACCGATTGCACAATTTCATCAAATGTAAAAATAATTTTCGTTTAAATATAAAAAATCCTCATCAATGATAAGGATTTAACAATACTTTTAGAAAAAATATTGAGTGTCAAAATTAATGGAATTTTCGCAACAATTATTTAAATAGATGCTTAATTAAAAGATGCTTCGACAGGCTCAGCATGACACCGCTACAAATAAACTGTTGTAGTGTAATTAGTCGGTTAGTATTAGAGATGTCATGCTGAGCCTGTCGAAGCATCTCAATTAAAAAACAACACTTAAAAATTTTATACTTAAAATTAAGCTTAATGATTAAAAATATTCAATTACTCGCTCCACGGAGAATGCAAAATGCAGTCGCAGAAATTTTTTCTTTCAAAATTCGGGATCATGAACGCGCAAACATCGGCCTTAATATTCCCGAAAGTAGTATCTGTCTTATGCTTAAATCCTTCAAAGAAAGCCGGGATAATCCTGTTCTTAAAATCATCCCTCGGAAACGCCCTGATGATCTCGTTTCGGTTGTCTTCACTTAAATGCTCATAGCCCTCTCCCATTACATCCAGACCCACTCCGGAATACATTAGAGCCACTTCATTTTCTTTATGTTCTGCAACTCCGATTGTCGTGTGCAGGGCGATTGTATCCCAAACCAACTGTAATTTTTCTTTCGGAATTCCGTGGCTTTTAAGGAAGTCCCGGGCTGCATTGGCACCGTCAACTTCAAATCTTAAATCCGCGCTGCTGTAATGCGGAACCAATCCCAAATCATGGAAAA
The DNA here is from genome assembly GCF_900100115.1 of Chryseobacterium soldanellicola. GTDB lineage: Bacteria > Bacteroidota > Bacteroidia > Flavobacteriales > Weeksellaceae > Chryseobacterium > Chryseobacterium soldanellicola. The sequence continues at coordinate 982,444 of NZ_FNKL01000001.1, forward strand.
CCGAACTTACATACAATAACTCCTCATCATATTCAAGATTTTTTCTCTTCCCGTTTAATGAAGAAAAAAGAAAAACTCTTAATGAATGATTGTAAATGAAATCCGTACCGTGCTCCAGCAACAATTCTGTGGCTTCGGTGGCAATTTTACTATCGGGAATGGTGATTCCGGCAACGTTTTTTAATCTCTGAACTGACATGCTCTGTAATTTTATTGATACAAAAGTAAGCTCAATAAAAACGCAAAGGAATGTCAGAATCTTCACATTACCTGCCAATATTTACGAAGATCTTTCGATAATCCAAAGGTGAAATATCCGTATATTTTTTGAAAAAATGACTGAACTGTTCCGGGCTGCTGAATGACAATTCGTAAGCAATTTCTTTGATTGTTTTTGCCGAAAACTGAAGCAATCGCTTTGACTCTGCGATAATTTGTGCGGCGATAATTTCTTTGGCGCCTTTCCCGCTTTTCTTTTTCGAAATATCCGAAAGCTTTCGCGATGTCACAGAAAGCTTTTCTGCATAATATAAAACATCATGCATCTGATTGTATTTGAAGCTTACCAATTCCAGAAATTTTCGGTAGGTCTGATTATCAAAATCATCGATCCCATCGTGGAAAGCCGGAGCAAGATTGGCTAATTTGATCATCATTACTTTTAAATAAGCCGCCATAGCATCGAGTTTGTTGGGATAATCTTCGCTTTCAAATTCGTTTAAAAGCATTTTGCAGATCGGGTTTAATTCTAAAAAATCTTTTCCCGTCAACGGAATATTCTGATGCAGCGCCGCATCATTGAACAGCAATAACTTACAGTTGGAAGCGCTTGCTGGAGTTTTATCCCAAAAACAATCCCCGAAGCTTATCTGAAATCCCGATAATCTGGTTTGTGGAGAAAAAAAAAATAGCTGTCCTTTTGATACGATAAATATTTCTGATCCTTTGATATCAAATTCTTTATGATCGATGATAATTTTCCCCTGCCCTTCATGAATAATAAATACGCGGTTATACGTCACACTGATCAGTGAAACCTCATCAAAATTTTTATCCTGTAACCTCACGACCTGAAAAGAATCTTTGACTTCCTGATCCGGATTGATTGTTGTAAGCTGTCGCACTGGGGATTTTTATTACATCAAAGTTCTTAAAATTAATTTAAAGTTTTTTGATTTTTTAAACAAAAAAAAGTTCAGAATAATCTGAACCCTTTTTATTTTACATTAATCTATATTTCCCCAGAACGCCCAATTGGTTCCGTTGTAGAAACAGACCAGCTTGGCGACGGGATCGTAGCACATCATTCCTGCAGCGGGTGATTTTACATTCGCTGCAGGATCTATTACTTTCGGTAAGATCAGGGCTTTATCTTCAGATTCTAGAACTAACACACCTTTAGCCGCAGAATCCGGAGCTCCGATGATAACACCTTTAGTCCTGTCCTGTTCGGCTCCTGCCAGTAAAGTTCTTGATACCCCAGTTTGTCCGGTAATCTCTATCCAGGCTGTACCGTTGTAGTATTTTACTTTTGATGTCGCTTCGTCGAAAACAAATGTTCCCTCTGCTACATCTGTCATATTTGTATTATTGGTGACTTGAGGAAGGATAAGTCCTTTTGTGGTTCCTGCCGGGAAATCTACTAATCCGCTTCCGTCAACAGCAGTGGTTTCAATACCGATCTGAGCTTTTGTAATCGTAAAAGCAAAAAGAAATAGGATAAGAATTGTTTTCATAATTAATTACATGTTTGGTTAATACAACTCCATTTTGTACCGTCATAGATTTTCAGACAAACATCGTCTGTATCAAATACCATCATTCCATCTACAGGATTGAGGATTGATATTTCAGGATCAGCAACTCTTGTAATTACAAGTCCTTTATCATTAGATTCCAACGCGACAAATCCGTTATTAACATCTGCCGGGAAATTGACCGTACTTTTAGTCGTTCTTGTGGAGATCCCAATCTTGGTAATTTCAGGAGTTCCCGTTGCACCCGGTTTATAGCAAGGGCATGAAAAAGATTTCACAACATTAGAATAGACTAAACAATTTCCGGCAACCGTTACCACAACATTATATTCAGCAGCAGAATTGTCTGTTATCGGAATAGAATAATCACTATTTGTAGCTCCCGGAATGGCTACCCCGTTTTTATACCACTGATACGCACCTAAACCAGGCGTTGCAGACAGTGATAATGACGAGCTTCCTGTAGCACCTGTACAAGGTCTTGTAGGATTTGGGCTGCCGGCTATACTGATCTCTACAATCGGTGCTGTTCCGAATCCTGAATAATATCCACCGAATCCGGCATCTACATCGGCTCCTATTAACTCTGCCTGAATGGTTCCTACAGAGCTTATTCTTACATTTTTAATTAGCGCTGTTCCTCCCGTAGCACCGGCAATATTATATCGGTAGCTTGTCCAGTTGGGATTTCCCGGCACGGCAATATTTGAACTTCCTGCAATGGGAGCCTGAGCCGTTCCTCCAACGGTTACGGTGGGCGGATTACCTGTCGTTGCCAGTACTGCAAGCTGTGTGTTGGTATATTCGTTTCCTCCGATACGCTTAGCATCCGGAATCATGTTTACTGAATTTTGCCCGAAGCACGATAATGGCGGAATAAACATAAAGCTGTTGGTATTAAGCGCAGAGCTTCCATAAATTTTATGAAAAACATAAACTGCTTTACTGCTTTTTATGTACATATTCTTATTGGTAAAGAATGTGGCAGGTACCATTTGGTAGTCTCCGACATTAGCCAATGTATAATTTACGCCTGTATTTCCATTCATGCTTATTGTTGTATTGGGTTGAGTAGCAATGACAACTACTCTTTCCTGAGTACCTCCATTTCCCTGCATGACTACATATTCGTTTCCTAATTGCTCAACAGGCACTAACTGATCCACCGCAAAGTCCCGGCTGTCCGATACCGTACCGCTTGTTGCTCCTCCTTGCTGCATTAATCCTCCTACCGTTACAGCAATATTTTTAGTGGCGGTAATTTTGGCTCCCAGCCAGCCTCTGTCCTGTAAACTCAATTGATTTAATTTTACTTTGGCGTAAAGGATAAAAGACTGTCCTTTCTGCAGTGTTCTTGTCACAGTAGTTCCGGTGATGGGTGTTGCGCTGGCTCCGTTGATAAATTGAGTTCCGTTATCAATCCCGGAAACCGTGATTACCGTATTATCTTCAGTAGCCATCATGGAAGCCATATTTCCGACTTCAGCAACGGCAGTGGTATATTCATTCGGAGTTCCGCCCCATATAAAGTTTTTACCTAAAGCCACACTTCCTTTTGTCATCACAGATCCTGCCTGACTTTCTGACCGACCTCTGTAATTGACAAAGAATTCACCAGTTGACTGGAAAATAAGTCCACCCGCATTAGCACCGATAATGGTTCCTGCAGTATTTGTTGGGCGTGTCATCGGTGATGTTCCGGGAGTTAAAATGACATTTGATGCATTCACAATATTGATTCTTAAAGGAACCCCATTGCTTAATGTTACAGACCCCGAAGTTACATAACTACCGGTGTCCGCATTGATATTATATACGTATAATCTCGGAATAGTGGTTCCGTCCGCTCTTCTTATTGTTACCGTAATATTACTGGCAGAGGGTGTTGATAAATAAATGTGCTCTGCTACAATGGTGGTATCATCATAAAGCCCGAAAATAATGGGCTGAAGGTAATGCACCGTATCAAGCTGTGCAGAAACCAATCTGAGCATAAAAAATGCTATTAATAAATAAATTCGTTTCACAATTATATTTTTAAGTTATTTTAGAAAAAGTATCATATAAATACAGAATGCCATTAGTTATTCTTAGCTCTTCTGCACTTGCTTTACATTTGAAAAAAGCCCGCTCATGAAACAGGTTTTCGTTCAATGAGCATCTGTAGCCAAATAATTTATATAAACATTTGTATTTTTAATTATAAATAAACATTAAGATGTTTTTATTTATAATTTTCCTATTTCTACAAAAATAATTCTATGATCATAAAAAAAATTTAAAATCCTGTACTAAAAAAACGACACCTTGTACTAAAAAAACTACAAAACCCCGCTCTAAAAAACAGGGTTTTATTACCTCAACTAAAAAAAGGAATAATAAGGAAATGAGAAAGTCTCAATTCAAATTAATCTATAAAGGCATTTGCATTTTATGATAATTGAGGGGAAATTTCACTGTAATAACTCATGTTCCTAAACAGCATGAAGGAAGAATTACTGCGATATTACAACAACCTTAATACATTAAATGTTGCTTTTCTTTATTTACCCAACCAGCCTGGCTTTCGTATTTCACAAAAAATATTTTTAAATCTGACTGGCTCGAATAATCTACAAAGAAAATCTTTTTCTTTGCCTGGCTCGCGTATTGTGTAAAAAACCACTTGCCGTCGTTGTTCCCGGCCTGACTTTCATACTCAACCTTATACACTTTCAGATCTGCCTGGCTTTCGTAATCAACCACAAAAACATTGACATCTGCATCACTCGAATATCGTGTTGAAAAAACGGTCTGAGCCTCTAGAAAAATTCCTGACAGGGTCAGTAAAAAAGTAAATAAGTATTTCATTTGTCGTCTGTTTCGTTTATTTAAATATATAAAGATTCTTCCAATAAAAAACGGGAGCCGGTAAAAAACCAGCTCCCGCACACTAACATTCATATTAACATATTAACTTTCTATGTCTAAAATTCAAATTCGCCGATCAAAATGCCGTCGCTATTTCCTTTAGAATCTTTCTGATTCTGGAAAACCACGATTTTTCTTTCTTGTTTTCCGGTGGCATAATTAATGTACACTTCTGCCATAATTGCTGTCGGACCCGCAATATTGATCTGTCTTTCATCAAAGAAATTGGTCTGGATATGATATTTTCCTTTAATCGCTTTTTTCAGTAAAAACTGTTCCGGACCAAAACCTCCTGTAAAATCATCACTCAATCTTCCGCCGATTTCCGTTGATTTGTGAGAATACATGCAACGCTCTTTGTTGGGATCCGTTACCCAAAGGTCAATGTCGGTGTTGTCTTTATTCCAATTCAAAACGACTCTGATATTGACGGGTAAATCTGCAATGATCTTAGGATTGATATTTTTTAAATCTAATTTATTCCCGTGATTGGTGATCAATTCATTAATTTCCATGATAATTGTTTCTTCAATTCCGTAGTCACGATTGGCTATTTCGCGGGTGTAAGACTGGTTTAAAATTTTATATAAATTGTCCAGAGCTTCCTGATATCTTCCGTTATCTTCCAAAGCCAGCGCGTAATCTCTGTAGCTTTGAGGATCGAAAGGCCGCCATTCCAACACTTTTTGAGAGATCCATAGCTCTTTATCAAAAACTTCGGCCTGTTTTAACCTGTAGGCTAATAATTTGTATAGTTCTTCATTTTCAATATCCAAATCTGCGATAGAGCTTAAGACTTTTAACCCTAATTTTTTATCATTATTTTTGAAAAGCAGCTGAGCCACATCAAAATAATATTGCGGAGTTTCGATATAATCTCTTCTTTGAGCAAGATAGGTCTGATAAATATCTTCAGTTTTTTTATCTCCTTGAAAAAACTTCATGTATTCTGCATCGGATTTTACATCAACGGTTGTAATTTTTCCTTTACTAATAAAACTTTCTGCAATTTCTTTTCTTTTATAATCTCCTTGTCCGGAACTGAAACCTCTTATAAGCACACCCGAAGCTTTACCCTGTAGCTTATTTGTCACATTTGCAGAAACGGATTCTGAAATAACTCTATTGCTGGCTGAAACCGACGCTACTCTTCTAGGCTCTGCTGAGTAGCCCAAAACAACCACCTCTTCAATATTTCTTTCGCTTCTCATCGAATCTCTGGGTGAAAATTGGGATTGCTCTTTTTCAGGTTTAGGATAAACTTTTTCTTTTGACTCAAAATCTGTTGCCCACCATTTTTTAAGATTTTCGGTCATGACTTCCGCTTTTTTCATTAAATCATTAACACGAACATCTTTTAACTGTTGCTTGTTTTTTACAATTTTATCATATTCCTGGCGCAATTCTGCAGGTGGAGTAATTTCGTACCGAACATAATCTGCCAAATTTTCAAGAACCATCAGGCTCATATTGTTGCTGACAATCCCAAATTGCTTGCTTAAATTTTTGATTTCGTTTTTATTTTTTTTCTCAAAAATCTCTAATTCATTCATTTTTTTCTGAGCCCAGAATTGCGAGATTTCCCAGTCGTTTACCATTTGTCTGTTGGCATCCAGAGAAATTGTCTTTGTTTCTGTTACTTTATTTCCGTAGCCCAGCATTACTTTTACCGTTGTCTGACTTCCATTTAAAATTCCTGTTACAACAAAACTTTCAGAAATACTTTGCGGCAGAGAAGGATACACTTCCGACAATGAAGAATTGTTTTCAATTCCTAAAAACTTCAAAGGCTCGTACAATAATTTTCTGACCTCTTTTGATGGAAGGTTTTCATTTAAATTTAAAAATTCACCGCCGGTTTTATTGCTGATAAATTTCAACTGATTAAAATTCGCATTATTCGATGCAGCAATCGTATAAACAGGATTTTCCCAGGATAATTTTAAGTCTCCGAAAGAAGAAAACCCGTCTGTAAAGAATAAAACCTCGTCTTCCCGCAATGATTTTAATTGTCCGAAATCTGTCCCGCCATCATAAGAAACCATTGAAAGATAGCTTTTTAATTCGCTCCAGTTTCCGTTGTGTATTTTAAAAGTTTTTCCTTCATCAAAGGTGTTATTAATAAAATACACATTCACCGAAAGACCTTTATTCACTTTAAAATATTCATCTAATAACTCAAATTCTTTTTTGTGATCGCGTTTTGATCCGCTCAAAGAATTGTCCCAGACAATTGCCAGTTTATTGGGCAGTTTTTTGGCTCTCTCCTGTGGATCAACGTCTAAACTTGCCAGAAAATAAGCCGAGCCATTTGAAGCCTTTTGCAGTAGAACATTTTCGTTTTCTTCACTTTTCGGAAAATTTATTTTAAGGTTCCGGCTCGGCCTGTAGTCTTTTTTATGTGTTTCTGCCACCCAGATATTTCCATTTTTAACGAAATTATAGCTTCCGTCTGGTCTTTCTTCCAATTGCGGAGAAATTGCATTTTGAAAAACACTGGTTTTAATGGTAAACTCAGGAATTTCGGAAGAATAATTTAACGGTAAATAATATTGATAATTGTTACCCGATTTTTTCAGTTCATAATTATAAGTAATCTGAACGATCCTCTCCCCGCCATTGGCATTGATCGGATAAATTCTTGTGCGGAAATTATTGCCTTCTACTTTTTCTAAAATTCCGGGATCTACATTTCTTTTTTCGATGGTTTCGAAGACTTCTTTTGCCTTTTCTTTTTCAACAGGCACGGCATTTCTCAGTTTCCCGTTGATATCCAGTGCGTAACCGCTCACATTCACGTCTTCGGGAAGCGGGAAAGTTAATCTTCCTTCCATCAATCGGCTGGAATTATTTCTGAAAACCATCGTGACGACATTGGTAGAAATTCCGCCGGTGATTTTGGTTTCAATATTAAGTTTTTGAAGAACCACTTTATTATTTGTATCAAAACCTCCTTTTTTGTCCGGAGTTTCGATGATCGGAATTTGCGCCCAGCATAAAATCGGCAGCAATAATAAAAATTGAATATATAAGCTTTTCATCCTCGAATATTTTATAGTTAATGAACCTCACTATTTATAAAGATGCCGCTTTGAGGAAAAAGGTTGGAATGAGAAGTGAAATTTTATTAAAATTCGGTGGAAATATTCAAATAAAACACTTTAAAAAGCTTTATCATTTCGTATACGCTGATAAAGTTTCATAATAAAGAAAAATCCCTGAAGATCTTTTCAGGGATTTTTTGATTTTTAAATTATATTTTAATTGAATATTTCATTCATTTCAGTTAAAATAACTGGCTTGCCGTCGGTGACTATAATCGTGTGCTCGTGTTGAGCCATATAACCGCCGTTATTGCCAACCATCGTCCAGCCATCATTCGTTTCTACTGCAATATTAGAATCTGTTGAGATAAATGTTTCAATGGCAACTACAGAATTTTTCCTGAACCGTCTGTTATCAAAACGGTTTTTATAATTGAGTAATTCATCCGGCTGCTCGTGCAAGCTTCTTCCGATACCGTGTCCGGCAAGGTTTTTAATAACTTTAAAGCCTTTTTTCTTAGCTTCGGTTTCCATTAACAAACCGACATCTGCTATTTTTACGCCTCCTTTTATGGTATTGATGGCTTTCTGCAAAATATCTTTGGAAGCATCAACTAATTTTTGATGCTGATGAATATCTTTTCCGATGATAAATGAGCCTCCGTTATCTGCCCAAAATCCATCAAGCTCTGCCGAAACATCGATATTAATTAAATCGCCTTCTTTCAAAACCCTTTGATCTGTAGGGACACCGTGGCAAAATTCGTTATCGACACTTATGCACGTCCAGCCCGGAAAACCGTATGTCAGATAAGGCGCAGATTTTGCCCCAAAGCCGGAAAGAATTTTCGCTCCGTACTCATCTAGGTCTTTTGTCGTCATACCAGGCTTTGCATAATTAATCATTTTCTTTAAGGTATATGCAACGGCCTGACTTGCTTTCTTCATTCCCGCTAATTCCTGTTCATTTGTTATCGACATTGTTTTGTTTTTTGATTGTTTAATGTAAAGATAAATAAAAAGACACTTACGTTTGTAAGTGTCTTTGGTTGTGGTCCCACCTGGGCTCGAACCAGGGACCACCTGATTATGAGTCAGGTGCTCTAACCAACTGAGCTATAGGACCTCAAAATTTGGTAGAATTTTGTGACTGCAAAAATAGCAAAATTTATTTCATTACAAAATTTTTTATTGCTTTTCTTGACAAAGTTCTATCAGTACTCCATTTGTGGATTTTGGATGAAGGAAGACAACTAATTTGTTATCAGCACCTTTTTTCGGCTCTTCTGAAATAAATTGAAAGCCTTCTTTTTTTAATCTTTCAACCTCCTCAAGAATATTTTCAACACCAAAAGCCAAATGATGAATACCTTCTCCCTTCTTATCAATAAATTTTGAGATCGGACTTTCTTCTTTATTGGCTTCTAAAAGCTCAATTTTACTTTCTCCTGTTGCATAAAAAGAGGTAATCACCCCTTCCCTTTCCACGGTTTCTTTTTTGTAAGATTCTTTTCCTAAAAGTTTGGTAAAAAGTTCGTCAGAAGCGCCTAAAGATTTAACGGCAATACCAATATGTTCTAATTTCATAAAAAATTTAAATAGGTTTAACATCGTAAATTTGATACAGTGACCAAATTTCAATGAGCAATTCAAACAAAAGTAGTAAATTTGCATAAATTATGGAAAGTAACAGACAAAGAAAAGTAGCACAAATTATACAGGAAGATTTCGCAGAGCTTTTCCGAAAGCAGGCTGCAGACAGCAAACAGAGCTTCTTGGTTTCAGTTTCGGATGTAAAGGTAACTGCAGATTTAAGTATTGCTAAAATTTATTTAAGCATATTTCCTCAGGAATTTCGTTCTTCTATTATGAAAGAAATCGAGGAAAATAAAACTCAGTACAGAAACTTTATCGGCCAGAAAATGGGCAAGCAGGTACGTATCATTCCGCAGCTTAATTTTTACTTGGATACTGCCCTTGATGATGTGGAAAAACTTGAAAAAGAATTAAGAGGCGAAGGCGATAATCCTGTGTTATAAATTTTGAAAAACATTGCATTTTATATAGCTTCCCGTTACCTTTTGTCAAAAAAAGGAAGTACTGCCGTTACGTTTATTACGTGGCTGGCGGTTGGAGCCATGACCGTAGCCGTCGTTGCAATGTTCGTCATTATTTCTGTTTTTTCGGGGCTGGAAGATCTTAATAAAGATTTAATTTCTAATCTTCATGCCGATTTAACGCTTAAAAGCTCTTCAGGAAAAACGATAAAAGATTTAGATAAAATAAGTTCTGTTTTAAAAAATAATAAAGAAATCAGCAGCTTTTCAAAAGTTATTGAAGAAAAAGTATACGTCAATTACAACGGAAAAGGCGATATTGCTTATTTAAGAGGCGTAGATTCTGCTTATACAAAAGTAAATCCCATTGATAAAAGTGTTTTTTATGGTGCTTATCCGAGTTTTCAATATTCGAATGAAGTATTAATGGAAAATTCTCTGGACAACAGGCTTTCAATTCCCGTTTCTTCAACCCGCGATTATGCAACGCTGTTTATGCCAAAACCAGGCACGGGAATTATCAATAAAGAAGAGGATATTTACAATAAAAAAGATATTCTCGTAACAGGAGTTTTTCCGGGGAATGATCAATTAGACAATTATATTATTGCGCCGATTGAGCTTACGGAAGAATTATTAAACTTGCCAAAACACTCTGCGTATCAGATTGTTATTAAGTTAAAAAATCCTGAAAATACAGATTCTGTAAAAGAAAAGCTGCATTCAGCTTTAGGTAAAAATATCGAAATTAAAACCAAAGAAGAAGAAAATGCAGCCTTCTGGAAAATGATCAACACCGAAAAACTTTTCATTTATCTGATTTTTGCGTTAGTCATTTTCATTACAACCTTCAATCTGGCGGGCGCAATCATTATTTTACAGCTTGACAAAAAAGAGCAGGCCAAATCCCTGATTTCTCTGGGATTGCCACTAAGTCATTTGCGACAGATCTATTTTTATACCGGAATTCTCATCGTAGTGCTGGGAATTATCTCCGGATTAATACTCGGAACGGCACTTTGCTACTTCCAGCTATTCACCGGATTCTTTAAAGCTAATGAAACCTTACCCTTCCCTGTAAAAATTGTTGGTAAAAATTATTTCATTGTCGCAATCACCGCTTCACTCTTTGGGTTCGGCATTTCCTGGGTATTTTCAAAGATCAGTAAAGAACATATTACTAAAAGTTAACAGACTTTACTTTCAATTTTTTGTACCTTTACGGCCCAATTTTTAGAAATGAAACGAATCTTATTTTCTTTTTTATTAAGCTTTGCATTTATCAGTGCATTTGCTCAAATTCCGGTCGGATATTACGACGGAACAACAGGTTTAACTGGCGCTGCCCTTAAATCTAAACTGAAACAGATTATCACCAACGGTCACCAGGACCACGGTTATAACGGGTTATGGACAGGCTATCAAACCACCGACCGAGACACTTTTTACGAAAACGACAACACTATTTTAGATATTTACTCTGAAAACCCAACCGGTACTGATCCCTATAATTTCACTTATGGAACCAACCAGTGCGGGTCTTACAACAGCGAAGGCGATTGCTATAACAGAGAGCATATTGTTCCTCAGAGTTTATTTAATGAAGGATTCCCAATGAAATCCGATATTAATTTTATTCGTCCTACAGACGGAAAAGTAAACGGAATGAGATCAAATTATCCTTTCGGAAAAGTAGGATCTGCTTCATATACCTCTTTAAACGGTTCAAAATTAGGAAATTCTGTATCTCCTGGATATTCTGGGATCGTTTTTGAGCCAATCGATGCATTCAAAGGTGATGTTGCAAGAATGATTCTTTATTTTGTAACAAGATATGAAACTCAACTTTCAGGTTTCAGTTCAGGTGATATGCTTGGAGGTTCTGCTTTCCCCGGTTTACAAACCTGGGAGCTTAATCAGCTTTTAGCATGGAACACTGCCGATCCTGTTTCTCCCGTTGAAATTACAAGAAATAATGCATCATACAATTATCAGGGAAACAGAAACCCATTTATCGATAATCCTGCATTTGTCGATCAAATCTGGGGAACGCCCACTGTGGACACGCAGGCTCCTACAGCTGCGACAAACTTAGCGGCAAGCAACCCTACTTCTAATTCAATTTCTTTAAGCTGGACGGCAGGAACAGATAATGTTGCCGTAACCGGTTATGACATCTATGTAAACGGAGTTTTTTATGCCACGGTTTCAGGAACTACAACGGTGGTTTCAGGATTGAATCCATCTTCGACTTATAGCTTTTATATTATTACTAAAGATGCAGCAGGAAATTCTGCGCCACAAAGTAATACCACAACAGGAACTACTCTTGCAGGGCAAGCCGGCGGAGGAAGCTGTGGAACAGAAAATTTTGAAAACATTCCGCCAAGCGCATCTGGCTACGCGACTCAGACATGGACAAATAATTCCATCACCTGGATCGCAACCGACGCAAGAACTGACCAAACCATTACCAACAAAGCAATTGCCATCAGACATGGAAGCCTTACAAGTTCCACAATTTCCGGGGGAATTCAAAGCTTAACGGTAAAAACACAATTGAAATTTACAGGTACTGACGATACCTTCAATTTAGAAGTAAACGGAGTTGTCGTTGGAACTATTCCTTACAGCGCAACCGTCGCAACAACCACAATCAACAATATCAATGTAAGCGGAAATGTGGTCATTACACTTACCAACAATTCTACCTCAAACAGAGTTGCCATCGATGATCTTAGCTGGACTTGCTTCAGTACTTTAGGAACTGCGGAAACAACAAAAGACAAAACATCTTTCACTGTTTATCCAAATCCTGTAAAAAACAACGAGCTTTTTGTAAAAGGTGAAAACTTAAACAAAGTTTCAAAAGCAACAATCTATGATCTTTCAGGAAAATTGATCGAAACGATTGCAAACCCTTTCAAAAATTCAAATAAAATTAACTTAAAAGGTCTTACAAAAGGAAATTATATCCTTAAAACAGACAATAATTCCGCAAAATTCATTGTAGAATAAACTTAAAAAATATTTTAACTTAAAGACCGGTTTATTCGGTCTTTTTTTTATTTTTGATTCATGGATTCTCATAAAAAATTAGGTTTAATAGGGAGAAATATCTCGTATTCTTTTTCAAAAAAATTCTTTGAAAACAAATTTCAGAAACTTATGCTGAAAGATTTTTCGTACGATATTTTTGATCTTAAAGAAATCAATGAAGTTGAAGATTTATTCTCAAAACCCGGACTATTGGGTTTTAATGTTACCATTCCTTATAAAGAAAAAATCATTGATTATCTGGATGAATTAAGCGAAGAAGCCCAAAAAATTGGCGCTGTAAATTGTGTTTTAATCCAAAACGGCAAAAAAACAGGCTATAATACCGATGCTGTAGGATTTGAAAAAACATTGCTTCTACACAGAAAACCCCACCAGAATTCAGCCTTAATTTTAGGAAATGGCGGTGCTGCAAAAGCGGTAAAATATGCTTTGGATAAAAATGGGATTCCGTCAAAAACCATTTCCAGGAATTCAGAAATTAATTTTAAAAATTTAGATAAAGAAACCGTTGAAAATCATAAAATTATCGTTCAGTGTACGCCTGTCGGAACCTTTCCGAATGTGGATGATTGTCTGGATTTTCCCTTCAACGGAATTACAAAAGACCATTTAATTATTGATTTAATTTACAACCCGAATTACACTCAATTTATCATCAAAGCATCCGAAAAAGGAGCAAAAACAGTCAACGGTTATTATATGCTTGAACAGCAAGCAGAAAAAGCTTGGGAAATTTGGAATTTTCAAAAAAAATAACATAAATTAGTGCAATAATTGGCTTTTTTGCTATTTTTAAAAGATATAAACGCCACTCACATAATAAGATTTGCTATGATTACAGAAAACAACCTTTCTGAAAACGAAGAAAATAAAATTTCTAATGAAGTATCTCTGGAAGAAACATCAGAAAATGCCGTGCCGCAGGAAGAAATTGCTCCTGAAGACGACACAGAGCATACAGAAGAACATCTGGACGCAGACATTAATTTGTCTGACGCTTTGAAAGAAATGGAAAAAATCATCAACACACCCAATGCTGGAGAAGATTTTAGAAAATTTAATGTATTAAAAGACAAAGCAAGTCATTTGATCCACGATGAAGTGGAAGATAAAAAGCATGAATACGTAGATGCGGGAAATGCACCTGAAAATTTCAGCTATGAACATCCTTCGCAGGCAAAATTTTCTGCTTTGGTGAATATTTTCAGAGAAAAGCATGATAATTATCAAAAAGGCCAGGAAGAAGAGCAAAAGAAAAATCTCGATCACCGTCAAAATATTATCGAAAGGCTCAAAAATCTTTATACCAACTCAGAACCGGGAACCAATCTTTTCAAATCTATTCGTGAAATAAAAGAAGAATGGTCAAAAGCCGGACAGGTCGCAAAATCTGAATTCAGAATTCTTAATAACAATTATTTCCACCATTTGAATCAATTTTATCAGATGCTGGATCTTAACAAAGAATTTCTGGAGCAGGAATACAGCCACAATCTTGAAAAAAGACAACACATCATTGCCCGCGCCAAAGAGCTGGAAAATGAGCCTGTTATTCAAAAAGCTTTAAACGAGCTACAATATCTTCATAAGCTCTGGAAGGAAGAAGCAGAACCTGTTGCAGAAGAATTCCGTGAGAAAACATGGGAAGAATTTAAAGAAATTTCCAATAAAATCCACGAAAGAAAATCTGAGCTTTCCGCAGCCATTGAAGCCGAACAGGCCACTAATCTTGAAAAGAAAAATCAGATTATTGCTGAAATCAAAAAGCTTTCTGAGCCGGATGAAAATCCAAACCATACCTACTGGCAAAATGCGATCAGAAGAGTGGAAGATCTTCGTTCTGAATTCTTAAAAACAGGAAGTGTCCCAAGAAAATTGTCTAATCAGAACTGGAACGAGTTTAAAACGACATTGAGAAGCTTTAATACGACAAAGAATACTTACTATAAATCATTAAAAGGTTCTCAACAGGCTAATTTGGAGGAAAAATTAAAATTAATCCAAACTGCAAAAGACAATATGAATAGTGAAGAATGGGATATCGCCGTTCCTCTATTCAAAAAGCTTCAGGAAGACTGGAAAAAGGTTGGCCACGTTCCAAAGAGCATGACAAACAAAATCTGGGACGAGTTCCGTGATGCCTGCAATACTTTCTTTAACAATTACAGGGAAAAAAGCAATGCTTCGACCGATAACTGGAAAGAAAATTACAAGCATAAAAAAGAGATTCTCGAGGAATTAAAAACCGTTTCAAACGACGAGGGAAGCATCGAGAAAATTGAAGCGATAAAAACCGCCTGGAACAATATTGGAAAAGTTCCGAGAGATAAAATTTCAATCAATACTGAGTTCAACAAAGCATTGAGAGAAAAATTAAAGCTTAACAAAATCAACGAGCTTGAGCTGAAAGAAGAAGGTTTATCTGAAAACCAATTAACCGATAAAGCAAGAAAAATCAAGAGCCAGATCTCTGATCTTGAATCTGAAATCGTAAAATTGGAAAACAACCTGGCGTTCTTTAAAAATCCGTCAAGAGAAAATCTTATGTTAAAAGATACTTTCGATTCAATCGATGAGAAGAAAGCGCATCTGGAAACTTTAAAACAAAATCTTCACAGCATTATCGCGGGGGGTGAACAGTAAAATAATAAAATTGAAGAGTCCCGAAGGGACGATTTAACAAAAAATTGGATAAAATCCGATTTAAATAAAAAATAAAGGCGATACAAAGAAATTTGTCTTCGCCTTTTACTTTCATACTATGCAGGACGAATTTTACATAAAAAGATGTATTGAGCTGGCTCAGAAAGCTTTAGGAAAAACCTATCCGAATCCTTTGGTGGGAAGCGTGATCGTTCATAACGGAGAAATTATCGGCGAAGGCTATCATCATAAAGCCGGAGAAAATCACGCGGAAATCAATGCCATTAATTCTGTTCAAGACAAAAGTCTTATTCCCGAATCTACCATTTACGTTTCTCTGGAACCGTGTGCGCATTACGGAAAAACACCGCCTTGCGCTTTAAAAATCAAAGAGCTTGGGTTTAAAAAAGTAGTGATCGGCGCTATGGATTCTCACGATAAAGTCAATGGAAAAGGCAAAAAAATTATTCAGGATGCCGGAATTGAAGCTGTTTCAGGAGTTTTGGAAAAGGAATGTATTGAATTAAACAAAAGATTTTTCACCTATCACGAAAAAAAGAGACCTTACATTATCTTAAAATGGGCTGAATCCGGTGACGGATTTTTGGATAAAGATTTCAAACCCTACTCTATTTCAAATTCTTTGGTTAATCAGTTTGTACATCAATTGAGAGCCGATGAGCATGCTATTCTGGTTGGAACTCAAACTGCTTTAAATGACAATCCAGGCTTAACCGTAAGAAATGTCGAAGGCACAAATCCTGTGAGAATTTTAATCGATTTTGATTTGAAAGTTCCGCAAGATTTCAGGATTTATAACAATGAAGCAAAAACTTTAATTTTTAATTCTAAAAAAGAATCAGACGAAAATAATATCCGTTTTATAAAAATTGAAAAGGAAAATTTTTTACAGAATTTGATGAATGCTTTATATAAAGAACAAATTCAGTCCGTTATAATTGAAGGCGGAAGTTTTACTTTGCAGCAATTCATCAGTGCCAATCTTTGGGACGAAGCAATTGTTATTAAAAATGAAAATTTGAAGCTTGAAAACGGAACAAAAGCTCCTGATTTTCAATTTAAAGCTGGAAAAATTTCAGAATTTAGGGACAACACAATATCGACTTATTACTATAACTTTAATAAAAATTAATATTTATTGTTATTTTATTTAAATTATTCATATAAAATTATTAATTTGGTTAAAAATTAAAACGGAATCCGAAAAGTTTTAGAGTAGGAAAAACCAAATACCAAATAATCATGAAAAATTTAAAGAAAATGAAAACTCTGACGAGAGAAGATTTAAAAAAAATTTCCGGTGCTGTTAAGGCTCCATGGGTTGATGATGGCTGCGGTTGGCCATTATGTATGAACCAGTTTGGAAGATGTTCAGCTTTCGCTTGCGATGGTGTAGAACAGATTTAAATAAAAACATTTAAAATTATAAAAGAGCTTTAGGGCTCTTTTTCTTTTTCCTTTATTTTCAATATAATTGTAAAGTGTATTTTTGCAGTATAACCTGAATATTGAATGCAGTTCGAGTACAAAACCATAGAAAAACCCATAGAAAACACTTTATTAAAAGAAAAAGGAAGCAAGTTTATCGGATTTGCTTATCCTGTTAATAATGAAGAAGAACTCAAAAACGCTTTAGAAAAAGTAAGAAATGAGCATCCGAAAGCAACACATCATTGCTATGCCTTCAGAATGGGTTTAAATGGTGAAAATTATCGCGCCAATGACGATGGCGAACCTTCCGGAAGTGCCGGTTTACCGATCTACAATCAATTATTAGCTCATGAAATTACAAATGTTCTGGTAATTTCTGTTCGTTATTATGGCGGAACGAAACTGGGTGTTTCAGGATTAGTAAAAGCTTACAAAGAATGTGCAAAGATTACGTTGGATGAAGCCAACATTATCACCAGAGAATTAGAAACACAGATTGAAATTCAGTTTAATTTTAACCAGCAAAACACCATTTTTACCTTACTTTCTAAATATGATGCTAAAGTTTTGGATTTTGATGCCAATGAAAACTGTATTTTGACAGCTTCTTTAAAGCTGGCCCAAAAAGAAAGCATCTCAGAAAAACTTTCCGAGATGCAATATATTTCTTTTGAATTTAAAGATTAGCCTCTTCTTCCGCCCATTAATAAAGAAACCCAGTAAAGAAGCTGTGCCAGTGAGCCTATAGCCGCCACAACATACGTTCGCGCTGCCCATTTTAAACTATCCTGAACTCCTGTAAATTCTTCGGAAGTCACTGTTCCTGTATCTTTTAGCCATTTCATTGCTCTGTTGCTCGCGTCATATTCTACAGGGAGAGTTATAAAAGCAAAAAGCGTTGTAAAAGCGAACATAATAACTCCAATTGTTAAAATCAATGTATTTCCGTTAGGATTTTCCATCGACTGCGTTGCTGCCATAATAACGATACCGGCAATAAGCACAAATTGCATTAAATTTGAACTGATACTTACAACAGGAACCATTTTTGAGCGCAACTCCAACATAGAATATCCCACCGCATGCTGTACGGCATGACCGCATTCGTGGGCAGCAACAGCCGCTGCAGCCGCATTTCTCTGCATATAAACGCCTTCGGATAAATTAACCGTTTTTTCCTGAGGATTATAGTGATCCGTCAACTGCCCGGGAACCGAAATTACCTGCACGTCATTGATCCCGTTATCCTTCAGCATTTTTTCTGCAACTTCTTTTCCTGAAAGTCCATTTTTAAGATGAACATTAGAATAATATTCGAATTTTGATTTCAATTTCCAGGAGACATACCAGCTCACCAGCATTGAAATTATAATGATTATATAGTAACCGGACATTTTTACAAGATTTTATTGTGTATTTTTGATCTAATTGATGTAAAAACTGTGCCAAAGTATTACATATTATTATTTATATTTGCCCTTTAATACCCACTTAAACTATGTCTAACGTTTCTGTTATTGAAGTAAAAAACCAAAGCCAGCTAAAACAATTTGTACGGTTTCCGATGGATCTGTATAAAAACAATCCTTATTATGTTCCGTCTTTTATTAAAGATGAATTTAAAATCTGGGATGCAAAAGAAAATCCGGCATTAAGCTATTCAAAATCAAAACAGTACCTTGCTTTTAAGGATAATAAAGTAGTCGGAAGAATTGCCGTAATCATCAATCATAAAGAGGAAAAAGAATTAGGCATAAAAAAAGTACGCTTTGGCTGGATTGATTTTATTGATGACAAAGAAGTTTCAGCAGCTTTAATTCAGAAAGCAATTGATTACGCTAAAGAAAACAACATAGACAAAATCGAGGGGCCAATGGGCTTTACCAATCTCGATAAAGCCGGAATGCTCACAATGGGCTTCGACAAACTGGCAACAATGATCGGGATTTATAATCACGAATATTATCCTAAACACCTTGAAGAGCTTGGCTTAGCCAAAGAAAAAGAATGGGTGGAATTTGAAATGAATTTCCCTAAAGTTTTACCTGAAAAAGTAGAAAAATTCAGCGGATTGATTGCCCAGAAATACAAGCTTAAAGTCCTGCCTTTCAAATCAAAAGAAGAGATTTTACCTTTTGTAGAACCTATGTTTAAGCTTTTGGATGAAACTTACAAACATCTTTCAACTTACACTCCGATTTCAGACGAGCAGATCAAAACATACAAAGAAAAATACTTCCCATTTATTGACAAAAACTACGTAATTTGCGTCGTTGATGAAAATAATGAGCTCGTATCTTTTGCCATTACAATGCCTTCATATTCAAAGGCTTTACAAAAATCAAAAGGAAAATTATTCCCTTTCGGATGGTGGCATTTTTTACAGGCGAGCAAGAAAAACGACCGTGCTAATTTTTACCTGATCGGAATTCACCCGGAATATCAGAGACGCGGCGTAACGGCTATTATTTTTAAAGAAATTTTTGTCCGTTTTACAAGCATGGGAATCGATTTCGCAGAAACCAACCCTGAATTAGAGGAAAATAAGAGCGTACAGGTTCTTTGGCAAGATTATAACCCTGTAAATCACAAACGTAGAAGAACGTACTCTTTAGATATAAATAAGTAATTGATAATGAGTAATCTTATGAAACTAATTACATACATTTAATAACGCTAAAACGCTCCAACTCCCAAACTCATGAAGCCGCACCTTATTATTTTTGCCATTTTAATTGCTGGATTTATCGCCTACAACTTATTTTTCAGGGTTGAAGATGACAGAACCAATACGGCAGTTAACATAATCTATGCAAGTATCCTTTTCGGTTATATTTCATTTATGGCATTTGCTCTCCTTAAAAAAATGAAGAAATAATCGTTATTTTTATTGATTCTAAATTATCGGTTTTCCTAATTTTAATCCTACTTTTAAGCTTATTAATTTCATGCTTTCTTGTTTATTCTGTAAATTTGCAAATTGAGATAATAATGCAAAAATGAATTTACCTGAAAGTTATATTCCAATCCTATTACAGGCAGGTGTTGCAATCGCATTTGTAGCGGTTTCTTTGCTTGGAGCGCATTTTTTAGGTCCGAAACAGAAAAAAGGAAATTCTGTGAAAAACCAAAGCTGGGAATGTGGAGTCCCGGTAGAAGGAAATGCAAGAACACCGTTTTCAATTAAATACTTTTTGACGGCGGTATTATTCGTATTATTCGATATTGAAATCGTATTTTTTTATCCATATGCTGTCAACTTCAGAGAATTCGGAATGGAAGGGTTCCTGGCAGTGCTTACATTCGTGGCGATTTTCTTCATGGCATTTTTCTATGTCTGGAAGCGCGGCGCACTGGATTGGGATAAATAAAACAAATTATGAATTATAATTCTTGAATTTTGGATTAATATCTGAAATTTATAATTCAAAATCTAAAATTAAAAGAAATGTCAGATAACAAACCAGTAATAAGAACAGATGCACCTGCTCCGGAAGGATTTGAAGGAGAAGGGTTTTTCGCAACGAAACTGAGCAGCGTAATCGGGATGGCAAGAAAGTTTTCACTTTGGCCGTTACCTTTTGCAACCTCTTGTTGTGGTATCGAGTTTATGGCTACCCTGAACCCGACTTATGACGCTTCGAGATTTGGTATGGAAAGAAACTCTTTCTCTCCAAGACAAGCGGATATGTTGATGGTTTGCGGAACTATATCTAAGAAATTAGGACCTGTCCTAAAAGAAGTTTACACTCAGATGGCTGAGCCGAAATGGGTGGTAGCAGTGGGAGCTTGCGCTTCCAGCGGTGGTATTTTTGATACATACTCTGTTTTACAGGGAATCGATAAAATTATTCCGGTTGACGTTTACGTTCCGGGATGCCCGCCAAGACCGGAGCAGATTATTGAAGGTGTAATGCAGGTTCAGGCTTTGGCAGAAAGTGAAAGCATCAGAAGAAGAGATATGCCTGAATACCAAAAATTGTTAGATTCTTACAACATAAGCAACTAAGACGGAAATGACAAACGAATTTGTATTAGAAGCAATCACCAGAGAATTTCCGGAGTCTGTAATTTCCAGTTCAGAGCCTTATGGAATGTTGACGATCGAAGTGAAGAAAGATGATATCAAAAAGATCATTCATTATTTGAAAGATTCATCGTTGGAATTTAACTTCCTTACAGACATTTGTGGAATCCATTACCCGGAATTTCCAGACAAAGAAATTGGCGTTGTGTATCATTTGCATAATATGATGGCTAATTTCAGATTGCGTCTGAAAATCTTTATGTCCAGAGAAAATATCGAAGTTGATTCACTTGTGGATTTATATGCAGGAGCCAACTGGATGGAAAGAGAAACTTTTGATTTCTACGGAATTAAATTTAAGGGACATCCGGATCTTAGACCTATTTTAAATATGGAAGATCTTGGGTACCATCCAATGTTGAAGGAATATCGTCTTGAAGATGGCACAAGAACAGACAAAGACGATGCAATGTTCGGAAGATAAAATTAAAATATAAATGATTAATGATGATTGATGAATGATCAATTATCGCCTATCAATTATCAATTATATATTATGAAAGATAACTCATTATCTAATATACTTAACCAATACGAAAGTAAGGAGCAAATTGACGGTCAGCTATATACCCTCAATTTAGGACCCACCCATCCTGCAACGCACGGGATTTTCCAGAATATCCTAACGATGGACGGAGAAAGAATCCTTCACGCCGAGCAAACGGTTGGATACATCCACAGAGCATTTGAAAAGATTTCTGAAAGAAGAAACTATTCTCAGATCACTACCCTTACCGACCGTATGAATTACTGTTCTGCACCGATCAACAATTTAGGTTGGCACATGACAGTTGAGAAGCTGATTGGAGTTGAAGTTCCTAAGCGTGTAGATTATATGCGTGTAATTTTAATGGAATTAGCAAGAATCGGTGACCACCTTATCTGTAATGGGGTAACCGGAATGGACTCAGGAGCGATTACCGGTCTTACCTATATGTTCATCGAAAGAGAACGTATTTATGATATGTACGAGCAGATCTGCGGAGCCAGAATGACTACCAATATGGGAAGAATCGGAGGTTTTGAAAGAGATTTCACTCCAAAATTCCATGATTTATTAAAGGATTTCCTTAAGACTTTCCCACCAAGATTTAAAGAATTCTGTACTTTATTAGAAAGAAACAGAATTTTCATGGACAGAACCATCGGAGCAGGAGCAATTTCTGCAGAAAGAGCATTAAGCTACGGTTTCACAGGTCCGAATTTACGTGCAGCAGGAGTAGATTATGACGTGAGAGTTGCACAGCCTTATTCTTCTTACGAAGATTTCGATTTTATCATTCCTGTAGGAACTGCAGGAGATACGTACGACCGTTTCATGGTTCGTCAGCAGGAAATCTGGGAATCAATTAAAATCATCAAACAAGCATACGAAAATCTTCCGGAAGGTCCATTCCACGCGGATGTTCCTGATTTTTATCTTCCTGAAAAAGCTGATGTTTATCAGAAAATGGAAGCATTAATTTACCATTTCAAAATTGTAATGGGAGAAACGGATGTGCCTAAAGGCGAAGTTTACCACGCTGTAGAAGGCGGAAACGGAGAATTAGGCTTCTATTTAGTGAGCGACGGCGGAAGAAGCCCTTACAGGCTGCACTTCAGAAGACCATGTTTTATCTATTACCAGGCTTATCCTGAGATGATTACAGGTTCTGTAATTTCTGATGCGATCGTGACGATGTGTAGTATGAATATTATTGCGGGAGAATTAGACGCATAAGAAATTATAGATGTTGGATTATGAATTTTAGATTAATCCAAACTAAATATAAAAATTGAAATTTTTTAGAATTTAAAATCTAAAATTCAAAATTTAAAATTTAAAAAAGTGAGCGAAACAATAGCTTTTAAACCGGAAAGTTTAGCACAGGTACATAAAATTATCGCAAGATATCCTGAAGGAAGACAAAAATCAGCTCTTCTTCCTGTCCTGCATTTGGCACAGAAAGAATTCGGAGGATGGTTAGACGTTCCTGTGATGGATTATGTTGCGGAATTATTGAGCATTAAGCCAATTGAAGTGTATGAAGTGGCTACTTTTTATACCATGTTCAATATGAAGCCGGTTGGTAAATATGTGTTGGAAGTTTGCAGAACCGGACCTTGTATGGTTTGCGGAAGCGAAAAAATCCTTGACCATATCAGAACGAAACTGAACATTAAGGATGGACAGACAACGGAAGACGGAATGTTCACATTAAAGCCTGCTGAATGTCTTGGTGCTTGTGGATATGCCCCAATGATGCAGCTAGGGAAATTTTTTCATGAAAATTTAACGATAGAAAAAGTAGATGAAATCCTTGATCTTTGCAGAGAAGGACAAATCGCTTTAGACTAAAATAGATTTTAAATTAATTAAAAAAAGGCGCACAGCTGTCACACTGAGCTTGTCGAAGTGTAATAGCCATTCGCTAAAAGCATATAACAATGAGTAAAAAACTTTTACTTAAAGACGCACATATAGAAGGTATCCGCTATTTTGAAACCTACCGTAAACAAGGTGGTTACACAGCAGCTGAAAAAGCCTTGAAAATGACACCCGATGAAATTCTTGAAGAAGTAAAAACTTCAGGTCTTCGCGGACGTGGTGGTGCCGGATTCCCAACCGGAATGAAATGGAGCTTTCTGGCAAAACCGGAAGGCGTTCCAAGACACTTGGTCGTAAATGCCGACGAATCTGAACCGGGAACGTTCAAAGACAGATATTTAATGGAATTTCTTCCTCATTTACTGATCGAAGGAATGTTGATTTCGTCTTATTGTTTAGGTTCAAATGTTTCATATATCTACATTCGTGGAGAATATTCTTGGATTCCTGATATTTTGGAAGAGGCTATTGAAGAAGCAAAAGCGGCTGGATTTTTAGGTAAAAATATCATGGGAACCGGTTTCGATTGCGAAATTTACGTTCAAAGAGGTGGTGGAGCTTATATTTGCGGTGAAGAAACTGCATTGCTTGAATCTCTTGAAGGTAAAAGAGGAAACCCAAGATTGAAACCGCCATTCCCGGCTGTAAAAGGACTTTGGGAAAGACCAACGGTTGTAAATAACGTTGAATCTATCGCAGCAATTGTTCCGATCATTGATATTACAGGAGCCGAATACGCTAAAATCGGAGTTGGAAGATCTACAGGTACAAAATTAATTTCTGCTTGTGGAAACATCAACAAACCGGGGGTTTATGAGATCGATATGACCATTACGGTTGAAGAATTCATTTACTCTGATGAATATTGTGGGGGAATTAAAGACGGAAAAAGATTAAAAGCTTGTATCCCCGGAGGAAGCTCTGTTCCGATCGTTCCGGCAAATTTATTATTGAAAACCGTAAACGGAGAACCAAGATATATGAATTACGAATCATTAGCTGACGGTGGTTTTGCTACCGGAACAATGATGGGTTCAGGAGGTTTTATCGTTTTGGATGAAGACCAGTGCGTCGTAGAACATACCATGACTTTAGCGAGATTTTACAATCACGAAAGTTGCGGACAATGTACTCCTTGCCGTGAAGGAACGGGCTGGATGTACAAGATTTTAAAGAAAATTGAGAAAGGAGAAGGAAAAATGGAAGATATCGATCTGCTTTGGGATATCCAGAGAAAGATCGAAGGAAACACGATTTGTCCGTTAGGTGATGCGGCAGCTTGGCCCGTTGCAGCGGCAATTCGTCATTTTAGGGATGAATTTGAATGGCATATAAAAAATCCGGAATTGTGCTTAACACAAAACTATGGTTTGGCAAACTATGCAGATCCTATTCCGGCGCCTACAGTTTAATTCCTAATTAATAAGAAGAATTTAAGTTGAAAAATAAATTTTTATTGCTGTTTTTATTAACAGTAACAATGAGTGTTAATGCTCAGAGAGAAGCGTTCAAAAAAGGATCAGTAATGGTATTTTGGGGCTGGAACAGAGGTTGGTTTGGAAATTCTGATATTCATTTTTATGGTCAGAACTACAACTTTACATTAAACAATGTCTCCGCACACGACAGGCCTACGCCAATCAGTGAGTTTGACCATTATATCAATCCTACAAAAATTTCGATTCCACAGGTTAATTATAATATTACTTATTTTATTAAAGATAATGTAGGAATTACATTTGGAATAGATCATATGAAATATGTGATGGATCAGAATCAGACTGTTGATTTCAACGGCTATATCAACGATCCGGCATATGCAGGAATGGTAAATAACGGTAAAATTGATCTTTCTAATGGTGAGTTCTTGAAATATGAGCATACAAATGGTTTAAATTATTTAAACCTTGGGCTTCAGAAATACAAGCAAATCCTTAATAAGAATAAATTTGATATATTCTGGAATTATGGTTTGGGAGCAGGTGTTTTAGTTCCTAAAACGGATGCTACATTAATGGGGAAAGGAGAAAGCGACCACTTTCATTTAGCTGGATTTGGTCTGGATGCAAGAACAGGAGTAAACGTGGTATTCTGGAATCATCTTGTGGCAAAAGCTGAAGTAAAATACGGTTACATCAATTTACCAAGCGTAAGAACAACAGAGGAAAATGTAAAAATTGACAAAGCGACTCAGGATTTTACATTCTGCGAACTGGTATTCGGAATCGGATACACATTTAATACAAAAAAGCAAAAATAAAAATATAGCTTAACTGCTTTAAAAGCATAGAATATGAGCGAAGAGGTTAAAAAATTCAAAATAACTATAGACGGACAAACGACCGAGGTTATGCCTGGAACTTCTATTTTGGAAGCTGCCAGACAGATCGGTGGAAAATCTGTTCCTCCAGCAATGTGCTACTACAGCAAATTAGAAACAAGTGGAGGAAGATGTAGAACTTGCCTGGTGGAAGTTTCTAAAGGATCGGAAGCAGATCCTCGTCCTATGCCGAAACTGGTTGCAAGCTGCAGAACGAATGTGATGGATGGCATGGAAGTAAAAAATCTTACTTCTGATAAGGCTCAGGAAGGTAGAAAAGCTGTCACTGAGTTTCTATTGGTCAACCACCCGCTGGACTGCCCTATTTGCGATCAGGCCGGTGAATGTCACCTTCAGGATCTTGGGTATGAGCACGGTGTTGAGAATACAAGAACTGAGTTTGAAAGAAATACATACGAAGCAGACGATCTTGGTCCGAATATCAAGTTGAATATGAACCGTTGTATTCTTTGTGCAAGATGCGTACTCGCTGCCAATCAATTGACTGGAGAAAGAGAGCACGGAATTTTGTTCAGAGGAGATCATGCTGAAATTTCAACATATTTAAATAAAGCTTTAGATAATGATTTTATCGGAAACGTTATTGACGTTTGCCCGGTTGGAGCATTAACAGACAGAACAGCTCGTTTTGCAAGCAGAGTTTGGTTCACAAAACCAATGAACGCTTCTTGTAAATGCGATAAATGTTCAGGAAAAGCTCTTGTCTGGTTGAAAGGTGATGAAGTTTTAAGAGTTACTGCAAGAAAAGATCAGTGGGGTGAGGTTGAAGAATTTATCTGCGATACTTGCCGTTTCGAAAGAAAAAAACTGAGCGACTGGAACATTGAAGGTCCTAGACATATCGACAGACATTCAGTTATTTCATTGAATCACTATGAAAAGCCTAAAGATGAGCTAAGAGTTTTAGACAATCCCATGGCTAAGGAAATCAGTGAAAAAGACGAAAAATAATATTTAATAAGACATCAGATTTCAGACATTAGATAACAGACTTTTTGTAATTCTAATTTCTAACTTCTAATATCTAACATCTATAAAAATAAAATGGATTTACTTACATTTAAATTGATACTTGTATTAGCACTTTTCCTGCTTTCTTTGACGATCGCAGCCTACTCTACCTGGGCAGAAAGAAAAGTTGCTTCTATCATGCAGGATAGAATTGGACCCAACAGAGCCGGGCCTTTCGGATTGCTGCAGCCTCTTGCCGATGGTGGAAAGTTTTTCTTTAAAGAAGATTTTACACCTGCCAATGCAGAAAAATTCCTTTTCGTACTGGGGCCGGCATTGGTCATGTTTATTTCATTAATTACGGGAGCGGTTATTCCTTGGGGTAAAACATTGAATTTTGGTGGAGTTTCTTATGATTTACAAGTAGCAAATATTGATGTTGGAGTACTTTTCATTATCGGAATGGCTTCAATCGGTGTTTACGGAATCATGATCGGAGGCTGGGCTTCGAATAATAAATATTCATTATTAGGGGCAATCCGTGCTTCTTCGCAGATGATTTCTTATGAATTAGCGATGGGATTGGCTTTACTTTCTATCATTATGATGACGGGAAGTTTAGACTTAAAAGAAATCACGGAAAGCCAGACAACAGGAAAACTTTGGGGATTTATTCCTTGGGTTTCCGGTCTTAACTGGAATATTTTCTATCAGCCGATTGCTTTCTTAGTATTTTTTGTAGCAGCTTTAGCAGAAACCAACAGACACCCTTTCGACTTACCTGAATGTGAATCGGAATTGGTGACAGGTTATTCTACAGAATATTCATCCATGAAATTAGGTTTATATATGTTTGGTGAATATGTGAATATGTTTATCTCTAATGCTTTCATGGTCGTTCTTTTCTTCGGTGGTTACAACTATCCGGGAATTGAATGGGTAACTCAGCACTGGGGTGAAAACATGGCAGGAATCTTGAGTATTGTAGCATTTTTATCTAAAACAGTAATCGGAATTTTGATCTTTATGTGGATCAGATGGACGCTTCCGAGATTCAGATATGACCAGTTAATGCACCTAGGATGGAAAACTCTGATCCCGATGGCATTGGTAAACTTATTAATTACAGGTGCTGTAATTTTAGCATTTGGAAATTAAAAATTGAATTTGAAGATGAGCGGATTTAATGATTAAATGATAGAATCAAAGTTTTATCTTTAACATCGCAATTCAGAAATAAATATTAATTAAGATAACAGACAGGATTATTCTAATGTCTAACATCTAACATCTATAATTAAATGAAACTTACGAACAGATCAAAAGTTGTTTCCAATAAAGAAATGACCCTTGCTGAAAAAATCTACCTTCCTGCAATTTTTACAGGAATGGGGATTACATTTAAGCATGCTGTAAGAACAGTATTGAAAGGTGCCCCTGCAGTATATTCGTATCCGGAAGTACAGAAACCCAGAGCAGAAATCTGGAGAGGTCAGCACGTTTTGAAAAGAGACGAAGAAGGCAGAGAAAGATGTACAGCTTGCGGACTTTGTGCGGTGGCTTGCCCTGCAGAAGCAATTACAATGACTGCCGCAGAAAGAACAAAGGAAGAAAAACACCTTTACAGAGAAGAAAAATACGCTTCGGTATATGAAATCAATATGCTGAGATGTATCTTTTGTGGGATGTGTGAAGAAGCCTGCCCTAAATCTGCGATCTATCTTACAGACAGATTGGTAGATGTGGAAACCAACAGAGGTTCTTTCATCTACGGAAAAGATAAGTTGGTTGAAAAAATAAATGAAAGGATTGATATCACTGAAAGACAATCCGAGAAACAAAAAAATGCGGTAAAATAATGGATCAGTTTTTATTTTTCTTGGTGGCGTTTTTAGCAGTGGCAAGTGCGGTTTATTTCGTATTCGCCAGAAATCCTTTATATGCTATTTTGTCATTAATTGTTACAATGTTTTCGATTGCGGGAATGTACATTCTTCTGAATGCACAATTCCTTGCGATTATCCAGATTATAGTCTACGCTGGTGCCATCATGGTATTATTCCTTTATATTTTAATGATGCTTAACCTTAATAAAGAAGACGAAAGTAAGAAGAACAATACTTTAAAATTTGTTGGAGTTTTTACAGCCGGTCTTTTATTAATTGGAGTTTTAGGCGTATTCAGAGGAGTCCAGCAAAACCATATCGTTGTTGAGAATGTAGACAAGGGAGTTGGTCTGACGAAAAATCTGGGCAGACTTTTGTTTAATGAATATGTTTTACCGTTTGAGCTTGCATCCATCCTTATTTTGGCAGGTATTGTAGGTGCGGTATTAATCGGTAAAAAAGATTTATAAAATTATGGGAGAAGTAAATACATTTATACAAAGCGTCCCTTTAAATTATTTCATAATTCTTTCTTCAGTATTGTTCTGTTTGGGAGTGTTAGGAGTATTGTTGAGAAAAAACGCTATTGTTATTTTGGGTTGTGTTGAGCTTATGCTGAATTCTACAAACCTTTTATTGGCTGCATTTTCAGCCTACAAAGGGAATGGCGACGGACAACTTTTAGTTTTCTTCATTATGGTGGTGGCTGCTGCGGAAGTAGCGGTAGGTTTGGCAATTATTGCTATGCTATATAGAAATACCCGTTCTGTGGATGTAAGTATATTTAATAAATTAAGAGGATAAGAATGGAAAATTTAGTGTATGCAATCATACTTTTACCCCTTTTAGGTTTTCTTATTAACGGTTTATTCGGAAAAAATCTTCCAAAAATAGTTGTTGGAAGCTTGGCGACAATTGCTGTTTTCGGATCTTTCTGTATTGCGGTAAGTATTTTCATGAATTTCGATTCTGAAAGCCAGCCTATCATTGTAAAAGCTTTTGAATGGTTTAGAGTAAACGGAGTTCAGATTAATTTCGGATTCCAGATTGATCAGTTATCATTAATGATGATCATGATTATCACAGGGATCGGATCTCTGATTCACCTGTACTCTATCGGATATATGAGCCATGATAAAGGTTTCTATAAGTTTTTTACTTATTTAAATCTGTTTATCTTCTCCATGTTATTATTAGTTATGGGAAGCAACTACCTTATCCTGTTCATCGGATGGGAAGGTGTAGGTCTTTGTTCTTATCTGTTGATCGGATTCTGGTACACCAACGAAGAATACGGTAAAGCAGCAAGAAAAGCTTTCATTATGAACAGAATTGGTGACTTGGCATTATTGATCGGCATCTTTATGATCGCTTCTCAGACCAATGCTTTGGATTATCTTTCTGTAGCTCAAAATGCTTCAAAATTTGAATTAGACGGGCCAATAATAATCTTTATTACAGCGAGTTTATTTATCGGTGCAACTGGTAAATCTGCTCAGGTTCCTTTATATACATGGTTACCGGATGCGATGGCAGGTCCGACTCCGGTTTCTGCATTGATTCACGCGGCGACGATGGTAACTGCGGGTATTTATTTGGTTGTAAGATCAAATTTCTTATTTACTTTAGCGCCAACCGTTCAGGACGGAATTTTATTAATCGGATTCTTAACAGCAGCTTTAGCAGGATTCTATGCGCTTCGTCAAAACGATATCAAAAAAGTATTGGCATATTCTACCGTTTCACAACTTGGGTTCATGTTCATCGCTTTAGGTCTTGGAGCGTATACAACGGCTATGTTCCATGTTATGACGCACGCTTTCTTTAAAGCATTATTATTCTTGGGGGCAGGTTCTGTAATCCACGCGATGAGCAACGAGCAGGATATGCGTTTCATGGGAGGTCTTAAAAAATATATTCCTCTTACCCACGCTACTTTCCTTGTCGGGACATTAGCAATTTCAGGATTCCCTTTATTATCGGGGATGATTTCTAAAGATGAAATTTTAGTGGCAGCTTTTGCTAAGAATCCGGTTTACTGGGTATTCTTATTTATTTTAGCAGCTGTTACTGCAACCTATATGTTCAGATTGTATTACCTTACTTTCCACGGAGAGTTCAGAGGTACTGAAGAGCAAAAACATCACCTACACGAAAGCCCGTCAAATATGACAATACCATTGATCGTTTTGGCTATTCTTTCTGTATTGGGTGGTTTAATCAACCTTCCTCACTTCATTGGTCACGGTCATTATGCAAAATTAATGGAGTGGTTGAAGCCGGTTCTTACCGAGGAAAGCTATAACCAAATGGAAACTACCCTTTCCGGAGTTCCGTTCGGTACTGAAATGATACTTTTAGGAGCAACTGTTCTGATGTTCTTCTGTGTTTGGTTTATCGTTAAAAACACGTATGTAAATAAGAAAAAACAAGCACTTCCTGAGGAACAGTACACAGGATGGGAAAAATTGTCTGCTAAAAAACTATATATTGACGAACTTTACAATGCATTGATTGTAAAAACTGTTGAAGGATTAGGACGCGGAGGAAAAATGTTTGATAAAGGCATTCTGGACCGTTTTGTAGATTTCGTGGGAGAAGGCGCTGAAGACAGCGGTAGATCTATGAAGCGTATTCAAAACGGAAATGTTGAGAATTATATTCTTATCATGTCTTTAGCGGTGGGAATTATACTGATTGTTAACTTTATATTACAATAATGTCTGGTTTATTATTAACATTATTACTATTACCTCTAGTAGGTTCGGGATTAGTTTTTGCATGGAAGGGTAATTCCGGCAAATATTTGGCGCTGGGAATTGCATTGGTACAAATGCTGCTGACTTTCTATGCTCTTTCGGAATTCAATTTTGGACCGACAGTGGATAGCTCTTTGCAGTACGAGATTACTTATCCCTGGTCACAATTCATTAAAAGTACGCTTCATTTCGGCATAGACGGGATGAGTATGCTTCTTTTGTTGTTGACTAATATTTTGACGCCAATCATCATTTTATCTTCTTTTAATGAGAATGTAAGCTACAGAAACTCTTTTTACGGTTTGATTTTGCTGATGCAATTCGGGCTTGTAGGCGTTTTCACCTCTTTGGATGGCTTATTGTTCTACATTTTCTGGGAAGTAACTTTGATTCCAATTTGGTTTATCGCCGGACTTTGGGGACAGGAAAACAAAAGAATGGAGTTTACAACAAAATTCTTTGTCTATACATTCGTTGGATCGTTGTTTATGTTAGCTGGATTGATTTACATTTACAATCACTCTGCATCATTCGCATTAACAGATCTTTACAATGCTCAACTTAACGAAACTCAGCAAACGGTGGTATTCTGGTTTATTTTCTTTGCTTTTGCAGTGAAATTACCGGTCTTCCCTTTCCATACCTGGCAGCCTGATACCTATACCTACTCTCCTACTCAAGGATCGATGTTGTTATCGGGGATTATGCTAAAAATGGCGGTGTATGGAGTTATGCGTTATTTGTTACCAATCACTCCGATTCCGATTGCGGGAATTTCAGGACAAATTGTAATTATTCTTGCGATTGTAGGAATTGTTCACGGTGCATTAATTGCCATTATCCAAACTGATATGAAGAGAATCATTGCGTATTCTTCTTTCTCTCACGTTGGATTAATGGTGGCAGGGATCTTCGCTTCTGCGGTTGTTACTTTAAGAGGAACATTCAATATTGAAGGTGCTGAAGGTGCTTTGGTACAGACTTTTGCTCACGGTATCAACGTGGTAGGCTTATTCTACTGCTGTGATATTTTATATAAAAGATTTAAATCAAGAGATATCAGACAAATGGGAGGTTTAGCGAAAGTGGCCCCTAAGTTTGCTGTATTATTCCTGATCATCATTCTTGGCTCAATGGGAGTTCCGTTAACCAATGGATTTGTCGGAGAATTTATTTTGATTAAATCTGTTTTCGATTTTAACGCCACTGCGGCAGTGATTGCTGGTCTTACGGTAATTCTTTGTGCAGTTTATTTATTGAGATTCTACGGAAAAGCAATGTTTGGAAAAGGTGATGAAGCAGTTTTG
This sequence comes from Chryseobacterium soldanellicola, assembly GCF_900100115.1. Taxonomy (GTDB): domain Bacteria; phylum Bacteroidota; class Bacteroidia; order Flavobacteriales; family Weeksellaceae; genus Chryseobacterium; species Chryseobacterium soldanellicola. The sequence continues at coordinate 1,015,066 of NZ_FNKL01000001.1, forward strand.
AGCACTGCAAAAGATTTATCATCTGTAGAATTCTCTGTATTGGCAAGTTTAGCGGTTTTTGTGATCTTACTTGGTATTTTCCCACAGCCGATAATCGATATGGTGGATAGTTCGTTGAAGTTTATTTACACGGCGATGGCCAATTAAAAAATTAAAGAATTAAGAAATTCTAGAGTCAAAGAGTCAAGTTTTACAAGTTTCAACTCTCAAACTCTCGAGCTCTCAAACTCTATTACCTAACTACTATGAGTGTTTTAATTATTGTTTTCCTAACGGCAGTTGTTGCGTTATTTTCAGGAGTTTTTGAACATGGAAAATTCGCAAGATACATTGGGATTTTTGGATTAATCATCGCATTATATGTAAGCTTCATGCCGGAATGTGCGTTCTTCGAACAGTACAGACATATGTATGAATATACTGCAAATACTGCGTTATTCACTAAAATATCAATTGTAACGACATTATTGTTATTCTTCCTTGGCGGTTTTGCATTCAGCAACCACAGAAGCCACCAGTCAGAATTATATGCTTTAATGCTTTTCGCACTTTGCGGCGGAATTACCCTTTTCGGATACCAGAACTTAGTAACGTTATTCTTAGGAGTTGAAATCCTTTCTATTCCTTTATACGTAATGGCGGGAGCTAACAAAACTGATTTAAGATCAAATGAAGCTTCAATTAAATATTTCTTAATGGGTGCATTTGCGACAGGTTTCTTACTTTTCGGGATTGCGTTTATTTATGGAAGTACAGGAAGTTTTGATTTATATAAAATCCAGGATTTCGGGATTACACATCCTAAAGATGTCATGTTCATTTTAGGAGTTCTGTTAATTCTTTGTGCATTATCATTCAAAGTGGCTTTGGCACCTTTCCATATGTGGAGCCCTGATGTTTATTCAGGTTCGCCTTCATTAATCACAGCTTTCATGGCGAGTGTTGTAAAAATTTCAGGATTTTTTGCATTATTCAGATTAATGACCATCGGCTTTGGAGGAGTTACCGCAGAATGGATCAATGTTTTCGGAGTATTTTTAATCATCACATTACTTTTGGCGAACGTTATGGGTCTTGCTCAGACGAATGCAAAAAGAATGCTGGCGTACTCTTCAGTTTCTCACGCAGGTTACATCGGGTTGGTTTTCTACGGAATGACAAGCCTTTCAACTTATAATTTGGCGTTTTATTTATTTGCTTACTCTTTGTCAACAGTCGGAGTTTTCATGTGCTTGATTTATGTAGAAAAATTAAAAAGAGAAACTTCATTCGGAGCCTTCAAAGGATTGGGAAAATCTGAACCTTTATTGGCAGTCGTGGCTACAATTTCTATGCTTTCAATGGCAGGGGTTCCGTTAACAGCTGGTTTTATGGGGAAATTTGCATTATTCTCTCAGGCGATGAATTCAAAACATGGCGTTTTCTTAGTATTTGTGGCTGTTTTAGGTTCTGCAGTTTCAATTGCCTATTACTTAAGACTGATCATTGCAATGTTCTTCTTCAAAGAATCAACATTCAAATCTTCAGAAAAAGTAACGCTTACCTATAACATTGTTGCCGTAGTTGTTATCGCTTCAATCCTTGTATTAGGAGTTGTCCCAGACTTATTTGCAGGAATGTTCGGATTATAAAAATCCAATTTTAAAATAAATGAGCACAGCAGAAATGTTGTGCTTTTTTCATTTAAATTAACTTGAAGCTCTTTGAAAAAATAATGCTTATATCAATTATTTTTCTAATTTTGAAAAACAAACACGCAAAAACAAATACAAATGATAAAATACCAAGTCAAGTACAATCACGATTATACCTCGTCTCTTTCTTTTACCTCCATCTGATAATTACTAATAATAATTTAATAATATCTAAACCACAACTATGCACCGGTAGAGATATATACCAATTATACAAAATTTAAAAACACTCATGAGCAAAAAAGGTATTTCACAGATCAAAGGTCCTGCCGAGATTCGTCTTGGTGAGACGGCTTATTACGAAGTGAGCCGAATATACGATATTGATGATAAAAAGAAAGTAGATGCTGCAAGATGGAAATTGTATGCTTTAGATTTTAAACATCATGATAATTGGCGCGAGCTGACGCCCAAAGCCGGAACTCCTCCCAAAATTGGGTATCGCGTTCCGGTTATCGTAACCAATCAATCGTTGGTTGGGAGTGAACTGATGTTGGAAGCTTATATTTATGAACCTGAAAAAAGAATTCCTCCGGGACTGAGAATTAAAGTTCTGCCCGGATTAAAGAAGAGAATATCACGCGTAGAACTCTTTAAAGCTGACAATAGTCCTATTAAAGAGGATACGGTCATGAAGTACGGACAGACCATAAAAGTAAAGGTCTATACCGAAAACATGCAGGGAGAAATGGTGAAGTTAAGTCTCTACGAAGATGATGCCCAGGGTGGAGGTGACAGCCCCAAGAATAAGAATAATAGGGTTGCCCACATCACAAAAGCGCTGAATAAGAAAGGTTTTCTGTGGCATGAATTTAAACTGAATATTGATTTTACAAAAATTGCCAATGCCGTTATGGATGGCAGCCACGACAAGCTCCATGAATATTATGTGGTGGTAGAAACCGCCGAACACAAGTCTGTCAGTAAAAATGTGGAGGTACAAAACCCGGATTATATTTTTTCTCAAACGGTAAGCAGTGGTGTTGATACTGAGAAAACTTACGGAGAGACTTTGATCGAGGAGGTTGTTATTAAAGGAAAATACAAGAAGCAACCGGGAATAAATCCTCATGTGAATACTGGAAATCAGGTGGCAACGGTGTTTGAACCTGATGAGAAAAAGAAAGATGATAAATGTGCTTGTAAGCAATATGATTTGATTTGGGGAGATAAAATAGGATGTAATGAAAGGAAAAAGATAGTTGAAGTTGCCAAAAGTCTTAATGTTAATCCAAATTGGTTAATGACAATAATTGCTTTAGAAACAGCAGAAACATTTAATCCTTCAATTGATAATGGCATTGGTTATGTCGGACTTATTCAGTTTGGTTCTGGAGCAGCTAAAGATATTGGAACTGATCAAAAAAAACTAGTTAAAATGTCATTCGTAGATCAAATGGATTATGTTGAAAAACATTTAACAAAAAGTAAGATTAAATACAAAACATTAGCAGATTTATATTTAGCAGTATTATATCCCTCTGCTTGTGGTCACGGATCTGAAAGAGATTATATTGTATTAGAGGGTACAGCCTATAAAAAAAATCCGTTCTTTTTTAAAGAAGATGACGAATGGACAACTAAGGTAATTAAAGGAAAAATAAAAAAAGTGCGAAGCCCTAAGGATAATGGTAAAACCTATGTCTGGGAAGTTGCATTGGCAGCACAAGAAGTATATGCTAAAGGATTAATTAATAAAGAAAAAAGATTTAGTTGTAATGCAGGTAAGAAAATGGAAATTCCAAAAGAGGGTAATTGTGTAGATACTTGGGATAAATCCACAAATGGGAAAATAGAGAAGCTACATCCTAAAATTCGCTGTGCAGCAAAAAACTTTATTAATGAAGTGGAAAAAACAATGGGAATTCAGTTAAGGATTATACAAGGATATAGAACCTATGCTGAACAGAATGATCTTTATGCACAAGGAAGAACAAAAGGAGGTAGTAAAGTAACAAATGCAAAAGGTGGACAAAGTAATCATAACTTTGGATTAGCCATTGATGTGGCTGAGATTAAAAATGGAAGAATAGATTGGGCGGAACAAGAAACTGTGTTGCCAAAAATTGCTCCAATAGGTAAAAAATGGGGATTTGATTGGGGAGGAGACTGGAAAAGTCTAAAAGATAAACCACATTTCGAAATGATGTTTGGAAAATCACTTTCAGAATTAAGAAAACTGTATGAAGACAATAATAATGATCCAACCAAAATTCCTTTATAAATCTATGAAAAATACAATCAATAGTATATGCTTGCTTGTTTTAATTCTCATTTCGCTTTCATGCAAGAAAAGCAACAAACTTAAACAAGCAGTATTTAACTCAAATACAGATGAAATTAGAACAGATTCGATAAAACTGATAAAAGATACTATCCTTTTTGTAAACTCTTCTGAAGGTGAAGATGTTAAATTTTCAATAAATAATATTACACAAGATTCTATAATAGAAAGTGAAGTAATGGGTGAAACTGGTAAATCAGTATACAAATTCATTTTTAACAAAGAATTAAAAACAGGAGAGTGCGATACACATAGATATAGTGAACCAATTTATATCAATTCAAGTCCGAAAATAAAATTACATACAAAAGAAAATCTTTTTACTTCACCTCAAACAAAGGAAAGATTACAAAAAATATTTAATAGTTATGCTAAAATTTTCTTTAAAGTTAATTTAAAGAAATCAAATAGATGGAATGGAGTTTATTCATTTTCTATAAACGAAGATTCAGATGATTGGAGAAACATCCACGAAATAAAATTGACTATTTCAAAAGATTCAATCACTTATTTGGCTAAGGGTTTTCAATTATATGAATACTATATGTTATCATCTAAAGACAATGAAAAAACGATAAGTCTAAATTTTTTTAAAGGATTAGACAATACAGAAAATGAAATTCATTTACAAAAAACTAAAGATTTTGGAACCATTGGCCTTGATGGGAAAGACTATGTGTTGCAAAGCCCATATATTGACATCAATTTAAATGATGGAAAAAAACAAAAGTATAAGCTAAAAAAATTAAAATGAAAAAAATATTTCCAACTCTTTTTTTACTTTTATTATTCTCTTGTAAAGGAGAATTTAGAAAAGATAAAAAAATATCTGATTCAATAGAAGCTAAAATTAAACCAGATACAACAAATGCAACAAAAATAATAAATAACCCGATAGTTAAATCTGAAAGCTGTTATGATTATTTAACTGAATTGGTAAGAAGTAGTAATTTCCCTTTTTCAAATTGGAGTATTCAAAAGGAAAAAGTTAACCTTGAAATTGATGAAGATAATGAGGAGTATATTTCTGCAAAACTTTTTTTTGATACGGATGGAACAGGAACAATTGGCTGGATAAATTATTATAAAAAAACAGGAAAGTTATTTGATACTTCTGCAAATTTAGAAAAACCAAAAGAACTTAAATTTGATTCACATTGGAAAAAATTATTTGATGAATGTGTTAATTATAATCAAGGTAGTTTATCTAAAACTTCATTAGAGAGTATTTATAATCAATGCAAGGAAATATCACTTCCAAATAAATACAGTTTTGATGCTATTCCAACGAAAACGACTTTATTTCTTTAGATAAAAAATATTACAACATTTTTCCGTTAGATCATATGGATAATTATAAAATTGCAAAAATTGCAAAACTTCCAATTACAAATAATAATAAACCTATTATTCTAATAGCATACAATGAAAATGGACAATCTAATTGGTACTTATTTACTTTAGATAGTAGCTATAAGCCCATTTCAAATATTATTATTTATACAAGTGAAGAGTCTGATAATGGTAATTCTATTAGTACAACTTTTTTATCAGTGAAAGTTATATTATAAGTGTTGAAAAGTCGATTATTTCAAATGAAATAGAAAAGATATTTGATAAAAAAATATATAAAATTTCAAAAGGCGGTTATATAAAATGAAACATATAATTTTTTTCATACACATATGAAAAAACAAAGTGTTTGTTTTGCAAAAATGTAATGAATAATGTTTGTGTAAAATATTGATTTATTTAGGTTTTGTAATCTGATAATTAGTTTATTATAGTTTGAATTGAAATATTATCAAGGTAACACGTTATGAAAAAAATTATAAATATTTTTTAGTTTACTGTTCTTTCTTACAGGATTAATTTCTTGTAATGGGCAGGAAAATAATAAAAATAAAAATGACAATAAGAGGCATGATCTTAATGAAAAAAAATCATTCCTAATCTATTTGATAAGAGATATTTTCATGGAAATTATTAATAAATCGAAAATGAATTTAACATGGTTTGGATTTTATTATAAGAAGACAAAAAAATATATTCAAACTGAAAATCCTTTTAATAAGAATAGTAATGTCGCAACAATTATTCATTGCACTAACGAATAGGATTTTAATAAAATTTGTGTATTGTTGAAAAGTAATCACAAAATTCTTTAAAATTGATATAAAAATTAAGAATAGATATAATATACCATCAAAGCAGAAAAGTACTAATGAAAAATAACACAGCACAACCAAAAAGTTGTGCTTTTTTCATAACTTTACTTAAATTTCAGGCTTTTGGCAAATCTTTACAAAAAAGACGCTCCATTTCAGGTTTTTATCTCGTTCAAAAAATATTTGGACGTGTTGGAACATATCCGCTATAATGACAGATTGGAGTACCGTGTCAATTATGCCGAATCACTGATCGAAAAAACAAAAAACTTTCAGGAGCTTCGAGATGGTTTTCAGGACCTGACCTTACTGGATAAATATGAAGACCTCATCAAACTTCTTTTGGCCGATCTTTTCCCGACCGGGCTTACCAACAATGAAATAAAAGCAGCCAGCATTCCGCTTTCAAATATTACATTTAATTATACCGAAAGGTTTAAAAATATTCTTAAAGATGCCGGAAAAGACTTTGAAATAGAACTCAGAAACATCAACGATGATGAATTTTATGTTTTCTGCTGCTGCCTTATTTTACAGGTTTATTTCAAAAGAGATATAAGAAGCACACTTCCCTTTTATTATGATATTCCGAATAAGCTCGGCATTATGAAGCATTATAAAATCACGGTAAATTCAGATTTTAGTGATATTTATCCCACTGAGGAAGCCCTGATTCCCGAAGATCGAATAATCGATATGCTTCTTGAAAATATGGATGACATCAAGTTGTGGAAGAAATATTTTCCCTCAAAATCCTGGATTCTGAGCGGTTTTACCATTATTTCCTTAGTCGATTGTACCTCTGAAGTCGCGCTGTCAGACCTTAAATCAAGCATGATACAGATCGATCCGGAAAACCTTACGCCTGATGAAAATCTAGAAGAAGTTCTTAAATCTTATTTTGATGTCGCTGAGCTCAAGTTTGGATTAATGCTTTTCAATAAAAAAGAAAAAAGACTTGAAAAAGTTCCAATTTATGAAAACGTATTTACCAATCATATCCTTGATTTCTGGATCAATACTTTTGACGAGGAAGTGCAAAAAACAACCTTTGAAAATTTTAATTATAATTCAAAACCTATCGTTGTTTCAAATGTCAGCAACCTGGATGCGCATGTAAAAAATTTACCGTCTTTTGAGATTCTCATAGAAAATAATATTAATAGCTTTATGGTAATTCCTATCATGAAAGATAATGAATTGCTGGCTATTATTGAATTTACTTCGCCAATTCCCAATAGCTTCAATGGTTTAAAGCTGAAAAAGCTTGAGTTTTTTGCAGACATGATTTTGTTCTCACTGAGCAGATTCACTTTTGAGCGAAACAATCAGATTGAAGCCATTATTCAACGTGAATATACAACGATTCATGACAGTGTCATCTGGAAATTCAGAAGTGAAGCGGAAAGATATTTCAATGCTTCATTGGCGAAAAAAATTTACACCTTAAAACAGATTTCGTTTAAAAATTTAACGCCTTTATTTGGTTTTTCCGATATTCGTTCGTCTTCGGAAAAACGTTATAATTTAATGCTTGAAGATCTGAATGAACAGATTGAAGCGCTTCATGAAATTTTTTCATTAATAAATTCAGATTCTGAGAAATATTTACTGGCTTTAGATATTTTTGAAAATGAATTAAACAACGAAATAAAAGCCGATACAGAACAGCGTCTCCAACGATTGTTAAGAGACGAAATTCATCCCTATTTACAGGGAAAACTAGAGCTTAAATCTACCAAAGAAATAAAAACCAAAATCAAAGATTATTTTGCTCAGGTAAGTCAAAATCATTTATTCTACAATCACAGAAGAAGCTTGGATGAATCCATAACCCTGATAAACAGGAAGTTAGCCGACATGTTGGATGAAGGCCAAATTGAAGCTCAACAGCTTTTTCCGCATTATTATGAAAGATTTAAATCTGACGGCGTGGAACATAATCTGTATATAGGATCGGCCATTGCCCCGGATTTGCATTACAGCTCAAAATTTGTTCATAAACTTAGGTATTGGCAGCTGAAAACTATCTGTAATATGGAACAGGAATTTCAGAGCTTTAAGAAAAATATGCCTATTTCTTTAGATATTGCTTCATTAATTTTCGTTTATAATGAAAAAATAGATATCCGTTTCCGAATGGATGAAAAACGTTTTGATGTAGACGGCGCCTTCAATTCTTATTATGAAATTATAAAAAAGAGACTGGATAAAGCCCATATTAAAGGCTCTTCAGAAAGAATAACATGCCCGGGAAAAATTACAATTGTCTATTTCGGCATGGAAAATCAAAAAGAATATCTCGATTATGTTGCAAAGCTTCAGAAAAAAAACATCCTTGAAAATGATATCGAATTTTTAAAAGTCGAAGATTTGCAAGGAATTACAGGGCTTCTTGCGCTGAGAGTTTCTATCACCCAACATCAGGAAATACAATAACTCGGATTTCAATCATCCGTAAAATTCAAATAATTTTCTACGTTTAAGTTAAATTTATAAAGAAAGAAAAGCATATCCGAAAGATAATACGGAAATAATAATTCCTGCCATAAAAATCTTATATGTTATCGACAAAAGCCTGTATTTTCTATCTAAAACTTTTCCTAAATAGTATAAATCTTTCACCATTGAATCATAAATATAATCTCTGTCTTTGATTAAATCTTTCATCGCATTGTTATAATCATCGAAAATCATTCTATTAAAATTACCGAAGAATAAAAGATTTACTTTTCTGTCGGCAACATCCTGATTCGTAAACTTAGCTTTTGTTACATTTGGCTTTGTTGATAAAATTGCAAAAATAATCGTTAAAACACTCGATAAAAGCAATACAAAACTCGGAATGATAAGGTGGGAATTTTTCGGAGTATCCAATTTTGGAACCAAAACAGAAAGACAAACCGAAATAATAATCGCATTGACGGAAAGTAAAATATTCGCTTTACTGTCGGCTATATCACTCAATCTTGTATGATTATTCAACGTCACTCTGAACAGTGTATCAACACTTCTGTCGGGCTTAGAATCTTTTATTTCTTTTGTTTCCTTCTTTTCAGAATTTTCTTTTTTCCCTTCTTCTTTTTCTAGCTTTTTCTCAATTTTCTTAATATTTTTCTTTTTTAAAGGTTCCCAATTTTCTTTAGCATACTCTGTATAAAAGGTATGCTTATTTTTCAGCATTTCAAGATTGCCTTCATTCCATTCATCATTAGAAAAACACCTTACATTGGTAAGTTCCCATTCTTTTCTCAAAGCATCAGAAATATCATTGTAATCATGGCTCGCAAAGTGGCTGCAGTCCGCATCTTTTACAATTTTTTCTAAAAGATTTTGAGGTTCATATGTTATTTTTGTCGCTAAAATCAATTGCGCAACGGCATCAATATAATCTTCAGAATAATTTTCATTTTGTAGAAAATTTTTCATGATCTTAACACCTTCTTCTTCATGATTTTCTGCGCATTCTATATATCCTGTATCATGAAACCAAAGAGCAAGCAACACTTTTTCCTGATCTTCTTTAGATACAGGCGTGTTTCTCATAATCTCGTCAGCTTTATTAACTGTATACGTAGTATGAATAAAATTATGATAAAAATATACCGAAGATAGCTTATCTTTGAATAAGATTTCAACATAATCTTTCGCTTTTTGTAAAATATCCATACCTGAATTTTTGTTAATGTAAATTTATGAATTTATCCTTGAAAACACATCTAAAAAGATTTTCGGTTCCAATAAAATTTTTACTGGTTCCCGGACTTTTATATTCTTGTGCAACCTATAACGTAAAAAAAGGAAAAAACTTATTTGAAGTAAAAAATTCTGATATAAAATCTGAAAATGACTTTAAAATTTTCTTAATCGGTGATGCAGGAAATCCAAACGAACCGCAGTCTAGGCAAACTTTAAATTTACTTAAAAACAAGCTTGATTCCGCTGATCAAAACTCCATGCTTATTTTTCTGGGAGATAATATTTATCCTTCAGGAATGCCAAAAGAAAAAACTGAAGGCTACGTCTCCGCGAAAGAAAAACTGGAAGAACAGTTGAAAATAGCCCAAAATTTCAAAGGAAAAACATTGGTTATTCCTGGAAATCATGATTGGTATAATGGTTTGGACGGCTTAAAAGCGCAGGAAGAATTTGTTAAAAATTATTTAGACGATAAAAAAGGATTTCTTCCAAAAAATTCATGCCCGATTGATGATGTAAACCTTACGAAAGACATCAAATTAATTGTCATTGACTCTGAATGGGCGTTAGTAAACTGGGACGACTACCCCGGAGTCAATAAGAACTGCACCATTAAAACCCGCGAAGATTTTTTCACTGAATTTAAAGATTTGATTAATAAAAATCAGGGCAAGAAAATTATCGTCGCATTACATCATCCTATCATAAGCAGTGGTGTGCATGCAGGTTTTAACTCTGCAAAAGCCCAGCTTTTTCCATTAAAGAGTAAAATACCCGTTCCTGGAGTCGCAAGCCTGGTGAATGTATTGAGAACCTCATCCGGGGCAAGTCTGGAAGATATAAACAATAAACATTACGCAGATTTTGCGAACAGGCTAAAAAGTATCGTCCAGGATAAAGAAAATATCATTTTTGTTTCAGGGCACGATCACAACCTGCAATATCACGAAGAAAGAAATATCAGACAAATTATCAGTGGTGCGGGCTCCAAGGTTGATCCTTCTGCCATTGCTCAGAAAAGTGATTTTTCATACGGTGGAAGTGGTTTTGCCGTTTTAAATCTGAGAAAAGATCAAAGCACTGATGTTGAATATTTTTCTACAAAAGACAATAAACTCGAAAAATTGACACAAATTTCCGTAACATCAAAGCCGGATGTATTTGTGAATAATTTTCCGAAATCGTTACCAACTACAGTCTCATCTACAATTTATCCTAAAAAACTGACAGAAAAGGGAAAAATTTACAGATGGCTTTGGGGTGAGCATTACAGAAAATATTACGGAATGCCGATCGAAGCTCCGACAGCCAATATTTCTGAACTTGACGGCGGCTACACTCCATTTCGGGAAGGTGGTGGAAATCAATCAAATAGTTTACGCTTAAAATCTCAAAACGGGCAGGAATTTGTCATGAGAGGCGTGAAAAAAAGTGCCGTTCGTTTCCTTAACAATATGGCTTTTAAGAAAAGTACATTTGGCAATGAATTAAATAATACATTCCCGGAAAGATTTTTATTAGATTTTTATACTACCAATCATCCGTTTACTCCATTTTCAGTAAATAATCTAGCTGATAAAGTAAATATTTTTCACAGCAACCCAAGGTTATTTTATATTCCGAAACAATATGGATTGGGAGAATACAATTCTACCTACGGTGATGAAATGTACATGATCGAAGAACGTTTTTCTGCAGATCCGAAAACATTACAAGCCCTTGATAATGCAAAAGATATTGTTTCTACGGATGATGTTTTGAAAAATTTTACAAAAAATTACACATATTCTGTAGACAGAGAATCATATATCAGAGCAAGAATTTTTGATATGCTGATTGGCGACTGGGACCGGCATTCAGATCAATGGAAATGGGCAGAATATGAAGATGGCAACAAGACAATTTACAAGCCAATCCCAAGAGACAGAGATCAGGCTTTCAGCAAATATGACGGTGCTGCATTTAAAATTATTATGAATATTCCCGCAATCCGTCACATGAAAACCTTTAAAGATGATATTAAAAACGTCAAATGGCTGGCAATGGAACCTTATCCTCTGGATCTGGTTTTCCTAAAAGAGTCAACTGAAGAAGAATGGATCGCACAGGCAAAATATATTCAGGAGCATTTGACGGACCAAGATATTGATGAAGCTTTCAACAATATTCCGAAAGAAGTAAAAGATGAAACAATTGCTGACATCCAACGAAAATTAAAAGCCAGAAAAACAAAATTACAAGAATATGCTGTAAGATATTATGACGTTTTGCAGGAAAAAGTTCCGTTAGCAGGAACCGTAAATCCAGATAAGTTTGTCATTACAAAAAACGGAAATACAGTTAATGTAAAGCAATATAAATTAGATAAAAATAAAGAAAATCCTGAGCTGGTTTTTGAAAAAACTTATGACGATTCAAAAACAAAAGAGCTTTGGGTATACGGGCTTGAAGACGATGATATTTATGAAGTTTCCGGTAATGGAAGACCAAAAATGAATATCCGTCTTGTGGGTGGTTATAATAATGACACGTACAATGTTGCCAATGGAAGCAAGATAAAAATTTATGATTTTAAATCTCAAAAAAACACCTACAATACCAAAGGGGCAACGAAAAATATTTCAGACGATTATGATATCAATACATACAATTATAAGCATCCGAAATACAGCTATTTTGCGGGATACCCGAACGCCGATTATAATCCTGATGATGGGGTAATTATTGGGGTTTTGGCGAATTATACCGTTAATAATTTCATAAGAGCACCTTACACTCAAAAACATAGCTTAAAAGCGAATTTTTATACGGCAACCGGTGGATTTAATTTAGTTTATAAAGGGATTTTCAAGAAAGCGATCTCAGGCTGGGATTTTAATCTGGATGCTTCGTACACAACGCCGCGTTTTGCAGAAAATTTCTTCGGATTATCCAATGAAAGTTTTTACGATAAAGAGCTTGTAGAAAGAGAATATAACAGAGCAAGAATTTCAAAGTTCTATTTTGCACCGGCGATTTCCAGGAAAAGCTGGATGAATTTAGAAAATAAATTACAGCTGACTTTTGAAAATAATAAAGTTCAGAGAAAAGGAAACCGTTTTGTAGATATTTCTCCTGATGTAAGACCGGAAGTATTCGATAATCAGCAATTTGCAGGAGCCAACTATACTTTTAGCTTTAAAAATTTAGACAACAACGCTTTTCCGACTTTGGGAATGGAATTTATGTTAAAAGCTGATTGGAAAGCTAACCTTTCAAATTTTGACAAGAATTTTTTAACCTTAAACGGAAGACTTACAATTGATCATAGAATTGATAAAAAAGGAAACTTTGTTTTTGCCAATTCAAGCAATGTAATGTGGATCAACAATAACAATTTTGAATTTTACCAGGCGGCAAGCATTGGCGGAAATAATGGAATGAGGGCTTTCAGAAATGACAGATTCTCAGGAAAATCTTACTTTACAAATAACTCTGAAGTGCGTTGGGATTTCGGAAGAGTGAGAAATAATATTGTTCCTGCCAATATGGGAGTTTTGGTTGGCTATGATTTCGGAAGAGTCTGGAATGATGGCGAAAATTCCCAGAAATGGCATCAGTCTGTAGGAGCGGGATTTTGGCTAAGCATTGTGGAAATGTTTTCTGCAAGAGTCAATTATTTCTATGGAACAGATGGCGGAAGGCTTTCTGCCGGCGTAGGAATGACGTTTTAATTAAATTTAAAATTAACTATAAATAAAAAACCGCAGAAAAATTTTCTGCGGTTTTTTATTTTATATTGCTCAATCAGAAAGAAAATTTATACACATTTCCTCCCGTACTTTTATCTTTTTCATCAGCGATCAGTAATGTTTTATCATCAAGAAAAACAACCGCTTCTTTTTGAGAATTATGGTTTAGTGATATTTTCTGAATTTTAGCATCTTTAAAATCATTTGCTGTAAATCCTGAAAGAACGTGGATATTTTTATGAGTCAGCAATACAATTTTGTCTTTTGTGCTGTTTATAGTCGCAGAAGTAATTGCAGCATCACTGTAACTTCCCTGAAGCTTCAGTTTTCCGATCAGTTTTGCCTCAAAATCACCCTCTTTATTAGGAATCTGGAACACTAAAAAAGTACCGTCGAAACCTTTGCTTCTGTTTTTTGTGAAAAGGTAAAAATTTCCATTCATTTCTACAAAAGCTTCACAATCATATAGCCAATGCGATTTTTTTGGCGGGAATTCTGTCTGGCCTTCATAATGATATTTTGTCGTCTGAATTACATTAGCCGTCTTTTGAGAAGCATCTTTTAAGTCTAATTTTAAAATGGCAAGATTCTGTCGGTCATTATCATTATTTCCAAAATCACCGAGATAAATATTCCCTTGAGAATCTGCTGTAATATCTTCCCAGTCATTATTTTCAGCATTTGCGACAAGCACATCGGAAACCAGTTTTCCCGAGTTATCCAAGCCATAAACCACATTTTTATTTCCCTGATCTTCAATCGCCCAAATCGTTTTTTTATCCTGAGACAAAGCTATTCCTGAAACTTCTTTGAGTTTTTTAGGTAAAGAAAATTCTACTTTTAAAGTATCTTCTTTTGATTCACTTTGAGTTTTCGGATTGCATCCCATCAATAAAAGTGATGCTGCTGCACAAAAAATATTCATTTTCATTGGTTATTATTTATTAGTTTAGCTTTTTCCCAAAGTACATCCATTTCTTCTAAAGACATATCTGCAAGCTTTAAATTTTCATCAGAGGCCAAATTTTCCATTTTCTGGAATCTTGAAATAAATTTCAAATTGGTTCTTTCCAATGCTGAATCAGGATTAATTCCTAAAATTCTTGCATAATTGATTAACGAAAAAAATACATCTCCCAGTTCCAGTTCTTTTTTATCCAAATCAGTTTCCGCATGGAATTCCTGAATTTCTTCATCCACTTTTTTCCAGGCATCTTCGGAATTATTAAATTCAAAACCAATTCCTTTTACTTTATCCTGAATTCTGTAGGCTTTCACCAAGCTCGGCAAACTTTTCGGAACACCACCCAAAATGGACTTATTTCCTTCCTTCAGCTTTAATTTTTCCCAATTTTGCTTTACTTCTTCTTCATTTTTCACTTCTACATCACCATAAATATGAGGGTGACGGAAAATTAATTTTTCATTCAAAGAATTAATAACATCTGCAATATCAAAACTTTCCTTTTCCGAACCAATTTTAGCATAAAAAACCAAATGAAGCAGAACATCACCCAATTCTTTCTTAATCTCCTGTAAATCACCCTGCAAAATGGCATCGGAAAGTTCATATGTTTCTTCAAGCGTCAAATGGCGAAGCGATTCCAACGTCTGTTTCTGATCCCACGGGCATTTTTCGCGCAAATCATCCATAATGTCTAATAATCTTCCGAAAGCTTCTAGTTTTTCCTGTCTGGTATTCATAAGTAATTGGGAATTCTAAGTAATACAAATTTAAGGTAAATCTTTATTAATATAATGTTCTTTTGTCTTGAAACAAAAGAACCAAAAGTTCAAGACTTGGAAACTTACGCTAAAAATAAATTCTGTTCTCTAAAAATTCTAAAACTCGTACGGATTTGCTCATGTTTATTCATTTCAAATTTTGTCCCGCACTCAAACAGTAGAATTTTCTTAACGTTCACATAATTTATTTTCTTAACGCTTCATTTTCCTATGTCGTTTTTAAATTATTGAAAACAAAAAACCTTGTCAAGAAAACTCTCAACAAGGCTTTATTTTTAAAATTAAATGGATGAATTATCCCATTTTTCTGTGTGTGCTTTTTGTAGCTGCTTTTGCGCCGGATGAAGCTTTCGCTTTCGGAGATGCAGGTTTATCAGCCTTTGGAGCTGCTTTTTTTGGAGCTTCCTTATCTGTTAAAGTCACTTCACCTGTTACAGGATCTAATGTTTCAGGCTCAGCCTTTACAAAGCTTTCCGGGGTAATATATCCTGCTTTTTGCAAAATATTGTACCATTGAGCTAATTTTTTGATATCAGAAGCATATACTCTTTCTGTATCGTAGTTTGGAAGAGATGCCGTCATGAATTCCTTCAGCTCGGCGTCAGAAGATTTGTGAGAAATCGTTTCCTTATAATCATGATTTTTAGCAATACTTTCAAAAACTTCAAACAAAGGAACTTCTTTATCAACCGTAAACATCGCGATATTGTCTAACAAACTCACCTGGCTTGAATTTCCAATGCTTACTTTTTTCTTGCTTGTAACATCTTCAATAATAAATCCGTTTCTTAATTGAGAAACTAATTTGTAAAGTCCTGGTTTTCCAGAAATTGAAATTATTTTTTCTAACAGCATAATTTTATTTTTTTAATTTCTGCAATCAGCTCGAAGCTTTTTGCTGTATATATTATTTTTTGTTTTTAATTAATTATTTCGGAAATCTCATTTTATAGCTAATGCTTACTTCACCCTGAGAGATTTTCGTTAATTTACCTTTCACCAGTTTTTTCTTTAAAGCACTTAAATGATCGGTAAACAGCGTTCCTTCGATATGATCATATTCATGTTGAATTACGCGGGCTCTAATATCGGAAAAAGTTTCCGTATGCTTAACGAAATTTTCATCATAATATTCGATAAGGATCGTACTTTTCCTTTTAACGTCTTCTCTTACGTCAGGAATTGAAAGGCATCCTTCGTTAAATTTCCACTCTTCACCGGATTCTTCAAGAATTTTAGCATTGATGAAAACTTTTTTAAAGTCGATCAATTCATCCTTAATATCCTCATAATCTTCATCTTCCGCAAGAGGTGATACGTCAATTATAAACAGACGGATATCAAGGCCGATTTGTGGTGCAGCCAATCCTATGCCATTTGCACTGTTCATGGTTTCAAACATATTATCTATCAACTCTTGTAAATCGGGATAATCTTTGTCTATTTCTTTGCCTACTTTTCTCAAAACAGGATCCCCAAAGGCTCTTATCGGTAAAATCATCTTGTTCTTTGTTCTAAAAAATTCTGCAATATGATGGTTGCACTTACTTTATCTATTAATCCTTTTTCTTGTCTTTGCTTTTTGTTTTTTCCGCTTTGGGAAATAAAAAACGAAGCCATTTTGGACGTAAATCTCTCATCTAAACGATGCACCTGAATAGCCGGAAACTCTTTTTTAAATATTTCTATAAATTTTAAAATATCGGTTTCCACTTCAGAAATATTTCCTCTTAAATCTACGGGAAGCCCCACCACTACTTCATCAACTTTGTTTTCGGTGAAATATTTTTTTAAAAATTCCATCAAAACGGGAGTCTGTACCGTATCAAGACCGCTCGCAATGATCTGCATATCATCTGTTGCAGCAATGCCACAACGCGCCTTTCCATAGTCTATTGCAATGATCTGTCCCATAAGTCTGCAAATTTAAGAAAAATTAGTCATTTTATCCGTAACACAGTTTTTTTTATAAATCATGTTTTATTCCATTATTTTTTTTATAATTTTAATCTTCCAAAACCGAAAAATATGAAGAAACTCATCCTCGTAAGACATGCAAAAAGCGACTGGCCGGAAGAAACCGAAGATTTCGACAGACCACTGGCGGACAAGGGGTTGCAGGACGCGATGAACATGTCCAGATTTTTAAAAAACAATGATATTTCGATTGATTATCTTGTGTCGAGCCCGGCGGTTCGCGCCTTGAATACGTGCAAAATTTTTAACCAGACCTATCAGCTTAATTTTATAACTGATGAAAAATTGTATAATCCCTCGGAAAGAAATTTTGAATCTGTAATTTACGACCTGGATGACAGCCATGATTCTGTAGCTTTTTTTTCACATAATAACGGAATTTCAAATTTTGCGAATTCCATTTCTGAAGATATTTTTCATTTTCCAACTTGCGGTGTGGCTGGTTTTGAAATAAACTGCGATTCTTGGGCTGAGTTTGATGGTGCCGAGAAAAAGCTTTTATTCTTTTATGAACCCGGAAAAATTTAAGCTATTATAAAAATTTATTATTGAATTATCTCTCATATCGAAATAGCGAGAATCTAAAGAATTTTTGCGGAATTGTTATATGTATGCGTAAAATTTAGCTAAATAAGTTTTAGCTAAAGCCAGTCTAGTCTGTAAATAAAAAAACGGGCTAAAGCCCGTTTCTATTGATAAAAGTGAATTTTATACGTTATGCAGTTGCTATTCAAAAATTTATTTTTCTTCTCAAATCAAGATCATCAAAATCAAAGCTAAAATCCGTGACATCAGAAATTGGTTTTAATTTTGCAGATTCTGCTTTTCCGTTTTCATCATAATTAAAAATAATGTAAGCATCGGCGTCATAGCTTCTGTCGTCCCATTTGATGATAAAAGAGTTATTTGAATATGGCAGCAAGTCACCTTTTAGCCTTGGGGAATTTTTGCAAGAAATTCTGTACAAATTTACCTGTTGAGAAATTTCTACATCACCAAACCAAATATCATTGTAAGTTCCTATGAATTGCTCTGCTTTGGGTTGAAGATTTTTTTCTTTTTTAAAAGCTTCAGATTTTGCAAAAGCTTCTTTCTTTTGCTTATTAAATCCTTCTTCCATTTTTGAAATTCTTTCACTGTAAGTTTTCAGCCAGTTTCTGTCAGCAATGCCCAGATAAGAATCTTTTATCGTATTTGTAATCGTGTTGAAAGCCGCCCCAGACTGTTGATTCGTGAGAACCACAATTCCTAATTTTATATCAGGAATCAGTGTAAACTGAGTGACAGTTCCTATTAAACCACCTGTATGCTGAATTTGTTTGTGACCTTTAACATCACTTAAAAACCAACCCATTCCGTATCCATAAAAACTCGTGTCATAAGGACTTTTCGGCGCTATTCCACTTGGAATCTGTAAACTCCAAAGCTGTTGGATACTTTTGTCCGAGACCAGTTTTTTACCGTCTTTCGTGGTGAAATTATTTAACAAAAATTCTGCCCACGTCGTCATGTCTTTAATGTTGCTCATAATTCCTCCGGCAGCGTTGGCGGTTTCGTTCCAGTCGTGAGGAACGGCGATTGCTTTTCCGTCTACAGGAGCGTGTGCATCGATTTTATTGGTCACAGCCTTTGCTCTGTTGTAGCTTCCGAAACTTGAGGTCATTCCGACAGGCTTCATAATTCTCTGTTCGATAAAATCTGCCCAGCTCAATCCCGAAATTCTATGAATCACTTCTCCCGCAATGATAAACATGATATTATTATAATCTAAGGTCGTTCTGAAAGGGTTTTCCGGTTTTAAATATCTCACATTGTGAACAATATCATTTACTGTCAAATTTCCGCCTTCAGGAAAGAACATCAAATCTCCTTGTCCCAAACCCAATCCTGCCCGGTGAGTCACCAAATCTTTAATCGTAACATTTTGAGAAACATACGGATCATACATTTGAAATTCAGGGATGTATTTTGAAACTTTATCGTCCCAATTCAATTTTCCTTCATCTGCTAAAATTGCTAATGCTGTACATGTAAAACCTTTTGAATTCGATGCAATTCCGACCAAAGTATTGTCGTCCATCGGTTGTTTTGTGGTTAAAGAACGTACGCCAAACCCTTTAGAATAAATTAATTTACCATCTTTGATAACTCCGACAGACATTCCCGGAACATCGAAAGTTTTCAAGGTATTCTGGATTAGCTCGTCCAGCTTTTTTTCTTCTACCTGCGCAAAAGAGATCAGAGAGAAAAGAATAAAGAACAAAGAAAAGTTATGCTTCATTATTTTAAAATTTATCAAATTTAGTAAATATTGGATGATACTAATTTTGTAATCGTTGAAAGTTTCTTTATTTTGGTTTAAACATTTTTAATTCAAATGAAAGAATTGGTTTATATTTTATTATTATTTTTTACTGTTATTTTCATTAATTCTCAATGTAAAACAAAGAATTCTCTCGGAATCTTGAAAAAATTTCTGATACGATGATTAAACCTTTTCTATATTTGCATTTTAATATAAACACTAAAGAATGACAACAAAAAAACGTCTTACCTTATTTTTATTTATGCTTAGTTTTAATTTTTATTTTTCGCAAGAAGTTGTAATTAAGGACGAAAAAGTTCTTCTTGACGGGAAACAGATTTTAAAAGCGGAAAAAATTAATGCCTTCCAGTATTCTTTCTTTACCATGAAGGATGATGACGAAATTTTGATGTGGAAATATATGGATAACGAAACTCCAAAATATATGGAAGATGATTATTTTATTCTGAATTTCTTAACTGAAAAAATAAAAGTAGAAACAACTGATATTTCGAAAATTGCCAACTTCATGAATTCAAGAAAAGGCATGGAAAAGCTGATAAAATGGTTAATAAAAGAAAGAGTGCTAAATCATGACGGAGAATTAAGTTCTGAACGTGTTGCCATTTTCAAAGAAAAATATGATGAAAATATTACTGAAAGAACTTTTAGATAATGACCAAAATCCTCCTCCTTTCCGATTCACATTCATATATTGATGACCGAATTTTAGAATATGCAAGACAAGCTGATGAAATTTGGCATTGCGGAGATTTCGGCAGTTTTGAGATCATTGAAACGCTTGAAAAAATTAAACCATTAAAAGGAGTTTACGGAAATATCGACAATGCAAAAATCCGTTCTGAATTCCCTGAAGTGAGCCGATTTTTCTGTGAAAATCTGGAAGTTTTAATGATTCATATTGGCGGTTATCCCGGAAAATATACCCCTTTAGCCAAACAGGAAATTTCTGAAAAAGCTCCGAAATTATTCATTTCAGGGCATTCACATATTTTGAAAGCGATGTTTGATCAGAAAAACAATTTGCTTCACCTTAATCCTGGAGCTTGTGGAAAACAGGGTTGGCATAAAGTAAGAACAATGATGCGTTTTGTGGTTGATGGTGAAGAAATTAAGGATCTGGAAATTATTGAATTAGGACCAAAAATTTAGCATAGATTTTTGTCATTTTGACGAAGAAAGAATCTCTAGAATTAAAAAATAGATTCACTCTATTTCGTTTCATTCAGAATGGCAAAATCGATTAAATATATTATTGAAATTGCTTCGTTGGTGTGATCCTCACAATGACGAAACTTAAAAATTATTATGAAGATAGGCGATAAAGTTTCTGTAGTAGATGAAGATTTAAGCGGAGTTGTAACTTCGGTGAACGCAAATATTGTGGTTTTTAAAGACGAATATGGCTTTACCTATCAATATCCGAAAGAGAAACTTGTTCCGAAAAATGCCGATCTTTATGAAAATATTAAAGTTGTAAAAAAAGCAGAGCCCAGAAAAAATATTTCTAAAAAGCATCAGAAAAATCAGTTGGTTCTGGATCTTCATTTTCATAATTTAGTTAAAAATCCTAATGATTATGACAGTTTTGAAAGGCTTTTCATTCAAAAGGAAAAATTACTGGAAGTCATTGCGTTTTGCAGAAAAAATAATCTAAAAAGACTGGAAATCGTTCACGGAATTGGTGACGGCGTCCTTCAGAGAATGGTTTTGGACGTTTTGGAAAGCCAAAGTAATCTCGATTTTTATAATAAGGACATACTTCATCATCAATCGGGTGCGGTAATGGTAGAATTTCACTAAATTTGCAGGAATTGAAATATGAACGTACTTAATTTACTTTTTACCAAAGACGGATTAATCTACCAAATTGCCAAAAACAAGAGCATTTTGGAGGAAAAGTCTTATTTCGTTGATGAAGAGACTCCGGAAAATTTTATTGCCGATCAACTTGATAAAGTGCTGATCAAACAACGTTTTGACGAAATCCATATTATATCGGCTCTTAATCATTTTACGTTGATGCCTGAAGGATTTTCAGAGCATGAAGGCGGATATAATCTGATCGCTTACAACGCCCATGTAGACAAGGAAAATGAAGAATTGATGCTTTCTGTCAATAAAAAATTCAACGTTCAGTTTTATTATACTTTTCCGAAGAATTTTTACAGAAAAATTAAAGATCTGGCTATTCCCACCCATTTTAATTTTTCGGGGGAGAAGTTTTTAAATTCAATTAATAATAAAAACAATAAGGAAATTCACATCAATCTTTATCATAATCAATGTGAATTTTTTGCTATCGATAATAAAAAAATCATCTTATATAATAATCTGGATGTCAATTCGGAAGTAGATTTTCTTTATTTTGTCATGTTTACGTTAAGCAAAATCGGCTTTAGCATCAACGAAACAAATTTCTTCGCTTATGGTGAAACGACGGAAAATGAAACCTTTATTTCAGAATTACAGAAATTCGTAAAGAATCTGAAAATTGTATTTGATAATCTTCCCAACAAAAACTTTATACTTAATTAAGGGATAAAGATTTAGAAACAGGGCTTAGTTTTAAAATCCCTAATTCCTAAACCCTAATTCCTAAACCCTAAAAAAATATGTACAGAATAATAGCCGGAAAATGGAAAGCGAAAAAAATTGCTGCTCCGAAAAATTTTGACGTAAGACCTACGACAGATTTTGCAAAGGAAGCCCTGTTCAGTATTTTGGAAAATAAATACGATATGCAGTCGATTTCCGTGCTGGATCTTTTTGCAGGAATTGGTTCTATCACTTTTGAATTTGCTTCAAGAGGCTGTAAGGACATTACTTCCGTGGAAATGAATCCAAAACATACCAGTTTTCTGAATTCTACGGCTTCTGAGCTGGGATTTAGTCTGAATGTAAGTGTTCAGCGGGGTGATGTTTTCGACTGGCTGAAAAAATTCAGGAATAAAAAATCTTTTGAAATTGTATTTTCCGATGCGCCTTTTGAAACAGAAGAAAAAAAATATTATGAACTTCTTTCCTTAGTTTTAAATAATAAATACCTGAAACCCAACGGAGTTCTCATCGTGGAACATCAAAGCCGAATGAAATTTGATCATCCGAATTTACTCGATACCAGAAAATACGGAAACGTAAGCTTCAGTTTTTTTGAACCGAATAAAGATGAAGAAAAAGAAGAAATCACCGGCCAGGAAATTTAATTCCTGGTTATTTTTTTGGATGTATCGACCGCTTCCTGTCCCCATTTTGCAATTTCGTTTAAAACTGGCAAAAGCGTCTTCCCAAAGTCCGTTAAGGTATATTCTACCATCAACGGGGGCTTTTTTGTATATACTTTTCTGTTAATAATATTATCCTCTTCCAATTGTTTTAATTGAAGACTTAATGTTCTTTCTGTAATTGTCGGAATTAATTTTCTTAATTCGTTATATCTTTTTGCCCCGTCTACAAGGTAATACAGGATCACCGCTTTCCATTTTCCGCCAATAAATCTCATGGTAACTGTCGTGCAGCAAGGATATTCTTTGTTGTCTATCGTGTACATTTTAATACTATCATTTTTTACCGTTATTGCAAAGTTAATAAACTTAAATTAATTTTGTAACTATAAAAATGATAGTATAAAATATTATGAACTTTCTAGAAAAAATGAAAATGAGATATACCGTAAAAAAGTATAATCCTCAAGGAAAAATCAGTGAAGAACAGGTACAACAGCTTAAAGAAATTTTAAATTTAAGTCCGTCATCCATCAACAGCCAACCCTGGAATTTTGTGTTTATTAATAATCCGGACACGAAGGCAAAATTGTCAGAGTTTTCTTATTTCAACAAAGAAAAAGTGTTGGATAGTAATTATGTCATCGTCTTTCAGGTGATCAAAAATCCGGAATATTTCGAAAAACAGATTGAAGAAAACCTCCCTGAAGGATCTGTGAATTATTACAAAACTTTCGTGAAGCCTAAAGGCGAAGAAGCCATAAAATCATGGTTAAGACATCAGGTCTATCTCTCATTGGGCGTTTTATTGTCCGCATGTGCCGATATGGGAATCGATTCTACACCGATGGAAGGAATTGAAACAGATAAATACGACTGGATTTTGAAAAATGAATCTTATGAAACTCTGTTTGCGGTAGCAATAGGTGAGAAATCTGAGGAAGATACTAATCAACCGAAGATTAATCCTAAGAAAAGATTAAAAGTTGAAAAAATAATCCTTGAAGCATAAGACAAAAGACTCAGAAATGAGTCTTTTTTTATTTATAATACTTTAAATTCTAAATCAATACTTTTTCCGAAGAACTTTTTTGAGATTTTCTCAAAGTTTTTGGTCAAATCTGATAAGTAAAAATGATAATTCGGTTTTGGATTGTTCTCATTCAGCAAATTATATTTATCTAAAATGATCTTCAAATGATTGGCAACAATATTCGGAGAATCGATTACGCGAACACGGTTTCCGTAATACTGCTTGATCTCATCAATTAATAGAGGATAATGAGTACATCCCAGAATTAATGTTTCTATGTTTTTTAATTTGCTATTACTTAAATAATTATAAATAATCGCATGCGTAATTGGATGATTTTTAAAGCCTTCTTCAATCGCGGGAACCAACAAAGGTGTTGCCAACTCATCAACTTTAATCCATTTGTTATGCTTGCGGATGCTTTTCTTGTAAAGCCCGGAATTTACCGTTGCTTTTGTAGCAATTACGCCAACATTATTGTGAATTTCATAAGAAACTTTTTCCGCTACAGGATTGATCACATCAATCACAGGAACTTTTCCGGCAACGGATTCCATTACTTCATTTAAAGCATTTGCAGTCGCTGTGTTACAGGCAATGACAATTGCTTTACAGTTTTGACTCAACAAAAAATTGGTGATCTTCGTAGAATATTCTATAATCGCTTCTTTCGATTTTTCCCCATAAGGAAGGTGTTTTGTATCTCCGAAATAGATTAAATCTTCGTTGGGAAGAAGTCTTTTTATTTCTTTGGCAACCGTTAAACCTCCTACTCCGCTGTCAAAAATCCCGATCGGCTGTTTTGATGAAAGGTGCGAGTAATTTTCTTTTTTAGTTTTCAAATGAGATGAAATTTTATACAAAAATAATAAATTTATATCGCATAATATGCTATAAATGTAAGATGCTTCGACAGGCTCAGCATGACATCGCTACAAATTAACCGCTGATAAAAATGAATAGTATTAGAGGTGTGATGCTGAGCATAAACTAAAGTTTACGAACGAATGTTCACGAAGCATCTTTATTATTAATTAGAATTAAACCAAAAACAGATCCGAAGCAATACCATCCGCCATAAACCAATGCTTTTCCGGGATTTTGAGGTGATTATTTTCTATCTTTAAAATTCCGTCGTTTAATTTATTTTTAATTTCAGCAGTAAATTTTTCAAGAATCTGTTCTGAAAATTTATTTTTTAAACTTTCAAGGTCAACTCCCCAAGTTGTTCTTAAGCCAATCATGATCATTTCATTAAACTGATCTTCCTGAGAGAGAACTTCTTCTTCTTTAGCCAATAAATTTGAGCTTAATTTTTTAATGTATTGTTGATTATTGGCTACATTCCAGCTTCTGACATCAAAACCGTTGTAAGAATGCGCAGACGGACCGATGCCCAAATACTCATTATACTTCCAATATGCGGAATTGTGTCTTGAATGAAAGCCCGGTTTTGCAAAATTTGAGATTTCATAATGCTCAAAATCATGGTCTTTCAGGAAATCAATCATGTAATAGAACTCTTTATTCTGTTCCTCTTCCTTTGGGCTGATCACTTTTCCTTTGGAAATCCAGTTTTCGAGAGCTGTTTTTGGTTCAACCGTCAAAGCATAAGATGAAATATGAGGAACTTCAAGAGCGATTGTTTTCTTTAAATTTTCTTTCCAGATCTCTAAATTGGATGTTGGCGAACCGTAAATGAGGTCAATACTTAGATTTTCAAAGCCAAAATCCTGCGCTCTTTTAATAGAACCTTCCGCATCAGAGGCATTATGAGCTCTGTTCATTAGCTTTAAATCTTCATCAAAGAAGCTTTGCGTTCCGATTGAGAGACGATTAACGGGAGAATCTGACAAGGATTTCAAAAAATTTTTATCCAAATCATCCGGATTAGCTTCTAAAGTTATCTCAATATCAGAATTAAAGTTAAAATATTTAAGCACCTCATCGATCAAAAACTTGATTTCATCCCCCGAAAGAATGGAAGGAGTTCCGCCGCCAAAGTATAATGACTGTAAATTTTTGTTCTGTAACTCATCTTTTCGTAAGAAAATTTCTTTTTTCATCGCAGCAATCATCTCATCTTTAAAATTTAAAGACGTAGAAAAATGAAAATTACAGTAGCTGCACTTCTGTTTACAGAATGGTATGTGAATATAAATCATAAAAAAAGCTCTGAAAAAATCAGAGCTCAAATTTATTTAAATTAAATTGATTAATATCTATAACCTCTGTGATTAATAAAGTTATCGAAGTTATAACCTACACCCAGCATAAAGCTGTTTCCGCCATACTCCTGAATATCAGACAATCCAAGGTTATAAGTAGCACCCACCATAAATTTGTTGAATCTTACTTTTACAACCGGAGAGATACTCAATTGCTGGTTATCAAATCTGTTTTGAACGGATCTGTAGTTTACTCCGAAAGAGAACGCATTAACATCATTAAAGAATGTTGCCATTAAGTTGTAGTCAATTG
The DNA here is from genome assembly GCF_900100115.1 of Chryseobacterium soldanellicola. Classification (GTDB taxonomy): domain Bacteria; phylum Bacteroidota; class Bacteroidia; order Flavobacteriales; family Weeksellaceae; genus Chryseobacterium; species Chryseobacterium soldanellicola. The sequence goes on from NZ_FNKL01000001.1 coordinate 1,041,429, forward strand.
TTCTCGTAGAATTTGTATTAAGGTTGATCAATGCAGATGGCGTAACATACATGTTATCAGCAAAATGCCAGTCATACCCTAAGTTTAAGAAGAATTTGATCGGAGAAGGCTCACGACCGTTAACGATAGCTTCGTCATTCGTTAAAGCGATATCATTTACTGATACTGCAGCAAAGATATTATGATAAGTAGCCGCTAAACCGAAGTTGGCATATGCCATAAAGATATTGCTTTCGCTACCTTGTAACAACGGGTCAGAAGCGTCTTCCGTATTAATTTTAGAATAATCAAAATTCATGTTATACAAGCTTACACTTGTACCGAAAGAGAATTGATCTTTTCTGTCTCCTTCGCTGCTAAGAGGGATAAAATATGAAGCTCCAGCTGTAATACCCCCTGCTGAAATAGGCCCATTGCTGTCTCTGAAGACAGAAATACCAGCACCTACTCTATCAAAAATATTCGCGTTGATCCCCACTGACTGTACATTTGGAGACTCGCTAAATTTTGAAAATTGTTGTTGGTAGTTGAGATTAAGCTGAACATAGTCCGTTTTACCGTATTGTGCAGGGTTGAACAGGAACTCACCATCCAAAAGATATTGTTGATAGTATGGTAATGTTTCTTGTGCTTTATATGCATTTGACAAAAGAGCCAAACACACGATAGCATATAGTTTTCTCATAACAAATCTTGATTTCAATTCAACAAATATAAAAAAATTCTCAATATATTTTTAGTTTTCTAAATAATTTCTCCATTTTTTTACGGCATCCGCCATATCTTGAGGCATTGGGCTCTCAAAATACAATTCCTTTTTGGTCGTCGGATGTATAAAACCTAAAGTATGAGCATGGAGTGCATGTCTTGGTAAAATTTCAAAAACATTCTTTATAAAGTGCTTATACTTCGGCAGATTAACCCCTCTCAAAGGCGTATGCCCTTCATATCTTTCATCATTAAACAAAGTATGACCGATGTGTTTGAAGTGCGCTCTGATCTGGTGAGTCCTTCCTGTTTCCAGCTTGCACTCTACCCAGGTCATATATCTGAATCTTTCCAAAACTTTATAATGCGTCACCGCATGCTTTCCCTGGCTCCCGTCTTCATAGGTATGCATCTGCATTCTATTCTTCGGATGCCTTCCTATATGACCTCTTATGGTGCCTTCATCATCCTGTACATTGCCCCAAACAAAAGCCCAGTACAATCTTTTGGTTTTTCTTTCAAAAAACTGTTTTGCTAAATAACTTAAAGCATATTCATTTTTTGCAATAACCAGCAATCCGGAGGTGTCTTTGTCAATTCTATGTACCAACCCTACCCTGTCAAGATCGGATTTCTGATTATTTTGCTCGAAGTGAAAGGCAAGCGCATTCACTAAAGTTCCGTCCCAGTTTCCAAAACCAGGATGTACGACCATACCCGGTTCTTTATCTACAACCACCAAATCGTCATCTTCATAAATAATATTAATAGGAATATCCTGCGGAATAATCACATTTTCTCTTGGCGGATGTGCCAGCAATACAGAAATCTGATCGCCCGGCTTTACGCGGTAATTTTGTTTTACGGCAGTTCCGTTTACGACAACATTTCCGGCTCTGCAGGTTTGTGAAATTTTATTCCTTGATGAATTTTGACGATAAATCAATAAAAACTTATCAATTCTCAGAGGTTCCTGCTTTTTATCAACGGTGATATTAAGATGCTCATACAGACCTTTATTCTCCTCATCAATATCGATCGCATCGATACTGTTGGCGTCTAATAATTCTTCATCTAAAAAATCTTCGTTATCTTCTGTCATTATATTTATTTTTTACACAAAAGGCTTCAACATTGTATAGTTGAAGCCTGTAATTTTATAGTAAGGGTAATATTAATCTATTATTACCTTCTTAGCTTTCGGTTTTTCAGCAGGCTGATTATTGGCAGGCTTGCTATTGCTTCCTGTAGTGGAAGTTTTAAGTTTATTATCTGCTGAAGATGTAGCCGGTTTAGAAGCTGCTGGTTTTGTAGCCTCTGTTTTTACAGGTTCCGGTTTAGGAACTTCCCTTCTTTGAACTGGCGGGGCTGCAGGCTCATAATTCGGTTCCTGATGCGGCGGGATCACTTCCTGATATTGTACCGGAGGCAATGAAGTATCTACTTTCATACGATATACAGAATTCAGCTGCTCTATTTTAGCGCTTAATTCGGCAGGTGTTTTTTTACTCGCCCAGAGATCCATCTGCATCCCCTGATCCCTGACATCTCCCGATGCAGGATCCTGATAATAAATAATATCTGATTCATCTTTTCCACCATCTTCATGATCTACCAATCCTACTTCAAACATACTTCTGGCAATAACCGCTCTCGCTTCTTTTACTGATAATCCTACGACATTCGGTATTGAGATATTTCGCATCGGTCCTGAACCGATTACCACATCAATCGTAGAGAATCTTGGGATTAATGAACCCGGCTTTATGGTATTCCCTTTATATAAAACCCGAAGAATAGCATCTTTCTGAATACTTGGCTCAAAAATCGTATCTCCTACTTTTAATCCCACCTGATCGATTCTTTGGAATGCCAACCCTGAATATTTATTAATAACATCAGGAACAGCCACAGGAGCCCAGCTTCTGGGATTCACTCTCAATCTTACGGTTCTTCCGTCCTTTACACGGGAACCTGGTGAAGGGTAAACCTGAAGCACCTGAAACGGCCTGTATTTAGGATCATATTTTGAGCTATCTACCTCATATTCAAGACCTGTATCGTCCAGAATTTTAATAGCATCATGTACGGATTTATTGACAACATTAGGAACAGGAATTTCCTGACCGTGATTGGTATGATATTCTAACCAACGAAATGTAAGCCAGACCAACCCCACGAAAACCCCGATGGCTACTACCAAGTTCACTAAAACTTTCCAATTGAAAAGTGATTTAAGCATATTAAAAATACTTTAATTATAACGGCAAATATAATTAATAATTTTAGAATGTCCTTTTTATTTAACACATTTCATTTTGATTTTAAAATTTCGGATTTTCCCGTATTGCATTGCATAAAATGATTAAATTTGCCTTAATTGATACTATATGGTTATGAGCAAAAAAAGTGTTGCCGTAGTAATGGGAGGGTATTCTGACGAATATGTGGTGTCCATGAAAAGCGGTCAATTAATTTATGATTCTTTAGACAGAAATCTTTACGATGTATATAAAGTAATTATCCTTAAAGACGAGTGGTATTTTTTAGGTGAAAATGATAAAAAATATGCTATTAATAAAGGAGATTTTTCGGTAAAACTGGAAAATGACGAAATCTTAAAATTTGACGTCTGCTTCAACATTATCCACGGAACGCCGGGCGAAAACGGTATTCTTCAGGCATATTGGGACGCTATCGGACAGACTTACACAGGTTGTGATTTTTATCAAAGTGCTTTAACGTTCAATAAAAAAGATACATTGGCCGTATTGTCAAAATACGGAATTCCTTCTGCAAAAAGTGTTTATTTAAGACAAGGAGAAGAGATCAATGTTGATGAAATTATAGAAAATCTCGGGCTTCCGGTTTTTGTTAAGCCTAACCAATCGGGTTCTTCTCTGGGAATTTCAAAAGTAAAAGAAAAATCAGCGCTGATCGCAGCGACAGAAATTGCCTTCAAAGAAGATAATGAAATTTTAATTGAAAGCTTCTTAGACGGTATGGAAGTTTCCGTGGGAGTTATCGATTATAAAGGAGAAACCATCGTTTTAGGAATCACGGAAATTGTTCCTCAAAATGAATTTTTCGATTACGAAGCCAAATATGAAGGCGCTTCCGAAGAAATTACCCCCGCAAGAATTGACGATGAAACAAGAATCCGAGTGGAAGAAATCTCAAAAAGAGCCTACAATTCTCTTGGGATGAGCGGTTTTTCCCGTAGTGAATTTATTTTGATGGATGGCATTCCTTATATGCTGGAAATGAATACCAATCCGGGATTTTCTCCGGCGAGCATCCTTCCTCAACAGGCAAAAATCTATGGGATTTCTATCACAGATCTTTGCGGAAATGAGGTTGAAAAAGCTTTAAATAAAATTAGAAATTAAAAGTTAGAAATTAGAGGTTAGAAGCGGGCGGTTGGATAAAACCCGAAACTCAAAACCCGAAACTCAAAACTCTTTAAGACATGAAAATTGCTGTTTTTCCGGGTTCTTTTGACCCTATTACGTTAGGACATTATGATATTATAGAAAGAGCGGCGCCGCTTTTTGATAAATTAATTATTGCGATCGGACAAAATTCTCAGAAGAAATATATGTTTCCGTTGGAAAAAAGAATGGAATTCATTCAAAATTCCGTGGCAGAATTTCCCAATGTGGAAGTAGATTATTTTGAAGGGCTGACCGTAGATTTCTGTTTTGAAAAAAATGCACAGTTCATTCTCCGCGGATTAAGAAATCCCGCCGATTTTGAATTTGAAAAAGCCATTGCCCACACCAACAGAACATTAGCTCATAAAAAACTAGAAACCGTTTTCCTATTAACCTCATCCGGAAAATCTTTCATCAGCAGCAGCATTGTAAGGGAAATTATTAACCACAGCGGGGAATATGAATTGTTAGTTCCTGAAGCTGTAAGGGTTCCGAAAAAAATAAAATAAATGATAATTGATACAATGGTAGAAAATTTGCTTATGAAGAAATCATTTATTAATTATCATTTATCATTCAAAAGCTATGCACGAACAGTTCAATTTTGCCATAGAAGTACTGGGAACGATATCTTTTTCGATGTCGGGAAGCTTTGCGGCGATGCAAAAACGTCTTGACCCGTTTGGTGTGCTTATTATTGCATTTGTAACGTCTGTTGGCGGCGGAACTGTAAGAGACTTATTATTAGACATTCCGGTTTTCTGGATGCACGATCTGTTGACTTGTGCCGTGATCATCATTACAAGTATTTTTTCAATGATATTTAAATCTTTGGAGAAAAATTTTAAGGTTACTTTATTTATTTTTGACAGCTTCGGATTAGGTTTATTTACCATCATAGGTGTTCAAAAAGGTCTCAACGCAGATATTCATCCTTTAATCTGTATTGGTTTAGGAACCATTACGGGATGTTTCGGAGGTATTATCCGTGATATTTTACTGAATAGAATTCCGTTGATTTTCAGAAAAGAAATTTATGCGACAGCTTGTATTGTAGGCGGTTCCACGTTTTTATTATTAACGAAATTTACTACTTTAACATATACAATTGTTCAGGTTTTTACCATTTTATTGATTGTTGCTATCCGAACGCTTGCTGTAAAATATCATTGGCGAATTCCCAAATTTTATGGGTATGATCACAGTTCAGAAATGTAATTGCAGATTAAAAGATTTCAATTAAAGTTAAAAATAAATTAGCCAGATTTTAAAGATGCTTCGATAGCTCGACAAGCTCACTACAGGCTGGCTCAGCATGACACTGCTAATACGATCTGCTTTGACGCTCGCTTCGCTCGCACCATCTTTCATTATAATAATCGAATTAATTTAAAATTTATGCCTCAAAATAAAATGCACCTGAAAAAATCAAGTGCATTTATATTATTAATGAATTCTAGATTAGAATTTCCCTCTTTGTCTCATATTAGGATTATGTATATGTTTTTGCATGGTCGGCATTTTCAGCTGATCTTTCATCATTTTGATCTGATCGGTCATCATTCCTGCGCTGTCAAGCCTTTTAGCCTCATCAAGCAATCTTTGACCTTCCTGTTTTCTACCTTTAGAAATTGCTGCTGCGGCCAGATTTAATGTTGCCATTGCTCTGTCGTGCTTCATATTTAAGCCATATTCCAAAGCTTTTTTCATTAAAGGCTCTACTTTCGTCGGGTGATCCTGAGCTTGAGTTAAGCCTAATAAATAGTGAAAATATCCATATTGAGATTTATGAAGCTGAGCCTGATAATTGGTGATACTTTTTAACCAAACTGCCGCTTTTTCCATATTTTGTTTTCTTAATTGCCAGAAAGCTAAAAGAATATATTCATTTTTAAAGAAAAGTAAAATTGGTATTGCAGAAAGAATAATCAAAATAACTCCCCAACCAATATTTCTGTTCATCATCAGATAAACTGCTACTGCAATAATTAATGCAGAGATTACGAACTTTATGTACTTATTCATTATTAAATTTTAGAAGTGCAAAGATAAGAAATTCGGTTGGTAGTTAATCGTTGTTTGTTGATGGTTTCTCGTTAAATTTTTACATATTTTAAAACCATCAACAAACAATTATTTACTATCAATCCGTTCAAACGTCTGAAAACAGAAATCATACTGATTTTTTTCATCTTTCTCATGACAGATTTCTGCTGTTTTTTTCCAGATTTTCGCATCGATTTTAGGAAAATAAGTATCAGCTTCAAGATCAGCTTTTACTAAAGTAACTTCAAGCTTATCAACAACATCCATTGTTTGCGCGTAAATATTTCCACCACCGATAATGAAAACCTCTTCATCAATTTTTTTAGCAAACTTTACAGCTTCTTTAATGCTTCCTACAATCAGGATTCCTTCCTGAAACCAGTCTTTCTTTCTTGAAATAACAATATTGGTACGGTTTGGAAGCGGTTTCCCGATGCTTTCATACGTTTTTCTTCCCATAATGATCGGATGCCCCGAAGTTAAATCTTTAAAGTGTTTCAAATCTTTTGGAAGATGCCAAAGCAATTGATTTTCAAAACCAATCTCATTTTTCTCGCCCATTGCCACCACTATTGTTGTCATTAAAATAAATTTTTACAAAATTAGCACATAATTTGTATATTTGGTTAGCACAAAAAATATTAAAAAAATTAAACTATGAAAAATAAAGGTTGCCTGAGCGCCGGAACTATCGGGATTGCTCTCCTTATTATTGTTGCTGTTCTTTTCTTCTGGGGAAAAAGCGGATATAATAATTTTGTTACAAAAGAACAAAACGTTAATACCAAATGGTCTAACATAGAAACTGTTTATCAGAAAAGAGCCAATCTGATTCCGAATTTGGAAAGAACGGTAAAATCGTATTCTAAATTTGAGCAGGAAACTTTAACGAAAGTTGTTGAAGCCCGTTCCAAAGCAACTTCTATCAACATCGATCCTACCAATATGACAGAACAGGATATCGCAAAATTCCAGGCTGCGCAGGGAGAATTATCCGGAGCGTTAAGCAGATTGATGGCTGTTGTGGAGTCTTATCCGAATTTAAAGGCAGATCAGCAATATATTAACTTCCAGAGAGAATATACTGCAATCGAAAACAGCATCAGAACTGAAACTGTTTATTACAACGAAGCAGCTCAGGATTACAATACTTCGATCAAAACCTTCCCGAATAATATTTTGGCGAATTTTACAAACTTTAAAGAAAAACCTTACTTCAAAGCTGAAGCAGGAGCGCAAAAAGCACCTGAAGTTTTCTCAGAATAATGGGCAATTTCTTAACAAATCAGCAGATAGCTTCCCTCGTGGAAGCTATTCAGTCAGCAGAGGAGCATTCTACGGGTGAGATCAGAGTGCACATTGATTCTAATACAGAAACTCAAAATGCAAAAACCGCATTTAAAGTTTTTGAAAAGCTGTGCATGAATAAAACCGTCGAAAGGAATGCCGTGCTTTTTCATGTTAATTTTGAACAGAAATACCTCACGATCATTGGTGACGTGGGGATTCATGAGAAAGTAAGCCAGTCTTACTGGGATCATCTGCATGATTACATTACGTCTGAATTTGCCAAAGGAAATTACCACAAAGCATTGAAAAGTGCCATTTTGGAAACCGGACTTGAACTTAAAAAATATTTTCCTGTAAAAGGAAAAAACCACAACGAACTTCCTAATGAGATTACGTTCTCTTAAAATAGTATTTTCATTTCTATTGATATGCTTTTACAGTTTTGTATCAGCACAATATACTATTCCTCCAAAACCAGCGGTTTTATACCCGGTTTATGATGAAGCTAACCTTCTGAGCAAGCAGGAAAAAGATGAACTTAATAATAAGCTCATTAAATTTTCAGATTCCACCTCAACGGAAATTGAGGTTGTCATTATTCCTTCCACAAAAGGGGAAGATGTCAATTTTCTGGCGACAATGTTTGGCCAACAATGGAAAATCGGAAAAAAAGGAGTCGATAATGGCGTTGTTTTTTTAATTGCAACTGAAGACCACACCATGTCAATCCAGCAAGGAAGGGCTGTTGAACAATATTTAACAGCATCAGTTGCAGGACAGATTTTAGATTACATTGTCACTCCACATTTCAAGCAGGGTGAATGGTATGAAGGCATCAATCGCGGTACTTCTGCCATTATGGAAGCTGTTCAGGGGAAATTCAAGCCTTTGGCAAATCCGGATACTGGCGGAAAAGGAAGCGTTTCTAAAATCCTCATCATCGCTTTTGTAATTTTTATTATTCTGGTCATTTTGTTTGGAAATAAAGGAGGCGGAAGAGGAAATAACGATGATGACGATGTTATTCTTACCAAAAGAGGCCGCAGAAATTATCCGGGCGGGTTTTTCCCTTTCCCTGGAAGTTTCGGAGGTGGCTTTGGCGGAGGCAGTTCCGGAGGCGGTGGTGGATTTGGAGGCTTCGGCGGGGGCGGAAGCTTTGGGGGCGGTGGTGCTTCGGGAGGTTGGTAGAAATTCAACCTTTTATCTATTCACTCAGTTTGTCATTCGACTTAGTTTTTAATATGGCATCTTAGATTTCTACGGAATGAAACGGTTATTTTAAATTCAATTTAAACAATATAAATCGGTCATCATGATCGATTTTTTTATATAATAATAATTTTAAGTTATTCATTTCTAAAGCAAAGCTTTCTTAATTTTCTTAATCTCTTAATTAATGGTCAAATTAACTTCAAATTTTATTTACTTTTATATAAAACTCTAAAATTTCATTGTTTCTTTATCTTATTTAATATTAAATTCAATTTTATATAGTAAAAAATTAATAAAACCACTTAAAAAACGCCTTTTATTCATTATTTTTTCATTAAATTTACTGAAAACAGGTTTTATGAAGAAGACGTTGGTAGTTTTTGCGCATCCCTATTTAGAGCACTCAAACTCAAATGTAGAGCTCATTAATTTCTATGTTCGTCATCAGCATTTTACCCTTAGAGACCTTTACGAAGAATATCCGGATTTTCATATTGCTGCTTTCAGAGAAAGAAAAAGGTTTAGAAACTATGACCGTTTTATCTTTCAGTTTCCTATTATCTGGTTCGGAATACCGCCGTTATTAAAATTGTGGATCGATGAAGTTTTCGACCGCGACTGGCTGAAAGAAGGCGAAAACAACCCGTTGGAGGGAAAAGAAGTTTACATTCTCGTCACAACCGGCGGAAAAGAAAGATCTTTTACCAAAGAAGGCACTTACAAATACACCATCGATGAGCTCATTAGCGGACTGATCGTTTCTTTAAATGTTTTTAAAGCCGACATCAAAAATATTAAAATCGTTTACGAAGCCAGTAAACTGACAAAAAAACAGATCATTTTACATAAAAAAGAATTTGCAGAACTCCTCAATCAATAACATATGGAATCCAGCTTAGCGATGAATACATTAATTTTCCTGGGCGTTGCCATTATTATGGTTCCGCTGGCGAGAAAATTCGGGTTAAGTTCTGTCATCGGTTATATTGCGGGAGGAATTATTATTGGGCCATATGTTTTAAAGCTTACAGGAAAAGACGTTAACGGTATTATGCACGCCAGTGAATTTGGAGTCATTATGCTTTTATTCTTAGTCGGATTAGAGCTTGAACCCCGGAAATTCTGGGAAATGCGGAAGAAAATTGTCGGACTCGGATTAACGCAAATGCTGCTGACAATCTCTCTGTTATTTTTAATTTTCATCTGGGCAGGTTGGCGAATTGATAAAGCCATTGCCATTGCGATGTGTTTTGCATTGTCTTCTACTGCCATTGTTTTACAGACATTACAGGAAAAAAATAATTTAAAATCATTAGCCGGAGAAGCATCATTTTCTACCCTTTTATTTCAGGATATTGCGGTGATTCCAATTCTTGCAATTTTGCCGATTATCGCGAATTACAAAGCCAGCCACAATGACAGCGAAATACAGGTTCTTATTCAAACACTTCCCGAGTGGCTACAGGCGGGAACTGTAATTTTAGGAGTTGTCCTTTTAATTTTATTAGGAAGATATGTTTTTGTTCCTTTTTTAAGATACGTTTCAAAATCAGGAATGACGGAATTATTAACTGCCTCTTCCCTATTTTTGGTCATCGGGGTTTCAGAATTAATGGTCGCGATCGGGCTTTCTCCCGCTTTAGGAGCTTTTCTTGCGGGTGTGATGCTTGCCAACAGCGAATTCCGTCATGAGCTGGAAGCACAGATTGATCCGTTTAAAGGACTTTTACTCGCCGTATTTTTTGTCAGTGTTGGTTCTACGATGAATTTTAATGTTATCCAGCAAGATCCGATCTTTATTTTTACTACGGTTTTAGCGGTTTTAATGGTAAAATTTACTGTTCTTTATGCAATTGGAAAATTTTTCAAAATAGATACCTCTCAAAGTTTATTTTACGCATTTGCTCTTTCGCAGGTCGGGGAATTTGCTTTTGTATTGATTAATTATGCTTCAAATCTTTATCTTTTAAGTCCGGAACTTAATGCGCAGATGATGGCTGTCACTGCGATTACGATGTGCATCACGCCTTTCCTTTTAATTATTAATGATAAACTCATCACTCCAAAATTCATTAAAGAAATTCCTGACGAGCAAAGTGATTTTAATATCCTTGACAACGATGTTTCCCAAAAGAAAATTATTATTGTCGGTTTCGGGCATTTTGGAAGTACGGTCGGACGATTATTAAAGGCTAATAAAATTTCTGCGACGGTTCTGGACAGAGATTCCGATCGTGTAAAATTATTGAGAAGCTACGGTTTTAAAGTATATTATGGAGATGCCACTAGAATTCCTATTCTGAGGGCTGCAGGAATTGAAGACGCTGAAATTTTGGTTCTTAGCCTTGACGATTCCGGTGATAATAAATTCATTGCAGATCTTGTCCGCGAACATTATCCGAAGGTGAAAATTTTTGTCAGAGCTAAAAACAGGATTGATGCTTATGAATATTTAAATAACGGAATTAACAATATTTACCGTGAAACTTTGGGAACTGCCGTTGATATGGCTGTCGATCTCCTTCACGAAACCGGAATGCGGAAATATGCCGCAAGACGCCTCGGACAGAGATTTATGGCAATTGATAAGGATTCCATCAGAAAATTAGCCAAGACAAAAGATAATGACGACGAAATTCTTTTATTTACCACAAAAGAAATCCTCCAGCGTGAGGAGGAATTATTGGCTTATGACAATCTGAATTTTGATAATAAAAATTGGGAAGGTTCCTCATCAGACCAAGATGAGGAAACCGCTGATTAATTATTCGATGCTTACGCTTCCGCCGCTGCTTTCATCTTTGGTAACAGAAGTTACATTTCCTTTCTTAGAAACACTTACGCTTCCTCCCGAAGAAGCTTCTGCTTTGATGGTTGATGTTGCACTTAGCTCAACACTTGCACCGCTTGACGCTTCCACTTTTACGTTCTCAGCAACAAGCCCGCGCCCTGAAATACTGCTTCCTGAAGACGAGCTTACCTCTGCATTTTTAGCCTTTCCGGAGATGGTTACACTTGCCGCAGAAGATCCGTCAAGATCAAGATCTACAGCCCAGATTTTACCTTCAAAACTACCGCTGCTATCAACAGAAATATCAAAGTCGTTGGCTTCCAGATTTCCGGAAATACTTGCAGAGCTTGAGGCTTCAATATCCATCTTTTCCTGAACAAACTTATCTTTAACGATGATATTTGCTGCAGAATTTGCAATTAATTTAGAAAAATCTTTAGCAAAAATCCTAGCCGTAACCCTGCTGTTATTCATGACGCGTATTCCGCGTTTGTAATGGATCTGCACTTTGTCTCCGACCTTTTCCACCAATATCTCATCGATGATATTTGCAGGAGCCGAGATTACTATTTTTTCAACATCAGCTTTTATAATTTGAGCATCAATGGCCTGTGAAACTTCAATTTCGTCAAAGGTTTCGTTAAATTCCCTTTCAGTTGCAGGGCCTTTATCATTATTGGTCACTTTATCTACCCAGCCGCTTCCGTTACTGTTTCTGTCATGTTTTTCGTTACACGATGCCAGTAAAGCAAAGGCTGAAAAAATAAAAAGAGTTGTTGATTTCATGTTTATTATTTTATAATTTAAGTTTTAATATCTTTATACTTTAATAACAACTAATTTATGAAAAATATTACATCGGTATTATTAATTTCTGCATTAGCATTTAACTACTCTTGTACTACAATGAAAAAAACCGATACCAAACAGGAAGTTCCTTCACCGGATGCTTCCCTTTCATCAAACCCTTTTATGAAAAAAAGCAAGCTTCAGTACGAAGCCCCGGAGTTTGATAAAATTAAGAATGAACATTTTAAACCGGCTTTTGAATTTGGATTAAAACAACACGACGCCGAAATTCTTGCCATCGCCAACAATCCGCAAGCCCCGACTTTTGAAAATACGATCGTTGCGTTGGAAAAAAGTGGTGAAGTCTTGAAAAGAGCTACCATTATATTTTCAAACTTAACAAGCGCGAATACAAACCCAACTTTACAGGCTTTAGATGAAGAATACGCTCCGATTTTCGCGGCACATTCCGATAAAATGTATCTGAATGAAAATCTTTATAAAAGAATAAAAGCCATCACAGAAAACGGTTTAGACTCCGAAAGCAAAAGACTATTACAATATTATAAGCAAAATTTTGAAATCGCAGGCGCCAATCTTTCTGCGGCTGATAAAGAAAAATTAAAGCAAGTCAATCAGGAGCTGGCTTCACTTTCCACTCAATATTCAAACAAATTACTGGAAGCAAGAAAAGTAGGCGGCGTCTTCTTTTCTGATGCTAAAGAATTAGACGGACTTTCTGCCGATGAAATCGCTGCTGCGGCAACCGATGCAAAAAATGCAGGAAAAGAAGGACAATATCTTTTAGCGTTACAAAATACAACGCAACAACCTCTTTTACAAAATCTTAAAAACAGAGCAACCAGAGAAAAATTATTCAAAGCATCTTGGCTGAGAGCTGAAAAAGGCGATGGAAATGACACAAGGGAAACGATTGAAAAATTAGCTAAACTTAGGCTTAAGAAGGCACAGATTTTAGGTAAAAAAAGCTACGCAGACTGGAAATTGCAGGATCAGATGGCAAAAACGCCTGAAGCTGCAACCCAATTAATGAATCAGATCGCAACGCCGGCTGTAGAAACAGCGAGACGTGAAGCAAAAGATATTCAAGACTTAATCGATCAGCAAAACGGAGGTTTCCAGGTTGAACCCTGGGACTGGAATTTTTACGCTGAACAGGTAAGAAAAGCGAAATTTGATTTAGATGAAAGTCAAATAAAACCTTATTTTGAAATCACAACTGTTTTGGAAAAAGGTGTTTTCTTCGCTGCCGAAAAATTTTATGGACTGACTTTCAAAAAGAGAACCGATCTTCCGGTTTATCATCCTGATGTGGTAACGTATGAAGTTTTTGATCATGACGGAAAATCTATCGCGATCTATTATTTGGATTTCTACACAAGAGACTCTAAAAATGGAGGCGCCTGGATGAGTAATTTCGTTGAGCAGTCTTATTTATTAGGCACAAAACCTGTTATTGTCAACTGTTACAATTATCAGAAGCCTGCTCCTGGAAAGCCTTCATTAATCAGTTATGATGATGTTACAACTATTTTCCATGAGTTTGGTCACTCGATTCACGGGATGTTTGCAAGCCAGAAATATCCTTCTCTTTCAGGTACAAGTGTACCGAGGGATTTTGTCGAATTTCCTTCACAAATTAATGAGCATTGGGCCTTAGATCCGATTGTTTTAAAGAATTATGCGCTTCATTACGAAACAAAACAGCCAATTCCACAGGCTTTGGTTGATAAAATCAAGAAAGCATCAACATTCAATCAAGGATATATGACGACAGAATTAGTTTCTGCCGCAGAACTAGATATGGACTGGCATACAGTAACCAACGAAAGTCAGTTGATTCCAGTTTTAGATTTTGAAAAACAATCGTTGGCAAAACACGGATTTACTTTGGCAACCGTTCCTCCGAGATATCATACTCCTTATTTTGCACACATTTGGGGAGGCGGTTATTCTGCGGGATATTATGCCTATTTATGGTCTGAAACATTGGATAACGACGCCTGGGAATGGATTTCAAAAAACGGAGGACTGACAAGAGAAAACGGCGACCGTTTCAGAAAATATATTCTTTCTGTAGGAAATTCTGTTGATCTTAATCAGGCATTCAGAGATTTTACAGGACATGATCCGGATATTAAACCTTTATTGAGAAACAGAGGATTTATTAAATAAATTATAAAAGCATTCATTAATTTGGATGCTTTTTGTTTTGATTAAACACAAATTTACACGAATATTTTTTCACTAATATCACGAGGATTTTTAATTGTTAAGTTTTGGCTAAAGCCAATTTAGACTTAATATTTTATTTAAACGGGCTAAAGCCCGTTCCTATTGATACAAGATTTGTGTTATTAGTGAAAAAATATTCGTGTAAATTTGTTTTCGAAAATAAATTAAAAATGAATTGTCCCTGCTGCTCAGGAAAAACCTACGAAGAATGCTGTAAACCCTATCACACCGGAGAAAAACACGCTCCGACTGCTGAAGCATTGATGCGTTCAAGATTTTCTGCATTTGCGATTCCGAATGGTGAATATTTAATGGAAACGACTCTTCCCGGAAAACGAAAACTTCACAATAAAAAAGATTTACAGGAATGGGGAGAAATCAATGAATGGACAAAACTGGAAATCGTCCAGACTCCGGCATTGAATCATGTTGAGTTTAAAGCTTATTACACTGATCAGGACGGAAATTCGCAAGTTCATCACGAGTTTTCCGTATTCCAGAAAATGCATGACCGTTGGTATTATGTTTCAGGAGAATTTTTAGATTAAAATAATCATCAACAATATTAAACTCAAAAAAAAATGTCCGACAAAAAATCGGACATTTATATTATTTTTTAGTGAGCTTCGTTTCCGTCAACTCCATGAGCGTGACCATGTGACAACTCTTCTTCTGTCGCAGGACGTGTATTTAAAATTTCTACCTGGAAATCTAAAACCTTTCCGGCCATTGGGTGGTTAAGGTCTGCCACTACAACTTCAGGTGTTACCTCTACTACAAATGCCTGGAAGTTATTTCCCTGGTTATCAGATAATGGTAAAATAGCTCCTACAGGCGGAACTCCAGATTCATTAAACATCTCGATCGGCAACTGCGCAATAGCATCAGGCTGTTTTTCACCGTAAGCTTCCTCCGGCTGAATCACGAAAGCTGCTGTATCGCCGGCTTTTAATCCAAAGATATTTTGCTCAAACTTTGGAATCATCATTCCCATACCATATAAAAATGTAAGTGGGTTTTCTGCTGTTGTCTCTTCTACAAGAATCTTACTTCCATCTGCTTCGATGGTGTGAAGGATGTACTTTACAGCTACAACATGATTTTGTTCAATTGTCATATTTTTCTTTTTTTTCGTGATTTTATTTCACGATTAACGCCACAAATATACTATTTTTGAAAAGACTGATTAAGGAAAAATTATATTATCCTCTCTTCGCTTCGTTTCGCTTTCTCTCTCTTAGCATAAAAAGATACAAACTTTCTACTTTAGCTCTTGCCCAATCGGTTTTCCGTAAAAACTTCAAGGAAGAATTGATGCTCGGATTATCTGTGAAACATTTGATATTAATCTGCTCGCCCAACTTTTCAAAGCCATTATAATATTCAACCAGTTCTTCGAGAATGGTATCGAGTCTTTTTCCGTGTAGTGGGTCTTTAGGTGGCTGCTGCATAAATTATTATTTTAACTCTTCTGTTTTACTTTTTCTTTCGGCATCAATTTTTTTTATACTTTCAGTCATATTTTTGAAAGCTTTTTCTTTCATGATTAGAAGACCATTTCCTTTTCCATTCCACATACTAACATATTTTTTAGAAACAACTGTATAACTTTCCCAATTTGTAAATTTATAATAAAGCATTAACGTACAAATATCTGTAGGTGTAATCGTCTGCCAATTTTCCAAAATATGAGAGTGTACTCCGCCTACTGTTTTTCCTACTTCTTTATCATTAATGTTTTGAACGATCATCCCTTTATGCAACTTTTCAACATTCTTAACCTCATTTTTATTATCAAAAGAAATTAAATAATCATTTCCAAAAACAACAACATTATCAACCGAAGGTCCTGTCAGCACATATACTTTTTTTACATTATTTTTAATAATCGGAACAATATTCAAACTTGTATTTTGATAGACTTTGAAAATAGTATCATTTTTAATTCTAGTTAAGGCATTTTGTCTGATCGTAAAATATTCTGATTCTAAGGAAGTAAAATCTCTTTCATTTAAATCTAGTTTTGCATCTTTAGGATTATAATTAGTAGGAAAAGCAATTGTCCCAATTACTTTTTTATCTTTAGAAAAGAAAATGCACTTTGGAACTTTTTCGTCGATATAAGAAAAATAGCCACTAACATTATCCATTTTTTCATAATTGGCGCGAAAAATATCAGTTCCGTACCAACTTGCCATTTCACTTCTGTATAGGTCAGTACCCTCTTCTTTTATTTCATTTGCAATTTTTTGTAAATCTTGTGCATTCATTACAATTCCCAGTAAAGTAAGTAAAACTACCCAAAGGTTTTTCATATAAATTAGTTTTATCAAAAATAACATTAATATTATTATGTATTAAACTTTTTATATTTAGTTTAATGAAAAACCCTCCACCGAATATTCAATGGAGGGTTTTATTTTTTTTATAATGATTGAATAACCGGTTTCACTTTTTCACCAAATAATTCAATTGATTTCATCATAATGTCATGAGCCGGATCGCCGACATCCATATGACCAATGAATCTTGTAATTCCGAAAATTTCTTTCAGGTAAGCAATTTTATCTGCTACTTCCGTAGGATTTCCGATGAACAATGCTCCTTCTTTGCTCCTTCCGCCGTCAAACTGCATTTTGGTATAAGGCGCCCAACCTCTGGTAGCTCCTATTCTGTCCATTTGAGATTTATAATTATTAAAATAGCCGTCGACAACATTTTGATCTTCACTTACAAAAGTGTGCGAGTGAACGGCAATTTGCATTTTGGTAACATCGTGACCTGCTTTTTGATATTCCTGCTTATAAAATTCAATTAAATTTTTAAACTGAATCGGCATTCCGCCAATGATCGCAACAACTAATGGCATTCCCAACTGTGCAGCACTTAAAACCGACTGTGGAGTTCCGCCAACAGCTCTCCAGATCGAAAGTTTTCCGTCATTTTTTGCTCTTGGATAAACGGTTTGATTTTGCATCGGCGCACGAAGTTTTCCGGACCATGAAACATTCTCTTCTGAATTTATTTTTAATAATAATTCTAATTTTTCATCAAAAAGCTCTTCATAATCGTTCAGGGAATATCCGTAAAGCGGGAAAGACTCAATAAAACTTCCACGACCAACGAATATTTCTGCTCTTCCGTCAGAAATCAGATCTAATGTTGAAAAATCTTCATACACTTTTACGGGTTCTGATGAACTCAAAACTGTTACTCCACTAGCTAATTTTATATTTTTTGTGATGCTTGCCGCTGCAGCCAGAACAATTTCCGGTGACGAAACCGCATAATCCGGACGGTGATGCTCTCCCATTGCGAAAACATCAATTCCGACCTCATCCATTGCTTTTACCTGTTCAAGAATTTCACGGATCTTTACGCCTGCATCTCTATATTTTCCGGTTGTCTGGTCAACTGATAAATCGCCAAACATTCCTATTCCTAATTCCATATTGTTGATTTTAATAACACAAAATTAGATTACTTAACAATCAAAAACATTGATGTTTGATAAGAACGGATATTGTTCTTTTACCTTGAAGCAAAAAAAATCCAACCTCATCGGCTGGATTTAAATATTATTTCTTCAAATTCTGATCAAAATAGTCTGTTACTTTTTGCATTAAATGTACTCTGTCTTTTCCGATCACGTTGTGCGGATGTCCCGGATAAACAAAATAATCTAACTGTACTCCGTTATCAACTGCTGATTTAATGAATTTGATGGAATGCTGCCAGACAACTACATCATCCTGCGCACCGTGGATCATTAATAATTTTCCTTTTAAATTCTGAACTTTATCCAATAAATTAGCCGTGGCGTACCCTTGCGGATTTTCCTGAGGAGTATCCATATATCTTTCACCGTACATGATTTCGTACATGCTCCAGTCGATCACAGGACCTCCTGCAACACCAACTTTAAAAACTTCAGGATGGCGAAGCATGAAACTCGTCGTCATAAATCCACCAAAGCTCCATCCATGAATTCCCATTCTTTCTGAATCAACGTAAGGAAGCGATTTTAGATAATCTACCCCCTTCATTTGGTCGTTCATTTCCGTTGTTCCTAAGTTTCTGAAAACTGCCTGCTCAAATTTCATTCCGCGGTTGGCAGAACCCCTTCCGTCCATCGTGAAAATAATGTATCCGTTTTGTGCCATATATTCATACCAAAGATTTCCTGATGCGGGGAAAGTATTTGTAATTAACTGTAAATGCGGTCCGTTGTATAAATAAACGATAACGGGATATTTTTTATTCGGATCAAAATTCGTCGGAAGGATAATTTTTCCGTATAAAGGTGTTCCGTCGTCAGCTTTTAGGTTTACATTTTTAATTTCAGGTCGCTGATAATTTTTCAATGTATTTTCTGCCGTAAGAATATTGTCGAGTTTTAATGTATTTGTATTGATAATATTCGCAACTCTTGGCATATTAGCATTGCTGTACATATCGTACAGATAATTTCCGTCGCTGCTTAAAATTCCTGTGTGAACGCCTTCTGCATTGTCTAATCGCTGCATTTTAAAATTCGTCCAGTTAATTTTATAAATGTGTTTTTCCAAAGGAGTTTCTTTCGTAGAAGTGAAATAGATTTCCTTTTTCTTTTCATTAAACCCTAAGATTTCAGTTACCAGCCAATCTCCTTTTGTGATCTGTGCGATCAATCCTTTTTCTAAACTATAATGGAATAAGTGATTGTAGCCCGTTCTCTGGCTTTGCCAGATAAAATCTGTATTAGAATTCGGAAAGAAAGTCAGCGGATGTTGCGGCTCGACATATTTGCTGTCTGTTTCTTCGAATAAGGTTTTCACTAAACTTCCTGTCACAGCGTCATATTGGTTCATTTTCATATGATTCTGACCTCTGTTCAGTACGCCAACAAAAATATATTTTGAATCCGGGCTCCAGGTAACAGCTGTTAAATATTGGTCTTTTTCGCCGTCGATATTTAAAAAAACCGTCGACTGAGTTTTAATATTGAAAACTCCCAGCGTCACCTGATGAGACGTTTGCCCAGCCATCGGATATTTGATATTATGATTCACAGCCGGAGTTACCGACCAGTCGATCACAGGATAATCCGCAACCATCGTCTGATCCATTCTGTAGAATGCTACGCTTTCAGAATTTGGAGCCAGGAAAATTCCGGTGTCAATTCCGAATTCATTTCTGTGAACATTGGCAGCGCCATTAAGAATATTTTCATCGGAATCGTTTGTTACCGCGATTGTTTTCCCGTTTTTACTGACATATAAATTATTCTTTACCGTAAAAGCAAAAGTCTGATTATCCCCGAAAACCTTAACATTAGAAGCATTTTCGTCTACTGCAACAGAGTTTTTTATTTTCCAGTCGTTTCCTGATTTTTCCACCCAAACCATTTTGCCGTTTGAATTGAAATAACCGTTTGAATTGCTGATAAATTTGATCTGCGGAACTGCTTTCAGCTTATTATCTGAAAAAGTTTTGTTTAATTGAGTCAAAGACATCAAAGTATCTTGTTTATTCGTTTTTAGATCCGTAATCAAATATCCGCCTTTCACCGCCTGAATGTAAGATTTTCCGTCGTTAGACCATGAAAACTGCGAAATATTTTTCACTGCAAGATTACTTCTCAAGCCGTTTACAGCTTCCGCCATCGTGAATTTCTGAGTCTGAGCAAATGTTGAACTGCCCAAAACCAGCATCAATAAAGAAAATTTATATAATTTCATTGCATAAAATTGAATCCATCAAAAATAAGAAATAAAAATCATCCGTTAAGAAAATGTTAAATTAAAACATTCATAAAATACTTAATATTCATTGTTTTAGTTTGCAACTCTATCATGTTGAAGGTAAAATATTTTTTTAATGCAAAGGCGTTTAACTGTTGTTGTTCAATGATCAAACATATCGCTAATACTAGAGTTTAGATCCTTTCGGGATGACAAACACAGTGTTTATTGGTTGAATATTTAAACTAATGACAAATACCCTAGCCGCGATTGCAGCAATTGTTTGAGCTCATTTAGAGATTTCGGCGGCGGCTTTGCCGCCGCCGAAATCTCTAAATAGCGAGTGCGGAAAGCGGGAAATAGCTCCTTAAAATATAGGTAAATAAATTTCTCCTTGTCGAAATGACGAGTCGGAATGTTAATTTGAAGTTAAAATTATTACAGAACTGATTTCTTATCCTAAATCAATGATTTATACCTTTACCTTGACCTACATTTGCATTATAAATAACAATAAAAAATACAATACAATGGCTACAAAATGGAACTTAGACCCTGCGCACAGTGAAATTACTTTCAAAGTAAAACACATGATGATTTCTAATATTAAAGGAAATTTTACGAATTTCAATGCTGAAATCGAATCAGAAGACGATTCTTTTGCCAACGCAAAAACGACAGCGACTATTCAGACTGATTCTATCTCAACGCATAATACAGACCGAGATAATCACCTGAAATCTGCTGAATTTTTCAATACTGAAGCAAATCCAACGATCACTTTCGAGGCTCAGGCTTTGAACGGAGCTGTTACAGGAAACCTTACCATCAACGGAATTACAAAACCTGTAACTCTTGACATCGATTTCGGTGGCATCAACGTTGACCCTTGGGGAAATACAAAAGCAGGTTTCTCTTTTGAAGGAAAAATCAACAGAAAAGATTTCGGATTAAACTGGAATGCGGCTCTTGAAGCGGGAGGTGTAATGGTAAGCGAAGATGTGAAAGTTGCCGGTGAATTACAGTTCGTAAAACAAGCATAGCAAAATTATTATAGTTTCTAAGACTCAGTGATTTGCTTAATTACTGAGTCTTTTTTTATTAACTTAAATTTAAAACCTTATGAATCTCAACGATTTAAAAAACATTAGCGATCAATTCAAGAATACTCAAAAAATGCCGGTTTTATTTCTCGGGCATGGCTCTCCGATGAATGCTATTGAAGAAAATCAGTTTGTTCAGGGTTTCAGGCAGGTCTCGAAGGAAATTCCGAAACCGAATGCTATTTTATGTATTTCTGCGCACTGGTTTACGGAAGGAACTTTTGTAACCGCGATGGATATGCCGGAAACCATTCATGATTTCGGAGGTTTTCCGAAAGCTTTGTTTGATGTACAATATCCAGCTCCAGGAAGTCCTGAATTAGCCAAAGAAACCATCGAAATTCTGGCGCCGGTTTTGGTAGAAGAAGATCACAGCTGGGGGTTGGATCATGGAGCATGGTCGGTGATTAAACATATGTATCCTAATGCAGATATTCCTGTCATTCAGTTGAGTATCGATTATACAAAACCTCCGCAATACCATTTTGATTTGGCAAAAAGATTACATAAACTTCGTGAAAAAGGTGTTTTAATTATCGGAAGCGGAAATATTATTCATAATTTAAGATTAATCGACTGGAGAAATATCAATACGGTCGGAGCCGGCTGGGATTGGGCGATTGAAGCCCGTGAGAAAACCAACAATTGGCTTTTGGACGGTAATTTTCAGAATATTATCGATTATCATAAACAGGGGACTTCTCTGCAATATGCCGTTCCGAGTCCGGATCATTATCTGCCATTGATTTATTCTTTAGGATTAAAAGATAAGTCTGAAAATCTGTCCTTATTTAATGATGAATTAATTGGCGGTTCGCTGAGCATGACGAGTGTGAGAATTGGATAAACGAAGGCAATTTTCCAAAAAACAAAATTGAGATTAAAATATTGATTTACAATTCTTTTTCGTAGCACACACTTTTGTCGACCCCAATGTATTGTCCGTAATTTGGAATTCTCTGATAGCCGCTTTTTTCATAGATGGAAAGCGCTTCATTCTGTTGTAACGAGCTCTCCAAAACTACTTTTCTATACCCCAATTCTTTTGCCCAATTTTCTAATTCCTTAACAATAGCTGATGCTAAACCTCTTTTCCTAAAATCCGGATGGGTGTACATTCTTTTGATCTCAACAGTATCATCAGCGAACTTTTTGAAGGCACCGCAAGCAGCCGGACTTTCGTCGATATAAATTACAATACAGTTTTTAATGGCATCAATTTTATTGAATTGATCGTAAAATGCGTGATCTTCACCATTACGGATTGCCAAATCTGCATCAAGAAGCTTTACTAAATTTTGAAAGTCTGTACTTGAAGAATCTGTTCTTTTTATCATTGTTTGTTTTTCTTTTGTAAAAATAATGATTTTTATTATTTCCCACAGATTTCAGGGATTTACACGGATGTTTGTGTTTTAGTTTTCAGGATTATTTGTAAAAATATGTGCTAACATCTGTGTAAATCCCTGAAATCTGTGGGGGAAACAAAAAGGCTCCCATTTTCTGGAAGCCTTCATATTATTTAAATTAAAAAATTAATTAACAACGAATTCTCTATTATTAATCAATTCTGCAATCGCCAGCATATCTTTCCCGATCAATCTGTCTTCTTCAAGCTTCGCAACTTTGGAACGAAGGATCGCATAATTTTCTTCAATAATTTTTGAGCATTTCGCAGGTCTTCTGAACTCTAAACCTTGTGCTGCAAACATTAATTCAACTGATAAAATATTAACCAAATTTCCTAAAACCTGGTTGAATTTTCTCCCCGAAATACTTCCCATTGAAACATGGTCTTCCTGCCCTAAACTCGTCGGGATAGAATCTGCAGAAGCCGGGAAACATAGTGTTTTATTTTCCGTTACTAACGCCGCAGAAGTGTATTGAGGAATCATGAATCCTGAATTTAATCCTGAGCTTTCCGTTAATAATCTTGGCAAACCGTATTTTCCTTCCAATAATAAATAACTTCTTCTGTCTGAGATATTTCCCAATTCAGCCGCCGCCAGCGTTGCATAATCTAAAGGTAGAGCCATTAATTGCCCATGGAAATTCCCTCCTGAAATAGATTCTTCAGCACTTAAAACAATCGGGTTGTCTGTTACTGAATTTAATTCTGTTTCAGCCATTAATTTAAGATGTTCAAAAGCATTTCTGCTTGCTCCATGCACCTGCGGAACACATCTCATCGAATAAGGATCCTGAACTCTCTCGCAATCTTCATGGGCTTTCATATTTTCAGAGCCTTTCAAAAATTTCAGCATTCTGGCTGCTACTTTTTTGCTTCCTTCAAAAGGTCTTATATCGTGAAGTTCTTTTTTAAACGGACTTCCGGAACCTCTGTACGCTTCAAGGCTCATCGCCGCCGTCATGTCTGCAAGATCTAATAAATATTCAAATTTTTCCAGCCCCTTGATCGCATGAGCAAGAATAAACTGAGTTCCGTTGATTAATCCCAAGCCTTCTTTCGGTCCCAAAGTCAATGGCTCAAGATTATGTTTTTCTAAAATTTCGGCAGTTTCATGAATATTTTCCCCTTCCCAAACCTGACCTAAGCCTAAAAGCGGTAAAACAAGATGCGCCAACGGAGCCAAATCCCCGGAAGCTCCCACAGAACCCTGCTCAGGAACTACAGGAATAATATCTTTTTCCAGCATTAAGATTAATCTCTCAATGACTTCCAGAGAAACTCCCGAAAAACCTTTTGACAGTGCATGAACCTTCGAGATCATCATAATTTTTGAAAATTCCTTATCAATCGGTTTTCCTACGCCTACCGCGTGAGAAATAATTAAATTATATTGTAATAAAGCTGTTTCGTCTGCAGAGATTTTTGTATCACAAAGAGGCCCAAACCCTGTATTAATACCATAAACACATCTGTCTGACGCTACAATTTTCTGAACATTTTTCTGGGATTTCAAAATCTGATCTTTCGCCGCCTTGTTCAATTTGGCTTTGCCAGGAGTTTTGCAAATCTCCAATACATCATGGAAACTGAAAACATCAATACCGTATATCATTATCTAAATTTTGCCTAAAATTACACATTTAACAATAATTGTAAAACTAAAATATGCGGTTAAATTATTTTAGGCAATAAGTCATTTAATTTGTTATTTTTATGCCCTTAAACAATAACTTATGAAACTTAAAGCTTTATTATTGGCATTATGCCTTGTAAGCACGGCATCTTTTGCACAAAAAGTAAAATATTCCAAGGAAGAGATCAAAAAAATGGAAATGTATCTTTTTAATGAAGGATTTAATTCTCCGTCTCCTAAAAAAACTTCCACCATAATTTTAAAAGACGGAAGCGAGCATAAAGGCTTCTGCAGTAAAATCGACACAAAAAAAGGGCAAATTTTTGAAGTATCAATTAAAGACAGTATTTCTAAAAAAAATACGGTTTTTAATGCTGATCAGATTGGTGAAATGTATGTCTACCCAAGCAATGCAGAGAAATTTGCAAAAGTGGCCAAATACATGGGCAACATTAGGAATTACAGCACAAAAAAATTGACTAAAACAACCAATAATGACCGTATTTATTTCGTAAATCAGACGGTTTCTCTTAAAAACAAAAAAGATGATAAAGAATTCTTAATGCAGGTTATCAACCCCGGATTTGATGATATTATTTCTGTTTATCATGATCCCAGAGCGAAAGAAACGGGCGGCGTTTCATTTGGTTACGGTCCTCAATTAGGCGGTGGCGTTATCAAATCTTTTTATGTAAAAAAAGGTGATAAGGTGATGTGGCTTCACAAAGATGATTTTGAAGACAATTATGACTTTCTTTTTGGAGACAACGCTGAATTTATGAAAAAATATCCTAAAAACTCTGTTGAATGGGATTATTTCAGCTTTTTGGTAAATGAATATACCGAAATGACAAACGGATAAAATGTAATTTTAACATAAATTTTAAGGCTGTAGAAATTCTACAGCTTTTTTTGTGGCTTTAAATTCCGTAATTTTGTTATATGAATCCTTCTTTAGAATTACAGCTTAAAACTTTACCATCCGAACCCGGCGTTTATCGTTATTATGATAAAAACGAGCACCTGCTGTATGTCGGAAAAGCAAAAAATTTAAAGAAAAGAGTTCTTTCTTATTTCAATAAAAATCTTTCCGGATACAGAACCAGAATCATGGTCGGTAAAATCCAGCGATTGGAAACAACCATTGTAAACAGCGAATATGATGCTCTTTTACTAGAAAATAACCTTATCAAGGAGCATCAGCCGTTTTACAATGTGATGTTGAAAGATGACAAAACCTATCCCTGGATATGTATTAAAAATGAAGCCTTTCCGAGGATTTTTCTGACAAGAACCAAAATCAAAGACGGCTCAGAATATTACGGGCCTTATGCAAAAGTACGTCCGGCAAAGATTTTATTGGATACCATTAAGCATATTTACAAGCTCAGGACCTGTAATTTAAATTTGGCGCCCAATAAAATCGACGACGGAAAATATAAAGTCTGTCTCGAATATCATATTAAAAATTGTGAAGGCCCCTGTGAAGGACTTGAAAGCAAGGAAGATTATGATGAAAAGATTGATGCCATCCGTGGAATTATTAAAGGAGATTTCCGGAAAGCAAAAGAATATCTGGTGAATCAGATGATGAAGCACGCATCAAATTTACAGTTTGAACAAGCCCAATTAATTAAAGAAAGACTCAATATTTTAGAAGATTACCAGACCAAAAATACGGTCGTAAATCCAAATATTGATGATGTAGATGTATTTGGAATGACAAGCGACGAAACGGCGGCTTATGTCAATTTCTTTAAAATTAGAAATGGAAATATTATTCAGAGCTTTACTACAGAAATCAAAAAAATCCTTGAGGAATCCGATGAAGATATTATGGAAGAAGCTTTGATTGAAATCCGCCAAAAATTTGGCTCAGATTCAAAAGAAGTGCTTTTGCCTTTCCATTTATCCGTTGAAATTCCGAATGTAAAACTGATCGTTCCTAAAGTTGGCGATAAAAAACGAATCGTTGAGCTTTCAGAAAAAAATGCAAAAGAATATCGTTTAGAAAAGCTTAAACAAGTGCAGATCGTCGATCCGGAAAGACACACCAACAGAATTATGGCTGAAATGCAGAAATTGCTGCGGATGCCTGTTGAGCCGAGACATATTGAAGGTTTTGACAACTCCAATATTCAGGGAACAAATCCGGTTTCTGCGTGTGTAGTTTTTAAGGACGGAAAGCCAAGCAAGGCTGATTACAGGATTTTTCACCCTAAAACAGTGGAAGGCCCGAATGATTTTGCAACGATGGAAGAAGTGATTTATCGCCGGTATAAAAGAATGCTGGACGAAGCTGAAAACCTTCCGCAACTGATTTTGATTGATGGTGGAAAAGGGCAGCTTTCTTCAGCCGTAAAAAGTCTAAAACTGCTTGGCCTTTACGGAAAAATCACCATTGTCGGGATCGCCAAAAGGCTGGAAGAAATCTTCTTTCCGGAAGATCCTATTCCGCTGTATCTTGATAAAAAATCCGAGACCTTAAAAATTCTGCAAAGAGTAAGAGACGAAGCGCACCGTTTTGGCGTAAGACATCACAGAACGAGAAGAAAAAATTCAACGATAAAGTCTGAGCTTGAAGAAATTCCGGGGGTTGGTGAAAGAACCATAGAGATGCTTTTATCTAAATTAAAGTCTGTAAAACGCATTAAGGAATCAAATTTAGAGACTCTGGAGGAAATTTTAGGAAAAAGTAAGGCGAAAATAATTCATGATTTTTTTAATAATAATGAAAATCACATATAATCTAACCCATTAAACACAAAACAATTAAACAATATCAAAATTATTGTTATTTTAATCCTAAAATGGAGAAATAATTATTTTTTTTATAATTTAGACTGGTATAAATAAATACCAATTATTATGAAATTAAATTATTTTTTCGCGAAATCATTTGCATTATTTTTAACGGCTTCACTGGCAAATCTGCTGTCTGCTCAGACGTATTGCAGCCCAAGCTATAACAGTGGCTGTACTAACTGGAGAATTACTCAGGTCACAATTCCTCAGGTTGGCTTTGATAATACTTTTGCAGCAGGAACATGCATTTCAGCTAGGGATAGAACATCTGTAGTTATTAATTTGACAACAGCTACAAACTATACTTTAAATGTATTAACAACTAACTGGATTGCTTGTGGAATGGCCATCGATTTTAATAAGGACGGTGATTTTGATGATGCCGGAGAAACATTATTTTTACCGGCTTACAGTGGAAATCAAAATGAAACTTATACCGGAAACTTCATGATTCCCGCTTCAGTATTAGCTGGAAGCTATAGAATGAGAATATGGAACCGTCTTGCGAATTCCGGAGCAGGCTCTCCTACTCCTGATTCTGCATGTAGCGTTTATGGATATGGTACATGGACGGATTATACTGTAAATATTGCACAGCTGGCTACTTCGGAGGTTACAAAATCTACAGCCAGAATTTATCCGAATCCTGTTTTAGATGTTTTAAATATTGAAGATACTAAAACAGTGAAATCTATAGAAATATATGATCTGAATGGTAAGCTGATTAAAAATGAATCTATCAATAATAAAAAAGCTTCTGTAAGATTATCAGATCTGATTCCCGGAGTTTATACTGCGAAAATTGTAAGTGATAAAGGAAATCAAACCGTTAAGTTTATTAAAAAATAAAAATTTAAACAGCTAATAAAAAACGCCTTATCTTCTATCAGATAAGGCGTTTTTATTTTTTATATATAAGTAATATTATTTTGCCGAGAAAACTTCTTTAGAAAATTCTCCGTTTGATTGTTGGATTTCAATAATGATATTCCCATTTTCAAAATATCCGATGGTGGAATCTCCGTTTTGTAGCTTTACCCTGAAAACGTCTTTTTTCGCACTTGCTTTAAATGTAGCATAAGGAACAGAGCTGTTGGCGTCCGCAAGAATAAACTGATCATTGTCAATTTGTATTTTTTGCAAAGTCACTTTTCCATTGCTATATTTACCTGCAGCTGGTGCTTTTGATTCCTGAACGACTGCCGTGCTAGTTGTAGAATTATTATTTTCTGAAACCTTTGATTTCTGAACAGGCAGATTAGCAACCGGTGCCGAAATCGGAACCTGCTTTAAAGCATCTTTCAGGGCATCAGGAAAACCTTCCTCATATTCCTTGATCATGGACATTCCTTTTGATTCAAGTAAAACTTTATCGTTGCAGTCTTTAAACTGTAAAATAACCTTATTTCTTAAAAGGCTTTTATCATTGATAATATCTGCATTCAGGGCACTACAAGCATTTTCTCTTACCACATCAGGCCAGGCATCTCTGGTGCCTGTCACGGCAATATAGTTTTTAGCAAACAAGGCTCTTTCAAGATAACCTTCCAAACCAAAGCTATTTTTAAAGGTCTGCAGTTTTTCAGGGACAATTATATATTTATAATCAGAAACTTTTTGTTGCCCGAAAGCAGTAGTTAAACAAAATGCAAATAATGCTATAGAAAGTTTTTTCATTATAATTAAAATTAAATTAGTCATTTCTAAATTCTCCCATATCCAATTTAAGAGAGAAGAAATTAGAATAGAAGTTAGATCCGCCAATCCCAGAATTTGTAATGGCATAATCCAGCGTAAGACCTCTGTATCTGATCCCGATCCCGGCACTTGGCTGGAAAGAAACTTTTCTTTTAAGGTCTTCAATATCTGTAATAGACTGAAATCTGTTAACCCCCAATCTTACAAAAATCATTTTCTGATATCCTAATTCAGCTCCCGCATACGGCGTAATACTTGCAAAATCACTTGAAACAAGTGCTGCCGTTTTAGCAAAATCTACATTGATTCCTGCTTCCGGTAATACATAAACACTGCTGTTGATATCGAATTTCTTACTTGCCCCAACATTCAGTTTAGGCATTGTAAGCTCCATTTTATCTTTGGGCGCAGGGTTGAATTCTTCCCCATTTACGACCGTTGAAAGCTCTTTTTGATTTACACTCCAAAAATTGACCGTTGTTGTCGCATCACGAAGCATTCCTCCGAATCTCCATCCGTTATCACCTTTATAAATGGCTCCCACATCAAATCCAAAGCCATATCCGCTGGCAAACTTTCCTACATTTCTGTAAACGATTTTAGCATTCACCCCGACATCCAGTTTAGGATTTCCTCCCGGATGAAAGGCATAAGAAAGTATCGCTGCGTAATCTGACTGTGAAAATTTTGTAATTTTATCATAATCGATATTTCCTTCAGTATCAATTAACTGAGTTGTATTTAAAATATTATCAACTCCCAATCTCACCACCGAAACCCCGAAAACGCCCTCTTCCAAAACTTTAGCATAGGCCAGATAATCGTACTTTGCAATAGATTCGAAATATTCTGCGTGCATTGCCGCGCCCTGCCAGTCTCTTTCAATTGCCATTAAACCAGCCGGGTTCCACATCGGTGAATAGACATCATCCTGACTGGAAATTACGGCTCCTCCCATTGCCAGACCTCTGGCGCCGGCTCCAATATTTAAAAATTCATTGGAATACTTTCTGATAATCTGAGATTGTGAAAACCCGAATATCATTAAAAATGTAAGTAAAAAATATTTTTTCATCATATAAATTGATGCTTAATTTAAGTTTTTTTGCTTCTTAGCTTTTATTAATGCATTGGCAATGATTGCCAGTATCATAACTCCCGAAGCTACATAAAAAATATAACTCATGTGCTCTGATTCCCCAAAGATAAAAAAAGCTAGTATAATTCCGTAGACCGGTTCTAAATTAACTGTTAAAATTAGTGTAAAAGGCGAAATATATTTCATTAATTTCACCGATTCCAGCATCGGGAAAGCAGTGAAAACACTTGCCAATAAGCATATTAACGCAATATCCCTGTAACTTATTTCATTCATCTGAAAAATTTGCCCGTTAATCAGATAAAATACCAATAAAATTGCCCATCCTGAGAAAATTTCATAAAAAATAATATTTCCGGAACTTGTTTTCCCAAACATTTTTCCGTTAAAAACAGAAAATATGGTTCCGAATATGGCGCAAAACACTCCATAAATAATTCCTTCTTTATAATGAAATTCAGTTTTAAAAATCAATAAAATACAGGCGACAATCACTACTCCCATAATCACCTCTGAGACATCAATTTTACGCTTAAAAATAATGGGCTCTAAAATCGAAGCAAATAAAGTAGATAAAGACAAGCAGCTCAGCGCAATTGAAACATTGGAAACTTTGATCGAATAAAAGAAACAATACCAATGCAGCGCCATTGCAAAACCTATGGCCGCAAGCTGAAAAAATATTTTTTTTGAAACCTTAATGCTCTCTTTTTTATAAATCCTGATGAAAACAAATAAAAAAATTGCGGCAAACAGCATTCTGTAAAAAACCAAAATCTGAGCATTTGCATGAATCAGTTTTCCCAAAATTGCAGTAAATCCCCACAAAAAAACAATTAAATGCAATCTGAAAAGTGCTAATTTATGCATCTTATAACGCTTTGAATTTTAAGTTGCAAATTTACAAAAGGCTTTTACAAATGAAGCAAAAAATGTAAAATTAACGTTTGAAAACCTATATAAAATTTTTCCAATAAAAAACCCTGAAAGTTTGCTCAACTCTCAGGGCCTTCAAATAATAAACTATTAAAAAAATAAACTAGGAACTTAGAGTATTAATAGAGATAATTATCCCTATTACTCTATCGTAAAGTTAAAAAAAATATCAGATAATTGAAAATATTTTTTTGTTAAATATTTCACAAATTTCTGAATACCAATTATTTAAACAAGTGTTTTATTACAATTACTATTCCTTATAAAAATAGTATCTTTAGGCGGAAAAATTGAAATTTTTATGGACATTGAATTCAACAAACGAGAAGATCAAAATAGATTAAAGCTATCCGAAATAAACAGATTACTTACCGAAATTAAAAAAGGAGGTGGAGAAAAGAGGCTTCAAAAGTTACGTGATGAAGGAAAAATGACTGCACGAGAAAGAGTTGAGTATCTTCTTGATAAAGGTTCGGATTTCATAGAAATTGGCGCTTTTGCAGGTTTTGAGATGTATGAAGAGCACGGCGGTTGTCCAGGTGGCGGCGTTGTGGTGGTTATGGGATATGTTTCTGGGAGACAATGTCTTGTTGTAGCGAATGACGCATCAGTAAAAGCCGGAGCTTGGTTTCCGATCACCGGAAAGAAAAATTTAAGAGCTCAGGAAATCGCCATGGAAAATAAGCTTCCAATCATTTATTTAGTTGATTCTGCCGGCGTTTATTTACCGATGCAAGACGAAATTTTCCCTGATAAAGAACATTTTGGAAGAATTTTCAGAAATAATGCCAAAATGAGTTCAATGGGTATCATTCAAATTTCAGCCGTAATGGGCAGTTGTGTGGCAGGTGGAGCTTATCTGCCTATCATGAGCGACGAAGCCATGATCGTTGATAAAACAGGCTCTATCTTCCTTGCGGGAAGCTATTTGGTGAAGGCTGCGATTGGCGAAACCATTGATAATGAAACTTTAGGAGGAGCAACAACACACTGTTCTATTTCCGGAGTTACGGACTATAAAGCTAAAGACGATAAAGATGCTTTAGACAGAATTAAAAATATCATGAAATCTATCGGTACTACAGAAAAAGCCGGTTTTGACAGAATTGAAAGTTTTCCTCCAAAAGAAAAGCAGGATAATATTTTTGGAATCATGCCCGTTTCCAGAGCCGATCAATATGATACGTTGGAAATTATTAAATGTCTTGTAGATAATTCTGAATATGAAGAATATAAGCCTGATTACGGTAAGACAATAATCTGTGCTACCGCCAGAATTGATGGTTGGTCCGTAGGAATTGTTGCCAACCAAAGAAAATTGGTAAAAAGTGGAAAGGGTGAAATGCAATTCGGAGGTGTAATCTATTCAGATTCAGCCGATAAAGCTACAAGATTTATTGCAAATTGTAATCAAAGAAAAATTCCATTGGTTTTCTTGCAGGATGTTACCGGTTTCATGGTAGGTTCAAAATCAGAGCATGGCGGCATTATCAAAGACGGAGCAAAAATGGTAAATGCTGTTGCCAACTCTGTCGTTCCTAAATTCACCATCATTACAGGAAATTCTTACGGAGCCGGAAATTATGCAATGTGCGGAAAAGCTTACGATCCTAGATTAATCGTTGCATGGCCTTGGGCAGATCTTGCTGTAATGGGAGGTTCGCAGGCAGCAAAAGTATTAGCACAAATCCAAGAATCCACCTTAAAAAAACAAGGAAAAGAAATTACAGAAGAAGAGCATAATGAAATTTTAGACACTATCTCTAAAAGATATTTGAAGCAGACAGAATCAACCTATGCGGCTGCCAGATTATGGACAGATGCTATTATTAACCCTGTAGATACCAGAAAATGGATATCCATGGGAATTGAAGCAGCGAATCATTCTCCAATTACCGAGAAATTTAATTTGGGAGTTATCCAAGTATAATAAATAATCATTTAAAAATATTTTAGCCTCACTTTCAAAGTGGGGCTTCTTTATGAAGTTAAAAAATAATAAAGAAGCATAAACTTTCCACAATGTGTCTATTAAGGCAATATTCTTGTTAGTATAGTAAGAAGCTAACACCTACAAAACTCTTATCTATTGTTAACAAAAACTTATGAAAAGATATTTTGCAGTACTCATTACTATTTATACTATTTTCCTTTTATGATGTTTTTCGGATGTGATAGAGAAACATCGGCTATAAGCTACTTTCAATTAACGCCATTCAATACAATTCATCATTTTTTATGTGATGATCATATTAACAAGCAGTCATTTTTAATTAATTTGATAGGAAATATCTTTGTCTTCAGTCCTTTTGGTTGGTTAGGATTAACTATTAAAAAACTTAATAAAATAATTCCTCTTATCCTTTTTTTTATTCTTACAATAAGTTTAATTGAAATAACTCAATCAATCACGGGTCGTGGAGTAGCTGATATTGATGATGTAATTTTAAATACTATAGGAATGCTATTTGGATATTCTACATTTAAATTTGCAACCTGGAAAAATATAGCCAATATCAGATTTTATCTGTATCTTAAATATACACTGCAAGTTTCTAATATTAAATAATATTGACGAGTCTTTAGCATTTAGCAAAAATAAAGAATAACGTTGCATAAAAAACATTGACAGAAAATATTTTAAACCTGAAGGAAGCAATGAAAATGCAAAACTCTTTCTTTTCATTTTTTACTATCAAGATAATTAAGAGGTAAAGATAGATTAAGAATAGCTTTTCTGTTTTTATTGAATTTATTCCGGCATCTGACAGTATATCTTTAAAATATTTCTATAATTAACTGGAGCTCCCAAATTAGGCAATAGGCAATAGGCAATAGGCAATAGGCAATAGGCAATAGGCAATAGGCAAAAATACTCCTTCCTTATTATTGATGACTAATTGATCTTTTTATTAATGATTAATGCTTGATTAATCATTAATGCTTGATCATTGATCAATGATGTATTTTTTTAAAGTATGGGCATAAAAAAACTCCTTCATCTTTTGATGAAGGAGTTTTAAATAAAAACTGGCGGCGACCTACTCTCCCGCTATTCGCAGTACCATCGGCGCTGGTGGGCTTAACTTCTGTGTTCGGAATGGGAACAGGTGAGCCCCACCGCTAAAACCACCCTAAATAAGGTATATA